>MOEB01000099.1 GCA_001939945.1 Aerophototrophica crusticola | reverse complement strand
CCCGCACGGCGCGGCGGGCCGCCATCAGCTCGGCCACCAGCGCCTCGCGCCGGGCGGGGTCCAGGCCGGGGTCGGCCAGCCGCCACAGCCGGCCCCGCACCACCATGTAGCGGCCATCCGGCGTGCGGGGATGCCGGGCGCCCGGCCACTTGTCCTGCCGCTGCCCCATGCGGGGCCAACGCGGGGCCTGCGCGGGCGTTCCCCGACGGCGCGCCCCGGCCGGGCGGCGGCTTTGGCCGGCGGGTGGGCTTCCCGCCCCCTATGCCCCCGCCTGCCCGCCCAGCTCGAAGCCGGCCAGCCCCTCCAGGGCGCGCACCATGGCGGAATGGTCCCAGGCCTGGCCGCCCCGCGCCGCGCAGGCGTTGAACAGCTCCTGCGCCGTGGCCGTGTTGGGCAGGGACACGCCCAAGGCCCGGGCCGTGGACAGGGCGATGGCCAGGTCCTTCTGGTGCAGCCCGATGCGGAAGCCGGGGTCGAAGGCGCGCTTCACCATGCGCTCCCCGTGCACCTCCAGCACGCGGGAGCTGGCGAACCCGCCCATCAGCGCCTGCCGCACCTTGGCCGGGTCCGCCCCCGCCTTGGCGGCGAGGACCAGCGCCTCCGCCACCGCCTCGATGGTCAGGGCGACGATGACCTGGTTGGCCATCTTGGTGGTCTGGCCGTCGCCGTTGCCGCCCACCAGGGTGATGTTGCGGCCCATCAGCTCGAACAAAGGCTGCACCCGGTCGAACGCCGCCTGCGGCCCGCCCACCATGATGGTGAGGGAGGCCGCCTTCGCCCCCACCTCCCCGCCCGACACGGGCGCGTCCAGGTAGTCGCAGCCCAGGTCGTTGATCCGCTTGGCGAAGTCCTTGGTGGCTACGGGGCTGATGGAGCTCATGTCCACCACCACCTTGCCCGGGGACAGCCCCTGCGCCACCCCGCCGGGGCCGAACAGCACAGCCTCCACGTCCGGCGTGTCGGGCAGCATGGTGAAGATCATCTCCGCCGCCTCCGCCACCTCCGCCGGGCCCCCACAGACGATCCCGCCCGCCGCCACCAGCGCCTCCGGCACCTTGCTTCGGCTGTGCAGGTAGAGCCGGTGCCCCGGCACCAGCAGGTGCCCCGCCATGGGCGTGCCCATGATGCCCAGCCCGATGAACCCGATCCTCATCTGGTCCTCCCCGAATCTTGGTTTCTCAGCGGTTCCGCCAGGGGGCGAGCCAGCTGAGGCCCGCCTCCGTCCCGGCCCGCGGCTTGTACTCGCAGCCCACCCAGCCGCCATAGCCGATGCGGTCCAGGTGGGCGAACAGGAAGGCGTAGTTGATCTCCCCCGTCCCCGGCTCGTTCCGGCCGGGGGTGTCCGCCACCTGGACATGGGCGATGCGGGACAGGTGGCGCTCCAGCGTCGGGGCCAGGTCCCCCTCCATGACCTGCATGTGGTAGGCGTCATATTGCAGGAAGAGGTTGGCGGACCCCACCTCCTCCGCCAGGGCCAGCGCCTGCCGGGTGGTGCTGACGAAGAAGCCCGGCACGTCGCGGGTGTTCACCGCCTCCACCAGCAGCCGGATGCCCGACGCGGCCAGCCGGTCGGCGGCGAAGCCGAGGTTCTCCACCATCGTCCCCCGCAGCGTGGCGTGGGAGACGCCGGCGGGCGCGATGCCGGCCAGGCAGTTCAGCTGGTCGCAGCCCAGGGTCGCCGCATAGTCCACGGCGCGGGAGACGCCGTCCCGGAACTCCCCCACCCGGTCGGGGTGGCAGGCGATGCCCCGCTCCCCCGCCGCCCAGTCCCCGGCGGGGAGGTTGTGCAAGACAAGCTTCAGCCCGGTGTCCCGCAGCCGGGCCCGGATGTCGGCGGCGGAGAAGTCATAGGGCAACTGCACCTCCACCGCCTCGAACCCCGCCGCGGCGGCGGCGGCGAAGCGGTCCAGGAAGGGGCGCTCGGTGAACAGCATGCTGAGGTTGGCGGCGAAGCGGGGCATGGCGGGGTCCTCCCGGTCCAGGATTTTCGTATCAGGCGTCGACAGGTTGCGGATGGCGCTTCGCGGGCGCGGCCGGCACCCACCCCGTCTCCTTCTTCAGGGCGGGGTCCAGGCACAGCACCTCCTCGAACTCGTTCACCGCGTCGATCTCCGCGCCCATGGCGATGTTGGTCACGCGCTCCACGATGAACTCCACCACCACGGGCACCTGGTGCTCCGCCATCAGCGCCTCGGCCTGGGCGAAGGCGCCGGGGATCTCGTTGGGGCTCTTCACCCGGATGGCCTTGCAGCCCAGCCCCTCCGCCACCGCCACATGGTCCACGCCGTAGCCGCGCACCGGGTCCCCGTCGGCCGGGGCGTTGATGTTCTCGAAGGCCAGGCTGACCTCGAAATCCATCTGGAAGGCCCGCTGCGCCTGCCGGATGAGGCCGAGGTAGGAGTTGTTGAGGACCACCTGGACGAAGGGCAGCTTGTGCTGCGCGCCCACCGCCAGCTCCTCGATCAGGAACTGGAAGTCGTAGTCGCCGGACAGGGCGACGATGCGCCGGTCCGGGTCGGCGGCCCGCACGCCCAGCGCGGCGGGAAGGGTCCAGCCCAGGGGCCCGGCCTGGCCGCAGTTGATCCAGTGCCGCGGCTTGTAGACGTGCAGGAACTGGGCGCCCGCGATCTGGGACAGGCCGATGGTGGTCACGTAGCAGGTGTCCCGGCCGAAATGGCGGTTCATCTCCTCATACACGCGCTGGGGCTTCAGCGGCACCTGGTCGAAGTGGCTGCGGCGCAGCATGGTCCCCTTCCGGTGCCCGCACTCCGCCGACCAAGCCGTGCGGTCCTTGAGCCGCCCCGCCGCCTTGCGCTCGGCCGCCGCCTCCACGAGCAGCTCGAGCGCGGCGCCGGCGTCGGAGACGATGCCCAGGTCCGGCGCGAAGACCCGGCCCACCTGCGTCGGCTCGATGTCCACATGCACGAAGGTCCGGCCCTTGGTGTAGGTCTCCACCGACCCGGTGTGCCGGTTGGCCCAGCGGTTGCCGATGCCCAGCACGAAGTCGCTGCGCAGGAAGCTGGCGTTGCCGTAGCGGTGGCTGGTCTGCAAGCCCACCATCCCCGCCATCAGCGGGTGGTCGTCGGGGATGGCGCCCCAGCCCATCAGGGTGGGCACCACGGGCACGCCCGTCAGCTCCGCAAACCGCACCAGCAGGTCGGACGCGTCGGCGTTGATGATCCCGCCCCCGGCCACGATCAGCGGGCGCTCCGCCGCCTCCAGCATGTCCAGCGCCTTCTCCACCTGGCGGCGGTTGGCGCGGGGCTTGTAGGGGACCAGGGGCTCATAGGCGTCGATGTCGAACTCCACCTCCCCCACCTGCACGTCCACCGGCAGGTCGATCAGCACCGGCCCAGGCCGGCCCGACCGCATCAGGTGGAAGGCCTGCTGGAAGGCGCCGGGGACCTGCGCCGGCTCCCGCACCGTCACGGCCCACTTGGTCACCGGCTTGGCGATGGACTCGATGTCCACGGCTTGGAAGTCCTCCTTGTGCAGCTTGGCGCGGGGCGCCTGGCCGGTGACGCAGAGGATGGGGATGCTGTCCGCCTGGGCGGAGTAGAGGCCGGTGATCATGTCCGTCCCCGCCGGGCCGGACGTGCCGACGCACAGGCCGATGTTGCCGGCCTTGGCCCGCGTGTAGCCTTCGGCCATGTGGGACGCCGCCTCCACATGGCGGGCCAGGACGTGCCGGATCGACCCCCGCGCCCGCAACGCCGAGTAGAAGGGGTTGATGGCCGCCCCGGGGACCCCGAAGGCGCAGGTCACGCCCTCCCGCTCCAGCACCAGGACCGCCGCGTCCACCGCCCGCATCCTCGCCATGTCCCAAGCCCTCCCTCGTTACGGTCGGACCAGCATGCGGGCGGGCGGCGTAACACGCAATTTTCCCGGAAATGATTTTCGCGATGCAGAAAAATATGGCTAAGCTGCTGTCCAGCACGGCTTTCCGGGTTTCCAGCGATGGCCCTATTTCCCGTACGGTGAAATGATTTTTCGGGTTAACCATCAGGCAGGCAAGGGAGGGACGGCATGGACCAGGCGGCACGGCGCCCGCGCGGGCGACCGCGGACGGCGGACACGGGCGCGGAGGCCTCGGTGCAGTCCCTGGACCGGGCGGTGGGGCTGCTGTCGGCCCTGGCGGGGGCGGACGGGCTGACCCTGGCGGGGGTCGCGGCGGCCACGGGCCTGCCGGGTTCCACCGCCTACCGCCTGTTGTCCACCCTGCAGCGGCACGGGCTGGTGGAGTTCGAGGAGGCGGGCCAGCGCTGGCATGTGGGGGTGGAGGCGTTCCGCATCGGCTCCTCCTTCCTGCGGCGGCGCAAGATCATCGACCGCAGCCGGCAGGCGCTCCTCGACCTGTCGCTGCGCTTCGGGGAAACGGCGAACCTCGCCGTGGCCGACGCGTCCTCCGTCGTCTTCGTCAGCCAGGTGGAGGCGCACGCGGCCCTGCGGGCCTTCTTCCGGCCCGGGACCCGCGCGCCCTATCACGCCTCGGGCGCGGGCAAGGCCATGCTGGCCTACCTGCCGGCCGGGCGGCTGGACCAGATCCTGGGGCCCGGCCCGCTGGAACGCTTCACGCCCCGGACCGTGGCGGACCGCGCCCGGCTGGGGGCGGAGCTGGACACCGTGCGCGCCCGGGGCTGGGCCGTGGACGACGAGGAGCGGAACGAGGGCATGCGCTGCGTCGCCGCCCCCGTCTTCAACGAGTTCGCGGAGCCCATCGCCGGCATCTCCGTCTCCGGCCCCACCCTGCGCCTGACGGACACGGCCGTCGCCGGGCTGGGCCCCGCCGTGCGGGACGCCGCGGCGGCCGTCACCGCCCTGGTCGCCGGCACGCCGCCCGGGGGCCCCGCCTGAGGCCGTGCCACCCGGCCCCGGGGATGTGGCGGGTGCCCATGCCGTCAGGCGGGCGGCGGGTCCCCGGCCAGCGTGCCGATCAGGCGCAGCAGCTCCTGCTGCTCCGGCCCCTGCCCGGCGGCCAGGAAGGCCGCGATGCCCAGGCCCGTCACCTGCCCGCCGGAAGCCGGGTTCGCCTCATGGCGGACGAAGGCCCGGCCCGAGCCGGGGTCGAGCGCTAGGTACCAGCGATCCCCGTTGGCGCTGTGGTAGAGTTCCCGGCCGCGTGGGGCATCGCCCGGGGTGCCCGGGTCGTGGGGAAGGTGCCGGCCGCCGCGGGCGGGCCGCCAGGCCTCGCCCTCCGCCCACTGGCCGACGGCCCGTTCCCAATCGCTGCGGCTGGCGTCGCCCGGCCCGGTGTCGTCCTGCATCCCCGCCTCCCCCGTCAGCCCGTCGCGCCCTGCAAACAGGGGCCGGGCCCCGCGGTTCCGGTTCAGCGCAGCTCGGAGGCGCGCAGCGAGTGGTGCCAGGGGCCCGGCGGCGGCACGTCGCCGTTGGGATAGCGGCCTGAAGCGGGCCGCCAGGGGCAGGCGGGGACGCAAACGGGTTGGGCGGGGAGCCGCCGGGCTGCCCGCGAGGCCAGCAGGGCCGCCAGTTCCGCCCGCAGCCGGTCCGGGTTCAGCGGCTTCAGCAGGACGCGGCCGCCCTGCCGCGCGCGTCCCGCGCGGCCGGTGAGCCAGACATACGGCACCCCCGCCCGGGTCAGGGCCCACGCGACCGGCTCCGGCCCGCCTTCCATGCCGCCGTCGTCCAGCACGGCGCAGGCCACCGGGACCGTGCCGCCCGCGAGCAGGGCCAGCGCCGCGGCAACGGTGGCGGCCGGCCCCAGCGGCACCCAACCCCATCCCGCGACGAGGTTGCCCAGCAGCCGGCCGGTCGCGGGATGGGCCGCCAGCAACAGCACGGCCCCAAGGGAGGGGGCGGTGTCGGCGGCAGGGGACAAGGGGGCAGGCGGGAGGACAGGGGAAAGTGGCAAGGCCGCGCTCCGTCCAGTGTCGGGCGGGGGCGCGGCATCTCCCTCAGTCGCCCGCGGCCAGGACCGGGCGGGCGATAAGGACAATATGGGGCGTCCCGCCCCTTGTTCCAGGGGCGGGGCCGCGGGCCGGATCCCTCAGGACGGGGACACCCTGCCGCTTGGCGCCGCCACGCGCACGCCACGGCCGGCTACGACCGCGAGCCTGCCCGTTCCCGCCGGAAGGCGCTGGGGGTGCGGCCCGTCGCCCTCCGGAAGGCGGCGGAGAACTGGCCGGGGTCGGCATAGCCCACGGCGGCGGCCACGGCGGCGACCGGGAGGTCGGTGGACAGGAGCAGCTCCCCCGCCCGCTCCATCCGGCGGGCCAGCTGCCAGCGGTGCGGGGGCAGGCCCGTGGATTGCCGGAAGGCACGGCAGAAATGGTGGGGGGACAGGCCCACCAGGGCGGCCAGCTCGGCCAGGCTCACGTCCGCCGCCAGGTTCTCCTGCAGGAAGTCGGCCACCCGCCGGACCTGCCAGGGGGCGAGGCCCCCGCGCGCCGGCCGCCCGGCCCCGGCGGCCCCGGACGCGGTGGAGTGGCGGCGCAGCAGGTGGATGGCCAGCTCCTCCCCCAGAACGTCGACCCGCAGCCGCGACAAGGGGTGCCCGTCCGCCATCTCGGCCAGCATCTCCCGGGCCACCCGCTCGACCAGGGGGTCGTGGGCGGAGGCCGGGTCGATCAGCTCGGGCGGCGCGTTCCCCATGGGCGGATCCGCCGCCGCGCAGATCCGCCCCAGCAGGCCCGTCGGCAAGTAGATGTGGAGGAAGCTCCAAGGCCCGTCCAGGACGGCCCGCAGGGCCTCCCCCGGCCGGATGATGCGGATGGTCCCGGGCCGGACCTGCTCCGCCAGGGTACGCCTGCCGTCCACGTACAGCTCGCAATGGTAGCTGGTGAGGGGGATGCAGACGAGGGCCTGGGTGGGGTCGGCGGAGGCCGACACTTCCAGGGGAAGGCTGCCCTCATGGCTCCAGGCCGACCCGGCCACGCCGGTGCGTGCCCCCTCCAACCGGCCGGCGGGCACCGCCCCCCAGGCCCTGGTGGGGCCGACGGGCCGGCCTCGCCCGTCCAGGGCGACCTTGGCGGGGCCTTGCAGGCTCGGGACGGGGTCGGCCATGGTCGCGCTCCGGAGGTGGCCGTTTCGACTGCCGGCCCGTGGGGAGGGCGGCGGCCCCGGGCGGGGCCGCCCAGGACATGGTCCCGAGCCTACCACGGCCTCCGCGGGAGCGCCGCGCGGAATCGCGGCCCGCGGGCGTGTCGGGGCGATTTCCCGAAGGGTAGGGCACGCGCCGTCACCCGGCCCCATGGCCTGGCCGCGGCGGGGCGTCGGCCCGCCCCTCACCGGGGCCGCGTCCCGCGCAGGCGCCTGCGGGCCGCGGACGGGAACGC
>MOEB01000098.1 GCA_001939945.1 Aerophototrophica crusticola | reverse complement strand
AGGCTGCGCGCCTGGGCCGGAGACCCGCGCGGCGAAGGCCGGGGGCCGGCCCGCCGCCATGCGCAGCCGGTTGGCCGTCGCAAGTACGTCGAGGGTGATCGCCACGCTCGACGCCATCGCGCCGCTGAGCACCAGAACATCGACGGCTATCATGGCCACCCCCCGACATGCCGGGGCGGACAGTAGGGCCCGCCGGCACCCGCCGCAACGCCGGCGCGAGGCCTGGCCCATGCCGGGCGCCGCCCGGGAGGCGTGGCGTCAGGGGAGGGCGGCCGCGAGGCACAGGCCTGCGGCGAGCAGGAAGGCCACCCAGGAGAGGTGGCGCCCCCTGCCGGCCACGGCCGACACCAGCCCGAGCACGAGGAACGTCGCCCCCGCCGCCAGGACGGCATGCCCTGCCGGCCCCGCGGGCGGGGCCGGCGCCAGGGCGAGCAGCATCCCGCCCAGGCCCAGCCAGGTCAGGGAGGTGACGTGCCAGGCGAACCGGAGCACCTGGCGGGCGTAGGCGCTCCCGGCGAGGGGCCCCGGCCGGCTGCCCGGGGCGAGCAGGGGGCCGATCAGGCGCCGCTCCCCCAGCCAGGAATGGGCGAGGGCCGTGGCGGCGAGGACGAGCGCGGCCAGGGCGAGGCAGGGACCGGACATCGGCATGTCTCCATACGCTTGCGTATGTCCCGGGTAGCATGGCAGGGTCGGGGCGTCAATACGCAGGCGTATGGTCGGGGGATGGGCGAGAGGCTGGGGCGGGCGGAATGGGTCGGTGCCGGCCTGGAAGCGCTGGCACGGGGCGGTGTGGACTCCGTCCGCGTCGAGCCGCTGGCGCGGGCGCTGGGCGTCACCAAGGGGAGCTTCTACTGGCATTTCCGCGACAGGGGCGAGCTGCTGTCGGCCCTGCTCGACGCCTGGGCCGAGCGGACCGAGGTGGTCATCGCCCTGGCCGAGGCGGGCGGGGGTGATGCCGCCGGCCGGCTGCGCGCGCTCTGCGGCATCGTCATGCGCGCGGAGGGCCGCCTCGACGTCGCCTTCCGGGCCTGGTCTGGCCAGGCCGAGGACGCGGCGGCGGCCAGGCGCCGGGTCGACGCCCGGCGCCTGGGCTACGTGGAGGGGCTGTTCGGGGAGCTGGGCTTCGGCGGGCGGGAGGCGCGCGCCCGGGCCCAGGTCCTGTTCGACGCGCTGGTCGGCCAGTACTTCATGGGCGCCGGCCCCGGGGAACGCCTGCCGGACTACCTGGACATCCTGCTGCCGATGCTGGTGCGCCGCTGAGCCCGGCGGCAGGGGCTGGGCCTCCGCGGCATGGCGCCGACGCGGATCTCTCCTCGTGGACCGCCATGCCGGGGTCGCCCCGGCGCGTCCGGCATGGGCCTCGGCTGCGGCCTGGGGGAGTGGCGGGCGGCGGTCAGATGTTCTGGCCGCCCGACACCTCGATCCGCTGCGCGGTGACCCAGCGGTTGGCGGGGCCGAGCAGGCTGGCGACCGCCGGGCCGATGTCGTCGGGCCGGCCGACGCGGCCCAGCGCGGTCATGCTGGCGAACGCCTCGTTGTACGCGGGCGTGTCGCGGACCGCGCCGCCGAGGAAGTCGGTCTCGATCGCGCCCGGGGCGACCGCGTTCACCGTGATCCCGCGGCTGCCGAGTTCCTTGGCCATGTAGACGGTCAGGATCTCGACGGCACCCTTGGCCGCGGCGTAGGCGGAGAAGCCCGGGTAGCTGACGCGGGTCAGGCCCGACGAGAAGTTCACGATGCGCCCGCCATCGGCGAGGATCGGCAGGAGGGCCTGGGTCAGGAAGAACACCCCCTTGACGTGGACGTCGAACAGGAGGTCGAACTGCGCCTCTGTCGTCTCCGCGAAGCCCGCCATCTCGCCATGGCCGGCGTTGTTGACCAGGTGGTCGAAGGTGTCCCGGCCCCAGGTGGAGCCCAGGGCCGAGCGGACGGCCGCGACGAAGCCCGGTATGGCGGCGGTGTCGCCCACGTCGAGCTGCAGCGCGACGGCCTTGCGGCCCATGCCCGCGATCTCGGCGACGACGGCCTCGGCGCCCTGGGCGCCGTTGCGGTAGGTGAGGATCACGTCGCCGCCGTGGCGGGCGATGCTGAGGGCGGTGTTGCGGCCCAGGCCGCGGCTGCCGCCCGTGACGATGGAGATGGTGGTCATCGGTGGGTCCTCTGTCTGTTTCGGTGTCTGTTGCGGTTGGCTGATGCGCTGGCGTCGGCCGGCCAGGGGCCGTGGTCTTGGGCTGTCGTCTGCACCTCCACCAAAGGCGACCATGTCAAAGGCAACCCGCGCACGCCGACGTGCCTTGGTCCGGCGGCGGGGTCCGGGGATCCCGATCCCAGGGGTGTAAGCGGGCTTCCGGGGCAAGCGGGGGCATGGCCGGGAACCGGCCCCGCCATGCCTGGGCGGCAAGGCCCCCTGCCGGCCCCTTCTAACCTAAGGGGGATTTCCTGGCGCGGAAGGACTTTGTATGTTCGGTAGCCATAGCTCGCAGGCATGGCAGGGGTGGATGGAGCTTCGTCATCTCCGGTACTTCGTCGCGGTCGCCGAGGAAGGCAGCCTCACGGTGGCGGCCGAGAAGCGGCTGCATACCGCCCAGCCGTCGCTGAGCCGCCAGCTGCGCGACCTCGAGGTCGAGGTCGGCGCCCAGCTCTTCACCCGCGGCTCCCGCGGCATCGAGCTCACGCCCGCCGGCCGGGCGTTCCTGGACCACGCCCGGCTTGCGTTGTCCCAGGCGGCCGAGGCGGTGGCCGCCGCGCGGCGGGCCGCCCGCCCCCCGAAGGCCGGATTTTCCGTGGGGTTCCTGACGGGGCAGGAGGTGGAGTGGCTGCCCCATGTCACGCAGGTCCTGCGGGGCCAGCTCAAGGACATCGACTTCCGCGTCTCCAGCGACTTCTCGCCGGCCATCGGCGAGGCGCTCCAGCGGGGCGAGATCGACCTGGGCTTCTCCCGGGTCGAGCCCCAGCCCGACGTGACCTACAGGGTCATCGCGCATGAGCCGATCGTGGCCATCCTGCCCCACGACCACCCGCTGGCCACCCAGGCCGAGGTCGACGCGCGGGACCTCGACCCCGACACGTTCATCGGCTATTCGGACACGCCCCACGTGCTGCGCGGGATCGTCGCGCGGTACCTGCGCGAGCGCGGCGTGGTGGTGTCGCCCACCCGCTTCCTGGACGGCTTCGCGACGGGCATCTCGCTGGTGGCATCCACCCGGGGGGTGACGCTCCTGCCCGCCTATGTCGAATCGCTGCTCCCGCCGTCCGTGGTCAGCAGGCCGCTCGCGGGCAACGCGCCGGTCATCGAGATCGCCGTGGGCTACCGGGCGGACAACCCGTCGCCGATACTCCGCTCGTTCCTGGAGAACATCGACCTGCTGCTCGCCTCACGGTCCGCCATGGCGCGGCCCCGGTAGTGCCGGGACGTGGAACCCCGGGCGGCCGCACGCAGTCGGCCCCTGCCTTCGCCCAGTGAAAGCCTGGTGGCACCAGGCCACCGGCCCCACCCCGACAGGCGCCTCGGGCGGCTTGATCCCGCAGGTCGGATTAGCTAAGTTAGCTACGGCCAGGATGCCAACCGGGAGCGCACCATGCGGCGGGTAACCATCCATGCCGCGAAGACCAACCTGTCCAAGCTCATAGAGGCGGCCCTCAACGGCGAGGAGGTCGTCATCGCCAAGGGCAGCAAGGCAGTCGTCCGGATCGTCCCCGTCGCCAAGGAGGGGTTCAAGATCGGCCTCCTCAAGGGTGAGCTGGGGGTCGGGCCCGACTTCCTCGCGCCGATGGACGGCGACGACCTCGACCTGTGGGAGGGGGGCCGGTGACGGCGGTCCTGCTCGACACCCACGCCTGGGCATGGACCCTGGGGGACGACCCGCGCCTCTCGGCGGCGGCCGTGGCGGCCATCCGGGCCGCCGACACGGTGCTGGTGAGCCCGGTCAGCTTCTTCGAGATCGCGCAGGAGGTGCGCCTCGGCAAGTGGCCGGAGATGGAGCCCCATGTGCGGCGGCTGCCGGCATTGCTTCGCGAGCAGGGAGGGTCCGTCGCGGGCCTTGACCCCGCGCACTGCGTGGCGGCAGGGATGATGCCTTGGGCACACCGTGACCCGTTTGACCGCCTCCTGGCGGCCACGGCCATCAGCCTCGGCCTGCCGCTGGTGTCGGCTGACATGGTGTTCGACGGGATCGTCACGCGCGTCTGGTGATGCCCCTGGGCGTGCCGCATGCCGGGCCGCGGTGCCCGGCCTGGGGACCCGCAAGGCGGCGGGCGGGGCCATCCGCGACCACGTGCGGGCCGAATTTGCCCCCTCGGCCCTGGTGATGGCCACCAGCGCCGGCGGCCACCCGACCGACGGCTTGGTCCGGCACCCGGCCGCGGCAGCCGATACGCCTCCCGGGACCACCGCGGCCTGCCGGCGGCGGCCTCCCCCCAGCCCGGCGGCTCGCCGTGCATGTCGGGCAGGGCACGGCCCCCGGGCCTCACGAGCCGGGCCGGGGGAGGTCCACCTCGCGCAGGGAAAGGGCGTCGCCCACCCGTGAGGCCAGCACGCCGCCGGCGCCGGGAACGTGGACGAGGACCGACTGGCCGTCGGCCAGCCGGTGGGTGGTGCGCAGGGCGTGGGCCCCGTCCGCGTCGTCCGCCGCCGTGGCGACGACGGTGAAGCCCTGGCCGGCGGGGGCCAGGTGGATGACGAGGGTCCGGCCCCCGTGGTTGAAGGCAAGCGCCTGGCCGGGCCGAAGGGTGGCCGCCCGGGCCCCGCCATGGTCCTCGCCACAGGCCCGGGCCGGGATGGGGAGGATGGCCGCGCAGGCCAGCAGGACGCAGGCGGCGGCGGTCTTGGTGTCCATTTCCAATGATCCTGATGTGTCGCCGGTTGGCACGCCGCGACCCTATCCCCGGCGGCGCGGGGCGTCCTTGCGCCAGGACAAGCCGCCGGGCCGGCCACCCCGCCGCTGTTTGCGCGCCGACAAAGAGCCGTCGGCCCCGGTCCCCTAAGAAGGTCCCCGACCCCACCCCTGGGACATTCCGCGGACGCCTGGCCGGGATCAACCGGTCCATCCCGCGAAGGGCCCCTGGGGGCGGCCCACCGTTGCCCGCGCCCGAGGAGGCGGACCCGACATGCCAAGCCGCCCCCAGGCCCTTCCAGGGACGATGCCGCGCCGGCCGGCGCGGCCCATGTTCGCCGCGCTGCTCGCCCTGCTGTGCTGCCTGGTGGCCACGGCGGCCGGGGCGGGGCAGCCGCGCCTCGCGCGGTACCTCGCCGCGACACCGCCCTCCGCCCTGTTCGAGGGGGCCGACCGCTTCGGCGCGCAGGACCCGCGGGCGCCGGCCGTGCCGGTGTACCGGGGCGACGCGCTGCTGGGCCACGCCTTCCTTACCTCCGACCTGGTGGACACGACCGGCTACTCCGGCCGCCCCATCGACGTGCTGGTGGGCCTGCGGCCCGACGGGGTGGTGGCGGGCGCCAGGCTGGTGGGCCACCACGAGCCCATCGTGCTGGTCGGCATCCCCGTCGCCCGGGTGGAGGCCTTCATCGCCGGCTATGTCGGGCGCAACGTCTTCGACCCCGCCCTGTCCGGGGCCGCCGCCCCACCGGTGGACATCGTCTCCGGCGCCACGGTCACCGTCATGGTGATCGGCGATTCCATCCTGCGCGCCTCCCGCAAGGTCGCCGGGTTGCTGGCGATGCCGGGCGTTCCGGCGGCCGAGGCCGCCCCGCCGCGGGCGGTGGACATGGCGCGGGACGGCACCGCGGACTGGGAGACCCTGCTGGGCGACGGCTCGGTGCGCCGGCTGCTGGTCACCGTGGCCGACGTCAACGCCGCCTTTGCCGCCACTGGCCGCGCCGACGTGGCCGCCCTGCCGGAGCCCGGCCCGGACGACGACACCTTCATCGAGCTTTACGCCGGCCTCGCCACCATCCCCACCGTGGGCCGCAGCCTGCTGGGGGACGCGGAGTACGAGGCCCTGCGGGCCCGCTTAGCGCCTGGGCAGCAGGCCGTGGTCATCGCCGCCCGGGGCCGCTACTCCTTCAAGGGGTCGGGCTACGTGCGCGGCGGCATCTTCGACCGGGTGGAGCTGGTGCAGGACGATGCCGGCGCCCGCTTCCGCGACAAGAACCACAAGCGCCTGGGCGGCCTTGCCGCCGCCGGCGCGCCCGACGTGGCGGAGGCCGGCGTCTTCTCCGTGCCGGAGGGCATGGCCCTGGACCCGGCGCGGCCCTGGCGGCTGCAATTGCTGGTGCAGCGGGCCACCGCCGCCCTGGAGAAGGGCTTCGTCACCTTCGACCTGGGCTACGTGCCGCCGGAGAAGTACCTGGTGCCCCTGGCCGCCCCCCAGGCGCCGGCCATGGCCGCGCCGGCCCCGGAGGCGGTGGAGCCCGCGGAGGTGCCGCTGTGGCGCCGGGTCTGGGACGGGCGCCGGCTGGACGTGGCGATCACCCTGGCCGCCGTGGGCTTGGTCACGGGTATCTTCTTCTTCCAGAACCTGCTGGTGCGCCAGCCCGTCCTCTATGCCCGGCTGCGGCTCGGCGTGCTGCTGTTCACCCTGCTCTGGCTCGGCTGGTACGCCCATGCCCAGCTCTCCGTCGTGAACGTGCTGACCTTCGTGGACGCGCTGAGGCACGACTTCCGCTGGGACTACTTCCTGATGGACCCGCTGGTGTTCATCCTGTGGTTCGCGGTGGCGGCGTCGCTGCTGTTCTGGGGGCGCGGCGCCTTCTGCGGCTGGCTCTGCCCCTTCGGCGCCCTGCAGGAGCTGTCGAACAAGGCGGCGCGGTTCCTGAAGGTGCCGCAGCTGAAGGTGCCCTTCGGCCTGCATGAGCGGCTGTGGCCCCTGAAGTACGTGATCTTCCTGGTGATCTTCGGCCTGTCGCTGACCAGCCTGGCCACGGCCGAGGTCGCCGCGGAGGTGGAGCCCTTCAAGACCGCCATCATCCTGCGCTTCGCCCGGGACTGGTGGTTCGTGGTCTTCGCCCTGGCCCTGCTGGCGGCGGGCCTGTTCGTGGAGCGGTTCTTCTGCCGCTACCTCTGCCCGCTGGGCGCCGCGCTGGCCATCCCGGGGCGGCTGCGCATGTTCGACTGGCTGCGCCGCTACAGGGACTGCGGCAGCCCCTGCCAGCGCTGCGCCATCGAGTGCCCGGTGCAGGCCATCCACCCCGACGGCCGCATCAACCCGAACGAGTGCATCCAGTGCCTGCACTGCCAGGTGCTCTACGACCACCCCAAGATCTGCCCGGTGGTGGCGGCGCGGCTGAAGAAGGCCGAGCGCCAGGCCGCCGCGCTGACCTCCGACCCCACCCGCCCGCCACGGTCCCGCGCCGCGGCGCCCGCAACCCCGGAGCCCGCCGCCGC
>MOEB01000097.1 GCA_001939945.1 Aerophototrophica crusticola | reverse complement strand
GGACATCGTGCCCGCCCTGCAGGCGGCCGGGGCCACGGTGTCGGCCTACGACCCGGCCGGCATGCACGAGGCGGAGAGGCTGCTGCCGGGCGTGGAATGGGCCAAGGACGCCTATGCCGCGCTGGAGGGGGCGGACTGCGCCCTGGTGCTGACGGAGTGGAACGAGTTCCGCGCCCTGGACCTGCGCCGCGTCGCCAAGCTGCTGCGCGCGCCCGTGCTGGTCGACCTGCGCAACGTCTACAACCCCGAGGACGCCGAGATGGCCGGCCTCGACTACTCCTGCGTGGGCCGGCCGTCGCGGGCACGGCGTCCGGTGTGAGCGACCTTGCCAAAGTCTCACCACCACCTGCCCCACGCGAGACGGTAATACCGGGTGGCGTCGGTGACCCGTCAAAGCGGTTCACAGACGCCTGAGACAAAGCTATTCATTTCGCATACGTCCGACCGGCTTCTTGATCGGGAAATGAACACCATGGGTTTGAGCCACCAGTTCCACGGCACCGTACTGCGTGAGTACGACATCCGCGGCATCATCGGCAAAACGCTGGGGCCGGCGGATGCCCGCGCCATCGGGCAGGCCTTCGGCACGATCGTGCGGCGTGGGGGCGGCAGCAAGGTGGCCATCGGGTTTGACGGGCGGCTGTCCTCCCCCGGGTTGGAGGCGGCGGCGGTGGAGGGCCTGAAGTCCACGGGCCTGCACGTGGTGCGCATCGGCCTGGGCCCGACGCCCATGCTGTATTTCGCCTGCCGCCACCTGCACCTGGACGGTGGGATCATGATCACCGGATCCCACAACCCGCCGGAATACAACGGCTTCAAGATGATGCTGGGCAAGGCCCCCTTCTTCGGGGACCAGATCCAGCAGATCGGCCGGCTGGCCGCCGACGGGGACTTCGCGCAGGGCACGGGCAGCGAGGAGACCCTGGACATCCGCGATGCCTATGTGGAACGGCTGGTCCAGGATTATGACGGCGACATGCCGATGTCCTGCGTCTGGGATGCCGGCAACGGCGCCACCGGCGAGGTGCTGGGCCGCTTGGTCGCCAAGTTGCCCGGCCGGCACACCACCCTGTTCGCCGACATCGACGGCCGCTTCCCCAACCACCACCCGGACCCCACGGTCCCGGAGAATCTGGTGGACATCACCCGCGAGGTGAAGGCCAGCGGGGCCGCCCTGGGCATTGCCTTCGACGGCGACGGCGACCGCATCGGTGCCATCGACGAGCAGGGCCGCATCGTCTGGGGCGACCAGCTGGTGGCCATCTATGCGCAGGATGTCCTCCGGACCCACCCTGGGGCCACCATCATCGCCGACGTGAAGACCAGCCAGACCGTCTTCGACGAGGTCGCGCGCCTGGGCGGCACGCCGCTGATGTGGAAGACCGGCCATTCCCTGTTGAAGGCCAAGATGGCCGAGGTCGGCAGCCCGTTGGCGGGGGAGATGTCCGGCCACATCTTTTTCGCCGACAAATTCTTTGGGTACGACGACGCCCTGTATTGCGGCATCCGGCTGCTTGGCCTGGTCAGCCGGCTGGGACCCCTTTCCGCCCTGCGCGACCGCCTGCCGCCTGTGCTGAACACGCCGGAGACTCGCTTCCAGGTGGACGAGGAGCGGAAGTTCGCGGTGGTCGAGGAAGTGAAGGCCCGGGTGAAGGCCGCGGCCGCGCGCACCGGCGCCAAGGTCAACGACATCGACGGCGTCCGGGTCAACACGTCGGACGGCTGGTGGCTCGTCCGCGCCTCTAATACCCAGGACGTGCTCGTGGCCCGTGCCGAGTCCGCGACGCCCGATGGCCTGGAGCGGCTCAAGGACGAGATCAAGTCGCAATTGGCTGAGAGCGGCATCGCGGCCCCGCCCGGCTTCTGAGCCGGGCGAACGCGTCCCCCACCGGCAGGCATGCCGGGCGGACAATCCCTTGGAGACACCGGCGCGAGGCCGGGCGGCACGGAGTGGTCAGATGGCGGACATCGGTTTTCCCTTGGAAGGCAAGCGCGTCTGGGTGGCGGGGCACCGCGGCATGGTGGGAAGCGCCGTGGTGCGGCGGCTTGCGCATGAGGACTGCACCGTCCTGACCGCCGGTCGCGACTCGGTGGACCTGCGCAACCAGGCCTCCGTCGATCGGTGGATGGAGGAGAACCGGCCCGATGCCGTGGTATTGGCCGCCGCCAAGGTGGGCGGGATCCTCGCCAACGACCGGTTGCCGGCGGATTTCCTGTACGACAACCTGATGATCGAGGCGAACATCATCCATGCTGCTTGGCGCGTGGGCGTGGGCAAGCTGCTGTTCCTCGGCTCCACCTGCATCTACCCGAAGATGGCGCCCCAGCCGATCCCGGAGGACAGCCTGCTGACGGGGCCGCTGGAACCCACCAACGAGTGGTATGCCATCGCCAAGATCGCCGGCATCAAGCTCTGCCAGGCCTACCGCAAGCAGCATGGCAGCGACTTCATCTCCGCCATGCCGACGAACCTGTACGGGCCGGGGGACAATTTCGACCTGGGCTCCAGCCACGTGCTGCCGGCGCTGATGCGCAAGATCCACGACGCCAAGCTGTCCGGCGCCCCCGCCGTCGAGGTCTGGGGCAGCGGCACCCCGCGGCGCGAGTTCCTGCATGTGGACGACCTGGCCGACGCCCTGGTGCACCTGCTGAAGACCTATTCCGGGCACAGCCACGTCAATGTCGGCACCGGCCGGGACGTCACCATCCTGGAACTCGCGGAAATGCTGGCCGAGGTGGTGGGCTACGAGGGACGGTTCGACTTCGACCGGAGCAAGCCCGACGGCACGCCGCGCAAGGTGACGGACGTGTCCCTGCTGCGGAGCCTGGGCTGGGAGGCCCGGACCAGCCTGCGCGACGGGGTGGCCGGCACTTACCGCTGGTTCCTGGAGAACCAGGGGGAGAGCATCCGCACCCTGGCCATGGGGGTCTGACCCGTCCTGCCGCCGTGCAGCGCTGCCACAGCCGGTCGGCTGATGCTTATTAGCGGAACCGCCTGCTGCAACGGGGGAACGCGGGACGCGTTTAGGAGGCTGTGTCCCGTCCCGCGACCCATTGGGTGCCACCGTGCCTGCCATCCAGCCTGACGCCCCGTCCCCCCGGCCTGACGGCGAGTTTGCCGCCGCCGTGCTGGACCACATGGCGGAAGGCGCCTTTGCCTTGGACCACGCCTGGCGCTTCACCGCCGCCAATCCCGCGGCCGAGCGGGTGCTGGGGCGGCAGCGGGGCGAGTTGATCGGCAAGACCCTGGCCGAGGTGCTGCCCGGCGTCGCCGCCAGCAGCCTGGAGCAGCGCTGCCGCCGGATCCTTGCCGACGGCCGGGACGCGACTTTCGAGCTTGAGGCCGGGACCGCCGGCGACCTGCGGCTGAAGCTCCGCGTATTCCCCTTGGGCGACGGTGTCGGCGTGCTGATGCTGGACGTCACCACCCACCGGCGGGCGGAGGCGGACCTGGGCCAGGCGTTGCGGCACCGGCAGGAGGCGCTGGCCTGGGTGGACGCGTTGCTGGAGAACTCGCCCATCGGGCTGGCCTTCTTCGACCGCCAGGGCCGCTACCTCAGGGTCAACGGCAGGATGGCGGAGATCAACGGCATCAGCACCGCCGACCATGTGGGGAGGCGGGTCGGGGACATCCTGCCAAGCCTGGCGGAGACCTTCGACCCGGCGCTGCGGCACGTGCTGTCCAGCTCCGAACCCGTGCCCATGCTGGAGATATCGGGCGAGACCCCGGCCAAGCCCGGCCAGGTGCGGCATTGGCTGACCGGGCTGTTCCCCATCCGGCCCATGGACGGGCCGGCGGAGTCGGTGGGCACCTACGTGCTGGAGATCACCGACCGTAAGGAGGCCGAGGAACACGCCCGGCTGCTGATGCAGGAGGTCGACCACCGGGCCAAGAATGCCCTGGCCGTGGCCCTGGCCCTCTTGCGGCTGACCCGGGCCGACACGCAGGACGCCTTCGCCCAGGCGGTGGAGGGGCGGATCGGCGCCCTGGCCCGGGCACACACCCTGCTGGCGGCCCGGCGCTGGCTGGGGGCGGACCTCCGCGTGTTGGTGACGGAGACCGTGAACCCGCTGGCCATGGCGGCCGGCGCCGCGGTGGACCTGGATGGCCCCGACCTCACCGTCTCCGCCGATTCGGTCCAACCCTTCGCCCTGGCACTGCATGAGATGGCCAACAACGCCGCCCGATTCGGCGCCCTGTCGCGCCCCGGCGGCCGCCTGTCCATCCGCTGGCGACAGGGGGACGACCCCAAGTCCGTCATCCTGGATTGGGCCGAGGCCGGCGGGCCGCCGGCCCAGGTCCCCGCCCGCCGGGGCGTCGGCCTGTCGCTGCTGGACCGGAACATACGCCACCAACTCCGCGGCACGATCACCCTGGACTGGCAGCCGGAAGGGCTGCGGGCGACCCTGTCCCTGCCCCGGCTCATCCTGCCACCCGCGTGACCGCCGACTTCCGCGGGCGTGCCTTTGGCCCGGCGTAAAAGTGAGGATGCATGCCGGCGGAAGTGCCCCGATGGAGCCATGGCGGGGGCCGTCACCGGCTGGGTATGGTGCCCCAAACAAAGCGGGACGGAACATGCAGATCCTGGTGGTTGAGGACGAGGCCCTGGTGGCCCAGGACATCGAGGCGACACTGCGCAGCGCCGGAGTCGAGGTCTATGCGGCGGCCGGCACGGACGAGGCGCTGTCCCTGGCCGAACGCACGGAATTCGACCTTGCGCTGCTCGACGTGCGGCTGGGCTATGGCGAGAGCGGGCTGATGCTGGCGGAGATGCTGCTGGACCGCCATGCGGTCCCGTCGCTGCTGCTGACCGGGATGGGTGAGCTGCCCGACCACATCGGCGCCTTCGCCCTGGGGGTGCTGGCCAAGCCGTTCACGCCCGGCGATTTGGTGTCCGCCGTCCAGGCCGTGCGGGCCGCCCTGACCGGCGGGCCGGTGCCCGCGGGCCCCGCCGGGCTGACCCTTTTCACCGAGCGGGTGACGGCGGGCCGGGGCTGACCCGCCGGCCGGAGATTTCAGGTGCCGCCGGGCTCGTCCCCGGCCGGCGGCTGTGCGAGTCGCAGGAGGGCCTCCACCAAGCCGCCTTCCTGCACCAGCATGGCCGCCTGCGACGGCAGGAGCCAGCGCCGCTCCCGCTCACGGCGCTCCGGCCAGTCCTTGAGTTCCTTCTCCACATGCAGCAGGTAGAGGTCCACGTCGATGACGGCGGAGTTGCCAGCACCGAGTCGCTTCTCATAGCGGAAGGTGCCGAACTTCTCATGCTCCACCGTGCCGACCAGCCCGGCCTCCTCGAAAGCCTCCTTGGCGGCGGCTTCCCAAGGCGGAAGCCCCTTGACCGGCCAGCCCTTGGGCACCACCCAGCGCTGCGTCTCACGTGACGTCACCAGCGCGACCTGCGGCTGCCCGTCGCGCAGCCTGACCGGCAACACGGCATATTGGTTCGTACGTCGTTCAACCCTGGCGGTCTTGCCCATCCTCACCCCGGCCCGCGGCCATGCCGCCCCTCGCCAGGGGCATGGCACGACGCTGCATGTTACGAAGCAATTAACGGCGCGTATAGCTGATCGGCCCACCGCATATCTGCGATGGGCATGCGGATACACCCGGGGGGCCCGGGGCCGTTTGCGGTGCACAAAACGTCACGGCCGCGTTCAGGAAGGCTTTACGGTCGCGGGCCAGGATCGCGGCCACGTCCCCGGAAGCCCCCTGACCGACCATGATCGAGATCCTGACCGCCAGCTATGGCCTTGGCGGCATCATCGCCGCGTTGTTCCACATCCCCCAGCTTCTCCGCCTCTGGCGCACGCCGGAAGCCGTGCATGCGCTGAGCCTCGTGTCCTGGCTCGGCTGGTTCCTCGTGTCCTGCAACTCCACCGCCTATGCGGCGCTGGTGAACCGGGACCCGGTCTTCCTGGCCTTATGTGCCCTGAACCTGGCCTGCCAGGCGGCGGTGCTGGTGTGCATGGCCCGCGCCTACCTGGTCCTATGGCAGGGTCGCCGCACCATAGGGCATGGGGCGGTCGGCTGAGCCTCCGGCGGCCCGGGCCCGTGCCGACCCGGCGCCCTGCCTGTTGTAAGGGGCAGGGAGCCACGACCGGAGGACAGCACCATGAAGGCGTTCATCCTGGCGATCCTGTTCCTGGCCGTGGTCGCCACGGGGGCAGGGTTCGTGCTGGAAGGTTACTTCTCCCGCGAGGCGGACCAAGCGTTGGCGCTGCCCAGCGCGAGGCCGGGCCATGAGGCCTCGGTGGAGGCGCGGCAATACAACGGCCTGGACAGCAAACGCGGGGAATGAACGGGTTGGTGACCATTCCCGCCGCATGGTAGAGCCACCGGGGGTTCCAGGAGGCGGGGCGGGCATGATGGTCGGGTATGCGTTTGAACGGACCAAGACGTTCCGGGCCCTTGCGTCCATCGCCTGCTACCCGCACCAGGGGGACGTGGCCGCCAAGCTCTGGGGCTTGGACCTTGGCCCCGTGGACTGGGAGGCCCTGGCCGAAGCGGCTTCCCGGCACCGCCTGGTACCCCCGTTGCTCCAGGCCACGGCCGGGGCGGGCGGGCTGGTCCCGCCCGCCGTCCGGGAATGGCTGGTCCGACGGCACCGTTCGGGGACGCAGCGGGCACTGGCGCAGGCCCCGGTCATCCGCAAGCTGATGGACGGGTTCGGGAAAGCCGGGATCCGGGCCCTGCTGCTCAAGGGCATCGGGTTGTCCCAGCAGCTCTACGGGCGCCTTGATTCCCGTATGGCCGGGGACATCGACATCCTGGTGGAACCCGCCGGCTACCGGGACGCCTACCGGATCACCCTGGACCAGGGCAACGTCCCCCGGTCCCACATCACCACGGGACCGGACAAGGGCAAGGACACCCACGACGACGAGCGGCACCACGAGGACATCTTCCTGTCAGCCGACGGGACGCTGGTGCTGGAACTCCACCGCCGCCTGCTGCCCAACCGGTTCGCGTTGGGGCGCAGCTTCGAGGAATTGTGGGAGGCCCGCCAACCCGTCCCCATCGCCGGGAGGGAAGTCCCGGTCCTCGGGGACGCGCACCTCACTCCCTACCTGGTCATCCACGGTGTGTGCCACGGGTGGGAGCGGCTCCGCTGGCTGGCCGACGTGGCCATCCTCGCTGGCGACGGCGCGGGCGTCCGGGACCCGCTGGTCCTCCACGCCCTGTCCCTGTCCAACCGCTGGTTCGGGTGGCGCTTGGCCGAAGGAGCCACTGTCGCCGCCAAATCCAGCACGCGCGTCGCCCTGCTCGACTCGCTGGTGCTGGGCGGCTACACGGACGACTCCGAGGCGACGGGGCTGGCCGGGCACCGGAGCCGGCCGTTCGAGTACTATCGCAGCCGGGCCTGCAGGTACCTGGCACGCCAATGCCTGGGCAGTGGGATCGCCTACCGGCTGCACGAACTCAGGCTCGGCACGGGAAGCCTGCTGCAACGCTTGAACTCGTAACCCCCATCCGATTGCGGTAGGGTGCGCCGCCTGGGGCTGCAGGGCCCGGTGGGCCGCGCGGGCGTGATCGGGGGAACGTGATGGG
>MOEB01000096.1 GCA_001939945.1 Aerophototrophica crusticola | reverse complement strand
CCCGCCCCGGGCCGTGCCGAGAGCCTGCCGTCGTCCCCGCCGGTCCCTGCCGCCATGCCCTTCCCCCCTGCCCCGGGCGCCAGCGTGGCCGCGAGCAGGCCGAAGAGGCCGAGGAGGCCGCGGCGGCGGCGGTCCGGGCCGGCCCCCCTGGTCTGTCCCCGTGCCCCGTCGCCGCCCAAACGCCACCCCCGACCCCATTCCCCACCCAGCATATCTGCGGCTGGCACCCCATGAACAGTCCCGGCAGGGGATCGTCGCGCCCGCCGCCGGCCCCCTTTTCCACGCCCGGCCGAGCGGTGCGGGTGCAGGGCTTCGGCAAAAATGCCGGTCCTGCTCGGAACCATCCGGAAGAAATGCTGGTTGCGGCACCGACCCGCCCCTTTCGGCCCCACGGCCGCGTGCCCCCGGGGCGGGCTCCCGCCAGCTGCCCAAGGACCCCAAAGCCCATGCGTGACACCCCCACCGCCGACGGGCGCCCGGCCGCGAGCGACGCGACGCTGCTCCTCTGCTTCTCCCACCTGCGCTGGGATTTCGTCTACCAGCGGCCGCAGCACCTGCTGGGCCGGGCGGCCAGGCACTTCCAGGTGCTGTTCCTGGAGGAGCCGGTGGCGCGCGAGGGCGCCACGCCCATGCTGGAGCTGCACGCCCTGCCCAACGGCGTCACCGTGGGCGTGCCCATCCTGCCGCCCGGCCTGGACGAGCAGGCGGCGGCCGGGGCCCAGCGCCAGTTGCTGGACGACTGGCTGGCGCCCCACCGGGGGCGGCCGCGGGTGCACTGGTACTACACGCCCATGGCCCTGGCCTTCAGCGGCCACCTGCGGGCTGACCTCACCGTCTATGACTGCATGGACGAGCTGTCTGCCTTCCGCGGCGCCCCGCCCCGGCTGCTGGACCTGGAGCGGGAGCTGTTCCGGCGGGCCGACCTGGTCTTCACCGGCGGCGCCAGCCTGTATGAGGCCAAGCGCGGCCGCCACGCCGCCGTCCACTGCTTCCCCAGCAGCATCGACGCCCACCATTTCCGCCAGGCCCGCGACGGCGCCGCCGCGCCGCCCGGCGACCAGCTCGGCATCCCCGGCCGCAAGCTGGGCTTCTTCGGCGTGATCGACGAGCGGCTGGACACCGACCTGGTGGCTGCCGTGGCGGACCTGCGGCCGGACTGGCAGCTCGTCATGGTCGGCCCGGTGGTGAAGATCGACCCGGCCACCCTGCCGCGGCGCCCCAACATCCACTGGTTGGGGGGGCGGACGTACGAGCAGCTGCCCGGCTACCTCTCGGGCTGGGACCTGGGCCTGATGCCCTTCGCCCTGAACGAGGCCACCCGCTTCATCAGCCCCACCAAGACGCCCGAGTTCCTGGCCGCCGGCGTGCCCGTGGTCAGCACCCCCATCGCCGACGTGGTGCGCCCCTATGGCGAGGGCGGGCTGGTGGAGATCGCCGCCGGCGCGGAGGAGACGGTGGCGAAGGCGGAGGCGCTGCTGGCGCGCCCGCGCGGGCCCTGGCTGGGCCAGGTGGACGCCTTCCTGTCCGGCATCTCCTGGGACAAGACCTGGGACGGCATGCACGGGCTGATGCGGGCCGGGCTGGCCCCCCGTGTCGCCATGCCCGGCCCGCGGCCCGGCATCGGCACCTTCGACTGGCTGGTGGTGGGCGCCGGCTTCGCCGGAAGCGTCCTGGCGGAGCGCCTCGCCCGGGAGCGGGGGGAGAAGGTGCTGGTGGTGGACCGCCGCCCGCACGTGGCCGGCAACGCCTATGACAGGCATGACGCGGCCGGGGTGCTGATGCACCAGTACGGCCCGCACATCTTCCACACCAACTCCCAGGCCGTGTTCGACTACCTGTCCCGATTCACCAGCTGGCGCCCGTACGAGCACCGGGTGCTGGCCAGCGTGGACGGCATGCTGCTGCCCATCCCCATCAACCTGGACACGGTGAACCGCCTCTACGGCCTGGACCTGACGTCCGGCGAGCTGGAGGACTTCTTCGCCGCCCGGGCCGAGAAGGTGGCGGAGGTGCGCACGTCGGAGGACGTGGTGGTCGGCCGGGTGGGCCGGGACCTCTATGAGAAGTTCTTCCGCGGCTACACGCGCAAGCAGTGGGGCGTGGACCCGTCGGAGCTGGACAAGTCCGTCACCGCCCGGGTGCCCACCCGCACCAACCGGGACGACCGCTACTTCGGCGACAGCCACCAGTACATGCCCGCCGAGGGCTACACCCGCATGTTCGAGCGGATGCTGGACCACCCGAACATCAAGGTGATGCTGCAGACCGACTACCGGGAGGTCCGGGACATGGTCCCGCACCGGCGCCTGGTCTTCACCGGGCCGGTGGACGAGTATTTCGACTTCCGCTTCGGGAAGCTGCCCTACCGCTCCCTGCGGTTCGAGCACGTGACCCTGGACAAGGAGTGGCACCAGCCGGTGGCGGTGGTGAACTATCCCCAGGACCAGGACCATACCCGGGTGACGGAATACAAGCACCTGACCGGCCAGGCGCACCCGAAGACCAGCCTGACCTACGAGTACCCCAGCGACGCGGGCGACCCCTACTACCCCGTGCCGCGGCCGGAGAACGCGGCCCTGTACAAGCGCTACGAGGCCCTGGCGGACGCCACGCCGGACGTCTGGTTCGTGGGGCGGCTGGCCACCTACCGCTACTACAACATGGACCAGGTGGTGGCGCAGGCCCTGTCCACCTTCGCCCGCATCCAGGAGGCCCTGCCCCTGGACGCCGCCAGGCCTGCGGGCGTTCCCAGGCTGGCCGCCGCCCTGAAGGCCATCCCCCTGCCGGAGGCGGCCCCCGCCCGCCGCCCGGCCCCCGCCAAGGCGCCGCTGCGCACCGCCGCCGGGAAGTAGACGCCATGAGCATCACTGAGGCCGGCCGCCCCCTGGAGCTGTGGGGCGGCGTGGAATGCACCGTGACCCGCGTCGGCGAGGATTTCCGCGACCAGCTGCGGGAGACCGGCCACTGGGACCGCCCCGGCGACCTGGACCTGGTGGCCGGGCTGGGGATCCGGGTGCTGCGCTACCCCGTGCTGTGGGAGCACGTCTCCCCCGTCCAGCCGGACCGGGCGGATTGGTCCTGGCACGACGCGCGGCTGGCCCGCCTGCGGGACCTGGGCGTCACCCCCGTCGCGGGCCTGGTCCACCATGGCGGCGGCCCGCGCTACACGGACCTGGCGGACCCGGCCTTCCCGGAGAAGCTGGCCGTGCACGCCGCCCGGGTGGCGGAGCGGTACCCCTGGCTGCGCCTGTTCACCCCGGTGAACGAGCCCCTGACCACCGCCCGCTTCGCCGGCCTCTACGGCCACTGGTACCCCCACGGCACCGGCTACGGCCCGTTCCTGCGGGCGCTGGTGATCGAGTGCAAGGGCGTGCTGCTGTCCATGCGGGCCATCCGCAAGCGCATCCCGGACGCGCGGCTCGTGCAGACGGAGGACATGGGCAAGTGCTTCAGCACCCCCTGCCTGCGCCACCAGGCGGAGCATGAGAACGAGCGGCGCTGGCTGAGCCTGGACCTGCTGTGCGGCCGGGTGGGCCGGTCCCACCCCTGGCACGCCCGGTTCCTGGAGGCGGGCGTGCCGGAGGCAGACCTGGACCTGCTGGCGACGGGGGAGGCCACGCCGGACATCGTCGGCATCAACCACTACACCACGAGCGAGCGCTACCTGGACCCGGCCCAGCACCACTACCCGGAGCACCTGCGCAGCGCCGACCCCCGCCACGCCTACGCCGACGCGGAGGCCGTTCGCATGGACTGGCCGGTGGGGGAGACGGGGCCGGGCGCGCGGCTGCGGGAGGTGTGGGAGCGGTACCGCCTGCCCCTGGCGGTGACGGAGGCGCACCACGGCTCCACCCGCGAGGAGCAGCTCCGCTGGCTGCTGGAGGTGTGGCAGGCGGCGCAGGGCCTGCGGGCCGAGGGCGCGGACATCCGCGCCGTCACCGTCTGGTCCCTGTTCGGGGCGCTGGACTGGAACAGCCTGCTGCGGGAGCGGGCGGGGTTCTACGAGCCCGGGCCCTTCGACGCGCGCCACGACCCGCCCCGCCCCACCGCCCTGGCCGCGGCGGCGAAGGCCCTGGCGACCACGGGCACCTTCGACCATCCCGTGCTGGACCGGGCGGGCTGGTGGCACCGGCCGGACCGCTGCTACCACCCGCCCGCGGAGGACGCCGACCGGCTGCCCGGTGCCGCCAGCCCGCGCCGGCTGCTGCTAGTGGCGGAGGGGGCCGCGGCCGAAGACCTCTCCCGCCTCTGCCAGGCCCGCGGGCTGGACCACGTTCTGGCCCCGCCCGACCTGGCGCGGGTCACGGAGGCGCTCACGACCCACGGGCCCTGGGGCCTGGTGCAGGCGGGCGGCCCCGCCGGCCTGCTGGCGGGGGTCCCGGCCCTGGCCGGCGTCCCGCTGCTCCTCCTCACCCCGGACGCACGCGGCGCCCCGCCGCCCGGCGCCCTGCTGGTCCGGCCGGAGGAGGACGCCAACCTTGCCCTCGACCTGCTGGTGGACGGGGAGGCGGGGATATGGCGCGGCCATGACAGGGCCTTCGCCCCGCCGCCCCGCCTTGCCGACGCGGCGGACTGACCCGGACCGATGCGCCTGCTCCCCCAGGACACGCTGACCGAGGCGGACGTAGAGGCCGGGCTGTCCGCCCTGGTCAAGGACGGCATGTACGCCCAGGCCGTGGGCGCGCTGACCAGCGGCGTCATCCTGGTGGGCTACGCCCTGGCGCTCGGCGCCAGCAACGCCGTGATCGGGCTGCTGGCGGCGGTGCCGTTCCTGGCCCAGCTGGCACAGCTCCCCGCCATCGCCCTGGTGGAGCGGTTCCGGGCCCGGCGGGCCATCGCCGTGGCCGCCCTGGCCGCGGCCCGCCTCCTGCTGCTGCCGCTCGCCCTGCTGCCCCTGCTGGGCAACCCGGCGGCGGAGCTGTCGCTGCTGGTGGCGGGCACGGCGCTGAGCGCGGGTCTGGGCGCCGTGGCGGCCTGCAGCTGGAATTCCTGGATCCACCAGCTTGTCCCCCGGGCGCGGCTGGGCACGTTCTTCGCCAGGCGGCAGCTGCTGGCCACGGCGTTGAGCATGGTGGCGGGGCTCGCGGCCGGGGTGTTCGTGGACGCCTGGGCGGGCTGGTACCCCGGCGCCGCCGTCTACGCCTTCAGCCTGCTGTTCGTCCTGGGCCTCGCCGCCGGGGCGGCCAGCACCTGGCACCTGGCCCGAGTGCCGGAGCCGCGGATGCCCGCGACGGAGCGGCGCACCGGCTTCCGAGACGCCCTGCGCCAGCCCTTCCGCGACCGCAACTTCCGGCGACTGATCATCTTCCTGGCGGCCTGGAACTTCGCCGCCAACCTGGCCACCCCCTTCTTCACCGTCTACATGGTGGGGGAGCTGGGCCTCACCATGGGCGCCGTCACCCTGCTGCTGGTGGCCAGCCAGGGGGCCAACATCCTGGTGCTGAACCTGTGGGGGCAGCTGTCCGACAGGCTGACCAACAAGTCGGTGCTGGCCACGGCGGCGCCGGTGTTCCTGTTCTCCACCCTGGCCTGGGTGTTCCTGAAGATGCCGGTGCCCCACGCCCTGACCCTGCCCATGCTGGTGGCCATCCACGTGCTGATGGGCATGGCCACCGCCGGGGTCACCCTGGCCACCGGGAACATCGGCCTGAAGCTGGCCCCGCCGGGCCAGGCCACGGCCTACCTGGCGGCCAGCAGCCTGTTCAGCTCCATGGCCGCGGGTATCGCCCCCATCCTGGGCGGGCTGGTGGCGGACGACCTGGCGGCGCGGCAGCTGTCGGTCACGGTGCAGTGGGCCAACCCGGGCGGCCGGTACGATCTGCTGGCCGTCACCCTGCGCCACTGGGACTTCTTCTTCCTGGGCGCCTTCCTGGTGGGCCTCTATGCCCTGCACCGCCTGTCCCTGGTGCGGGAGGAGGGCGAGGTGGAGGAGCGGATCGTGGTGCGCGAGCTGGTGCTGGAGGCGCGGCGCAGCATCCGCAACCTGTCCTCCGTCGCCGGCCTCCGGGTGGGGACCATGTTCCCCTTCGGCCTCGCCCTCAAGGCCGTCCCGCCCGCGCCCAAGGGGCCGGGGCCCGGGCAGCGGGCCGGCACGGCAGTGCCCGGCCCCTGACCCCTGCCCGGCGCCGGGGGGTGGTCAGGCCGCCTTGGCGACCCGGCGCGCCTCCACGGCGTCCGTCAGGGCCAGGATCGCGTCGTCCAGGTCATGGTCCATCCGGCCGCAGGCGCGCTCCTCGGCGAGCGCCCGCAGGATGTGGTCGGCCGCCTCCGCCGCAAGGGCCTGGGCCGTGGAGAGGCCGGCCGTGGGGATTTGGGCGGTGATGGCGGCGAAGGCTTGCTTGTCCAAGACTCTCGATCCTCTGGCAGCGGGCCGGCGCCTACCGGCCACCCGGGTAAGTCTGGGCACGCCGGGGCACCGTGGCAAGTGGCAATGGTGGACCATGGCGCCGAACGCGGCGGCAAACCGGCCGGCGGGCCCGCGTTCCGCACCCCCTGGCAAGTGGTCCCGGCCGCACGGACAGTCCCCGGCGCATCCTGGGATATGTCTGCCTGGGCTCCGGGCCCGTGGGCAAAGACCAGCCCAGGCACAGTCAGCGCAATGACAGGTGGTCTTCACCCGCCTCAAATCGTGCCAACCGATGGGGTCGGGACGGCCGTGTAAACGGCCCGGCCCCTTCGCCCCCCGTCCGACCGGGGAAGGTCGCCATTGTGTGTAAACGGCCTGCTAACGGGTCGTATTAAACACGTTTACATAAGACCTACCCCGTCCTGGACATATTTGTGCTTTCCGGATGAAAGATGCTGCATACAAAGTAGTAGAGATTTTATCCAATTTCTCTTAGTCTCCGACCGATCTTTTGGAGGCCCCTCCCCAAGGTCGGCCCGGTCCGTCCTTGCGGGGCTTCCGCCGAAGCCCCAGGACTGCCATGGCCCGCCGCACTCCCCCCCGCGCCCCGTCCCAGACCCGCCGCCATTCCGTCCGGCTCGCCCTGGAGCCACGGTTCATGTACGACGCGGCGGCGGTGGCCACCGCGGCGGACGTGGTGGAGCGGCAGGGGGAGCCGGCGGCACCCACGGTGGAGCGCGAGGCGGAGCCGAGGCACGACGCGGGGACCATCGCCATCGGCACGGCGGACCTGCCCGCCGGCGCGCCCGTGATCCTGGCCGACCCGCGGGCTCTGGGACTCGCCCACTCCCTGCTCCAGCAGACCCCGGGCGCGGTCCTGCTGGAGGTGCCCCCGGGCACAGACGGGCTGGCCCTGCTGGACGCGGTCCTGGGCGCCGGGGGCGGGGCGAGGACCGTGCACGTGGTGGGCGAGTGGGTGGACG
This sequence comes from Aerophototrophica crusticola, assembly GCA_001939945.1. GTDB lineage: Bacteria > Pseudomonadota > Alphaproteobacteria > Azospirillales > Azospirillaceae > Niveispirillum > Niveispirillum crusticola. The sequence continues at coordinate 282 of MOEB01000096.1, read as the reverse complement.
GCACGCTGGAGCTGGGCAACACGCGCCTGACCAGCGCCGCCCTGGCCGCCGACGCGGGCCGGGTCGCCGGCTGGGCCGGCAGCCTGGCCGGGCTGACGCTGCACGGGGACGGGCCGGCCATGCCGTCGTCGGCGGCCTCCGTGGCGGGGACCCTGCGCGACCTCACGGGCAGCCCCGTGGACGTGGCGCCGCCGGCGGCCACGGACGGCCCCGCCGCCCGCGACACCGGGCTGCTGCCCCCGTCCCGCACCGCGATGTCCGAGCGGATCGGGGACCAACCCG
>MOEB01000095.1 GCA_001939945.1 Aerophototrophica crusticola | reverse complement strand
GATCCCGGCCAACTTTGCAACAGAGCCCGGAACCGGACCGGCATCACACCCTTGCTGCCACGGACCCGCCCGCAGTCCTGACAGTTTCGCTGGCCAGCCAGTTGGGCTGCCGCCTGGGCGGCGAGGAGCCGCTCCTGGGTGGCCCGCAGCAACTGCTTCGCCTCAGCCAGCGTCAGGCCCAGCGTTTCCAGCCAGGCCTCGCCCCGGGCGAGGTCGAACACCGCGTCGTCGGCGAGAACCATGCATCGTCCTCCACGACCTGCATTCGCATCCTCACCTGCATCACCACTTCCGCCGCCAGTCACCAGACCTGCTGGTGCATCAGCCGCTTGTGCTCTCGCCGGCAGAATCGGTCATTGACCTGCATTCGGCAGAACTCCTGTGGCAGCCAGCGCTCGCGCTCCTGCATCCGGGCCGCCGCCGCCTCGAAGCGTTCCCGGGTCTCCGGATCGTCCAACGCTGCCAGGGTCCTCTCCGTGGCGACGGTGGCGAGCATGTCGCGGATTTCGGCGATGTCTTCCAGCGACGCATAGCTTGTAAGCTCCCTGCGGCGCTCCCGCCAGCCCGGCGGACCGCCGCTGTCCTCCACCGGGCAGCCCCGGTCGCCGGCGAGGCAGAGCGGATAGTCCGTCGCTGCCGCCGCGGCCAGCTTGTCCTCCACCCGCACCTCGTGGCGCCAGAAGTCGCCCATGTCGTAGGTGTAGCGCCGTTTGCTCCCGACCCGCAGGCGCAGGCCGGCGAGCGGGATAGCAGGACTTCCGGTGCAGAGTTCCAGCGAACCGCAGCGCCGCGCCCGGAACTCGAAGCTGTAAAGGTGGATGCCCTCCCAACCCATGGCGACCTGGAGGATGCCGTGTAGGTCCCGCAGGGTCTCTGCGGCCGGGACCAGCAGGCGCTGCCAGGCCATCGGGCTGACGTCCAGTAGGCGCACCGCCAGCTGCAGGACCGGCTGATCGGGGCAAAGCGCTACACCGGTCATACCTCGCGCACCGACCTCGCCATCTATGCCGACGGTAAGGAGGCCCAGCTTCACGACATCCTGCGCCAGACCCGCCACAAATGCCCCGTGATCGCCCACCGTTACATCCGCACCCGGAAAGACTGGCGCCACAATGTCAGCGTCAAGGTGCCGCGGGTGGAGAGGAGCTGAATCACTTGTTTGCCAGTGGATTGGAGGGTCGGACTGCCCGATGAAGTGCCGACTTGAAGTCTCAAGCAAGCAACTACTCTTCTCGCCGAAAGTGCGCTATTGAACCCGCACAGCCACCAAATGCGAAGTAGGGCTAGGGAAATGGCATCGCATAAGGAAACCGCCTCCAGGATTTTGATCAACCTCGACCAGATCAGGGACGCACGGAGAATTAGCAAGGAGGAGGAGATCATCCAGCGGGATGCAATCTTCAGCCTCCGAACAATCCTCAAGAGTCGCTTGGCCGTGTTGCCTCAGCCACGCTCCAACTACGACAGTACCGATATGACGGAGCGCCCCCATGACGTCATCGCCATCCTGGGTTCAAGGGGCAGCGGGAAGACTACTTTCCTTCTGTCGGTCCTGCAGGATGCCGACGATCTACGGGATGGCGGAGGTCAGAAGGTACTGCTGCCGGGGGTGGAGGGACTCGTCAGCCTGGGCCTGATCGACCCGACGCTGATCGCGACCAAGGAGAACCTGTTCCTCATCATTATCTCCCGAATCCAGGATGTCGTGCTGCAGGTGAAGGGCCTTACCCGGAACGGGCCTGACTACCGGAACTGGGAGGAGAAGATGCGGCGACTGGCCGGAGGCCTGTCCGCCATCGACGAGGTCGGCGCCGACCCCCTGCGCAAGGGCGACTGGGACGACAACCAGTTCGCCATGGAGGAAGGGTTGTCCATGGTGCGCAGCCACCGGCGGCTGGAGCCCTACTTCCATGGATTCATCGAGGCCACTCTGGCCTTGATCAACAAGAAAGCTTTTGTCCTGGGGCTGGACGACATCGACACCTCGTTCGAGAAGGGCTGGCCCGTTCTCGAGACCATCCGCCGCTACCTGACTTCGCGGCACCTGATCGTCCTGATGTCGGGCGACAGCGAGCTCTTCTCCGCCCTGGTGCGCAAGAAGCAGTGGGAAAATCTTGGCAAGGAACTGATCGAGCGGGATCGGGGAAAGGACTATTACCGCCAGCTGGTGGACCGGCTGGAAGACCAGTACCTGCAAAAGATTTTGAAGCCGGAGAACCGAATCTTCCTGGACTCCGTCTATACGTATTACAGGCAAGGAAACAGCCCGCTCAACGAAGAGGCGCCGCTGTCCGGCGATGCCGAGCAGCCCAAGACGATGGCTGCCCGAGCCGGTTCCCCCGCCAGCAGCACGTCAACGGAGATCAGTGTTCGGCTCCCGGGCGAAACGGACGAGGTAGCGCTGCGGACCGTCATGCGCGCACTGCTCGTCCACGGGCTTTTCGTGACCAGGGGCGAGGACATCCGGCTTTACGAGCGTGCCCTGCTGGAACTGCCGGTCCGCACGGTCGCGCAGGTGCTCTATCGATTTAGTGAGTGCTTCCGGGCGTTGACAGCCTCCCAGCAAGAGATCGGCAAGCCCCGTCCGCTCACCGACGAGGAGCGCAAGGCAGCGGAAGCGTTCCACGACGATCTTATCAACATCTTCAGCGGTTCGCTCCTGCAACTCGGCTGGTCGCCGAACCTGTTGCGGGAGATGTCGCCCGAGGACATCGGGCCGCTGGTGGCCCAGGTGTTGGTCGCCGACGGCATGCTGGACCCCGGGTACCGGCTGAAGCCTGAATTCGGCTATGGCAACCGGAATCAAGCCATGATCGCCGTCGGCGCGCAGATAGGCGGGCTCATGTACCGTCAGCCCGAGGCGAGCCTGGATTATATGATCAAGGTCGGCCTGCCCCGAGAGATCGCAACGTCGGGGGGCTCGACCGCGGATGTCGCCCACTATATCCGCTTCACCGGCCTTGATACGATGGAGCCCACCCTGGGCGTGGCGCGCCGCGCCGCCGCCTATCTCCGCGCGCTGAACCGGGAGAAGGACAGGCGCACGGTGCAGACCGGCACAATTGCGCTTTATGGCGATTATGGCGCCAAGTATCCCATTTACGTTATGTATGGAGCAGAAGATAGCAAACAAAACCTCGCCGACCAAAGTAATTCAATTTCCGAAAATCAAATTAATTACAAACATTGGAAAATATGGGATTACTACAGAAAAACAGGAAGCCGTGGTGGGGGCAAAGGAATTCTCTACAATACTTTGAACAGTGTTGAGCGAAACCTTGCTCCGAACCTGAAAGGCTTGGCGAACCTGCCGATGCAGCTCATCGTCAGCGGCAGCGCCGAACAAACGCCGGTCGCCAGCATCTTCAACCTGATTGGGGTAATCCGCGATGTGATGACGGGGTCCAACGCTGAGGAAATCCGCCAGATGCTGCTGCGGCACGCCCAGCTCCGATCCTTCCCGGCACCGGTGATGAGCGATGATTTGCCCGAGGATATCCTGGACGTCGCGGAGGTGCAGGACGACGAAAACGTCACCGAGTTCCCCGAGCAACTGAAGGAGATCGCTGAGGAGCTCTGGCTGTGGGTGACGGGCATCCGGAGGCAGCAGAGAATGCCGCTGTCCGCCTATATGATCGCCAAAATCTGGGCGCGCTTCTATTACACGCTCCTCCGCATCGATACCGAAGTGGAGAAGTCGCAGAGCCCGAGTCAGCGATACTATTGTGGTGAGTTGCTCCATCGCTGCATCGTCGCATTCCTGAATGCCGCGATTGTTGAGGAAATGCTTCCCTTTACCGCCATGACGCTGAAGAACCCCAGCCTCACCGACGCGCCCTTCATCTCCAACCTGAAGCGTGCGGAGGGGAAGACCGACGGGAGCCTGTTTACGCTGCTCTTCAGCTGCCCGCTATGGCGCTTCTACCTTGACCCGCAGTCTTCGGTCGCTGCCCAGCAGAAGGAAGCCTCGGCCGAATATCAGCGGATTCAGGACAGCAGCGCGGAAGCACTGTCGCTCTACGACCTCCTGAACTCGCTGCTCATCCAGCGCCCCATGCGCCTCTCAAGCCCCAAGCAGGCGGAGGCGGCTGAGAGGCCACGTCAGCCTCGCAAGCCGCGCCCGTCGAAACCCGAGTGACCCGGCTGACCCGTCATGCAGGATGACCTCCTCTTTCACCGGATGAGTATCTCCGGGCGCCGGCTGCTCCAGCGCTACCTCACCGAGGGGCCGCCCGACACGGCGACCTTGCGGCGGCTGCTGTTCCTGGAGGAGCGGGACCACAATTTCCAGCGGCCGGACCACTTCTACAAATCGGTCCTGGAAAAGGAGCTGGGGGGCTGCAGGACTCTGGGCGCGGCGCTGCGGAAGAGCCTGTGCTGCTTGGCCGAGGCGCATCTGGAGATCCGGCGGGACCGCGTCCATGTGAAGCTGGACGCCTTCTCGGCCTGGCAGCGCCTACTCACGCGCGTGTCGCCGGTGCCGCTGGTGGCCTACATGCTGTGGCGGGAACACGCGGCGCGACTCCGCCTGTCGGCCAGGGCCCCTGACGAGGAGAAAATGGACATCCTCCGGCGGAACCTGTCCAGGACGACCTTGCCATCACCCCACAGCCCTCCGATCGACGAAATGATCGAGACGGAGGGGCTCAACGAACTGCATATCCACCTGACCGGAACGACCGAGGCGGATTTCGTCTGGCATGACGCCCTGCGACAGCCGAAAGCCGTTCACCGCAACCTCCAGGCAGGCTTCAACCGGCCCCTGGCGGTCGAGCAGTACAACCAGATCGAGTTCGGCCTCACCCCCGATGAAGTCCGCCGCCGGCTGCTGCTCGCCCGCTACCTCCGGGCGCTGATCGCCGACGCGGCGGTCGCCCGCGAAGGGTCGGAGGACTGGCAGGATCGATTGGTCACCTTCTTCGGCGAGGAGCATTGGCGCCGCCTGCCGGGCGGCGCAGGCCCGGAATTCGGGCGCTTCAGCTACCAGGACCACCCGATGCGGCGGCACCGGTCCCAGGAGGGCGTGCCGGACACGGTCTGGGAGGCGGCTCTCTGGTGGATAGTGTTCGACCAGATCGACGGCGGACAGGAAGGCCACCGGTCCTCCGACACGGAACCCCTCGCCGCCGCCGCCCAGTTGTACCTGCTGCTTCAGGGCCAGTTCATCAAGTTCGTCGTCCAACAGACCGACCAGAACGGGTTCGACCAGTTCCAGAAGATCACGGTCAACGAGTTCCGCAGCCTTTCCGAGATGGATTACGCCCGGCGCTACGACCAGTTGGCGCGGTATGGCAGAGGCGATCTCGATTTCCTGGAAGGGCGGTTCGCCCCCAAGGAGACGGCGGCAGAAAACGCGAAGCTGCTGACGAGTGTCCTCTCCGGTTTCGCCCGCCACCATGGGGCGCAGCTTGGGACCGCTGGGGAGACTTCCGATGGCCGGTCGCCGTGGCGTCTTCTCCTAGCCGGTGGGGAGATCGTCCCCCGGCAGCGGATGCGGCTCGGCCTCGTGGCCCATTTCGTCAAGGAGCAGGAGAAGCCTGGCAATCTCGACGAATGGATCGATCGACACAGCCTTCAGCATAAGTATTTACCCGGCGCACGCGCGCCCACCGGGCTGGTGCGCGACCACAAGCTGCGAACCAGGAATCGCAACCGCGCCGCCGCGCTCGTTCGGCTTTATGAAAGGCTGCCCCTACTGAGGCGGCATCTAGTCGGCGCTGATGCGGCGGCGAACGAGCTTCATGCCGGGCCGGAGACGTTCGCACCGGCCTTCCGCAAGCTGCGGCGCCATGGCTTCGTCCATTTCACCTACCATGCCGGCGAGGACTTCCGACACCTGCTGTCCGGCATGCGCGCGGTGCAAGAGGCCACCATGTACTTGGAGATGCGCTGCGGCGATCGCATCGGCCATGGCACTGCCGTGGGCATCGATCCGGCGCTGTGGTGGCGGCGGATCGGTGGGCGTGTCGTCCTGCCGAAGGGCGAATGGCTGGACAACCTCATCTTCGCTTATGACGTGCTGTCCCGGGACGCGACCCAGGCGGCCGCCGTCCTGCAGCTGCGCGACAGCATCGGGCGACTCGCCCGGGAGATCTATGGAGACCCCCCAACGGGTCCGGACGACCTTGCTCGTGCTTGGCGGCTGCGCCACCTTGATCCGCTTCTGGCGTGCGATCCGGCCCAATCCGCCGAAGCGGCCGTCACAGCTGACTCAAAGCTGGAGTGGCAGCTGATCACGGATGCCGAGCGGCATCATCCCGACGCCTTCAAACTGTTCCTGAACTATCACAAGCCCAAGCCCCGGTTCGAGTCGAGCATTCTGGTGGAGGTGACGGAGGGGGACATGCCGGCCGACCGTCTGGCGATCATCCAGCGGCACGTCCTGGCGGAAATCGTGCGCAAGGAGATCGTGTTGGAAGCCATGCCCACGAGCAACGTGCGGATCAGCCTCTACGACGATTATGCGGAACACCACATTTTCCGCTGGCTGGGACTGGAGGGCGACCTTCCGAAGCCTCCGATCGTGCTGGCGTCCGACGATCCCGGCATCTTCGCCAACTGCCTACGGAACGAGTTCGTCCACCTCTACCAGACGCTGGTCGAGGAGAAGGGGGTCTCGCGAGAGGAAGCGATCGGCATCCTGCGCACGCTCAACGCCAATGGCCGCATCTACCGCTTCCGCCCCGCCGACCCTGACCCGACTTGAGCCGGCACCGTCAACTTGTTGAATCACGGCCGCGATAGGGGCAGGGGATGTCTGCTTCAGGCGGCCTCAGTCACGCCGGAGAGCTCGGCCCAGGTCTGGAAGGCCTGGGACCGGCGGCGGCGATGGTCGACGTTGGAGGTGGGGGCGGGGCGGCGGAAGAGGTTGGCGACCTGGTCGTGGACGGCGAGGAAGCGCTGCGCCTGCCCCGGCGACTTGAAGCGCTTCATGACCCGCTCGCGTCGTCGGGTCGGCTGGTGGCTGTTTTCGGCCCGGTTGTTGAGCCCCTTGTGCTGCCGGTGCTCGACACCGGGCATGGTCGTCCGCGTGGCGGCGGCGTAGCTGCCCAGCTTGTCGGTGACCATCACCCGCGGCGCCCAACCCTGCCTTTTCAGCAGCTTGCGTAGCAGCCGTTTCGCCGCAGCCGTGTCCCGCCGACTCTGCACCAAGATATCGAGGACGACACCATGCTGGGCGACCGCCCGCCAGAGCCAGTGCTTCCGGCCGGCGATGGTCAGGACCACCTCGTCCAGGTTCCATCTGTCCCCGGGGCAAGGCAGCCGGCGGCGGATCTGGGTAGGGGGACGGTAACGATTCCTTCCACCAGTTCACACATCAGCCGATATGGTCTCCGATGTCGGCTTCACCATGATGCCCAGCAGCGCCCTCCCTGGCTCTTTGAGCGTGCCGTCAGCATGGAGGTAGTGGTACAGGGTGCTGGACGGGATGCTTCCCAGTTCCTTGCAGATTTCCGGGATGCTGCGGCTCTGGTCAGCCATGAGATGTTGAGCATAGCGCAGCCGTTCGGCAGTCATCACCCGCGGCCGACCCCCGTGTCGGCCGCGTGAGCGGGCGGCGCCCAACCCCTCCTTGACCCTTTGCCGGATCAGGTTGCGCTCCATCTCGGCAAAGGCGGCCTGGATCTGCAGAAAGGCCCGGCCGGCCGGCGTGGTCGTGTCCATGGGCGAATTGAGGGCCCGGAACCCGATGCCCTTCGTCTCCAGCGCCTCGATCAAGCCGATCAGATCGTGGGCCCGGCGACCCAGCCGATCCAGGTCCAGCACGGCCAGCACATCGCCGGGCTCTGTTGCAAAATTTAGCTGGAG
>MOEB01000094.1 GCA_001939945.1 Aerophototrophica crusticola | reverse complement strand
GGGGGCCGGTGGGGGACATACGCGCCAGGGCGCGTCCCCATCCGTCCCGACCCCTATCCCTTGAGTCCTAGGTCCGGCTTGCCGCCGGTACCGGCCGGTCCACCGCCAGGTCCCCAACCAGCCGCCGCACCTTGGACCCGCCCAACACGGCGGCCGTGGTGGCGGCCTTGCGCGCGACGGGCAGGCTGCCGTCGGCCCAGAGGTTCCACAGCTCCCCCCGCAGGCGCCGCAGCCGGTCCGCCCGGCGGGCGCGGCGCTTGGCCGTTTCCGGGCAGAGGGCGGGGTTCACGGGGAAGCGGTCCAGCCCATGGCCGGCGGCGCGGATTGCCTCCCGCTGCAGGGCCCCGGCGGCCCGATCCGCCGGCCCGGCCGCCAGCAACAGGTCATGCAGCAGGGCGCTGTTGCAGGCCTGGAGCATGCCGCATTCCAGCAGGTCCGCCGCCTGCTCCGACGAGGCCAGCCAGCCGGCCAGCCGCTGGTCCCGGTAGAAGCGGTCGCCCAGGCTCATCCGCGGGTCGGGGTCCGCCGCCGCCCACTCCACCCAGCGGGCGAGCTGCCGGGCCAGGAAGGGCTGGCTGCCGAAGTCGGGGAAACGGGCCGCCAGCAGGGCGGGGTCCGCCAGCGCCGCCTCCCAGGACAGGCCGGCGAAGCGCTCGTCCCAGAAGCCACGGCCCAGCTCGAAGATGCCGCCGCGGACGATCACCTCATCCGCGTCGAAGCCGTCGAACATGCCGCGGCCATAGAATTCCAGGTCGATGTCGGCATGGGACAGCAGGCCATGGGCCAGGAACTCCCGCCGCCGCGCCGCCTGCATCCGCCCCCAGGGCACCGTGCGGTGGGGGATGGCAAGGGTCCGGGTGATGGTCCGCGGGACCTCCAGGTCGGCCCTGGGGATGTGCGGGTGGGCCTGGATGAAGGTGGCCACGTCCAGCCGGGCATGCAGGGCCGCGGCCAGCATGGTCCGGGAATCCTGCCCCCCGGTCAGGGCGATGGTCAGTCGCCGCCCCGCCGCGGCATGGCGCAGCACCGTCGCCAGGTGGTCCAGCAGGCGACGGCCCAGCGCCCCCCCGTCAAGGCCGGCGAAGGCGTCGGGGGCGCCGCGGCGGATGCGCACCGCCCGCCCGGCCGCCAGGTCCAGGGCCTGGTCGGGCAGCAGCTTGTCCGCGCCGTCCAGCCGGCTGCCGGGGGTGGGGAACCAGTTGAAGCCATACCAGCCGATATGCCGCCCGTGGGGCTTCAACCAGGGGCAGGCCTGGCGCAGCAGGGCCGGGCTGCCGGACAGGGCGGCCAAGCCGCCGCCGGGCGTGGCGGCGAACTGGACATTGGCCAGGTTGGCGGGGTCGGTCAGCAGGTGGCCGCCACCCACCAGCACCCAGCGCCCCGACCAGCCATAGGTGGCGCGGACCATGTCCACCAACCTGGCCGTGGCCGGCAGCGCCAGGTCCGCGGCACCCGGCTCGCACGGGTAAGCTTCCCCCAGCAGCCAGAGGGGGCTGCCGTCCCCCGCTTCCAACCGGCGCAGGCGCAGGCGCGGGCAGGCGGACAGCCACAGGCCGCCGCCCAGCTCCTCATGCCGCCAATCGGGCGCGATGGGATGCCGGTCGGGTGCGATGACGTATTGCCGGCGGTGCACGGGGCTCGGCCGTGGCGGCATGGTGGCGTTCTCCCTGGGACTTTCTCGCCTTTTGCCCAGAGGTTAGCCTTGGCCCGCGTCCCCGGGCCACGGAGCGGCCGGGGAACGGCCCCGCGCTTCGGGGGGACGCCGGCCACCCCGGCGTCCTAGCCCCTCTTGCGCGTGGATGGCGGCTGGCCCCGCCGCGTAGCGGTACGCGGGTCAGAACGAGCCGAACAGGGACCCCACCAGGATGACGACCACCAGGGCCAGGACGGGGATTGCCACGGCCACCATGCCCACGTCGGCATAGGACTGCCGGTGGGTCAGGCCGCAGATGGTCAGCAGGGTGATGACGGCGCCGTTGTGGGGCAGGGCATCGAACCCGCCGGAGGAGATGGCCGTCACCCGGTGCACCAGGCCGGGGTCGATGCCGGCGGTGGCGGCCATCTGGGCGAAGGTGGAGCCCAGGGCCTCCAGCGCGATGCTCATGCCGCCGGAGGCGGAGCCGGTGATGCCCGCCAGCACGTTCACCGCGACGGAGAGGGAGATCAGCGGGTTGTCCGGGGCGATGCCCAGCACCGCGTCGCGCAACACGGCGAAGGCGGCCAGCGAGGCGATGACGGCGCCGTACCCCACCTCCGACGCGGTGTTGAAGATGGGCAGCAGGGACCCCGAGGCCCCGGTGTTCACCGACTCCCGCGCGTCCATGGCCCGCCAGTGCAGTGCCAGCACCAGCACGCAGGCGGCCGCCAGGGCGACGATGATGGCCCAGGTGCCCTTCACCTTGTCCAGGGTGGTAGCCCCGTATTTGGGGTCCGCCAGGTAGGCCGTGTCCATGGCAGGGATGACCACATGGCTCAGCAGGTAGTTGAGCCCAACCACCACCACCACCGGCAGCAGCGCCAGCCAGATGGGGGGCAGTGGCCGGGCATCCTCCGCCACCGCCATGGCGCCCAGGGAGCGGGTACCCGGCGCGCCCGCCTCGCCGAAACCCTCGCCGGCGGCCTGGAGGCGGGCGCTGCGCCAGCCGAGCCAAGCCGTGCCGCCGACCAGCATGATGGCGCTCGCCAGCAGTCCCAGGCCAGGGGCGGCGAAGGCGTCCGTGCCGAAATAGGGCATGGGGATCAGGTTCTGGATGGCCGGCGTGCCCGGCATGGCGGTCATGGTGAAGGTGAAGGATCCCAGGGCGATGGCCCCCGGGATCAGGCGCTTGGGGATCCCGGCCTCCCGGAACAGGGCCAGCGCGATCGGGAAGACGGCAAAGGCCACCACGAACAGCGACACCCCGCCATAAGTCAGCACGGCGCAGGCCAGCACCACGGCCAGGATGGCCTGCCGCGCCCCCGTGCGCGCCACGATCCAGTGGGCGATGGCGGCGGCCGACCCGCTGTCGTCCATCAGCTTGCCGAACACGGCGCCGAGGAGGAACAGGGGGAAGTAGGTGGTCACGAACTTGCCCGCGGCCGTCATGAAGACCTGGGTATAGGTCCCCAGCAGGGGCGCGTCACCGCCCACCAGCACTGCCAGCAGGGCCAGCAGCGGTGCCAACAGCAGCACGCTGATGCCCCGGTATGCCAGATACATCAGCAGGAACAGTGACAGGATGATCCCGGCCAACCCGGCCATGCGCGGTCCCCCCGTCCGGCGCTTCTCCCGCCCGGGGCCGCCCGCCGGACAAGGGCGGTCCCGGATGCCGCAGTGCAAACACGGCCGGGGAAGTTGTGGACCAGCCCGACACCAAGCCAACACCCTCGCTTACGGAGGGAAATCATACCTCAAAAGTGGTAATCGTGCATGAGAAGGTGAGTTATGGAAAAAACCCTGGCCGGATCAAGGGGTGCGGCGTTGGCCGCCCAGCGGGACTGGCGGTATCAGGGTCGGGCTTCGACCAGCAAGGCCAGCGGCTTGCTCCAGGTCCGGTCAGACCCCGGCGTCCAGGCGGACTTGGTCATGGTGCCAGCAAGCAGTCAATCCGAGTGGCCTGACCGCCACGGCACGGAGAAGGTTTGGCACCACCCGCCTTTGTGGCGCACCGCCAAAGTGCAGTAGCGGGAACCGGAAAGTCTCACCCCGCCACCTGGAAGCTCAACTCCCTTCACGTCTCTCCGTACCACAGAGCCCATTGCTGTGGTGAAACGAGTATCGACTACCGGTAGGCCATTTTAATGCGACCAATTAGGGATGCCACGCAAACCATGCGATGCCCGAACCCGACACCACCAACTCGGTCAATACAACAGCCTCCGGACGGCTGCCGGTGGGCGTGTCCCTCCCGTGCCGTGCCGTGCCGTGCCGTGCCGGGAAGGCTCCACGATATTTTTGTTGCAGGGCAACATCAGCGGCAAACGCGTGTTGTCGGGGATGCGGGGCCGCTTGGCCCTGCATCCTCCCTGAACTCAGGCCCGCCTCACGGCGGGCTTTTTTCTTGCCTCGGCCCTATTGAGCAAACTTGTTTTGTATTTTTCCCGATTCAACAGCATCGCGGCGATGATCCTTGTACAATCCCGCTTGACAGGGTGGGGAATGTGGCTGACCATGCTTCTCGACGGGACGTCCTCGTCCGCGGGCATTTGAACCGAGCAGCTTGCGCCGCGTCACCAAACGCTAAAGCGCCACGAAGGGACTTCGTGGTGTCGGGCACACCGGCGGAGGATTCCCATGACCCAGGCCTGTTGACCGCAGCGCGCCAGCCCCCTAGGGGGCCCTGCGGCGACGTCCGGGCCGGCCCCGGCCGCGGCGCCGCTACTTAAGACGACTGAGAGCACGACCCCACAAGACGGGAGCGCCCCATGACGGACGCCTGCGTCATCCGCGTGGAGGGGACAACGGCGGGGATCGCCGTGGCCGAGCAGGGCCGCGGCCACCGCTTCTTCGCCACCCAGCCCGCCTGCTATCCTATCGACAACACGGTCCACACCTCCGTGGACGCCATCCGGCAGGCCGCCAGCAAGGCGCTGGCCTTCGGCCGGACCCGACCCGCCGCGCCCGCCGTCCACTGACGTGCCAGAGGAGCAAAGACAATGAAGAAGCCGTCCATCCCCTTCCTGGCCGCCGCGGTGGTCGCCGGCATCACCCTGGCCGCCGGGGCCTTCGCCCAGCCCAAGTCGTACGAGATCCTGAACGTCAGCTACGACCCCACGCGGGAGCTGTACAAGGAGTTCAACGACGCCTTCGCCAAGCGCTACAAGCAGGAGACGGGGGAGACCGTCACCGTCAAGGTCAGCCACGGCGGCTCCGGCAAGCAGGCCCGCTCGGTCATCGACGGGCTGCAGGCCGACGTGGTCACCCTGGCCCTGGCCTACGACATCGACGCGTTGGCCACCCAGGGCCAGTTGCTTCCGGCGGACTGGCAGGGCCGCCTGCCCTACAACTCCACCCCCTACACCAGCACCATCGTGTTCCTGGTGCGCAAGGGCAACCCGAAGGGCGTCAAGGACTGGGACGACTTGGTGAAGCCCGGCATCCAGGTGATCACGCCGAACCCGAAGACGTCGGGAGGCGCCCGCTGGAACTACCTGGCGGCCTGGGGCTACGCCCGCAAGAAGGCCGGCGGCGACGACAAGGCCGGCCGCGCCTTCGTGGAGCAGCTCTACCGGAACGTGCCAGTGTTGGACACGGGTGCCCGGGGCAGCACCACCACCTTCGTGCAGCGGGGCATCGGCGACGTGCTGCTGGCCTGGGAGAACGAGGCCTTCCTGGCCATCCAGGAGCTGGGCCCGGACAAGGTGGAGATCGTGGTGCCCAGCGTGTCGATCCTGGCGGAGCCGCCGGTGGCGGTGGTCGACAAGGTCGTGGACAAGAAGGGCACCCGCAAGGTGGCGGAGGCCTACCTGAACACCCTCTACACGCCGGAGGGCCAGGAGCTGGCGGCCAAGCACTTCTACCGCCCGCGCCTGCCGGCCCTGGCGCAGAAATATGCCGACCGCTTCCCCAAGCTGGAGCTGTTCGACATCACGACCTTCGGCGGCTGGCAGAAGGCCCAGGCCGACCACTTCGCCGACGGCGGTACCTTCGACCAGATCTATAAGCCGGGGCGCTGAGCGCGCCTTCGATGGCAGGGCCGGGTCCCGGACCCGGCCCTGGCCGTTGCCCCTGTTTCCCACTCGGCTATCATGGCCCTGCCGGGGATGGGCATGGGGGCGGGGATGAGCGGGGATATCGAAGCGGCGGGTGCGCTGGCCACGGCCGGGCTTGTGTCCGTGGCCATCGAGGGGGAGCAGGCCCATGGCCACGCCCATGGCCGCTGCGCCAATTGCGGGGAGACGCTGGCCGGTGCCTTCTGCCATGCCTGCGGCCAGCCCGGCCATGTGCACCGGTCCCTGCTGCACATGGTGGAGGAGTTCTTCCACGGCATCCTGCATTTCGATACCAAAGCTTGGCGGACCCTTCCGCTGCTGGTGTTCCGGCCGGGCACGCTGACCCGGGACTATGTCCACGGCAAGCGGGCCCGCTATGTCTCCCCGCTGGCGCTGTTCCTGTTCAGCGCCTTCCTGATGTTCTTCACCTTTTCCCTGCTGGGGGCCGGCGTGCAGGTCAACCTGCCCGGCGAGGAGACCCTGGCGGATGCGCGGGCCGAGCTGGCCCAGGCCGTGGAAGCAGCCCGCACCACCCTGGCGACGGCGGAGTCCGACCTGGCCAAGGCCTTGGCCGCCGGGCCGGCGCCGGAGCAGCAGCGGGACCGCGACGCCGCCGCGGCCCGGTTGGCCGACGCCGAACGGGCCATGGCCGCCCTGGACGGCGCGACGGGGCAGACCATGGGGATGTCGGCAAGGGTCGGCACCCGGGGCATCGATGACCCGTCCGGGAGCGTCACCGCCAGCCGGACTTTCAACCTGCCCGACCTGATGCAGGAATTCGCCAAGAACTCCGCCGCCACCGTCGACACGGGCGACCCGGCCAGGGATGCGGCCATCCGGGAGAAGCTGAGGAACCCGGACTTCCTGCTCTATAAGATCCAGAACACCGCCTACAAGTTCTCCTGGCTGCTGGTGCCGATATCCCTGCCCTTCATCTGGCTGATGTTCGCCTGGAAGCGCGACGTGGCCCTGTACGACCACGTGGTCTTCTCCCTCTACTCCCTTTCCTTCATGTCGCTGCTGTTCATCGCCGCGAGCCTGCTGGCCCGGCTGGATTGGGTGACGTTCCTGATCCCGTGGCTGGTGTTCCTGGCCCCGCCCGTGCACATGTTCGCCCAGCTCAAGGGCGCCTACGCCCTGTCCGTCGGCTCCGCCCTGTGGCGCACGGTGGCGCTGCTGGTGGTGACCGTCATCACCTCCAGCCTGTTCATCAGCTTCGTGATCTACAAGGGGTTCGGCTGAAGTTGCCGAACACCCTCGCCGATGGCTCGACTCGTTTCCAGCCTGTGGGAAGCTGGTCGAGTACAGCGCCGGCAGTTCACAACCAGCGACGCACGCATAAAACTAGGAAGCCTCTACCCATCACCTCAGTGCTGACGGAGCACTAGGTCCCCCCGCCCACGCGGCGGGTGCCCCGGTACAGGGCCGCCCCGGCCCCCGGCTCCGCTGCCCCCGCGGCGCCCGAGACGTCCTGCTCGCGGGTCACCCGGCGGCCCGGCCCGGGGTCGGCGGCCGGGCCGAAGCTGCTGCGCAGCGCCAGGGACAGGGTGCCCATGGCCCGGCCGAGGGCGATGGCCTCGGCGTCCCCGGGCGTGACCTCCACCGTGACGGACTTGGCGGGCTTCTTGGCGTCGTCGTCGCCCTTGATCTCCTGCCCCACGCCCAGCACCCGCACCCCGCGGACGATGGTCTCGGCGAAGCGCCGGACCTCCTGGCCCCCGGGCCCGCCGGACCTCACCTCCTGGGTCAGCAGCACGTCCACATGGTCCCCCGGGGTGACCAGGCCGGCGAGGCCCTGGGCCTCGTCCACCTTGATGGTCACCGCCCGGTGGCCCTCGCGCAGCACGATGGCCAGCAGGCCGCCCGCCTCGCGCCTCACCACCTTGGCCTCCGTCACCGGCTCCCCGGCGAACAGGGGCTGGCGGGCCGCGGCGCCGGACAGGCGCTGGACCGCGTCCCCGTGGCGGTCGCGGGTCAGGTACTGGGCGTTGAGGTTGCGCCTCGGCCAGGGCTGCCAGGCCAGGGTGCGGGCCGAGACGGTCTGCCCGATCTCCAGGTCCGCGGTGACGACCAGGACCTCCACGGTGGCCTGGGCCGCGTCCTCCGCCAGGCGGCGCTCCGTGGCGGCGAGGTAGCCGCGGGCCATCAGCCCCACGCCGATGGCCGTGGCGATGGCGAAGAGGATGAGGAGGACCCGCGTCATCCGGCCACGCCGGGCAGCGACGCCCCCGCGGCCGGGACCCGCCAGAGCAGCGGCAGCGCCGCCCCGCCCAGGGCGACGCCGTAGGGGATGCCGCCGCCGGGCCGGCCCAGGGCGCG
>MOEB01000093.1 GCA_001939945.1 Aerophototrophica crusticola | reverse complement strand
CGCTGCAGCAGAAGGTGGCGCTGCTGAGGGGCCTGAACCTCTACGACGACCTGGTCGACGCCTACAACGAGGCCGTCCACGGCGACAGGCGCGACGCCCTGGCCTTCATCGCCGACCTCTCCCCACGCGCCCTCCTGTTCAGGACGCCGCAGGATCTCCTGCGGGACCTGTGAGGTTGTCGCCAAGGCCGAACGTCCCCACCGCGTCCTCTCCCCCGGTGGGGGAGGGACAGGGAGAGGGGTTGTCCGGCCCCCCGGAAGGGGAACTTACTATCCTTGGCTGGCTGCTTCGTATCTCGCGCCAATCTTTTGGAAGAGCGAACCGGACAAGAAGGTGCTTGGGTATAGGTGTGTTTGGAAAACGGATTTCAACAGATCAAAACGGATTGAACGGATAGAGCATAAATTTAAGTGGAGGTGCCCGAATTTGATTTGATGCCAGAAATCAAATCACCATTCAAAATTGTGAAGCTGGAATCCTATTTTCCTTTTATCCGTTCAAATCCGTTGTGATCCGTTAAAATCCGTTTTCCCTTAACAGCTTTCCGCGCGACCGAAGTTTTCCTCGGCGGGCCAAGCCCCCCTTCACCCCAAGGCTTCCCGCCACAAGAACACCGACCGTGCATACCTCAAGACGGGACGGCGCCGCCCGCACCGTGTTCGGCGACAATTGTTGCGTCGCGGCGCCCGTTAACCACCCGGAAAGTACAAGGGCCCCATCCTCCGTCGCGAGTTCCGGAGGATGCCCGATGCGCCGCCTTGCCCTTGCCCTGCTGTTGGTCCTGACCGCCGCCGCCCAGACCGCGGGTGCGCGCGCGGAGCAGGCCGCCCTGTCGGCGCCCCCGTCCCTGCCCTCTGCCACCGTGACCCAGCGGGAGGGGCAGGATGCCACGGTGCTGCGCATCGACGGGGTGCTGACGCCCGAGGTGGCGGCCAAGCTGGACACGGCCATCGCCCGCCTGCCCGCCGGCCGGCCCCTGCTGCTGGAGCTGGACAGCCCCGGCGGCTACACCAACGCTGGCTATGCCATGATCGACCGGGTGATGGCGGAGCGGGAGGCCGGCCGCCGCGTCGCCACCGCCGTCCGCGCGGGCGAGACGTGCGAGAGCATGTGCGTGGCCCTGTACATGGCCGGGGCCCAGCGCTTCGCCGCCCCCTCCTCCACCTTCATGGTCCATGCCCCCCGGGGCCTGGCCACCGGCACGGTGACCCTGAAGTCCACCGGCCGCATGGTGGACCGGCTGGTCAGCCTGGGTGCCTCCCCCGCCTGGATCGAGACGGTGCGGGAGGCCGGCGGATTCAGTGGCCGGACCGATTTCCGCACCACGGCGGAGGCGCTGGCCGCCAATGGCAGCAACGTGGTCACGCACTTGGTCCCATGAGGCCAGGGGCATAGGCCCCATGGCCCTGGAGGCCGGCGACTGCCGGCCCGCCCGCACGTGCGGGCGTAGGCCAAGGGCGCGGATGCGCCCGCCCGGCGCTTGAGGGAACTGGTAAGCCACTTTCGAATTCGAAAGTCCCGCCCACCCGGCATCGCCCCTTGATCCTTTCCCGGCCGAACGGACACACTGGTGCTGGGAAAAGGGGGTAGGGATTGGACATCCGCCAGCTTACCGCGTCGCTTGAATGCATCTCCGACGGCATCGCCCTGTTCGATGCCGACGAACGGCTGGTGCTGTCCAACGCCAAATTCCGGGAGATCTTCGACGGCACGGCCGAGCTGATGGTCCCCGGCGTGCGGTTTGAGGAGCTGCTGCGCCAGTCCATAGCGCTGGGGGAAAACCTGGACGCCCTGGGCAAGGACCCGGAGGAGTATGTCCAGGCCCGGCTGCTGCGCTTCCGCTACCCCGGGCAACCGTTCGAGTTCCGCCTGTCCGACGGGCGCTGGGTGCTGGTGCGCGACCAGAAGGCGGCGGACGGCAGCACCGTCTGCATCCGCACCGACATCACCGAGCTGAAGCGGCGGGAGGCCGCTTTGCGGGAGAGCGAGCAGCGCTACCGCCAGCTGGTGGACCTGTCCCCCGACGGCATCGCCGTGCACGACACCCAGGGCCGGGGCCGTTTCCTGAACAGCGCCGGGCGCCGCATCCTGGGCTTGGCGGAGGATACGGACCCCGCCGGCCTGTCGGTTCTGTCCTTCGCCACCCCGGAATCCCGCCCCCTGGCGGAAGCCATGATGCGCCGGGTGGCGGGGGGCGAGTCGGTGACCCAGGTGCGCATCCCCCTGCGCCGCCAGGACGGGGCCGACTGGGTGGCGGAGTTTTCCGCCGTGCCCTTCTTCAGCGGCACGGACCGGCTGGTGCTCTGCCTGTTCCGGGACGTCAGCGACGAGGCCGCCGCCAGCCTGAAGCTGCGCCAGAGCGAGGCCCGCGCCCGCAGCATCCTGGAATCGGCCCTGGACTGCATCATCAGCGTGGACAGCGACGGGCTGGTGCAGGAGTTCAACCCCGCGGCGGAGCGGACATTCGGCTGGTCGCGGGCGGAGGCCATGGGCCGGAACATGGGGGAGCTGATCATCCCCACCCACCTGCGCGCCGCCCATGACCGCGGCATGGCCCGGCTGAAGGAGACGGGGGAGCACCGGCTGCTGGGCCGGCGCATGGAGCTGGAGGCCATGCGCCGCGACGGCACCGTCTTCCCGGTGGAGCTGGCCATCACCGAGGTGGCCCTGGGCCCCGGCCGCCGCTACACCGCCTATATCCGCGACATCACCGGCCAGCGCCAGGCCAAGGCGGAAATCGACGAGAAGACCCGCATCCTGGAAGCCATGATGGAGAGCGTGGGCGTCGGGATCGAGGTCTATGACGCCCATGGCAGGCTTCTGGTGGCCAACCGGCGGCTGACGGAGCTGCTGGACCTGCCGGAGGATTTCCTGTGCCCCGGCACCTGGGACCGGGACGTGCTGAAATACCTGGCCGAGCATGGCGAATACCCGGGCGAGACGGTGGAGCAGAGCCTGGCCGACTATGACCGCATCCGGGAGCGGGGCCACTTCTTCGGGGAACGGCAGCGGCCCAACGGCAAGTGGTTGCAGGTCCGCCACTTCCCCATGCCCGGCGGCGGCTATGTGGCCCTGTTCGCCGACGTGACGGAGCAGAAGACGCTCCAGGCCCAACTTCTGCAAAGCCAGAAGATGGAGGCGCTGGGCCAGTTGGCCGGCGGCTTGGCCCACGACTTCAACAACATCCTGTCCGTCATCGGCGGCTATGCCGGCATGGCGCGGGAGGAGGCCCGTGGG
Organism: Aerophototrophica crusticola; assembly: GCA_001939945.1. Classification (GTDB taxonomy): domain Bacteria; phylum Pseudomonadota; class Alphaproteobacteria; order Azospirillales; family Azospirillaceae; genus Niveispirillum; species Niveispirillum crusticola. Next base: position 4,917 of record MOEB01000093.1, on the reverse strand, counting down.
CTGGGTGCCCAGGGAAGCGGGGCCGAGTCGCTGTCCGCCTACCTTGCCAAGATCCGGCAGGGGGTGGACCGGGCCGCCGCCCTGACGCGGGAGCTGCTGACCTTCTCCCGCCAGCGGGTGGGGGAGGCGCGGACCGTGGACCTGGGCGCCGTGGTGCGGGGGCAGGAGTTCCTGCTGAAACCCCTGCTGGGCGCCAGCATCGCCCTGTCCGTGGCCGTGCCGCGGGAGCCGGTCTGGGTGGCGGTGGACCCGGACATGGCCGCCCAGGCCCTGGTCAACCTGGCCATCAACGCCCGCGACGCCATGCCGGAGGGTGGGCCGCTGGCCGTGGCCCTGCATGTGGTGCCGTCGGGCCCCGCGGAGCTGCCGCCCGGCCCCTGCGCCATGCTGGTGGTGGAGGACCGGGGCTGTGGCATGACGGAGGCGGTGCGGGCCCGCATCTTCGACCCCTTCTTCACCACCAAGCCCCCCGGCCAGGGCACCGGCCTGGGCCTGGCCATGGTCTATGGCCTGCTGAAACAGGCGGGCGGCACCGCGGCGGTGGACAGTGCCCCCGGCCGGGGCAGCCGCTTCACCCTGTGGTTCCCCCTGGCCGCGGCCCCGGCGGACCCGCCCCCGGGCCAGGTGGTGACGGATGCCGCCACGTCAGGCACCGGCCCGTCGGCCACCATCCTGGTGGCGGAGGACGAACCGGACCTGCTGGCGCTGGTGACCGCGACCCTGGAGCGGGCGGGCCACCGGGTGCTGGCCGCCCCGGACGGGGTGGAGGCGCTGGAGCGGTTCGAGGAGGGCGGGATTGACCTGCTGCTGACCGACCTGGTCATGCCCGGCCTGGGCGGCGCCCGCCTGGCCCACCTGGTGACGGAGCTGGACCCGCGGGTGCGGGTGCTGTTCATGACCGGCTACCCGGCGCGGGGGCAGGAAGCGCCGGCCGACCTCCCCGCCGGGGCCACGATCCTGTACAAACCATTGGACCTGGACAGCCTGCCGGCCACGGTCGCCGCCATCCTGTCCGGGACCGCGACCCTGGTGAGGGCCTGATGACCCGCTTGTTCGTGCCCGAGGACCCGATCAAGTCCCTGCGCATCCTGGTGGTGGAGGACCAGTTGCAGACCCGCAACTGGATCGTCGACATGCTGCGCCAGATGGGCGTGCGGGAAATCCTGGCCGCCAATGACGGGATGGAGGCGCTGGATCTGGTGAAGGACCGGTCCCAGGTGATCGACCTGATCATCTGTGATTGGGCCATGCCGCGGATGAGCGGCATCGACCTGCTGATGGCCGTGCGCCAGCTTGACCCCGACATGCCCTTCATCATGGAGACGGGCCACGGCACCAAGGACCACGTCATCGCCGCCCGCCAGCACGGCGTGACGGCCTTCATCGTCAAGCCCTTCTCCGCCGCCCAGCTGGAGGTGAAGGTCCGCGTCATCGCCAAGGGCCTGAAGCCGCGCAACCTGACGACGCTGTGAGCTTGGTAGGTCGGATTAGCCGCGCAGCGGCGTAATCCGACATCAACGGCACCAAGGCGGGGGTTGTTGGATTACGCGGGCTTGCGCCCGCTAATCCAACCTACGATCCTCACACCCGCATCGGCATCAGCACGTACAGCGCCGAGCCGTCGGCCACGTCGCGCACCACCGTGGGGCTGCCGGGGTCGGCCATCATGAAGCGGGCGCCGTCGCCCTCGATCTGGCCGGTGATGTCCAGCAGGTAGCGGCTGTTGAAGCCGATCTCCAGCGGGGAGGCGTTGTAGCTGACCTCCAGCTCCTCCGTGGCGGAGCCCGCCTCCGGCGAGTTGGCGGACAGGGTCAGCACGTTGCGGTCCAGGGACAGCTTCACCGCCCGGCTTTTTTCCGTGCTGATGGTGGCCACGCGGTCCACGGCCGCCGCGAACAGCTTCGGGTCCACTTCCAGCGCCTTGTCGTTGCCGGACGGGATCACCCGCTCATAGTCGGGGAAGGTGCCGTCGATCAGCTTGCTGGTCAGGGTGATGCTGTCGAAGGCGAAGCGCACCTTGGTGTCGCTGAGCTGCACCTCGATCCGGTCCGCCGCCTCATCCAGCAGCTTGCGCACTTCCAGCACGGTCTTGCGCGGGATGATGACGCCGGGGATGCTGGCCGCCCCGTCGGGCAGCGCCATCTCCACCCGGGCCAGCCGGTGGCCGTCGGTGGCCACGGCGCGCAGCACGGCGGGGTCCGTGGTGCCGGCCTTGGGCTTGGCGGCGTGGATGTAGATGCCGTTCAGGTAATAGCGCGTCTCCTCCGTGGAGATGGCGAACTTGGTGCGGTCCACCAGCATCTTCAGGTCGGCCGCGGACAGCTGGAACCGGTGCGGCAGGTCGCCCTGGGCCATCTGCGGGTAATCGTCCACCGGCAGGGTGCCCAGCTTGAACTGGGACCGGCCGGAGCGCAGGGTCAGCAGGTCGCCGGTGGCGTCCAGCTCCACTTGGCTGCCGTCGGGCAGCTTGCGGGCGATGTCATACAGGGTGTGGGCCGGGGCGGTGGCGGCGCCGGGGCGGGCGATGTCCGCCGGCACGCTTTCCACGATCTCCAGGTCCATGTCGGTGGCGGTCAGGGACAGCTCGCCGTTTTCCGCGCGCAGCAGCACGTTGGACAGGATGGGGATGGTGTTGCGCCGCTCCACGACGCTCTGCACATGCCCAAGGGACCGAAGCAGGGCCGCACGCTCGATGGTGATCTTCATCTGGGGTCCGGTTCGTTGTCTCCACCGCCACCCGAGGGGGGCCGCGGTGCCTGTTATTGCCGCCACGTCCCCTACCGGCCCCGGGGACCGAAAGGGGGCGTCACCATAGCATATGGTTGCGCCGGGAACAGTGGTTTGGTGAACCCGACCGCCGGCTTCACGCGGAAAGCGCGAAGGCCCGCCCGGCCTTGCCCCCGGGGGCCCCCGCCTGTACCTTCCGCCGCCGTTCCCGCAGCACGACCCAGGCCCGCCATGACCGAGGATTCCGCCCAGCACCGCCAGATCTTCTACGGGCGGCGCCACGGCCGGCCCCTGCGGCAGCAGCGGAAGGACCTGTTGGAGACGCTGCTGCCCCGGCTGCAACTGGACGCCCCGGCCGGCGGCGGGACGATCGACACCGCCACCCTGTTCCCCCGCCCCGTCGCCGACCTGTGGCTGGAGGTGGGCTTCGGCGGGGGGGAGCATCTGGCCGCCCAGGCCGCCCGCCACCCCGACGTGGGCTTCATCGGCTGCGAGCCCTTCGTCAACGGCGTGTCCAGCCTGTTGAAGCACCTGGAGGAGCAGGGCACCACCGACAGGGTGCGGGTGGTGCCCGACGATGCCCGCCCCCTGCTGGACGCCCTGCCCGATGCCTGCCTGGGCCGGGTCTTCGTGCTGTTCCCCGACCCCTGGCCCAAGCTGCGCCACGCCTTCCGCCGCTTCATCGGGCCGGAGAACCTGGCCCGCCTGTCCCGGGTGATGCGGGACGGGGCGGAGCTGCGCCTGGCCACCGACGACGTGCAGCTGTCCCGCTGGATGCTGGAGCATACCTGGCGCCACCCGGACTTCACCTGGCTGGCCCAGGGCCCGGAGGACTGGCGGGAGCCGCCGGCCGACTGGACCCCCACCCGGTATGAGCAGAAGGCCCGGGAACGGGGCGGCAGGCCGGTGTACCTGCGTTTCAGCAGGAATGGCCGCACATCGTAGGTCGGATTAGGCGCGGCAGCGCCGTAATCCGACGGCCAAGTCGGCGTTCCTGTCGGATTACGCGGGCTGACGCCCGCTAATCCGACCTACCAACGTTCATAAAAGCGCCCGCTAATCTTCCCTATCCTTCCCTGCCGGACGTCTTGTCACGTCCATGTCTTGGAAACTTCTGCCCGTGCCGCGGGTTGTCCGGGCATGCACGCGCCCAGCACCACCCGACCCGCCCCCGACTACCATGGCGTCCTGCCGGCCGCGGCGGCGGAGGCCGAGCCGGTACCCCTGGACTTCGACCGGCTGCCCCGGCGGGTGATCCGGGAGCTGCGCGCCAGCCATGTGGGGGAGACGGTGGCCGTCCATCTGTATGATGGCGTCACCCGCGCCACCCGCGACCCGGACGTGCTGCGCTTCGCCGCCAGCCACCGGGCGGTGGAGCGGCACCATCTGGCCCTGTTCGAGGCCACCCTGCCGCCCCGTTACCGCAGCCGGCTGGGGCCGTTCTGGCGCTTCGCAGGGCTTCTGATGGGGGGCCTGCCCGCCCGTGTCGGGCCCAAGGCCTTCTATGCCGTGGTGTCGGCGGTGGAGCATTGGGTGGACGGGCACTATGCCGGCCAGATCGCCCTGGTCCGCCGCCTGGCCCCCGACCGCCGCCTGCTGGACTTGCTCCAGGCCTGCCGCAACGACGAGGCGCACCACAGCCGCGACGCCGCCATCGCCATGGGCCGGGCGGGCTGGGTGGAGCGGCTGCTGGCCTGGATCGCCGTCGCCGGCTCCCGGCTGGGCGTGGCCGTGGCCCGCTGGGTGTAGGGCCCCGAGGCCGGCGCCTGGGGAAAAACGACCAAGGCCGGCGCCTGAGGGAACGCGTTAAGGCGCCTTGGCCTTGAACAGGCGGAGCTGCTCGTTGAAGCGGTTGGCGGCCTGCATGACCTGCGCCTCCATGATCACCTGCTGCTGCAACAGGGTCAGGTAGTCGCTCACCGTCAGCCGGGCGTAGTTGTCGCGGATCAGCTTGTCGATGCAGCTGTTGAAGGTCTCCCCCTCCGCCACGTATTTGCGGATGCCCTCCTGGGCCGCGCGCATCTCCGGCTCCGGCGCGCTGCGGCCGTCGGGGAACTTCTCCGGCGCCTTCGGGCGGTCGCAGCCCTGGGGCGTGGTCGCCTGCACGATGTCGCCCAGGGTCGGCCCGCCGGCAGCGGCCGGGGCCTGCTGGGTCCGGGCGGCCGGGGCCGGTCGCTGGCCGCCGGCGGG
>MOEB01000092.1 GCA_001939945.1 Aerophototrophica crusticola | reverse complement strand
CCCGTTGGCCCCGGCCCGCGTCCACGCCCTTCCCGCCGACCCCGCGGGATGCGGGTTCAGCGCCGGGGAGGCGGCGCGCCGGTGCCGCCTCCCGCTCAGGTCACTCCGCCGCCATCAGCGCCGGGGCGTGCCGCGGCTGCTGCCGACGCCGGGACGGCCACCGTGCCAGCCCGACCTCGTCCCGGATGGCCTTGCACGCAGCCAGGACCCTCTGGATCTCCTCTTCGCCGAGGCCGCAGTTCACCGTCAGCCTGACCATGGCGCGGGACGGCGGCGTCGCCGGGGCGCAGAAGACCGCCCCGAACACCCCATGCCGCGCCAGGGCCTCGCGCAACGTGACCACCGCCTCCTCCGGCCCCGCCTCCAGCGGGATGATCTGGCTGTCGGAGGCATCCACCGGGTAACCCAGGACCAGCAAGCCGTCCCGGAGGCGCCGGTGGTTGGCGTGCAGCTGCTCGCGGCGCCAGGGCTCGCCCGCGAAGATGTCCAGCACGGCGTCGAACCCGGCCGCCTCGTGCCCCAGGACCGACGTCGAGAAGATCATGGGCAGCGCCTCGTACCGGAAGAAGTCGGCGGCACGCGCGGGGCAGGCGATCACGCCGCCCCGGGCCGCCACCGCCTTGGACAGGCCGAACGTCCGGAAATGGACGCGGCCGGACAGGCCGAGGGCCTCGACCAGGCCGGCCCCGTCCCTGCCATGCGCCCCGAAGGAGTGGGTCTCGTCGACCACCAGGGCGCAGCCGTGCGCCTCGGCGACGTCGGCGAAGGCGTGCAGCGGCGCGATGGTGCCGGTGGTGGAGTACAGGGCGTCCACCAAGACCAGCCCGGGCCCATGCTGCCGGACCTGCCGCTCCAGGCGGCCCGGGTCGTTGTGCGGGAAGGGCCGGGCCACGGCGCCCGCGCTGCGGATGCCCTCCCAGAGCGAGGCGTGGGCCTTCATGTCGACGTAGACCGGCGTCCCGGGGGCGGCGAAGGCCTGGACCAGGCCGACGTTGGCGCAGTACCCCGACATGCAGAGCACGGCGTCCTCCGTGCCCACGAGGCGGGCGATGCGCCGCTCCAGGGCGCGGTGCCGGTCCTCGCGGCGGTGGGCGAACACCCGGGACAGGCTGTCCCCGTGCCCCTCCTCCCGCAGCGCGGCCACCTCGGCGCCGATGACGCGCGGGTGCCTGGCCAGGCACAGGTAGTCGTTGGAGCGCATGAGCACGGCCCCGGGCCCCGGCTGCGTGCCGTTCAGCAGGCGGTCGGCCCGGTGGATTCCGAATGCCGCATAGGCTTCCCTCATGCGGTATTCTATGAACCCCGGGACCGGCGGGTTCGTCGCGCCCGTGGCCGGTGACGGGTTGGAGGATGGGTTTTCCGGAAGCATGATGATCTCCTGATCCGCAGGGGCACCATCGGCGGTGCCTACGCCTGCATGTGTCAGGTTACATCGCTCATAGCCATTGAACTGATTTGAGATTGAAGAAATGACCACCGGGTTGAAGGCCGCCGCCGCGGCGGCCCTCCGCCGCATGGGCGGGCAGGGCCGGACGCACTTCGCCATCCTCCGCCAGCGCTACCGGCTGCTCGGCCTGATCGCCGCCCTCGGCTACCCCGGCTACTACCTCGTCTGGACGCACCTCTACCCGCAGCCCTACGAGTCGCTGGCCCTGCGGCTGGCGGGGGCTGCCCTGGCGGTGCCCCTGGTCGCCGAGCCGCTGCTCCGCGGGCGGCATGACGGCTTCATGTACTGGTACGCCCAGGCCTACGCGCTGTTCGCCCTGCCCTTCTTCTTCACCTTCATGAACCTGATGAACGGGGCGAACATGGCCTGGCAGATGAGCCTGGTCGCCTCGATCCTCTACCTCGCGCTGTTCCTGGAGTCGTTCCGGTTCCTCGCGGTCTATGCCCTGGGCAGCCTCCTCGGCTACCTGGCGTTCCGCCTGGCGGCGCCCGGGCTCCCGGTCCCGCAGGCCTACCTGGACGGCTGGCCGGTCTTCCTTTTCGCCGTTACGGCCGGGTTCCTGTTCAACTACGGCTCCGAGCTGGCGCGGTCGCACGAGAAGATGAAGGGCGCGGCATCCGTCGGCGGCAGCATCGCCCACGAGATGCGCACGCCCCTCCTGGGGATGCGGCTGGACGTGGAGGGCTTGTCGGAACGCCTGCCACGCCTGCTGGAGGCCGCGGCGGGGGACCCCCGGCACGCCCGGGAGGCCGCGGCCCTGTCGGCCGCCCTCGGGCGCGTCCGGCGGCAACTCGACTATGCCTCGACCGGCCTCGACCTGATGCTCGGCAACATGAGGGACGACCTGCCGCCGCTGAAGCCCGAGACCTTGTCGATGGCGGCCGTCGCCCGGGACGCGCTGGACCGCTACCCGTTCCGTGGCCCGGAGGCCGCGCGCGTGAGGCTGGCCATCACCCGCGACTTCGCCTTCGCGGGGTCTGGCCAGCTGATGGTGCACGTCCTCCACAACCTGGTGAAGAACGCGCTCCGGGCCACCGCCGCGGGCGGGGGGGAGGTGGTCCTGACGGTGGGCAAGGACCCTGGCCGGAACACGGTCGAGGTCCTCGACCACGGGGAGGGCGTCCCGGCCGAACTCGCGCCAAGGCTGTTCGAGCCCTTCGCGTCGGGGGGGCATGGCGGCCTTGGGGTTGGCCTTGGCCTATCCTTTTGCAAACGGGTAGTGCGTGGCATGGGGGGGTCTATATCACTTTTTAGTAGACCCGGGGGGCCGACGACCGTAGTTATATGCGTGCCTACACTTTAATACAGATTTGGCGATGCCGATGGATTCCATTCCCCCATTCATGTTCCCGACCACGCTCGTCGCAGTCGACGACGACCCTTTGTTCTTGGAGGCGCTCGAGTTCCGCCTGGGCGCGACGTTCAACGTGGCCACCCACACGCGGGCGACGGCGGCCCTGCGGAGCCTCCTGGACGCCCAGAGCTACAACCCGGCCGGCCGGCTCATCTCGGCCCTCCCGTCCTACGACCTCACGGGCACCGATGGCGACTGGCGTGACCAGGCGGTGCGGCTCCACACCTCCGAGATCCTCGACCTGGCGACAGACCCGCGCCGCCGCCAGGCGCCGTCGGTGGTCATCGTCGACTACGACATGCCGGACATCGACGGGCTCGCCTTCTGCCGGCAACTCGCCGGGCTGCCGATCCGCAAGATCATGCTCACGGGGAAGGCCGACGAGCGCGTCGCGGTCCGGGCGTTCAACGAGGGCGTGATCGACAAGTTCCTGTCGAAGGACGCCGAGGTGCTCCCCGGCCTGCTTGCCGAGATCGACCTGGCCGTGGGGCGGTTCTTCGCCGACACGACCGCGACGCTGCGCGCGGTCCTCTCGGCCAACGGCAGCTTCCTGTGCGACCCGGACTTCTGCGGCCACTTCAGGCAGGCGGTGGCGGAGCACGGGATCGTCGAGCACTACCTGCTGCCGGTCCCGCCGGGCCTGCTGTGCCGGACGGCCAAGGGCGAGCTCATGGTGATGCTGGTGCAGGGGCCCGAGGAGATCTCGGGCCTGATGGACCTCGCCCTGTCCGCCAGCATGCCGCTGCAGGCTTGGCTGGCCCTGAACAGGCCCGGCTTCCAGCCGTGGTTCGCCACGGAGGAAGGCCGCATGAGGGGCACCGACATGGTCGCGCTCCCCGCCGTCTCGGTCGGGAAGATGCCCTGGCTGGTCAGCATGACCAGGCCCAGCCCGTCGCTGCTTTCAAGCTTGCGGCCAACGCCCAGGGCGGCCCACTGACGCGGTCACCGCGCCCCTTCCCGGGGCAGGTCGGCCCATTGCCCGTAGTCCTGGTGGAGCTGGTCACGGTAGTATAGGCAGACGAACGTCCGGAGGGCCTGTGTCAGCGACACCCCCCTCGGCGTGCACGCGGCGATGGTCGTGCAAAGGTGGTGGACCGTGATGCCTTTCTGGCTGGCGTACTCGTCGAGGCCGTTCCAGAACAACTCGTCCATCCGGATGCTCGTGCGCTTGCCGTCGACCGTCACGTTCCGGATCTTGGTCTTTATTTCCCGCAGGGTGTCGAACGGCTCGCCGGGGGGAACATCCCTGTTGACCACGTGCTTCCGAGGCGGTGGCATACGATACTCTCTGCTCTAGTAAGACGTTACTCTAGTGTACACCTTGTTAGGTCGCATGCAACGGCAGCGGGAATATGACCGCCATGCCATGATACATACAAGAGGGTTTGCCGCCACCGCTGGCGTCCGGCCGCCAACCAGGGGGTTCCTGGCCCCGGTATCCCAGGGGGCCCAGGGGTCCCGGAGGTACACGTAGCGGTTAATCATCCCGTACCGCCCGGGCAGGTGCTCGCGGGACTCGTCGGGCGTGCCGCGCCAAGGCACCCGGTGGCCCCGCACCAGGGCCGCGCACGCCGCGTCGGTGAGGGGGAACGGCCGGTCGGCGGGCCAGGGCGCCGCGCCGGGCAGCACGGTGGACCGCCCCTTCAGCGCCCGGGCCAGCGCGGCGAACAGCAGTTGCCGGAGGGTCACCGCCGGCGACTCCCCCCACCCGTCCTGCCACGCCACCCCGGCCCGGGCCCCTGGCGGGGGCGACGGTCGCCGGGCGGGCACCCCTCCTGGAGGTGCCGCAGGGCGAAGGCCGTGGCGGGGGACGGCCGGTAGACCGGCGGCAGGCCCCCGGGGGCCCCGGCAGGGCGGCTCCCGCCCCATGAGCAACCGGGGGTCGTCCCGCCATGGTGGCGGGACCAACGCGAAGCTGGGGCAGCCTTATGGGCAAGCCAGCCGACCGGCCCCCGGCAGCGCCAAGCGCTCCTGCCGGCGGACGCCCGCCCTACCCGATCACCAGTAGAGCCCGGTCTTCAGGCAGGCTTCCCAGCGCCGCATGGCGCTCATCCGCCCCGTCGAGTCTGACGCCAGCCCGACATCCGCGTCGAACTTCTGGCGGCATTCCAGCTTGCGTTGGTCGTCGGCACCGGCCGCCTTCCCCGGCGGGCTGTCGCTCCCGAGGAGCGCCCTCATCTCAGCCGACGTCGCGAGGTGGGCGGCGGTCTGGCCATCCTTGTTGCGCGGGCCGCTCTTCGCGCCGTGCGCCAGCAGGATCTGCGCCAGGGCGACGCGATCCCGCTGCGCGGCATGGTGCAGCAGGGTCCACCCATACTCGTCGGTGTCCGCGGGGCCCACGCAATCCTCCAGGAGGCCGGCGAGCTCGTCGGGGTGGTTGTACCAGATGGCGTCCCTGGCGGCGAGGAACGGCCGCGCCGCGGGGGAGCGGCTGGAACTGGCCGGATTGTTGCGGGCAAGCTCGCACATGCCGCCCGGCCCCCCGGCACCGGCGGGAACCCGGGCGGGCGCGGCCCGGGCGGCGGCACCTGGCGCGGGCGCGGGCGTAGCCGCCGCGGCGCGTGCAGCCATTGCCTTCCGGATCTCGGCCTTCACCATCGTGCCGATGGCCATCTCGTACGGGGTGCCGCCGGCGGGGGCCTTCAGCGTGGGATCGGCGCCGCGCGCGATCAGGGCCTTGACCATCTCCAGGTTGCCGGCGCTCGCCGCATAATGCAGCAAGCTGTACCCTTCGTCCGTCTGCATGTTCACATCGAACTGCCCGCTGTCGATCAGCGCGATGGCCTCGGCATTCGACTTGGTCTGGATGTTGTACCGTGCCTCATCGAACGGGTCGCCCGCGAATGCGGCAGTCGAAAACGCGAGGGCCACCAGCCCGACAACCCATTGCCGCATGAGAAGGCGCACTCCTGATCCAAGGCGATGCTGCCGGTCGCAGCTGCCGGCGCACCATACCCAAGAAGTGGGTAGGGGGCAATCCAGGGTCGGCTGGCGCCGCGACTCCTTCCACCCGTTCGGACGTTCGCCCTGCCTGGCCGCGGGCATCACCGCCCGTGTCGCCAACGCCCCCACCGAGGGACATGGCCGGCCGCGGGGCGACCCTCCCGTCAGGACCACCGGGAGCGGCGCCGACGCTCCCGGGGCGCCGCCCCCCAGTCGCGTCCGGGGCGACGCCGCTGGGAAAGGGGACGTGCCCCGCATCAGGCGCCGGGTCGCCTGACACCTTGCCGACGGTGGCCCCCTGCACGATGGCGGAGAAGGCCGCCACCGCGTGGGTGGCGGTCAGGAGCGTCGCGCTCCAGCCCCCTCGGCAGGCCGGTGACGGCGCGATGGAGATGCCGCCGCGAAGGCCGCCCCAGGCCGGAATGCCGAGGCGGCCGCGCTGCAGGCCTCCCAGCAGGCCGACGCCTGCCGGGGCAGAACCGGGGTGCCCCTTGCCCCCGGGTGGCCGGCGGCCCCAGCGTCCGGGCCCCGCCAGGGCAAGCCGAGCCATGCCGATCCGCCGCGAGCACCGCTTCCCTTGCCCGATCGACTGGCCGCAGATCAGCCGGCGCGTGCGCTTCGTGCGCGCCGGGGGCCGGTGCGAGGCCTGCGGCCGGCCCCATGGCGCGCGCGTGCGCCGGCTGCCCGACGGCCGCTGGCTCGACCCCGCCACCGGCGGCTGGCGCGACGACACGGGCGCGGCGGCGAACAGCCCCGACCTGGTGGAGCTCGCGGGCGCGGCGGAGAGGCGGGTGGTGCTGGCCGCCTGCTGCCGCACCACGAGCCCTGGGCCGTGGGCGACGCGGACCTCGCCGCCTGGTGCGGGCGCCGCCACCTGCGGCACGGCTGCGGGGAGCACGCCCGCCGGCGCCGACAGCGCCACGGGAGAGCCCGCTTGGCACGGCCCGGCACGGGACGTCTTCCCATGCCCGGCCTTTTCGCCCATCCTGGCGAGGTACATCGCCGGGGAGCCGAAATGCGCGCCGCCACCCTGTTCCTGTCCCTGTGCCTCGCCTCCGCGGGCGGGGCGGCCATCGCCGCCGGCGCCTCGCCCCCGCCTGGCCGGGTTGGCGGGACCGCCACCCCCCCGGCCGCGGCAACCGTGCCTTCCTTCCCCGAGGCCGGGGCCACCCTGCCCGGGACCGTCGCCGGCCTGGCCGTCACGGACCAGAAGGGCGCCGGGGCCGGCTCGACGAACGCCCTGGTCCGGTACGGCCTCTTGGGGCAGGGCGTCTCGGCCACCATCCAGCTCTACCGGCCCCCGCTGCCCGACGCGAACCTCGCCGCCCTGGCCATGGCGGACCTGCTGCGGGAGGTCCACGGGGGCGGGCTCCGCGTGTGGGACGACCGGGTGGTGGCGGTCGGCGGCGGGAACCGCCCCAACGCGCGGCGGGTGGCCTACGGCGGCCTGGCCGGCGGGAAGGTCACCGTGCTGGCCGTGGCGAGGGCCGGTGACTGGATCGCCAGGGTCCAGGCCCATGGCCCCGCGGACCGGCAGGCGGAGGTGCTCGGCGCGGCGGACGCCGCACTCTCGGGCATCACCTGGGCCAGGCCGGGCGGGCCCGACCCCGTGGCCGCGTGGGCACCGGCCCCCTGCCCGGAGGGGCCGGCCGGCCCCGCGCCGGAGGAGGTGGACGTGCCTTTCGGGCTCGCGGCGGCGGTCGACGGCCGGGAAGCCCTGCCGGCCCGGGGCATCGCCTGGCCAGCGGACGGCAACGGGGTCTGCGTGGACAGGCCGCTGAAGGCGGGCGGGGAGGAGCACGCCGTCCTGCGCGTCCCGGCAGGCGGGGGCGCCTACGCCACCCGCTTCCTCGTGCTGCTGAACGACGATGGTGCCCTGGTGGAGGTGGGCCAGGCCAGGGGCGACGGCGGCATGGTCGGCGTCGTCCGCCGGCACGACATCGCCGGGACGGCCGTTGTCGGCTTCACGACGGCCGTCCCCTCCCGCCAGCACCTGGAGGCGCTGTTCGGGGTGCGGTGACCGGGGCCGGCCGCCCCGGGGTTGCCCGCGCGGCGGCGGCTCAGGGCGGCTCTGATGGGGTGGACGCCCCCCGACGGCATCGAGGTGCCGGAGTGGAGGTGTTGGTGGCACCACCCGGGGGAGGCGTCCGTGGCGGATGCGTCGGGCAACGCCCTGTTCCGCGGGAGGCTCACCGGGGCCAAGGTGCCCGGGCTCTTCCGGTCGCGCCCACGGCGCCTGGTCGCCATGGAGGCGTGCGGCGGGGCGCGCCACTGGGGCCGGGAGATCGCCAGGCTGGGCCATGGGGTGCGCCTGATCCCGCCGGCCCACGTCAAGCCGTGCGTGAAGCGGCAGGAGAACGACGCCGCGGATGCCGAGGCGATCCGCGGGGCGGCGTGGTGTTCCGCGCCCCGGACCTGCTGGTGCGCCAGCGCACGCGATGCGTCAACGCCATGAGGGGGCACCTGGCGGAGTGTGGGTGGGTCGCGCCGAAGGGGGCCGCGCATGTGCCGGCGCTGGTCTCCGCGACCGGGGACCCGGACTAATGCCTGCCTGAGGGTGCACGGGCAATCCCCGGGGTCCTCGTCTCGCCCCTGGGGTCGCCCGGGGCGCGGCGGCGCGTGGGCGACGCGGGCCTGGCGGCCTGGTGCGGGCGCTGCCACCTGCGGCACGGCCGCGGGGGGCACGCCCGGCGGCGCCGCCTCGCCGTCCTGCGCCGCCGCGCCCTGGGCGACCTGTTCCTGGGGCGCTACCCGGTCACCTGACCAGCAGCGACTTGATGAGCACCTCCGCCACCCCCGGGCCGCCGTCCCGGGCGAGGTAGGCGTCGCGGACCATGGCCTTCAGGGCCTCGGCGCCGGCCGGGGTGCGCGGGTCGACGGGCTAGGCGAAGGCGCGCTCCGCCAGCCGGCCGCGCACGGCGGGCGCGAGGGTCCTGGCCAGCTCGGCGTCGGCCGGGCCGGCCGTCACCACGTAGAACTCGGCCCGGACCGAGAGGCCCCGCCCGCCGACGGGCACCAGCACCAGCAGGGCCTCCAGCGTGTAGGTCTCCGGGCCCGGCCGGAAGGCCGGCTTGGGTTTCGGCTTCGGCTTGGGCTTCGGCTGTTCGGCCGGCGGCGGGGCCCCCTCGCCGTGGGCGGCCCCGGCCGCCCCGGC
>MOEB01000091.1 GCA_001939945.1 Aerophototrophica crusticola | reverse complement strand
GGGCCGCGGACGGGAACGCGCCGAGGGCGCCGGCACAGGCCCGTGGCAGCTCCACGGCCGGCCGCCCCAGCAGAACCGCCAGCTCGCCCAGGCCGGGATCCCCGGCGTCGGCAAGGAACGCGGCGGCCAGCCGCCGCTCCGCATCGGACAGGCCTGCCCGTTGCCGCCGCGGGGGCGGGGCCGAGGAGTGGCGGCGGACAAGCCGCCCGCCCAGCCGCAGCGCGAGCTCGTCCAGTTCCAGCCGCCCGGGGTGGTCGCCCCGGGCCAGGCGCCTGTCGAGGCGGCGGCCCATGCGGGCCAACACGGGATCGGGGGTGAAGGCCGGGTCCAGCAGTTCCAGTTCCCGGGCCGCCCCCCAGGGCACGCCCAGGTCCGCCGCGAGCTGCCGGAGGTCGGCGGCGGGGACGTAGAACTGGATGATGCGCCAGTTGCCGCTGACCCGCGCGCGGGGCGCCTCGCCGGCCCGCACGACCTGGACCTCGCCGGGCATGACCAGGCGGTCGGCCACCAGCCTGCCATCCACCTCGAACAGCAGCCGGCAAGGGGCCAGCTCCACGCTGAGCACATGGGTCGCCGGGTCGCGGGGCGAGGGCAGGTCGAGGTCGCGGGAGCCGGCTTGGCCGAAGACGGCCGCCGAGAGCCCGGCGGTCCGGCCTGGCCACGCGGCGGCCTGCGGGTTCAATCGCCAGACGGCCGCGATGAACTCCGGCGTGATGATGGACGGGGTCGTCGCGCCCATGCCTTTCCCCCCTGGTGGCCCCATCCGAGCATGGCAAGGCCTGCCGGTCTTTCCGGATCTTGCCATGGGACGCGGTGCCGAGCGGGCTGCGGCTGCCAGGGGGGCAACACGGCAAGCCGCGGGGCGATCCGCCAGGGCCGGCAAAACAACGGCCCTGCAAGGCGACCTTGCAGGGCCAGTCTCGAAGCGGCACCAAAGCCGGTGCCCAAGCATCTTGCGCCGATATGTACGAATTGAATAGACGTTTCGGCAATGCGGCGGCCGCACGGGAAAGGACCACAAAAGACCACCTACCCACTGGGAATAGGTGGGGTGCCAGTTTCTAGCGCGACAGGTAGTTACCTGCCGAACCATATATGGCCCGCATGTTGTGCGGCGGCAACACGCAAGGCAAATCGGGCGCCGGCGCATGAGGGGTACCCGACAGCCACGGGGACGCCAAGCCGGGCACGCCACGGCCGGGGCTTAAAAGGTGACAGCGGCGTCCCAACATGGGTGTCATGTGCCGCGGGGCGGCATGCGGACCAGGGGAGCACCCGCCATGGCAATCAAGGATATCCTGTTCCCGATCATCGGCCACCCGGAAGCCACCCCCGCCGGCTGCGCGGGCCAGGCCGTCGCCCTCGCGGCCGCGCTGGGCGCGGAGGTCACGGCACTGCGGGTGGACGCGGGGATCGCGGTGCCGGCGAATGTCCTGGCGAACGCGCTGCTCGACCTGCCCGGCATGGTCAACGAGGCGAGGGCGCGGGCGGCCGCGGCGGCCCAGGCGCGGGTGGACGAGTTCCGGGAGGCGCTGGGTGGCGCGCCCCTGCTGTCGACCTTGTCCTGCCCCGAGGCCTGCCTGGGCGAGCTGCTGGTGGCCCATGCCCGCGTGCACGACCTCACGCTGCTGCCCCTCGCCGGCCCCGGCGGCCCGTTGGCCGAGCTGGCCGAGCAGGTGGTGTTCGGCGCGGGCAGGCCCGTCCTGTTGCTGCCCCCGCGGGACCCGCCGGGCCCCGGCCTGGTGGGGGCGCCGGCCGTGGTGGCCTGGGACCGGAGCCGCCCCGCGGCCCGGGCCGTGGCCGACGCCCTGCCGCTGCTGGCGCATGCCGCGTCCGTCCACGTGGTCACCGTGACGGAGGACAAGCCGCTGCCCGCCCCCGCCGAGCCCGCGGGCCTGGTCCGGAACCTGGCCCGGCACGGGATCGCGGCGACCCATGACACGGTGCCGCGCGGCGGCCGGCCGGTCGGCGAGGCCCTTGCCACGGCCGCCGCGGAACGGGGCGCCGGGCTGCTGGTCATGGGGGCCTTCGGCCACTCGAGGGTGCGCGACTTCATCCTGGGCGGCGCCACCCAGGCCCTGCTGCGCGCCCCGCCCTTGCCCATCCTGCTTTCCCACTGACAGCCGGCCGGTTCGGGACCTCCGGGCGCCGCAGCGTCCCGCGCGTTCGCGTCTCCACGGCGGGCCCCCGGGGTCCATGAGCTTTTCCTGAACCAATCGGCCGCGGCGATGTTGGCGTGGGGGAACAGCGAGGGAGCGCCCCGATGCGGAACATCGTCCTTGCCAGCGTGGCCGCCGGGCTGGCCGTCCTGGCGGCAGGCTTCGTCCCCGGCGAGCCGTCGGCACAGGCCCCGCCCGCCGGCGGGCCCGGGCGGCAGCCGGCATCCCCCCCGGCGCCCGGCGCCCAGGGGGAGGACGCCCTGCACAAGGCGGCGAGCGCCACCTTCAAGCCCATCCCCTCCATGGTGCCGGAGGTGAAGGGGAACCCCGTCACCCGGGAGAAGGTGGAACTCGGCCGGATGCTCTGGTTCGACACCCGCCTCTCGGCCAGCGGCGTCCTCAACTGCAACTCCTGCCACTCGCTGGCCGCGGGCGGCAGCGACAACCTGGAAACCTCCATCGGGCACGGCTGGCAGAAGGGCCCGCGGAACGCCCCCACCGTCCTCAACTCCGTCTTCAACGCCGCGCAGTTCTGGGACGGCCGCGCCGGGGACCTGCGCTCGCAGGCGCAGGGGCCGATCCAGGCGGCGGTGGAGATGGCGGCCACGCCGGAGCACGTGACCAAGGTCCTCTCCAGCATCCCCGAGTACCGGGACCGCTTCAAGGCCGCCTTCCCCGGCGAGAGGGAGCCGGTCACCTTCGACACCGTGACCCGCGCGATCGAGGCGTTCGAGGCCACCCTCATCACGCCGGCGTCGCGCTTCGACCAGTACCTGGAGGGCAACCGCGCGGTCCTCACCGCCGAGGAGAAGCGCGGCCTGGGGCTGTTCATGGAGGCCGGGTGCGCGGCCTGCCACAACGGGGTCAACCTGGGCGGCCAGGACTACTTCCCGTTCGGCGTGGTGGAGCGCCCCGGCGCCGATATCCTGCCCCCGGGGGACAAGGGCCGGTTCCAGGTCACGAAGACGGCGTCGGACGAGTACGTGTTCCGGGCGGTGCCCCTGCGCAACGTGGCCCTGACGGCGCCCTACTTCCACAGCGGCAAGGTCTGGAGCCTGGAGCAGGCGGTCGGCGTCATGGGGGTGGCGCAGCTCGGCAAGGAGCTGGCCCCCGCGGAGACGGCGGCCATCGCCGCCTTCCTGCGGACGCTGACGGGCGAGCAGCCCCGGGTGGAACTGCCCCAGCTGCCGCCGAGCACGGCCACGACCCCGCGCCCTCAGCCGCTCGTCAAGAACTCCCTCGAGCCCGCGGCCGCCGTGCAGAGGCAGGCCCCGCCACGCTGAGGCGGGGCAGCCACCGGGCAGGCCCCGGCCTTTCCCCCCGCGGGGATCCCCTGCGTGTGCCGGGTGCCCCCCGCGCGCGGTCGCGATGCCCCTGCGCCCGGGCCGCCACGGCAGAAGCCCTTGACGGCCCCGCGGCCCACCCCTGTCTGGAAAATGTCCCGGGCAGCCAAGCGGCGGGGCTGCCCGAAGCTCACGCCGTTTGCGCGCCGACAAGGATGCGCGGCCGCCGCGGGGGTATCGGTCCGTTGTGGCGCGGGACGCCCCGCGCGCAGCCCCTGAAGGGCATCCTGGACGTGCAGGGGCCGGAGAACCCGAAGCTGTCCAAGGAAGGCGTGGACACCAAGGTCGGCCTGCGCCCGGGACGTTGACCCCTCCCTTCCCCCCTTTCTCGTGACAACCCTCAACTGTGGCGGCAGCGATGCCGCCACTTTTTTTGCCTATCCCGAGCATGGCGCCGGGGTTTGCGCCCCGACAAAGAGCATGGCCGCCCCGGGGCCTAGGGTCCCGTCCCAGCGCCCGTGGTCCCCCGCGGGCACCGACAGGGAATCCCGACGATGCAGACCAGGAGACTATGGCTGGTCCTGGCCCTCGTGATGGCGGCGTCCTTCGCCGCCCTGGGGCTGATGGGCCGGCAGATCCACCGGGAGGCGCCACCCGTGCCCGAGGCCGTGGTGCGGGCCGACGGCGCCGTGGTCCACACCCGCCAAGACATCGAGCAGGGCCGCCTCGCCTGGCAGTCCATGGGCGGCATGCAGGTGGGCTCCGTCTGGGGCCATGGCAGCTACCTCGCCCCCGACTGGTCGGCCGACTGGCTGCACCGGGAGGCCGTGGCCCTGCTGGACATCTGGGCCACCCGCGAGCATGGCCAGCCCTTCGACCGGCTAGGCACGGAGGCCAGGGCCGCGCTGGAGGGCCGGCTGAAGGCCGAGCTGCGGGCCAACACCCACGACCCCGCCACCGGGACCATCACCGTCTCCGCCGACCGGGCGGCAGCCATGGCGCGGGTGGCGGACCACTTCACCCGCCTGCTGGGCGACGACCCGGCGCTGAAGCCCCTGCGGGAGCAGTACGCCATCGCCGACAACGCCGTGCCCGACGCCGGGCGCCGCGCGGGGATCGCCGCCTTCTGGTCCTGGACCGCCTGGGCCGCGGTGACGGATCGCCCGAACGACACGGTCAGCTACACCAACAACTGGCCGCACGAGCCGCTGGTGGGCAACGTCCCCTCCACCCCCAACGTCATGTGGTCGGTGCTCAGCGTGGTGCTGCTGGTGGCCGGCATCGGCGCCCTGGCCTGGCACCACAGCCGCACCCGGCGGGAGGACCACGTCACCCCGCCCACCGCGGACCCGCTGCTGTCCCTGCGCCCGACCCCGTCCATGAAGGCGACGGGCAAGTACTTCCTGACCGTCATCGGCCTGTTCCTGGCCCAGGTGGCGCTTGGCGCCGTCACCGCCCACTACGCGGTGGAGGGGCACGACTTCTACGGCATCCCGCTGTCCCAGGTCCTGCCCTACGCGGTCACCCGCACCTGGCACACGCAGCTCGCGGTGTTCTGGATCGCCACGGCCTGGCTGGCCACCGGCCTGTACATCGCCCCTGCCATCTCGGGCCATGAGCCGCGCTACCAGCGGCTGGGGGTGAACGTGCTGTGGGCCGCGCTGGTCTTCGTGGTGGTGGGCTCCCTCGCCGGGGAGTGGTTCGGCGTGCAGCAGAAGCTGGGCCTGGACGCCAACTGGTGGTTCGGCCACCAGGGCTGGGAATACGTGGACCTCGGGCGCTTCTGGCAGACGCTGCTGTTCGTCGGCCTGATGCTGTGGCTGGTGCTGGTGGGCCGGGCCCTGTGGCCGGCGCTGAAGGTGCCGTCGGAAAGCCGCCCCGTCCTGTGGATCCTGTTCCTGTCCACCGTGGCGATCGGCCTGTTCTACGCGGCGGGCTTCATGTGGGGCAAGCACACCCACATCAGCATGGTGGAGTACTGGCGCTGGTGGGTGGTGCACCTGTGGGTGGAGGGCTTCTTCGAGGTCTTCGCCACCGCCGTGGTCTCCCTCATCTTCGTGCGGCTGGGCCTGGTGCGGGCCGCCACCGCCAACGCGGCGGTGCTGGCCGGCACCATCGTCTTCCTGTTCGGCGGGGTGCTGGGCACGGCGCACCACTGGTACTTCTCCGGCACGCCCGTGTCGGTGATCGCGGTGGGCGCCGTCTTCTCCGCGCTGGAGGTGGTGCCGCTGGCCCTGGTGGGCGGGGAGGCGTTCGAGACCTACCGCCACTCCAAGGCCGCGCCCTGGGTCGCCACCTACCGCTGGCCGATCCTGTTCTTCGTCGCCGTCAGCTTCTGGAACCTGCTGGGCGCCGGCGTCTTCGGCTTCCTGATCAACCCGCCCATCTCCCTCTACTACGTGCAGGGCCTGAACCTGACCGCCAACCACGGCCACACCGCCCTGTTCGGCGTGTACGGCATGCTGGGCATCGGGTTGATGCTGTTCTGCCTGCGCGGCCTGGCGCGGGAAGGCTGGGACGACGGGCTGCTGAAGGCCGCCTTCTGGAGCCTGAACGGCGGGCTGGCCCTGATGTCCTTCCTGTCCCTGTTCCCGGCCGGCGCGGTGCAGGCCTGGGCCAGCATCCGGCACGGCCTCTGGTACGCCCGCTCGGCGGAGCTGGTGCATTCCCCGCTGATGGAGACGCTGGTGTGGATGCGGGTGCCGGGGGACATCGTCTTCGGCGCCGGGGCCATCCTGCTGGCCGTCTTCGCTTGGCGGCTGGTGGCCGGCGCGCGGCGGCGGGCCCGGGTGACCGCGGCGGGGGCGCCCGTGGCGGCGGAGTGACCGACCCTTGACCCCAAGAAGGGGGGAGGCGCCCGGCGCCTCCCCCGATGCTTTTGCCGCGGAACCTTGCGCCCGAACAAAGAGGGGCCCCGCCGATCCGTGCTCAAAGGTACTTTCGAATTCGAAAGTCCACGGCCCGCCATGACCGCCCTGCCCACCGACGTCGCCCCGCCCCGCAAGGCCTACCCGCAGGCCGTCTCCGGCCGTTTCCGCCGGCTGAAGACCCTGCTTTCCGCCCTGGCGCTGGCCCTGTTCCACCTGGGGCCCTGGCTGCGCTGGGACCGGGGCCCCGGCCTGCCGGGGCAGGCGGTGCTGCTGGACGTGGGCGCCGGGCGGGGTTGGCTGTTCGGCGCCGTGCTCTGGCCGGACGAGGTCTACTACCTGGTCGGCCTGCTGGTGGCCTGGGCGGTGGCCCTGTTCGGGGCGTCGGCCCTGTGGGGCCGGGTCTGGTGCGGCTTCGCCTGCCCGCAGACCATCTGGACCGAGCTGTTCGTGCGGGTGGAGGCGGCGCTGGAGGGGGACCGCAACGCCCGCCTGCGCCTCGACCGCGCGCCCTGGAGCGCCGCCAAGCTGGCGCGCAAGTCCGCCAAGCACCTGGCCTGGCTGGGCCTCTCCGCCCTTGCCGGCTTCGCCTGGACCTCCTGGTTCGTGGACGCGCCGGCGGCGCTGTGGTCCTTTGCCACCCTCGACGCCGGGCCCTGGATGTGGGCGTCGCTGCTGACCGTGGCGGCCACCGTCTACCTGCTGGCCGGCATCGTGCGGGAGACGTTCTGCGTCCACATGTGCCCCTGGCCCCGCATCCAGGCGGCCATGGGGGATGAGGGCACGCGGTCCTTCACCTACCTGGCCGCGCGGGGGGAGCCGCGTGGCAAGGCCAGGGCGGGCGGCCCGGCGGGGGACTGCGTGGACTGCCAGCTCTGCGTCCGGGTCTGCCCCACCGGCACCGACATCCGCCAGGGGCCCAGCGCCTCCTGCATCAATTGCGGCCTCTGCGCCGACGCCTGCGACCCCGTCATGCGCAAGCTGGGCCGACAGCCCGGCCTGATCGCCTTCGCCGCCGCGGCCGAGGCGGAGGCCTGGGGCAGGCCCCTGCCCGCGACCTTGCCCGCCACCCTGTCCATTGCCCCGGCCCGGGCCCCCGCCCGGCGTCCCCGGGCCAAGGCCGCGGCCACGCTGCTGGCCCTGGCGGCGGTGGCCGGGGCCATGGGCACGGCCCTGGCCACCCGGCCCGGCCTGACGCTGGCGGTGGAGCAGGAGCGGGCGCCGGGCGCCGTGCGGCTGTCCGACGGCTCGGTGCAGAACGGCTACCGGGTCCACCTGTCCAACCGCACCCTGGCCCCGGCCACCGCGACCCTGACGCTGGACACGCCGGGGGCACCGGTGCTGCGCGACGCCCTGACGGGGGCCGAGGGACGCACCCTGACGCTGCGGGTCGGCCCCAACGAGGTCCTGGCCCTGCGCGTCTTCGCCGTCACCCGCGGGGGCGGCCCGCGCGGCAACCACCCCGCCCGCTTCGTCCTGGGGGACGGTGACGGCGGCCCGGCCGGGGAGGCTGCCACCGTCTTCAGCACGCCCTAGGCCCTCGCCTGTGCAGCCCTCAGGCGGCCGCCGCGAGGTCGGCCAGGGCCGGGGCGTCGCGGACCTGGACGCGGTTGCCCGGCAGCAGGCGGATGCTGCCGGTGGACTTCAGCTTGGTGACGCAGCGGCTCACCGTCTCGAAGGTCAGCCCCAGGTGGTCGGCGATGTCGGCGCGGTTCATCGGGAGTTCCAGCGTGTCCGCCGTGCCGCCGTGCCGGTTCCCCGCGGCCAGCATGGCGAGGAGGAAGCTGGCGACCTTCTCCTGGGCGGTCTTGCGGCCCAGCAGCAGCATCCTGTCCTGCGCGGCCGCCAGCTCGGCCGACACCAGGCCGAACAGGCCCCGCCCGAACGCCGGGCAGGCGTCGGCGAGGTCCAGGAGCCTGTCGCGCCGGAACCGGCACACCCTGGCCTTGCCCAGGGCCACCGCCCCGAAGGCGTGGGTGGCCGCGTCGGCGCCCGCGAGGCCGACCGTGTCGCCCGCCGACACGAAGCCGGCCACGTGGGAGCGCCCGTCCGCCATGAGGCGCGTCAGCTTCAGCGTGCCGCCGGCCACCGCATAGACGTGCCGGGCGGCATCCCCCTGGGAGAACAGGGCCTCGCCCGTGTCCAACGCGACCGCCTCGGCAAGGCCGGTGGCCGCCGCGGCGGTTCCGGCCGCCCCGATGGCGCAGAGCCCCGTCGCCCGCGCCGGGCACGCGCCGCACCTGCCCCGGCAGGCCTGCCCCGCCCCGCCCCTGGTCCCCACGACGTCGCCCATCACCCGCCCCTTCTCCCGAGAACGGGCCGACCATACGGTTCGCTTGGTTAACGGTTCCTGACCGCGCACCGTCGCCGGTGGGGTACCCCCTCGCCGGCTGCCGCCAAGGGGGCCGGGGCGCGTCGTGGCTTGGCGAGGGGGCCGCACGGGACCCGATGCCCCCCAGCGGACACCCGGCCGTGCCCCGCCCTCCGGCCGGGCTAGAGCGTGTTTACGCGGACCGTAAACACGCTCCGGCGGCGACTGCCGCCGCGCCCGCCCATGCGGGCGTAGCCAAGCCGCGGATGCGGCGGAGCCTGCCCCGGACCCCGATCCGGGGGCGTGTGAGGAACACAAAGGGCTAGACCCGTTTCCAGTCTGCGGGAAACGGGTCTAGCGCAGGCGGCTCGCGGCCAGCTCCGCCCGGGACGCCGCCGCCAGCAGGGCCGAGGGGTCGGCCGCCGGTGCCGGCGGGAGCCGGGGGGCGGGGT
>MOEB01000090.1 GCA_001939945.1 Aerophototrophica crusticola | reverse complement strand
GGCGGGGCGAAGACCGACACGGACACGCTCAGCTTCACGGTGGCGAAGCGCAACGACGCGCCCAGCTTCGCCGCCGGCTCCGCCAACACCGGCACCGTGGCTGAGTCCCCCACCGTCGGCACCGGCACCCCGGCTTATACCCTGCTGTCGGGGGTGAGCGTCGCGGACGTGGACCTGACCACCACCGACGGCCTGGGCAATGCCGTGTTCGGCGCGGGCCAGATCGTCGTGACCCTGGCGGACATGGTGTCCAGCGACACGCTGGCCGTGGACGCCGCCCTGCTGACCGCCGCGGGCGCCACCGCCACCGGAGGCAACGGCACCACCCTGACCATCAACCTGGGCGCGGGCGCCACGCTCACCCAGGTGAACGCCATCCTGAACGCTATCACCCTCAGCAACAGCGCCGACACCCCGCCCAGCGGGGCCCGGACCTTCACCGTCACCCTGTGGGATGGCCAAGCCGCGGCCACCGTGGGCAACACCCAGGCGGGCGGCGACGCCGGCGGCACGGCGCGGCTTTCCGCCAGCCTGTCGGGCACCGTCACCATCACCGACGGCAACGACGCCCCGGTCGGCACCAGCAATACCGTCTCCACCGTGGAAGACACGGTCCGCACCTTCACTGCGGCGGAGTTCGGCTTCACCACCCCGGGCGAGGCGGCGGACACCCTGGCGGGCGTGCGCATCGACAGCCTGCCGAACGGCACCCTGTGGGTGGACACCAACGGCGACGGCATCCTGAACGGGGCGGAGGCCGCCCTGGCGGCAGGCACGACGGTGGCCCTGGCCGACCTGCCGAAGCTGTCTTTCCGCCCGGCAGCCGACCTGAACGGGGCGGCCGCCACCAGCTTCACCTTCTCCGTCCAGGACAACCGCGGCGCCTACGACCTGGCGCCGCGCACCATGACCATCGACATCACCCCACGCAACGACGCGCCCAGCTTCGGCGCCGGGGCGGTGGCTTTCGACAGCACGGTGAATGAGAGCCAGGTGACCGGCACCGGCACGTCGGCCCAGTCGCTGCTGTCCGGCGTGTCGGTGGGCGATGTGGACCTCTCGACCACGGCGGGCCTGTCCGGCACGGTGTTCGGCGCCGGCCAGATCACCGTCACCCTGGCCGGCATGGTCGCCACCGACCGGCTGGAGGTGGACGCTGCCCTGCTGGCGACCGCGGGCGCCACCATTGCCTTGGACAACACCGGCATTGGCACCAGCCTGACCATCAACCTGGGCGCTGGCACCACGACCGCGCAGGTGAGCGCCATCCTGAACGGCGTCACCTTCCGCAACACCAGCGACACCCCGCCCGCGGGCGCCCGCGCCTTCACCGTCACCCTGTGGGACGGCCAGGCCGGGGCCAGCGTGGGCAACACCCAGGCCGGCGGCGACGCCGGCGGTTTGGCGCGCCAAAATGTCAGCATCAGCGGCAGCATCACCATCGCCGCCGGCAACGACGTCCCGGTGAACACGGTGCCCGCCGCGCAAGAGGTGGACGAGGACTCGGCCCTCACCTTCTCCGCGGCCAACGGCAACGCGATCTCCATCGCCGATCCGGATTCGGGCAGCGACCCTGTCCAGGTCACCCTGTCCGTCACCCACGGCACCCTGTCCGTCGGCACCCTGGCGGGGATCACAGTCACCGGGTCCGGCACGGGCACCCTGGTCCTCACCGGGTCCCAGGCGGACATCAACAGCCTGCTGGCCGCGGGCCTGACCTATGCGCCGACGGCCAACTTCAACGGCACCGACACCCTGACCGTGGCCACCACGGACCAGGGCAACAGCGGCGCCGGCGGGGCGAAGACCGACACGGACACGGTCGCCATCACCGTCAGGCCCACCAACGACACCCCCGCCGTCACCGCCCCCGCCACCGCCACGGTGGCGGAGGACGGCACCCTGGCCTTCGACGGCACCGCCGCCGGCCGGATCAGCATCAACGACCTGGCGGACCTGGCCTATGCCAGCGCCACCGACCGCTTCACCGTCACCCTGTCGCTCGCCACCGGCACGGCGCTCGCCAAGGGCACGGTCGCCATTGCCGGTGTCACCGCGGGTACCCACACGGGCGGCGCGACGGTCACCGGCAACGGCAGCGACACGGTCACCCTGACCGGCACCAGGACGCAGGTGGACGCGGCCCTGGCCGCCCTGCGCTACACCGCCGCCACCGACGACAGCGGCACGGTCACGCTGACCGCCACGGTGGACGACCGCAACGCCGGCGCGCCCAACGGCGGCACCGGCAGCACGGCCCAGGGCTCCACCGACGCCAAGTCCGTCACCATCACCATCACCCGCGTGTCAGACGCGCCCGGCGCCACCACCCTGCCCGCCAGCGGGGCGGAGGACACGGAGATCCCGCTGTCCATCACGGTGGGGGAGACGGACACCAGCGGCACCGATGAGACGCTGCGCATCACCCTCAGCGGCATCCCCGCCGGCTGGACCCTGCGCAACAACGGCGTGGTCGTGCCCCTGACGGCTGGCGCCACCCCGGCGCTGACCCCCGCCGACCTCGCCACCCTCACCATCCAGGCCCCGGCCAACTGGAACAGCGTCCGCGACAACGCCGGCAACCCGATCACCCTGACGGTCACCGTCACCAGCGTGGACGTGGACGCCCCCGCGGCCACCACCACCCGCACCCTGGACGTGACCGTCACCCCGGTGGACGACGCCCCCGTGGCGCGCCCCAACACGGGCAGCGTGGATGAGGACACCGCCGCCGGCACCCCGTCCGGCAACCTGGTCACCGACGCCACCGCCGACAGCGACGTGGACGAGCCCGCCACCGGCACCCTGTCGGTCAGCGGCATCCACCCCGGCCTGGCCGGCACCTTCACCGCGGTGTCCGCGGGCACCCAGGTCACCGGCAGCTACGGCACCCTGACCGTCTCCCCCGACGGCAGCTACAGCTACGCCCTCAACAACAGCTTCCCCGCCGTGCAGGCCCTGGCGCCGGGCGAGACGCTGACGGAGAGCTTCACCTACCGCCTGTCCGACGGCACGGCGGGCGACGAGGCCACCAGCACCCTGACCATCACCATCAACGGGGTGAACGACGCCCCCGTGGTCACCGTCGGCCCCGGCCCCACCACCTTCACGGAGGGCAACAACACCGCCGCCCCGCCGGTGGCGGTGGCCAGCGACCTGACCGTGGCGGACGTGGACAACGCCACCCTGCGCGCCGCCACCGTCGCCATCACCGCGGGCTATGTCCGGGGCCAGGACGTGCTGGCCTTCACCAACACGGACAGCACCCTCTACGGCAACATCACCGCCACTTTCGAATTCGAAAGTGGCGTCCTCAGGCTCAGCTCCGCCGGCGACACGGCCACCAAGGCGCAGTGGGAGGCGGCCCTGCGCGCCGTCACCTACGGCAACGGGTCGGAGACGCCGACCGCCGGCGACCGCACCGTCAGCTTCCAGCTCGACGACGGCCGGGCCCTGAACAACCTGTCCGCCATCGCCACCCGCACGGTGACGGTGGTCGCCACCAACGACGCGCCGGTCATCGGTGGCACCGGCACCGTGACCTTCACGGAGACGGACAACGGCGACCCGGTGCCGGTCATCGCGCTCGGCGGCGGCCTGACCCTCACCGACGCCGACGGCACGACGCTCGCCAGCGCCACCGTGCGCATCACCGGCAACCTGAACGCCGGCCAGGACGTGCTGGCCTTCACCAACACCGCCCCGGCCGCCTACGGCAACATCACCGCCAGCTATGACGCGGCCAGCGGCACCCTGACCCTGGCCTCCGCCGGGGCCACGGCGACCCTGGCCCAGTTCAAGGCGGCGCTGGGGGCCGTGACCTACGCCAACACCGCCGAGAACCCGGTCACATCAGACCGCACCCTGACGGTGCGCGTCGATGACGGCCAGCCCGCCAACGGCGCCAGCAACGACCTGGCCTACACGGTCAAGGTCGTGCCGGTGAACGACACGCCGCTGCTGGCCGCCTCCGCCGGCAGCGCCGCCTATACCGAGCGCGGCGCCGGCATCCCGGTGGACCCGGGCATCACCCTGTCCGACCGCGACGACACGTCGATGGCGGGCGCCGTGGTCCGCATCACGTCCGGCTTCCAGGCCGGCGACATGCTGGAGCTGGGCACGGCCGTGGCCGGCATCACCGCCAGCTACGACCAGGCCACCGGCGTGCTGACCCTGTCCGGCACCGCCAGCCGGGCGGACTACCAGGCCGCCCTGCGTGCCGTCACCTACCGCTCCGCCAGCGCCGACCCGACGGTAAACGGCACCGTCCCCAGCCGCACCGTGGGCTTCGCCGTCACCGACGGCAACGCCGACGGCGTGGGCGCCAAGACGACGGTCGAGGCCACCCGCACCGTCACCCTGGCGGCGGTGAACGACGCCCCCGTGGTCACCACCACATCAGGCAGCATCGCCTACACGGAGAACGGCGCCCCCGTCCTGCTGGACTCCGGCCTGAGCCTGGCCGATGCCGACGACGGCTTCCTGAATGGCGCCACGGTGCGCATCACCGCGGGCCTGACCACCGGCGACCTGCTGGCCTTCACGGCCGGGAACGGCATCACCGGCAGCTACGACGCGGGCACCGGCACCCTGTCCCTGACCGGCCGGGCCAGCCTGGCGGACTACCAGGCCGCCCTGCGCACGGTGACGTTCGCCAGCGGCTCCGACGACCCCACCGCCGACACCACGGCCACCAGCCGCACCTTCACCGTCACGGTGACGGACGCCAACTCCGACGGCGCCGGGGCTGCCAGCGGCAGCGCCACCCGCGGCGCCGTGGTCACGCCGCTGACCGACAACCCGGTCCCCACCGGCGGCGGCGCCACCCCCACCTTCACGGAGGGCGGCAGCCCCGTCACCCTCGACCCCGGCCTGACCCTGTCCGACCCGGACGACACCCGGCTTTCCGGCGCCACGGTCAGGATCACCGGCAACCTCACCGCCGGCGACCTGCTGGCCGCGACCACCGTGGCCGGCATCACCGCCAGCTACGACGCCGGGACGGGCACCCTGACCCTGTCGGGCACGGCCAGCCTGGCCGACTACCGCCAGGTGCTGCGCTCCGTCACCTATGCCAGCACGGCCGACGACCCAACCCTGGACGGCAGCCGCACCGGCCGCACCTTCACCGTCACCGTGACGGACGCCAACTCCGACGCTGCCGGCGCCGGCAGTGGCACCCTGGTGCTCCAGGCCAACGTCGCCCCCGCCGCCGACACGCCCGTGGTCACGACCAACGGCGACGGCGGCACCTTCACGGAGAACGGTGCCCCCGTCCTGGTCGCCACCAACCTCACCCTGTCCGACAGCGACGACACCAGCCTGACCGGCGCCACCGTCCGCATCAGCGGCGGCCTGACCGCGGGCGACATCCTGTCGGTCACCGCTGGCTCCGGCATCAGCGCCAGCTATGACGCGGCCAGCGGCACCCTGACCCTGTCCGGCACCGCCACCCTGGCCCAGTACCAGGCCGTCCTGCGCAGCCTGGCCTTCGCCAGCAGCAGCGAGGACCCGACGGTCCTGTCCGCCAGCCGCAGCGTGACCATCAGCGTCACCGACGCCAACTCCGACCTCGCCGGTGCCGCCACTGGCAGCGCCAGCCTGACGGTGCAGGTGGTGGGCGTGGACGACGCGCCGGTGAACAGCCTGCCGGCCACGCAGCTCATCCCGGAGGACGGCGGCATCGCCCTGGCCGGCGCCCTGGCCCTCTCCGTCTCCGACGTGGACGCCCGCACCGCCCCGGTGCGCGTGACCCTGGTGGCCACCCACGGCACCGTGACCCTGGGCAGCGCCGCGGGCGTCACCCTGGTCACCGGCACCGGCAGCCGCGACGGCACCCTGGTGCTGGAAGGCAGCGTGGCCGCGGTGAACGCCGCCCTCGCCACCCTGCGCTTCGACGCGGCGGCCGACTTCAGCGGCACCGCCACCCTGGTGATGACCACCGACGACCTGGGCAACTCCGGCACCGGCGGCCCGCTGTCCGACACGGACACGCTGACCATCCAGGTGGCCGCCGTGGCCGACGCGCCGGCCCTGGCCGTGGCCGCCGCTACGACGCCGGAGGACACGGCCGTCGCCCTGGTCATCACCCCGGCCCTGCGCGACACCGACGGGTCGGAGGGCCTGTCCGTCATCATCGCCGGCATCCCGGCCGGGGCCACCCTGGCCAACGACGCCGGGCCCCTGGCCGTCACCGGCGGCAGCGTCACCCTGGCCCCGGCCCAGCTGGCCGGCCTGCGGATCACCCCGCCGCCGCACAGCGACGGCGACTTCACCCTGACCGTCACCGCCCGGGCGACGGAGGCCTCCACCGGCCTCTCCGCCGACACGGTGCTGGACCTGCCGGTGACCGTCATCGCCGTGGCCGACACGCCCATCCTGTCCGCCCCCGCCAACGTGGCGACGGCGGAGGACACGGCCGTCGCCCTGCCCATCACCTCCGCCCTGGTGGACGTTGACGGCAGCGAGACCCTGTCCCTGACCATCACCGGCATCCCCGCAGGTGCGGTGCTGGCCAACGACGCCGGGCCCCTGACCGTCACCGGCGGCGCGGTCACCCTGACGCCGGCCCAGCTCGCCGGCCTGCGGATCACGCCGCCGCCGCACAGCGACGCCCCCTTCCGCCTGACCGTCACCGCCACGGCCACGGAGGCGCGCGACAACTCCAGCGCCAGCACCACCCGCACCATCGACGTGACGGTGACCGCGGTGGCCGACCAGCCGACCCTGTCGGCCCCGGCCCGGGTCACCACGCCCGAGGACACGCCCGTCGCCCTGCCGGTCACCACCGCCCTGGTGGACGCCGACGGCAGCGAGACCCTGTCCGTCACCATCGCCGGCGTGCCCGGCGGCGCCACCCTGTCCGCCGGCACCCGCAACGCGGACGGCACCTGGACCCTGACCCCGGCCCAGCTCGCCGGGCTGACCCTGACGCCCGCGCTGCACGACGACAGCGACTTCACCCTGACGGTCACCGCCACCACCCGCGAGGGCCAGAACGGGAGCACCGCCAGCCGCACCACGGCCATCGCCGTCACCGTGACGGCCGTGGCCGACGCGCCCACCCTGGCCGTCTCCGCCACCCCGGGCACGGAGGACACGCCCGTGCCGCTGTCCATCGCCACGGGCCTGGTGGACGCGGACGGGTCGGAGACGCTGACGGTCACCATCCGCGGCGTGCCCGCGGGCGCCAGCCTGTCTGCGGGCACCCGCAATGCCGACGGGTCCTGGACCCTGACGCCGGGCCAGCTCGCCGGCCTGGCCCTGGTCCCGCCGGCGGACTTCACCGGCACCATCGAGCTTTCGGTCACGGCCCGCACGGACGAGGCGCGGGACGGCACCTTCGCCGAGGTCACCCGCACCTTGTCGGTCACGCTGGCGGCGGTGAACGACGCCCCCGCCTGGGCCCTGCCCGGCGCCGCCACGGTGGCGGAGGACACGTCCCTGGCCCTCACCGGCATCAGCCTGTCCGACCGCGACGTCGGCACCGGCCTGGTGGAGGTCACCCTGGCCGTGGGCCAGGGCCGCCTGTCCGTCACCCCGGCGGGCGGCGCCACCCTCACCGGCGGGGCCAACGGCAGCGGCAGCCTGACCCTGCGCGGCACCCTGGCCGACATCAACGCCACCCTGGCCACCCTCTCCTACCAGGGCAACCCGGACTACAACGGCCCCGACGCGCTGACCCTCACCGCCAGCGACCTGGGCAACAGCGGCGGCACGGCCCAGCTGGCCACGGGCACCCTGCCCATCACGGTCACCCCGGTGAACGACGCCCCCGTCCTGGCCCGCCCGGCAGGCGTCGCGGTGGATGAGGACGCGACCCTGTCCTTCACCGGCGCCGCCGGCCTGTCCATCAGCGACGTGGACGTCTCCGGCGGGTTGATGGAGCTGTCCCTGTCCGTGGCCACGGGCAAGCTGACGGCGACCCTGCCGGCGGGGGTGACCCTGGTGGCCGGGGCCAACGGCAGCGGCGCCATGACCCTGCGCGGCAGCCGGGAGGCGCTGAACGCCGTGCTGGCGAGCCTGACCTACGCCGCCCCGGCCAACTACAACGGGGCGGACACGCTCAGCGTCCGCGTCTCCGACCTGGGCAACACCGGGGCCGGCGGGCCGCTGCTGGCCAGCGCCGACATCCCCGTCACCGTCCGCCCGGTGAACGACGCGCCCTTCCCCACGGGCACGCTGGCCCCGGTCACCGTGGTGCCGGGCGACGCCATCTCCATCGCCGTGCCGCCGGGCCTGTTCGGCGACATCGACATCGGCGACACCCAGGCCATCATCCTGCGCCTGCCCGACGGCAGCCCGGCCCCGTCCTGGCTGGTCTGGGACCCGGTCACGCGCACCATCACCGGTGTACCGCCGGCCGGTGCCGTGGGCGTCGTCACCATCCACGTGGTGGTGCGCGACAGCGGCGGGGCGGAGGCCTTCGTGCCGGTCACCATCACGGTGAACGCGCCGCCGGCCGTCGTCACCCCGACGCCCGTCCCGACCCCGCCGCCCTCGCCGCCGGTGGTGACGGTGCCCCCGTCGCCCCCGCCCCCGCCGCCGGCCACGCCCATCACCGTGACGGTGCCCACGCCGCCGCTGGTGACCAACCCCACCCCCGGCTCCTCCTCCGGCAGCGGCTCCGACGGCCCCGGCGGCGCCAACGGCCCGACCCGCCTGCCCACCGTGGGCGGCGGCGGGCTGGTGACGGGCTCCGGCGGCAACGCCGGGCTGGAAAGCCGGACCATCAACCTGTTCGTGGCCGGCTCGGTTAGCGACCAGATCGCCGTCACCAACCGCAGCACCCAGTTCCAGATCCCGCAGAACATCTTCCGCCACACCAACGCGAACGAGCAGCTCACCTACGAGGCCAAGCAGCCGAACGGGGAGCCGCTGCCGGCCTGGCTCAGCTTCGACCCCAGCAGCCGCACCTTCGTGGGCACCCCGCCCCAGGGCAGCGAGGGCGTGCTGGAGGTGGCGGTCATCGCCCGCGACAGCCAGGGCAACGAGGCGACGGCCCAGTTCCGCATCCGCATCGGCGAGGACACGGGCACCCAGCGCCTGCAGGGCAACCGCGCCCCGGCCCCGGCGCCGGCACCCCAGGGTGAGGGGCAGCCGGCCGGCGAGGCCCCGCCCGCGGGCAATGGCGGGCCGGGTGACGCGGTGGCGCCGGGCAAC
>MOEB01000009.1 GCA_001939945.1 Aerophototrophica crusticola | reverse complement strand
TAGGCAGCCCCCTACCCCGGTCAATGGCTTCTTTCACGGCCCTGTCACAGAAAATGCCGGTTGGCCATGAAACCCCGGCAAGCCGGAGTGGCTTCTGGCCTGTTTGCACCTAGGTCAACGGCATATCGGCCGCGAACCCTGGGGGTGCCCGCATGTCCCGTCGTCCCGCTGTCCTGCTGTCCATGGTCCTGGCGCTCAGCGCCACCCCCGTCCTCGCCGACGGGTTCGAGGGTGATTATGCCGTCACCGGCGAGCTGCCGGACGGCCGTTCCTACAAGGGGGAGGCGCGGGTGATCCGCACGGGCCAGACCCTGACCATCGCCTGGCGGATCGGCGGCGAGCGGCACCTGGGCACCGCCATCGAGGGGGGCGGCAGCATGTCGGTGGTCTTCGCCCCGCAGGGCGGCCAGCCGGGGATCGCCGTCTACCGTCCCTCCCCCGACGGGAAGGTGGTGGGGGTCTATACCGTCCTGGGCGGGACGGAGACGGCGATGGAGACCTGGGAGAAACTACCCGCGGCCCCGAAGCCCTGAGGGGACGGGCACCCTGCCCTCCCCTGCCCGCACCCACAGCAGCAGGGGCAGGCCCAGGGCCAGCACGGCCAGGCCCACCAGGGCCCCCGTGCCGGTATGCATGACGCTGGCATAGACCATGTAGGCACAGACCGCGCAGAACAGGGCCGGCGTAACGGGGTAGAACGGCACCTTGAAGGCCGGGACCACCCCCTGCCGCCGGATGCGGAACAGGCTCAGCCCCACCAGCAGCATGAACAGCCAGAAGACGGGGGAGGTGTAGCCCACCATGGCCGACACCCCGTCCCGCGCCGCCGTGCCCGCCGCCACCAGGGCGAGGGACACGGCCCCCTGCGCCAACAGCGCCGTCACCGGCGCGCCGGACTGCCCGCCCCAGCGCCCCAGCCAGCCCAGCCTGGGGAAGTCACGCCCCAGGGCATAGGTGGCCCGGGCCCCGGTGAAGATGGCGGCGTTCATGGTGGTCAGCATGGCCAGCAGCACCACCAGCGACATGGCGAAGCCGGCCCCCGGCCCCAGCGCCGCCGCGGCCGCGTCCGCCGCCGGGGTGGAGGACTTGCCCAGCCCCTCCAGCCCCAGCACGTTCAAGTAGGCGGCATTGACCGCCAGGTAGAGCAGGGTCACCACCCCCACCCCCACCAGAAGCACCCGCAGCATGGAGCGGCGGACGTCCCGCAGCTCCCCCGCGATATAGGCGGCCTCGTTCCAGCCGCTGTAGGTCAGCAGCACCAGCACCATGGCCAAGCCGGCAACCGTCTCCCGTCCCGCGGCGGGGGTCGGCGACACCGTGCCCCCCCCCCCCAGGGCCAGGCCGGCGCCGGCCAGCACCAGCAGCGCCAGGACCAGCAGGGCCACCATGGCCTTCTGCGCCCCCGCGCCGGCGACGGCCCCGGCCATGTTCAGGGCGGTGAGCGCCATCACCGCCAGGGCGGCATGGATGGACGGGCCATAGGGTCCCAGCGGCAGCAGGGCCTGGGCATAGTCGCCATAGAGGAAGCCCACCAGGGCGATGGCGCCGGTCTGCACCACCGCCACCCGGGCCCAGGCGAACAGGAAGGCCACCGACGGCCCCCAGCCGCGGGCAAGGAAGCTGTATTCCCCGCCCACGTCGGCCTCGGTCGTCGCCAGCTCGGCATAACAAAGGGCGCCGACCAGGGCGACCAGCCCGCCGGCGACCCAGAACATCAGGAAGGTGGTGCCGTCGCCGGCATTGGCGGCCACGACGGCGGGCAGGCTGAAGATGCCCGACCCCACCACCGTGCCCACGAGGATGGCGACGCCGTCCGACACGGACAGGCGCCGCTCCGGGAATTTCTGCGGCGACACGCCCTCAGCCGCCCGTGCGGGTGGCCGTCCAGGCCCCGCCGTCGCCGGTGCCCGACATCTTGGCGCCGTCAACCTTGCCGGTCAGGGTGCGGGCCTTGCCGTCGCCGCCGGTCATGGTCAGGCTGATCTCCGTGCCCTTCAGCCGGCCCTCCACCTTGTCCTTGCCGGCGGTGCCCTGCAGCATCTGGTAGGTCTGCTCCAGCGAGACCTCGGTGGACTTGCCACCCTGCTCCACCTTCCAGGTGCCGGCGGCCTTGGCGGGGACGACCCAGTAATAGATGGTGCGGGCCTCCACCGACTCCTTCGCGTCCGGCTGCCAGTCGCCCATGTCGAAGGCGTGGGAGACGACGCGGGTGCCCGGCTTCAGCGTGTCCAGCACCACGGGCCGCAGGCGCAGGTTCACCTGCGGCAGCAGGTACATGGTCAGCACGTCGGCCTTGGAGATGTCGGTCTTGAACAGGTCGGCCTCCACGAAGGTGGCCTTGTCCGTCACGCCGGCCTGCTGGGCGTTCTGCTTGCCCTCGGCCACCCGGTCGGGGTCGATGTCCACCCCCATGCCGGTGACGCCGTAACGCTGGGCGGCGGTGACGACGATGCGCCCGTCGCCGGAGCCCAGGTCGATCAGGTAATCGCTCTTCTTGGGCTTGGCCAGTTCCAGCATCTTGTCCACCACCGGCTGGGGCGTGGGGACGAAAGGCACGTCCTTGGCCAAGGCCGGGGCGGCGGCCCCCACCCCCACCAGCACCGCCAGCAACCTGAAGCCTGAGACCATCCGCGA
This sequence comes from Aerophototrophica crusticola, assembly GCA_001939945.1. Lineage (GTDB taxonomy): Bacteria > Pseudomonadota > Alphaproteobacteria > Azospirillales > Azospirillaceae > Niveispirillum > Niveispirillum crusticola. The sequence continues at coordinate 136,303 of MOEB01000009.1, read as the reverse complement.
CCGTGGCATGCCATCCGTCCCTTTGGGCGCCCCAGCAGGGTGCGGGACCGGGGTGGCGCCACCCCCCGCCCGCCGCGAAGACCCTTGGGGAAATGCCCATGACACCGCTTCCCCGCAATCCTCCGCGGGGTGGGAGGGAGTGGCGCAAGGGTATGAGTTTGTCTCCGAACGGTTGGGTGTCGTTATTGATGGCCCTGGACCCCCGTGGCACCCCCGCCCCTTTCCGCAGCGGCCCGTGCCGGACCCTTGGCGCGGGGCCGGCGTTGTCCCGGGGTGGGATCAAGGATGCCAGGGGGTGCCCCGATGGCCGCGACGGCAGGTGACGCGGGACGGCCCGGCCTGATTGGTCGGCTGCGCCGGGCCTATGGCTCGGAGCGGTTCCGGGTGGGCCTGCTGGTGTTCGACATCATGACCGTGCTGGCCTTCGTGGTGCTGGCCTTCGCGCCGCCGGCGGACTGGACCATGGCGATGGACAAGGCCATCGGCGTGCTGCTGCTGGTGGAGCTGGTGGCCCGCATCCTGGCCTCTGAGCATTGGCTGTCCTTCAGCATCCGGCCGGGCCAGTTGCTGGACATGGTCATCGTGGCCTCGCTGCTGGTGCCGGAGTCCGTCGGCAGCCTGGCCTTCCTGCGGATCCTGCGGGCCCTGCGGGTGCTGCGCGCCCTGAAGGTGATGCATGAGCTGCGCCGGCAGAGCCCCTGGATGAAGCGGCACGGGGAGCTGGCGGGGACCCTGGCCACCCTGGGGATCTTCGTCACCGTGGCCAGCGCCGTGGTGTTCGAGTTCCAGCATGGCATCAACCCCAAGGTCCAGACCATGGGGGACGCGCTGTATTTCACGGTGACCAGCCTGACCACGACGGGCTATGGCGACATCACGCTGGTGGGCTGGTCCGGCCGGTTCCTGTCCATCGCGCTGATGGTCTGCGGCGTCTCCCTGTTCATGAAGATCGCCCAGTCGGTGATGCGCCCCGGCAAGGTGGAGTGCGAGTGCAAGTCCTGCGGACTGACCCGCCACGACCCGGACGCGGTCCACTGCAAGCATTGCGGCGCCCTGATGCATATCAGGACGACGGGGGAATAAGGGTCGGACCCCTGCCGGGGACGCCCGGACACCGGGCCATGACCACTCTGAACCGAATCGGCGATTCGGTTCAGCCGCGGGGGATGGCGTCAGGCCGGGGCCACTTCCCGCAGGTCCTTCAACAGGGCCATGGCGGCGACCGGGTCGAAGGGCTTCAGCAGGGTGGTGATGCCGGCCAGGCCCAGCGTGGCCGCGAACTCCGCCGCCTCCACCGCCATCCGGTGGTCGCCGGTGGCGATGACCAGGTGGCCCGCCCAACCCTGGTCGCGCAGGGCGGACAGCACCTCCATGCCGCTGGGCCAGGGCATGACCATGTCCAGGATGATGACCGCGGGCAGGCCGGCGCGGAGGCTTTCCGCCACCTGCACCGCCCCGTCGGCAGCATGGGCGGTGAAGCCTGCCCCCTCGGCCAGGGCCGCGAGAAGGGCCGCCATGTCGGCGTCATCATCCACCACCAGCAACGTCGGCCTTCCCGACATGGCACGTCCCCGACCCGATCCTTAAACCGGCGCATTTTCGCAGCATGGCCCCAGGGCGGCAAGGGAGATGGCCCGCCTGGCGCTCACCCCGTCGCCAACAGCCGGTCGAGTTGGTCGCGCAACTGGCGCAGCTTCTCGCGCACCGGTTCGGGGTTCCTGGCGGGCAAGGCCAGCGTGGCGAACCGGGTGGTCAGCTTGTCCAGGGACTTCAGGGTCAGGCGCCCGGTCCTGGCGGCGGCCGGCATCGCCGGGGCCGGTGGCTCGCCCGCCTCCAGCCTGGCCTTGGCGGCACGCACCATCGGGATTGTGACCTTGCCCTCGATGGCGTCGGCCAGCAGCGCCTGCCGCTCCGGACCGGCGGGCAGGCGTACCAGCTCCATCAGCAGGCTTTTCGCGACGCCGGCGCCACTACCTTCCAGCAGGGCCACCTCCTCCGGCCCGAAGGACAGCAGGGACAGGAGCTTGCTGACCTCCGCCTCGCCCCGGCCCAGCAGGCGGGCCGCCTCCTGCTGGGTCATGGCCTTGGTGTCCAGCAGGCGGCGCAGGGCGCGGGCGGTCTCCAGCGGGGACAGGTCCACCCGTTGCAGGTTCTCCACCAGGGCGGCCTGGCCGGTCTCACCGGTGAACGCCACCACCGGAACATGCTCCCACCCCAGCTTGCAGACCGCGAGCCAGCGCCGCTCCCCCGCCACGATGACGTAATGGTAGCCGCCCCCCGGGTGGGGCTCCGGGCGGACCAGGATGGGCTGCAACAGGCCTTGCTCCTGGATGGACTTGGCCAGGGCCTTCAGCTCCTGCTCGTCCATATGCCGACGCGGCCGGTCCGGGTTGGGGTTGAGCCAGTTCACCGGCAGGAGCGCGGGCGCCAGCTCCGCCAGGATGTCGCCGCGGCGGGATAAGGGGGTGGACAGGGGTGGCATCTGGTATCCTCCGGGTTGGCAGGGAAGGAGAGCGCCAGGGCGCTCGCGTCCTATATTGACGCTTATTTTCCTATCACCTGTCAAGTCGCAGGACTTTGCGCCCTTTCCCTGTCTGGCGAGGCTGGCTCCTACCCGAAGATGGCGATGCTTTGGCGGTGCAGGGCGACCAGTTTGCCGTCGCGGTTCCAGGCCTGCATGGCCTGGCCGGAGAAGCCGCCGCCCGCATAGTCGGAGACGCTGCGCAGCAGGTACCAGCCGTCCGTGGTGTCGAACCCGGTGCCGGGGAAGTCCACCATCCAGGTCAGGCTGGACAGGGGGCTGGGACCCTTCAACTGGGTGGCCGCGGCGGGCGGCAGGGTGTCCAGCAGGGCGACGAAGCCGCTCTCCGCACCCCGGGCCGCCTCATCCCGGTGGCGGGCCCACCAGAGGATCTCCGGGTCTTGGCGGCCCATGAAGGGGAGGCCGCGGGCGATGCGCACGTCCAGGTTCTTAAGGAAGGTGGGCACCGGGCCGCCGCTGGGCAGCGGGATGCAGCCATCCGGCGGCGGCACCTCCGGCCCGGGTGCCGACGGCAGGTTCACCACGCTTTCCCGGTCCGGGCCGAAGCAGGCGGCGACGGTGGCCACCACATCCGTCCCCGCCCGCACGGTGGATTGCAGGAAGGCGGCCGTGCGGCCCACCCGCAGCCGCTCCACCTGGATCGTCAGGTCCCCCACCGCCGGGCCGATGAAGGCCACGTTCAGGCTGCGCAGGGGGCTGTCGGGGCCCAGTTCCCGCCGCATGGCCTCAAAGCCCAGGGCCGTCACCACGCCGCCATAGCCGGCCCGCCCCTGCGCCCAGTTCGGCGCGACGAAGCCATGGTACAGCCCGCCCTCGGCGCGCAGGCCTTGCAGGGTGGGAGTGAGGGCGAGGGAGTCGGTCACGGGCTGGCTCCACGCTTGGGACGGGAGCACCGCCTTAGCATGGGGCCGTGGGCTGGGGAAGGCCCGGATGCCCTTCCCGACAGGGGGCGGGCCGCCGGGGGAGCCGACGCGAACCGGGGACCCGCCCTGGTCCGGCCGGGATTGCGGCGCCAGCCGTCCGTCCCTGGACAGCGCCTGTCCGGAAACGGACAGTCCGTTCACCCGGGCGGTGGCGATGATGGCGACACTGTGGCGGCACCGGCCATTCCGTCGCGCCGCCGCCACCGGCTGCGCGGCCCGCCCCAGGAAATCGGCCCGGTCCGGCACTTGGCACGGCGGTTGCTCTCCTCCCCGGGCAAGAGACCACCACCGAACACCCAGCCAGGAGAGACCGAGATGACCACCCTGACCACCCGCGCCGCCGGCACCCCCACCTCCTTCCTCGGCCGCGTCGCCGCCAAGCTGCCGCACGCTTCCGAGTTCGTGGAGACCACGGGCATGCTGGCCATCGCCGGCTTCATGCTGGCCTGCATCAACCACATCCTGTGAACAAGGTAAAACCGGCACCAACCTTTGCGAAGACCCGGCGAGTCCTGGACAGGGATTTGTCGAAGCCACTGGAAAACCCGCCCACGATCCCATAATCCTTTCGCGATTGCTTGAGGCGAAAGGGTTGGGGCCATGGGGTTCACGGAAGCGATCCTGCCGTATTTCCGCAGCAGCGGCAGCCACGCTTCCCTGTTCCGGGCCATGTGCCTGGACATCACCCACGACCTGGACATCGACCGCGCCTCCGTCTGGGTGGCGGAGGGGATTTCCCGCGACCTGGTGCTCCAGGCCGGGTTCGACAGGCGGGATTGCAGCTTCGATGCGGGCACCACCCTGCCCTCCGCCATGCACCCGCTCTACTTCGCCGAGCTGCTGGTGCAGGAATTCATCCAGGTGGACGAGGCACTGGCGGACATGCGCGTCGCCTCCATGCGGGCCAGCTACCTGGTGCCGGAGGGCGTGGTCGCCCTGCTGGACCACATCGTCGCCGGGCCGGGCGGCCGGGCCGTGGTGCTGTGCTGCGAACAGGCCGCCACCGGCCACCGCCCCTGGCGGGACAAGGACCGCCAGTACCTGGTCGCCATGACCCGGCTGTTGGACCAGGCCCTGCGGGAAAGCTGGAAGTCCGGGGCGTGAGTCCCGGGACCCGGGGTTCCCCCCCCTCCCCCGGTGGGAAGGGGGGGGACGGGATCAGAGCACCATGGCCTTCTCGCGGGAGACCTGGCCGCTGACCTGGGCCATGGCCTGCCGGTCCAGCAGCTTGCGCAGGCGCGGGAACTCCACCGACTCCTCCTGCCGGGCATGGTCGGAGACCAGGTCGCGCAGGGACCTGGCGATCCCCACCCAGGCCGGGTCGTCCTTCGGCATCTGCTCCAGCGTGTGCAGGTGCATCTTGATGTCCGCATGCTCGCTGTACAGGTGCCGCGCCTCCTCCGGCGCGTGGGCCTGGTCGTGCAGCAGCGGGTAGACCACGTCCTCCTCCGCCAGCGCGTGGGCGGTGAGGGAGCGCTTCACGTGCAGCAGCAGGCTGGCCCGCTTCGCCGTCGCCTGCCGGGGCGTGGCGATCATCTTGTCCAGGGTCGCCAGGACCAGCCGGTGGTCCCGCGCCAAGGCCTCGAACGGGTCGGAACCCGCCTTGGCCCGGGCCATGCCATAGGATTGCGCCGCCAGCGGCGGCAGGAGACGGCTTGCCAGGAGCGCCAGCACCGCCCCGCCCGCGAAGGCCGCCAGCCCCCGCCCGTCCAACCAAGCTTGTTGTGCCATGCCATCCTCCTGGCGTTTTCGGCCCCGGTGCGGGGCGTGTGACGGGAGACAACAGGGCGAGGGGCCCAACCGTCCCCCTTCCCTTGCGCCGATGCGGACCGGGACAGGGATGCGCCGCGGGGTCATGATGGGGACGCCACCGTCCGGGAGCCGAGCCCATGCCGCACCATGACGCCATCTTCGCCGCCGTCGACGGCGACCCGACCCGCCTGACGGGATTGCTGAAGGCGGTTAGGGACCCCGCTTCCGTCCGTGCCCGCACTGGGGAAAGCCTGCTGCTGCACCTGCTTTACCGGGGCAAGGCCGATGCCGTGCGCGCCGTGGCAGAAATCCTGCCGTCCCTTGGCCTGCATGAGGCGGCAGCCCTGGGGGACGTGGACCGGGTCCGGCAGATCCTGGCCGCCTGGCCCGGCGCCGCCGCCACCTTGTCGGGGGATGGCTGGACGGCCTTGCACCTGGCCGCCTTCTTCAACCAGACCACCTGCCTGCGGGCACTGCTGGAGGCCGGGGCGGACCCGGACCTGCGGGGATTGTCGCCTCTGCGCAACCTGCCCCTCCACGCCGCCTGCGCCGGGCGGAACCTGGACTGCACCCTGTTGCTGGTCCCGGTGACGGCGGAGGTGGACGACCGGCAGGCCGGCGGCATCACGCCCCTGATGCTGGCCGCGGCCAATGGGATGGACGCCGTGGTGGACGCCCTGCTGGACCGGGGCGCCGTACCGGGCCTTGCCGACGACAGCGGCAGGACCGCCGCCGACCATGCCCTGGCGCGGGGTCACGCGGCCCTTGCGGGACGGCTTTAGGGCGTGCTTACGCCGAGCCTGAACACGCTCCGGCGGCGACCGCCGCTCCGCGCCCTCGTGGCCGCGTAAGCCAAGCCGCGGATGCGGCGCCGGCGCTTGGGGGATACGAACAGCAAGGCATGTCTCCAGTCAGCGGGAAACAGGCTTAGAGCGTGTTTACGCTGACCGTAAACACGCTCCGGCGGCGACTGCCGCCGCGCCCGCCCACGCGGGCGAAGCCAAGCCGCGGATGCGGCGCCGGCGAGTGAGGGACACGAAGGGCTAGACCCATTTCCAGTCTGCGGGAAACGGGTCTAGCCGCCGGGTCCTGCCGGTGGCCTGACGCGACCCGGATGCCAGGCTCAAGCGCGCTGGCTGCCCCCCTGCCCCACCCCCGCAGCCTGGGTCAGATGCCAACGGGCCTGCCCGTGGCAATGGCCGTTACTGGGGATGCGACAGGAACGACCGGTGCAAATCCGCCGGCGGGCTGTTCAAGAGGACAGCCCACCACATGACACGAGGACCAAACCCATGAAGAACCCCTTCATGAGCCTGTGGCTCAGCCAAGCGAACACCTATGCCGGCATGATGCGCGGCTTCTGGGCCGGGGAGATGCGGCGCCAGCAGAACGCCATGGCGGATGCAATGACCGGCGGGAAAGCCGCCAAGCCCCCCGCCAAGGGCAAGAAGGCCACGGGCGCGAAGCGGAAGCGGCCGTCCCGGTGAGAATGCCGCCCCGTCAGTGCGGCTGGCCGGTCGGCGGCTGCGGCAGGCGGGCGATGGTGACCCCCTCCCGGACCATGCGGTAGGCGACCTCATCCGGCAGGGCCACGATCACCACCGGCCAGGTGATGTCCGGCCGGTCCTGGGGGACGTCCAGATGGTAGGTCCCGGGCTGGTCGATGGCCATGACGCTCACCGGCTGGCCGGCAATCATCACCACGAAACGCTGCCCTTCGGCCAGGGTCAGCGTCCCCTTGTCGGTGGCGTCTTCGAATTGGGCGCAGTCACAGCCCAGCCACTTGAACGTCGTCGGCACCCCGGTCTCCCTTCTGCGAGCTCCGCACCCTACGATCTGCGGCGCGCCGATGCCATGCCCAAAAAGGGCGCCACGCCGCAGCCCCGTCGTCGGAGCCTTGCAGCCGCCCCCTGGCGGCCCCACCCTGGGCCAAGGCATCCCGGGACAATGAAGGCCCCCACCATGACGGACAAGCCGACCATCGAGATCGAGTACTGCCGCCAGTGCCGCTGGCTGCTTCGGGCCGCCTGGATGGCGCAGGAGCTGCTGACGACGTTCGAGGAGGAGCTGGGCGGCGTCACCCTCCGCCCCGGCACCGGCGGCGCCTTCATGGTGCGGGCGGGCGACCGGACAATCTGGTCCCGCAAAGAGCAGGGCCGCTTCCCCGACATCGTCGAGCTGAAGCAGATTGTCCGCGACCATGTGGCCCCGGACAGGCCGCTGGGCCATGTGGACCGGGCCCGGACCCCCACGCCGGACGGCGCTTGAGGGACGTGGCCCGGCGGTAAAACCCGACTTTCGAATTCGAAACTTTGCGCGACAAGAGTCCAGGCCGTGGCAGAAGCGCCACGGCCGATGGCGTCGGCTCAACGGATCAACGGTCAGCCTTGACCGGTTGATGGTTGCGGGCGGATGCTGGCGGCGACCACCACGGCCGAGGGCAACCCCATGGACGGCGCCACCTTCCGCGAGCTGCGCACCCGCATCCGCTTGAGCCAGGGGGAGCTGGCCGACAAGCTGAACGCCATGCTCCAGCGCAGTTACGACAAACCCAAGCTGAGCCGCTGGGAAAACGGCCGCGACCCGGTGCCGGATGACGTGGCCCTGGCCCTGCGCCAGATGGCCAACGTGCGCAAGGCCCGCGTGGTGGCCTTCGTCAACCAGAAGGGCGGCGTGGGCAAGACCACCAGCGCCGTCAACGTGGCCTATGCCGCCTCGGCGCAAGGGGCCAAGGTGCTGCTGGTGGACATGGACGCCCAGGCCAGCGCCACCGCCTGGCTGCTGCTGCTGCCCGGCGCCATCGAGGCCTATCGCCGGCGCCAGACCACCTTCCACCTGCTGCTGCAGGAGGTGCCGTTCGAGGAGGCGGTGGTACGGGCCGGGACGGACGTGGCGGGCCGGAGCCTGCCGTTCGACTTCCTGCCCAGCCACATCGACCTGATGGAGGCGGACACGCGGAGGGAGCCGGGCCTGGACATCGCCCTGAAGCTGGTGCTGGACCGGCTGCGGGGCGAGTATGACCTGATCGTCATCGACGGGCCGCCCAACCTGGGCATGCTGACCTGGATGTTGCTGGCCGCGGCGGACGAGGTGCTGATCCCCGTGCGCACCGAACCCATCGACATCATGGGCGTGGGCCTGATCCTGGCCACCCTGCGCAAGGTGCAGCGGCGCACCAACATGCAGCTCCGCATCGGCGGGGTGCTGCCCACCCAGTACCAGCGGCGCAAGTCCGTGGACCGGGAGGTTCTGGTCAGCCTGCGTGGCGCCCTGGGCGAGATCCCGGTGCTGGAACCGGTGGAGGCGGCGGCCGTGTTCGGCAAGGCCGCGTCCGAGGCGCGCATCACGCTGGAGCATTCCCCGCGGGCACCGGCCCTGGCAGTCTATTCCCGCATCGCCGACGCCCTCCTGGCCGGCCGGCCCCTGCCGGCAGCCAGCCTCGACACCGCCGACACGGAGGCCTGACCCATGCCCCCCGCCAAACGCAAGCCCATGGCCGGCCTGGCCGCCACCGCCGCCATGATCGCCGACAACGCCGCCATGGCCGCCCCCAGGGACAGCCGGTTCCAGCACAGCTTCGAGGTGGCACTGGACCAGTTGGAGCCGGACCCCAACCAAGCCCGCCGCCGCTTCGACGCCGAGGAGATCCGCGAGCTGGCGCTGAGCATGGGTGAGACGGGGCAGCTCCAGCCCATCCTGGTGCGCAAGGGCGGGGACAAGGCACCTTACGTCATCGTGGCGGGGGAGCGGCGGTGGCGCGCGGCGAAGATGCTGGGCTGGGAGAAGATGCTGGCCATAGAGCACCGGCTGGACCCAGAGGTGGCGGGGCTGGTGGAGAACCTGCAGCGGGTGGACCTGTCCCCCGTGGAGGAGGCGCAGGGCATCCGCAGGCTGATGGAGGGGAAGGGGGTCCCCCAGTCGGAAGTCGCCGCCATGCTGGGCAAGCCGGAGAAGCATGTCTCCGAATCCCTGCGCATCCTCAGCCTGCCGACGGAGTTTTTGGACGCACTTTCGAATTCGAAAGTCGCACTTTCCCGATCGTCCCTGGTGGAGTTGGCGCGGATCGGCGACCCGGCGGTGCGGGCCAAGCTGATCGCCCAGGCCCTTGACGGCCGCCTGACCCTGCACGCCGTCCGCACCGCCGCGGCCGGGCCCAAGGCGGCACCGAAGCCGCCGCCGGAGATGAAGGCCCGGCCGCTGAACCTGGCCGCGCTCGACAAGGTGGTCGCCCGCTTCGCCGAAGCCGGCGTGCCCCGCAGCCAGAAGGACCTGCACAAGGCCCGGCTGGAAAAGCTGCGCGCCGACATCGACCGGCTGCTTGCCGGGCTGGAGTGAGGGCAGGGCGCGGCGCGGTCAGGTCGCGACCGCGCCGACGCTAGACCCGTTTCCCGCAGACTGGAAACGGGTCTAGCCCTTCTTGTCCCTCACACGCCCCCGGATCGGGGTCCGGGGCAGGCTCCGCCGCATCCGCGGCTTGGCTTACGCGGGCATGTGCCCGCGCGGCGGCAGTCGCCGCCGGAGCGTGTTTACAGTCAGCGTAAACACGCTTTAGGGTGGCCGGCGTCTGGACTCTTGTCGCGCACCCGCGGCGGTGTCAGCCGGCCGCCTGCGCCCGGAACCAAGCGGACGTCGCCTCATCCGTCGGGTAGAACAGCTCCAGCCGCAAATCCTGCAAGCCGGCGTCCAACGGCGTGCCCACGGTGGCGACCATGGAGAAGAGGCTGAGCACCACCCCGTCCCGCCGGAACCGCACCGCCAGGGCAGGGGGCAGGATGCCGGTGTCCTTCGCCTGGGCCGCCAGGGCGTTCAGGCCGGGGTCGTCCAGCAGGTCGGCCAGGGGGTTGGCGCCGGGCGGCGCCAGCGGGTCTTCCAGCAGCGCTTCCGCCCGGAGGCGGCGCACCATCCAGGCGGCGGCATCGGCCCAGTTCTCCACCACGTCCCGCAGGGCGGGGCCCAGCAGCAGGCGGGCAAGGTTCAGCGGCCCTGGCGGCAGCGCCTCACCCGCCGCGAAGCCCAGCAGGGCCAGGGCACCCTGGTTGGCCCTCAGCAGCCCGTAATGCCGGTCCACCACCACGGCCGGGAACGGGTCCTGCAGGCGCAGGGCGTGGTCCAGGGCCTGGTTGACGGGCGCCAGCTCCGGCGCGTCGGCCGGGCGCGGCCCGAAGGCGGGGGCGAGGCCGGCGGCGACCAGCATCTCATTCTGGTGGCGCAGGGGGATGTTCAGGGCGGCCCCCAATTGCAGGACCATGCCCCGGCTGGGGCGGGAGCGGCCGGTCTCCAGGAACGACAGGTGCCGCTGGCTGGTGCCGCAGGCCAGCGCCAGGTCAAGCTGGCTCACCCCCCGCGCCTGGCGCCAGCGGCGCAGGCTGGGGCCGAACTCGTCGCGCGGGCGGGCGGGGCGGGGCGCTGGGGCGGCGTTCGTCATCATGCCCCCTTTTCCCATGGCCGGTGCCGCGCGACAATTACCTGGCATGTAATTGCGGGCCCCCCGGCATGGGCCGAAGCTGCGGCCATCGGAAACGCCAAGCGATGGAGATGACGATGACCGTCCTGACAGCGGAACGCCGCGCCCCCGCTAAGCCGCGTGCCTTCACCTTGAACGCCCTGTACCTGGCCCTGCTGGGCACCGACCTGCTGCTGTTGGGCGGCTGGGTGGCCGGGCAGGTGGTGGCCGACCCGCTGCTGCTGGCCACGGGCTGGCCGGCGGACTTGGTGCGGGGGGTGGGCCTGCTGTGCCTCGCCGGGGCCGCCCTCATCCTGTTCGCCGGGCCGCGGCTGCTACGGGCCATCCCCTGGGTCAACGTCGCCAGCGCGCTGCTGACCGCCCTGGTGGTGCTGGTGGACCACGCCTTCATGACCTGGACCGGCATCGGCCTGCTGCTGGCCCTGGCCGTGGTGGACGCGGAGTTCGCCTGGTTCCAGTTCCGGGCGCTGAAGCGGGGGTGAGATCCAGATCCGGCAGGGAAGGGGGCGGCCGCTTGGCCGCCCCCTTCCTTTTTCGCCCTGGGCATGGAAACCCTGTCCCCGCGCGCCCGAAAGCCCACACTTGGCAGCCAAGATGCTGGAAAGTTGGACGGCTTCCGTCCCCCCACCGTTGGACTCTTGTCGCGCCCGACGGGGCCGCCACGGCCAGGCCGCGATTCGGCGGAGTCGCCGGAGTCGCGGGGGGACTGGAGGGGTGCGGGGGCGGAACGATCCCCTGGACCCTGGTCGCGCCGGCTTGGACGCTGGTCGCGCACCCCCCGGTTATCCACAGGACTCCAGTCGCTAACCCAACACTTAAGCCCAACTAACCTTACAACTAGGCTTCGCGACCAGAGTCCAAGTGGACAGGAACGGACCGTTGTCCCAGCATCCGGGACAAAGGAGATCGCCCGATGGGGACCATCCACCAGCTCGTCCTTCAGCATGGCCGTGAGCAAGCCAGGATGTATGTGGAACCGGAGGAACGCCCCCTGGTGGACATCGCGGCCGAGGTGCTGTCGGTGGAAAGCCCGGAGATGGGGACGGTCTACACCGGATTCGCCCTCACCTCCCTGCCCCACAAGAAAATCCCCGACGACCAGATCTGGGAGCGGGAGAACGGGCTCGTCAAGCTGACAATCAGCCCCGGCCTGCTGCCGGCCCCGGGCGGCAAGATGGTTCGTTGCGGCGTGCCCTATGGCGCGCATGCGCGCTTGCTGCTGATCTACCTGCAGACCCAGGCGGTGCGCAACCGCAGCCGCGAGGTGGAGCTGGGCCCGAGCCTGAACGCCTTCCTGGACCGGGTGGGAATTCCTGTCGGCGGCAAGACCTACAAGTCGGTCCGGGAGCAGCTGGCCCGGATCGCCGCGGCGAACCTGGTCTTCTCTTGGCAGCGGGACGGCCAGGACACGCCGGAGTTCATGAAGTCCGACATCATCAAGGGCGGCCAGATCGACCTGTCCTTCGCCTCCCCCGACACCCGCCAGGGCACCCTGTGGCAGGAGCGGGTCGTGCTGGGCGAGGATTTCTTCGAGAAGCTGAAGGACCACCCCATCCCCCTGCTGGAGCAGGCGCTGAAGGCCATCGGGCCGCACAGCGTGGCCCTGGACGTCTATGCCTGGCTGGCCTACCGGCTGCACCATCTGAAGCGCCCGCAGCTTGTCCGGTGGGAGGCGCTGTATCCCCAGTTCGGCAGCAACTACGCCCGCTTGCGCGACTTCCGCGCCCGCTTCATCGACCCGCTGAAGATGGCCATGGCCGCCTATCCGGAGGCGAAGGTCAGCGTGGATGAGCGCGGCTTGACCCTTTATCCCTCCTCGCCGCCCATCCCCTTGAAGCAGGTCACCGGGAGCTGACCCCGCGACCAGGGTCCAAGCCCCTGGGGCGCGACAAGAGTCCAGTCCGGGCCAGCGCGACTGAAGTCCAACGAGCCGGGGGCGCCAGCGATGGTGCCCCCGGTTCCGTTCTGGCGGCCGGATGCGGCCAAACCGTTGGTTTGCGGCGCATTCCTGGGGCCGGGGGGCCTGGAGCCGCAGGCCTGAAGCCTTCCGGCGCGGTCTTCCGTCCCTTCGAAGGCGGCGGAGTCGCGGATGATCCGGGCATCCCGAATCAGCAAGGGCCCGCGCGACCAGAGTCCAACCCGACTCCTGGACTCTTGTCGCGCCCGGGGCCGGGGCAGCAGGGGCGGGGACTGGACTCTTGTCGCGCCCCCGCCCGGGCGGCGACGGTACCTATGCGGATGCCGTGGCCGCGGGCATGATGGGCGTGGCGCAGGGCCTTGATCGGGTGGGGGAAGTGCGGATGCTGGTGATCCAGCATGTCTGGCGGCGTTGGACCAAGGCGACGCGCGGGGCCGACAAGGCCGCCGCGCGCCTGGCCCTGGCCGAGGCCCATCCCCTGCCGCCCGGCGCCACGGGGAACGCGTGGCTGCACGCCGTCTGGGCGCTGGAGCGGGACGGTTTCGCCAAACGGGAACGGGTGGGGCCGGTGACCGCCGATGACTGGGCACACCAGGAGCCGGCCCATGCGGCCAACCTGCGCTGGACCCTTCGGGACGGCGGCGTGGACATCGGGCTGCTGGAACCCTGGCCCTCCCTGCGGGTCACGCCCTGGCCGGGGCATCTGCCCACGCCGCTGCTGCGCGTCAGGGCGGGGGAGGTGGTGCGGATCGACTGGAACGGCCGCTTCCGATCCTCCGCCGGCGGGTCGGACCTGTCCTATTTCATGGACCACCACATCTATTGGCTGGCGGTGCATGCGGCGCCGCCGCCCGACCTGTTCACCGCCGCCGTGCCGCGCAAGCATGTGGACCTGCGCACCGGGATCTATTAGCGCCGGCGAAAAAGGTTGACCCAAATCATTCCCCGCCCGCATCGCCTGGCGGATGGTCCGGGGCAGGGCCGGCGCCCCGGCCGGCCGATCCCGGTTCCGCGATGCCAGCTTCCTCCCCCCGCCATTCCCGCCTTGTCCTGACCACCCTGCTGGGCCTTGCCGCCTCCGCGGGGCTGCTGTGGTTCGTGATCACCGCGGGGGGTGATGCGCGGCTGTACTACAACGCCGAGGGGCTGGCCATCGTGCTGGGCGGGGTGGCCTGCGTGGCCCTGCTGTCCTTCCGGGGCGACGAGCTGCGCGACGCCGCCACCGCCGTCGCCGCCGTGTTCCGCGGCACGCCGGGGATCGAGGCGGACGTGGCCGAGCTGGTGGAGGTGGCACGGCTGCTGTTCGGCAAGCAGGTCCAGGCGGCGGATGAGCGGGTGCGCACCGTGCGCAGCCCCTTCCTCAGGCTGGGGCTCCAGCTTGTGGTGGACGGGGCCAGCCTGGACGACCTGATGCATGTGATGAGCTGGCGCATCCAGAAGCTGGTGGAGCGGGAGCAGGCCCAGGCGCGGGTGTTCCGGGTGCTGGCCGCCTTCGCCCCGGCCTTCGGGTTGCTGGGCACGCTCACCGGCATGGTGGGGATGCTGAAGCGGCTCGGCGGCGGCGACATCGGCCTGATCGGGGAAAGCATGGCGGTGGCGATGCTCACCACCCTCTACGGCCTGGTCCTGGCCAACCTGGTGTTCAAGCCCCTGGCCATCAAGCTGGAGCAACGCACCACCCACCAGGTGGCGCTGCTGAACGTGCTGATGGAGGGGGTGGTGCTGGCCCAGCTCGGCCGGTCGCCGTCCATGATCGAGGAGACCCTGCGCACCTACCTGATGGATGCCCGGGACGAGGTGGGCCATGGCGGCTGAACGCGAGAGGCGCGGGCGCGCCGCCCGGCTGGCGGACCGCCCGCCGCGGGGGGCCGACCTGCGCCTGCCGCCCCCGGCACCGGAGGAGTCGGAGGAATGGGTCTTCAGCTACATGGACTTGGTCACCCTGCTGATGGTCGTGTTCCTGGGCATGGTGGCCATCTTGGGCATGGACGGACGGCTGGGCGTGACGGCAGGGGAGGGGGCGCCGGAAACGGGACCGGCCGCGCCGCCCGCGGGGGACATGGCGGTCCCCACCGGACCCGCCCCGGCCGGCGCTGCTGACGACCGCGCGCCGAAGCCCCTGTCCCCCACGGCACGGGCCTGGTTGGAAAAGCTGGAGGCGGCGGGGCTGCCGCCGGACGTGGATCTGGCGGTGGCGGAGCGGCGGGTGACCCTGGCGGTGCGCTCACCCATCCTGTTCGCCTCCGGCTCGGCGGTGCTGCAACCGGGGGCGCGGGACCTGCTGGCCCGCATCGCCCCGGCCGTCGCGGCGGTGCCCGGCAGCATCACGGTGGAAGGGCACACGGACGACCTGGTCATCCGCAACGGCCGCTACCCCAGCAACTGGGAACTGTCCGCCGCCCGCGCGGCCACGGTGGTGCGCGCACTGGTGGAGCTGGGGGTGCCGCCGGCCCGGTTGGCCGCCAAGGGGCTGGCCGACAGCCGCCCGGTCACGCCGGACCCGGCACGGCGGGCGGAGAACCGGCGGGTGGAGATCATCATCGACACCGATCCCGCCAGCGCCGACGCTGCGGTGCGCTGATTTCTGGGACGTAGCTTAGCGGCGCTGCTTGTCGCGGCGCAGGGGCGGCTCGGTCCCCGGCAGGTGGACGCGCAGGTACAGGTCCGGCATCTTGCCCTCCCAGGCGCGCAGCCGCTTCTGGCGGAACAGCTCCACCATGCCGTCGCCCAGGGTGACCTGGACGAAGCCGGGCTTGTTGCTTTCCGACCAGCCCATGGACTCCACCAGGGCCAGGGTCTGTTCCGCCCCGTCCGCCTCCAGCACCAGGGCGGTGTCCATCAGCCGCTCCAGCGAGGCTTCCACCCGGCGGGGGTACCAGCGGCCGGGGTTCAGGGCGCTGCCCGGGGCGGTGACCACCACAACGGGGCCGCCATCCCGCGCCGGGACCAGCATGGTCTGGAGCAGTTGCAGGTCCTGTGCCTGGAGCTGGCTGCCGCCCGGCTCCAGCAGCCGCGCCGTCTGCCCGCCCACCACGGCCGGGCCGCCGGTCAGGGCCCACAGGTCGATGATCGCTTCGGCCGACACGCCATCCCCCTTGGAAACTCTTGCGCCCACCCCTTAGCATGGGCAAGCGCGGCCTTGCCAGGGGGTGGCAGGGCAGGGGCGGGCCGGGCGGGGCATTCCAGCCGTGCCCCTTTCCCCTTTTCATAAGGTCGGCCGTGCCGGCATGCCCGTGGGCGCGCGCCTTCACACGAAGTAATCGACCCCGCGCACCAGCCCGACGGCATCCACCAGCAGTTCCGCCTCCTCCGCCCAGCTTATCAGGGTGGTGCCGTCCGCGTTCTCCGTGACGGTGAATGTGCCGGGCGCGATGTCTTGGAAGCGGATGACGTCGCCTCCCGCCGCACCCTGGCCGTTGAAGCCGGTCAGCGTCATGCGGCCCATGATGGGCCCTGAGAAATAGAACAGGTCGGCATCGTCGGGGCGGCTGACATAGCGGTCCCCCTGCTGCGTGTCCGGCCCGATGTAGAAGGTGTCGTCGCCCTTGCCGCCGTCCAGCACCTCCTGCCACAGGCTGGCGCTCAGGGCGTCGTTGGCGTCGCCGGTGATGATGGTCAATGGCTCCAGGGAGCTGCGGTCGCCGTCATACTGCACGCGCCGCTCGGCATCGGCGACGATCTCGATCCGCTCGATCCCGGTGAAATAATAGAAGGCGCCCTGTGGGTTGTCGGACCAGACCTCGGCATTGGCCCCCACGAACAGGACGGGTGTGGGGTTGTCCAACTCCTCCGGGTTGCCGCCGGCCCAGATGAAGATGGGGGAGGGGATGGTCGCGTCCAGGGCCGGGTAGTTGAAGGAAAAGGCGGTGTTGATGACCCGCACCGTGTCGAACCCGTCCCCGCCTTTCAGGAATCCCAGGGCCTTGTCCGGCGGCAGGTCGGGCAGGTAGATCGGGCCGAAATCCACGACCATCAGGTCGTCACCGGCCCCGCCATCCACCTCCTCCCCCGGGTCGATCCGAAGGAAGGTGTCGTTGCCGTCCCCGCCATACAGGGTGTCCTGCCCGGTGCCGCCGTCCAGCGTGTCATTCCCCGGCCCGCCCGACAGCCAGTCGTTCCCCGCCCCGCCCGCCAGGACATCCCGGCCGGGATCACCCCAGAGCCGGTCATTGCCCGCGTCGCCGTCCAGCCGGTCGTCCCCCGGCCCGCCGCGCAGGCTGTCGTCGCCCAGGCCGCCGGCAAGGCCGTCATTGCCGACGTCGCCGGACAGGACGTCAAAGCCGGCCCCGCCCCACAGCCGGTCATCGCCGGCCCCGCCCAGGATGGTGTCGTCTCCGCCTTCCCCCCACAGCCGGTCATTGCCGCCCAGCCCTTCCAGCCGGTCGGCTTCCGGTGTGCCGCGATGGCTGTCGTCCACCGCCGTGCCAAGCCAGAGAACCATGATGCCTCCTCGCCCCGCCGGTCATGCGGGGGCCGGTCAGGTGAGGTAGTCCACGCCCTGGACAAGGCCGACCGCGTCCACGACCAGCTTCACGCCTTGCCAGGCGAAAAGGGTGGTGCCGTCCGGGCTTTCCGTGACGGTCAGGTCTGGCAGGGATCGCATGTCCAGAACGTCCCCACCCTCCTCCCCCTGGCCGTTGAAGCCGGTAAGGGTGACCCTGCCCCTGGTCTGGTTGAAGAAGTCGAAGCGGTCCGCGTCATCGGGGTCGCTGATCCAATGGTCCGTCCCCAGATCCTCCACCTCCAGATAGAAGGTGTCATTGCCCTTGCCACCGTCCAGCACCTCCCTGGACGGGCCGGGGCGGAAGGTGTCATTCCCGTCGCCGCCGATGACCGTCATGGACCGGAACAGGCTCGCGGACCCGTCATAATGCATCCTGCGGCTGCTGTCGGCCGGCGCCTCCACCCGTTCGATGCCGCTGAAGGCGTAATAGGCGCCCAGGGGATCCTCTGGCCAACTCTCCCCAGCATGGCCGATGAACAGAACCGCGATGGGAATGCCCGGTTCCTCCGGGTTGCCGCTGGCCCAGACAAGGACCGAGGCCGGCACAGTCGGTTCCTTGGCCGGATAGTCGAAGGTGAAGCCCTGGTTGTGGACGCGGACCGTGTCAAAGCCGCTGCCACCATCCAGCAGGCCCACGGCCTTTTCACCCGGCAGGTCGGGCAGGTAGATGGGGCCGATCCGCACAACCATCAGATCATCGCCCCCACCGGCGCGCACCTCATCCCCCGGGCCGATGTTCTCGATGGTGTCGTTCCCGTCACCGCCGTAGACGTCATCCTCCCCCGTGCCGCCGTCCAGCCAGTCATTCCCAGGGCCGCCGGAAAGCCTGTCGTTCCCGGCGCTGCCCTTCAGGGTGTCTTGGCCCAGCCCGCCCCAGAGCTGGTCGTTGCCCGCGTCGCCATCCAGCCGGTCATCGCCCGGCCCGCCGCGCAAGCTGTCGTCGCCCAGCCCGCCGACAAGGCCGTCGTTCCCGTCCTCCCCGAACAGGAAGTCATGCCCCGCCCCACCCCAGAGGCGGTCATCGCCGGCCCCGCCCAGGATGGTGTCGTCCCCGCCTTCCCCCCACAACCGGTCGTTGCCGTCCAGCCCTTCCAGCCGGTCGGCTTCCGGTGTGCCGCGGTGGCTGTCGTCCACTGCCGTGCCAAGCCACAAGACCATGACTCCCCCCGAACCCCAGCCCTGCTGCTGTTGATTAGAAATGCCGGATGTTCAGGGCTGCAACCGGGGATAGGGGGAACGGTGTGCCGACTGGGTTATCACGTTGCATCCGGCTTGGTGGCGCAGGGCCGGAACGGACCTTCAATAGCGGGGAGGTCGGCCGTATGATGCCCTTGCTGGGCTGGGGAGGGTGGCGATGGTGACCGGATCGGTGGCGACCCCGGAGGACCGGGAGGGCTGGTGGCGGCAGCCGCGGGGCGTGGTGGCTGCCACGGGCACCCTGATGCTGGCGGCGGCGCTGTATTGCCTGACCCATGGCTGGTTGCAGGAAGGTGGGGTCAGCCTGTCCGTGTCGCTGCGCTGGGCGGTGGCCAGCGTGCTGCCCTGGGGCTTGGCCTGGATGATGGCGACGCGGTGGGTCCCGCGGTCGAGGGGGGCGCAGGTGGCAGGTGTGGCGGGCCTCTGCCTTGCGGCCCTGCTGCTGTCGGCCGCGGGGCGGACGCTGCTGTTCCCCGGGATCATCGAGGTGGGGCTGGAAAGTTTCGCCCACAGCCTGCATCGGGGCCTGCCCATGGCGGGGTTGGTGGGGCTGGGGCTTTGCCTGCTGGGGCCGCGGATGCGGACAGTGCCGGAACCGCGGGTCATGGTGGCCGCGGTGGCGGGGGCGGTGCGGCAGGAGCCCATGCCTTCACCCGGACCGGACTGCCTGGCCGACCTTCCGCACCCTGCCGGGGCGGGCCCGCTGCGGGCGGGGGACGTGGACCGGGTGGTCGCCGCCGGCAACTATGTGGAGCTGCGGGTCGGCCCGAAGACCGTGCTGTGGCGACGCCCGCTGAAGGAGGTGGAGGCGCTGCTGGCCCCCCACGGCTTCGTCCGGGTGCACCGGTCGGTCCTGGTGCGGCGGGACCTGGTGCGGGCGGTGGAGGGCAGCCCCAGCGGGGCCCTGTCCCTGACCCTGGCGGACGGGGAGAGGCTGCCCGTGGGGCGCCAGTTCCGCGACGCGGCGCGGGCGCTGTGCGGGGTGGCGTGAGCCTGTCGTTCGTCCCTAGCACCTGACGTTCATCACCGCGGCCCTGACGTTCGTCACAACGCCCCGGCTTTCGTCCCCAGGCCGTTGAAGCGCCGTCCCAAGCTTGGCAAGCCGCTGCCGATTGCATCCGGAGTGACGGAAGGCGGCGATGCGGCACGGCTTGCTGGTGAACGGGGAACGGCGGGAGGTGGAGGCCGACCCCGACATGCCCTTGCTCTGGGTCCTGCGGGACCTACTGGGACTGGTGGGGACGAAGTTCGGCTGCGGCCAGGGACAGTGCGGGGCCTGCACCGTGCTGCTGGACGGGGTGGCGACGCGGAGCTGCGGCCTGCCCCTGTCCGCCGTCGGCACCGCCGCGGTGACCACCATCGAAGGGCTGTCGCCTGACGGAACCCACCCGCTGCAACGGGCCTGGGTGGAGCATGGCGTGGCCCAGTGCGGCTATTGCCAACCCGGCATGATCATGGCCGCGGCGGGCCTGCTGCGGCAGCAGCCGAAGCCCGACGCGGACGGCGTGAAGGCGGCCATCACCAACCTGTGCCGCTGCGGCAGCCAGCCCCGCATGGTGCAGGCCGTGCTGGCCGCGGCCGGGGGGCGTTGAGATGGCGACGGGGACCCTGGCGCCGCTGGGCCGGCGCGACTTCCTGAAGGTGGTGCCCCTGGGCGGGGCGGCGCTGCTGCTGGCGGGCCGGTTGCCGCCGGCGGAGGCGGCCGAGGCCGCGACCTTCAGCCCGCACATGTCCATCGCCTTTGACACGACGGGTGCCGTGCGGCTGACCCTGCGCAAGGTGGAGATGGGGCAGGGCGCGCACCAGGGCCTGCTGACCCTGGCGGCGGTGGAGCTGGACCTGGACCCCGCCCGCATCACCCTGGTGCAGGCGACCTCCGACCCGAAGTTCGGGCAGATCCTGACCGGGGGAAGCTACAGCCTGGCCGGGGGTTGGATGGCGCTGCGGCCGGCCGTGGCGACCGCGCGGCTGATGTTCGTGCAGGCGGCCGCCGCGCGCTGGGGTATCGCGGCAGAGGGGCTGCGCACGGCGGACGGGGCGGTGCTGCACCCGGACGGGCGGCGGCTGGCCTATGCGGCGCTGGTGGCGGACGCCGCGAAGCTGCCGGTGCCGGACGCCAAGACGGTGCCGTTGAAGCCGGCGGACGCGTTCGCCGGGGCTGCCGGCGCTGGGCACGGCTCACCCCACGCGGCGGTGGCGACGGGGGCGGCGTGCTATGGCATCGACCAACGGCTGCCGGGGATGTTGTTCGCCAGCATCGAGCGGGCACCGGTGGTGGGTGGCACGGTGCTGGGCTTCGATGAGGCGGCGGCGAAGGCGGTCCCGGGCGTGGTGGCGGTGGTGCCGCTGGCGGGCAACGCCTGGCCGACCCTGGACCATGTGCGCGCCGGGGTGGCGGTGCTGGCGGAGAACAGCTGGGCGGCGCAGCAGGGCCGGGCCCGGTTGGCCGTGCGCTGGGACGACGGGCCGCGCGGCGGCTTCGACAGCGACGCCTTCAAGGCTGCCATGGCGGCAAGGGCCGCCACGCCGGGGATCGGCTGCCGACGGGAAGGTGACTTGGCCGCGGTGCCGAAGGACGCGCGGCGGGTGGAGCGGACCTATGCCTTCCCCTATGTGGCCCACGCCCCGCTGGAGCCGCCCAACGCCTTGGCCTGGGTGCGGGACGGACGGGCGGAGGTCTGGACCGGCACGCAGCGGCAACGCCGCCTGCATGATGCCCTGGTGCGGGAACTGAAGCTGGCTGGCGACAAGGTGCTGGTCCACGCGCCCCTGCTGGGCGGCGGGTTCGGCCGGCGGCTGGAGGTGGATTACGGGCTGGAGGCGGCGCTGCTGTCCGCCAAGGTGAAGCGGCCGGTGCAGGTGCTGTGGACCCGCGGCGACGACCTGACCCGCGGCCTGTACCGCCCGGCCTCGGTCCACCGGCTGGTGGGCTGGGTGGGGCAGGACGGGCGCGTGCTGGGCCATGCCCACCGCTATGTGGGGGAGTCCGTCTTCCGCCAGCAGGAACCGCAGCTGGTCCGGGCCGACGGGTACGATTTCTCCATGGCCATCCCCTTCGCCACCTATGGCTATGACGTGCCGGCCTTGGACTTTGACCAGCACCCGATGGAACCACAGGTGCCCTGCGCCTGGTGGCGGGGCACGGCCAGCACCACGCTCCAGGTGGCCCAGGAATGCTTCATGGATGAGCTGGCGGCCCTGGCCGGGACCGACCCGCTGGCCTTCCGGTTGCGCCACCTGCCGAAGGGGCGGGAAAGCAGTTGGAGCTACATGGAAGGCGGTGCGGTGACCTTCCGTGCCGACCTGATGCGCGGGGTGCTGGAGGCCGCGGCCAAGGCGGCCGGATGGGGCGGCCGGGCCGGCGTGGCCCAGGGCATCGCCTGTGGCCTGTATGACTGCCCGGACACCTACACCGCCTGCGTGGCGGAGGTGGCCATGGGGGGCGGCACGCCCCGGCTGTCGCGGCTGGTGGTGGCCACCGACTGCGGGCTGGCGGTGAACCCGGACCGGGTGCAGGCACAGCTTGTCAGCAACGCCGTCTTCGCCTTCGCCAGCCTGACCCAGGCAATCACCTTCAGGCGGGGGCGGGCCCAACAGGAAAGCTTCGCCGACTTCCCCCTGCCCACCGCGGCGGACCTGCCGGAGGTAGAGGCGGTGGTGCTGCCCAGCACGCGGCCGCCGTCCGGCATCGGGGAGCCGGCGACACCCGTCGTCACGGCGGCCATCCTGAACGCCCTGGCGAAGGCGACCGGGCGGCGGCCGGCGGGGTTGCCGCTGGTGGGGTGACTTGCCGGAATGCGGCGCTGGATTTCGGTTTCGGATCAAGTCGAGCGGTGCAGTCCCGTCCCCTCTCCCAGGGGGAGAGGGACAGGGTGAGGGGTGGTGCGACCAGGACAGCAGGGCCCTTGCCGAAGCGTTTACTTTTCCGGAAAGGGCCCAACCCCTCTCCCTGTCCCTCCCCCTCTGGGGGAGGGAACGCTGGGGCGGCGTTCAACCTTGTTTCTTCCTGGCGTTGACTTGGCGCGTAGGCCTTCGGCGAAAATAGGATTTCTCGCTCGTGACCGGGGCGAGCCGCCGACACGGAACCGCCGGGGCCCCTCTTCCCGCAATACCCTCCACCGCCCGGCCCCTTCACGGAAGGTTGCCGCGGGCGTATCATCCGGCCTCGCGGGGCAGACGCTCCCCGCGCCTTCCCCGGATGGTCCATCATGCCGCTTCGGCCGACCCTGACCCTGGCGCCCCTGCTGCGCCGGCTTGGCTTTGTGCTGCCTGCCGCCGCCCTGTCGCTGCCGGCGGCGGCCCTGACGGTGACCGGCAACGGGCCGGCCATGGACACGGACCCGCCGGGCTGGTGCGCGACCTTCGATTCGGCGCTGAAGGGGGATGGGGCGGGCTACCGCGACCATGTCTCCGTCCAGCCGGCCACGGACGTGGCGGTGACGGCCAAGGGCACCAGCCTGTGCCTGAACGGCCTGGCACCGGGGGAACGGTATGAGGTGACCTTCCGCGCCGGGCTGCCGGGGGCGGACGGATCGGCCCTGAAGGATGCGGTGACGGTGCGGGCCAGCGTGCCCGACCTGCCGCCGGTCGTGCGCATCTCCGGCAGCGGGTTTGTGCTGCCGCGGGTGGGCAGCACCGGGCTGGGGATCGAGACGGTGAACAGCGCTAGCCTGCGGGTGAAGGTGCTGCGCGCCAGCGACCGGCTGGCTGCCCGCCTGACCCTGGCCCGCGACCCGGAGCGGTACGAATTCGACCGCATCGCGCGGGAGGACGCGACCCTGGTCTGGGAAGGCACCATGGCGGTCAAGTCCCAGCCGAACCGGCGGGTGGTGACATCCTTCCCCGTGGCCCAGGCGGTGCCGGAGCGCAAGCCCGGAGTCTATCTGGTGATCGCCGAGGATGCGGCCATGGCGCCGTTCGATGAGAACGGGGACTGGTGGCGGGAGGACCAGCGGGGGCGCAGCGCCGCCCGCTGGCTGGTGGAGACGGACCTGGCCCCCACTGCCTATGCCGGGGCGGACGGGCTGACGGTGGTGGCGCGGTCGCTCGGCACGGCGGAGCCGCTGGAGGACATCCGCGCCGTGCTGGTGGGCAAGGACAACCAGGAACTGGCGACGGCGGAGACGGACGATGACGGCATCGCCCGCTTCGCCCCCGGCCTGCTGCGCGGCAAGGGCGGGGCGCGGCCGGCGGCCCTGATGCTGTATGGGGACAAGGGCGATTTCACCCTGCTGGACCTGGAGCGGGCGGCCTTCGACTTCAGCGACCGTGGGGCGGAGGGGCAGCGCCATGCCGGCGCCCTGGACGCCTATGTCTGGACGGAGCGGGGCATCTACCGGCCGGGGGAGGTGGTGCATGCCAGCCTGCTGCTGCGCGACCGGCAGGCCAAGGCCGTGGCGGGCACGCCGGTCACCCTGGTGGTGAAGCGGCCCGATGGGGTGGAGTACCGGCGCGTGACCCTGACCCCCGCGGCCGGCGGGGCGACCGCGCCCATCACCCTGTCCGCCGGGGCGCGGCGGGGGGAATGGTCCGTGGCCGTGCTGCTGGAGGGCGGCAAGGACCCGGTGGGTGAGGCCCGGTTCGAGGTGCAGGACTTCGTCCCGCCCAAGCTGGCCGTGACCCTGGAGCCGCCCGCGGACGGGGAGGTGCTGGCGCCGGGCCAGACCGTGGATTTGGCGGCGACCACCCGGTTCCTCTATGGCGCGCCCGGCGCCGGGCTGATGGCCGGCGGGGTGGCGACGCTGGAGCGCGACCCGGAACCGTTCCCGGCCTTCAAGGGCTTCACCTTCGGGCCGGAGGAGCCGTTCGAGACGCGGCTGCAGGAGTCGGAGGCGGTGGAGACGGACGCGGAGGGCAAGGCCACCCTGTCCTTCACCGTGCCGGACGCCGGTGGCTCGCCCGCGCCGCTGCGGGTGCGGCTGGCGGCGGAGGTGCAGGAGCCCGGCGGGCGGGTGACCCGGGGAGAGGTGGCGGCGCCGGTGCGCGGCCTGCCGACCTATGTGGGCGTGAAGCCCCTGTTCAGCGACGGCCGCGCGCCGGAAGGGCAGGAGGCGGCCTTCGAGCTGGTGACCCTGGACGCCAAGGGGGCGCAGGTGGCGCGGCCCGACCTGCGCTGGTCGCTGGTGGAGGTGGAGCGGGATTACGTCTGGTACAGCCAGGGCAATGGCTGGGCGTGGCGCTACACGGAGCGGGAAAAGCCGGTCGCGGAGGGGACCGTCGGCACCCTGGCCGACAAGCCGGTGCGGCTGGCCCGCGGCCTGGACTGGGGCACCTACCGGCTGGTGGTGCAGGACGGCGACGCCCGGACGGTGCAGACCTTCTACAGCGGCTGGTACGTCGCCGCCGACGGGCAGGAGGGCACGCCGGACAAGGTGGCGGTCAGCCTGGACAAGCCGAAGGCCAAGCCCGGTGAGACGGTGACCTTGAAGGTCACCCCGCCCTTCGCCGGGCAGATGCAGGTGGTGGTGGCCAGCGACCGGGTGCATGACGTGCAGGCGCAAGAGGTGGGCGCCGGCCCGGTGGAGGTGGAAATCGAGGCGGACGCCGCCTGGGGTGCGGGCGCCTATGCCCTGGTCAGCTTCGTGCGCCCGGTGGAGGCCAAGGCGGGCTACCGGCCGGTGCGGGCGGTGGGGCTGGCCTGGATCGGCATCGACGGGGCCGACCGGACGCTGGAGGTGAAGGTTGAGGCCCCCGCCCTGACCCGGCCGCGCACCACGGTGCCGGTGACCCTGGCGGTGGCGGGCGCGGGGCGGGAGGCGTTCGTCACCCTGGCCGCGGTGGATGAGGGCATCCTGAACCTGACCCGCTACAAGGCGCCGGACCCGCTGGCCCACTTCTTCGCCAAGCGGCGGCTGGCGGTGGAGATGCGGGACATGTACGGCCGCTTGCTGGACGGCAATGCCGGGCCGGCGGGGGTGATCCGCCAGGGTGGCGACGGCGACCTTGGTGGGGCGGGGCTGCCCGTCAGCTCCACCAAGGTCGTGTCCCTGTTCAGCGGCGTGGTGCAGGTGCGGGACGGCAAGGCGGTGGTGCCGCTGGACGTGCCGGACTTCGCCGGGAATTTGCGGCTGATGGCCGTGGCCTATGACAAGGACCGGATGGGCTCCGCCCAGGCCGACATGCTGGTGCGCGATCCCGTAGTGGCGGAGGTTGTGCTGCCCCGCTTCCTGGCGCCCGGCGACAAGGCGGAGGCGGCGCTGCTGCTGCACAATGTGGAGGGGGCGGCGGGCGATTACCAGGTGGCGGTGACCCCCAGCGGGCCCCTGTCCGTGGCCGGGCCGCCCACCCTCGTGCCGCTGGCGGCGGGGGAGCGGAAGGTCTTCCCCCTGGGTCTGGTGGCGGACGCGGCGGGCATCGCCGGGGTCAGGCTGTCCGTGGCGGGCCCCGGGGACCTGAAGATCGAGCGGGACTGGGACCTGACGCTCCGCGCCGCGCAGGCGCCGGTGACCCTGGCGGAGATGCGGCAGCAAGCGCCGGGGGAGAAGTTCGCCGTGACGCCTGCCCTGTTCGAGCCGTTCCAGCCGGGCACGGCCAGCCTGACGGTCAGCTACAGCTATCTGCCGGGCATCGACGTGGCGGGGCTGCTGAAGGATTTGAACCGCTACCCCTATGGCTGCACGGAACAGACGGTCAGCGTGGCCCTGCCGCTGCTGGCCTTCCCGCAGGTGGCGGCGGACATGGGGCTGGACCAGCCCGGGGACACGGGCCTGCGGGTGGACGCCGCCATCGCCCGGATCCTGGACCGGCAGAAGCCGGACGGCAGCTTCGGCCTTTGGGGGGCCGGGGACGACTATGCCGGGGCATGGCTGCAGATGTATGTGCTGGACTTCCTGCAACGGGCGCAGGGGGCGGGCCATCCGGTTCCGCCCGCCGCCCTGGCCAGCCTGACCGGCTGGGCGGAGAAGTTCCTGTCGCAGCGGCTGGACAGCGGCAATGACGGGGAGGGGGCGCAGGCCTCCGCCTATGGCGCCTGGCTGCTGGCCCGGGCCGGACGGGCGAACCTGGGCGATTTGCGCTACCTGGCCGACCGGGCGGCGGACGGCAAGGCGGGGTGGAAGGGCTCGCTGGCGGAGGCGCAGCTGGGTGCCGCCCTGTCCCTGGCCGGGGACAAGCGCCGCGCGGCGGAGGCTTTCGCGCGGGCACGGGGCGCGCTGGGCACGGCGGGTCTGGACTATTACGCCTCCCCGGAGCGGGAAGCGGCGGCCACCCTGGCCGTGGCCGCCGGCGTGGGCGACCGGGAAACGGTGGACGCGGCCGGCGCTTTGGTCAGGCGGCAGGCCGGGCAGAAGGACCCCTTCGCTTGGAACACCCAGCAGAAGGGCTGGCTGCTGCTGGCGGCACAGGAGCTGCTGGGCCGCGACCGCCCCGGCATCGCCGTGGACGGGGTGGCGGCCAGCACGGGCAAGGACGCTTTGCCCAGTTTCCGCCCCACGCCGGAACAGGCGGCCAAGGGCTTGGCCTTCACCAACAGCGGCAAGGGGGAGGTCTGGCGGTCGGTGGTGCTGAAGGGCGTGCCGAAACAGGCACCGCCCGCCGCCAGCCATGGCGGGCTGGTGCTGGAGAAGACCTACCACGGCCTGGACGGGGCAGCGCTGGACCCCGCCAGCCTGCCGCGCAACGCCCAGGTGGTGGTGGTCCTCAAGGGCAAGCTGGACAAGCTTTCCGGCCGCCGCACCCTGGTGCTGGTGGACCCGCTGCCGGCGGGGTGGGAGATCGAGGGCGTGCTGCGCCCGGGCCCGGACGGGTCCGACCCCCTGCCCTGGACGGGGCAGGTCAGCCCCGCCGCCCTGCGGGAGGGGCGGGACGACCGGTTCGTCGGGGTGATGGAGCTGGGCTGGGTCAGCCCCTGGGGGTCGTACGAGGGGGCGGACGACCGGAAGGACGGGCTGGAGCCGGGCGAGTTCCGCCTGGCCTACGTCGCCCGCGCCGTGACCCCGGGGACCTATGCCCGGCCGCCGGCGACGGTGGAGGACATGTACGACAGCGGTACCCTGGCCCGCACGGGGGGCGGGACGGCGGTGGTGACGGGGGGGAGGTAGGGGGTGGGGCCCGGCCGTTTCGCTGACGGAGCAGAAAAATGTGCTTCCCCCGCGAAGGCGGGGGTCCACGGTTCCTTTGCGACGGCGCCAGCGGAGACCGGGTCGAAAACTGTGGACCCCCGCCTTCGCGGGGGAAACAGGAAAAGGCTGGGGGCTTGGGCGGCTGTTGCACTCCCCCTCCTCCTCGCCACCCTCCTCACCCTCGACCGACTGTTCCCGCCGGACCTGTCGCGCTACCGCGACCGGGGGACGCTGGTGCTGGACCAGGACGGGGGCACATTGCGGGCGTTCCTGGCGGCGGACGGGACCTGGCGGCTGCACGCCGACCCGGGGCAGGTCTCGGGCACGTACCTGGCCCTGTTGAAGGCGTATGAGGACAAGCGGTTCGACCGCCACCCCGGCGTGGACCCGCTGGCCCTGGCCCGGGCGGTGGGGCAGGCGCTGTGGCATGGGGAGGTGGTGTCCGGCGGGTCCACCCTGACCATGCAGGTGGCCCGGCTGCTGGAGCCGCGGCCGCGTACCCTTGGCGCCAAGCTGGCGGAGATGGCGCGGGCCCTGCAACTGGAGGCGCGGTACGGCAAGGAGGAGATCCTGGCCATGTACCTGACCCTCGCCCCCTTCGGCGGGAACCTGGAGGGGGTCCGGGCGGCGGCACTGGCCTATTGGGGGCGGGAGCCGGACCGGCTGACCCTGTCCCAGGCGGCCCTGCTGGTGGCCCTGCCCCAGTCGCCCACGGCAAGGCGGCCCGACGAGCGGCCGGAGGCGGCCAAGGCGGCCCGCGACCGGGTGCTGGCCCGGTTGTCCGCGGCGGGGGTGCTGGACCCGCGCGACGCGGCGGAAGCGGCGGAGGAGCCGGTGCCCACCGCCCGCCTGCCCCTGCCGCAATGGGCGCCCCATTTGGCGGAACGGCTGCGCCGGTCCCACCCGGCGGGCAGCACCATCGCCAGCACCATCGACCCGGTGCTCCAGTCCCAGGCGGAGTCCATCGCGGCCGAGGCGCGGCGGCGGCTGGAGCCGGAGGCGGAGGTGGCGCTGCTGGTGGTGGAGACGGCGACGCGACAGGTGCGCGCCTATGTGGGCGGCAGCTTCGACGGGCCGGGGGGCCAGGTGGACATGGTGCGGGCCGTGCGGTCGCCCGGGTCGGCCCTGAAGCCGCTGCTCTATGCCCTGGCGTTCGAGGATTTGCCGCTGCACCCGGAGACGCGGATCGACGACCGGCCGGTGGCCTTCGGCGCCTACCGGCCCCGCAACTTTGACGGCGGTTTCCGCGGCAGCGTGACGGTGCGGGAGGCTTTGCAGGCCTCCCTCAACGTGCCGGCGGTGGCGCTGCTGTCCCGCCTGGGCCCCACCCGGGCGGCGGGGCGGCTGTCCGCGGCGGGGGCGCGGCTGGTGCTGCCGGAGGGAGCGGGCGGACGGGTGGGCCTGCCCCTGGCCCTGGGCGGGGTGGGGATCAGGCTGGAGGACATGGCCCTGCTCTATGCCGCGCTGGCGGACGGGGGCACGGCGCGGCCCCTGCGGTTCACGGAGGGGCAGGGGGCGGGGGACCCGCGGCGGCTGGTGGGGCCGGTGGCGGCCTGGCAGGTGGCGGACATCCTGGCCGGCACGCCGCGGCCTGACGGGCGCAGTGCCGGCGACGGGGCGCGGCCCTTCGCCTACAAGACCGGGACCTCCTATGGCTACCGCGACGCCTGGGCGGTGGGGTTCAGCCCCGCCCATGTGGCGGTGGTCTGGGTCGGTCGGCCGGACGGAACCCCGCGGCCGGGAGCCATGGGAAGGGGGGAGGCGGCGCCCATCCTGTTCCGTCTGGCCGATTTGCTGCCCGATGCCGGCCCCTTCCCCCCGGCCCCTCCGGGCACGGTGCTGGCCGGCCCGGGCACGCCCCTGCCGGCCCCCTTGCGCCAGTTCGAGCTGCTGCCGCCCACGGTGATGGCCGTGTCCCGCCCTGGCCCCCGCGTCGCCCCCCTGGGCGTGGCCTTCCCGCCGGATGGGGCGGAGGTGGATTTGGGCGTGGAGGCGGGTGCGCCCCTGCCCCTGCCGCTGGAGGCCATGGGGGGCCAGCCGCCCTTCCGCTGGCTGGTGAACGGGCTGCCGGTGCAGGGCGCGGGCTGGCTGCCGGACGGGCCGGGCTTCGCGGAGGTGGCGGTGACCGACGCTTCGGGCCAGCGGGCGGCGGTGCAGGTGCGGGTACGGTAACTCGGCTTGACGGCGGCATGACCCGGGCACGGTGGAGGGCAAAGTCTTCTCCGGCCTGAACGCCATGGCCCGGCTGCGGGCGGCGCATGGGGCATTCCATGCCGCCAACCCCGCCGTGCCGGTGGACATGGGATGCCCGGCCGTGCTGGGCTTCACCCGCGGCGAGGGGCCGGGCCAGGTGCTGTGCCTCGCCAACCTGGGCGGTCAGGCGGCATCGGTGGCGACCGGGTTTCCCGGCGGCGTGCGGGACCTGTTGGCCGGGGAGAAGATGCCGGGCGGGCCGGTTCCCCTGGGTCCTTGGCAGGCGCGCTGGCTGGTGGGGGAGGGGTGATGCGGGTCGCGGGGGTGGAGATCGGCGGCACCAAGGTGCTGGTCAGCGTGGGCGACGGGCCGGATGCCCTCGCCCCGCCCGTGCGCATCCCCACCACGACGCCGGGGGAGACCATGGCCGCTACCGTGGCCGCGCTGCGGCGGCTGGTGGCGGAGCATGGGCCGGTGCAGGCCGCGGGAATCGCCAGCTTCGGGCCCTTGGGCGTGGACCCGGGCCAATCCTCCCATGGCCGCATCCTGTCCACGCCCAAGCCGGGCTGGTCCGGCACGGACGTGCTGGGACCGGTGCGGGGCGCGCTGGGCGTGCCGGTGGCCCTGGACACGGACGTGAACGGCGCCGCCCTGGGGGAGGGGGCCTGGGGTGCCGCGCAGGGGCTTGCCGACTTCGCCTATGTCACCGTGGGCACCGGCATCGGGGTGGGGCTGGTCAGCCATGGCAGGCCGGTGCACGGGCTGCTGCACCCGGAGGCCGGGCACATCCTGGTCCGGCGCGACGCGTCCCGCGACCCGTTCGCGGGCTGCTGCCCCTTCCATGGCGACTGCCTGGAGGGTCTGGCCGCCGGCCCCGCCATCAATGCCCGTCTGGGACGGCCGGCGGAGACGGCCGGCGACGACGACCCGGTTTGGGACCTTGTCGCGGACTACCTCGGCCAGCTCTGCGTCACGCTTCTGCTGGTGTCTTCCCCCCGCCGCATCCTGTTCGGGGGCGGGGTGGGGCTGCGGCCGGGGTTATTGCCGCGGGTGCGGGAACGGGCGGTGGGGCTGCTGGGCGGGTATGTGGCGTCCCCGGACCTGGCGGACGGGATGCAGGGGTTCATCCGGCCGGCGGGGCTGGGGGACCGGGCGGGGCTGCTGGGTGCCATGGCGCTGGCGCTGCGGGCGCGGGGGTAACCCCGGCTCTGCCGGATGGACAGGGGCGGCACGGTCGCCGGTCTGCTATGAAGGCGCATCCTTTGACGACGAAGCGGCCATCATGACCCGTCTCCTGCCCGCAACCCTCGCCCTGGCCCTGCTGGCCGCCCCTGCCGCCCTTGCGCAGACCCACGAGGCGGCGGTGGACTACACCCTGACCATGCCGGCGCTGGAAAAGTGCAACGCCGCCATGGTGGACGTGCTGAAGAAGTCCGCCACCGACCCGAAGCTGCAGGCCGAGCAGAACCAGGAAGACGACGCCCCCGACGGGACCCTGGAGGAAACGGCCGCCTACATGGAAAAGAAGGCGCCGGTGTTCAGCGGCATGCTGCGCAAGAACGGCTGCCCGCCGCTGGAATTCCTGAAGGTCACCATGGCCTGGGCGGAGGCGAGCATGGCCCAGGTGGCAGCCACCTCCGGCGGCGACACCAGCAAGCTGTCGCCGGTCACCCAGAAGAACCTGGAGTTCGTGCGCAAGAACGAGGCCCGCCTGAACGCCCTGCAGGCGGAACTGGCGGCGGCGGAGGAAGCCGCGTCGAAGGCGTCGCAGTAATACCAGCCGCCGTTGATCGTGACCGATCAACGGCCCCTCAGGCGCCGGGCGCCGCCATCCGGCGGCTTGGCTCACGCGGGCATGGGCCCGCGGGCCGGCGGTCGCCGGCCTCCAAGCGCATGAGGCAGAAACTCATGCGCTTGATATAGGCGGGACGCCACTCCCGCCGGAACGCTTCCCCCCATGGCCCATTGAGGCGTCGCGAGGGGCCCATCCCGGGCCCCCTGCGACGGAGAGGGCCATGGCCGACGAGAAGGACGCGCGCGAGCAGAAGCTGGAACGCCGCTATGCGGTGCGGCAGGTGACCGACATCCAGGCCTCCTGGACCGAGCGGGACCGGGGCGGGCCGGGCAAGTTCACGCTCCAGCTCATCCTGGACAACGGGGTCGAGGAGTACATCCTGGACACCACGGCCGACGACATGGAGGTCATCCTGCGCCTGTTCGCGGCCAGCGGCCACGCTATGTTCGACCTGGAACGCAAGGTGTTGATGTTCAGCAACCTGGACGCGGACTGACCGTCCCCGCCCCGCAGGCGACGGCCGGGCGCCATCGCCCGGTCGTCCCGCGTCACAGGATGTGGTTGATACAGGCCAGCATGAAGCCGGCGATGGCCAGCATGCCCGTGGTCTCCACGAACTCGGAGGCGTGCGGCAGCTTGGCGGCGACGCGGTCGAGGAACGAGGTGGGGGTGCCGGCGGCGCGGGTGGTCAGGGTGGTCATCTCGGTCTCTCCTGGCTGGGTGTTCGGCGGTGGTCTCTTGCCCGGATAGGAGAGCAACCGCCGTGCCAAGTGCCGGATGGGGCCGATTTCCTGGGGCGGGCCGCGGAGCCGGTGGCGGCGGCGCGACCGAATGGCCGGTGCCGCCACAGTGTCGCCATCATCGCCACCGCCCGGGTGAACAGGCTGTCCGTTTCCGGACAGCGGCTGTCCGCCGCCGGTCAGGTCAGCGCTTCTCCCCCTCACCGGGGGAAAGCCCGTAGGGCGCGACCAGAGTCCAGACGTGGTCGGGGACCATGGAGCGTAGGCGCCGCGGCGCATGGCGGCGCAGGTGCAGGATCGTCTCCACCGCCTTCATCTCCACCCGCGCCCGGGCGAACTCCAGCCCGCGGGGCCCCACCCTGGGCATCAGCCAACCCACCAGGGGCCGCAGCCAGGCGGGCATGCGGCGCAGGGGCAGGCCGCCGGCGGCGCGCCGCGTGTTCTCCAGGAACCCCCTGACCGGCCCCTGGCGCTTGCCGGCGCTGCCGGGGGCCCGGGCCACCAGTTCCTGCCCCAGCAGGGCCACCAACTCCTCCCCCCGCTCATTGCGGACCAGCAGCCACTGCTCCCCCTCCCCACCCATGTAGCCCACGGTCAGGTCCGCCAGGACGTTGGTGTAGTCCACGCAGGTGCGGCAGGTCAGGGGGAAGAAGTCCGGCGGCAGCTGCGAGATGGGCAGTTGCAGGAACGGGATGCGCTTCTTGCGGCCGTCGCTGAAGCGCAGCTCCACATGATAGTCGGCGCGGAACTCCAGGTAGGTGATGGTGGACGGGTCGTCGGCCAGCAGGGCCAGGAACCGGTGGAAGTTCTCCGTCGTCGTGTTGTCGGAACAGGGCGTGCCGATGACGTACAGCCGCTCCAGGCCCAGTGTCCGCTCCACCGCGCGCAGGGCGTGGACCTGGCAGGGGATGCCGATCACGGCCAGACGCTTGAACCCTTGCGCCAGGGCCGGTTCCAGCAGGGCCAGCAGGGGCGCGTAGCCCATGCGCATGCCGCGGCAGGCGGCCATGCCTTGGACTCTTGTCACCAGCACGGGCACCGGGCGCCAACGGTCGTCCGGGTCCGGCGCGATGGTGAGCACGGCATCCACCGCCCCTGATTCCAGCAGCCTTTCGGCGATCCGGGTGGTGATCCCCGCCCATTGCGCGCCGTCGCGGGGCCTGGCCAGTGAGGCGCGGAGCATGCGGCGGAACGGGCCGAAATGCACCTCGTCCGGGCGGGCCGGGTCGCGGGCGCGCCCGTGGGTCCGGGTTTCCAGCGCCGGGTAGTCGGGCCGGATGAACTGGCAGGCGCTGCCGCAGAGCTTGGGCGTGGATGTGCGGGACAGGCCGCAATCGGTGCAGAGGGACCGCGGGACTGGGGGAGCCAAGGGCGGCGCGCATAGGGGCGACGGCTGCCGGTCGATGCTGTCCACCCGACTGTCCCCCATGGTTGACGTCAATCAGAGTGGACTGGCCCGGCCCCCCAGGCAAGCCCGATCGGGCAGGACGGGTGAATGTCCCCTCCGCCCATATGGCTTAGACGCAAGGCTTGGCGAAATGGCGGCAGGGATCGGCGATTATCCCGACTGCTTAGGCTCTGAAGCTTTTTCCATACGAAGGTCATGGTTAATAAGACGAAGGGGGGCCCGGCACCTTTCCCGCGGGAAAAGGGCGTGGGGCGGGGGCATGGGGGGCGGGGTACCGCGTTGCGACTGGGCCTTGTGCTGGCCCTGGCGGGCGGGGCGTGCCCGGCCGCGGCGCGGGACGCGGCGGACCTGGCGCGGCTGTCGCTGGAGGAGCTGACGCAGCTTGAAGTGACGTCGGTCGCCAAGCGGCCGCAGTCGCTGTCGCAGGCGCCGGCCGCCGTCTATGTCATCGGCCGGGAGGATATCCGGCGGTCAGGGGCGACCACCCTGCCAGAGGCGTTGCGGCTGGCGCCCAACCTGCACGTGGCCCGGCTCGACCCGCTGAACTATTCCATCACCGCCCGCGGCTTCGGCGGGCTGGAGAACGCCAACAAGCTGCTGGCCATGGTGGACGGCCGCAGCATCTACACCGCCCTGCATTCCGGCGTCTTCTGGGACGTGCAGAACGTGATGCTGGAGGACCTGGAGCGCGTCGAGGTGGTGTCCGGCCCCGGCGGCACCCTGTGGGGGGCCAACGCGGTCAACGGGGTGATCAATGTCATCAGCCGGGATTCGCGGGACACGCAGGGGTTCCTGGCCAGCGGCGTCCTGGGCACCGACCAACGCCAGCTCTCCGCCCGCTTTGGCGGCAGGGCGGGGCGCCACGGGGGCTACCGGGCCTATGCCATGGGTTTCCAGCGGGAACGGCCGGGCGGGTCGGTGGGGGTCCTGCGGAAGGATGATTGGGACGGGGCGCAGGCGGGCTTCCGCACCGACTGGGGCGGGGGCGACGACACGCTGACCGTCCAGGGCGACGGCTATTACAGCGGCACGGTGGTCCGCGTGCCCGCGCTCGGCGCGTCCGTGGTGCAGGAATTGTGGGGCGGGAACCTGCTGGGCCGCTGGGTGCGCCAGCGGGCCGATGGCGGGCGGCTGGAGGTCCAGGGCTATGTGGACCTGACCCACCGCGACAAGGACGGCACGCTGGAGGACGTGGAGACCTATGACCTGTCCTTCACCAACGCGCTGGGGCAAGGGGGGTGGTACCAGGTCGTCTGGGGCGGCGGGCACCGCCAGATCCGGGACGATTTCCGCAACACCTTCAACCCCTTCGTCCTGGACCCGCGGAAGCGCTGGCTGTCGGTCAGCAATGGCTTCGCCCAGGTTGACCTTGAGCTGGCACCCGACCTGCGCCTGACCTTGGGCCTGAAGCTGGAGCACAGCAGCTTCAGCGGGCTGGAGTACCTGCCCAACGCCCGCCTCGCCTGGCAGGCGGGCCAGGACACGCTGCTCTGGGCCGCGGTGTCGCGGGCCGTGCGCACCCCGAACCGGATCGACCGGGAACTGGTCTTCCCCGGGGTGCTGGTGAAAGGCGGCATGGACTCGGAAAGTCTGGTGGCGGTGGAGGCCGGCTACCGCGGGATGCCCTGGCCGGGGGCGACCCTTTCCTTGTCTGGTTTCCTGAACTTCTATGACGACCTGCGCGCCACGGAGTTTGGGCCCGGCGCTCCACTTCCCGTGGCCTTCCGCAATGGCATCGAGGGGAGGAGCTATGGGCTGGAGGCCTGGGGCGACCAGGCGGTCACCGGCTGGTGGCGCCTGTCCGCCGGGCTGTTCCTGCTGCGGGAAGACTTCCGCCTGAAGGGCGGGCGACTGGACCGGGCGAACCTGTCGTCGACCGGCAACGACCCGGACTACCAGGTGCAGGTGGGCAGCCGGATGGACCTGACCCCGGACCTGGCCCTGGACCTGCGCTTCCGCGCGGTGGGGGAGCTGCCGCGCCCCAAGGTTTCCGCCTACCGGGCCTTGGACCTGCGCGTGGGCTGGACGGTGGCGGAGGGGGTGGAGCTGTCGCTGACCGGGAGCGACCTGCTTGGCGGCAACCACAGCGAGATGAGCGCGCCGCCCGACCGGCAATATGTGGAGCCGCAGGTCCGCCTGGGCCTGCGGGTGGGGTTCTAGGGCATGGCGCTGGGGCGCACATGGCTGCTGGGCCTCTGGCTGGCAACCCTGCCGGGGCCGGAACCGGCGACGGCGCAGCCGGTACCGCTGGAGTACCCGGTGAAGGCGGCCTTCCTGGCCAAGTTCGGGCCCTTCGTGGACTGGCCGGCTGGCAGCTTCACCGGCCCGGAAAGCCATCTCGCCATCTGCGTCGCCGGGGAGGACCCGTTCGGCGACGCCCTGGACGAGGTGGCGCGGGAGCATTCCGTCGCCGGCCGCCCCCTGGCCGTGAGGCGGCTGCCGCCACGCGACGGGGCGGAGGGTTGCCACATCCTCTACCTGGGGGAGGGCGCGGACGGGC
This sequence comes from Aerophototrophica crusticola, assembly GCA_001939945.1. Lineage (GTDB taxonomy): Bacteria > Pseudomonadota > Alphaproteobacteria > Azospirillales > Azospirillaceae > Niveispirillum > Niveispirillum crusticola. The sequence goes on along the minus strand of MOEB01000009.1, from coordinate 100,308 downwards.
TGCTGGGGAGCGTTGCCGGCCGGCCCGTGTTGACGGTGACGGATGCGGCCATGGCCCCGGCGGCGCGCGGCATCCTGCATTTCGAGGTGCGGGAGGACCGGGTGCGTTTCCATGTGGACGACGCGGCCGCCGCCCGCGCGGGGCTCGGCATCAGTTCCAAGCTCCTGGGCCTCGCCCTGTCCGTCGTGCCGCGGGGGTAGGGGATGCCGATGGAGACCCGAGCCCTCTCGCCCCGCTGGCGGCTGATCCCCATCGTGGCCGCGCTGGGCGCCCTGGCCGTGCTGCTGACCGGCGGCACCGTGGCCTTCCTGAACGAGCGGCTGTATGAGCGGCAGAAGCTGCGCGAGGCGCAGGTGCAGGCCCAGATCCTGGCCGCCAGCGTGACGGCGGCGCTGGTGTTCGAGGACCAGGCCGCGGCGCACGAGTATGTGGGCGCCTTGCGGGTGAACCCGGAGGTGATGGCCGCCGGCGTCTATGGCCGCCGCGGGCTGGTGGCCGGATTCGCCCGGCCAGGGGAGCCGGCCCTGCCCCCCGACCCCGATTCCGACCCCGGCGCCGACCCGGCGCGGCGCCTCACCGTCTCCGCCACCGTGGCGCAGGGGGAGATGGTGATCGGCAACGTGCTGCTGCGGATGGAACGGGAACCGGCGCAGCGGCGGCTGGCCCGCTATGGCGGCATCGGCCTGCTGGTCGTGATGGCCTGCCTGGTGCTGGGGGTGCTGGCGGCCGCGCAGGCGGCCCTGGCCAAGGCCAACCGGGCGCTTGCCGTCGCCAACCGCGACCTGCGCCAGCAGATCCAGGAGCGGGAGAAGGCGGAGGCCGCCCTGCGCCAGACCCAGAAGATGGAAGCCATCGGCCAGCTCACCGGCGGGGTGGCGCATGACTTCAACAACCTGCTCCAGGCCCTGGCGGGATGCCTGTCGCTGGTGCGCAAGCGGGCCCGGAACCCGGCGCTGGACCCGCTGCTGGACGCGGGCCAGCAGGCGGTGGACAGGGGCGCCAAGCTGACCCAGCAACTGCTGGCCTTTGCCCGGCGCCAGGCCCTGCGGCCGGAGCCGACGGACGTGCGTGACCGGCTGCTCGGCATGTCCGAGCTGCTGGCCCGGGCCCTGCGGGCCGACATCGCCCTGGAGCTGGACCTGGCCGCCGGCCTGTGGCCGGTGGAGGTGGACCCCACCCAGCTGGAGCTTGCCATCCTGAACCTGGCCGTGAACGCCCGCGACGCCATGCCGAACGGCGGGCAGTTGCGGGTGGAGGGGGCCAACTGCGCCGGCCTGCCCGCCGACCCGGGCGAGGGGCTGGCCGGCGGGGACTATGTGCGGCTGGTGGTGCGGGACAACGGCACCGGCATGGAGCCGGCCGTGCTGGCCCGGGTGTTCGAGCCTTTCTTCACCACCAAGGCCATGGGCAAGGGCTCAGGGCTGGGCCTGTCCCAGGTCTATGGCTTCGCCCGCCAGTCCGGCGGCACGGTGCGGATCGACAGCGCCCCCGGCGTGGGCACGGCGGTGACCCTGCTGCTGCCCCGCTCGTCGTCGCAGCCCGCGCAGGCACAGGCCGCGGCGACGGTCCAGGACGGGACGCGGGCGGGCCGGCTGCTGCTGGTGGAGGATGACCCGGTGGTGGGGGCCGTGCTGGCCGACGCCCTGTTGGACATGGGGTTCGCGGTGCAGCGGGCCACCACGGCGGACGAGGCCCTGTCCCTGCTGGCGGGCGGCGCGGCGCTGGACCTGATGCTGACCGACGTGGTCATGCCCGGCAAACTCACCGGCGTGGACCTGGCGCTGGAGGCGACGCGGCAGCGGCCGGGGCTGCCCGTCGTGCTGATGACCGGCTACAGCGAGCAGGTGGCCGCCGGCACGCCCTTCACGGTGCTGCCGAAGCCGTTCCAGATGGACGATCTGGTGGCGGCGCTGGACCGGGCGCTGGGACGGAACCCAATCCGCCCGTGAAGGTTGGGGGCGGGATACCCTCCCCCCGACAGGCACGGAGTTCCCCATGAAGGCCGTCGTGTTCCACGGCATCGGCGACATCCGCATCGACGACGTGGCCGAACCCAAGATCAAGGACCCGCACGACGCCATCGTGCGGCTGACCAGCAGCGCGATCTGCGGCACGGACCTGCATTTCGTCCGCGGCACCTTCCCAGGCATGCTGCCCGGCACCGTGCTGGGGCACGAGGGCGTGGGCATCGTGGAGGAGGTGGGCAAGGGCGTGCGCAACCTGCGGCCCGGCGACCGGGTGGTGATCCCCAGCACCATCGCCTGCGGGTCCTGCTCCTACTGCCGGTCCGGCTACACGGCCCAGTGCGACACCGCCAACCCCCATGGCAACACGGCCGGCACCGCCTTCTTCGGCGGGCCGGAGCCCAGCGGCCCCTTCGACGGCCTGCAGGCGGAATATGCCCGCGTGCCCTTCGCCAACGTGGGCTTGGTGAAGCTGCCGCACGAGGTGACGGACGACCAGGCCATCCTGCTGTCCGACATCTATCCCACCGCCTGGTTCGGGGCGCTGCTGGCGGAGGTGAAGCCGGGCGACACGGTGGCGGTGTTCGGCTGCGGCCCGGTGGGGCTGTTCGCCGTGCTGTCCGCCTTCCAGCAGGGGGCCATCCGGGTCATCGCCGTGGACGGGCATGAGGACCGGCTGGAGAAGGCCCGCCAACTGGGCGCCGAGACGGTGAACTTCAACAAGGAGGACCCGCTGGAGGCGATGCTGGAGCTGACCGGCGGCATCGGCCCCAACCGCGCCATCGATGCCGTGGGCGTTGACGCGGAGCGGCCCAAGGAGGGCCCGGCCAAGGCGAAGGCCGACCAGATGGCCGAGCAGTTCCAGCAGGAAGTCCAGGCGGTGACGCAAGGGCAGGCGCAGCCCCAGGGGCAGCAGTGGAAGCCGGGCGACGCCCCCAGCATCGTGGCGCAATGGGCGGTGCAGACCATCGCCAAGGCCGGCACCCTGGGCATCATCGGCGTCTACCCGCCCACGGCCACCAGCTTCCCCCTGGGCCAGGCCATGAACAAGAACCTGACCATCAACATGGGCAACTGCAACCACCGCACCTACATCCCCGAGTTGGTGGACAAGGTGCGCGGCGGCCATGTGGACCCCACCGCGGTGCTGTCCACGATTGAGCGCTTCACCGACGCCATCGAGGCCTACAAGCAGTTCGACCTGCGCAAGCCCGGCTGGATCAAGGTGGAGCTGAAGGCGGAGTCCGCGAACGCCAACCTGTCCCAGGCGGCGGGGGCGCTGCGCGCGGCGGACGGGGGCCAGGGTGGCGCGGCGGCCCAGCCCAGCGCCCAGCCCGACCACGCGTCGGCGGAACAGGGCAAGGCCTGACCTCCCCGCCCATTCGCCGAAGCTGATACAACTTTATTTCGAAGTACATCCCCCGGCAGGCCGTCTCGCCAGATGGCCTGCCGGTGCTATCTTTCTTAACGAGCCTGGGCGTACCTTGGTGACCGAACGGGGTATGGGGCGACGGAGGGGACGATGGCGACGGGGGATGGGGGCCAAGCGGCCAAGGGCTGCGGCGGGCTCTGCGCCGAAGGCATCGGTTTCGACATCACCATGGCCTTCCAGCCCATCGTGGACGGCGCCTCCGGCACCATCTTCGCCCATGAGGCGTTGGTGCGGGGGACGGAGGGCCAGGGCGCCGGCTGGGTGCTGGGCCAGGTGACCGACGCGAACCGCTATGCCTTCGACCAGGCCTGCCGGGTCAAGGCCATCGAGCTGGCGGCGGCCCTGGGCGTCGCCGAACGGCTGTCGGTGAACTTCCTGCCCAACGCGGTCTACCAGCCGGAAACCTGCATCCGCGCCACCTTGGGCGCCGCCCGGCGCACCGGCTTCCCCATCGACCGCATCCTGTTCGAGGTGACGGAGGCCGAGCGGGTGGACGACGTGGCCCATCTGCGCCGCATCCTGACGGAATACAAGCGCCAGGGCTTCACCACCGCCATCGACGATTTCGGCGCCGGCTTCAGCGGGTTGAACCTGCTGGCGGACTACCAGCCGGATTTCGTGAAGATCGACATGCAGCTCACCCGCAACATCCACACGGACCGCATCCGCCGCACCATCGTGGGCAGCATCCTGGCGGTCTGCCGGGAAATCGGCGTCAACGCCATCGCCGAGGGCATCGAGACAGTCGAGGAGGGCCGCACCCTGCTGGAGATGGGGGTGGGCCTGATGCAGGGCTATTTCTTCGCCAAGCCGTCCTTCGAGGCGGTGACACGGGAAGTGCGGGGGTTGGACGCGCTCGCCGCCTGACCGGCGGTTTCGAATTCGAAACCGGCCGGGAGTGACCCTCCCGGCCGCTTCCTTTTTCCCCAGACCCGTTTCCCGCAGACTGGAAACGGGTCCAGCCCGCTTGACAGCCAACACGGTATCTCAAACGCCGGCGCCGCATCCGCGGCTTGGCTACGCCCGCATGGGCGGGCGCGGCGGCAGTCGCCGCCGGAGCGTGTTTACGGTCAGCGTAAACACGCTCTAAGGCACCTACTTGTGCCAGTCGCGGTCCAGCGTCCGGGCGGCCAGGAACATCAGGACCGAGGCCACGACGTAAAAGCCGAGCCCGTAGAGGATGGAGTAGCGCAGGCTGTCCTCGGCATAGATCGGCCGCAGGGTCTCGGAAATCCAGCCCAGCAGGGGCGTGCCGACGCCGATGCCGATCAGGTTGTTGATGAACAGGAACACGGCCGATGCCGTGGCCCGCATGCTGGTGGGCACCATGTGCTGGATGCTGGACAGCACCGGCCCCAGCCAGACCAGGCCCAGGGCGCTGGGCACCAGGAACATGATGAACAGGACGATCCAGTTGTCCGTCAGCAGGCCCAGCACGGCGAAGGGGATGCCCAGCAGGAAGGCCACGCCGGGGACCCGGGCATAGTTGGCCTTGTTGGTCCGGCCCAGCTTGTCGCCCAGCACCCCGCCCATGAACACGCCCAGCAGGCCGCCGAAGAAGACGATGGCGCTATAGAACCAGGCCAGTTCGGACAGGGCCATGCCGTGGCTGCGCACGAAGAAGGGCGGCAGCCAGAAGAACATGCCGTAGCCCATGATGGAGCTGGCGGACGCGCCCAGGGCGATCAGCCAGAAGCTGGGCTTGGTGGCCAGGGTGCGGACCACCAGCCCCAACGGCGGGGGCGGGGCCTTGGCGGTGGGGGGGTCGAAGCGGCCGCGGGCGGGTTCCCGCACGGTCAGCAGCAGGACGGGCGCCAGCACCAGGCCGGCGATGCCGCAGGCGAAGAAGGCGACGCGCCAGTCGATGTGCGCGGCCACCAGCCCGCCGAACAGGATGCCCAGGGCCGATCCCACGGGGATGCCGAAGCTGAAGACGGCCAGGGCCCGCGACCGCTCCTGCGGCGGGAAATAGTCCGAGATCAGGGAGTAGGAGGGGGCAACGCCGCCTGCCTCGCCCACACCCACGCCCATCCGGAACAGGAAAAGCTGCCAGAAGCCGTGGGCCGTGCCGCACAGGGCGGTGAAGCCGCTCCACACGGCCAGCGAGGCGCCGACGATCCAGGTCCGGTTGAACCGGTCGGCCAGCATGGCGATGGGGATGCCCAGGCCTGTGTAGAACAGGGCGAAGGCCAGGCCGCCCATCAGCCCCATCTGGGTGTCCGTCAGGCCCAGCTCCGCCTTGATGGGCACCTGCAGGATGCCGATGATCTGCCGGTCGATGAAGTTGAAGGTATAGACCAGGAACAGGATGAACAGGACCCAGGCCCTGTAGCCCTTGCTGTCCGCCGCGGCGGGGGCGGCTGAAACCACCCCAGCAGCAACGGTCCCGGCCGGCTTGGCCGTTTGCGCCTCAGCCATCAGACATTTCCCTCCCCTGGTCGCGCCGCGGGTTGGTCCCGCTGGTCGCTAAGAAAATTGCGCCGGGGCGAGGGCCCCGGCGCATTATCAATACCAGACCTCAGAACCGCACTTCCAGGCTCACCGTGTAGGTACGCGGAGGGCCATAGTAGCCGATGATGGAGTTGCCGAAGGCAGCGCCGGGGAAGTTGTAGCCGCCCACGCGGTACTGCTTGTCGCCCAGGTTCTTGCCGTGCAGGCCCACGCGCCAGGTGTCGCTGGCCGAGGTCCAGACGATGCCGGCGTCCAGCAGCCAATAGCTGCCCTGGTCCAGGGCCGGGTTCGGGATCTCGAACAGGGAGTACTTGCTGCGGTAGGCGGCGCTGCCGGAGAAGGTCAGCGTGCCGTTGTTGTCCGCCAGGTCATGGTTGTAGGTCAGGCCGACATTGCCGTTCCACTTCGGGGTGTTCTGGAACACCCGCTGGTCGGCCACGTCGATGAAGCGCTGGGTAACCAGGTCGTACTGCAGGAACTCCTTGAAGTCGGCGTTGGTGTAGCCGACGGCATAGGTGGCCGACAGGCCCTCGGTCAGGAACACCGCGCCTTCCAGCTCCACGCCCCAGATGCGGGAGTTGCCGACATTGTCCACGAAGCTGGCGATGCCGTTGGTGGCCGCCACCTGCGTGGTGACCTGCTGGCCGTCATACTGGGAGTAGAAGCCCGCCAGGTTGAAGGTCAGCCGGTTGTCCAGGGCCTTGCCCTTCACGCCCACCTCATAGCTGTCCACCTTCTCCGGCTCGTAGCCGTTGACGGTGTTGGGGGTGAAGATGGCGTCGCCGCGCATGTCGAAGCCGCCCGACTTGAAGCCCTTGCCGAAGGAGGCATAGAGCGTCAGGTCGTCATTGGCCTCGAAGGTGGCGCTGACCCGCGGGGTGAACTGGTCGAAGCTCTTGTCGTTGGTGTAGTTGGTGCGCAGCAGGACCGGGTTCCGCGGCGTGCCGCCCAGCAGCGGGCTGCGGATGCCGGTGTAGTTCGCGCGGAAGACGGTGCCTTCCTTGTCGTCCTGGGTATAGCGGGCGCCGACCGAGACGGAGAACTGGTCGGTCACGTCATAGCTCAGGTCGGCGAAGCCGGCCCAGCTTTCCGTGTCCACCTTGCCCGAGGTGGCGATGGTGGTGTTCAGCGCCCCCAGGATCGTGTCGAAGGCGCCGGACGCGCTGGCGTCCAGGTAGAAGATGCCCGCCACGCCCTGCCAGCGGTCGGCGGTGAACAGGGCCTGGATTTCCTGCGTGAACTGGTCGTCCTTGTAGAAGGCCGGCACGTCCAGGGTGGGCGACGGGGTGTTGTCGAAGTCGATGTTGGTGAGGGTGTCGCCCTTGCGGTAGGCGGTGATGGACTTCAGGGTGACGATGTCGTTCACCTCCCACTCGCCGGTCAGCGAGACGCCCTTCGTCTCCACGTCGTTGTCGTCGCCCAGGCCCGAGTTGGTGTCATAGACGTCGCTCAGCACCGCGGGAACGCCGCCGACGCCCGGCAGCTCCCGGTGGCCGTGGCGGGCGTTGGACCGGTCGTCGGTCTTGTCGCCGGACAGGCGGAAGAACAGGCTCTCCGTCGGCTTGAACTCCAGCGACAGCCGGCCGGCGTTGATCTCCTTGTTGTAGTGCTCGGCGCCCGTGTTCAGGTTCTTGCCGAAGCCGTCGCGGCGGTAGACGGCAAGCGCGCCGCCGATGCCGAACTTGTCGCCGATGGGGGTGGCGAAGCTGGCGATGGCGTCACGCTGGTTGTAGCTGCCGATGTTCAGCCGGGCCTTGCCCTCCGCCTCGTCGCCGATGCGCTTGGTCACGTACTTGATGGCGCCGCCGATGGTGTTGCGGCCGTACAGCGTGCCCTGGGGGCCGCGCAGCACCTCGATCCGCTCGATGTCGAAGATGTCCAGCACGGCACCCTGCGGCCGGGCCACATAGACGTCGTCCACGTACAGGCCGACACCCGGCTCGAAGCCCCACAGCGGGTCCTGCTGGCCCACGCCGCGGATGAAGGCGATCAGGGTGGAGTTGGAGCCGCGGGCCACCTGCAGCGTCAGGTTCGGGGTGATCTGCTGCAGGGTGGTGATGTCCGGCGCGCCGACCACGTCCAGCGTCTCCCCCGTGAAGGCGGACACCGACACCGGCACGTCCTGGAGCGACTCCTCGCGCCGGCGGGCGGTGACGATGATCTCTTCCATCTCGCCCGCGCTGCTGGCGGACGGCGCGGGGCCGCTGGACTGGGCCAGGGCGGGCAGGGCCACGGGCGCGGTGGCGAACGCGGCGGCGGCGGCACCCAGGCAGAGCAGGCCCCTGGTCGTCTTCTTGCTTGGCTTCTTCACGGACATCTCGGACTCCCCCTTCATGTTTGCTTGCCCGCGACCGGTTCGGCCGGTCACGGGGTTGGTTTGGCGCCCGCGGGCGGCAGGCCCGCGGCGAACGCGGTGAGGACGCTGTTGAAAAGCTCCGGCTCCTCCAGGTGCGGGGCATGGCCGGAGCGGGTGAAGGCGTGCAGCCGCGCGTCGGGCAGGCTGTCCACCAGGAAGGCGGCGGTGCCCGCGCCGTAGAGGCGGCTCAAGCTGCCGGGCGCCACCAGGGTCGGTAGCGCCAGGCGGGGCAGGTCGGCGCGGAAGTCCTGCGCCGTTAGGGATTCCCACAGGCTGGCCATGGCCTGGGGGTCGTTGCGGGCGATCTCCCCCTTGGCCCAGGCGATCCGGGCGGCGTTCTCCGCCTCCCGCCCCTCGGCGAAGATGCGGCGGGCGATGCGGGGGCTGACCGCCGGCCACTCGGCGGTCATGGCGGCCACCACCTCCGCCGTCTGGCGCCGCGTGTGGCCGCCGCGCAGGCCCAGCTCCCAGCCCGTGCCGTTCAGCACCCGGGGGGCCATGTCCACCACGACCATGCCGGCGATGCGGCTTGCCGCCCCGTCCAGCAGGGCCCGCCACAGCACCATGGCCCCCATGGACCAGCCCACCGCCAGCACGCCGGTCAGGTCCAGCCCGTCCAGAAGGGCGCGGAGGTCGTCGGCAAGCTGGGGGATGGTGGGGCTCTGCCCGTCGGCGTGGGAACGGCGGTGGCCGCGCTGGTCGGGGGCGACGATTCGGAAGCTGCCGGCCAGCCCGTCGCTCTGCGGCGCGAAGAAGCCGGCATGGGTGGCCCAACCATGGACCAGCAGCAGCGGGCGGCCGCTGCCGATGTCGTCATGGACGATCGCCGTCCCGTCGCTGGCCGTGACCACCGGCATCCGCCGCCTTCCCCCCTTGCCGGCCTGTCGGCCGTCCCGCTGCCCTGTCCGGGTCCGGCGCCCCGCTTGGGGGTTGCGCCGGCCCGTCGGTGCGGGTTCATGCTTGGCCGGGAGCTTGCGCAAAACTGAAACTTGAGTCAACATTCAAGTTCAGTAGGGGGAGGAACCATGGCCAAGGCGACCGCCACGCTGGTGACGGACAAGGCCCCGCGGACGGAGCGGGGCAAACGCACCTTGCAGAAGCTGCTGGACGCCGCCGCGGCGGAGTTCGGGGAGCGCGGCTACCATGAGGCCAGCATCCACGGCATCACCCACCGGGCCGGGGCCGCGCTGGGCACCTTCTACACCTACTTCGACAGCAAGGAGCAGGTGTTCCGGGCCCTGGTGGAGCATATGGGCCGGCTGACCCGGCAGAGCATCGCCGACCGCGTGGCCCACGCCCCCGACCGGATCACGGCGGAAAGGATGGGCATCGAGGCCTTCATCGAGTTCGCGCGCGCCCACAAGAACCTGTACCGCATCGTCATGGAGGCGCAGTTCGTCGCCGAGGACGCCTATCGCGACTATTACCGCATCTTCGCCAGCGCCTACCGCCAGGGCCTGACCGCGGCGGAAGGGCGGGGGGAGATCAGCCCCGGCCCGGCGGAGGAACGGGCCTGGGCGCTGATCGGCATCAGCGTCTTCCTCGGCATGCGCTACGGCGTGTGGGCGGAGGACAAGACCCCGGCGGAGGTGGCGGCCGCGGCCGGCGACCTGATCGCCCATGGGCTCAGCCCGCGGCCGGCGAGGGGTGGGGAGGGCGCATGACCGGCGACATCTTCGACATCACGGCCAAACGGGCGGCGCTCGCCCCCGACGATCTGGCCATGGAGGAACTGGCCACCGGCCGGCGGGTGACCTACCGGGAGATGGAGGACCGCGCCTCCCGCGCCGCGGCGCTGCTGGCCGACTATGGGGTGGGGGAGGGGGACCGGGTCGGCATCCTCTGCCGCAACCGCATCGCCTTCTTCGAGCTGCTGTTCGCCTGCGGCAAGCGCGGCGCCATCGCCGTGCCGCTGAACTGGCGCATGCCGGCGGCGGAGATGGCCCCCGTCCTGGCGGACTGCCGCCCCCGGCTGGTGCTCGCAGGCGCCGAGGACTGGGCCGTGGCGACGGAGGCGGTTGGCCCCGGGGTCCCGCTGGTGGGGCTGGATGACGAGGGGCCGGGGGGCTATGAGGCCGCGCTGGCGGCGGCCAGGCCCCGTGCCACGCGGGACCGCTGGCCGGGCGGGCAGACCTGGTACCTGCTCTACACCTCGGGCACCACGGGCACGCCCAAGGCGGTGATCTATACCTACGCCATGGCCCTGGTGAACTATGTCAACATCGGCCAAGCCATCGATCTGCGCGGCAGCGACCGCACCCTGTGCTTCCTGCCCCTGTTCCACACCGCCGGCATCAACCTGCACGCCCTGCCCACCCTGATGGCCGGCGGGCAGGTGCTGGTCCTGCCCGGGTTCGACGTGGACGTGATGGTGGAGTTGCTGGCCAGCGGGCGCCTGGACACCTTCTTCGGCGTGCCCGCCGTTTACCAGCAGATCAGCCTGCACCCCCGCTTTGCCGAGGTGGACCTGTCCAGCTTGCGCCATTGGGGATGTGGCGGCGCGCCCCTGACGGACGCGCTGGTGCAGCGCTTCTTCGACCGCGGGGTGCGTGTCTGCAACGGCATGGGCATGACGGAGACGGGCCCCACCGCCTTCCTGGTGGACCCGGGCCATGCGGTGCGAAAGATCGGCTCCGTCGGCAAGCCGCAGCTCCTGGTCGGGGTGCGGATCGTGGACGGGCAAGGTCGCGACGTGCCCGACGGGGAGACGGGGGAGCTGCTGTTCAGCGGCCCCGGCATCACCCCCGGCTATTGGAACCGCCCGGACGCCACGGCGGCGGCCTTCACCCCGGACGGCTGGCTGCGCACCGGCGACCTGGCCCGGCGGGACGCGGACGGCTACTACTACATCGTCGGCCGGCTGAAGGAGATGTTCATCTCCGGCGGGGAGAACGTCTACCCCGCGGAGGTGGAGAACATGCTGACCCAGCACCCGGACGTGCTGGAAGCGGCGGTGGTGGGCATCCCCGACCCGAAATGGGGGGAGGTGGGCCGCGCCTTCGTGAAGCTGCGGCCGGGGGTGCGTGACCCCGGGCCGGAGGTGCTGGCCGCTTGGTGCCGGACCCGGCTGGCCGCCTACAAGGTGCCCAAGAGCTTCGTGATCATCGACGACTTCCCGCGCACCGCCGCGGGCAAGGTGCAGAAGCACCGGCTTCCCAAGGACCAGACCTGATGAGCGACGCCAAAGTCGTGGTCGAGCGGACCCTGACCCAGGACGAGTTCGACCGCTTCGCCCGCCTGTCGGGCGACGACAACCCCATCCATGTGGACCCGGACTTCTCCGCCCGCACAAAGTTCGGCCGGACGGTGGCGCACGGGGTGTTCCTGTACTCCATCCTGCGCGGCCTTGCCGATCGGCTGGTGCCCGGCGGGCGGCAGCTCAGCCAGCAGGTGCGCTTCCCCGCCCCGACCTTCACGGGCGAGCCCATGCGGTTCGAGGCGGTGCTGGAAAGCGTGGAGGGCGGCATCGCTACGGTGGCCTACCGGGTCAGCCGGGTGGCGGACGGGACGGTGACCTGCGACGGGCGGACGACGCTCGCGCCGGCGGAGGGCGTGTGATGAGGCTGGGCGACAAGGCGATGGTGACGCGGGTCTTCGCCGCGGCCGACGTGGCGGACTATGTGGCCCTGGGCGGCGCGCCGGTGCCGCCGGGCATCGTGCCGGAACCCCTGCTGGGCGCCCTGTTCAGCTACCTACTGGGCGTCAAGCTGCCGGGCGTGGGCACCAACTACCTGAAGCAGGAAACCACCTTCCCGGCACCGGCCCGGGTCGGGGAAGCGCTGACTGCGACCGTGGAGATCACCCGCCTGCGCCCCGACAAGCACCTGGCCGACCTGGAAACGGTCTGCCGCGCGCCCGACGGCACCGTGGTGGCCACGGGCCGGGCCCTGGTGGGGGTCAGCGACGTGGGGGCGTGACGCCCCGCCCCTCACCCCAGGCCGATCGCAAAGCCGATCAGTCTCCTGATCTCAGCCAACTCGCGGGCTTCGACCCGGGATGTCGTCACCGTGATGATCCGGGCCTTTGATGTCGCAGTGACATGGTGCGCCAAGGCGTGGCTGGTCTTGGCGCAACCGTTCGCGGGCGTCGGCTCGATCCGCAGCGAGAGGTCCTGGATGGCAAGGTGCGGGTCGTCGGCAAGGGGCACGAGGATCACGTTCGGGTAACGCTCATCGAAAAGGTCGCTGTCCTCGACGACGACGGCCGGTCGCAGCTTGTTGGCCTCACGGGGCAGGGCGTCCCGCCAGTCCACCAGGACGATCTGGCCCGCCTCCAACCTCACGACCCATTCCCGATGGCCGTGGGCGTGCCCCAATCCTTGTAGAATTCCTGCGCCTGAGGGGAAGACGCCACGTAATCCGCGACAGCCCGGCTCTGGGCCCGGATCCTGGCCTTCCTGAAGGACTTGGCTTCTTCCTCCGCCATCCGTCGCAACAGGGTCGAAAGGCCGACACCCAGGTCGGCCGCCTTCGCCTCAAGGGTCGCCTGCGTTTCCGCCTCCAAGCGGACAGATACGATGGCCATCCTTCACTCCCGGCGCTATCCGTATGACGACAATGTAGTACGGTTGATGTCGCAAGACAACGTCACCGGCTGGCGATCGCCACCGCGGCACCCGCCATCACGGCGCCGGTGCCGCGGTTCAGCGCCTTCAGGGCGCGGCTGCTGCGGAAGACCTGCCGGGCCCGGGCGGCGGCCAGGGCGTACGCGCCCATCACGACGCCCAGCACGACCACCATGGTCCCCGCCACCTCCGCCGCGCCCAGCAGGGTCAGGGTGCGCAGGTCCAGCACGCTGGGCAGCAGGGCCATGAAGAAGATGATGGTCTTGGGGTTGCCCAGGGTCAGGGCAAGGCTGGTCAGGAACAGCTTCAGCCCTTCATCCCTCGGCGGCGCCTCCTGCGCCCCCACCGGCACGGCCGGGGCGGTCCACAGCTTCCAGGCCAGGTACAGCAGGTAGGCGGCGCCGGCATAGCGCACCGCGGTGAACACCCCCTCGAACGCCTGGGCCAGCACGGTCATGCCCGCCGCCGCCACGGTGAACCAGACCAGGTCGCCCACGATGAAGCCGCAGATGAAGGGCACCACCCCGTGCAGCCCCTTGGCCAGCACCCGGGCCAGCAGGGCGGCCACGCCGGGGCCGGGGGAAGCCACGGCCAGGGCATAGGCGGCAACGAAGACCAACAGGCCCGTCAGGGTCATGGGGACGACCTCCCGGCTGGAACGCCTGCCGACTGTCGCCCATCCGGGGCCGCCGGACCAGCGTGTGGCACGCGGGACAGGGTCGCCTCACCTGCCCATGCATATCCAGAGGGATAGGGGATTGCACTTTAGGATAGGTTGTCACTTGGCCTTGGCTACGAAGTTGGCTAGTCTGTTGGGGTTACCAACCTAGGTGTGTGGCAGGGTATCGTGTGTCTGTGGGTGCAGGGTGTCCGGCGGGGGGCATTGGCGGCAGGCCTGGCCCTGCTGGTGGCGGCCTGCTCGACCCAGGGCGGCCAGTTCGCCTACCAGGACCGTGACGCCGGCTTGAGCCGCAGCGACTTCCGGGAGGGCCTCGCCCCCCGGGCCAAGCTTCCGCCGGAGCCGGAAGCGCCGATCCCCGCCCTGGTGCCCCTGTCGCCCCCCGTCCGCACCACCGTGCCCGCCGCGGTCCGGCTGCTGACCGTGCGCAGCGACACGGAAACCCCCGTGCGCGACCTGCTGGTGGGCATGGCCCGCACGGCCGGGGTGGACGTGGACATCGACTCGGGGGTGGAGGGGTCCATCCTCCTCACCGCCACCAACCGGCCCTTCCTGGAAATCGTGGAGCGGGTGGCCGAGCGGGCCAACCTGCGGTGGGAATTCCGCGACGGCTACCTGCGGGTGGAGCCGGACCGGCCGGTGCTGCGCAGCTACCGCATCGATTACCTGAACGTGGTGCGGGAAACCGAAAGCAGCGTCACCACCAGCGCCACCATCGCCAGCGTCAGCAGCGCCGCCGGCAGCAACGGCTCCTCCAGCAGCGTCAACGGCAAGGTGGAAGCGGACTTCTGGAAGGAGCTGCAGGCCAACGTCGCCGCGATCCTGGGCCTGGAACCGGCCACCGGCACGCCCGCCCCCGCGGCCCAGCCCGTCGCCGCCCCGGCCCCCGGGGCAAGCCAAGCGGCCACCACGGTCTCCCCCCAGCTTGCCGCCGCGCTGGACGCCGCGGCCCGCAACCCGACGGGCGCGGGCGGACTGGCCAGCCTCACCGAGATCCTCGCAAGCCAAGCCGTGGCAGCCGGGACGCAATCCGACGCCGTCGCCGTGCAGGTGGCGGCGCCCGGCGCCTCGCCGCCCCCGGCGGCGCAGCTCAGCATCAACCGGCAGGCGGGCCTGGTCACCGTGCGGGCGACGGAGCGTCAGCACCGGCAGGTGGCCGCCTACCTGCGCGACCTTCGCCGCACCGCCACGGCGCAGGTGCTGATCGAGGCGCGGGTGCTGGAGGTATCCCTGTCCGACGAGTTCGAGGCGGGGGTGAACTGGCGGTCCCTGTTCGGCGGGTCGTTCGAACTCGGGACCAGCTTCGGCCAGGTGGTGGCGGAGCCGCCCTTCACCGGCCCCGGCGGCGGGAACGAGGCCACCGCCGGCCGCGCCACCCTGGCCCTGGCCAATGGCGACATCTCGGCCGTGGCGAACCTGGTGCAGCGCTTCGGCACCGTGCGCACCCTGTCCAGCCCGCGGGTCACCGTGGTGCAGAACCAGACCGCCGTGCTGAAGGTGGCCCAGAACCAAGTCTATTTCCGCCTGAACTTCGAGACGACCGAGGCGCAGAACGGCGGCATCAGCCGCACCACCGTCTCCAGCGACCTGAACACCGTGCCGGTGGGCGTGATCATCACGGTGCAGCCGTCCATCAACACGGACACGGAGCGGGTCGCCCTGGCCGTCCGCCCCACGGTCACCCGGATCGTGAATTTCGTGCAGGACCCGGCCGTCTCCATCGCCTCGAACAACCGGGTGGAATCGCTGGTCCCCATCGTCGCGGTCCAGGAACTGGACAGCGTCGTCACCATGGCCTCCGGCCAGGTGCTGGTGATGGGCGGGCTGATGCAGGACAGCACCACGGGCACGGACACGGGCCTGCCCGTGCTCTCCGGCGCGCCGCTGCTCGGCTATCTCTTCAAGGCCAGGGACGACAAGACCTCCAAGCGCGAGCTGGTGATCTTCCTGAAGGCCACCATCGTCGAGGGCAGCACCCTCGACCCCTATGACACCGACATCTACCAGTCGTTCGGCGGTGACCGCCGCCCTCTCTAGGGGCGACGGGGCCGATGCCGCGCGGCACTTGCGAGGGAGCAGAATGGGAATGAACAGGAATACCAAGGCCCGGCGCCGCGGGCAGGAGGGCTTCACGCTGGTGGAGCTGGCCATCGTCCTGGTGATCATCGGCCTGATCGTCGGCGGCGTGATCGGCGCCCAGACGCTGATCAACAACGCCCGCGTCAACAACATGGAAGCGAGCATCAAGGGCTACCTGGCCGCGGTGGCCAGCTATTCCGGCACCTATGGCGCCCTGCCGGGCGATGACACCAACGCCGCGAACCGGTTCCCCGCCGCGCCCTTCACCGTCACCAGCATGGTGGCCGGTGCCACCGCGCCCGACGGGCTGGTCACCGGCGCCGCCGCCTTCGGCGCCCCGGGCGCCACCGTCCCCAACAACAACGAGCAGCAGCTCGTCTGGCACCACCTGCGCGCCGCCCGCCTGATCGACAACGACGCGGTGAGCTGGGGCCAGCCCGCCGGCCCGTTCAGCGGCGGCTTCTACGGCTTCCAGAGCAACGTTCTGGGCAATCCCGGCCTGAATGTCTGCGTGTCCGCGGTGCCGCAGGCCCAGGCCGCGCAGTATGACCAGCAGTATGACGACGGGAACCCCGCCACCGGCAACGTCCGCGCGCTGCTGGCGGCCGGTGGGCGCCCGGCCCTGGCCGCCGCCGCCGTGGCCTCGGCCAACTACAACGCCGCCGGCACCTACGTCGTCTGCAAGCTGGCTTCCTGACCGGAAGGGGCGCTGGATTGGCTGACATGCGGGGGAACAAGGACGGGCAGGGGGGCTTCAGCCTGATCGAGCTGGCAATCGTCATCGCGATCATCGGCCTGATCTCCGTGACCGGTCTCCAGTTCCTCGGCGGTTCCATGCGCAACGCCCAAACCCGCGCCACGCAGGACCGCCTCGACCTCGCCGTCGAGGCGGTCCTCGCCTTTTACTCCGAGAATCGCCGCCTGCCCTGCCCGGCGGACGGCAGCCTTCCGCCCACGGACGACGACTATGGGATGGAGGCGGCGCCCTGCTCCAGCGGGCAGACGGCGGCGACCCGCGACCGCAACGTGCTGCCCTGGCGCACGCTCGGCCTGCCCGACATCTCCGCCCAGGATGGCTGGACAAGGGTCCTGGGCTACCGGGCGGACCCGGCGCTGACCGTGGGGCCAGACACCAGCGGGACCCAGGCGCCCCAGGTGCGCTACCAGGGCCAGCCGACGGGCAGCGCCTCCCGCGTCGCGTTCCTGGTGATCAGCCATGGGCAGAACGGGCTGGGCGCCAACACCACGGCCGGGACCATCCTGCCCGCCACCGGCACCGACCCCAGCGAGCGGGACAATACCAACAACGACCGGGACTACGTGGCCCGGGCGCAGAGCCCCCCGGCCAACGACGTCTATGACGACATGCTCGCCTGGCGCACCAAGGCCCAGCTTGCCCAGGCCCTGGGCATCTTCCCCAGCGGCACCTGCGCCGCGGCCAGCAACTTGATCGGCAGCATGAACTGCAACGGTGGCGGCGGTGGCAGCGGCGGGGGCAACAACGGCAACGGGAATGGCGGCAGCGGCGGCAGCGGCAACACCGACGCCTGCCTGGTCGCCACCGTCGTCCGCTCCCGCTGTCCCTGAGGCATGCCCATGGACAGCCTGATCCCCGCCCCGTCAGCAGAAACCGGCCGGTCCCACCAGATCGGCCACCGGCTGCTGTCCCTGGGCTTGATCAGCAAGGACCAGCTTGAGATCGCGCTGCTGGAGAAGTCCCGCTCCCGCAAGATGCTGGGCACCATCCTGGTGGAGTTCGGCTTCATCACGGAGGACGCGCTGTCCGCCGTGCTGTCGGAGAGCATGGGCATCAGCCGCTTCGAGGGCAAGTCCACCGTCATCGACCCGGAGGCCGCCCGCCTGCTGCCGAAGGAGGTGGCCCAGGCCTGCCGCGCCATCATCGTGTCCGTCGGCGCGGCCGCCGACGTGGCCATGGTGGACCCCTATGACGTGCTGGCCATCGACCAGATACGCCGCCACCTGCCCCCCACCGTCAGCGTCCACCCGAGGGTTTGCACCCCAGCCGACCTGGCCGAGGCCATCGACCGGGCCTATGGCTACGAGATGTCCATCGACGGCATCCTGCGGGAGCTGCAAGGCGGCGGCATCAGCCAGCCGGGCAATGCCGAGGAGGGCTATACCCACCCCATCATCCGCCTGACCAACGCCATCCTGCTGGACGCGGTGAAGGTCGGGGCCAGCGACCTGCATTTCGAGCCGGAGGAGCTGTTCCTGCGCCTGCGCTTCCGCATCGACGGGGCGCTGCACCAGATCCGGGCCTTCCACAAGGACATCTGGCCGGCCCTGGCGCACCGGCTGAAGATCATCAGCGGCATGAACATCGCGGACAAGCTGACGCCCCAGGACGGCCGCTTCTCCCTGCGCCTGGGCAGCCGCGAGGTGGATTTCCGCGCCGCCGCCCTGCCGACGATCCATGGCGAGAACATCGTGCTGCGCGTGCTGGACAAGGCGCGTAGCCTGAAGTCCCTGGACGAGCTGGGCTTCAGCGCCCACAACCGCGCCCGCCTGGACGAGGCGCTGAAGCGGCCCGAGGGCATCATCATCGTCACCGGCCCCACCGGCAGCGGCAAGACCACCACCCTTTACGCCATGCTGTCCCTGGTCAGCCGGGTTGACGTGAACCTGATGACCCTGGAGGACCCGGTGGAGTACCAGCTCCCCCTGATCCGCCAGACCCAGATCCGGGAGCAGACGGGCCTGCGCTTCGGGGAGGGCGTGCGCGCCCTGCTGCGCCAGGACCCGGACATCATCTTCATCGGCGAGGTGCGGGATTCGGAAACGGCGCAGATGGCCCTGCGCGCCGCCATGACCGGCCACCAGGTCTTCACCACCCTGCACACGAACGACGCCATCGGCGCCTTCCCCCGCCTGTTCGACCTAGGGATGCAGGCCAGCCTGACGGCGGGCAACATCATCGCCGTGCTGGCCCAGCGCCTGGTGCGGACCCTGTGCAAGTCGTGCAAGCGCCCCCGCCCCGCCACGGCGGAGGAATGCCGCCTGCTGGGCGTGCCGGAGGGGAACCCGCCCACCATCCAGGAAGCGGCGGGGTGCAAGGAATGCCGCCACACCGGCTACAAGGGCCGCGTCGCCGTGGCGGAGGTGCTGCTGGTGGACGAGGAGTTGGACGCCGCCATCGCCCGCGGGGCCGAGCGGGCGGAGCTGAAATCCCTGCTGCGCCGCCAGGGCTTCCGCGCCATGGTGGATGACGGGTTGGAGAAGGTGCTGTCCGGCGACATCTCCCTGGACAGCCTGGCCCGCGCCGTGGACCTGACGGCCCGCCGCCGCACCGCCAGGGCGGGCTAGCCCATGCCCACCTACAGCTACCGCGCCATCAACAGCAAGGGACGCAGCATCCGCGGCACGCTCTCGGCCGGCAACGAGGTGGACCTGTACCAGAACCTGCGGTCCATCGGACTGGAGCTGGTGGACTGCCGGGAACAGCGCCGGCGCCGCTCCGTCGCCCTGGGCCAGAAGGTGTCCTTGCGCGACCTGTCGCAGCTCTCCCTGCACCTGGAGGAGATGAGCCGGGCCGGCGTGCCCCTGCTGGACGCCCTGTCCGACATCCGGGAAAGCACCAGCAACGCCGCGCTCAGCACCATCCTGGGCCAGATCCAGCGGGAGGTGTCGGAGGGCACAAGCCTGTCCCGCGCCTTCGCCAACCATCCCAAGGTGTTCGGGCCGGTCTTCGTCTCCCTCATCGCGGCGGGGGAGGAGACGGGGCAGCTGACCGAAAGCTTCCACCAGCTGGTGAAGCACCTGAAATGGACCGACGCCATGATGACCAAGGTGCGCAAGTCGCTGCGCTACCCCATCATCCTGTGCGTGGTCGTGCTGCTCGTCATCGTCTTCATGCTCGGCTACGTGGTGCCGCAGGTGGTCGGGTTCCTGGCCAACCTGGGGCAGGAGCCGCCCTTCCTCACCCGGGCGCTGATGGCCACGTCCGACGCCTTCACCGGTTACTGGTGGCTGATCCTGGGCGGGCCGGTGGCGGCGTGGCTGGGGCTGCGGCTGGCGTCCCGCCTGTCGGAGTCGGTCGCCTACAACATGGATTACCTGCTGCTGCGCCTGCCGGTCATCGGCGACGTGGTGCGCAAGGCCGCCCTGTCCCGCTTCGCCCACATGTTCGCGATCATGTTCAACGCGGGCATCGACCTGCTGTCCTGCCTGGCGGCGGCGCGGGCGCTGGTGAACAACCGGGCCCTGGGCGACGCGGTGGACCTGCTGCGGGAACAGGTGAAGGCGGGCGTGCCCCTGTCGGCCGCCATGCTGGGCACGGGGGAGTTCCCGCCCCTGATCGTCCGCATGGTCCGGATCGGGGAGGACACGGGCACCCTGGGCCGCACCCTGGACAACATCGGGGAGATCTACGACCGCGACACGGACGAGGCCATCCAGGGCATGATCCAGCTGATCGAGCCGGCCCTGACGGCCATCATGGGGTTGCTGCTGGCCTGGATCGCCGTGGCCGTCTTCGGCCCGATCTATGACAGCCTGGGCAAGATCGGGCGGTAGGCGATGCGCTTCGGCCAGATCCTCTCCAACCGCTTCGTCCTGCTGCTGGGCGGCAGCGGCGCCCTGTTGGCCCCGGTGCGGGCCGGGCGGCTGGGGCCGGCCCTGGCCGCCGCCGCGGATGATGACGGGCTGGCCGCCCTGGGCAAGGCGCTGGCGGCCAGGCCGCGGGTGCCGGTGACCGTGCTGCTGGACGTGGCCGACATCAATTTCCGGCGGGAGACGGTACCCCTGGTGGGGCTGCTGGACCGGGCCAAGGTGCTGAAGCGGCGGCTGGACTTCATCTTCCCGGAGGTGGAGGTGCGCGGCGCCCTGCCCCTGGCCGCCGCCCCGGCCGGGCCCGGCGGCGGGCGGCGGGAGCAGCCTCACCTGTTCGCCGCCGTCGCCAACTCCGGCGAGTGGGCGCGCTGGCGGGACTGGCTGAAGGGCCTTGCCAACCCGGTGTCTGCCATGGGCCTGCTGCCGCTGGACCTGGTGGAGTTGGCCCTGGCCCTGCGCGACCCGGACCCGGACACCCCGGACGGGGAGGAGCCCTGGACCCTGCTGGTGCTCCAGCACTGGACCGGCGGCATCCGGCAGGTGGTGCTGAAGGGCAAGGAGCTGGTGCTGACCCGCATGACCCCCGCGGCCATGGTTGCCGCCGGGCTGGGCATCGCGGGGGAGCTGCGGGCCACCCTGGGCTATCTGGCGCGGCTGGGCTTCAGCGGGCGCGCGGGCATCCAGGTGGTGGGCGTGGGCCCGACGGCGTGGGAGGAGTCGCTGGAATCCTCCGGCCTGCCCATCAGCCGGGTGTCGATCCTGGGCCGGGCCGCGGCGGCGGCCCGGCTGGGGGTGGCGCTGCCGGACATGGCCCCATATTGCGCGGCGGCCGAGGGTGACCAGGCGGATGCCCTGTCCCTGGCCTGGGCGGCCCGCCGGGCGACCCCGGGGTTGGACCTGCTGCCCGCCGCCTGGCGGCGGCAGGGGCAAGCGGAAAGCGGGGCCAAGGCCGCCACCGCCCTGCTGGCGGCCGGGCTGGGCGCCACGGCCTGGCTGGCGGCGCAGGACGCCCTGGAGCTGTGGCGCCTGGGCGGTGAGACAGAGGCCGTGCAGGCGGAACTGTCCAGCCTGGGCACCCAGCGGGAGGAGAAGCTGAGCGCGCTGGTGGGCAGCGCCATCCTTCCCCGCTTCGCCGACGCCGCCACCCGCTTCGCCGGCACCTGGGGGGAGCGGCCGCGCGACCCGTCGGGGACGCTGGACCTGTTGCTGAAGGCCCTGCCGCCGGACCTGCGGGTGGACGGGCTGGACTGGACGGCGCCGGAAGCCGGCCCGGCCTGGCTGGAACTGCGCCTTCGGCTGGACGGCCGGCTGACGCCGCGCGCCGCCCTGGAACAGACCCGGGCGGTGACGGGGGCGCTGTCGGGCACCTTCCCGGCCGCCAGGGTCCTGGTCACGCAGCCCGCGGTCCCGCTGGGCCTGGGCGAGACGCTGGCGGGCGGCCCCCTGGCCGCGGCGGAGCGGGCGGCGGGCTATCCCGTGACGCTGGTTCTGGAGGGGCTGCCATGAGGAAGCCGGGCATCGGCCTGTCCCTGCACCGCCGCTACTGGCCGCCGGCCGCCCTGGGGCTGGCCCTCATGGCCCTCCATGCCGGATGGTCCTGGGTCCTGGCCCCGGCCCTGATGGTGGCGCAGGACACCGTCTCCAGCCTGGCCGCCCAGCGCGACCAGCTTGCCCAGGACGTGGCTACGGCGGCGGAGGACCTGTCGCTGGTGGCGAAGGTGGCCGCCGACTACCGGGCGCTGGAGGCCGCGGGCACCTTCGCCCCGCAGGACCGCTTGGCCTTGTCGGAACGGCTGGACGCGCGCTTGGCCCGGTTGGGCATCCCCGCCGCCCGCTATGCCTTCCTGCCGGTGCAGGAGACCCGGGCGGAGGTGGGCGGATTCCCCCTGCTGCGGCGGACGGTGGTGGTGGACGTCACCCTGGACCTGTCCGACGACCTGCACGCCCTGTCCCTGGCCCGCCTGCCGGCCCTGGGCGACAACGCCCTGCTGCGGGTGGAAAGCTTCAGCCTGAAGCGGGAGGAAACGCCCGCAACCGGCTGGGCCCCGCTGCCCGACGGCAGCCCGCCCGTGGTGGCCAAGGCGAGCCTCCGCCTGTCCTGGACCACCCTGGCCCCGGCACCGGAGGCCAAGCGATGAGCAGGGGCGGGCACCTGGTCCTGGCTGTCCTGCTGGCCCTGCCGCTGCTGCCCCGGCCGGCGGCGGCGGGGGAGCGGTCGCTGCTGTTCACGGCGGCGGAGCGGCGGATGCTGGCCTGTGCCCAGGGCGCCGGCCAAGGGACGGACAGGCCGGGGGCCGTGGCCCTGCCCGACCCCGCGGCGGCCCGGGCGGCCCACCCCGACGGGCCGGCCCACCTGTCCAGCCTGGTCTTCGCGGGCGAGCGGGAGTGGGAATTCCGCCTGAACGGGCAGGTGGCCCGGCCCGGCCGGCTGCCGCCGGGCATCCTGGCCGCCCAGGTCTCGGCGGAGTCGGTGACCCTGGTGCGCCTGGACCCGGCGGACGGCACGCGCCGCAGCCTGACCCTGCGGGTGGGGGAACGCCGCCCATGGCCCCGCCCCGCCCCGGCGGGAATGCCGTCGCAACCCGCGGTGGACCAGGACAAGACGCCTGCACCCGGCCTATCATCGGGGGAGTGCCCGCCAATGCCCGCCAGGGAGGCCCGCCCATGACCGACGACCACCAGGGCAACGCGCCCCCGGCGGGTGACCGCCGCCGCGCCAACCGGACCCGCACCTACATGCCGGCGGGGATCATGGTGCCGGGCGACGACCCGGAACCCTGGGAATGCGTCGTGCTCGACATCTCCGCCAACGGCTGCGCCGTCTATTTCGAGGAGCATGTGCCCGCCTATTCCGCCGTGCTGCTGACCCTGCCGGGCCTGGACGGGCCGGTGATCGCCCGCCTCGTCTCCGACCGGGGGGAGGTGAAGCATTTCGGGTTCGCGCTGAAGCTTGACGTGGGACCGGTGATGCGGGCCCATGCCGCCCGGCAGGGCAGGAAGGGATGAGGCATGGCGGAAACCGCGCTCCTGCCCGTGTGGGCGCTCCTCGTGGGGCTCACGCTGGGCAGCTTCGTGGCGGCGGCGGCTTGGCGCCTGCCCCAGGGCATCAGCCTTTGGGGCCGGTCGGCCTGCCCGGCCTGCGGCACCCAGCTGGGGGTGCGGGACCTGGTGCCGGTGCTGTCCTGGCTCATGGCGCGCGGCCGCTGCCGGCATTGCGGCGCCCGGGTCAGCCCGCGCTATCCCTTCGTCGAGCTGGCCACCGGCGCCCTCTGGCTGGGCTGCCTGTACCTGGTGCCGGAGCCGGCGGAGGCCTTCACCCTGGCGTCCCTGGGGACGGTGCTGCTGCTCTCCTCCCTCATCGACCTGGAGCACAGGTACCTGCCGGACGGGCTGACGGCGCTGGCGGCGTTGCTGGCGGCCGTGCCGCTGGCGCTGGGCCTGGCGGGGCCGCTGACGGCCCTGCTGGGGGCGCTGCTGTTCGGCGGCCTGTCCTGGGGCCTGCGGGCCGTCGTCTCCTGGCGGGTGGGGCGGGAGGCCATGGGGTTGGGGGACGTGAAGCTGATGGCCATGGCCGGGCTGTGGCTGGGGCCGGGCCTGCTGGCGCCCTTCCTGCTGCTGGCGGGGGTGGGCGGGCTGGTCTTCGCGGCCGTGCGGCGCCTGGGCGGGGACACGGCGCCGGAGGTGCCCTTCGGCCCGGCCCTGGTGCTGTCGCTGATGGTGTTGCTGCTGTTGCAATGGGGGGGCGCGGCCCCCATCCCGGGCGCGTGGCCCGGCGGGTGAGGAGGGGATGGTGAGGGGTATTCGGCTTCTGGGGTTGGGCTTCGCCCTGCTGTCGGCATCGGCGCCGTCCTGGGCGGCGGGACCCAGCATCACGGCCACGGACCAGACGGCTGCCGTCGCCCAGACCCTGGCCAGGGCCGACGCCGCCCTGGCCCAGGGCCGACCGGCGGAGGCGTTGTCCCTCTATGACCGCGCCCGGCCGCTGGACACGACCGGGCCGGGGGTGGAATACGGTCGCGGCCGGGCGCTGGAGCTGCTGGGAAGGCCGGCGGAGGCGGCGCAGGCCTACCGCGCCGCCCTGCGCCGCGCCCCGGACCATGATGGGGCGCTGGCGGCCCTGGCCGGGCTGCTGGGGAAGGACAACCCGGAGGCCGGCCTGTCGGAGCTGGCGCGCCTGCAGGCCCGGCGGCCCAACGACCCCTACCTCGCCACCCGGGCCGGGACCCTGCACGCGGCCGTGGGGCGGTGGGAGGCGGCGTCCACCCAGTTCGCCATCGCCGCCGCCGCCCTGCCGGAGGACGCGGCCGCCCAGCACAACCTCGCCGTCGCCCGCGACCGGCTGGGCGACGTGGCCGGCGCCATCCGCGCCTATGAGCGGGTATTGGAACTGCCGGAAGACCCGGCGGTGCCGCTGGCCCCGGTGCGGGGCCGGCTGCGCGACCTGCGCAATCGCTGAGGCGGGTTTCGAATTCGAAACCCGCCCGCCGGAACGATGACGACCTTGCGGGAAGGGCAAGACATGCTGGACACGCTTCTGGGCCTGGCGGCCGCCCGCGGCGCCTCCGACCTGCACCTGTCGTCGGGGCAGGTGCCCATGCTGCGCCTGCATGGGGAACTGGTGGCCACGGACCAGGCGCCCCTGTCCGCCGAGGCGCTGGCGGAGATGCTGGCCCACGCCATCCCGGATCCCCTGCGCGCCCGCTACCGCGACACCCATGACGTGGACTTCGCCCTGGAAAGCGGCGGGCGGCGCTTCCGCGCCAACGCCTACCGCATCCTGAAGGGGCCCGCGGCGGCCTTCCGGCTGGTGGCGGACAAGGCCCCGGCCCTGGCCGACATCGGCGCGCCCGCGGTGCTGACCCGGCTGGCGGAGCTGCCCCGCGGGCTGGTGCTGGTCACCGGCCCCACCGGCAGCGGCAAGTCCACCACCCTGGCGGCCATGGTGGACCACATCAACCGCCACCACGCCCGGCATATCGTCACCATCGAGGACCCGGTGGAGGTGATCCACGAAAGCCGCCGCAGCCTGGTCAGCCAGCGGGAGGTGGGCGCCCACACGGCAAGCTTCGCCAGCGCCCTGCGCGCCGCCCTGCGGGAGGACCCGGACGTGATCCTGGTGGGGGAGATGCGCGACCCGGAGACCATCCAGCTCGCCCTGACGGCGGCAGAGACGGGGCACCTGGTCCTGGGCACCCTGCACACGGCGTCCGCCGCCAAGGCGGTGGACCGCATCGTGGACGTCTTCCCCGGCCCGGCCAAGGACATGGCCCGGACCATGCTGGCGGGCTCCCTCCAGGCCGTGGTGGCGCAGGCGCTGCTGCGGCGGGCCGACGGCGGCGGGCGCCTGGCGGCGCACGAGGTGCTGGTGGCCACCCCCGCCGTCCGCGCCCTGGTGCGGGAAAACAAGGTCCCCCAGATCGCCAGCATGATCCAGATGGGGGCGCGCTTCGGCATGCAGTCCATGGCCGACGGCGTCAACGCCCTGGTCCGGTCGGGCAAGGTGTTACCGGATGAGGCGGCCCATGTGCTGGCGGCGGTGGAGGACGGGGCCAAGGCGGGAATGGCTGTAGTCTGAACCGCCCACACGGGTGTACCCGACAGGCCTGTGACATCCGGTTGCCGTGCCTGAACGGCTACCCCGCGCGCCCCTTAGGCCTGTGGGTGCAGGGCAGCATAAACTTGCGGGCGCGTAACTCGGAGGGGCGCCCATGCGGACGGCGGTAGTCACCGGCATTTCCAGTTTCCTCGGCTACCATCTGGTCCGGTCCTTCGCCGAGGCGGGGTGGCGGGTGGTGGGTACCCACCGCACCCCCTTGGGCCAGTTGGAGCCGCCCTACCGCCGTCGGTTCGTGGAGATATCCCCCCTGCTGTTCCAGGCGGAACGCGTGGACCTGACGGAACCGGGCGGCATCCGCACCGTGGTGCGGCGGCACAAGCCGGATGTCTGGGTGCACCATGCGGGCTGGGCCCGCGACCTGGGCTCAGAGCGCTACGACCTGGGCTATGCCGACCAAGTGAACGTCCTGCCCCTGCCGGAACTGCACCAGGCCATGGCCGAGGTGGGCGGCGGCATCCTGATCACCGGCAGCGGGGCGGAATATGGCGACGCCCCCGGCCCCCACCGGGAAAACGGCCCCTGCTGGCCCACCAGCGCCTATGGCCTGTCGAAGCTGGGCGAGACGCTGCGCGCCCGGCAGCTCAGCGCCCTGCACGGGGTGCCGGTACGGGTGGCCCGGGTCTATGGGCTGTACGGGTCCCGGGACAACCCGGGACGGCTGGCCCCGACGCTGCTGGACCAGCTGATCCGCCGCCAGCCCGTCCGCGTCGCCCCCGGCCTGCTGCGGGATTATTGTGACGCGGCGGACGTGGCCCGCGCCTACCTGCCCCTGGCCGAGGACCTGTCCCGCGGCCCCCTGTTCGGCATCGTAAACCTGTGCAGCGGCGTCGGCGTCAGCCTCAGCCAACTCGCCCGGGCCATGGCCAAGGCGGTCGGGGCGGACCCCGCGCTGGTGTCGGAGGACCCGGCCTTCCTGCGTGAGGGGGAGCCGGCGGCGGCCGTGGGGGACCCGACCCTGGCGGCAGCCCTTGGCTGGACGGCGATGCCCCTGGAACAGGGCATCCAGGCATTGGCCGGGCGGACGTTGCAGGGCGTGGGCTGACGGCCTAACCCGAAATTTCGGGATGCCCCGCCCTGTATATTCCCGGAACTTGTTCAAGTCCCGGGCAGGGTTCGGGCTTGGCCTGAAAAAACGGGGGCAGGCAAACTGATTGAACATGCCCCCAGGGCCGGGGGTTATAGTACGGGATGCTGCTATGCCACCCCCTGCCAGGGGGCCTGTGACCTGCCCACGGACCGACAGTGACAATGCGATCCACCAACTGCATCGACCGGCGCCATCCCGGCATCGTGGCCCGATCGGCACGGTAGGCCCCCGATGCACCGATCCCCCGATTTCCAGGTCCTGTTCCAGGCGGTCCCCGGGGCCCACCTGCTGGTGGCGCCGGATGCCCCCCGGTTCACCATCGTCGACGTGAACCGTGCCTACCTGCAGGCCACGCAGACCAGCCGGGACCAGGTGGTGGGGAAGGGGCTGTTCGAGGTGTTCCCGGACAACCCAGACGACCCCTTCGCCGACGGTGTCCGGAACCTGCGCTCCTCGCTGGAGCGGGTCCTGGCCACCGGCAAGCCTGACCGGATGCCGGTGCAGCGCTATGACATCCGCGGCCCGTCCGGCCGGTTCGAGGAGCGGCACTGGGCCCCGCTGAACGTGCCCCTGGTCGGCCGGGACGGCACGGTCACCCACATCCTGCACACGGTGGAGGACGTCACCGCCCGGGTGCTGGAGCGCCGCCACGCCGTCGAGGCGCTGGAGGTGAGCGAGGCCCGCGCCCGCGATGTGCTGGCCGGCATGCTGGAAGGCTTCCTGCTGCTGGACCCGGATTTCCGGGTGGTGGAGGCGAACGCCGAGGCGTGCCGCATGGACGGCAGGCCGCGGTCCGGGCTGCTGGGCCGCAGCCATTGGGACCTCTGGCCCGCCAGCGTCGGCACGCCGCTGGAGGCGTTCTATCGGCAGGTCATGCGCGACCGCCGCCCCGGCACGACGGAGCACCGCTACCAGGTCGAGGGGCGCGACCTCTGGCTGGAGGTGCGCGCCTACCCCACTGGGGACGGCGGGATGGCCCTGTTCTACCGCGACGTGGGCGACCGCAAGGCGGCGGAGGAGGGGCTGCGCCGCAGCGAGGAGCGCTACCGCTCCCTGTTCAATTCCCTTGATGCCGGGTTCTGCGTCGTCGAGATGCTCTTCGACGCGGCGATGACACCGGTGGACTACCGCTTCGTCGAGGTGAACCCCGCCTTCGAGAGCCAGACCGGGCTGACGGGGGCGGAGGGCAGGACGGCGCGTGAGCTGGTGCCCGGCCTGGAGAGCCACTGGTTCGAGACCTATGGCCAGGTGGCCCTGACCGGCCGGCCCGCCCGGTTCGAGAACGGCTCCGCCCCCATGGGCGATCGCTGGTTCGACGTCCACGCCTTCCGCGTCGGCGACCCGGCGGAACACCGCGTCGCCATCCTGTTCACCGACATCAGCGATCGGGTCCGGATGGAGCGGGCCCTGCGGGCCAGCCAGGCCCAGTTCCAGGCCATCGCCAACTCCATCGACCACATGGTCTGGTCCACCCGGCCGGACGGGTTCCACGATTTCTATAACCAGCGCTGGTACGACTATACCGGCGTGCCGGACGGGACCACGGACGGGGACGCCTGGGCCGGCATGTTCCACCCCAACGACCAGGACCGGGCCTGGGATGCCTGGCGCCACTGCCTCGCCACCGGCGAGCCCTACCGGATCGAGTACCGGCTGCGCCACCGCAGCGGCCAGTACCGCTGGGTGTTGGGCCGGGCCCAGCCCGTGCGCGACGCCGACGGCCAGATCATCCGCTGGTTCGGCACCTGCACCGACATCCAGGACATGGTGGAGGCGCGGGAGGTGCTGGCCCGCTCCCGCGCCGAGCTGGAGGCGGAGATCGCCGAGCGCACCCGCGAGCGGGACCGCATGTGGCGCCTGTCCACCGACATCATGCTGGTGGCCCGGTTCGACGCCACCATCGCGGCCGTGAACCCGGCCTGGACCGCCATCCTGGGCTGGACGGAGGAGGAGCTGCTGGGCCGCAGCTTCCTGGACCTGATCCACCCGGACGACGTGGGCCGCACCCGGTCGGAGGCGGCCTGCCTGTCCGAGGGGCGCACCACGCCCCGGTTCGAGAACCGCTACCGCACCAAGGACGGCGGCTACCGCTGGCTGTCCTGGACGGCGGTGCCGGAGGACGACTTCATCCACGCCGTGGGCCGCGACATCACCGAGGAGCGGGAGCGGGCCGAGGCCCTGCGCGTGGCCGAGGAGGCCCTGCGCCAGGCGCAGAAGATGGAGGCGGTGGGCCAGCTCACCGGCGGCGTCGCCCATGACTTCAACAACCTGCTGACCATCATCCGCTCCGCCGTGGAGTTCCTGCGCCGGCCCGACCTGGCGGAGGAGCGGCGGCGGCGCTATGTGGAGGCGATCAGCGACACGGTGGACCGGGCGGCCAAGCTGACCGGCCAGCTGCTGGCCTTCGCCCGCCGCTCCGCCCTGAAGCCGGAGGTGTTCGACGTGGGCGGGCGGCTGCTGGCAGTGGCCGACATGCTGCGCACCATCGTCGGTGCCCGGGTGCAGATCGTCACCGACGTGGGCTGCGGCACCTGCCTGGTGGAGACGGACGCCAGCCAGTTCGAGACGGCGCTGGTCAACATGGCCGTCAACGCCCGCGACGCGATGGACGGCGAAGGCACACTGACCGTGCGGGTGGAGGGGGTGGCCAAGATGCCCGCCCTGCGCGGGCACGGGGTGCGCCACGGGGCCTTCTGCGCCGTGTCCCTCACCGACACGGGGTCCGGCATCCCGCCGGACAAGCTGACCCAGATCTTCGAGCCCTTCTTCACGACGAAGGAGGTGGGCAAGGGCACCGGCCTGGGCCTGTCCCAGGTCTATGGCTTCGCCAAGCAGTCGGGCGGCGACATCGCCGTGCACAGCGTCGTCGGCAAGGGCACCACCTTCACCCTCTACCTGCCGCGGGCCGAGGGTGGGCAGGCCGGCGCCTCCGCCGGCGAGGCCGACAGCACCCCGGCGGAGGACGGCCGCGGCCGCCGGGTGCTTGTGGTGGAGGACAACCCGGAGGTGGGCAGCTTCTCCACCCAGATCCTCCAGGACCTTGGCTTCGAGACGAGCTGGGCCGCCAACGCGGTGGAGGCCCTGGCCAAGCTGGCCGAGGGGCCGGGCTTCGACGCCGTCTTCACCGACGTGGTCATGCCGGGCATGAGCGGGATCGAGCTGGGCCGTGAGCTGCGCCGCCGCTACCCCGGCCTGCCCGTGGTGCTGACCAGCGGCTACAGCCATGTCCTGGCGGAGGAAGGCCGCCACGGCTTCGAGCTGTTGCAGAAGCCCTATGCGGCGGAGGAGCTGAGCCGGGTGCTGCTGCGGGTGATGCGGGACGGGAAGGGGTAGGGGCAACCCCCTCCCAAACCCGCCATCCGGACGCCATCTTCGGCGGGCCCCATCACGGGACCTCCCCCTGCCGCTTGCCGCCCATGCCGATCCTGAAGGCCACCGTGCTCGTCGCCCTGACCCTGCTGTTCCTTTTGTTGCTCCTCATCTCCGGGCCCGCCTGGATGCTGGCCACGGGCAAGGCCAGCTTCGCCGGCGACTTCTGGCGGGCCGACCGGTCCAGCGCCGGCCTCGCCCCGCCCCCGGCCACGACGCCCGAGGCGGTGTTGCAGGTCTATGCGGCCCAGACCTTCCGCTGGCGCGGCGCCTTCTCCGTCCACACCTGGGTGGCTGCCAAGCCGGCGGGGGCGGATGCCTATACGCGGTACGAGGTCATCGGCTTCCGCCTGGCCTCTACCGGTACGGCGGTGGTGGTGGATTCCAGCCGGCCGGCGGACGGGCGCTGGTTCGGGGCGGAGCCGCGGCTGGTCCATGAGCTGCGGGGCGAGGCGGCGGCGGAATCCATCGACCGCCTGCCCGTCGCCATCGCCCGGTACCCCTACGCGCGGGAGTACAACGCCTGGCCGGGCCCCAACAGCAACACCTTCGTCGCTTGGCTGCTGGCGGAGGCCGGGGTGGACGCGGCGGTGCTGCCACCCAACGCCCTGGGCAAGGACTGGCACGGCGGCTGGTGGCGCGCCCGCCGGCTGGACCTGCCGGATGGCCGCGGCTGGTCGGTGCAGGGCCCCCGCGGCGCCGTGGCCCTGACCCGGCTGCCGGGATACCTGGAGCTGGGGGTGCTGGGCCTGTCCTTCGGCTATGCCCCCGGCGGCCTGATCCTGCCGGGCATCGGGGCGCCGGTGCTGGGTGGCGACAGCGTGCAACTTCCCCCGCTTCCCGGTGGGGAGAGGGGTGGTTAGGCCGCCCGCGTCGCCCGCGCCCCGGCCGGCGACACGCCGTCCAGGAACAGCCGCACCGCCTGGCGCACGTAGTGTTCCTCCCGCCCCAGGTCCAGGGTGCGTTCCGGCATCACCAGGCGATCGAACAGCAACCGGCCGGTGACCATGCCCAGGAAGGCGCGGGCGGCCGTCGCCGGGTCGGGCACGGACAGAAGCCCCCGGTCCGACAGGCCGGCCAGGTAATCGGACAGCCGCTTGTTGGTCACCTCCGGCCCGGTGCGCATGAACTCGTCCACCACCTGGGGCACGCGCCCGCCCTCCGCGATCAGTACGCGGATCACGGACAGTGTCTCCTCCTGCAGCAGCACGCCCAGGAACTGGAGGGCGACCTGGGTCAGCGCC
This sequence comes from Aerophototrophica crusticola, assembly GCA_001939945.1. Lineage (GTDB taxonomy): Bacteria > Pseudomonadota > Alphaproteobacteria > Azospirillales > Azospirillaceae > Niveispirillum > Niveispirillum crusticola. Next base: position 68,897 of record MOEB01000009.1, on the reverse strand, counting down.
TCCTCCGGGGTCAGGGACTGGCACGCCACCACCCGGTCCAGGCCTGCCTGGATGCGGGCCTGGTTCTCCGCCATGATGGCCCGGAACAGGCCCTCCTTGTCGCCGAACTGGGCATAGAGCGTCGCCTTCGACCCGCCGGCGACGGCGACGATGTCGTCCAGGGTGGTCTTGCCATAGCCCTTTTCCACGAACAGGCGGGCTGCCGCGTCCAGCAGCGCCCGCCGCCGGGCCAAGCCGCGGCCCGTGCTCGGCAGGGTCCTATCACCCTCGGCCATTGGTCCTATCCTCTTGCGGCGCGGCGAGAGCCGCGCTATGTCAGCTCGGCAGACTGTACTGTACGGGACAGTTCATGTCCAGCCGCGCGGGGGACATGCCCGCCTGACGGATAAGTGCCGGCCCCCTTTCTGAGACCAAGAGACAGGACTTCCGATGCCCCGAGCGAACACGGCGCTGGTGACCCCGGCCATGGCCCTCGCCCTCTTCCTGGTCGCTTGTGGTGAGCCGGCGCAGCAGCAGGCCGGCCCGCCCCCCGGGCCGCCGGAGGTGGGCGTCGCCACGGTCCAGGCGAAGCCGGTCCAGGTCTCCACCGAGCTGCCCGGCCGTACCTCGGCCTTCCGGGTGGCGGAGGTGCGGCCCCAGGTGGGCGGCATCGTCCAGAAGCGGCTGTTCCAGGAAGGGGCCCTGGTGAAGGAGGGGGACCCCCTCTACCAGATCGACCCGGCCCCGTACGAGGCGACGCTGAACAGCGCCAAGGCCCAGCTCGCCCGGGCGGAGGCCAACCTGAAGTCGGTGCGCGCCAAGGCGGACCGCTACCGCGACCTGGTGCGCAACCGCACCGTCAGCCAGCAGGCCTTCGAGGATGCCGTCGCCGCCCAGGGCCAGGGTGAGGCGGAGGTGGCCGCCGGCAGGGCCGCCGTGGAGGCCGCCCGCATCGACCTGGAGCGCACCCGCGTCACCGCCCCCATCGGCGGCCGCATCGGCAAGTCCGCGGTGACGGAAGGCGCCCTGGTGGGGGCCAACCAAGCCACGGCCCTGGCCACCATCCAGCAGCTCGACCCCATGTATGTGGACATCACCCAGTCCGTCTCGCAGCTCATGCGCCTGCGCCGGGACATGGCGGAGGGGCGCATCCAGGGGGAGGGCGGCAAGGCCCGCGTGACCCTGGACGTGGAGGGCACGGCCTATGCCCAGCCGGGTGAGCTGCAGTTCGCCGACGTGACCGTGGACCCGGGCACCAACTCCGTCCAGCTCCGCGCCGTGTTCCCCAACCCCACCATGGAGCTGCTGCCCGGCCTGTTCGTGCGGGCGAAGGTGGAGCAGGGCGCGCGGGACGACGCGATCCTGGTGCCGCAGCGCGCCGTGTCGCGCACCCCCAACGGCGCCGCCCAGGTCTGGGTGGTGGGGGAGGACGGCAAGGTCAACCCCCGCCCCGTCAACGCCGCCCAGGCCATCGGCCAGGACTGGCTGGTGACCGAGGGGCTGAAGCCCGGCGAGCGGATCGTGCTGGAAGGGTTGCAGAAGATCCGGCCCGGCGTACAGGTCACCGCCGTCCCCGCCGCCACCGCCCAGGTGGCCGCCGGCGGGCCGGCGCAGGCGGCGCGGTAGGCCTAAACCTTCCTGCCTCCCCCGCGAAGGCGGGGGTCCACGGTTTTTCGACCGGGGTTCGGGTGGGCAGGGGGTCAAGAACTGTGGGCCCCCGCCTTCGCGGGGGAAGCGGTTGAGCAAGCGGGGACGGGCAGCCGCCATCACGGCGCGGGCCACGCCCCGCCGCGGCGACCGTCGAGATTGGATTTCACGCCCGGCGCCGCCCCAAGCGGCCCGCGGAGGACACCGACATGGTAAACTTCTTCATCGACCGGCCCATCTTCGCCTGGGTGCTCGCCATCGTCACCATGCTGGCGGGCGGGCTGGCCATCCTTGGCCTGCCGGTCGAGCAGTACCCGAAGATCGCGCCGCCCCAGGTCACCGTCACGGCCACCTACCCCGGCGCCTCCGCCGCCACGCTGGAACAGACGGTCACCCAGGTGATCGAGCAGCGGATGACGGGCATCGACTACCTCCGCTACATGTCGTCCTCCAGCGACAGCTCGGGCAACGTCAGCATTACCCTGACCTTCGAGCCGGAGGCGAACCCGGACATCGCCCAGGTGCAGGTGCAGAACAAGCTGCAGCTCGCCGTGCCCAGCCTGCCGCAGGAGGTGCAGCAGCGCGGCCTGACCGTGACCAAGTCCACCCGCGACTTCCTGCTGGTGGTGGGCTTCAAGTCCACGGACAACAGCCTGACCCAGGGCGACATCGCCGACTTCGTCGCCTCCAACGTCCAGGACCCCATCAGCCGCGTCACCGGCGTGGGCGAGGTGACGGTGTTCGGGCCGCAGCATGCCATGCGCATCTGGCTGGACCCGGACAAGATGAACAGCTACGGCCTGGCCGTCACCGACGTGACCGCCGCCATCGGGGTGGAGAACGCGCAGGTCTCCGCCGGCCAGCTCGGCGGTGCGCCCGCCGTGCCGGGGCAGCAGCTCAACGCCACCATCGTGGCCCAGACCCGCATGCAGACGGCGGAGGAGTTCGCCAACGTCCTGCTGCGCGTGAACCCGGACGGCTCCCAGCTCCGCCTGCGCGACGTGGCGCGGGTGGAGGTGGGGCAGGAGACCTATGAGGTCCAGGCCCGCTACAACGGCCAGCCCGCCGCCGGGCTTGGCGTGAGTTTGGCCACCGGCGCCAACGCGCTGGAGACCGCGGAGGCCGTGAAGGCCCGCGTGACGGAGTTGCAGCCCTTCTTCCCCCCGGGGCTGGAGGTGATCTACCCGCTGGACACCACCCCCTTCGTGAAGATCAGCATCGAGGGCGTGGTCCACACCCTGCTGGAGGCGGTGGTCCTCGTCTTCCTGGTGATGTTCCTGTTCCTGCAGAACTTCCGGGCCACGCTGATCCCCACCATCGCCGTGCCCGTGGTGCTGCTGGGCACCTTCGGCATCCTGGCGGCCTTCGGCTTCACCATCAACGTGCTGACCATGTTCGCCATGGTGCTGGCCATCGGCCTGCTGGTGGACGACGCCATTGTGGTGGTGGAGAACGTGGAGCGCGTGATGGCGGAGGAGGGCCTGCCCCCCAAGGAGGCCACGCGCAAGTCCATGGGCCAGATCACCGGGGCCCTGGTGGGCATCGCGCTGGTGCTGTCCGCCGTGTTCGTGCCCATGGCCTTCTTCGGCGGCTCGGCCGGCGTGATCTACCGGCAGTTCGCCCTGACCATCGCTTCCGCCATGGGCCTGTCGGTCCTGGTGGCCCTGATCCTGACCCCCGCCCTCTGCGCCACCATCCTGAAGCCCCACGCCCACGGGCAGGGGGAACGGAAGGGCTTCTTCGGCTGGTTCAACCGCAACTTCGACCGGGCCAGCCGCAAGTATGAGGGCGGCGTGCGCGGGGCCGTGTCGCGGCTGGGCCGCTATGGAATCGCCTACTTGCTGATCGTGGCCGGGCTGGCCTTCCTGTTCGCCCGCCTGCCCACCTCCTTCCTGCCGACGGAGGACCGCGGCCAGCTGTTCGTGCTGTGGACCGCCCCGCCCGGCGCCACGCTGGAGCGCACCCGCGAGACCGCCATCAAGGTGGAGCAGCACTTCCTGGGGACCGAGAAGGACAACGTGGAGGGCCTGTTCACCATCGGCGGCTTCAGCTTCTCCGGCCGCGGCCAGAACGCGGGCATGGCCTTCGTGCGGCTGAAGGACTGGTCGGAGCGTGAGGGGGCCGGCCAGGACGCCGCGTCCGTGGCCGCCCGGGCCATGGGGGCCTTGGGCACGATCAAGGACGCCATGGTCTTCACCATCATGCCGCCCTCCGTGCCGGGCCTGGGCAACGCCACCGGCTTCGACCTGCAGCTGGTGGACCGCGGCGGGCTGGGGCACCAGCGGCTGGTGGACGCCCGCAACCAGCTCCTCGGCATGGCGGCGCAGGACCCGCGCCTGGCCGGCGTCCGCCCCAACGGGCTGGAGGACACGCCCCAGTACCGGGTGGAGGTGGACCGGGAGAAGGCCCGCGCCCTGGGCCTGTCGCTGGCGGACATCAACACCACCCTGTCCGCCGCCTGGGGCTCGTCCTACGTGGACGACTTCACGGACAACGGCCGGGTGAAGCGGGTGTACGTGCAGGCCGACGCGCCCTTCCGCATGCTGCCGGAGGACATGAACCGCTGGTACGTGCGCAACGCCGCGGGCCAGATGGTGCCCTTCTCCGCCTTCGCCCGGGGGGAGTGGGGCTATGGCTCCCCGAAGCTGGAGCGCTACAACGGCGTGCCCTCCCTGAACATCCAGGGCGGCCCGGCCCCGGGCGTCAGCTCGGGCGAGGCGATGGCGGCCATGGAGGAGCTGGCGGCCAAGCTGCCGGCGGGCACCGGCATCGAGTGGACGGGCCTGTCCTTCGAGGAACGCGCCTCCGGCTCCCAGGCGCCGGCGCTCTACGCCCTGTCCATGCTGGTGGTCTTCCTCTGCCTGGCGGCGCTGTATGAGAGCTGGTCGGTGCCCGTCTCGGTCATGCTGGTGGTGCCGCTGGGCGTCATCGGCGCCGTGGCGGCGGCGACCCTGCGGGGCCTGCCCAGCGACGTCTACTTCCAGGTGGGCCTGCTGACCACCATCGGCCTGGCGGCCAAGAACGCCATCCTGATCGTGGAGTTCGCCAAGGACCGGTACGAGAAGGGCGCCAGCCTGCGCGACGCGGCGGTGGAGGCCAGCCGCCAGCGCCTGCGGCCGATCCTGATGACCTCCCTGGCCTTCATCCTGGGCGTGCTGCCCCTGGCCATCGCCACCGGGGCGGGGGCGGAGAGCCAGAACGCCATCGGCGTGGGCGTGCTGGGCGGCATGATCTCCGCCACCGTGCTGGCCATCTTCTTCGTGCCGGTCTTCTACGTGGCGGTGATGAGCCTGGTCGCCCGGTTCAGGCGCCCGGCGCGGGGGGCGACGATGCAGCCGGCGGAGTGAGGCCGGCTTCCACCCGTATCACCGCGGGCGGCCCCGGCGGCCCGCGGTGATAACCATTTGCATCCGGAACGGTGGCTGTCGGCAGGGATTGGAAGGGGCAGACCCTTCCACCGACAGGAGTGACGGCCATGATCTGTGGCGAATGCCGTTTCTGGTACAAGGACCAGTCCCAGTGCCGCCGCTATGCCCCGCAGCCGACGGACGGTCCGAAGTCCCTGGGCGCGGCTGCCACCCCGCGGGACGTGCGCTGGCCCCACGTGGCCCAGGGCGACTGGTGCGGCGAGTTCCAGCCCTGCGTCGTCTCCCCCAGCGACCGGATCGCCAGCCGCTGACATGACGAAGGGCGTGCGGCCAGGGCCCCGGCCGCACGCCCTTTCCATTCCTGCCCCGCCTGTCAGGCAGCCCGGACCGTCTCCAGGAAGCTGCCCACCTGGCGGCGGAGCTGCTCCGCCTCCCGGGCCAGGCCAGAGGCGGCACCCTGCACCTGGGTGGCGGCGGTGCCGGTCTCCCCGGCGGCACGGTTCACCCCGCCGATGTTGGACGACACCTCCGCCGTGCCCTGGGCGGCCTGGGCCACGTTGCCGGCGATGTCGCGGGTGGCGGCCTGCTGCTGCTCCACCGCCGCGGCGATGCCGGCGGCGATCTCGCTCATCCGGCTGATGGTGCCGGCCACGCCGTCGATGGTGCGGCTGGCGGCCCCGGTGGCCTGCTGGATGCCCTGGATCTGGGCGCCGATCTCCTCCGTCGCCCGGGCGGTCTGGGTGGCCAGCGCCTTCACCTCCGATGCCACCACGGCGAAGCCCTTGCCGGCCTCCCCCGCCCGGGCCGCCTCGATGGTGGCGTTCAGGGCCAGCAGGTTGGTCTGGCTGGCGATGTCGCTGATGAGCTGCACCACCTCCCCGATCTTCTGGGCCGACTCCGCCAGGGTGCGCATGGTGTCGCTGGCCTGCCCGGCCTCCCCAACCGCCCGGCCGGCGATGTCGCTGGAGGCCAGCACCTGGCGGCTGATCTCCTGGATGCTGGCGGACAGCTCCTCCGTGGCGCCGGCCACCGTGTTGACGTTGGCGCTGGCCTGGTCCGCGGCGGCGGCCACGGCACCGGCCTGGCGGGTGGTCTCCTCCGCCGTGGCCCCCATGGACGCGGCGGCGGCCTCCATCTCCGTGGCGGCGGTGGCGACGGCGTCCACCACGCCCTTCACGCCGGCCTCGAAGTCGCTGGCCAGGCTCAGCAGGGCGGCGCGGCGCTCCTGCTCCGCGGCCTCCTTCTGCCGGGCGGCCTCGGCCTCCAGGGCCCGCACCCTCAGGGCATTCTCCTTGAAGACCTGCACCGCCCGCGCCATGGCGCCCACCTCGTCGCCGCGGGTCGTGCCTTCCACCTCCGTCTCCAGCTCGCCGCCCGCCAGGCGGCCCATGGCGCCCGTCAGGGTGCGGACCGGGCGGGTGATGGAGCGGGAAACCAGCAGCAACACGCCGAACAGCAGGGCGGCGATGCCGGCCAGCGCCCCCAGCACCGTCCACCGGGCCCCGGACGTGCTGGCCTGGATGCCCTCCATCTTCGCCGCCTGGGCAAGGTCGGAAACCTGGACGAAGCCCTCCACCCCTTCCAGGACCTTCTCCCGGGTCGGGTTGATCCGGTTGGCGCGCACATCGGCAATCTTGCCCGCCAAGTCGCCCAGCTTGCGGGCCACGGCGACATAGTTGGCGATGATCTCCTGCGCCGCCTTGGCGGGGGCCGCCAGCGACGGGGCCTTCGCCAGCTCGGCCAGCAGCCCGTCCGCCTCGCGGCCGGACCTCTCCACCCGCTCCATGGTCTTGGGGTCGCCCTCGCTCAGGAAGCGCAGGGTGGCGCCGCGGGCGTCGTTGTACAGCTCCACCACCCGGGCGACGTCGGCGGCCGCGCCGGCGGGGGCGCCGGAAGCCATCGCGGCGGCGGACAGGGCGCGCAGCCGCTCCGCCACCTTGGGGCCCATCCCGAAAAGCTCCTCCTGCCGGACCTTCAGCCGCTCCACCGACAGGCGGGTGACGTCGGTGATGGCCTGGCGGTGCTCTTCCCAGGTGGCGCCCAGGGCATCGAACTTGGCGCGCTTGCCCTCGCTGCCGGCGGCGTCGGCGATGGACCTGATGGCCTTGGCGGTGCGCGCGGCCTCCGCGGCCGTCGCCTCCCCGGCCTTGGCGGCTTCTTCCGCGTTGGCGGCCAGGTACATGTCGCGCAGCAGGGTGGCGCTCAGGCGCACGCCCTCCTCGGCCTCCGCGGCCATGTTGGCAGCTTCCGTCGCGGCCAACACGGCCTGGGCCTCGGCCTCCGCGCTGGCGAGCGTGTTGTTCGCCACCACCCCCAGACCCGTCATCAGGGTGACGGACAAGATGGCGGTGCCGAGAAGGCGCGCCGTGATGGAGGCGGACTGGATACGCTGGATCATCATTTCCCCGGGTCGGCTTGGCGGGCCGGCGCCCGTTTCCGAACCGACCCGCCGCAAATAGGCGGCCCGTGGAGTAGAATGTCCGAGCCTTAAAAATTCGTATCGGAAGGGGTAATGCGAATAGTCATAGGCTGAAAGGCAGATTGCTTGCGCGGGAGGAGCGCGGCGGGACGGTTCCCCGTCCCGCCGCGCCGTCCCGTCACTCCGCCGCCTGGGGATAGACCCGCACCGTGGCCCCGTAGATCGGCGCGGACATCTGCAGGCGTTCGGCCCGCCGCCGGTCGGGCAGGATCCGGAAGCTGCCGCAGATGTGGCTCATCCGTTCCTCCGCCCGGTCCAGCACGTCCTGCTCGCTCAGCCGCCCGTTGGACGCCTCGCGGGAGCACGGGCCGAAGTCCACCGGCTCGGGCAGGACCAGCTCCACCAGGTCCCGGTCGTCCACCTGGCTCAGCGCCACCCGCACGGGCCCCGCGCGGTTGGGGCCGGCGATGTGGATCAGCAGGTCCTGGGTCAGCTCGAACAGCATCAGGCGATGCCCCTCGTCCTTCACCCGGGCGCCGGCCTGCACATCCACCACCACGGGCAGGCCGTAGATCTTGTCCATGTGCGTGGCCAGCTCGCGGAGGGCGGCCTCCAGCCCGTCCTCCCGGTGCAGCAGGGCGTGCTCGTCCTGTTGCTGGTCGTTGGCATGGGCGGACCGGTCCACCTCCATGTCGTCGCGGTTGGCGTCCTTCCACCAGATGGGGACCAGGGCCAGGCCGCCGATCACCAGGGCCCAGCTCGCCCAGGTGTTGGCGTCGGGGGCCGGCACCAGCAGCCGCCCGGTGCCCAGCAGCAGCAGGAACACCGACGCCGCCGTCACCAGCAGGGCCTGCGTCCGCCGGACCAGGGCCTGCATGGGGGCGTTGGGCCGGTCGCCGGCCAGGGCCGCCGTGCGCGGCCACCAGCCATAGGGCTGCACCCGCTCATAGAAGGCCAGCAGGGTCTTCTCGTTGGTCTTGGGCGTGATGAAGGTGACGCCGATGGCGACGGAGGTGGTGACCGCGGCCATGATCAGCAGCCGGATCCACTCCTCGTTCTCCTCCGTCCCCATGGTCACCAGCAGGATGGGGGCGAGGATGATGGAGGCCGCCATGGCCGCCATCTCGGAGAACAGGTTGATCCGCTCCCACAGCCAGCGCAGCACCAGCACCGACCCCATGCCCGCCCCGAACAGCAGGGAGATGAACCACGCCGTCTGGATGGAGCCGAGGTTGGCCATGACCGCCAGGGCGATGACCAGGATCAGCACGTTGGACAGGCGGGCGACGATGACCAGCTCCTTGCCCTTGGCCTCCCGCCGCAGCAGGTGCTTGCAGACATACCGGTCATAGACGTCGTTGCTCCAATACCCCGCGCCCCAGTTCAGGTGCGTGTCCACGGTGGAGGCGAGGGCCGCCAGCAGCCCCGTGGCCATCAGCCCGCGGATGCCGGGGGGCAGCAGATCGTCGATGCCGGTGACGAACAGCATCTCCCGCTGGGCGGCGAAGGTCGCCTCCCCCGCCTGCTCGGGCGTGAAGGGGTACAGGATCATCAGGCCCACGGCGATGACCACCCAGAACAGGCTGCGGGCGAAGATCTGCACCCAGGTGAAGATGATGCCGGCGATGCGGGCGTCCCGGTCGGTCCGGCACGCCATGCTGCGCTGGGCCAGGTAGCCCGTGCCGTCCGAGTTCATCTGGAAGAACCATTGCAGGCTGATGATCACCAGGAACGGCATGATCACGTCCCCGGCACCCACGGGGCCGAAGGACAAGGTCTCGTTCGCCTTCTCCACCCCGTAGATCTCGACGAACCGATCCGTGATGCTGCCGAAACCGCCCACCGCCTGCGCCACGAACCAGGCGTAGAGGCCGGTTGCCACCATGGCCAACACGATCTGCACCACGTCCGTGTTGATGACGCTGCGCAGGCCGCCCGTGGTGGCGTAGGTCGCCGTGAAGCCCACGATCAGCAGGATGGAGATCAGGTTGTTGGTGGTCGCCATCTCCGGCGGCAGGCCGGTGACGCTTTCCCCCAGCTGCAGGCCGATGGACTGGACGAAGCCGACGATGCCCTGGTACAGGCCCGTGGGCAGCCAGAGGTGCCAAGGCAGGAAGACCTCGGAAATGCGGACGGCCGCCACCAGCACCATGGCCAGGACGATGCAGTTGATCACGGTGCCGTAATAGATCGCCTTGGTGACGCGCAGGGCCAGCACGCCCTTGCCGCTGTATCGCGTCTCCGTCAGCTCGGCGTCGGTCAGCACGCCGCCGCGCCGCCAGGCGCTGCTGAAGATGTAGGCCATCATCAGGAAGGCCAGGGCATAGACCCACAGCCGCCACAGGGCGAAAACGCCGGCCGTGGCGACCAGGCCGGTGACCAGCAGCGGCGTGTCGGCCGCGAATTGGGTCGCCGCCATGGACATGCCGGATTTCCAGCCGGGAATGGATTTGCCGGCCAGGAAGTATTCCTGAAGGTTTTGCCCCGCGGCGCTCTTGGCTCTGATGCCGGAACCGATCGCGTAGACTACGAATGCCAGCACAATCAACAGGTCAAGCATGACGGACGACCCTCCCCAGTCGCGTCGACCGCCAGGCTTTCTCGCGGGATGCGAACCCGGTCGGCCTCAAGCCGCAAACCTGCCGGTTGCGCTTCCATTACGCAGGAACGGCCCGCTTACCCCTTCTTCGACTCCGCACCCCTTGCCCCCGGGATCGAAGGGTGCCACCCCTGGTGCCGGGAAGTGCGGGCTCACCGGCCGGGGCGCGGTCGCTTCGCGGGCCGATCCCGTCGGTTTTCCAAGGGTTTCCGCACGGAATTGCCCCGATCCCTGCCGCCACCGCTTGTCCCAACACCGGCCGTTCCGCTTTCCGGTACCAAGGCCTGACCGGAAAGCGGAGGGAACGACATGGCCCAACCCACGGCCTTCGAGCAGTACATGATGGAGCTGGTGAACCGCGCCCGCGCCAACCCGGCGGCAGAGGCGGCGCGGCTGGGCATCGACCTGAACCAGGGCCTGGCGGCCGGCACCATCAAGGCGACGGCCAAGGCGCCGCTGGCCTTCAACGCCCTGCTGAACGACGCGGCGGACAGCCATTCCGACTGGGTCCTGGCCACGGACACCTTCAGCCACACGGGCGTGAACGGCTCCAGCCCCGGCGACCGGATGAAGGCGGCGGGCTATGTCTTCTCCGGCTCCTGGAGCTGGGGGGAGAACATCGCCATCAACTACGGCACGAAGATGCCCATCACCCAGGCCCTGGTGGACCAGCAGGCGTCCGGCCTGTTCAAGTCCGCCGGCCACCGCACCAACATCCTGTCGGAGACGTTCCGCGAGGCCGGCATCGGCATCCGGGCGGGGGAGTTCAAGGGGTATGAGGCGGTGAACGCCACCCAGGCCTTCGCCAAGTCCGGCAGCGCCGTCTTCCTGACCGGCGTCGCCTTCGCCGACAAGGACGCGGACGCCTTCTATGACGTGGGGGAGGGGCTGGGCGGCCTGACCGTGCAGGCGCGTTCCACGACGGGCGCCAGCTATTTCATCACCACCTGGGACGCCGGCGGCTACCAGATGGCCCTGCCCGCGGGGACCTACACCGTCACCTTCAGCGGCGGCGGGCTGGCCGCACCGGTCACCAAGACCGCCACCGTGGGCACCGGCAACGTCAAGCTGGACCTGAACAGCGCCGTGGACGCGGCGGCGCCGGCGCCCGTGCCGGTGGCGGGCAAGACGCTGTACGGCTCCTCCACCGTGGCCGACATGCTGGTGGGTGGGGACGGCAACGACACGCTGCGGGGCTATGGCGGCAACGACCAGCTCAGCGGCGGGGCGGGGGATGACCTGCTGGTCGGCGGCAACGGGGCGGACAACCTCACCGGCGGCGCCGGGGCCGACCGCTTCGCCTTCCGCGCCGCCGGGGAAGGGGCGGACCGGGTGGCGGACTTCAGCCTGGCGCAGGGGGACCGGATCGACGTCACCGCCCTGCTGGACCGGGCGGGCTTCGCCGGCACCGACCCCTTCGCGGAGGGCTGGCTGCGCCTCACCCAGGCCGCGGACGGCGCCAGGCTGGACGTGGACGGCAATGGCGGTGGCAACGGCTACCAGCCGCTGGTCACCCTGGCAGGCGTGGACATGTCCACCCTGGCCGACAAGGGGGCTTGGCTCCTGGCGTGATGACCGTGGGCCTGGCTCACGTAAGCGTGGGCCCGCGGGCCGAAAGTCGCTGGCCTGGCGTCAGGCTGGGCTGACAGGGTTCCACATCCCTGGCGGTGTAGGACGGAGGGGAGGCGTCCCCTCCGTCCCTGCCCCTATTCGCGTCCGGGCCGCGGCCCGCCAGGGATATGCCCGCACTCCGAAGCGCGCGCTGTCCCGCCGGTTTCTTCAATTAACCTCAAATCCACTCTGGCGGGAGGGCCCCGCCTGGATTCCGGGGGGAAACCATGGTGGTCTGGTACGGGTCGGCTGGCGCCGACACGAAGGACGGGACGGCGTCGGCGGACACCCTGTGGGGCCGCGGCGGCAACGACACGCTGCGCGGCTTGGCGGGAAACGATTTCCTGTATGGCGAGGGCGGGAACGACACACTGGACGGCGGGTCGGGCAACGACCGGGTGGACGGGGGCAGCGGCACGGACACGGCCAGCTATGCCAGCGCCACCAGGGGCGTGGTGGTGAACCTGCTGCTGGCGGGCGCGCAGGACACCAGGTGGGGCTGGGACACGCTGGTCTCCATCGAGAACCTGCGGGGCAGCTCCTATGCCGACACGTTGACGGGCAATGCCCTGGCCAACCGCCTGGACGGCGGCGACGGCAACGACACGCTGCGGGGCGGCCTGGGCGACGACACGCTGAACGGCGGCGCCGGCGATGACCGGATCGAGGATGGCGAGGGCTTCGACACCGTCGATGGCGGGTCCGGCAACGACACCATCATCGTCGGGCCGGGCGGCGGCACGGTGAACGGCGGCTCCGGCAACGACCGGATCGACCTGGTGGGCATCGACGCCACCAGCACCGAAACCTTCACCACGGTCCGCGGCGGCACGGGCAACGACTACTACGTCATGCCCGACAGCTGGATGAACTACTATTCCGACGCCCGATTCCAGATCATCGAGGAGGCGGGCGGCGGCACCGACACGGTGGAATACCGGGGCGGCGAGTATGACGCCGTGCTGTTCCTGTCCAACCTGCCCAACATCGAGAACGTGCAGGTGGTGGGGGACCGGTTCACCTCCGTCGTCGGCGACACGGGCGCCAACGAGCTGCGCGGCGGCGGCGGCACCGACTGGCTGTTCGGCTGGGGCGGCAACGACCGGCTGTTCGGCGGGGCCGGGAACGACGTGATCCATGGGGACACCCATGACGAGCTGCTGCCCGACTTCCCGCCGGCGGACCCGGGCAGCCTGCCGCCTAGCGGCGTGGCCGGGAACGACGACATCAACGGCGGCGCCGGCATCGACAGCCTGTGGGGCGACGCGGGGGCCGACAAGTTCTGGTTCTTCGCTGCGTCTGACGCGCCGTACAGCGTGGTGAACGGGCAGGGGGTGGCGGACTTCATCGGCGACTTCAGCTTCGCCGAGGGGGACCGCATCGCCTTCGGCAGCTTCGACGCCAACACCTCCGTGGCCGGCACCCAGGCCTTCACCTTCGGCGGGCAATCCAAGTCACCCGGCGCGGGCAAGGTCACCTTCTTCGTCACGGCAAGCGGCGACACCCACATCGTCGGCAACACGGACGGCGACGCGGCCTATGAGTTCGGCCTCATCCTGGCCGGCACCCATGCGGTGAATTCCAGCTATTTCCTGTATGCCTGAGGGGGCGGGGCCGGTCAGCCGGCCCCGTCTTCCACCGCCAGCCTCTGCCAGAAGGGCTCCCCCGGGACTTCCTGGGCCACGAAGCCATAGCCCCGCGCCAGCGCGTCGGCCACCGTCAGCGGCCAGCGGGACCGGTCGTCCAGGAACACCTCCCCCTCCTCCGTCTGAACGCCCAGGACAAGGTGGTGCCCCTCGTCGCCGGGCAGGCGGACGATGGTGGCGCGCAGGGCGGACCGGGGCACGCCGCGCCGCACCAGGTGGGCGATGGTGGTCACCACCACGTCGTCGCAGTCCCCGGACATGCCCTGGCCGCCGTTGGACGCCACGGACCAGCGGTCGCCCTTGTCGGGCTTGGCCGTGACCGTCTTGACCACCTGCCGGTGCCAGTGCACGGCCATGGGCAGGGCATGCTTCGGCACGGCGGCCTTCGACTCGGCCAGCGGCAGCCCGCCGCCCCAGCGGGCATGGCAGCCGGGGTCGCGGGCGCCATGGGCCTGGCAGTATTCCTGGTACTGGCGCGGCGGTTCCACCGCGCCCGCGCCCTGGAGCATCCCCGGCTTCGCCCCGGCCAGGGCGGGCTGCGCCAACAGGGCCAGGGCGATCCCGGCCAGGAAATGGCGGGCCTGCCAAGGCCGTGTCCCCGACCCTGCTGCGGTGCGGCAAGCACAGGGGCGCGCCTGCCGGCCCGGGCGGCAGTCATCATTCGGCCGGCCACTTGCGGCAGGCACGCATCGGCTTGCGCGGGCCGGTGAGGGCCCGTTGGCGTTCCTTCCCATTCTCGTCCGGCGTTTGCCGCCTTCTTGGATTGGACTTGCGGCACAATGGCACAGGCTGCATCCATTGCAAGCCATCTTCATGGAAGGGACGGGATGCACACGCGGGACAGTCTGGCCAACGCGTTGCGGGCCCTGGGGTTGCGGCCCGGCGACCTGGTGATGGTGCATGCCTCCCTGAAGGCGGTGGGACCGGTAGATGGCGGGCCGGGGGCCGTGCTGGGCGCCCTGCTGGACGCGATCGGGCCGGAGGGCACGCTGATGGCATTCGTCTCCTGGGACCGGTCGCCCTATGAGGAGACGCTGGGTGAGAACCGACTGACAGCGGCGGAGAAGGAGGCGTGGCCGGCCTTCGACCCCGCCATCGCGGGCACCTACCCCGGTTTCGGGGCCCTGAACGGCTTCATCGTCCGCCACCCCGGTGCCCGCCGCAGCGCCCACCCCGACGCCTCCATGGCCGCCATCGGCCCCCTGGCGGAATCCCTGCTGGCCGACCACCGCATGGGCCGGGGCTACGGCCCCGGCTCGCCGCTGGACAGGTTCGTGGCCGCCGGGGGCCGTACCCTGTTGCTGGGCGCGCCGCTGGACGCGGTCACCGTGCTGCATCACGCGGAGGCCCTGGCGGACATCCCGGGCAAGCGCCGAATCAGCACCGAGATGCCCCTGCTGGACGCCGCCGGCCGCAAGATCTGGGTCCGGGCGGAGGATTGGGACACCAACGGCATCCTGGACTGCTACGCCGTGGAGGGGCAGCCCGACGCGGTGGAGCGCATCGCCACCGACTATGTGCGTGAGGGGCGGCACCGGCAGGGGCGGGTGGGCGACGCCCACTGCCACCTGTTCGAGGCACCGGACATGGTGCGCTACGGCGTGGAATGGCTGGAACGTCGGCACGGGGCCGACCGGTAGGGCCCTGACAGCCCTGGTGAAAAAGGCCCCACAAGCCGCTTGATCCCCCGGCCCGACTGTGCAAGTAAGAACTGTTCGCATTCGCAATGCATGGTCGCGTTTTCGGAGTTCGGGAATGAGCAGCGTGTTTCGGGGCCCGGCGGCCCTCGCCCTGGTGGCCGCCTTCGCGGTACCGGCCCTGGCACAGGATAAGGCAACCACCCCCGCCGCGCAGGAGGTGGAGGAGATCGTGGTGATCGCCAGCGGCTCCCAGGTGGGACTGACCGGCACCTATGCCGGCGGGCAGGTGGCGCGCGGCGGGCGCGCGGGCCTGCTGGGCAATTTGGACATGATGGACGCGCCCTTCGCCACCACGGCCTATACGGCCGACCTCGCCCGGCAGCAGCAGGCGCGCAGCGTGGCCGACGTGCTGCAGAACGACCCCACGGTGCGGGTGGCCCGCGGCTTTGGGAACTTCCAGGAGCTGTACGTGATCCGCGGCTTCCCGGTTTTCTCCGACGACATGACCTACAACGGCGTCTACGGCATCCTGCCGCGCCAGTACGTGGCAGCGGAACTGGTGGAGCGGGTGGAGGTGTTCCGCGGCGCCAACAGCTTCCTGAACGGCGCCGCCCCGGGCGGCAGCGGCGTGGGCGGCGCCATCAACCTGGTGCCCAAGCGCGCCCCGGACACGCCCCTGAACCGGCTGACCCTGGGCTTCGAGAATGACGGCCAGACCTACGCCGCCGCCGACCTGGCCCGCCGCTTCGGTGAGGGCAGGGGCCTGGGCGTCCGCCTGAACGCCGTGCGCCGCGACGGGGAGACCGCCGTGAAGGACCAGGACCGGGAACTGTCGGTCCTGTCCCTGGGCACCGACTACCAGGGAGAGCGGTTCCGCTTCTCCGCCGATTTCGGCTGGCAGGACCAGCACATCGACCGGCCCCGGCCCAGCGTCACGCCGTTGGGCGCCGCGCCGGACGCGCCCGACGCCGGCTCCAACTTCGCCCAGCCCTGGACCTTCACGGACGAGGACCAGCTGTTCGGCGCCGTCCGCGGGGAGCTTGACCTGACCGACGCCATCACGGTGTGGGCCGCCGCCGGCGGACGCAAGGGGGAGGAGGCGAACGTGCTGGCCAACCCCACCGCCCTGGCCGACGGGAGCACCAGCAGCTACCGCTTCGACAATGTGCGGGAGGACGAGGTCCTCTCCGCCGACGCCGGCATAAGGGGGGAGTTCGCCACCGGCCCCATCGGGCACCGGGTCGTGCTGTCCGGCTCCACCGTCTCGCTGAAGTCCCGCAACGCCTATGCCTTCTCCAGCTTCGCCGGCTTCGCGGGGAACCTGTTCCAGCCCGTCGCGGTGGCCCGCCCGGCGGCAGACTTCTTCGTGGGCGGCGACCTGTCCGATCCCGGCGTGACGGAGCGAACGGACAATTCCGGCATCGCCGTCGCCGACATGGTCTCCCTCTGGGACGGGGCGGTGCTGCTGACCCTGGGCGCACGCTTCCAGCAGATCGACACGAAGACCTACGACTATGACAGCGGCGCCCGCCTGTCCCGCTACAAGGATGATGCGGTCACCCCGTCCTTCGCCCTGGTCTACAAGCTCAGCGACCAGGTTTCCTTCTACGGCAACTATGCGGAAAGCCTGCAACCCGGCCAGATCGCCCCGGCCACCAGCGGCGGCACCCCGGTGCTGAACGCCGGCGAGGTGCTGTCGCCCTTCCGCGCCAAGCAGTACGAGGTGGGCGCCAAATATGATGGCGGCGAGTTGGGCGGCAGCGTCAGCCTGTTCTCCACCACCCAGCCCAGCGCCCTGGTGGCGGACAACCTGTTCACCGACGGGGGCCGGCAGCGCAACCGGGGCGTGGAGCTAACCCTCTTCGGCGAGCCGGTGGAGGGCTTGACGGTCCTGGGCGGCCTGACCTGGCTGGACGCGGAGCTGCGCCGCACCGCGGGCGGCACCTTCGACGGCAACACAGCGGTGGGCGCGCCGGAATGGCAGGCCAACGTCAACGTCACCTGGGACGTGCCGGGCGTGGAGGGGCTGACCCTCGACACCCGCCTGACCCACACCGGGGAGCAGTACACGGATGCGGCCAACACCACGGACATCCCGTCCTGGACCCGCTGGGACCTGGGCGTCAGCTACGAGGCGGAGCTGGCGGGCCGGCAGGTTTCCCTGCGCGGCCGGGTGGAGAACGTGACGGACAAGGATTACTGGGCGTCGGCCGGCGGCTTCCCCGGTGCCAACTACCTGGTCCTGGGCGGGCCGCGCACCTTCGTCCTGTCCGCCTCGGCCGAGTTCTGACCCAACCTTCCGGGGACCGCCATGATGACACCCAAGGCCATCCGCGGCTGGTCGTTCGTGCACAAATGGTCCAGCCTGGCCTGCACGGCCTTCCTGCTGATGCTGTGCCTGACCGGCATGCCCCTGATCTTCCACCATGAGATCGAGCATGCGCTGGAGGAGGGGGAGTGGGCGCCCGCCAACCCGGGCGGCCCTCTGCTGGACCTGGACCAGGTGCTGGCCCACGCCCTGGCCCATCGGCCGGGCGAGGTGCCGGTGTTCATGAGCTTCGACGAGGACCGGCCCGTGGTGAACGTCACCACCGCGCCGACCGCCGGGTCGGCGGAGGGGTTGATGCACTTCGCCAGCTTCGACCGGACCAGCGGCGACCTGGTGCCCGCGCATGAGGGCGGGGTGATGGAGTTCCTGCTGCAGCTCCACACGGACATGTTCCTCGGCCTGCCCGGGATGCTGTTCCTGGGCGCCATGGGGCTGCTGTTCGCCGTGGCCGTTGTCTCCGGCGTGGTGCTCTATGCCCCGTTCATGCGCAAGCTGGGCTTCGGCACCCTGCGGCTCGCCCAGTCGCGGCGGGTCAAGTGGCTGGACTGGCACAACCTGCTGGGCATCGTCACCGTGGCATGGGCCCTGGTGGTGGGGCTGACCGGGGTGGTGAACACGCTTGCCACGCCCATCGTCGGCCTGTGGCGGGCGGACCTGGTGCGGGAACTGTCCGCCGAGCGTGACGGCGGCGGGCCGGTCGCCGGCGGGTCCGTCCATGGGGCGGTGGAGCTGGCCAGGCGGCAGGTGCCCGGCAACTGGGTGCAGTTCGTGGCCTTCCCCGGCACCGGCTATTCCACGGACCGGCACTTCGCCGTGTTCCTGCAGGGCGACACGCCCGTCACCAAGCACCTGATCACCCCGGCCCTGGTGGATGCGGCCACCGGCCGGTTTGACGGGATCAGGCCCATGCCCTGGTACGCCAAGGCCCTGTCCCTGTCGCAGCCGCTGCATTTCGGCGATTACGGCGGCCTGCCGTTGAAGGTCCTGTGGGCCCTGCTGAACGGGGCCACCATCGTGGTGCTGGGCAGCGGGCTGTACCTGTGGCTGCGGCGGCCCCTGGCCGCGACCCGGGCCCGGGCGCCGGGTCCGCAGGCGGGGGCCGCCGTGGCGGCCCGGGCGGAGGGGGCATGAGCATGCGGGCCGACACCTCCCTGACCCGGATCTTCGGCATCCCGGCGCTGGTCGGCGTGGTCAGCCTGGTGGGGCTGGTCAGCGCCCTGTTCGGCGACCGCGGCTGGGACGCCGCCGCCTGGGTGGGGCTGGCCGTGCCGGTGGCCGCGGTGGCCTGGGCCTATGTCTGCCGCCGGGTGATCCCGGGCTCCCCCGGGCGGGACCGGCCGTCCCTGGATGACGCGTGAAAGGCTGGTGCCCACGCCTGCAAGCTATCCGTAGGAACACACATCCGCGTGTCCAAGGCGCTTGCAGGCAAACCTTCCGTTAACCATTTCCTCCTACCAATTACCACGTTTGATAGGCAAAAGCCGGTGGTACCAGGGGGGGTGGTGACGATGACGCTCGGGATTCGGGGCAAGATCTTTGGTGTGGTGGGGCTGCTCGCCCTGGTGTCCCTCCTGGTCGGCGGCATCGCCGCGCAGCAGCTCACCTCCTTCAACAGCCAGGTGATGGAGATCGAGGGCGCGGCCGAGCGCAGCTTCATCGGCGAGCAGGTGAACGCCACCATCCTGGCCGTGGTCATGGACAGCCGCGGCATCTACATGGCCCGCGACCGGGCGGAGGCGGAGAAGTTCTCCACCCCCCTGAAGGCCAGCCTGGACCGGCTGGACGCGCTGATGGCGGACTGGGAGAAGGCCCTGCCGGCGGACCGCCGGGGGGAACTGGACGACGCCAAGCGCCAGGTGGCGGAGTTCCGCGCCAAGCGGCTGGAGCTGGTGCGCCTGGGGCTGGAGGAGGGCGCCGCCGCCGCCCGCACCTTCGGCGACAACGATGCCAACCGCTCCTCCCGCCAAGCCCTGAACAAGGCCGTGAAGGCCCTGGCCGATGCCAATGCCGCCGCCGTGGCGACGGAAAGCGCCCATGTGGCCGGCGCCTACAGCACCGCCATGGGCATCGTCCTCGGCATCGCCGTGCTGGGCAGCGCCGCCGGCGTGGCCCTGGCCGGCATCATCGCCACGCGGGAGATCAGCCGCCCGGTGCGCGACATCACGGACTGCATGTCCCGCATGGCCGCGGGCGACCGCAAGGTCGCCGTGCCGGGGCTGGAGAAGCGGGACGAGATCGGCGCCATGGCCAAGGCGCTGGAGGTCTTCCGCGCCGGCCTGGACGAGGCGGACCGGCTGGCCGCGGAGCAGGCCACCGCCCGGGCCGACCGGGAACGGCGGGCCACGGCCCTGGAGGGGCTGCTGGGCTCCTTCGACCGCACCGCCACCACCGTGCTGGGCGCCGTGACGACGGCGGCGACGGAGCTGGGCGGCACCGCCCAGGACATGGCCGACCTGGCCAGCCAGACCAACGAGCAGGCGGCGGCCTCCGCCGCGGCGGCGGAGCAGACATCCGCCAACGTGCAGACCGTGGCCGCCGCCACGGAGGAGATGGCAGCCAGTATCCAGGAGATCAGCCGCCAAGTGACGGAGAACACCCGCATCGCCGCCGCCGCGGTGGCGGAGGCGGAGCGCACCGGCCACACGGTGGAAGGGCTGGCCGAGGCCGCGCGGCGGATCGGCGAGGTGGTGGGCCTGATCGGGGAGATCGCCAGCCAGACCAACCTCTTGGCCCTGAACGCCACCATCGAGGCGGCGCGTGCCGGTGAGGCCGGCAAGGGCTTCGCCGTGGTGGCCAGCGAGGTCAAGGCCCTGGCCACCCAGACCGCCCGGGCGACGGAGGAGATCGCGGCCCAGATCGCCGGGGTGCAGGACGCCACCCGCGGCACGGTGGACGCCATCCAGGGCATCGGCCGCACCATCACCGCCATCAGCGAGGTCTCTGCCGCCATCGCCGCCGCCATCGAGGAGCAGAACGCCACCACCGGGGAGATCAGCCGCAGCGTTCAGCAGGCCGCCCAGGGCACGGAGCAGGTCAGCCGCAACGTCGCCCTGGTCAGCGGCGCCGCCGGCCGCTCTGGCGAGGCGGCGGGCCGGGTGCTGGGCTCGGCCGGGGAGCTGGCCCGGCAGAGCGAGGTGCTGCGCCGCGAGGTCGAGGGCTTCCTCCAGGGCGTCCGGGCGGCGTGAGGGGCGGGGGGCGTGCTTCCCCCTCCATGCCTTCTTGGGATCCCCTTGGCATCGCCACGGCGTATAGGCTTGCAATCACACCTTGCCTCCCCTGCGAAAGCAGGGGGCCACGGTTTTTGACACATCGCCGACAGCTCTCCGTTTGAAGAACTGTGGGCCCCTGCTTTTGCGGGGGAAGCAGTGATAGGATATCGAACCGGGGAAGGGCGGCCATGAACCACGTCAACGTCGGGCTGGTGGGGTACGGGGTGGCGGGGGCGGCGTTCCATGCGCCCCTGATTGCGGCCGAGCCGCGGCTGAGTCTGAAATCCGTGGTCACCAGCCGGGCGGAAAAGCTGGCGGCGGACCATCCCGGCGCCCGGGCCGTGCCGGACTTGGATGCCGTGTTGGCGGACAAGGAAATCGGGCTGGTGGTCATCGCCACCCCCAACGACACCCATGCCCCCTTCGCCCGCGCCGCGCTGGAGGCCGGCAAGGCCGTGGTGGTGGACAAGCCCTTCACCCCCACGGTGGCGGAGGCCGAGGGGCTGGTCGCCCTGGCCGCGGAAAAGGGCCTGCCCCTGGGCGTCTTCCACAACCGGCGCTGGGATGACGGCTTCCTGACCGTGCGCCGGCTGCTTGCCGACGGCGCCCTGGGCACCCCCGCCCATTACGAGGCCCATTTCGACCGGTTCCGCCCCTCTATCAAGCCCGGCTGGCGGGAGGAGGGTGGGGAGGGCTCCGGCCTGTTCTATGACCTCGGCCCCCACCTGGTGGACCAGGCGCTGGTGCTGTTCGGCAAGCCCCGCGCCGTGACGGCCGACCTGGCGCGGCAGCGGCCGGGGGTGCAGGTGGACGACTGGTTCCACCTGGTCCTGGACTACGGGCCCTTGCGGGTGATCCTGCACGCGGGGATGCTCACCTGCCTGCCCGGCGCCGTCCTCACCGTCCATGGCACCGGCGGTAGCTATGTGAAGTACGGCCTGGACCCGCAGGAGGCGGTCCTGCGGGCCGGTGGCCGGCCGGGGCCGGGGGACTGGGCGCCGACGACGGAGCACGGCACCCTCCACCTGCCCGACGGCGGCAGCCGGGTGGTGCGGACCGAGCCCGGCGACTACCCCGCCTTCTACGGCGGCGTCGCCGCCAGCCTGCTGGACGGCACCCCCATGCCGGTCCCGGGGGAAGACGCGGTGGCGGTGATGCGCGTCATCGACGCCGCGCGGCGGAGTGCGGCGGAGGGGCGGCGGGTGGAGATGGCGTAACCGGCGCCGAAAACGCGGGTTTCGAATTCGAAACTCCCGACACCCCTCACAACCCCGGCCAGCGCTCCGCCACCATCCGGCGCACCGCGTCGGCGGAGTCCAGGTTCAGGGCCGTCTCCGCCACGGCGCGGCATTCCTCCAGGGTCAGGGTGCGGATGAAGGCCTTCAGGTCGGCGATGACGGCGGGGGTGGCCGACAGCTCCGTCACGCCAAGGCCCAGCAGGATGGGGGCGGCCAGGGGGTCGCTGGCGCTGCCGCCGCACACAGCCACCGGCCGCCGGTGCTGGTCGGCACCCACCACGGCCAGCCGCACCATGCGCAGCACCCCGGGGTGCAGGGCGTCGAGCTGGGCGGCCACATGCGGGTTGCCGCGGTCCATGGCCAGGACATACTGGGTCAGGTCGTTGGTGCCGACGGACAGGAAGTCCGCCACCGCGGCGATCTGGTCGGCGGCGACGGCCGCGGCCGGCACCTCGATCATGGCACCCACCTCGATGGGCTCGGCCCGGCCCAGGCGCTGCATCTCCTCCGCCACCATGTCCCGCACGGCGCGCAGCTCCCACGGGCTGGCGATCATCGGCACCATGATGCGCGCGGCCCCCGCCGGGCGGACCCGCAGGATGGCGCGGATCTGGCCGCGCAGCAGTTCCGGCTGGCGCAGGCCGACGCGGACGCCGCGCAGGCCCAGCACCGGGTTCTCCTCCGGCGGCAGGGGCAGGTAGGGCAGGGGCTTGTCGCCGCCCACGTCCAGGGTGCGGATGACCAGGGGGCGGCCGCCCAACGCGTCGGCTATGGCCTGGTACTGCTCCAGCTGTTCGTCCTCCGTCGGGGCGGACTGGCGTTCCAGGAACAGGAACTCCGTGCGCAGCAGGCCGCAGCCTTCCGCCCCCTCCGCCACCGCCGGGGCGGCGTCCTTCGCCTTGCCAAGGTTGGCGAACACCTCGATCCTTGTGCCGTCGGCCATGACGCAGTCCAGGTGGGCGGAGCGGCGGTTCTCCACCCGCCGCGCCTCCCGCACCCGCGCCGCCTCCCGCGTCGCCTGCATCTCCGCCTCCGGCGGGAAGACGGTGAGCTGCCCGCGGTTGCCGTCCAGGATCAGGGGTGCCCCCTCCGGCACCCGGCCCAACTGCCCGCCCACGGCCACCACCGTGGGCACGCCCAGCCCCGCCGCCAGGATCACGGCGTGGCTGGTGGGCCCCCCCTGGGCCATGCACAGGCCGCCCAGCCGCCCCGGTTGCACCCCGGCCAGGTCGGACGGCAGCACCTCCCCCGCCAGGACGACGCTGCCCGGCGGCACGTCCGCCAGCCGCAGGCGGGGGCCGCGGCCGGACAGCACGTCCAGCACCTGGGCCTCCAGGTCGCGCATGTCCGCCGCCCTCTCCGCCATCCGCGCGTCGGCCATCCCGGCCAGCCTGTCGGCCTGGCGCCGCATGGTGGTGCTCCACGCCGCCTCCGCGCTGCGGCCCTGGCGGAGCTGGGCCATGGACTCATCCGCCAGGTCGGGGTCGGCCAGCAGTTCCCGGTGGGCGGCGAAGATGGCGCCATGGCCGCCGCCCTGGGCCTGCGCGGCCTCCAGGTCGGTACCCACCCGGGCCAGGGCGTCGCGCAGGCGGCGCTCCTCCACCTCCGGGCCGCTTCCCTGCTCGGGGAAGCTCACCGCCTCCCGGAACAGGCGCACGGCGGCGCCGACGGCGATGCCGGGCACGGCGATGGTGCCCTTCAGCAGCACCTCCTCCCCCGCCGCGAAGGGCGGGCCCAGAGGTTCCTCGGCCGCGGGCTTGGCGATGGCGGCCATGGGGGCCCCGCCGCCGGCAGGCGTGTCGGGGATGGCGACGACGGGGTCGCCCAGGCCTCCCTGGACTAGGTCCACCAGCCGGTCCGCCACGTCCGCGGCGCCCGGGCCGGACACGGCGATCTCCAGCGTGTCGCCCAGGGCGGTGCCCAGCCCCATCAGGGCGGTGACGCTCTTGGCGTTGGCGTCCCGGCCCTTGCAGCGCAGTTGGACGGGGCCCGGATGCCGCTTCGCCGCCGCGGCCAGGGCGGCGGCGGGGCGGGCGTGCAGGCCCTGGGCCAGGGGCAGGCGCACGGCGCGGGTCACCGTCTCCCCCGCCGCCGCCGCGGGGGCGGGGGTCGGGTCAACCGCGGCCTCCCCGCCCGTCACGGCCATCACGGCGTCACCCGCGGCCACCTCCCGCCCGGTGACCAGGTCGGCGACGGAGAAGCCGTTCGTCACCACCATCATGCTGACCAGGCTGCGCGCCTTCTGCCCCAGCAGGTCCAGGTCGAAGGAGATCAGCCGGTCGCCGGCCTTCACCGCCTGCCCGTCGGTGACACGGGGCGTGAACCCCTCACCCCCCAGCTTCACCGTGTCCACCCCGACATGCAGCAGCACCTCCGCCCCGTTGGCGGCGCGGAGGGTGCAGGCGTGGCGGGCGCGGTGGACGGACAGCACCACCCCGTCGCAGGGGCTGCGCAGCTCCCCCACCGTGGGGTCGATGGCGATGCCGTCGCCGACCAGGCGCTGGGCGAAGGCGGGGTCCGGCACCTCGTCCAGGGGCAGGGCCCAGCCGGCCAGGGGGGCGGAAAGGGGCAGGCGGGTCATGGCGTATCCTCCCTTCGCGTCTTTATTCCAGCGCGTCGACGCCGGACCCTTCGGGGCCGGCCCATGTTCTTGCTGGTGGGGGAACACCCAAGCCGGCGCCCCGGAACCTGACACCGGGTCAAAAAGCTGCCGGCGGGGGAGAAACCACAAAGGGGCGCCGTGTCCGCCCCGGCCCCGCCGCCGCGCGCCAGGGACAGGGCGCGGCGAGGCCGGACGGTGCCCCAGCAGGAGGCAACCATGCGGCTAAATCCCTTCGCCTTCCTCCAGACCATCGGCAAGTCGCTGATGCTCCCCGTCGCCGTGCTGCCGGTGGCAGGCCTGCTGCTGGGCATCGGCGCGGCCGAGTTCAGTTGGATGCCGGCACTGCTGTCGCTGATGATGAAGAGCGCGGGCGACGTGATCTTCGGCAACCTGCCGCTGATCTTCGCCATCGGCGTGGCCCTGGGGTTCACCCGGAACGACGGCGTGTCCGCCATCGCCGCCACCATCGGCTACCTGGTGATGCTGGCCACCCTGGGCGTCATGGCCGGGGTCTGGGGCCTGGAGCCCAAGACCATCATGGGCATCAAGTCCATGGAGACGGGGGTCTTCGGCGGCATCCTGGCGGGCGGGCTGGCAGCCTTCATGTTCAACCGGTATTACAAGATCGCCCTGCCCGCCTACCTGGGCTTCTTTGCCGGCAAGCGCTTCGTGCCCATCGTCACGGCGCTGTCAGCCATCCTGCTGGGCGTGGCCCTGTCGGTCATCTGGCCGCCCATCCAGGGCGGGATCGACGCCTTCTCCCACTGGGCTGCGGTCAGCGACACGCGCACGGCGGTGTCCATCTATGGCTTCGTGGAGCGGCTGCTGATCCCCTTCGGCCTGCACCACATCTGGAACGTGCCCTTCTTCTTCGAGATCGGCAGCTTCACCGCCCCGGACGGGCAGGTGGTGCATGGCGACATCGCCCGCTACTTCGCCGGCGACCCCACGGCCGGCATCCTGGCCGGCGCCTTCCTGTTCAAGATGTTCGGCCTGCCCGCGGCGGCCATCGCCATGTGGCACGCGGCCCGGCCGGAGAACCGCGCCCGGGTGGGCGGCATCATGATCTCCGCCGCCCTGACCAGCTTCCTGACGGGCATCACCGAGCCCATCGAGTTCTCCTTCCTGTTCCTCGCCCCCGTCCTCTACCTGTTCCATGCCGTGCTGGCGGCGGCCTGCCAGTTCGTGATGAACGCGCTGGGGGCGCACATGGGGTTCACCTTCTCCCAGGGCGGCATCGACTTCGTGCTGTTCAACGTGCTCAGCCCCTATTCCCAGAAATGGTGGCTGGTGCTGGTGTTGGGGCCGGTGACGGCGGTGGTCTATTACGCCGTCTTCCGCGGGGCCATCCGCTGGCTGAACCTGAAGACGCCGGGCCGCGAGGCCCCGGGCGCGGAAGGGGCCGAGGGGGCCGCCGGCACCGGCACGGACCGGGCCCGGGACCTGGTGCTGGCCTTCGGCGGGCGGGGCAACATCCGCAACCTGGACGCCTGCATCACCCGGCTGCGCATCGTGGTGGCGGAGCCGCCGCGGGTGGACGAGGCGCGGCTGCGGGCCATGGGCGCCACCGGCGTGCTGAGGGTGGGTGACAGCGTCCAGGCCGTGTTCGGCACCCTGTCGGAAAACCTGAAGACGGAGATGCAGGAATATCTGCAGACCGCCGCCGCGGCCAACGACCCGGAACTGGTCAGCCCCGGCAGCGCGCCGGCGGCCCCTTCCGCCGCTGCCGCATCCCCGAAGGCTGGCGCGTCCGCGTTGCAGCCCGGCCCCCTGGCAGAGGCGTTGGGCGGGGCTGGCAACATCCGGTCCCTGGCGGCCTTCGCGGTCACCCGGCTGCGGGTGGTCCTGGCCGACGCGGGCAAGGCCGACCCGGCGGCCCTGCGCAAGGCCGGCGTGCGCGGGGTGGTGTCCCGGCCCGGCGGGCTGGACATCATCGTCGGCAACGACGCCGCGGCTTTGGCCGACGCGCTGCGCGGAACGGGGGTGCGGGCGGCGGAGTAGGGGGGCAACCCTCAGAACGCCTTCCGCATCGGCACCAGGGGCAGCGGGCTGCCGTCGGGCAGGGGGTGGGTGGCCTCGCCCTGGGGGTGGTAGCCCAGGGCGACGTAGAGGGGGACGCCGGGCAGGGTGGCCATCAGCTCCAGGGTGGTGAAGCCGTTGGCGCGGGCTTCCAGCTCGGCGATGCCCACCAGGCAGCGGCCGATGCCGCGGCGGGCGGCGTCGGGGTGGACGAACACGGCCCGGACCAGTGCCGGGTCCTGGCCGGGGACACGGAAGCCGGCAGGCCCGTCCCCATGCAGGGCGTCGCTGCCATAAAGGGCGCGCTGCCGGCTCCACCCGCCGCAGGCCAGGAACCGGCCGCCCTGCTCCGCCAGCCAATAGGTGCCGTCGCGGATGAGGCCCGTGTCCACGCCGAAGGCCCCGGCCAGGGCGCCTTCCACCTGGGCCGGGGTGTAGTGGCCGGCGCTCAACCCCCGCGCCGACAGGGCGATCAGGTCCCGCAGGGCCGGCACGTCCCCGGCGACGGCCTTGCGGAAGCGCAGGCTGCCGGGGTCAGTGCTTGGCAGGCCGGGCATCATGGACCTCGGCCGGCTGCACCGGGTCTTCGTAGCTGTTGCCGAAATGGGTGCGGACATAGTTGACCACGGCGGCCACCTGGGCGTCGTCCAGCACGCCGCCGAAGCCCGGCATGGCCCGGTTGCCGTTCACGACCAGCGTCACCGGATAGGCGCCCGCCTCCAGGTTCGGGTTGGTGGCCAGGGCGGGATAGGCGCCGGCCCCCTGGGCCCCCTTGCCGTCGGGCATGTGGCAGCCCTGGCAGATGGACTTGTACAGCGCCTCCCCGTCGTCCTGGACGAAGCGGTTGGGGCTGGCGAAGCTGCCGCCGGACTTGGTGTCGTTGGCCCCGGCGGTGCCGACGGCCAGCAGGGCACCGGCGAGTGCCAGTGTGATGCTCAGTCTCATGGCTTTTCTCCCTACAGGGACACGACCCGCTGGTGCAGGCGGGTGACGGCGTCCAGGGCGGACAGGATGGCGCCCTCCTGCCAGGCCGGCAGGTAGGAGGCATGCTCCCCCGCCAGCAGCAGGCGCCCGTCGATGGCGCACAGGTTCTTGTAGTGCTCGGCCCGCGACTCCTCCGTCCAGGCGCCGAAGCAGCCCAGGGTCCAGGGCACCCGGTGCCAGCCCACGGCCACGCCCGTCTCGAACTCCGCCTTGTACTGGGGGTGGATCTCCGCCCCGAACTCCACGGCGCGCCGCACCCGCTCCTCCGGCGGCAGGGCCGTGAACTCATAGGCGTAGGGGCCCCAGCTATAGGCGCCCAGCAGCACGCCCTTGCCCGGGCTGCCATAGCCGAAGGCCGGGTAGCTGATCAGGGTGATGGGCAGGTCGGTGTAGCTGATGCCGCCATAGATGCCCTCGTCCTGCTCCCAGAAGCGGCGCTTGAACTGCAGGCCCACCTTGACCGAGGCGTGGTAGGGCACGGCGTTGATGGCCGCGTCCATGGCCGGGCTGACGTCCTTGTCGATCTGGCTCAGCACGGACAGGGGGATGGTGCACAGGCACCAGTCGGCGCTGGCCGTGCGGGTGGTGCCGGGCTTGGCCCCGTCGGCCCAGGTGACGGTGACGCCGCCGCCGGTCTGGCGGATGGCGGTGACCTTGGCGTTGTAGGTGATGACCCCCTCGCCCAGGGCCTTCGCCATGGCGCGGGGGATCTGGTCCATGCCGCCCACCGGCTGGAACAGGGTGGTCTGGAACTCATAGCCGGCGCCGATGCCGATGCTGCGCCACAGGCCGGACTTCAGCAAATCGCCCAGGGCCACGGGCTTGGAATGCTCCGGCACGCCGGACAGGCCGCCGCCGGGGTCCTTCACATAGCCGCGGCGTTGGCTGCACGCCTCCCCCGGGCGGAAGGACAGGTCCTTCTCCAGAGCGCCCCACTCCCGCAGGGCCTCCAGCAGGATCTCCTGGTCCTCCTTGGTGACGGCGCCGTCCAGGGCGCCCTTGTTGGTCACCTTGGCCAGCAGCTCCGCCACCTGCCCCTGGAAGTCGGCGGCCACGGTGCGGTAGCGCTGGGGCTTGCCGCCGAACGCGTCCCGCGCGTGGACAAGGGCGTTGTAGTTGACCTGGGTGAAGGGCTCCAGCGCCACGCCCAGCCGGTGGCAATAGTCCAGCACCGCATGGTGGTGGTAGGGGATGCGCCAGGGGCCGGGGTTCAGGTACTGGCCCTGGTCGAACCCCACCTCCTGGGTGGCGCCGCCCAGCTCGGCATAGCGGTCGCCGCCGCGCAGGGTCCAGGACCGGCCGCCGGGCTTTTCCCGGTATTCCAGCACCTGGACCTTGTAGCCGGCCTTCGTCAGCTCCAGCGCCGCGGCCAGCCCGGCCACGCCGGCGCCCAGGATCAGGACGGAGGCGCCCTTGGGCGAGCCCTCCAGCTTCACGGGGCCCCTGTAGGGGGATTCGGCGGCGAAGCCCAGGCTGGATGCCGCCTGGTACATGACGGAGGCGCCCGCCGTGGCGCCGATCATGGAAAGCAGCCGACGGCGGCTGTATCTCGAAGCGTCCTCGACCATCACTATCGACCTCGTTTCCGGCACGTGCGCGAAGCAGGCAGCCGGCCGGGGCGGGGCGCCCCGGCCGGTCGGGGTCAGCCTCAGAAGGTCACGCCAAGTCGGATGTAATACATCCCGCCATTGTAACCGAGCGGCGAGGTGTCGGGATAAACCTGGCCCACGGCGTAGCCGCCGCCGGGCAGGGCATCCACCTTGTCCGGGTAGTTGTCGAACAGGTTCTGCACGCCGACGGAGATGCTGTAGGCCTCGGCGATGGTATAGGTCGCCTCCAGGTCCACCAGCCACTCGGCCCCGAAGGTCTTGGCGTAGTTGGCCGTGTCCGTGAACTTGCCGTAGTAGCTGGCCCGCGCCAGGACGGAGATGGCGTCCAGCGTGTAGACGCCGGTGAAGTTGCCGCGCCACTTGGGCAACTGCTTCTCCAGGTCGGCCTTGCGCGTGTCGTCGATGACGCTGGTGTCGCGCTTGGTGACCTTGGTGCGGTTGTAGTTGCCGGCGGCGGTCAGGTCCAACTCGCCGTCGCCGATGTCCACGCTGCCACGCACCACCAGATCCACGCCCTGGGTGCGGGTGTCGAAGGCGTTGGTGAAGTAGTTCACCGCCCCCAGCGTGTTGGCCCCCGGCACGCCCAGGGCCGCCAGGGCCGCCCGGTCCGCCGCGGTGGGGGTGAAGTCGCCGGACAGGGCGATGCGGTCCTCCACCTTGATGTTGTAGTAGTCGAGGGTGGCGGTGATGCCGCCCGGCAGGTCCAGCACCGCGCCGCCGGCGATGTTGAAGCTTTCCTCCGGCGACAGGGCCTGGGCCCCGAAATAGCGGGCCACGACGTTGGTGGCCGGGTAGGTGCCGCGGGCCACCGGGTCGGAGCTGCCGGCCGGGAAGAAGGTCTGGATGGAGGATGTCTGCGACTGGCCGGGCGTGGGCGCCCGGAAGCCGGTGTTGACGCTGGACCGGACGGCCAGGAAGTCCGTCAGCTCGTACCGGCCGCTGACCTTCCAGTTGAAGGTGTCGCCGAAGGCCTCGAAATCCTCATACCGGGCGGCGACGCCCAGGGTCAGCGCCTCCGTCAGGTCCGTCTCCGTGTCCACATAGACGGCGTAGTTGTCGCGGGTGAACTCCCCGGAATCCTCCGGCCGGAAGCCGGGATAGCCGTTGGAGCCGATGGGCAGGGCCGCCGGCAGGCCGGTGCGGAAGTCGGTGAAGGTGGCATAGGGGCCGACGCGGTAGCTGTCCGGCTCGCCCGGGCCGATCTCGTACAGCTCCTGCCGCCACTCCGCGCCGAAGGCCAGGTTCAGCGGGCTGGCCAGCCCGACCTCGATGGGATAGGTGAAGTCGGCGTTCAGGCCGGTGTCCTCCTCCACCAGCCGGCCCACATAGAACTCGGTGGGGGAGGCGGGGCCGAGGGACGGGTTGACCGTGTTCTTCAGCTCATAGTCGATCTGGCTGCGCCCGAAGGAGGCGCTGAGGCTGTAGGTCAGCCCCATGGACAGTTCTTGGCGGAAGCCGCCGGTCAGGCTGGCGTCCTTCACGTCGCCGTAGAAGCGGGGGGTGAAGCCGCCCGGGAAGAACTCCACGAAGCGGAAGCCGTTCGGGTCGCCCGCGACCGGCAGGGTGGGGCCGTTCACCGCGTGTTCCAGGGTGGGCGGCCGGTAATAGAAGCTGCCGTCGGACTCGCTGGCGCCGTAGTTGCCGTACAGGAAGATGGAGGTGGTCTCCGTCAGGTCGATGCCGGAGTTCACGAAGACCCGCGCCGCCTTGGCATCCGGGTCGCCCCAGTTCATGGCCAGCTTGGTCAGGGACGCTGGGGCCCGCGGGTCCTGCACGCCGCGGTTGGTGGGGTCGCTGTCCGTCGCCTCCGCGGAGATGTTGAAGAAGCCGGTGTCGCCCAAGGGTAGGCCGATGTTGGCCTCCGCCTTCACGTTGTCGCCGTCACCCTCATAGGTGGAGCCGTACTGGATGCTGGCGGACCCGCCCTCCGCCGCGTCCTTGAGCTGGAAGTTGATCACGCCGGCGATGGCGTCGGACCCGTACTGGGCCGAGGCGCCGTCGCGCAGCACCTCCACCTGTTTGATGGCGATGGCCGGGATCTGCGCCAGGTCCGGGGCCTGGGCGCCGGCCGCCAGGGCGCCGCCGCTGAGCTGCACCAGGGCGGAGCGGTGGCGCCGCTTGCCGTTCACCAGCACCAGCGTCTGGTCGGGGGGCAGGCCGCGCAGGGTGGGCGGCCGGACGAAGGTGGAGCCGTCGGAGATGCCGTTGCGGCTCACGTTGAAGGAGGGCACCAGCGTGCGCAGCACGTCGTTGGTGTCCGTGAAGGCCTGGCGGGCCAAGTCCTCGCCGCCCAGCACGTCGATGGGGGCCAAGGATTCCGTGGCGGTGCGGTTCGCCACGCGGGTGCCGGTCACGATGATCTCGTCCAGCGCCTCCTGCGCCGACGCCGTGCCGGCCGCGCCCAGCGCGGTGGTGCAGAGCAGGCCCAGCGCCATGGCCCGGCGGATGGTCACTTGGGTGTCATGAAGCGTCCCAGACTTTTTCATTATGTCGTCCCCTGTTCACGATTGTAGTTGGGGCGCGACTCCTCGGACTGCCGTCCATCCCTGGTTTCTTGTTTGTTGGGCGAAGCGCGGGGACCTGTGGCGGCCTACCCGACGGGAGCTTTCCCGACCGTCCCGGTCCTCCTGCGCTTCGCCTGGCCCTCTCCTCACTGCTCCGTTCCCGCGCGTCTCCTGCGCGGGCTTCCCTGGTCCCTCAGCCCGTCACTGGCGCGGCTTGGCCGCGACCACCTCGATCTCCACCAGCATGCCGGGGGCGGCCAGGCCCGCGACCTGGACGGTGGAGCGGGCGGGCTTGTTGGGCTGTTCCGCCGTGCCGAAGAAGCGGCGGTAGGCGTTCATCATGCCGCCGAAATCCATGGTGCCGCCCTTGCCGGGGTCACCCACCAGGTAGACATGCATCAGCACCACGTCGCCCATGCCCAGGCCCTGGGCCTTCAGCGTGGCCTCGATCTTGCCGAACACGTCCATGGACTGGGCCTCGGTGTCGCCAAAGGCCTCGATGCTGCCCTTCGGCGCGTTGGGGTCCTTGACCGAGGGCACCTGCCCGCTGAGGAAGACCAGGTCCGACCCGCCGGGGACGATCACCGCCGCCGAGATCGGGAAATTGGGGACATCGACCCGCTTGATCGCGTCCGCGTGGGCCAGGGCGGGCACCGCCGCCAGCAACAGGCCCGCCGCAAGGCGTCGCATCTTCACCATCATCCTCCTTCGCCGTTTCTGATTACCGGAAGGGCCCGGCCCAGGCCACCCGGGCCGGGACGAAGCCGAAATCCCCCTTCGGCTTCCCACCTTTTGACGCCGAAGCCTTGCCGCCCCGGCCCGCCACGCCCAGCGCCTGGGTCGCGCCGCGGCCCGGCCGGCCTGGGACCTCCATGGTCCGCACCACCCGCCGGATCACGACCATGACCGTCTTTGCTGCCATTCATTGGCTCCCCGCCAGCGCCGCGGCCCCGGATGGTTCCGGGAAGCGGGTCCGACCCATTGCCCGACCGGCTCCGCAGCGTTCGTTCGCATGTGCAGCGTACTTCGCAAGTTGTGTGCCAAGCCAAATCCTTAGGCCCCATAAGGCTTTCGGGGGCAACTGCTTCGTGCACGTGCGCCTATTTTGGTGGCACGGGTGCAAAAACAGGCACTTAACCGCCTGATGGCTGGGCAAGCTGCATACGCCGGTAGTTGGGTCTGGACGGCCTGCCCTGGCGGCGTCCACCGGCCGGGCACTGACAAATCGATATTGCGCCGCGGGAAGCGCGGTGGTGACAGGCCGGGTTCGGCAAGAAAACCTACCTTAACAGCCTTGCCGGATTCTGGAAGGCGGCGCTAGTGTGGCGCCTTCCCAGCCCTGAGGTATCCCATGCCCCTGATCGGCTATGCCCGCCCTGCCCCGGGGGAAAAGGCGGAAGCGCAGGTCGGTGCCCTGAAGGCCGCCGGCTGCGCCCGGGTCTACCAGGACAGCGGCGCCAACCGGGGGGAATGGAAGAAGGCCATGGCCGCCCTGCGTGCCGGTGACGTGCTGGTGGTGGCGCGGCTGGACCGGGTGGCCCGCTCCGTCCCCCACCTGGCCGGGTTGCTGGCGGAGTTGGGCGGTAAGGGTGTGGGCTTCCGCAGCCTGGGCGAACCGGTGGACACGGGGGCCGCCGACGCGGCCGCCACCCTGGCCCTGGTCGAGGCGCTGGCCCGCATGGAGCGCACGGCGGCGCGGGAGCGGACGGTGCTCGGCCTCAGCCTTGCCCGCGCCCGGGGTCGGGTGGGGGGCAACCCGGGCCTGCGCCGGGGCGACCCGGACGCCATCGCCAAGGTGCTGCGCGCGCGGGAGGACCGCCGCTCCGACGCCGTGGCCGCGGCGGCCGTGGACTTCCTGCCGGAGGTCCGGCAGATGCGGGGCGAGGGACGCACCTGGGACGAGATCGTCGGCCTGCTGAACTACCGCAAGCGCACCCGCCCCATGGACGGCAAGGCCTGGACCCGTGACAGCCTGATCCGCGCCGTCTGCCGGCTGGCCCGCGACGGGCTGGCGGACAAGGAGCTGCTGAAACCCACCAGCCGGGCCGGGACGGTGGAGGATGAGGACGCGCTGGCCCGCGTGGTCCTGCTGTGGAAGACGCTGGAGAAGCCCACCCTGCTGGGCGTGGCGGCGAAGCTGGAAGAGGCGGGGATCAAGACCCCCCGCGGCCGGCCGCGCTGGAGTGCCGGCAGCGTGAAGAACCTGCTGGACCGGGCGAAGGCGATGGGGCTGGTGGGGTGAGCGTGCCTCGGCCGGGGCGTTGGCCCGTCCCGCCGCCCTGACCAGGGCCGGACACGGAAGCCCCCCGCGGATATGCCGCACAACATCAGCGGCCCGTAATCTGCAACCAACCCCTGCAACGTTCCGCCGCTCTCCCGGTTGTGCACCGCGGTGACCCAAGAAGCGCGGGAGGCGGCGATGGGCGGAGACACGAAGGCAACCGGTGTCAGCCGGCGGGGATTCCTGGCCAGCTCGGCCTCCACCGCCGCCGTGCCGCTGGCGGCGGGGGTGTTGGGGGCCGGGGCGGCATCGGCGCAGGCGCCCGGCCGGGCCCCGGACCCGCGGGCGCCGGTGGACATGGTGCTGAAGGTCAACGGCACCGACTACCGCCTGCCCCTGGACATCCGCACCACCCTGCTGGACGCGCTGCGGGAGCATGCCGGCCTGACCGGGGCCAAGAAGGGCTGCGACCAGGGCCAGTGCGGTGCCTGCACCGTGCACCTGGACGGCCAGCCGGTCCTGTCCTGCCTGACCCTGGCGGTCATGGCCCAGGGCAAGGCGGTGACCAGCATCGAGGGGCTGGAGGGCCGGGACGGGACCCTGCACCCGGTGCAGCAAGCCTTCATCGACAATGACGCCTTCCAGTGCGGCTACTGCACGCCGGGCCAGATCATGTCCGCCGCCGCCTGCGTGGAGCAGGGCCGGGCCGGGGACGAGGCGGCGATCCGCGAGTTCATGAGCGGGAACCTGTGCCGCTGCGCCGCCTATCCCAACATCGTCGCCGCCGTGAAACAGGCGGCTGTCGTCAAGACCGGGAGGGCCTGAGCCATGCGCCCCTTCACCTATGAGCAGGCCCCCGATGCCCGTGCCGCCGTGCAGATGGCGGCGGTCCCGTCCGACGCCCATGTCAGGTCGCCGGTGCAGTTCATCGGCGGCGGCACCACGCTGCTGGACCTGATGAAGCTGGACGTGATGCGCCCCGCCACCCTGGTGGACATCACGCCGCTGGAGAAGGCGGAGGCCGGGCGCATCCAGCAGACGCCCCAGGGGGTGCGCATCGGCGCCCTGGTGCGCATGTCGGACGCGGCGGAGCACCCGCTGCTGGTGCAGCAGTTCCCGATGGTGGCGCAAAGCTTGGCCCTGGCCGCCAGCCAGCAGCTCCGCACCATGGCCCGGCTGGGGGGCAACGTGCTGCAACGCACCCGCTGCCCCTATTTCCGGGAGATCGCCTATGGCCAGTGCAACAAGCGCGAACCGGGCTCCGGCTGCGCCGCCCTGGACGGGCACAACCGGCTGCACGCGATCCTGGGCGTGTCTGAGGCCTGCATCGCCAGCTACCCCGGCGACTGGGCCCAGGCCCTGGTGGCCCTGGACACGAATGTGGAGGTGATGGGCCCCCGCGGCCCGCGGGTGATCCCCTTCGCCGAACTGCACAAGCCGCCGGCGGACACGCCGCATATCGAGACGACGCTGGTGCCGGGGGAGCTGATCACCGCCTTCAACGTGCCCGCCAGCGCGGCGGCCAGGCGGTCCCTGTACCTGAAGGTGCGGGA
Organism: Aerophototrophica crusticola; assembly: GCA_001939945.1. Taxonomy (GTDB): domain Bacteria; phylum Pseudomonadota; class Alphaproteobacteria; order Azospirillales; family Azospirillaceae; genus Niveispirillum; species Niveispirillum crusticola. The sequence continues at coordinate 33,719 of MOEB01000009.1, read as the reverse complement.
CCGGGAGAGCTACGCCTTCGCCCTGGCCAGCGCCGCCGTGGGGCTGGACCTGGACGGGGAGCGGGTGCGCGACGTGCGCATCGGCCTGGGCGGCGTTGCCACCGTGCCCTGGCGCGCCCGCAAGGCGGAGGAGGCCCTGCGCGGCCAGGTGCTGGACGAGGCCGCGGCGGAGAAGGCGGCGGAGGCGGAGTTCGCCGCCGCCCGTACCCACGGCCATAACGACTTCAAGGTGCCCGTGGGCCGGCAGACCCTGGTCCGTGCCCTGATGGCCGCCAAGGCGATGGAGGTCTGAGATGCAGCCCGTCCCCCCCGTCCCCCCGCCGATGGAGAACATGGGCAAGCCGGACCCGCGCTATGAGGCGCGGTCCAAGGTCACCGGCCGCGCCCGCTATGCCGCGGACGAACCGGTGAGCAACCCGGCTTGGGCCTTCCTGGTGACCAGCGCCATCGCCAAGGGCAAGGTGCGCCGCTTCCTGGCGGATGAGGCGAAGGGCATCCCCGGCGTGCTGGCCATCATCACGCATGAGAACGCGCCGAAGCGGGAGAAGGTGGCCTTCTTCGGCGACGGCGGCTACGTCTCCACCTCCCTGGTGCCGTTGCAGGGGCCGGACATCCACCATGCCGGGCAGATCATCGGCGTGGTCCTGGCCGACAGCTATGAGACGGCGCGGGAGGCCGCGCACCGGCTGCGGGTGGAGTATGAGGTGGCGGAGCCGGTGGCCGGCTTCCGGTCCCCCGGCGCGCAGACGGTGGAGCTGGCCGCGGTGAAGAAGTCCCACAAGGATGTGGGCGTCGGCGACATCGACAAGGGGTTGGCAGACGCGGCCGTGACCGTGGACGCGGAGTATTTCACCCCCACCCAGCACCACAACCCCATCGAGCTGTTCAGCACCACCGCCGTCTGGAACGGGGACGAGCTGACCATCTATGAGCCGAGCCAGTTCGTCTATTCCCTGAAGAACTGCGTCGCCCGGCAGTTGGCGCTGCCGCCGGAGAAGGTGCATGTCATCAACCCCTATGTGGGCGGCGCCTTCGGGTCCAAGGGCGCGCCGACCCAGCGCACGGCCCTGGTCGCCGCCCTGGCGCGGCAGTTCAACCGGCCGGTGAAGCTGGTGGTGGCCCGCGACCAGGGCTTCTTCATCACCACATACCGGGCGGAGACGCGGCACCGTGTCCGCCTGGGCGCCACCCCGGACGGGAAGCTGACCGCCTATGGCCATGAGGGGTGGGAGCTGACCTCCATGGTCGACAATTACGACGTGGCCGGCACCGAGAACACGGCGGAGATGTATGCCAGCCCCAACGTCTGGACCAAGGTGAACCTGGTCAAGGCGGACCGGAACACGCCGGGCTTCATGCGCTCCCCGCCCGAGGTGCCGTACATGTACGCGCTGGAATGTGCCATGGACGAGCTGGCGGTGGCGCTCAACATGGACCCGGTGGAGCTGCGCCGGATCAACGACACCATGAAGAGCCCGATCAACGGCGCGGCTTATACCAGCCGGTCGCTGATGAAATGCTATGACGAGGCGGCGGCCCAGTTCGGCTGGTCCCGGCGCGACCCGCGGCCGGGCTCCATGCGGGATGGGGAGTGGCTGGTGGGCTGGGGCTGCGCCACGGCGACATATCCCACCAACATGATGCCGTCGGCCGCCCGGGTGCGGCTGGGTGGCGACGGCAGCGCCCGGGTGCAGGTGGCCGCCCACGACGTGGGCACCGGCGCCTATACGGTGATCGGGCAGGCGACGGCGGAGTTCCTGGGCATCCCCGCCGACAAGGTGGTGGTGGAGCTGGGCGACAGCCGCCTTCCCCCCGGGCCGGTTGCCGGCGGCTCCATGACCACGGCCAGCGCCTGCTCCGCCGTCAAGGTGGCCTGCGACCGCATCCGGGAACGGCTGGGCGGCTCCGTGCCCGCCGACCCGAAGGCCCTGGCAGGGATGTTCGAGAAGCTGAAGGTCGGCTCGCTGGAGGAATACGCGGAATGGGCCCCGCCGGGCGGGGAAAAGGGCTTGGCCGCCCTGCATGAGGGGCGCATGGGCGGCGGCAGCGCGGAGCGGGGCGGTGGCACGCCCAAGCCCGCCATGTTCGCCTTCGGGGCGGAGTTCGTGGAGGTGCGCATCCATTCCCGCACCAAGGAGATCCGCGTGCCCCGCATCACCGGCGCCTTCGCCGGCGGTCGCATCCTGAACCCCCGCACCGCCCGCAGCCAGTATCTGGGCGGCATGATCTGGGGCATCGGGTCGGCGCTACACGAGGCGACGGAGATCGACGAGAAGCGCGCCCGCTACGTCAACGCCAACATCGCGGAGTACCTGATCCCCGTGAACGCCGACGTGCCGCTGGTGGAGATCATCATGGTGCCGGAGGTGGACACGCAGGTGAACCCCATCGGCGTCAAGGGCATCGGCGAGCTGTCCAACGTGGGCACGGCGGCGGCCATCGCCAACGCCGTCTACCACGCCACCGGCAAGCGCATCCGCGACCTGCCGATCCGGCCGGAGTCGCTGGTGTGAGTCGTGCCCTCTCCCTGGGGAGAGGGTGCGCGTCTTCCTGATCCGGCGGTCCGCCTTCCCTGTTTCCCCTGCGAAAGCAGGGGCCCACAGTTTTGTGACCAGGGAACCGCTGGCTGGGGGGCCAAGAACCGTGGGCCCCTGCTTTCGCAGGGGAGACGGTTGGGCCCTTGAGGGGAATGGGAACCCTTGTCAGGCCACCGCCAATCCGACGCCCGCCACGCCGATGGCGAGGCCGGCGACACGGACCGCGGTGGCCGCCGCCGGGCGGGCCAGCTTCTCTTGCAGGCCCAGCACGGCCAGCACCCCCAGCCCGTGCAGGGTGGCGGTGGAGAGCAGGAAGCCCAGGCCGTAGGTGAGCGCGCTGCCGGCGGCCGGCATCTCCGCCCCGTGGGCGTAGCCGTGGAACAGGCCGGACAGGCCCGCCAGCAACATGCCCGCGGGGGCCAGGGCCTGCGGCGCCAGGCACAGCAGGGTACCCAGCAGGACGACCGAGGCCAGGATGCCTGGCTCCACCGCCGGCAGGGCCAGCCCGGCCATGCCCATCAGGCCGCCCGCCAGCATGCCCCCCAGGAACAGGGCCGGCAGGGCCCAGAGGGACCGCCCGCCGAACCGCGCCGCCAGCAGGCCCACCGCCACCATGGCCAGCAGATGGTCCGGCCCGCCGACGGGGTGCGCCAGCCCCTGCACCAGGCTGTGCCCGTGGTCGACGCCCGTGTGGGCCAGCGCCGGGAACGGCACCAGGAGGGCGGCCGAGGCGGCCAGGGCGGCGAGGGGCTTGCGCGACAGCATGCTCGGTTCCTCCGGGAAAGATTAGCTCAGGTAATCATTATGTGGCAAACAGGCGTGGATCACAAACAACTTTGTTCGCCCGTGAACTGGAGAATATTCGTCAAGTCCTCTCGTCGCGATTTGATCTAGATCAAGGTGCGGGCGGTTTATCCGGGCAACCCTGGCGGACTTTTCCCCGCGGGCGCGCACTGCTGCCCTGTGGCGGAGCGACGATAACACCCGCCGCGGCGAAAGACCGGACGGCGACGCTTGCGGCCCGGGAGGACGCGCCATGGCACGGTTGGAAACGTTCTACGACGTCATCCGGCGGCAGGGCATCAGCCGCCGCAACTTCATGAAGTTCTGCTCCCTGACCGCGGCGTCGTTGGGCCTGGGCCCGGCCTTCGTGCCGAAGATCGCCCATGCCATGGAGACGAAGCCGCGCATCCCCGTGCTGTGGCTGCACGGGCTGGAGTGCACCTGCTGCTCCGAGAGCTTCATCCGCTCCGCCCACCCGCTGGTCAAGGACGTGGTCCTGTCCATGATCAGCCTGGACTATGACGACACGCTGATGGCCAGCGCCGGCCACCAGGCCGAGGCCATCCTGGAAGAGATCCGGCACGAGTACAAAGGCCGCTACATCGCCGCGATCGAGGGCAACCCGCCGCTGGCCGACGACGGCATGTATTGCATCATCGGCGGCCGGCCGTTCGTGGAGCAGCTCCGCGAGGTCTGTGACGATTCCATGGCCGTGATCTCCTGGGGGTCCTGCGCCTCCTGGGGCTGCGTGCAGGCGGCCAAGCCGAACCCGACCCAGGCCACCCCCGTGGACAAGGTCATCAAGAACAAGCCCATCATCAAGGTGCCGGGCTGCCCGCCCATCGCCGAGGTGATGACCGGCGTCATCACCTACATGCTGACCTTCGACCGTATCCCGGAGCTGGACCGGCAGGGGCGGCCGACCATGTTCTATGGCCAGCGCATCCACGACAAATGCTACCGCCGGCCGCACTTCGACGCCGGCCAGTTCGTGGAGGCCTGGGACGACGACCAGGCGCGCAAGGGCTATTGCCTGTACAAGATGGGCTGCAAGGGCCCGACCACCTACAACGCCTGCTCCACCGTGCGCTGGAACGACGGGCTGTCCTTCCCCATCCAGTCCGGCCATGGCTGCATCGGCTGCTCCGAGGACGGGTTCTGGGACAAGGGGCCGTTCTACAGCCGCCTGACCGACATCCCGCAGTTCGGGGCGGAAGCCAACGCCGACAGCATCGGCGGTGCCGTGGCCGGGGTGGTGACCGCCGCCGTGGCGGCCCATGCGGGCGTCAGCGCCGTGCACCGCGCGCGCACCAAGGCGGGGATGACCACCCCGCCGCAGCCGCCCACGCCTTGATCCCTTAAAGACCAGAACGCCGCAGAGCGCCCCCGGGGAGGACCGATCCCATGCCCGCCGTCACCACGCCCAACGGCTTCAACCTGGACAACACGGGCCGGCGCGTCGTCGTCGACCCCGTCACCCGCATCGAGGGCCACATGCGGGTGGAGGTAAACCTGGACGACCAGGGCGTCATCCGCAACGCCGTGTCCACCGGCACCATGTGGCGCGGCCTGGAGGTGATCCTGAAGGGCCGCGACCCGCGCGACGCCTGGGCCTTCACCGAGCGGATCTGCGGCGTCTGCACCGGCACCCACGCCCTGACCAGCGTGCGGGCGGTGGAGAACGCGCTGAACATCTCCATCCCCGAGAACGCCAACAGCATCCGCAACATCATGCAGCTGACGCTGCAGGTGCATGACCACCTCGTGCACTTCTACCATCTGCACGCGCTGGACTGGGTGGACGTGGTCAGCGCCCTGAAGGCGGACCCGAAGGCGACGTCGGAACTGGCGCAGAGCATCAGCGACTGGCCCCTGTCCTCTCCCGGCTATTTCAAGGATTTGCAGAACCGGCTGAAGAAGTTCGTGGAGTCCGGCCAGCTCGGCCCCTTCAAGAACGGCTATTGGGGCCACCCCGGCTACAAGCTGCCGCCGGAGGCCAACCTCATGGCCGTGGCGCACTATCTGGAGGCGCTCGACTTCCAGAAGGAGATCGTGAAGATCCACACGATCTATGGCGGCAAGAACCCCCATCCCAACTGGTTGGTGGGCGGCGTTCCCTGCCCCATCAACGTGCATGGCGTGGGCGCGGTGGGCGCCATCAACATGGTGCAGCTGAACCTGGTCAGCAGCATCATCGACCAGACGCTGGAGTTCACGCGCAAGGTCTACATCCCCGACCTGATGGCCATCGCCAGCTTCTACAAGGGTTGGATGTATGGCGGCGGGCTGTCGTCCAAGTCGGTGCTGTCCTATGGCGACATCCCGGAGCACGCCAACGACTACAGCGCCAAGTCCCTGCTGTTCCCCCGCGGCGCCATCATCAACGGCGACCTGACCAAGATCCACGACGTGGACCTGACCGACCCGTCGGAGATCCAGGAGTTCGTGCCGCATAGCTGGTACACCTATGACGACGAATCCAAGGGCCTGCACCCCTGGGACGGGGTGACCAAGGCCAACTATGTGCTGGGCCCCAACGCCAAGGGCACCCGGACCCGCATCGAGGCGGTGGACGAGGGCGGCAAGTACAGCTGGATCAAGGCGCCCCGCTGGAAGGGCAACGCCATGGAGGTGGGCCCCCTGGCCCGCTACATCATTGGCTACGCCCAGGGCAACCCCGAGTTCAAGGAGCCGGTGGACAAGGCCCTGCGGGACCTGGACGCGCCGGTGTCGGCCCTGTTCTCCACCCTCGGCCGCACCTTGGCCCGCGGGCTGGAGTGCGAGTGGGCGGCGGTGAAGCTGCGCCACTTCCAGGACAAGCTGGTGGCCACCATCAAGGCCGGCGACAGCAGCACCGCCAACACCACCAAGTGGGACCCGTCCACCTGGCCGAAGGAATGCAAGGGCGTGGGCTTCACCGAGGCGCCGCGCGGGGCATTGGGCCACTGGATCAAGATCCGGGATGGCAAGATCGACAACTACCAGGCCGTCGTCCCCACCACCTGGAACGGCAGCCCCCGCGACAACCAGGGCAACATCGGCGCCTTCGAGGCGTCGTTGCTGGACACGCCCATGCAGGTGCCTGACCAGCCGCTGGAAATCCTGCGCACCCTGCACAGCTTCGACCCGTGCCTGGCCTGCTCCACCCACGTCATGTCGCCGGAGGGTCAGGAGCTGACCCGCGTCCAGGTCCGGTAAGGGGGAGGGGCGCCATGTATGCCGAACTCCCCACCGACCCCCGCCCCCGCGGCCTTGCCGGCACCGACGAGGCCGGCGTGGGCGTGCAGCTCGGCCAGCGCACGGCCATCTATGTCTATGAGGCGCCGGTGCGCCTTTGGCACTGGGTCAACGCCCTGCTGATCGTGGTGCTGATCGCCACTGGCTTCTTCATCGGCCGGCCCTTGCCCTCCATGCCGGGGGAGGCAAGCGACGCCTTCCTGATGGGCTATATCCGCTTCGCCCACTTCGCGGCGGGGCAGGCGCTGGTGGTGGCCTACCTGGCGCGCATCTTCTGGGCCTTCGTCGGCAACAAGCATTCCCGGCAGATCTTCTACATCCCCTTCTGGAACGCCCGCTGGTGGAAGGAAGTGGTGTGGGAGGCCAAGTGGTACCTGTTCCTGGTGCCGGAGCCGAAGAAGTACGAGGGGCACAACCCCCTGGCCCACCTGGCCATGTTCACCATGTTCAACCTGACCCTGGTGTTCCTGATCCTGACCGGCTGCGCGCTGTACGCGGAGGGGCAGGGCCAGGGGAGCTGGTGGTTCGCCGCCTTCGGCTGGGTCATCGACCTGCTTGGCCCGAACACCTTGTGGGTCCACACCCTGCACCGGGCGGCCATGTGGGTGATGCTGGTCTTCGCCATCATCCACATCTACGCGGCGATCCGGGAAGACATCATGAGCCGCCAGAGCATGATCAGCACCATGCTGAGCGGTGAGCGCATGTTCAAGGACGACGGGCAATGAGCACCGAGGTCCTGGTCCTCGGCATCGGCAACATCCTGTGGGCGGACGAGGGGTTCGGCGTCCGTTGCGTGGAGGAGCTGGACCGGCGCTATGCCATGGCTCCCGGCGTGGAGGTGCTGGATGGCGGCACCCAGGGCCTGTACCTGGTCCACCGCATCCGCGATGCCAAGCGCTTGGTGGTGTTCGACGCCATCGACTATGGCGTGGAACCCGGCACGCTGAAGCTGGTGCGCGACGACGAGGTGCCGAAGTTCCACGGCGTGCGCAAGATGAGCCTGCACCAGACCGGCTTCCAGGACGTGCTGAGCGCCGCGGACCTGCTGGGCGGCGGGCCGTCGTCGGTCCTCCTCATCGGCGTGCAGGCGGGGTTGCTGGACGATTACGGCGGCAGCCTGACGGAACCGGTGCGGGCCCAGGTGGGGCCGGCCCTGCGGGTGGCGCTGGACCAGTTGGCCGCCTGGGGCTTCCCGGCGGTGGAGCGGGCGGAGCCGAAGCCGTCGCTGATGGAAGGTGGGCTGGACTGGCGCAGCTATGAGGCGGGCCGCCCCTCGGCCGAGGAAGCCTGCCGCGTGGGCGACGCCCGCTTCCTGCCGGTGCAGGGATAGGGCCATGTGCATCGGCGTGCCCATGCGGGTGGAGACGGTGGACGGCCTGGTAGCCCACGCCCGCAGCCGGGCGGGGGAGGAACGGCCGGTCAGCTTGGCCCTGGTGGGGGAACAGGCGGTCGGCACCTGGGTGCTGGTCCACCTGGACACGGCCATCCGCGTGCTGGACGAAGGCGAGGCCGGCCTGATCGCCGACGCGTTGGACGGCCTGGCCGCCAGCCTGCGCGGGGAGGATTTCGAGCACCTGTTCGCCGACCTGGTGAACCGGACCCCGGAACTGCCGCCCCACCTGCGCGCCGGGGCCGACCAGGACACAGCCAGGGAGGCGGCGGTATGAGCCAGGCGCTGATCGACATGCTGCTGCGGGACACGGACTGCGCCCGGGTGGATGGCCGGTCCCTTGATGGCTTCCTCAACACCCCCGGGGCCGCGGTGCTGTTCGTGGCGGGCTTCAACGCCAAGCGGGGGGAAACGGGGGACGTGGCCGTGGTGCTGCGGGAACTGCTGCTGGACTTCCCCGGCACCTTGCGCGGCGGGTTGGTGGCGGCAGAGGCGGAGCCAACGGTGCAGACCCGCTTCAAGGCACCCGTGGTGCCCTGCCTGATCGTGCTGCGGGACGGGGAACCGGTGGCGAAGCTGCCGGGCATCAAGGACTGGGAAGATTACGTCCGCGCGGTGAAGGAAGCCGTGGGCGACAGCGAGCAGATGGGTAATGCCTGACTTTGGACGTGGGTGCCGTCTTCACGGACGGCACAGACATTCCACGGACGGACACGGACGCTTGCTGGGACCGACATCCATGGTGAGGGGATTGGTGGTTTGTCCGTGTGGTCCGTGTCCTTGTCCGTGCCGTCCGTGTCCCTGTGAAAAACCTTGATCACCTGACCAACCAAAGCCGTTCAAAACCAACGGGAGAGCGTCCGATGCACAACCCGATGCGGTGGGAAAACGAGGAAGCGCCCGACGGGATTTTCCTCGGGCGCGGTGAGCCGGCGCTTAACCTGCTGGACCTGCCGCAGGGGCTGCGGGCCAAAGCCAAGCCGGTGATCCCCACCCTGACCGGGTCGGCGGCACCCCTGGCGGAGCTGCTGCATGGCCTGTGCGGGGCGCTGAAGGCCTACCGGTCCGACCTGCCGGCCGAGCGGTTCGACCTGACCCGGTTGTCCGCGGAGAACATCCGCCTGCTGGACCAGATGCTGGGCGACGGCGAGGTCTCCATGGTCCTGTCCGGCCCCGTGGAGGTGCAGGTGCAGGAAACCGTGCTGACCGGCGTCTGGCGGCTGCGCGCCACGGACCGGTCCGGCAAGGTGGTGGGGGAGGTGCTGGAGGTCTCCGCCGTCCCGACGGAGATGCGGGAGGCCGCTTCCATGACCCGGGCGGTGGTGGAGCTGCCGCCGCTGGAAGCCGCCATGGACACCATGAACGCCATGCCCCTGCTGGCGGAGGTGAAGCACCGGGCCGAAAGCTGGCGGCCCGGCGACCCCAACCATGTGATCAGCTTCAGCCTGCTGCCGGTGACCGAGGGCGACATGGCCCTGATCAAGCGCACCCTGGGGCTGGGGCCGGTGCAGGCGGTGTCCGGCGGCTATGGCACGGCCCGGGTGGTGGCCACCGCCTGCCGCAATGTCTGGAGCGTGCAGTTCCTGAACGCCCGCGACGCGGTGGTGCTGGACACGCTGGAGATCGGCGACGTGCCCGCCGCCATCCGCGCGGCGGATGAGGATTTCGCCGACAGCGCCGAGCGGCTGGCCGAGATCCTGGAGGCCTACGCGTCATGACCCGGCCATCCCTGTTCGAGGGCAGCTACCTGGGCGACGACAGCAAGCTGGCGCCCGATGCCCGGTTGGAATGCGGCATCTGCTGGCATGTCTATGACCCGGCGGAAGGCGACCCGGTCTGGCAGGTGCCCCCCGGCACCCCCTTCGCCGCCCTGCCCGGCCATTGGCGCTGCCCGAATTGCGACGCGCCCAAGCACAAATACATGCTGCTGGACGGGTCCGCCGGGGACGGGGGGCCGCGGCCCCTGGGGCGGGTCGAAGCCCTGGCGCAGGCCTATGGCCGGGCGGAGCGGCAGATGCGCGACCTGCCCATCCACAACCCGGCCCTGGCCGTGGAGACGGTGGGGTTCCGGGCCTTCGGCGACGGGCTGCTCGGCATCGTCATCAGCCCCTGGTTCATGAACCTGACCCTGCTGCCGGAGGACCCGGCCGGCTGGGCGGAGCTGTCGCTGGGCGCGAGCGTGGACCGGGCGCTGCCGTCCGGTGTCTACCCGTTCCTGGTAGGCGACCTGGACGGGGTGGGGCGGGTGCTGACCTGCTCCCTCTTCTCGCCGATGCATGAGTTCCAGGAACAGGCGGTGGCGCGGATCACCGCCGAGGCCGCGCTGGAGGAGGTGCTGCGCCCGCCGGCCCCGCCGCCTACCCCGGCGGTGCGGGAACTGAGCCGCCGCAGCCTGTTCGGCGCCGCCGCGGACTAGGGCCATGGCCGGGCTGGGGGAGATCACGGTACGCCTCGGTGTCCGGGAGGGCCATGTGGCCGCGGTGCGGGTCGCCAACAGCCGCCCCCTGGGTGCCGCCGGCCTGCTGAGGGGCCGGACGGCGGCGGAGGCCCTGGCCCTGGTGCCCCTGCTGTTCAGCCTGTGCGGCATGGCCCAGAAGGCCGCAGCCACGGAGGCGCTGGTGGCGGCCGGCGCGCTGGCCGACGATCCCGCGTCAAGGGAAGCCCGGGCCCGTCAGGTGCTGGCGGAGCAGGTGGAGGCCCATGCCTGGACCATGCTGCTGGCCTGGCCGCCCCTGCTGGGGGAGAAGCCGCGCCCCGACCTGCTGGCCCGGGTGCGGGCCTGCGCCCGGGCGCTGCGGGACGCGCCGTCCGCGGCAGCGGAGGCGGCGCTGGTGGCGGTGCTGCGGGAGGTGCTTCTGGGGCCGGACGGGTTGCCGGAAGCGGGCGACGGCTGGGCGGCGTGGGCGGAAAGCGCCGGGACCCTGGCGGAGCGGGCGGTGGGGGTGGCCTTGGCTGACACCCGTCAAATGCAAGCTCGGGTGCCTCCCCTGCGAAAGCAGGGGTCTACGGTTCTTGACCAGGGGGCCAACGCTGCTGGCTTTGAAGAAAAATGGGCCCCTGCTTTCGCAGGGGAGTCGGGTGGTGCAGGTGGAAAACACAATGCCTTCTCCGCCCCCTGGTTCGCCACCTGCCTCGCCGGCGACCCTCATTTCGTAACCGGTCCGACCGTGGCCGGCACCCCCCGCGAGGTCGGACCCATCACGCGCTGGTGGGGCAGCGGTCGCCTGCCAGTTGTTCCAGAAGCGGTCCGATTGGCCGCGCAGCTCCTGGAACTGGCGTCACTCCCCGCCCGCATCGCCGAGGGGGATCTCCGTGGTATGCTCGACCGGCATGGCGACGGGCAGGGGACCGGCTGCGGTGTGGTCCAGACCAGCCGGGGGCCGCTGGCCCACCGGGTGCGGCTGGAGGGCGGCCGGGTGGCGGGCTGGCAGATCGTTGCGCCAACGGAATGGAACTTCCACCCCCGCTCGCCCGCCTTGCAGGGGCTGGTGGGGCAGGCGGCGGGGCCGGGGTTGGAACGGCGGGCGGCGCTGCTGCTGGCGGGGTTGGATGCCTGCGTCCCCGCCCGCCTTGTGGTGGAGGAGATGGCCGATGCATGAGATGGCGCTGGCCCAGGGCGTGGTGGACATCGCGGTGGAACAGGCCCGCGCCAACAACGCCGCCGGCATCCGGCTGGTGCGGCTGGAGATCGGCGCGCTGAGCCATGTGGAGCCGCGGGCCCTGTCCTTCTGCTTCGACGCGGTCAGCCGTGGCACCCTGGCCGAGGGGGCGGTGCTGGAGATCGACCGGCCGCAGGGAAGTGCCACCTGCTTGATGTGCGTCAAAACCTTTCCCCTGGCAAACCGCTACGATCCCTGTCCGCACTGTGGCAGCCACCAGGTCGTGGTGGTGGGCGGTGAGGAAATGCGGGTCAAGGAACTGGAGGTCGTGTGATGTGCGGCGTGTGCGGCTGCGGCGCGGGGGAGACCCGGATCGACGGCAAGCCCCTGGACGGGCACCATCACCACGACCATGACCACCATCATGGCCACGACCACCATCACCATGGGCATGACCATACCCATGAGCATGTGATGCCCGACGGCACCGTGGTCCGGCACAGCCACCACGACCACCACCATCATGACCACCATCATGACCATCACGCGCACCACCACGATCATACCGGCGGCTCGGCCCGGCTGGTGGCGGTGGAGCAGGATATCCTGGCCAAGAACGACCGCTTCGCCACGGTAAACCGCCGCCTGTTCGAGGCGACGGGCGTCCTGGTCCTGAACCTCATGTCCAGCCCCGGATCGGGCAAGACCACCCTGCTGGCCCGCACCCTGACCGACCTGAAGGGCCGCTTCCCCGCCGCGGTGATCGAGGGGGACCAGCAGACCAGCCTGGACGCGGAGCGCATCCGCGCCACCGGCGCCCCCGCCATCCAGGTGAACACCGGCAAGGGCTGCCACCTGGACGCCCAGATGGTGACCCAGGCGGTGGCAGAGCTGCATGTGCGGCCGGGTACCGTGCTGTTCGTGGAGAATGTGGGCAACCTGGTCTGCCCCGCCGGCTTCGACCTGGGCGAGACGGCCCGGGTGGTGGTCATCTCCGTGACGGAGGGGGAGGACAAGCCCCTAAAGTACCCCAACATGTTCGCCGGCGCGGACCTGCTGCTGGTGAACAAGGTGGACCTGCTGCCGCACCTGTCCTTCGACCTGGACGCGCTGGTGGCGAACGCCCGCAAGGTGCGCCCGCACCTGGAGGTGATCGAGGTATCCGCCACGTCGGGCCTGGGGCTGGCGCGCTGGTACGAGTGGGTGGAGGCCGCCCGCGCCCGGCAGGCGGCGCACGCCCTGCAGCCCACGCCTTGAGCCATGGACGCCCTCACTGCCCCCGTTGCGCCCCGCCTGTCGCCGGACACGGGGCGGTTGCGGGTCCGGGTGCGCGGCCTGGTGCAGGGGGTGGGGTTCCGGCCGCATGTGTACGGCCTTGCACGGCGGCATGGTCTGGCCGGCTGGGTGCTGAACGATGCGGAGGGCGTGCTGCTGGAGGTGGAGGGCGAGGGCCGCGCCGCCTTCCTGGTGGATCTGGTGGAGCAGGCCCCACCGCTGTCCCGCATCGACGCGGTGGAGATCGAGCCGGTCCTGGAAACGGGCGGCACGGGGTTTGACATCCGGCAGAGCGGCGGGGGTGCCACCCTGCGCACCGCCATCGGGCCGGACAGCACCGTTTGCCCGGACTGCCTGGCGGAGATGTTCGATCCCGCGGCCCGCCGCTACCGCTACCCCTTCACCACCTGCACCCATTGCGGCCCGCGCTTCACCATCGCCCGCGGCCTGCCCTATGACCGGCCGCTGACCAGCATGGCCGGCTTCCCGCTCTGCCCGGATTGCGCGGCGGAATATGCCGACCCCGGCGACCGCCGGTTCCACGCCCAACCCCTGGCCTGCCCGGCCTGCGGGCCGCGCCTGTCCATGCCGGTCGAGGAAATCCTGGCCCGGCTGCGGCGGGGGGAGATCGTGGCGATCAAGGGCCTGGGCGGCTTCCACCTGGCCTGCGACGCGCGGAACCGGGAGGCGGTGGCGCGGCTGCGGCAGCGCAAGCAGCGGGACGGCAAGCCCTTTGCCGTGATGGTGGCGAACCTGGAGAGCGCGCGGGCCCTGGCCGACCTGACGGAAGCGGACGCGGCGGCGCTGGAAAGCCGGGAACGACCCATCGTGCTGTGCCGGGTTCGGTCTTCCGACACCGGAAACGCGACTTTTGAATTCGAAACCCGTCACCCCAGCGAAAGCCCGCAGACGCTGGATTCAGGGACTTCGGTACTCAATATCTCTTTCGAAGAGGGGCGAACGGCACCGTTCCGTGCCCTCTCCCAGGGGGAGAGGGACAGGGTGAGGGGCGGCCGACCAGGACAGCAGGACCCTGTCCACAGGTTTCCCCTTCCGGAGGAGGCCCAACCCCTCTCCCTGTCCCTCCCCCTCTGGGGGAGGGGACGCGGGGACGGCGTTCGACCTCAACTCCGTCCCGATCTCAATTTGGGGGCCATGGGTAAAGGCCGGGATGACGGAGAATGGAAGGGGGAGGTCCTCCCCCTTGACCTCATCGCCCCCCATCTCGCCGACATCGGCCTGATGCTTCCCTACGCGCCCCTGCACTTCCTGCTGTTCCACGAGGCCGCCGGGCGGCCGGACGGGACGGCTTGGCTGGCGCAACCGCAACCCCTGGCCCTGGTGATGACCAGCGCCAACCCGGGCGGGGAGCCGCTGGTGGTGGGGAACGGGGAGGCCGCGGCAAGGCTGGAGGGCATCGCCGACGCCATCGTCACCCATGACCGGGACATCGTCGCCCGCGCCGACGACAGCGTGGTGCGGGTGGTGGCGGGCAGGGCGCGGCTGCTGCGGCGGGGGCGGGGCTTCGTGCCGGTGCCGATCCGGCTGCCCCGGGTCATGCCGCCGGTGCTGGCGCTCGGTGCCTACCTGAAGAATGCCATCTGCGTGACCCGGGGGCGGGAGGCGTTCCTGTCACAGCATGTGGGCGACCTGGACGATGCCGCCACCCTGGACTTCCTGGCAGAGACGGTGCGCCACCTGACCGGCATCCTGGACGTGGCCCCCGTGGCCGTCGCCCACGATCTGCACCCGGACTTCCCCAGCACCCGCCTGGCGGAGGAGCTGGGCCTGCCGACCATCCCGGTCCAGCACCACCACGCCCACCTGGCCGCCGTGCTGGCGGAGCATGGGGTGGAGGGGCCCACGGTGGGTCTCGCATTGGACGGCCACGGCCTTGGCGACGATGGCGGCGCCTGGGGTGGGGAGCTGCTGCGGCTGGAGGGGGCGGGCTTCACGCGGCTGGGCCACCTGCGCCGCCTGGCCCAGCCGGGCGGCGACGTGGCGGCGCGGCAGCCCTGGCGGATGGCGGCGTCCGCCCTGCATGCCCTGGGGCGGGGCGGGGAGATCGCCGGGCGCTTCGTCGCCCACGGCCCCTCCGCCGCCCTGGCCTGGATGCTGGACAAGGGGGTGCGCAGCCCGCCCACCAGCTCCTGCGGGCGCTGGTTCGACGCCGCCTGCGGGCTGCTGGGGCTGGTTGCGGAGGCGGGGTTCGAGGGGGAGGCCCCCATGCGGCTGGAGGCGCTGGTGACCCGGCCGCGGGTGGGCGCCGGCCTGTGGTCGGTGGACGGCGGGGTGCTTGACCTGCTGCCCCTGCTGTCGGCGCTGGACGGGATGGGCCCGGCGGACGGGGCGGACCTGTTCCACGGCACCCTGGCGGCGGCCCTGGTGGATTGGGCCCTGCCGGCGGTCCAGGCGGCGGGCGGGGAGCGCGTGGCCCTGTCTGGCGGCTGCGTCATGAACAAGGTGCTGGCGGAGGCGCTGGTGGAGGGCTTCGGCCGCCACGGCGTCACCGCCCTGCTGCCCCGGCTCGCGCCCGCCAACGACGGGGGCCTCGCCCTCGGCCAGGCCTGGGTGGCGGCGCGGGTGCTGGACGGACAACCAAGCCAAGGAGAGTCGTGATGTGCCTGGCCCTGCCGGCCCGGGTGGTGGAGCTGCGCGACGGCGACAATGCCGTGGTGGAGGTGGGCGGCGTGCGCAAGGCCGTGTCGCTGGCCCTGGTGGAAGGCATCGTGCCCGGTGACTTCGTCATCGTCCATGTGGGCTACGCGCTGAGCCGTCTGGACCCGGAGGAGGCGGCGCGCACCCTGGCCGCCTTCGCCGAACTGCCGGAGGTCGAACGCCAGGCCTTGGAGGCCACATCATGAAATATGTGGACGAGTTCCGCGATCCCGCCCTGGCCGCCAACCTGGCAGCCAACATCCGCGCCGCGGTCAGGCCGGACCGCCACTATGCCATCATGGAGTTCTGCGGCGGCCACACCCACGCCATCTGCCGCTACGGGCTGGAGGACATGCTGCCCGACAATGTGGAGTTGGTGCACGGCCCGGGCTGCCCGGTTTGCGTGCTGCCTGCGGGTCGGCTGGACATGGCCATCGACATGGCCGCGCGCTATGGCGTGATCCTCTGCACCTATGGCGACATGATGCGGGTGCCCGGTCGGGACCGGCGCAGCCTGCTGAAGGCCAAGGCGGCGGGCGCCGACATCCGCATGGTCTATGGCAGCCTGGATGCCCTGCGCATCGCCCGGCAGAACCCGGGCCGGCAGGTGGTGTTCTTCGCCATCGGGTTCGAGACCACCACCCCCACCTCTGCCGCCGCGGTCAAGCAGGCGGAGGCGGAGGGGCTGGAGAACTTCACCCTTTTCTGCAACCACGTCCTGACCCCATCCGCCATCTCCGCGATCCTGGACCAGCCAGAGGCAGGAACCGGGAAGGTGCGGGTGGATGCCTTCATCGGCCCCGGCCATGTCAGCACCATCATCGGGGCCGAGCCCTACGAGTACTTCGCCCGGCACTACCGCAAGCCCATCGCCGTCAGCGGTTTCGAGCCGCTGGACATCCTGCAATCGGTGCTGATGCTGGTGCGCCAGCTGAATGAGGGCCGGGCGGAGGTGGAGAACCAGTTCACCCGCGCCGTCGTGCCCGGCGGCAACCAGAAGGCCAAGGCCCTGGTGGAGGAAGTATTTGAGCTACGGCCCGAGTTCGAGTGGCGCGGCCTGGGCACCATCCCGCAAAGCGCCCTGCGCCTGCGCGAGCCCTTCGCCCGGTTCGACGCGGAGCGGCGCTTCCCCGTGGACTACCAGCCGGTGGCCGACCACAAGGCCTGTTCTTGCGGCGACATATTGCGCGGGCTGAAGAAGCCGGCGGATTGCAGGATCTTCGGCACGGCCTGCACGCCGGAGACGCCGCTGGGGTCGTGCATGGTTTCGCCGGAGGGGTCCTGCGCCGCCTATTACACCTATGGCCGCCTGCGGGCGCCCGAGCGGCAGGAGGCCTGAGCCATGGATGGTTCGTTGGGACGTGGCACGCCCCGCCGCCGCAAGCTGGACCTCGCCAACGGGCGGGTGGACCTGTCCCACGGGTCCGGCGGGCGGGCCATGGAGCAACTGATCGAGGAGCTGTTCGTCAGCGCCTTCGCCAACGACGCGCTGGACCGGCGGGACGACAACGCGGTTCTGGACGTCCCGCCGGGCCGGCTGGTGGTCAGCACCGACAGCTTCGTCGTCTCCCCCCTGTTCTTCCCCGGCGGGGACATCGGGTCCCTGGCGGTGCACGGCACGGTGAACGACGTGGCCATGGGCGGGGCGGTGCCGCTCTACCTCACGGCGGGCTTCATCATCGAGGAGGGGCTGCCCCTTTCCGAGCTGAAGCGGGTGGTGGACAGCATGGCCGCGGCGGCGCGGGATGCGGGCGTGGCCATCGTCACCGGCGACACCAAGGTGGTGGAGCGCGGGAAAGGCGACGGCGTCTTCATCAACACCACGGGCATCGGCGTGCGGCGGGACGTGGTGGCCCCCTCCGCCGACCGGGCCCGGCCGGGGGACGTGGTCATCCTCAGCGGCAGTATCGGGGACCATGGCATCGCCATCATGTCCACCCGGGAAAGCCTGGATTTCGAGGCGCCCATCCTGTCCGACAGCGCCGCCCTGCATGGGCTGGTGGCCGCCATCCTGGACGTGGCGCCGGGCGTGCGGGTGCTGCGAGACCCCACCCGCGGCGGCCTGTCGGCGACCCTGAACGAGATCGCCGGCCGCTCAAACGTCGGCATGCTGGTGCGGGAACGGGACATCCCCGTGAAGCCGGCGGTGGAGGCGGCGTGCGAGCTGCTGGGCCTGGACCCGCTGCACGTGGCGAACGAGGGCAAGCTGGTCGCCATCGTCGACCCGGCCGACGCGGGCGCGGTGCTGGCCGCCATGCGGGCCCACCCCAGGGGCGCGGAGGCCGCCATCATCGGCACGGTGACGGCAGAGGCGCGGGGCCTCGTCCAGCTGGACACCACCTTCGGCGGCCGGCGCATCGTGGACTGGCTGGCGGGGGAGCAGTTGCCGCGGATCTGTTAGGTCAGGTCCAAGGTCCGTCTCAGGTGGTCGGCAGCCGCGTTCGCCTCTGCCAGCACCTTTTGGCGGGCCTCAAGCGACGCCGCCTCGCTTGCCGGATCGAACACGCGCAGCATCCCCACCATGGGCCGGTCCGTGCTGCCGCAGGGGCCCGTGGGGCGGAAGCCGCAGCGTTGGAAGAAGGCCACGTCCTGCGGGTCGGCCATGAGCCCCAACTCACCATACCCGGCCGCTGAGGCCGCCGCGCTGGCGCCCTCGACCAGCGCCCGGCCGATGCCTTGGCGCCAGCGAGCCGGATCGGCGGCGACGCCCTGGAGTGTGACTTTGCCGTCCCAGGCGGACAGCCTCACCTCCGCCTGGCCCAGCACGCGGTCGCCCTCGACGGCCAGCAGCACCCGACACTCCGCCTCCGCCCCTAAAGCCAGGTCCTCCGCCCAGTCCCCCGCCAGCAGGGCCTGATAGGCACCGGCATCCTGCCCCGCCACCCAACGGCGCGCGGGGTGGTCGGGGGGGGGCGCCAGGTACGCCGCACGGGTCAGGGCCGCCGTGGCCTGGATGTCTGGCGTGGCGAGGGGGCGGAGGAGGATGCCCACCCCTTACCCCGGCTTCTTCGGGATGGTCAGCCCCCGCTGCACGGCGGGGCGGGCCAGGCAGCGGTCCAGCCATGCCGGGACGTGGCGCAGGCTGGCATAGTCCACCAGCTCCCCCGCGCCATAGAAGCCCACCAGGTTGCGCACCCAGCCGAGCAGGGAGATGTCCACGATCGTGAACTCACCGCCCATGAACCATTCCCGGCCGTCCAGCCGGTTCTCCAGCACGCCCAACAGGCGGCGGGACTCGTCCACGTAGCGCTTCAGGGGGCGCTTGTCCTCGATCTCCCGCCCCGCGAACTTGTGGAAATAGCCGAGCTGGCCGAACATGGGGCCCACCGCGGCCATCTGGAAGAACAGCCACTGGATCGCCTCCTGCCGCCGCGCCGGATGGCTGGGGATGAGCTTGCCGGTCTTGTCCGCCAGGTACAGCAGGATGGCGCCCGATTCGAACAGGCCCAGCGGCTCCCCGCCCGGGCCGTCCGGGTCGATGATGGCGGGGATCTTGCCGTTGGGGTTCAGGGACAGGAATTCCGGCCCCCAGGTCTCATTCGCGCCGATGTCCACATAGTGGGGCTCATAGGGCAGGCCCACCTCCTCCAGCATGATGGACACCTTCACCCCGTTGGGGGTGGGGGCGGCGTAGAGCTGGATACAGTCCGGGTGCGCGGCGGGCCAGCGCTCGCTGATGGGGAAACCGGGGATGCTCGGCATGGGATGCTCCTGGGTCCGGGGAGGGGCAGCCTAGCGCCCGCCAGGGTCCAATGCACGGCCCTTCCAGGGGCCAATGGGTCGGTGGCCGAATGAACCGTGCTATCCTCCGCCGCACCGGTTCTTGGGGGCATGGACGGGGCGGCGTGCCCGGCCCATGCTGCCGTGGGAACCGGGGCCACAAGGGTGCCCGCCGGCCCCAAGGGAGGGAAATGATGAGCGCGCGTGTCCGCACCTGCTTGATGCTGCCCGGCAAGGCCGAGGAGGCCGTGGCCTTCTATGTCTCCGTCGTCCCCGATTCGCGGGTGGAGGGGGGATTCAGCGCGACGCCGGGAGCCCCGCCCATCATCATCGACTTCACCCTGGCCGGCACCCCGTATCAGGCCCTGAACGCCGGGCTGGACGCGGCGTTCACGGAGGCGGCATCCATCTCCGTCCTGTGCCGCGACCAGGCGGAGCTGGACCGGCTGTGGGATGCCCTGCTGGCGGGCGGCGGCGCGCCCATCGAGTGCGGCTGGCTGCGCGACCGCTTCGGCCTGTGCTGGCAATTGGTCCCAGAGGCCATGCCGCGGCTGATGGCGCAGGCGGACGCGGCCGCGGCCCAGCGGGTGATGGCCGCCATGATGGGCATGGTGAAGCTGGACGTGGCCAAGCTGGAGGCCGCCTTCCGGGGCGACTGACGGGGGACGGCGCGCATGGACGGGACAGCCACGGGCTTGGCCCTGGCCGCGGCGGCCCTGGCCCCGGGTGGCGCCGCGCGGGTTGCGGCCCTGGCCGGGGCGCTACTGTACGGGGTAGGGTCCGTGGGGGTCACCCTGGCCGCCAATTTGCCCCTGAACAACCGCCTGGCCCAGGCGGGGGGCGACGGGACATGGCCGGAGTACCTGCGCCGGTGGACACGCTGGAATGGCGTGCGCACGGTGGCGAGCCTCGCCGCCTCGCTGCTGCTGGGCCTATCGGCGGCGCTGTGAGGGGGGCGGATGGCCATCCTGCTTGAGGGGGACGGGTTCCGCATCCGGCATTTCCGGCCGGACGACGCGGCGCGCCTGCTGGCCGTCACCACGGACCCGGCGGTGATGCGCCATGTGGGAGACGGAAGCCTGCTGGACGCGGGCAAGGTGGCGCTGTGGATCGAGCGGTCACAGGCCAACTACCGGGCCTTCGGCTATGGCAGCTTCGCCCTGGCCGACCCGGCGGACGACGCCCTGTTCGGCTGGGGCGGCTTCATCCCGCCGCGGGAATCGCCGCTGCCGGAACTCATCTATGGCTTCGAGCAGGCCCGCTGGGGCCAGGGCCTGGGGCGGCAAGTGGCCGCGGGGCTGGTGAGTTTGGCGCGGGACCGTTTCCGGTTCGCCGAGGTGCTGGCCACCGTGGACGACACCAACCGGCGGTCCTGGCACATCCTGGAAGGGCTGGGATTCCGGCTGGACCGGGTGGTCCCGGAGGATGGCGTGGACGTCCGCCACTATGTGCTGCAATGCGGCAAGCGCGATGGCTGACGGGGGGCCCGCCCGGGCGGTGACCTGGGCAGGCCTGGGTGGTCAGGCGATGGTGACGATGAAGCCGACCAGCAGCAGCGGAATGCCCACCAACATCAGCAGGGTTCCGCCGACTGAATCGAAGCTCCACTTGTGCTTGCCGCCTTCATTGTTGTTTCCGGTCTGCGACATGGCCGTCTCCTCCCTTGAAGCGTCATGGCCGAATCCTATGCATCGACCCGATGCACTCAACGCCATTATTATCGGGGTTTTTCTCTGGATTGCGATCCTGGCAGTCTTGTTGCAGTGCGGTATGCGCCGGGTGCATGTAATCGACAGTCACAAGCTGTCCGGCACGCGCCCGGGTGAAGTAATGGGGTAGCCGACGGCATGCCAGGATATTCACTTCCCTAAATCCATACTCCGTCTATGGCTACCTTGGTCTTGATTGACCCCATTCCCCCTTTGGCCACCCTTGGGGGCAGCGTCGCGGCCCGTACCCGGGCGGGCCGTGGCCAGGGGACAATAACCATGGGACAGGGGCGGCCCCGGCGGGGCGCTCCCACGGAGGGAACGATGGCAGACATGGCCGTCGCGTCCGTCGACGCGCGCAAGCGCCCGATGACGCGGGAAGAGAGAAAGGTGATCCTCGCCTCCTCGGCGGGGACGGTGTTCGAGTGGTACGACTTCTACCTGTATGGCTCGCTGGCCGCCATCATCGGCGCCCAGTTCTTCTCCTCCTTCCCGGAGGCGACGCGCAACGTCTTCGCCCTGCTGGCCTTCGCCGCGGGCTTCCTGGTCCGCCCCTTCGGCGCGCTGGTGTTCGGCCGCCTGGGTGACCTGGTGGGCCGCAAGTACACGTTCCTGATGACCATCCTGATCATGGGCATCTCCACCTTCGTGGTGGGCCTGCTGCCGGGGTACGAGACCATCGGCTGGGTGGCGCCGGTGGTGCTGATCGTGCTGCGCATGCTCCAGGGCCTGGCCCTGGGCGGCGAGTATGGCGGCGCCGTCGTCTATGTGGCGGAGCACGCGCCCAACGGCCGCCGCGGCTTCTTCACCAGCTGGATCCAGACCACGGCCACCCTGGGCCTGCTGCTGTCGCTCATGGTGATCCTGGGCGTGCGCACCGCGGTGGGCGAGGAGGCCTTCGCCCAGTGGGGCTGGCGCATCCCGTTCCTGCTGTCCATCTTCCTGCTCGGCATCTCCGTCTGGATCCGCATGCAGATGGAGGAAAGCCCGGCCTTCAAGAAGATGAAGGAGGAGGGCACCAACTCCAAGGCCCCCATCTCCGAGGCCTTCGGCCAGTGGAAGAACGCCAAGTTCGCCCTCATGGCCCTGTTCGGCCTGGTCGCCGGCCAGGCGGTGGTCTGGTACACCGGCCAGTTCTACGCCCTGTTCTTCCTGCAGAACATCCTGCGGGTGGACATGTTCACCGCCAACGTCCTGATCGCCTGGTCCCTGGTGCTGGGCACCGGCGGGTTCGTGGTCTTCGGCATCCTGTCGGACAAGATCGGCCGCAAGCCCATCATCCTGGCCGGCTGCGCCCTGGCCATCGCTACCTATTTCCCGGTGTTCGAGTTCATCACCAAGACCGCCAACCCCGCCCTGCACGCCGCGCAGCAGACCACCAAGGTCACCGTCGTGGCGGCGCAGGACGACTGCTCCTTCCAGTTCAACCCGACCGGCACCTCCAAGTTCACCAACTCCTGCGACGTGGCCAAGGCCTTCCTGGCCCGGAACAGCGTCAGCTACAACGTTGAATGGGCGCCCGCGGGCACCGTCGCCAGCGTGAAGGTGGGCGAGACGGTGATCCCCGCCTATGACCTGACCAAGCTGTCCGGCGACGAGACGAAGGCCGTGCCGGCCGCCTTCAACAAGGCGGTGGGTGACGCGCTGGCCGCCGGCGGCTATCCCAAGCCGGGCCACCCGGAGATCGTGAAGCTGAACGGCTTCTTCGACGTGTTCTCCGGCCAGGCCTTCTCCCTGATCCTGGTGCTGACCTACCTGGTGCTGCTGGTGACCATGGTGTACGGCCCCATCGCCGCCGCCCTGGTGGAGCTGTTCCCGACCCGCATCCGCTACACCGGCATGTCGCTGCCCTACCACATCGGCAACGGCTGGTTCGGCGGCCTGATGCCGGCGACGGCCTTCGCCATGATCGCCCAGACCGGCGACATGTACTACGGCCTCTGGTACCCGATCGTCATCGCCAGCATGACCCTGGTCATCGGCCTGATCTTCGTGCCCAACACCCACAAGAAGGACATCTTCGCGGACGAGAACCGCTGACCTTTCCCAAGCTTACGCCCGACTGCACCCCCGCCCGGAAACGGGCGGGGGTCTTCTTTTTCAGGGGCTGCCCTTGTCCCGCCGGATGAAGTCCACGAAGGCCCGCAGCGGGGCCGGCAGGTGCCGGCGGCCCGCGTAGTAGAGGAACGGGCCGGAGAAGCGGGGCGACCACTCCTCCAGGATCGGCACCAGCCGCCCCGCCGCGATGGACGGCGCCAGGAAGCCGTCGAAGGTGTGGATGATGCCCAGGCCCGCCTCCGCCGCGGCCAGCTCCATGTCCAGCAGGCTGGCCACCAGCGGGCCGCCGGGGCTGAGCTTCAGGTTTTCCGCCCCACGCTCGAACTCCCAAATGCCGGTGACGCCGCTGGCGAAGCGGTGGCGGATGCAGGCATGGCCCAGCAGCTCCGTGGGGTGCGTGGGCGTGCCGCGGGCGGCCAAGTAGGCAGGGGCTGCGGCGGTGACGAAGCGCTGCTCCCGCGGGCCCAGGGGAACGGCAACCATGTCCTGGGCCAGCCGCTCCTCATACCGCACCCCGGCGTCGAAGCCGTCGGCCAACACGTCGGCGAAGGTGTCGTCGGCCACGACCTCCAGCGTCACGCCGGGATGGGCGGCCAGGAAGCGGGTGGCGATGGGCGGCAGCACCATACGGGCCACGATGGTGGGCACGTTCAGCCGCAGGGTGCCGCGGGGTGTGCCGCGGTGGTCGTTCAGCCCGTCCAGGGCGGACGCCACCTCCTCCAGCGCCGGCACCAGCCGCTCCAGCAGCCGCCGGCCGGCCTCCGTCGGCGTGACGCTGCGGGTGGTGCGGTTCAGCAGGCGCAGCTCCAGCCGCGCCTCCAGCCGCCGCACAGCCTCGCTGAGGGAGGAGGGGGAGACGCCGCGCTGGGCGGCGGCGGTGCGGAAGCTGCGGGCCCGCGCCACGGCGGCGAAGGCCTGCAGGTCGCCGAGGTCGGCGGGGGCCGGGCGCATGGGTTTACTCATGCGCCCGGAGGCCGGCGACTGCCGGCCCGCGGCCACGTGGACGCGTAAGCCAAGGGCGCGGATGCGCCCGCCCGGCGTTTGAGGGGCCATTGATCGGCTACGATCGATGGCAAGCGGTATGGCGCCATTGTGCATAAATCCGAACAGCCTTTCCAGATTAAGGCGGATTATCGCACAGGCGGCAAGGGCCCATCTTCCGCCCATCCGACGGGCCGCACCGGCCCCTGATGATGGAGGAAGCGATGGAACAGCGTACCCTCGGCCGCACCGGCCCCCAGGTCTCCGCCCTCGGCCTGGGCTGCATGGGCATGTCCCCCGGCATGTACGGCCCCGCCGACAAGGCGGACGGCATCGCCACCATCCACGCGGCCCTGGAGGCGGGGGTGACCCTGCTGGACACGGGCGATTTCTATGGCATGGGCGACAACGAGCTGCTGGTGGGGGAGGCCCTGCGCGGCGCCAGGCGCGACAAGGCCCTGCTCAGCGTCAAGTTCGGCGCCCTGCGGGACCCGGCGGGGGGCTGGAGCGGCTATGACGCGCGGCCCGCGGCGGTGAAGAACTTCCTGGCCTATTCCTTGAAGCGGCTGGGCGTGGACCATATCGACATCTACCGCCCGTCCCGCCTGGACCCGCAGGTGCCGATCGAGGACACGATCGGCGCCATCGCCGACATGGTGAAGGCGGGCTACGTCAGGCACATCGGCCTGTCGGAGATGGGGGCGGAGACCATCCGCCGGGCGGCGGCCGTGCATCCCATCACGGACTTGCAGATCGAGTACTCCCTGATCTCCCGCGGGGTGGAGGACGGCATCCTCCAGGCCTGCCGGGACCTGGGCATCGGCATCACCGCCTATGGCGTGCTGTCCCGCGGCCTGATCAGCGGGCACTGGCAGCCGGGCGCCGGCCAAGGCGACTTCCGCGGCCACAGCCCCCGCTTCCAGGAAGGCAACGTGGAAAGGAACCTGGCCCTGGTGGAGGAGCTGCGCCGGGTGGCGGCGGCCAAGGGCGTCAGCGTGGCCCAGCTGGCCATCGCCTGGGTGCTGTCCCGCGGGCCGGACATCGTCCCCCTGGTGGGCGCGCGCCGGCCCGACCGGCTGCGTGAGGCCCTGGGCGCCCTGGACGTCTCCCTGACCGCGGCGGAGCTGGCCGCCATCGAGCAGGCCGTGCCCAAGGGCGCCGCGGCGGGGGAGCGCTACGCCCCCGCCCTGATGGCCCATCTGGACAGTGAGCGGTAATCCCCGACTCAACCCGCAGACAGGTTTCCCGCATCGCGGCAAGCGCGCGGTAGTGGCAAAGCCTAACCCCACCGCGCGCTTTCCGCTTGGGTGATCCTGGCCGCACCATCGGTGGAAAGAAGGCGGGCCGCCAATGGTCCCGCCGGGGAACGATGGGGAGACCTCATGGGGATGAGGGCACGCTTGGCCGCCGGCGCGGCCATGGGGACGATCCTTGCCGTGGCCGGCCTGGGTGCCGCGGGTGACGCCTTCGCGCAGGCGGGGCCGCCGTCGGCGGGGGAGATGGACGAGGTGGTGGTCACCGGCTCCCGCATCCGCCGCGACCCGCTGCAACAGACGCAGCCGGTGGTGACGCTGGGGGAGGAGGACCTGCTCCGCACCGGCCTGTCCAGCACGGCGGAGATCCTGCAACGCCTGCCGGGTGCCGGCGGCGGGTTGAACAGCCGCTTCAACAACTCCGGCAACTTCGGCAACCCGCCGGACGGCGGCGGCGTGGGCGCGGGCTCGGCCGAGGTGGATTTGCGCTACCTGGGCTCCCGCCGAACCCTGGTGCTGGTGGATGGCCTGCGCTGGGTCAACGGGTCGTCGGCCAGCGGCGTGCCGTCGGCCACCGACCTGAACACCATCCCCTCCGGCCTGATCGAGCGGGTGGAGGTCCTGCAGGAGGGGGCCTCGCCCATCTATGGCTCCGACGCCATCGCGGGCGTGATCAACATCATCACCAAGCGCCGCCAGGAAGGCTTCCAAGCCTCCGCCCAGGTGGGGCTGTATGAGGAGGGCGACGGCCTTACCCAGGATTACGACCTGACCTGGGGCGCGCAGACCGGCGGCACCAGCATCGTCGCCGGCGTCAGCTACGTGAAGCAGCAGAGCGTGCTGGCCAGCGACCGCGAGATCTCGCAGTTCCCCACGCCGGGCGTGACGGCGTGCGATGCCTCATGCAGCTCCGGCACGCCGTTCGGGCGCTTCATCCTGACCAACCCAGTGACGGGGGACGATCTGGACCTGACCCTGCGCGGCGTCGTGCAGGGGCGGCCGGTGTTCAACCCGCTGGCGCCGCTGGCGGGCGACTTCCGGGCCTTCACCACGCCGGACCGGTTCAACTTCCAGCCCTTCAACTATGTCCAGGCCCCGTCGGAGCGGATCGGCACCTTCCTGAACGTGACGCAGGAACTGGGCGCCGGCATCCGCTTCACCGGCAAGGCCGTCTACAACGACCGCAAGTCCCGCAACCAGGCCGCCCCCATCCCCCTGTTCGTGGGGCCGGACGCCGGCAACGGCAACTTGCTGGACACGATCAGCATCGACGCCACCAACCCCTTCAACCCGTTCGGCGTGACCCTGTCGTCCGGCGGGGCGGCGGGGCCGGCCAACTATGCCTTCATCGGCCGCCGCTTCGTGGAGGCGGGGCCACGCCAGTACCGGCAGGACGTGGACACCTGGTACCTCTCGGGCACCCTGGACGGGTCGTTCGAGGTGCTGGGCAAGGACTGGTTCTGGGACGCCAACGGCATCTGGTCGCGCAACAAGGCGTCCCAGAGCTTCGAGGGCAACGTGAACGCCCAGCGGCTGCAACAGGCCCTGGGCCCCATCGCCGGCTGCACGGCGCCGTGCGTGCCCTTCAACCTGTTCGGCGGCCCCGGCACCATCACGCCGGAGCAGATCGAGTACGTGACCTTCACCCAGCGGGACAGCAGCCGCCAGCGGCTGGCCGGCGGCAGCCTGAACGTGTCGGGCGAGCTGTTCGACCTGCCGGCCGGGGCGCTGGGCATCGCCGTGGGTTATGAGTACCGGGACCAGAAGGGCCGGTTCGACCCGGACGCCACCGTGGCGGCGGGCCTCGGCTCCGACATCCCGGCCCAGCCCACCTCCGGCCAGTTCGACGTGCACGAGGCCTATGGGGAGCTGCGGGTGCCGCTGGTGCGGGACGTGCCGTTCCTGGAGGAGGTGGAGGCCAGCGTGGCCGCCCGCTATTCCAACTACTCCACCTTCGGCGGGGAGACGACCTACCGCGCCGGCCTGACATGGCGGCCGGTGGAGGACGTGCTGTTCCGCGGCTCCTGGGGACAGGGCTTCCGCGCGCCCGGCATCGGGGAGCTGTTCGGCACCCCGTCGCGCTTCGACCAGGAGATCGTGGACCCTTGCTCCGACCTGCTGGGCCTTGCCGGCGGGCCCGCGGCGTCCGCTGCCGTGCGGGCCAACTGCATCGCGCGGGGGGTGCCGGCCAACGGGAGTTACGTGCAGAACAACCCGCAGCTCTCCGTCATCACCGGCGGCAACCCGGACCTCCAGCCCGAGACCTCGGAAAGCTGGACGGTGGGCGCCGTCTACAGCCCGGAATTCGCCCGCAACCAGTCCTGGGCGGACCGGCTGGACCTGGAGGTGAACTACTATGACATCAAGCTGAAGGGCGCCATCCAGCCCATCGGCGCCGACACTATCCTGGGCCGCTGCGCGGAGACCCTGGATCTGGCGAGCTGCGCGGCGATCACCCGCACCGCCTCCGGTGCCGTGAACCAGATCAACGGGCTGTTGCAGAACATCGGCTCCATCGACACGCGCGGCATCGACGCCACCATCACCTGGCGCGGGCCGGAAACCGGGTTCGGCAGCTTCGGCCTGAGCTTCAACAACGCTATCCTGCTGGAGTACACGGAGACGGTGCCCTCGACCACCGGCAGCGGCAAGATCGAGCGTGAGGGGACGGAACGGGGCAGCCCCGACCAGGCCTTCCCGGAATACAAGTTCACCGCCGTGCTGGACTGGCAGATGGGGGATTGGTCCACCAGCTTCACCGGCCGCTACATCAGCAGCGTCAAGGAGACCCAGGCCGACGACAACAAGCTGGGCACCCGCTTCTATGGCGACGCCCAGGTGACCTTCTCGCCGGAGGCGCTGGACCGGAAGGTGGGGCTGACGCTGGGGGTCAACAATTTGTTCGACACGGACCCGCCGGGCTGCTTCTCCTGCGGCCTGAACAACTTCGACCCCGGCACCTACGACGTGCCCAGCCGCTTCTTCTATGTGCGGGTGAACTACAAGCTGTGAGTTGATGGTGAGGGGGGCCGGGCCGTTGCGGCCCGGCCTCGCGACGTGGGTTTCGAATTCGAAACCCACGTGACGGGATGGCCGGACACCCTCAGCGCAGCTTGGCCATCCAGACGGTGAGGGTGGCCAGGGTCGTGGCGACCCATGCCGCGATGAAGGCCCAGACGGCCCAAGGCACGGCGGGCCAGGCGGGGTTCCCGGCGGCATCCCCGCCATAGTCGCGGATCTCCGCCACCCCCCAGCCGGCGGACAGCAGCAGGACCAGCACGGTCACCCCATAGGCCAGGGCCACCGGCCGGCGCAAGGCTTGTGCGCCCTGTGCCCGCCGTTGCCGCTGGGCCTGG
Source organism: Aerophototrophica crusticola (assembly GCA_001939945.1). Classification (GTDB taxonomy): domain Bacteria; phylum Pseudomonadota; class Alphaproteobacteria; order Azospirillales; family Azospirillaceae; genus Niveispirillum; species Niveispirillum crusticola. Next base: position 5,160 of record MOEB01000009.1, on the reverse strand, counting down.
AGGTAGGCGCCGGTCAGGGCCATGCCGGACAGGGCAAGGCCGAAGGCGAACCAGACGGACTTGCTCCACAACCCGCCGAAATCGCCGAAATGCAAGGGGTCGGCGGTGTCGATCCAGCGCTGGTAGGGCGTCAGGTCGCCCGGCCGCTGGATGCCCAGCACCGCCCCGTCCCGCGGGTCCAGCCAGACCTTGGCGGCCCGGTCGCGGACGAGCAGCGACCCGTCCTGCCCATGCAGAGCGACGACCTCGCCGAAGGACACGGCGCGGGTCCGGAAGCCGGGATAGGCGGCCTCCCCCGCCGCGACCAGGGCGTCCAACCCGGGGGCGGGACCGGCCGCCGCGGCCTGGGCGGGCAGGGGCGGGGCTTCGGGGGAGCGGGAGGTGAACCACTCCGCCAGGTACCATAGGCCGGTCAGCCCGATCAGCAGCACGAACCACAGGGACCAGAGGCCCGCCAGCTTGTGCAGGCCGCTCCAGAACACCTTGGGGCCCTTGCCCAGCTCCAAGGACCAGAAACCGCGCCACCAGCGCTTGTAGAAGACAAGGCCGCTGACCAGGCTGGCCAGCAGCACCGCGGCCATCAGGCCGATGACCCAATATCCCACCGGCACCCCGGCCACCCGCCAGCCGGTGATGAACAGGGCCATGTGGAAGCTGCGGAAGAAGCGCTGGACGTTGAAATAGTGGGTCACGGCCGTGACCTGCCCCGTCGCCGGGTCCACCAGGGCGCGGCGCGGCGGCCCGTCCCCCACCTCCAGCCAAGCCTCCATCGGGTAACCGGGCTTGTAGGGCGCGTTGAGCTGTGACAGCTCCAGCCCGGGGGCGGCGGCAAGCACGGCGGCGTGGGCCCGTTCCCAGCCCAGGGGCCCCTCCGCCGCGGCGGCGCGGCGGGCGGGGTCCAGCAGCCAGTCGATCTCCCGGCTGAACACGGCCACGGTGCCGGACCAGCAGACGACGAACAGCAGCAGGCCGGCGGTCAGCCCCACCCAGCCATGGACCTTGAACCAGTCCCGCCGGCTCATCCGCCCCGGCCCTTCACAGGCGGACGCGGTAGCCGAGGCTCAGCCGGCGGCCTTCCTCCAGCACCTCCGTGAAGCCGCCGCCCTGGGACGCCACGTTGACATAGCGGCGGTCCAGCAGGTTGGTGACGCCCAGGGTGACGGCGCCCGGCCCCACCGCATAGCTGGCGGACAGGTCCACCAGGAACACGCTGTCGGTGTTCACCCGGCCCAGCGCCTGCTCGGTGGGGGAGAAATAGTCCGCCGCCCCGATCCAGGTGGCCTGGAGCCGCGCGTCCAGCCCGTCCACCGGCGTGCCGGAGACATAGCCCGTGACCCGGAAGGGGGAAATCTGGTCGGTGGAATAGTCGATGTATTCCCCCAGGCCCTCGTCGAACACCTTGCCCTTCTGCCAGGTGGCGATGGCACCGGTGGTGAGGCTGTCGGACACGGCCCAGTCCAAGGTGGCCTCCACCCCGCGGAAGCGCTGCTTGGCCCGCAGCGGGATCAGCGGGCAGAAGGACTGGCCGGCGCAGGACGGGTCGTTCTGCAGCAGGCTGGCCTTGTTGGATCGGGAATAGAAGGCGGCGAAGGACAAATCCACGTCGCCCACCCCGCCGCGGATGCCCGCCTCCACCTGGTCGGACGTGGCCGGTTCCGGCGTGATGGTGGAAGGGTCGCGCACGCCGCGGGCCGCGCGGCCAAGCTGGCTCAGCTCCGCGCCCTGGCTGAAGCCGCCATAGAGCTGGAGCGCGTCGGTCAGGTCATAGATGGCGCCCGCGTTGAACAGCCACAGGTCGCTCTTCCCCAGGTCGCCGGGGGTGGCGGGCCGGGGCAGGGCGGGGTCGAAGGCGTCGTCGCCCACCTCCCCGCGGTACAGCTCCCGCCGGGCGCCGCCGGTCAGGCGGAGGTCGCCCACCGACAGCTCACCTTGCGCGAACAGGCCGTAGGTGCGCAGGATCACCTCCGGCGCGATGTAGCCGATGACGCGGTCCGTGTTGGTGGGGTCCAGTTGCAGGCGCAGCACTCGGCTGGACTGGAAATCCGCGCCGTATTGCAGGCCCAGCACCGGCCCGCCCAGGTCGAAGTCCCGCGCCAGGGTGGAGCGGAAGCCGTAGCCGCCATTCTCCCGGTCGTCGGAGAAGAAGTCGTCGGCGCCGCCATTGGCGTCCTGGAAGTTGGCGCGCTGCTTGTACTCCTGTTCTTGCAGGAAGGCGGACAGGAACAGCCGGTGGCCCAAGACCTCGTCCGCCTCGAAGGACAGGGCGAGGGTGTAGAGGCTGTCCTCGCTCTCCCCCCGGAAAGGGTTGTCGCGCACGGCGATCACGCGGGGGCGGGGCACGCCGGCGTCGACCTCCGCCCCGTCGGGGCCATACTCCTGGCCGGGGTCTTCCTGGTACCAGGTGCCGGTCAGGCGCAGGCGGCCCACCTCCGGGATCTCGTAGCCGATGGAGCCGTTCAGGGACAGGGCGTCATAGGCCGTGTCCCCCACCCGGTCGCCGCCAGGGTCGCGGCCGACATCCGCGTCCTCATACCCCAGGCCGAAATAATAGTCCCAGGCGCCCAGCCGCTGCCCGGCCCCGGCATAGAGGTCGTGGCGGAAGGTGCCGCCGGGGTGGTCGGTGTTGAAGCTGGTCTGGGCGACGGCATCCACCTCCAGCGCGTCGCCCTTGGCGCGGCGGGTGATCAGGTTGACGATGCCGCCGGGGGCGCCGGCGCCGTAAAGGGCCGTGGCGCCGCGCACCACCTCCACCTGCTCCAGGGCGAAGGGGTTGACCTGGAAGGCCGCGTTGCAGGTGGACGGCCGCAGTTCCTGGTTCGCCGGCACGCCGTTGATCTGGAAGTTGACCGTGCGGCCGCGGATCTTGGTCAGGCAGGCACCCCGGCTGCCGGTGCTGACGTTCAGGCCGGGGACGGTGACGTCCAGCACCTCCAGCACGTTGCGGGCACCGGAAAACTGCTCCGCCAGCGCCTTCTCGTCCACGACCGAGACGGACGTCGCCACCTCCCGCACCGCAGCACCGGTGCGCGACGCGGTGACGGTGATCTCCTCGATCTCCCCCTTTGCCGCCACCTGGGTGGGCGCCCCCTGGGCCCAGGCGGCCAACGGCAGGACGGGGGCGAGCAGGGTGGTCAGCAGCAAGGCGCGGCGCATGGTGGGTCCCGGAGAGGTGCGAATGCGAACGGGTCGCAGCTTTAAGCCCACGCTTCCGGGGTGTCAATGCGAGTGATTTGCATTCTTGAACTTTAGCAAGGCCTTATCTTTGGTAGCCGCCGGACGAGGGCAGGCCACCGAAACGTGCGCTGCCTCACGGGTCCTGCCCACGGATCGCCACGGCCTTGTAGAAGACATAGGTGAAGGTCCCGTCCGGCTCCGCCGCGCGGCGCAGGGCGTTGATGCCGGCGTCGAACCCCTCCGCCGTCGCCAGGCCCGCGGCCAAGGCGCGTTCCCGCACCCCTTCCACCATGGCGGTGAAGGTGCCCAGGGTGAAGGCGGCCTGCATGGCCGGGTCGCCGCCGTCCGCATAGGCCACCACGGGTCCGGCCCGCACGTCGCTGAAGCCGGCGGCGGCCAGCAGGGGATAAAGGCGGCGGCCGATCCTGGCATCCCCGCCGGCGGCCCGCTGTAGCTCCACTTGGCAGGCGACGGCCGCGTGGGCGGCGGGGTGGTCCGGGTGGGGCAGGGCGCTGCCGTGGTCCCCCTCGATCACCGTCACCGTCCCGCCGGGGCGCAGCAGCGCGCCGATGCGGGCCAGGGTCGCCGCCGGGTCGGGCAGGTGCTCCAGCACGAAGCAGACGAAGGCGTGGTCGAAGCTTCCCGGCGGGAAGGGCGGGTCGGCCAGGTCGCCCCGCACGAACTCCACATTCGCCAGCCCCGCCCTCGCGACCCTCTCCCCGGCCTGGGCAAGGGACGGGGCGGAGATGTCAAGGCCGGAGAACCGGGCCCCGGGGCTGTTGCGGGCCAGGGCGACCGTCTGGGCCCCCGTGCCGCAGCCGGCCTCCAGCACCCTGCTGCCGGGCGCGTAACGCACGTCGCCGTGCAGCAAGCTCTCCAGGGCCCGGGCCTGGTCCTCCAGCCGTTCCCCCTCCCGCGGCGCATAGCCGTGCACGTACCCGTCCCGCATGCTTGCCTCCCGTCCATCGTTGGCGGGGCGATCCTGGCGGGTCAGCGGGCCGGCGTCTTGAACGGGATTGCAGCGACTCAGCACACCGCGGCGCGATAGCGGGCCGGGGTCAGGCCAAGTTGGCGGACGAAGGCGCGGGTCAGGTGGCTCTGGTCGGCGAAGCCCGCCTCCAGTGCCGCCTCCGCCGGGCCCATCCCCGCGGCCAGCAGGCGCCGGGCCAGCAGCACCCGCCGTTGCACCAGATAGGCGTGGGGCGTGGTCCCCACCTCCCGCGCGAAGCCGCGCAGCAGTTGGAACCGGCCGGTCCCCGCCAGGGCTGCCAGCTCCGCCAGGGTGATGGGCTCCGCCGGGGCTTCCTCCAGCCGCCGCAGGGCGCGGGTGACCGTCGGGGAGCGCCCGGGGGACCTGGGCGGGGCCAGGGCATGCCGGCGCAGGGCCAGGGCCAGGCAGCGGAACAAGGCCTCCTCCCGCGCCAACGGGTCGGCGGCACTGTCGGCCAGGCAATCGAACAGCCGGGCGAAGCGGCGGGCCAGCAGCGGGTCGCGCGCCACGGGCGGGACCAGGGCCGCGGGGTCCACGCCCGCCTCCCGCGCCGCGGCGGCGGCCAGGCCTGCGTCCAGGTAGACCATGCGCCAGGCCCGCGGCCCCCCGCCCAGGGGCATGCCGTCATGCAGCTCCCCCGGGTTCACCATGATGACGTCACCGGGACCGGCCTCCACGGCGCCCATGCCGCTCCAGGACCGCTGGGCCCCCTGGTGGATCACGCCGATGCCCAGCTGGTCATGGGCGTGGCGGGGAAAGCTGCGGGCGGACAGCAGCGCCACCGCCTCCACCCCCGCCAGGGTACGGCGGTGGGCCTGGGCCTGGTGGGTCGGGGCTGGCCTGCGGTCGGACATGGGCGGACCCTGCCATCCCTGACGCCCGGGGGCAACGGGCGTGGTCGCTGCCGAAGGGGGTGGGCGGCCCGACCCGGCTAGCCTGATTGCCCCCGCGGCGGCTTAACCAATGGTGGCTCTGTTGCAAAGTTGGCCGGGATC
>MOEB01000089.1 GCA_001939945.1 Aerophototrophica crusticola | reverse complement strand
CCGGTCGCACTTCACACTGAATCCAAGGATCTTCGCGCGCGAGCACGGCAAGGCAAACGTCACCTCCCTGGCCGGGCGCGCCAGCCGCTACCAGGTCCTGCTGGCCAACCCGGACCGCCGCTCGGTGCCGCTGGTGGCGCGCATCGCCGGCGTGCTCCCCGCGGCACGCCGCACCGTGACCTCCGGCCGTGGCAGCGAGTTCCTGGCCTGCCAAGCGCTGCCGGCGGACTGCTGTTTCTGCAACCCGAACAGCCCCTGGCAGAAGGGTGCGGCGGGGAACGCCAACGGCCGCCTGCGCCGCCATCCAGCGCCCCGGACACCCGGGACCAAGGCGCCCCGCGACGGATCGCCGACCGCCGCAACGCCACACCGCGCCGGTGCCTGGGCTCCCGGACCCCGGCCGAGGTGTTCGCCGACATGCTGGCAACGCTCGCCGCGGGAGGCTAGCCTCCCCCCAGCCCCATCGCGCTTCGGCGTGAATCCACCAGTTCCTGCCCGTACAACGGGTGCCACCGGTACTCAACCCTGGCCGGCTCGCGTTTGTATGCGGCATGTCGGTGGGGTGGTGCCGGGCCTCGCCGCCTCGGCAACCATGGCCAGCTTCTGCTCGTCCGACCAGCGCCGCCGCCGGGCCGGGTCCACCGGCACCTCGGCGACGAGCGGTGCGCTCGCCGGCAATGGCATGGGCATAGGCATATCCCTGGGCCCGGCGGCGCTCGGGCGCCGGGACCAGCGCCCCAAGGCCCAGCGGCCGATGCCATGCCCTGCCGCGTACCGGGTGAGCGTCAGCCCGCTCGCCCGCCACGCCTCCACGGGCCCCCGCCAGTACTCCCCGCGCTCCTCCTCGGACACCGCCGTTCCTCCGCCGATCCATGGCCCGCGGAATATCTCATGAACCCGGCCGGGCGAGGACATGCGCTCAGGACCCGCTTACATATAGACCATGACAGCAACACATTAAGAGAACATTTGACCATAAATCAGGCGCATCTATCAAAAGTCTTATGCCGCTAGGCCTACCACATTGGGGGATTGCCAGAATGCCGCCTGGAGGCTCCGATAAATTGCATAAAATATAGAAATGGGACTGAAAATGAAGATCAGCAACTGGCGCATCCTCTACAAGCTATTCCTGCTCATCGGCGTGCTGTCCGCCGTGACGCTGATCGTCAGCGCGATGGGCATGGTGGGCATCGGCACCCTCAGTTCGGCGACCGACGAGATCGAACTGGCCGGATCAGAGTCCATGCTCGGCGCCCGGCTGAACCAGAACGTCATCGCCCTCAGCAAGGCTGAGTTCCGCATGGCGACGGACCCGAGCCAAGCCAAGGAGGGGGAGCGGATCATCAACGAGCAGCGGGCACAGCTGAACGAGCGGCTGGCGACGCTCAAGAAGACGGCCGATGCCGAGCAGGAGCAGCTGCTCCGCACGGTGCAGAAGAAGCTCGACGCCTACTGGCCCGAACTTCAGGACACCGTGGAAACGGTGAGGGCCAACGCCGACAAGGTCCAGCTGTCGCAGGCGCAGCAGATCATCCGCGACTCCGCCCTCGCCAGCGAGAAGTTCGCCCTGGAGGCGCAGGCCGCCGTCCGCGCCTTGGCGGACTACTCCAACGCCAAGGCCGAGCGGATCTCCAAGGAAGCGAGCGCGCTCGCGGTCAGCACCCGGCGGATCATGCTGACGGTCGCCGTCCTCGGCATCCTGGGTGGCTGCGTCATCGGCTGGGCCATCGCCAGCCTGACCATCACCCGGCCGCTGGGACGCTCGGTCGACAACCTCAGACGCCTCGCGGCGGGCGATCTCGCCGTCGACATCTTCGGCGCCGACCGCAAGGACGAGATCGGCGACATCGCCAGTGGACTCCAGGTCTTCCGCGACAGCATGCGGCGCACCCGCGAGATGGAGGAGGAGGCCAAGGCGGCGGAGACGCGTGCCGCCGCCGAGCGCCGCGCGGCGATGCTGAAGCTCGCCGACGAGTTCGAGGCGAGCGTCAAAGGCGTGGTCGTGTCGGTCACCTCCTCGGCCAACGAACTGCAGGCGAGCGCGCAGAGCATGTCCGCCGTCGCCGAGCAGACCAACCGGCAGGCGGCGGCCGTGGCGGCCGCGACCGAGCAGGCCTCCTCGAACGTCCAGACCGTGGCCTCGGCCACCGAGGAGCTGGGAAGCTCGATCCAGGAGATCAGCCGCCAAGTGGCGGAATCCTCCAGCATCTCCCAGAACGCCGTCTCGGAAGCCCTGCGCACCAACGACACGGTTGGGGCGCTGGCGAACTCGGCCCAGCGGATCGGCGCCGTGGTGGAGCTGATCCAGAGCATCGCGGGACAGACCAACCTGCTGGCGCTGAACGCGACCATCGAGGCCGCCCGCGCCGGCGAGGCCGGCAAGGGCTTCGCCGTCGTGGCGAGCGAGGTGAAGAGCCTGGCCAACCAGACCGCCAAGGCCACCGAGGAGATCTCGGCCCAGATCGCCGAGGTGCAGAACCAGACGACGCTCGCGGTGGCCGCGATCCGGTCGATCGGCGAGACGATCACGCGGGTGAACGAGATCGCCAGCTCGATCGCCTCGGCGGTGGAGGAGCAGACGGCCGCCACGCAGGAGATCGGCCGCAACGTCCAGCAGGCGGCCGCCGGCACGCAGGAGGTCTCCAGCAACATCGTCGGCGTGTCCAACGCCGCCGGCGAGGCGGGAAGCGCCTCCACCCAGGTGCTGGGGGCGGCGAGCACGCTGTCGAAGGAAGCGGCCACCCTGGAGAGGGAAGTCGACAACTTCATCAGCCGCATACGGGCGGCCTGAGCGGGAAACGGGCTTTGCGGGGGCGCGATCACGCTCCCGCGGGACCCTGGCGCCGCGCTATGTAGGCGCGGCGCGTCCCCGAAAGAGACCGCCGGAGGATTCACGTGCCGCCGACCCTGCGGCGAGACATGCGCGAGGTGGTCTACTCATGCCGCAAAGAGTCCGGTGCCGCCGCTCGCCGGCAATGTGGGCGGCCTTGGTATTGGCGGCGGTCGTCGCGCCGTCCGCCGTTGTTCCGGCGATACCCGCGAAGGCGGAATCGGAACCGCCGCTGCGTGTTCTGGTCAGCGCCGCCCTGTCGGTGCCCTACCTGGACATGCGGGTGGACGGCACGCCAGCCGGCATCGTTCCGACACTGGCGCGCGCCATCGCCGAGATGCTCGGCCACCCGGCGACGATACAGGTGGTGCCGCGCCGCCGCATCGAGGCGATGCTGGCGGACGGCCGGGGCGATCTCGCCTGCCACACCCATCCAACTTGGCTGGAGGCGCCCGAGCGCCTGCTCTGGACGGGCGGGCCCTATCCGGTCGACACCGTTCTGTTCGGCGATGGCGGCGCCCCGCCGGTTGCCGACGTAGGCGAGTTCCGGGGCGAGGTGGTGGCTGTCCAGGGGGCTCTGTTGCAAACTCTGGAACAAGGTACGCAGAGCCATTCGGAAGCGAGTGGTTGACGATCAAGCCGCCTCGGGTGCCAACCGCTCCTCGATGATCCGCATGGCCGCGGAGAGCGCGCAGGGGCCAACACCGAAGGCGCGCTCAACGAGCCTGGCCTCGCCGCGCATGTCGCGCGTGAGATTGAAGGCCGCCGCCTGTCCCTTGCGCATCGCGCGCATCACCCCGGAGCCCTTGATGGTGGCGTAGGCCATCTTCAGCGTCTTGAAGCCGCGCCGGCCGGATCAGCTGCTTGAGCGTCCCATGCTCGGCCTCGACCACGTTGTTCAGGTACTTCACCTGCCGGTGCTCGGTCTCCTGCGGGCACTTGCCCTCGGCCTTCAGTTCGGCCAGGGCCGTCCCATAGGTCGGCGCCTTGTCGGTGCTGGTCACCATGGACGCCGTCCGCAACGCCCCGCCGGCGGGGGAGGCGCCGGGCACCCCGTAAACGTCTCCAAACTGTCGCCTATCCGTAACGGATAGGGGTTGCCCTCGAAAGTTCTATAGCATTTGACCTATTTCTATCCAACGGATATACCGCGTGGGACCAACGCGGCTGGCGGATGGGCTTCGAGGGGGATTCTGGATGGCGCGCCGGTTCGCCGTGGTCAGCACCACCCATGCCAAGGGCTGGGAGGTGTTCGGCCGCCAGATGGTGGGGACGCTGGACCGCCACTGGCTGCCCGACGTGGCCTTGCACCTGTACCATGAGGGGTTCGACCCGCCCGCCGGCATGTCCCGGCTGGTGGCGCGGGACCTGTTGGAAGCCTGCCCCGACCTGGCGGCGTTCAAGCGGCGGCACAAGGACAACCCCCTGGCCACGGGCCGCCACCCCTGGCCGGCCCCGCGGCTGGTGAACGTCCATCTGTCCGGCCCGCCCCGCCGCAAGCTGCGGCTGTTCCGCAAGGGCTACAAGTGGGACGCCGTGCGCTTCGCCCACAAGGCCTTCGCCATCCTCCACGCCGCCGAGCATTCCGGCGCCGACGTGCTGGTCTGGGTGGACGCCGACAGCCGCTTCTTCGCCGACGTGACGCGGGCGGAGATGGAGGGCTGGTGCCCCGAGGACCGGTTCGTCGGCTGCCTGCGCCGGCTGGTCCACACGGAGACGGGCTTCGTCGCCTACAACCTCCGCCACCCCGGCACCGCGGTCCTGCTGGACGCCTTCCGCCGGATGTACGTGGAGGACCTCTTCCTGCGGGAGGAGGAGTGGCACGACGCCTACCTGTTCGACCTCTGCCGCATGAAGGCGGAGGCGCAGGGCCACCGGTCCCACGACATCGCGGAGGGCATCGGCGCCCGGGCCATGCATGTGCTGATCAATTCCCGCCTGGGCGCCTTCATGGACCACATGAAGGGCGGCCGGAAGGGGTCGGAGCGCAGCCCGGACAAGGACCTGGTGATCAAGCGCACGGAAGCCTACTGGACGAGCTGAGGGTCGCGGGGCGGCCCCGGCGGCCGCCCCAATCGTAGGGGTATGGGAGCCATGGCGATTGCCGCGCCGGCGGGGGACAAGCCCGTCGTCTTCATCCACGCCAACCACAAGCAGCGGGTGGGGGCGCTGGTCTCCGCCCATTCCTTCAGGCTGGCCTCCGCCACGCCGGACGCGTTTGAGGTGCGGCTGCTGGAGACGAGGGATTTCCCCGCCCTGACCGGCGCCAAGGGCCGCACCTTCCTGCGCGACGGGCATGCCCGCGCCTGGGACCCGGACGATTTGCAGAGCTTCACGCCCCTGCGCTTCGCCGTGCCGGACGCCATGGGCCACAAGGGGCTGGCCGTGGTGGTGGACCCCGACGTGTTCGCCGCCGGCGACGTGACGGGGCTGTTCAACCGCGACCGCCAGGGCAAGGCGGTGTGGCTGCGCGGCCGGTTCGGCCACAACGGGTCCAAGGACTATTTGGCCACCTCGGTCATGCTGCTGGACTGCGCCCGGCTGCCCCACTGGGATTTCCAGAAGCGGCTGGACGATTTGTGGGCCCACCGGCTGGACTATGTGCACTGGATCGAGCTGCGGCAGGAGGACCGGGCCAACATCGGCCTGCTGGAGACCCATTGGAACGACTTCGACCGGCTGACGGAGGAGACGCGGCTGCTGCACACCACCAAGCGCCGCACCCAGCCCTGGAAGACCGGCCTGCCCATCGACTTCACCGTGCGGGAACGGGGATTCGGCCCCCTGCCGGCCAGCGTGGTGGTGCCCGTGCTGCGGTTCTGGACGAAGCACAGCCGCTACCGCCAGCACCCGGACCTGAACCAGGAGGCGTTCTTCTACGCCCTGCTGGCGGACCTGCTGGACACGGGCGGGATCAGCCGGGAGGAGATCGCGGAGGCCATCGCCCACCGGTACGTCCGGCCGGACAGCCTGGCGCTGGTGGAGCGCCACCGCGGCCGCCTGTGGCCCCTGCGCCGCGACGCGCGCAAGGCGGCCTGAGCCATGGCATCCCCCCGGCCCGACCCCCGGCACCCCGTGCGCGTCTGGACCCTGCTGGGCCACCGGGCCGGCGACAACAACCAGGTCATCGCCCTGGCGGAGGCGCTGGCCCGCCGCCTGGGCGGGACGGTGGAGGAGAAGCGGCTGTGCTACAACCCCCTGTCCAACATCCCCAACCGGCTGGCGGATGAGGGGGTCTTCGCCCTGAAGCCCGCCAGCCGCGCCCTGCTGGCCGCCCCCTGGCCGGACATCGTGGTGGGGGTGGGGCAGCGCAGCGTGCCCGTGGCGCGCTGGGTGAAGCGGCAGTCGGGGGGCCGGACCCGCACGGTGCAGGTGGGCTGGCCGCGCTGCCGCCCCGGCCTGCTGGACGCGGTGGTGACCACGCCCAACTACCCCGTCCCCGGCGGGGACAACGTGCTGCGCCTGTCCGCCTGCATGGGCCGGATCACGCCGCAGCGGCTGGCGGAGGGGGCGGAGGCCTGTGGGGCGTGGCGGCAACGCTTCCCCGGCCCCTGGTCGGTGCTGCTGGTGGGCGGCAATTCCTGGCCGTGGCGGCTGGACAAGGCGGCCCTGGCCACCGCGGTGGCGGACCTGGGCGCCCGCGCCAGGGCCAATGGCGGGGCCGTCATCGTGACCACCAGCCGCCGAACGCCGAAACCCATGCGCGACCATCTGGCGGCCCTGCTGGCCAGCTGCGGCGCGCCTTCCCTGCTGCTGGGGCCGGAGGACTGTTCGCCCGCCCATTACCCCGGGCTGCTGGCCCTGGCGGCGGACATCGCCGTCACCAGCGACAGCGTCGCCATGGTGTCCGACGCGCTGGAGTCCGGCAAGCCCGTGGGGCTGGTCCCGGCCCGCGCCTCCGCCCTGGGCAGGATGCTGCTGTCGGCCCTGCGCCCCTTCCACCCCGGCCAGGACGGGGACGGGCACCTGCCCGCCGCCGGCTGGCCCCTGTGGCGCAGCCGGATGGCCGCGGCGGGGCTGACCGACTGGTGGCGCGACATCGGCCTGTTCGTGGAGCTGGTCCAGGCCCGCGGCCTCGCGGGCACGCCGGCGGCCCCCCGCCGCTGCTACCTGCCCCACCCCGCCCCCCATGCCGCCGACTGGGTGGTGGCGCGGCTGGGGTTGTGTGAAGTCCCCGCGGCCCCCGCGCCGGCCGACGGGCCCACCCTGGTCCCCGCCCTGACCTGACCCTTCGCGGCACGCCCCCACGGGCTCGATGCGCCGGCCGGGCGGGTGGCCGCCCGACCCCTGGAAAATCCGGGATGTGAAGCGGCCCCGTTCAATGACCCCTGTCGGCAGGGGGGCACCCAGCGCGGATCATCGTTCCTGAATGCCTCCACGGGTTCCCGAGCGGGTCGCGGGGACGCGGACAAGAGGGCCCTGATGGGGTGGACGCCCCCCTGCGGCAACCGAGACGCCGCGCTCCGCCGTCATCTTCCCAAGGTCGCGGTAGCTGGTCCCGGTTCGGCGGTACCAGCGCGCCACCCAGGGCGCGACCTCGCCCCCAAAGTGGCAACCTTTGAGATACGACACGGCTTGGCTCCCCTGGCCCCCAGCCATCCTGCCCCCTGACGGCCAACTTCGCAGCAGAGCCCGTGCTGGCCCACTTGGCCCGGTGGCGTCGAGCCGGAGGCCACGGCGGCGCGCCCGGGAAGCGGGCGCCCGGCATGCGGGGCGGCCCGGCGTGAACCGATCCCCGCGGGGCCCGGGATGCCGGGGCCCCGGAAGGACGCGCTGGAGTAGGTCGGCCCGCCGCAAGACTAGGGGATGTGGGTCGGCCCCCTTTCGATGTCCCCCTGTCGCCTCGGGGGCGTCCAGCGCGGGTCATCGTGATTGCATGGCTTCGCCTACCCCCGAGGGGGTCAGGTGGACGCCGACAAGGGGGCCGGACCGATGTCGGCGAATGGCCATCCCCGGGACGGGGTTCGTGTGTGCTGGCCAGGCCCAACCCGAGACCCGTGATGGCCACCCCCGCGGGGCGGCCCCGCTCCTGTGCCCCGCCCTGGGGCACGATCCCTCCCCCATTTCCGGCCTGGTACGCTGCCGGCTGCGATCCGGGATGCCTGTCCCGGCCTTTGGCTGACAGGTTGTGTTGAGGAGTTAGGTTGTTATGAGGTTACGGCGCCGGATCAGCAAACCCGTGCAATGCCTTGCCCGTGGCTCGGGCATCCCAAACCTCGCGTCGCCGCATCCCAAACCTCGCGCCCGCGCATCGCTAACCTCGTATGCTTGCACCGCAAACCCCGGCCCTCGCAGGGGCCGCACCGCAAACCTCGTCGGCCCGGGGGGCCGGTCCACCCCGGTTTCGGGCCCCTGCACCCCAAACCACGGGCGGCCGCACCCGTGACCTCGCGCATCTGCACCTGAAACCTCGGGCCCGCCCCCGGCTTGCACCCGAAACCTCGCGCCCGGGGGCTCCCATGCCTGCGCGCCTGTCCCCGATCCCGCGCCCGGAGTCGCGGCCGGCGAGGTTAGGGGTGCAAACCGACGCCCTTGGGCCGCCAAGCCGCAGCCGCCCGCGAGGTTTGGGGTGCATGTCGGCCCGCATGGGGTTGGCCGGGCTGCGGGTTGCACCGCAAACGCCGGCCTGGGCCCCCTGGCCCCGGGGCCAGGCACCCCGACGGCGGCGATTCGGGGGCGCCCGGCGGCCTGCCGGGCTGGCGTCCGGAGGGACAGGGGACGGATAGGCCAGGCAAGTCAATGTCCTGCGCCGACAGCCCGCTCCGCGGGTCGATCAAGAACGAGTGGTCCGTGATGGCCTACTCGTTCTTCAGCCTCGCCCGCGACACGCACCAGGAACTCGAGCCCTACGACGACGGGCGGGTGCGCATCGAGGTCAAGGTCACCAAGTCCGGCGTCGCCAGCATCTGGGACAAGGAGCTGCTGATCTACGCCGCGTCCCTGATCGTCGACCGCGCCAACCGTGGCGAGGGCCTGTCCCCGCGCATCACCTTCGCGCCGCACGACTTCTTCCGCATCGCCCACGTCAAGAACGCCGGCACCGCCTACGAGCGGGTCACCGGGGCGCTGGAGCGCCTGCAGGGCACCCAGATCAAGACCAACATCGAGACCGGCGGCGAGGGCTCGGACGAGTGGTTCAGCTGGCTGAAGACGGCGAAGGTGAACTACCGCAAGGACCCCAAGACGGGGGACCGCGTGCTGCAGTCCGTGACGCTGGAGCTTTGCGACTGGCTGTTCCGCGCCACCGGGCGCGACAACCGGATGCTCACCTACGACCGGCGCTACTTCGACCTCGGCGTGCTGGGGGTGACGACACGAAAGTGACGTTAT
>MOEB01000088.1 GCA_001939945.1 Aerophototrophica crusticola | reverse complement strand
CGGGCGGCGGCACGCAGGGTGAAGCTGCCGCCGGGCCCCCGCCCGACCTCCAGCGCCGCCCCCACCTGCCGGGCCAGCCCGGTGACCAGGCGCATGCCCAGGGACCGGGTCCGGGCCGGGTCGAAGCCGTCCGGCAGGCCGACGCCGTCGTCGGCCACCCGCAGCGCCCAGCCCGCGCCGTGCGGGCGGAAGGACACGCGGATGGTGCCCTGCCGGCCCTGGGGATAGGCGTGCTTGATGGCGTTGGTGACCAGCTCGTTCGCCGCCAGGGCCAGGGGCAGCGCGCAGTCCGTGGGCAGCACCAGCGGCTCCGCCTCCACCGCCAAGCCCACGCGGCCCGCCAGGGGGCCGGCGGCCATGGTCTCCAGGCACAGCTCCCGCAGCAGGGCGGCGAACTCCACCGACGTGACGTCCTCGATCCGGTAGAGCCGCTCATGGATGCGGGCCACGGTGGAGACGCGCTGCCGCGCCTCCTCCAGCAGCGCCCGGGCGTCGGGGTCGGCGGTCTGGCTGCCCTGGAGCTGCAGCATGCCCACCACCATCATCAGGGAGTTCTTGACCCGGTGGTGCACCTCCCGGACCAGGGCCTCCTTGGCGGCCAGCGCCTCGGCCAGCCGCCGCTCCATCAGCTTGCGCTCGGTGATGTCCACGGCCACCAGCACCGCGCCCACCATCCTGCCGTCCCGCAGCACCGGCGCGTTGGAGCAGGCGACGTGCACGGGGGTGCCGTCCCGGCGGAAGAACAGCTCCTCGTGCCGCTCCAGCCGTTCCTGCCTGGCGAAGACGTGGCCCAGCGGGCACTCCTCCATGGGGAAGGGCCGCCCGTCCGGGTAGTGGTGGTGCACCAGGTCATGCAACACCTGGCCCCGCAGCTCCTCCAGCGACCAGCCGAAGGCGCGCTCGGCGGCGGGGTTGGCGTAGACCGTGCGGCCCGCAGGGTCCATGACGAAGATGGGATCGGCCGCGGTCTCGACGACGAGGTCGGCAAAGTCGAACGGCTGCCGGGACAGCCCGCCATCCACGAAAGGCAGGATGCTCGCCATGTCACTCCCCGCGTCCAGGAGGGTTGACACTTACGCCATCAAGGCCATCGCCCCAAGGTGGAATCCTGTCGCTATGGCTTAGGTGCGGCGCGGCATAGGCCCTTCGCCAGACGCCCTCCCCCCTGGTTGCGGGGACAGGCCCGCCCCCCGCCTGTTGGGGTGCGGTCTCGACCGATGGCGGAGGATGGCATGGACCGGTCCCAGGGCAAGCAGCGTGAATCCAAGTCGGAGATGGTGCCGGACACCCCCTTCGACCCGGCGGGCGGCCGGACCCGCACGGAGACGGAGGCGGCCCGGGCCCATGCCGACGCCCGCCGCACCGCCGCCCTGGCCGCGGCGGATGCCGGGGCCGACGCGGACCGGCGGCCGGCCCGGGACCCGGTGGGCCACCCGCGGATGGTGGCCGGCTTCGTCCACCAGGTGACCGGGGTGACCGTGGCGGAGGACGGGCGCGTCTTCGTCTGCTTCCCCCGCTGGACGGAGGACAGCGCGGTCTCCGTGGCGGAGCTGCTGCCCGACGGCACCACCCGCCCCTTCCCGGACGAGCGCTGGAACGGCTTCCGCAACGCCCGGAAGGATGAGCTGGACCCCGGCGAGCACTGGGTCTGCGTGCAGAGCGTGGTGGCGGACGGCCGCGGGGGCCTGTGGGTGCTGGACCCGGCCGCCCCGGCCCAGGACCGGCTGGTGCCCGGCGGGGCCAAGCTGGCCCGGGTGGACCTGGGCAGCGGCCAGGTGGACAAGGTCGTCCGCTTCGGGGAGGACACGGCGCCCCAGGGCTCCTACCTCAACGACGTGCGCTTCTCCCCCGACGGGGCGCGGGCGTACATCACGGACAGCGGCGCCAAGGGCGCCATCCTGGCGGTGGACATCGCCGCCGGCACGGCCCGCCGCCTGCTGGACGGCCACCCCAGCACCCAGGTGGACAAGTCGGTGCAGGTCAAGGCCGACGGCGAGGTGCTGCGCCGCCCCGACGGGCGGGGGGTGGAGTTCTCCGCCGACGGCATCGCCCTGTCCAACGACGGCGGTCACCTCTACTGGCAGGCCATCAAGGGCACGACCCTGTACCGGGTCCCGACGCGGCTGCTGGACGACCCCCATGCCGGCCCGGACCAGGTCGCCGCGGGCGTGGAGCGGGTGGGGGAGAACGGGGTGGCGGACGGGCTGCTGATCGGCCGGGACGGCACGACCATGTACGTCACGGCACCGGAGGAGGACGCGGTGAAGGTGCGCGACCTGTCCGCCCCCGGGGACGCGCCCCTGCGGGTGCTGGTGCGCGACCCGCGGCTGCGCTGGCCGGACACGCTGGCCCAGGGGCCGGACGGGGCGGTGTACCTCACCACCTCCCGCATCCAGGACAGCGCCTTCTTCAAGCCGGACGCGCCCACGGCCCTGGCCACCCAGCTCTGGTGCATCGTGGAGCCGTCCTGACGACCGCATCCCTGCGGGCCAGTCGGCAGAAATGCACAGCCCTGGGGCGATATTTCCTGCTTTTGCACCATCCTGGGTGAGGAAACGGCTGCGCGGCGGTTGGGGCGGGACGGCGGGGACGGCATGACGGCGCCCCCGCCGCCACAGACATGACGGCGCCCCCGCCGCCACAGAAAGGATCGCCCATGCGCCTCACCCGCCGCCTGCTCGCCACCCTGCCCGCCGCGGCCCTTCTGGCCCTGCCCGTGGCCGCCATGGACACCAACACCCAGTCGCGGCAGACCACGACGACGGAGAAGGCGGGCGCGGTCACCACCCTGGACCAGGCCGACGCCGACATGGACCTGGTGGTCACCAAGCTCCAGCAACTGGGCGCCAAGCCCCTGGGCACCCAGTCGGTGGAGGAGACGCGCAGGGGCCCCACCCCCGCGGACGCGGTGAAGGCCGTGCTGCGCGACCAGGGCCAGGACCCGCAGGCGGTGCTGGCCGAGCTGGGCGTGCAGAAGCGGGACCTGTCCTACCCCACCGCGGGCGGCCAGCAGCCCGTCCGCATCTACACGCCCCAAGGGCAGGCGCCGCAGGGCGGCTGGCCCGTGGTGGTCTACTACCATGGCGGCGGCTGGGTGATCGCCGACCTGGACACCTACGATGCCTCCGCCATGGCCCTGGCCGGCAAGGCGCAGGCCATCGTCGCCAGCGTGGAGTACCGCCACGCGCCGGAGCACAAGTTCCCCGCCGCCCACCAGGACGCCGTCGCCGCCTATGAGTGGGTGTCCAGGAACGCCGGCCAGTTCGGCGGCAACCCGCGGAAGCTGGCCTTGGCGGGGGAGTCCGCCGGCGGGAACCTGGCGCTCAACGTGGCCATCGCAGCCCGCGACCAGAAGCTGGCCACCCCGCTCCACATGCTGCTGGTCTACCCGGTGGCCGGCGTCTCCACGAAGACCAGCTCCTACGTGGAGAACGCCAACGCCGTGCCGCTGAGCCGCGCGGCCATGGAGTGGTTCTTCAAGAACGCCATCTCAGGCCCGCAGGACTTGCAGGACCCGCGCCTGGACCTGGTGGGCAAGGCCGACCTGCGCGGCCTGCCCGGCGCCACGGTGATCACCGCCCACATCGACCCGCTGCGGTCGGAGGGGGAGGATCTGGCCGAGAAGCTGGAGGAGGCCGGGTCCGACGTGGAGCATGAGGATTACAAGGGCGTGACCCACGAGTTCTTCGGCATGGCCCCCGTGGTGGCCGACGCCGCGGAGGCGCAGGACCTGGCCGCCGGGCGGCTGAAGGCCGCCCTGTCGGGCGACGCACCCACCGCCGCCAACCGCTGACCCCGCCTGCCCGCGACGCCGGGCGCGCCCGCCCCCCCCACCGGGACAAGGCGCGCCCGTCCCTGTTGCGGCCCGGAGGCCCAACCAATCCCCGAGAAGGAGCGTCCCATGGACAGCACCCGTCCCCTCGCCATCGTCACCGGCGCGTCCGCCGGCATCGGCTACGAGCTGGCGAAGCTCTGCGCCCAGGACGGCTACGACCTGGTGGTCGCCGCCGATGACGCGAAGATCCAGCAGGCCGCGTCCGAGTTGCGCGCCCATGGCGGCGACGTGCAGGCCGTGCAGGCCGACCTCGCCACCACGGAAGGGGTGGACCAGCTGGTCGCCGCCGCCCGGGGCCGCCCGGTGGGGGCGCTGCTGGCCAACGCCGGCCACGGCCTGGGCAAGGGCTTCCTGGACCAGGACTGGCGTGATGCCCGCCACGTGGTGGACACCAACGTCACCGGCACCCTCTACCTCGTCCACACGGTGGGCCGGCAGATGCGGCAGGCCGGCCGCGGCAGGATCCTGATCACCGGCTCCATCGCCGGCTACATGCCCGGCGCCTTCCAGGCGGTCTACAACGGCACCAAGGCCTTCATCGACAGCTTCGCCGGCGCCCTGCGGGAGGAGCTGCGGGACACGGGCGTGACCGTCACCCTGCTGATGCCCGGGGCTACGGAGACGGAGTTCTTCGACCGCGCCGGGATGCAGGACACCAAGGTGGGCAGCTCCAAGAAGGACGACCCGGCCATGGTGGCCCGGGTGGGCTACGACGCCATGAAGCGCGGGCAGGGGGACGTGGTCAGCGGCTTCAAGAACAAGGTGCAGTCCACCATCGCCAACCTCACCCCCGGCAACCTGACGGCCGCCCAGCACCGCAAGATGGCGGAGCCCGGCTCCGGCCGGCCGCGGCCCCGCGGCGGCCTGGCCGACCGGGCCCGGGACAATGCCGGCCCGCTGGTCCTGCTGGGCCTCGCCGCCGCCGGCCTGGTCGCCCTGTCGGGGCCGGCCCGGCGGGCCATGCGGCATGACGACGGGCGGCAGAACGACGGCCGGACGCACGAGGAGCGGAAGGCCGACCGCGCCCTGACCTGACCGCCAGACCCGTTTCCAGGTGACTGGAACGGGTCTGGCTGTTCGTGTGCCCCAGGCGCCGGCGGCCCCCGTTCAACCGGGCACCCGGTCCGCCAACCGGTCCCCGTAGAGCCCGGCCAGCAGGCCCAGCGCCTGTTCCACCGGCGGCAGGTCGCCGCCCGGGGCAGGCCGGGCCAGTTCCTCGTCCAGGAACCGGCGGACGGCGCGCTCGGGGCCGTAGCGGACCAGGTGGCCGGCGCGCACCAGGCTGTCCCCCAGGGCGGCGAGCTGGCCCGCCAGCTCCCGCCGCCCCAGGCGGAGGGCCATCAGCGCCCCCCGCTCCAGCGTCCAGGCATGGGCGTAGCTGTACTGGTACCGCAGGGTCAGCCGCAGCGCGGCCAGGGCCTCCGGCGCCGCTTCCGCCAGCCGGCCGGACACCAGGAGGTAGGAGGCGAGGTTGGCATGCAGGGTCTGGCGCAGGGCGGGCAGCATCGGCCGGTCCGTGGCGAGGGCCTCCCGCGCCACCGCGATGGCCCGGGGGATGTCGCCGGCGACGAACTCCATGTCCGCGAGCCGCATCAGGGTGAGGCCGGCATCCAGGTCCCAGCGGGCCACCACGGCCAGCGCCTCGTCGAACCGGCGCCGCGCCGTCGGCAGGTCGCCCCTGTTGGCCTCCGCCCCGCCGACCAGCGACAGGAACCTCAGCCGGTCCCGCTGGTAGCCGTGGCGGTCCGCCAGGGCGGCCCCCTCCATCCATAGCGCGACCTGCCCGTCCAGGTCGCCCACGTAGCGGCAGAGCCAGCCGGCCGAGGACAGCGCCTCCACCATCCAGGGGGCCGGGATGTCGGCGGCGCGCAGGGCGTCCAGCGCGGGCGCCAGCTCCTCCCGCGCATAGCGGGGCCGGTCGGCATGGTGGGGCAGGCGGGTAGACGCCCCTTCCCCGTGGACCAGCAGGCCGAGCATGGCCCGGGTCGCGGGCGGCGTGTCCGGGCCGCGCGCCTCCCAGGCCCGCACGAGGCGGTCCGCGATCTGCACGAACAGGCCGGCGCGGCGGTACAACCAGATGGCGTCGACGGCCAGCCGCTGGCCCAGGCCGATGTCCCCGCCGTCGAGGCACCAGTCGATGGCGGGAAGGATCGTCGCGATGTCCACCTCCAGGGACGGGTCCGGCTCCCCGTCGAGCCGCGCCGCGGCCTCCACCCGGCGGAGCTGCCGCGACAGCCAGCCGGCCAGCCTGGCGTGCAGCCCCTCCCGCGCCGGCAGGTCCGGGTCGCGGGCCGCCACGTCCTGCCGGATCGTCTCGAGCAGGCGCAGGCCCGGCTGCCGCGTCTGCAGCGGGCCGGCGACGAGGGACCGGGCCACTAGGCCCGCCACCAGGCCGGGGACCGCGGCCGGGTGCAGGGGCGGCTGGCCGCACACCTCCACCGCCGCGTCGACGGTCCAGGCGCCGGCGAAGACCGTGAGGCGGCCCAGCAGCAGCCGCTCCTCTGCCGACAGCAGCTCCAGGCTCCAGTCCAGCATGCGCGCCAGGCTGCCGTGGCGGTAGCCGGCGGCGTCCGGCAGGGGCAGGTCCCGGAACCGCCCCTCCAGCGTCCGGGCCACGTCCTCCAACCGGCAGTCCCGGAGCTGGCCCGCCAGCAGCACCAGGGCCAGGGGCAGCCCGTCCAGCTGCCGGCACAGCCGGGCCAGGGTGGGCAGCTCCGCGTCGCCCGGGGGTGGCCAGCCGGCCTCGGCATGGTTGCGGAGGACCAGGCGCACCGCCGGGTAGGCCCGGATCTCCGCCGGCGGCAGGTCGCCGTGCGGCGGGCTCTCCAGGGGGCAGAGGTGGAATTGCAGTTCCCCGGCGATGTTCAGCGGCTCGCGGCTGGTGACCAGCAGCCGGACCTCGGGGCATTCGCCCAGCAGCCCGTCGGCGAAGGCCCGGACCTCGTCCAGCAGGTGCTCCGCGTTGTCCAGCACCAGCAGCGTCTCCTGGCCGCCCAGGGCCGCCCGGATGGCGGCGAGCACGTCGGGGCCCAGCAGCTTGGCGGACAGCGCCGCGGCCGTCGCCACCGCCACGAGCCCCGGCTGCCTGAGCGGCGCCAACTCCACGTGGGCGACGCGCGTGTCGCCACGGTCCCGGGCCGTGGCCAGGGCCAGGGCCGTCTTGCCCACGCCGCCGGGGCCGACGACGCTGACGAGGCGGGAGCGGGCCAGCATGTCCCGCAGCCGGTCCCGGGCCTCCCCGCGGCCCACCAGGTCCCCCGCGCCGGGCGGGGCGGCCGGCGCCCCCTCCCCCGCCGCCGCCAGGGGCAGCGCCAGCCGGTAGCCCACGCCGGGCACCGTCTCGACCGCCCCGTCGCCCAGGGCCCGGCGCAGGGCGCGGACCTGGACCCGCAGGTTGCCGTCGCCCACCGTGATGCCCGGCCAGACCCGGGCCACCAGCACCCCTGCCGGGACGGGGCGGCCCCCCGCCCCGGCCAGGGCGAGCAGCAGGTCGAAGGCCCTGTCCCCCAGGGCGACGGGCTCCCCGTTGCGCAGCAGGCGCCGGCGGGCGGGGTCCAGGATGAGGTGGTCGTCGGAACCGAGGGGCATGGGTAAGCTGGCCTCCACCAATCCTTCCGACGGCACCCGGGCAGGCGGATTTTAGCTCATTTAACGAGCCATGTCCCCGCTCCCGGCCGAATAGTTCCCTGGCCGATCCCATTCCGGGTGCCGAACGGCCCCCGCGGGCGGCGACCTTGACCCAGCACGACGGCGGAGGGCAGCATGGGCACCATCATCACCGATGACGGCACGCAGATCTATTACAAGGACTGGGGCACGGGGCGGCCCGTGGTCTTCAGCCACGGCTGGCCGCTGAACTCGGACAGCTGGGAATCCCAGATGCTCCACCTGGCCTCCCACGGCCTGCGCGCCGTGGCCCATGACCGGCGCGGCCACGGCCGCTCCAGCCAGCCCTGGCACGGCCACGACATGGACACCTACGCCGACGACCTGGCCCAGTTGATCGAGACGCTGGACCTGCGCGACGTGGTGCTGGTGGGCTTCTCCACCGGCGGCGGCGAGGTGACCCGCTATGTCGGCCGCCACGGGCGGTCGCGGGTGTCCAGGATCGCGCTGGTGAGCGCCGTGCCGCCTCTGATGCTGCGGACCGACGCCAACCCCGGCGGCCTGCCGATGGAGGTGTTCGACGGGCTGCGCGCCGCCAGCCTGGCCGACCGCTCCCAGCTCTACAAGGACGTGGCGTCGGGCCCGTTCTTCGGCTTCAACCGGCCCGGCGCCAAGCCGTCGCAGGGCATGGTCGACAGCTTCTGGATGCAGGGCATGATGGCCGGGCACAAGGCCACCCACGACTGCATCAAGGCCTTCTCGGAGACGGACTTCACCCGCGACCTGGCCGAGTTCGCGGGGCTGCCCACCCTGGTGGTGCATGGCGACGACGACCAGATCGTGCCCATCGACGCGGCCGGTCGGGCCACGGCCAGGCTGGTGCCCCATGCGGAGCTGAAAGTGTATGGGGGTGCCCCCCATGGCTTGACTGACACGCACAAGGACAGGTTGAACGCCGACCTGCTGGCGTTCGCGACGGCCTGACCCTAGACTGCCGGTCCCCGCCCACCCCGGCGGGGACCGGTTCCCGACCGGCGGAGGCGACATGCTGACCGACCCTGGATTGAGCACGCCGGACGCCGTGCCGCCGGAACTGGCCGTCGGCGCCTACCGGTTCGACCGGGCGAGCGGCCGCCTGACCTGCCGCGCCGGCGCCGTGGTGCCGCTGGGCCGCCGGGCCCGGGCGATCCTGTCCGTGCTGGCGGAGCAGGCGGGCCGGGACGTCCCGGCGTCACAGCTGCTGGACCGGGTCTGGCCCGGCCAGATCGTCGACCCCGCGAACGTGGCGGTGCAGGTCTCCGGCCTGCGGGCCGCCATCGGCGACAGCGACGGGTCCGTGATCCTGACGGTGCACGGGCGGGGCTACCGGCTGGCGGCGCCCGCCACGCCGCAGCCCTGGGGGAACATCCCCGCCGCCCTTTCCCCCCTAGCCGGGCGGGACGTGGAACTGGCCAATGCCGCGCGCCTGGTCCGCCGGGACCGGCTGCTGGTGGTCACCGGCCTGTCGGGCACGGGCAAGACCCGGCTGGCCTGCGCCGCCGCCCGCGCCCTGGCGGCGGATTTCCCGGACGGGCAGTGGCTGGTGCCCCTGGGCGGGTCCGCCCCGGCGGGCGCCGAAGGGCTGGCATCCCGCGTGGCCGCCGCCATGGGCCTGGGCCTGGGGGGCGAGGCTGCCGCCGGGCTGCGCGACGCCCTGGCCCCCCGGTCCTGCCTGCTGCTGCTGGACGGGGCGGAGATGCTGGACGAGGGCGCCCTGGGGCTGGTGCGCCGGCTCGTGGCGGAATGCCCCGGCGTCGGGGTCCTCGCCACCTCCCACGTGGCGCATCGGGTGATGGAGCCCTGGTGCGTGCGGCTGTCCCCGCTGCCCGTGCCCGACGGCACGGCGGCGACCGCGCCGGCCGCCCGCCTGTTCCTGGAGACCGCCCGCGCCGCCGGGCTGGAGCTGGGGGATGCCGAGGCCGCCCCGGCCATCGCCGGCATCTGCCGCCACCTGGGCGGCCTGCCCCTGGGCGTGGAGATCGCGGCCCGG
>MOEB01000087.1 GCA_001939945.1 Aerophototrophica crusticola | reverse complement strand
CACCAGCAGGATCAGCACCGGGATGCCGGTCCAGGCCACCTCCAGCCACGTGTTGTGGGTGGTCCGGCTGGGGGTCGGGTTGCGCTTGTGGTGGAAGCGCAGGACCACATAGGCCAGCAAGGCCACCACGAACAGGCAGATGACCACCATTATGACCAGCAGCAGCTGGTGGAACTCGTCCAGCCGCTCCATGACCGGCGTGGCGGGCGCCTGGTGCCACAGCATCCAGGGCTCCGGCCGGCCCAGGGGCTGGTTCACCGGGGCCGGCCCCCCGTCGTCCGCCGCCAGCACCGGCAGGGCGGCCAGCAGCGCCACCATGGGCGCCGGCCACCACCGGCGTCCCCTTCCCCTCGGACCCATCGGCATTTCCCCCTGCCATGCCCCGGAACTGCGGGGTCGAACAGGGACAGCTGCCGGAAGTCCCGCATAAATGCGCGGTAACCCCCATGGGGGCGGATCTGCGGCGGGGACCGCCCAGGGCGGGGATTTTCTGCTCCCCCCGGCGTGACTCCCCCTGGCCGGCACCGTTCTCACCAGCCAAGGCGGTGGCTGGCGGCGCAGGGGTGCGCGCGCCGGGACCACCCGTGGGCAGAAGAAGGGGGACCAAGACGTGGCACACCTGCTGAAGACCAACACCGGCCCGTCCGGCCGGGCCGTGGTGCTGCACCCGGTACGCCGGGGGGCGCCCGACGGGGGCCGCGACCCCGCCGACGCCCTGGCCGAGGCGGAGGCCCTGGCCCGGTCCATCGGCCTGTCCGTGGCGGCGTCGGAGGTGCTGCGCCTGGACGCGCCCGTGGCCGCCACCCTGCTGGGCAGCGGCACGGTCGGGCGCATCGCCGGGATGGTGCGGGACGCGGCGGACCGGGGGGAGCCCGTCGACGTGGTGCTGGTGGACCATCCGTTGAGCCCGGTGCAGCAGCGCAACCTGGAACGGGCCTGGGGCAGCAAGGTCATCGACCGCACGGCCCTGATCCTGGAGATCTTCGGGGAGCGGGCGCGCACGCGGGAGGGGCGGTTGCAGGTGGAGCTGGCGGCGCTGGCCTACCAGCGCTCCCGCCTCGTCCGGTCCTGGACGCACCTGGCCCGCCTGCGCGGCGGCTTCGGCTTCCTCGGCGGCCCCGGCGAGACGCAGTTGGAGACCGACCGGCGCATCCTGTCCGACCGCATCGCCAAGCTGCGGCGGGAGCTGGGGGACGTGCGCCGCACCCGCGGCCTGCACCGGGAGGCGCGGCAGCGGGCCGGGCACCCGGTGGTGGCCCTGGTGGGCTACACCAACGCCGGCAAGTCCACCCTGTTCAACACGGTGACGGGCGCCGCCGTGCACGCCCAGAACCAGCTTTTCGCCACCCTGGACCCCACCATGCGGGGCGTGCGCCTGCCCAGCGGGCGGACGGTGGTGCTGTCGGACACGGTGGGCTTCATCTCCGACCTGCCGCACGGGCTGGTGGAGGCCTTCCGCGCCACGCTGGAGGAGGTGCAGGCCGCCGACGTGATCCTGCACGTGCGCGACGTTGCCCACCCGGACACCGACGCCCAGAAGGCGGACGTGGCGGCCACCCTGGGCAGCCTGGGCATCGACGCGGACTGCGACCCGCGGGTGATCGACGTGGCCAACAAGATCGACCTGCTGTCGGAGGGCGAACGCGCCGCCGTGCTGAACATGGCCCTGCGGTCGGAGCGGTTCGTCGGCGTCTCGGCCCTCACGGGCGAGGGGGTGAACCGGCTGCTGGAGTTGGTGGACCGCCACCTGCGGTCCGGGCAGCAGCAGGCGGAGCTGGAGGTGGACCTGTCCGACGGCAACGCCCTGGCCCTCGTCCATGCCAGCACGGAGGTGCTGTCGCGCGACGACCAGGACGGGCTTGCCCGCATGCGGGTGGTGGGGGAACCGGCGGCCCTTCGCCGCCTCGCCGCCCGCGGCGGCATCCGGCTGGTGGCCGGCGACCGGGCCCGCGCCAGGGTAAGGCGGCCCGCAGGCCCTGTGGCCTGACGGCTCCCCGGCGGGTGGCCGGGGCGCGCGGACGGGCGCCTTAGGGATAAGGGCGAAGGGCGGGCATCCGCAGAAATGCGGGTGCCCCGGGGAACCATGCGGGAAGATTGCCGGTTGCGGCACCGCCCTGCCCCCGGGGGCCCCGCGGCACCAACGGACGGAGGGGGAATTGCCTCGACGGATCACCGTCATGGCCCCGGGCGGGGCGCTGGACCGGCTGGCCGACCACCTCCGGGACCGGCCCGGGGTCGCGGGCGTCGCGCTCTACCGGGGCGTTGCCGCCGGGTCGGGCGGCGATGTCCTTGCCGTGGACCTGACCAACGACGCCGCCCTGGGCGTGCTCGCGCATCTCGACCGGACGGGGCTGCTGGAGGCCGGGTCGGTCACGGTCAGCGAGCCGTCGGTGGTGGTCTCGGCCGGGGAGGCGCGCCCGCTCGAGGAGGAGGGGAACGAGGCGGCCTGGGAGGAGATGGGGTCGCTGATGCGGCGGGAGTCGAACCTCTCCGCCAACTACCTGCTCCTGATGGGCCTGGCGGGCGCCATCGCCGCGGTCGGGATGGTCACCGACACGCTGCACGTCGTGGTCGGCGCGATGCTGGTTGCCCCGGGATTCGCGCCCCTGCTGCGCATCGCCTTCAGCCTGCTTGGGCCCCGGCGGGACACCTGGGCCGGGGTCAAGTCGGCAGGCGTGGGGTACCTGGCGCTGGCCCTCGGGGCGGCCCTCGGGATGGCCGTCGCCCTGGCGCTGCACGGGAACACCGCCGCCGACCTGCCCCGCCTGCACTGGGTTGGCTACTGGTCGCGGGTCGAGGCGACCGGGGTGGTCACCTCGCTCCTGGCCGGCATCGCGGGCGGGGTGGTCACCTCGTCCCGGCAGACCGTCTTCGCCACGGGCGTCATGGTCGCCCTGGCGCTGGTGCCGGGCATGGCGCTGGTCGGCATGGGGCTCGGGTCCGGCAACCCGGGCGTGGCCCTGGGCGGTCTGGCGCGCTGGGCGGTGGAGGCCCTCTGCGTGCTCACGGGGGGCGGGGCGACCCTCGCCGCCAAGCGATGGCTGCTGCACCGGCGGTAGCGGCCCGCCCCACCCGCTGCCCTGGGCGCCAGGGCCACCCGCGCCTCAGCCCTGCTCCGCCCGCCCGCGGCGCAGTGCCACCAGCCCCAGGGGAAGGGCCAGCAAGCCCAGCAGGGCCAGGCTTGGCACGCCCCCGTCGTTCCAGCCCTTGCGCCAGCCCCCGGTGACCCGGTGGGGGTCCCGCATGGGCTCGAACACCGCGCCCGGCGCCTCCGGCGCCGGCTCGGACGACAGGAAGCCGTAGTTCAAGGCCCTGCCGTTCAGCCGCGTGCCCAGGAGCGGCAGCAGGCGCTTCAGGATGGTGGCGGCCCGGCCGGCGCCGCCGATGACCAGTTCCGCCTTCGGCCGGTGGACCAGCGACAGCACGGCCTCGGCCACCTTCTCCGGCGCGTAGACCGGCGGGGCGGCGCGTACCCGGTGATGGCTGTAGTTGGCGGCGTGCTGGAAGAAGGGCGTGTCGATGACCGACGGCAACAGGGTGCAGACATGGATGTCGTGCTGGTCCAGCAGTTCCTGGCGCAGGGCCTCGGAGAAGCCGCGCACCGCGAACTTGGAAGTGGCGTAGGCCGTGCTGTCGGGCTTCGCCATCCGGCCGACGATGGAGGCATTGTTGACCAGGATGCCCCGCCCCCGCGCGCGGAAGTGCGGCATGACGGCCCTGGCGCCATGGACATAGCCGAACAGGTTCGTCTCGATCACCCGCCGCCAGGCGGCCGGGGGCAGGTCCTCGAACCGGCCGAAGATGCCGACGCCCGCGTTGTTGAACCAGACGTCGATGTGGCCGAAGCTGCCCAGCGCCACCGCCGCCAGCCGCCGTACGTCCTCTTCCTCCGTGGTGTCGGTGGGCACGGCCAGGGCCGCCGCGGCGCCCAGGGCACGGCATTCCCGCACGACCTCCCTGAGGCGGTCCTCCCGCCGGGCGGCGAGGACGAGGCTTGCCCCCTCCCGGGCGAAGGCGTGGGCGGTGGCGCGGCCGATGCCGCTGGATCCCCCGGTGATGACGACGACCAACCCCTGCATGGCGCGGCTCCCGATCATGGCCAAAGCCGCGACAACACCGTGCTGCACCGCACATCACGCCATCGGCGCCGCAGAAATCCTGTTGCCCGCCGCATGTCCGCCCTGCGCGTCGGCGATGGCGGGGTGGGATTGCCGCCGGGCCGGGAGTCGCCGGCCCCGGCGCCCGGCCTCAGGCCGCGTCCGCCTCCTTCTCATGGCTCTCCCGCAGGTCGGGGGCGGACCCGGGCCGGCGGGTGTCCAGGTTGAAGCGGTCCCCGGGCGCCAGCACGTGCAAGCGCACATCGCAGAGGGACAGCAGTTCCCCCTCCCGCGCCCGGTCGATGTTGGTGCGGGTCATGCCCTGGCCGTCCACCACATAGACGGCACCGTTGCCCACCACCTCGAAGCTGCCGCCCTCCACGAAGATGGCCGTGTCCTCGTCGATCCCGATGCCCAGCAGGGCGGGGTCCTGCGCCACCGCGGCCAGCAGCCGGCCGATGCGGCCCCGCTGCGCGAAATGCTGGTCCACGATGCAGCCGGGCAGCAGCCCCAGCCCCGGCGCAAGCTTCAGGTCGCCCACATGATGGGACTCACCACCCGGGCCGCCGGCCAGCATGGTCTCCCCCATGGCGGCAGCGCCGGCGGAGGTGCCGGCCACGATGCCGCCCCTCTCGTAGATGCGGCGGACCAGTCGCTCGACGGGCGTGTCGCCGACCTTTTCATGGATGCGGAGCTGGTCGCCGCCGGAGAAGAACACCCCAGACACCCCGTCCAGCTCATCCAGGGTGCGCTTGTCCCCCGCCTCCTCCCGGTCCTCGACGTACAGCTCCGTCAGGTCCCGGACGTCCAGGTCGTCGAAGGCCCGGCGGTACTCGTCGAAATAGCCCTCCGGCTCGTGGGAGGCGACGGTGGAGAGGACAACCTTGCGGTCCCCCTTCAGGCGCCGCGCGAACTCCTTCAGGATCTTGCGGTCGCCCTTGCGGTCCTCATGCCCGCCGATGATGGCGAGCACGCCCTTCGGCGCCGGCGTATCGCGGCTCTCGGCCATCTTCTCGTCCCTCGTCCCTTCGTCCGTCACGGCGGCGTCACCGCCCTTCTCAAGCCTTACCGCCGGCCCCGCGGAACCGGAGGTCACCCAGCCCACGGCGAACTGGGCGCTGTTGTGGGCCCAGCCAACCTGCCCGTCGGGGGACAGCACGATGCAGCCCGCCTCCCCGCCCACGCGGGCAAGCCGCTTGATGGCCGCATCCGCCGCGCCTTGCGGCCCCTGGTCCGGCAGGTGCCGCATCACCTGCGCGGCCAGCAGGGTGCGGGCGATCCGCTCCCCGTCGCCGGAGAGGGCCGTGGCCCCCACCCCGTCCTCCGCGTAGAAGCCGCAGCCCGGCAGGGGGGAGTCCCCCACCCGCCCCGGCAGGGTGCCCGCCAGCCCGCCGGTGGAGGTGCCGGCCGCCAGGTGCCCCGTCGTGTCCAGGGCCACGCAGCCCACCGTGTCGTGCCGGCTGTCACTGCCTTCCGCCACCATCTCCCCCGGCCGCGCCAACGCGGCCCCCCGCTCCGTCGCATAGACCCGGGCTCCCTCCCCGACCAGCAGCACCGGCTCGTCCCGCAGCATCAGGCGGGCGACGCTGACCGGGTTGCGCACGCCGCGCAGGGCGGCCACGGCGCCGATGTCCAGCGTCTCCCCGTCCATCAGGGCGGCATCCGTCTCCGCCTCCCCGCGGGCGGTGGGGACGGCGCCATGGCCGGCGTTGAAGGTGGGATCGTCCTCCAGCACGCGGATGGCGGCCTCCACCGCGTCCACCGCCGTGCCGCCGCCGCGCAGGACCCCGGCCCCCGCCTCCAGCGCCCTGCGGCAGCCCGCCTCGTTGGCGGCGCGCGCGCCGGGCGGGATGTCCTTGGCCCCGCCGTGGACGGCGATGGCCCAGTTGCCGGCGCTCATGCCGCCCCCCGCTCGGCGGCGGGCGCCCCGTCACGGTCGAGGGGGACCAGCCCCACGGGTTCCCACCCCTGCACCAGCCGCCACATGGCATCCACGTCCGTGGGCGTCAGCACCACCAGGTCGCCGGGCCGGGCGAGGCCCAGGGCGATGTGCGCCGCCTCGTCCTCCTCCAGCGCGCAGGCGATGCGGTTGGCGGGGAAGCCAGCGGCCAGTGCCCCTTCCAGCAGATGGGCCACGATCTCTCCCGGCTTGCGGCCGCGCCGGGCCGGGTCCTCGCGGAAGACAATCTCGTCGAAGATGCCGGCGGCCACCTGGCCCATGACCAGCATGTCCGCGTCCCGTCGGTCGCCGGGGATGTTGACCATGCCGATGGCCCGCCCGCCGGGCGGCCTCAGGCCCCGGACGGCCTCGCCCAGGGCCTCCAGCCCGGCGGGGTTGTGGGCATAGTCCAGGACGATGCGGACGCCGCCCTTCTCCGCCAGGTTCAGCCGGCCGGGGCACTGCTCGAAGGTGCTGTCGAAGCCGGACAGGGCCTCGGCGATCACCTCCGGCCGCATCCCGTGGGCGAAGGCCGCCAGCGCGGCGGCCAGGGCGTTCAGCACGTTGAAGCCCGCGACGCCGTTCTTGGTGGCCGGGATCTCCGCCGCCCGCATCAGCTCGACCCTCTCCCCGCCCCGGTGCAGCACCAGCGTGCCGCCCCGCGGCCCCGGCTCCCGCACCGCCGCCAGCCCGCCGGCGTCGATGTGGGCCTTCACCACCTCCGGCAGGGCGTGGCCGCGGGCACTGAACCAGGCCACCTGCCCCCTCAAGCCCTCCGCCATGGCCGCCACCAGCGGGTCGTCGGCGTTCAGCACCACATGGCCCCCGGGCCGCACGGACCGCGCCACCACGCCCTTGACCCGCGCCAGGTCCTCCACCGTCTCCACCCCGCCCAGGCCCAGATGGTCCGGCTGCACGTTCAGCACGGCCCCCACGTCGCAGGAATCGAACCCCAGCCCTTCCCGCAGGATGCCGCCGCGGGCGCATTCCATCACCGCCGCCTCAACCAGCGGGTCGCGCAGCAGCATGCGGGCGCTGCGCGGGCCGGAGGCGTCCCACTCCGCCACCCGGTCCTTGCCCACATAGACGCCGGACGTGCTGGTCAGCCCCACCACGGCGCCCGTGGCCTCCAGGATATGGGCCAGCATGCGGCAGGTGGTGGACTTGCCGTTGGTGCCGGTGACGGCGAAGACGGGGATGCGGGCCGGCGCCCCGCCGGGGAACAGCAGGTCCAGCACGGGCCCCGCCACGTCCCGCGGGGTGCCCTGGGACGGCGCCAAGTGCATGCGGAAGCCGGGGGCGGCGTTCACCTCCACCACCCCGCCGCCCGTCTCGTGCGCCGACCGGGTGATGTCGGGTAGGACCATGTCGATGCCCGCCACGTCCAGCCCCACCGCCAGGGCCGCCCGGCGGGCGATCAGGGCGTTGTCCGGGTGGATGTCGTCGGTGCGGTCGATGGCCATCCCGCCGGTGGACAGGTTGGCCGTGTCCCGCAGCGTGACCACCTGGCCCGCGCCCGGCACGCTGTCGGCGTCCAGCCCCGCCTTGGCCAGCAGGTCCAGCGCGTGGTCGTCCAGCTTGATCCGGGTCATCGGGCGGTCATGACCCTCCCCCCGGCGGGGGTCACGGTTGGCCTCGTCCACCAGCTCCCCGATGGTGCCCCGGCCGTCGCCCACCACATGGGCCGGCACCCGCTCCGACACGGCGACCACCTTGCCGCCCACCACCAGCACCCGGTGGTCCCGGCCGACGAAGTAGCTCTCCACGATCACCCGGCTGCCATGCCGCTCCGCCTCGTCGAAGGCGCGCAGCACCTGGTCCTCGTCCCGCAGGTCCACGCTGACGCCGCGGCCGTGGTTGCCGTCCAGGGGCTTGGTGACGACGGGATAGCCCACCCGTTCCGCCGCCCGCACCGCCCCCTCGGCGCTGCGCACCACCTCCCCCCGCGGCACGGGCACGCCGGCAGCACCCAGCAGCTCCTTTGTCAGGTCCTTGTCGCTGGCCGCCTCCACCGCCAGGTGGGACGTGCGGCCGGTGATGCTGGCGCGCAGCCGCTGCTGCCTGGCACCCCAGCCCAGTTGCAGGAAGCTCTCCGCGTCCAGCCGCAGCACCGGGATACCGCGGGCCTCGGCCGCCTTGGCCAGGGACAGGGAGGTGGGGCCCAGCCCCTCCCGCGCGTTCAGCTCCCGCAGCTCCTCCACCGCACTTTCGAATTCGAAAGTCTCGCTATCCAGCCCGCGGGCCAGCCGGCCCAGCCCCTTGATGGCGGCCAGCCCCGGCGGCATGGCCGACAGCAGCAGGTCCAGGGCGAACCGGGTGGCAAGCAGGCCGACCTCCGCCTCCCGGTAGCCCACCAGCAGGTCCACCTCCCCCGGCCGCCCCGGCACGGGCTGGGCGGTGGAGCCACCCGCGTCCGCCCCGGCCGCCGCCTGCAGCCCGACGGCCACGATCCCCGCCACCTGCGCGAACCAGGCAGGGGCGCCATCCCCCTCCGGCCTCGCCGGGAGGTCCAGGCCCGGGAGCCCCTCGCCGACCCGCGCCGCCACGGCGTCCGCCCATCCCGGAGGCGCGCCGGCCAGCGCCCCGAGGTCCAGGCGCACATGGGCCATGGGCGCGAGCCCGAACAGATGCGGGCCACGGTAGACCCGCAGGTCCAGCAACTCCATGGCTCCCCCACCCTCACCCCTGGCCGTCTCGTCCGTCATGCCTGGCCCCCTCCGGCTGTCTGGCAGGGTCGCACTTCTGCGGCCTCACCCCCCTGGGCTGGTGAGAACGCGTCCAGGCGCGCCATGTCACGCTGAGCGAGGAGAAAAAATTCCGGTCGTCGCGCGGCGGCCCGCCTACCCGGTGGGCGACCCGCCCGGTTATGGCTGCCGGGGCACCCCTTCCGGCTTGGGCAGATCTGCGGATGCGCCCGCCACCTTGCCGGGGGCGCGCCTGTTTCCCCGCGACGCCCCCCAGCGAACCCCCGACGCGGCCAGGATCCGCCCATGCACACCTGCTTCCAGGCACCCCTTCCCGGTTCCGCCCGCGACACTGACGGCCTCGCGGCCCGCGTCGCCCTTCTTGTCGGGCTTTTCCCGACCCGGCGGGC
The DNA here is from genome assembly GCA_001939945.1 of Aerophototrophica crusticola. Taxonomy (GTDB): domain Bacteria; phylum Pseudomonadota; class Alphaproteobacteria; order Azospirillales; family Azospirillaceae; genus Niveispirillum; species Niveispirillum crusticola. The sequence goes on along the minus strand of MOEB01000087.1, from coordinate 636 downwards.
CGCCGCGGCGGCGGCCGGGGTGAGCACCGACCAGGTTGGCCGCTACGTGGCCGGCCAGAACGCCGCCCCCTTCCCCGTGGTGGCCCGCATGGCCGCCGCGCAGGGGGTGTCGCTGGACTGGCTGGCCACGGGGACGGGCGAGATGCGCCCCCGGCCCCGGCCCCCGGGGCCAGACGCCGGCGTGACCGTCTGGTCGCTGCAACCGTCCGCGGAACCCGGATGGTACCGCCCCTTGCCCCTGGCGGTCCGGCTGCCACAGCCCCCCGGCCTGCTGGCGGCGGAAACGGTGGCCGTGCTCACCCCCGATGGGTCGCTGGAGGCGGAGGGGCTGCACGCCGGGTTCGTCTGCTATTGCTCCGCCGGGAGCCCGCCGCTGGCCGGCGACCTTCTGCTGGCCCGTCGGCCCGACGGCTTGGCGGCCCTGCTGGCCCCCGGCGACGCCCGCTGGGGCGGCCCCTACCCGCTGCTGGCGCCGGTGGTGCTGGTCGGGCGGCGCTGGTAGCTGGCAGGAAGGGTGACGACGGTGGCGGGCCGGGGCCAGGTCTCCTCCCGCAGCTCGCCCCCGACCTCAGCCAGCAACGCGGCCAGGGCCGGCCCGGCCGAGGGGACGGGCGCCCGCGCGCCCGGGGCCACGCT
>MOEB01000086.1 GCA_001939945.1 Aerophototrophica crusticola | reverse complement strand
CTGGCGGCGTATAGCGACGTGTTGGCTGCTTTCCCACGGCAGGAATTTGCCCGGAACGGAAAGGCGTCTACTCTCGTCTCGATTGGCCGGACGCAGGAGGTGATCGAGGATTTCAAGGCGATTCAGCCCATAACGCGTGGGGATTGGATATCATGCCATATCCTTGCCATGGCGTATCTCCGCTCGGAAGCACCGGAGGAAGCCCGCCATCTCCTGGAGATGGGCGCCGAATCTTGCCCCTTCCCGGATTGCCACTGGTACTTTGCCATGACGCTGGCGTACCTGGATGTGGCGCATGGGTTCTCTGGGCAGGCGGCGCAACGGTTGCGCCCGGCCATGGCAGGGAGCCCCACTGCTGCGACGGTGATCCTGTTCAGCCATGCCTTGGCAGCTTCTGGTAACAAAAGGGATGCCGCGACTTCCCTCGACCGGTTGGGGAGTTCACACGTACCCGCGCAGGTGCTGAGCCTGAAGGATGCCTTGACAAAGCGCTATGGCTTGCGTGGGCACGGGGAGTTGCCAAAGGCTCAACGAGAGGCCCTAGACAAACAGATAGCCGAGGGCGAGTTTGCCCTGTTGCTGGAAGCCGCGTAACGCGACCTCAGCCCCGGACCCACAGATTCACGGCGAACCGGTAATCCTCGAACTGGCCGCTGGGGCAGCTCACCGGCTGGACGGAGTGGGGGGCCCAGGCGGGGAAGGCCAGCAGGCTGTCGCGGGCGGGCTCCACATCCTGGGTCGGGGCGTTGGGGCCCAGGGCATAAAGGCGCAAGGCGCCGCCGGTGAAGGCCTTGGGCAACCGGTAGAAGTAATAAACCATGCTGACCAGCCGCCGCGGCCCTTCCTGGCTGCCGGTCTGGATATCGAGGTGGCGAGCATAGAAGGCGCCGTCGCCATGGGCGGCCAACTGCACCTCGATCCGCTTCGGGTCCACGGCAGGCACGCCCAGATCCTTGGTGACCTGGGGCAGCATCTCCCGCACCTTGGCCTCGAACAGGGCGCGATAGGGGCCCGTGTCGTTCAGGATGCTGGCCACCCGGACCGACAGGGTCGCCTCATCCTTCCCGCCCACCTTGGCGACCTCGAACCGGTCACGGTTGGCGTAGACGTAGTCCAGCAACCCGTCCACGAATTCATCACCCATCACGTTCCTGTAGACGTGGTGGGGAAGCATCACGGGGTTGGCGAGGAGGGTGGTCATGGCCCGGTCCCGTCGGCAGCCTGCATGCCGGGAACCAAACCACAAGCCCCCGCCCCGCGGTTGGGCGCAGGCGGGGGGTGGAGCCGGGGGGAGAGGGTTACGCCTAGCTCTGCCCGATCAGCGCCAGCCATTCCTGTTCGGTCAGGGTGGTGACGCCCAGCTCCCGCGCCTTGGCGGCCTTGCTGCCCGCATCCTCCCCCACCACCAGATAGTCGGTCTTGGCACTGACCGAGCCGCTGACCTTGGCGCCCAGGGCCTCCGCCTTGGCCTTGGCCTCGGACCGGCCCATGGTGGTCAGGGTGCCGGTGAAGACCACGGTCTTGCCCAGCACGGGGCTGGCCGTGACCCGGGGCGGCACGAACTCCTGCACCGTCACCTGGGCCAGCAGGTCGTCCAGGGCCTTCAGGTTGTGTTCCTCGCCGAAGAACTGGACGATGTCGTCGGCCACGCTCATGCCGATCTGCTCGATCCGGCAGAGGTCTGCATAGGCGTCGCCCACCAGCTCCGCCTTGGGCTGGTTGGGGGCGGCGGCGCGCTCGCCCGCGGCCTCCAGCATCCGGTCGCGCCAGTTCTCCGCCGTGCGGTAGTTGCGGGCCAGCAGCTTGGCCGTGGCCTCCCCCACCTGCCGGATGCCCAGGGCGAAGATGAAGCGGTCCAGGCCGATGGTGCGGCGGGCCTCGATGGCCCGGAACAGGTTCTCCACCGATTTCTTGCCGAAGCCGGTCATGGTGACCAGCCGGTCCAGCCGCTGCTCCTCCCGCGCCTCCAGGGTGAAGATGTCGGCGGGGGTCCTGATCCGGCCCTGGTCGAAGAAAAGCTGTATGCGCTCGATGCCCAGCCCCTCGATGTCGAAGGCGTTGCGGCTGGTGAAGTGCCGCAGCCGCTCCACCGCCTGGGCGGGGCAGACCAAGCCGCCGGTGCAGCGGCTGACCACGCCCCCGTCCTCCCGCACGGCCTGGCTGCCGCATTCCGGGCAATGGTCGGGGAAGGTGAACTCGGCGCTGTCCGCGGGGCGGGCCTCCGGTATGACGGAAACCACCTGGGGGATCACGTCGCCGGCGCGCTGGATGATGACCGTGTCGCCGACGCGGATGTCCTTGCGCCTGATCTCATCGGCATTGTGCAGGGTGGCGCGGCTGACCACCACGCCGCCCACGGTGATGGGCTCCAGCTCCGCCACGGGGGTCAGGGCCCCCGTGCGGCCCACCTGGATGGTGATGGATTTCAGCAGGGTGCGGGCCTGTTCCGCCGGGAACTTGTGGGCCGTGGCCCAGCGCGGGGTGCGGGTGCGGAAGCCGAGCCGCTCTTGCAGGGCAAGGTCGTTGACCTTGTACACCACGCCATCGATATCGAAGGGCAGGGACGACCGCTCCTTGCCGATCTGCTCATAATAGGCCAGCAGCTCGTCCCGGCTGCGGCACAGGGTGCTCTGCTTGGGCACCTGCAAGCCCAGGGCCTTCAGCCGTTGCAGGCTGTCCCATTGGGTGGCGGCCAGGGGTTCCGACAGCTCACCCCAGGTATAGGCGAAGAAGCACAGGGGCCGCTTGGCGGTGATGCGCGCGTCCAACTGGCGCAAGGACCCGGCCGCCGCGTTGCGCGGGTTGGCGAAGACCTTCTCCCCCGCCTCCGCCTGCCGCTTGTTCAGCTCGAAGAAGCTGTCGCGGGTCATGTAGACCTCACCGCGCACTTCCAGCACCTTGGGCGCCGGGCCGGACAGGCGGTTGGGGATCTCCGCGATGGTGCGGACGTTGGCGGTGACGTCCTCCCCCTCCGTCCCGTCGCCGCGGGTGGCGGCCTGGACCAGTTCCCCATCCTCGTAGCGGATCGACAGGGAGGCGCCGTCGATCTTCGGCTCCGCCACGAACTCCAGCCCGTCCACGGTCTTCAGGTTCAGGAACCGGACGATCTGCTCGATGAAGCCGTCCACGTCCTCCGCCGCGAAGGCGTTGTCCAGGGACAGCATGGGCACCGTGTGGCGCAGCTTCCTGAAGCCGGTGCCCGGGGCGGCACCCACGGTCTGGGTCGGGCTGTCGGCGGTCACCAGCTCCGGGAAGCGGGCCTCCACCAGGTTCAGCCGCTTCTCCAGCGCGTCATAGTCGGCGTCGGAAATTTCCGGCGCGTCCTTCCGGTAATAAAGCTCCCGGTGGTGCCTCACCTCCCGCACCAGGGCGTCATGCTCCTCCTTCGCCTGGTCCAGGGTCAGGGTATCCACGGGGGTCGCGCGCAGGTCGGGCATGGGAAGGGCCGGCAGGGACGGGGAGGGGAGACGCCGACGGGACCGCCGGCGGGGCAAAGGTCGTCGGGCGACGGGCTGCCGTCAAGTCATGGCTTGGCCGTGAAGCCCAGGTCCGCCAGTTGCTCCCACGGGCCGCCCTTGTAGGCCCAGAGCAGCAGGCCCTCGCCGCGGGCGGTCATGGGGGTGAAGGTGCGTTGCAGGGCCTCCAGGGTGGCCTTGGCCTCCCCCGCCTGGACCTTGTTCTGCACCGTCACGTGGGGGCGGAAACCTTGCTGGTCCTGGGGGATCAGCCAGGGGGCCCAAAGGTCTGCCAGCCGCTCCCGCAGCTCCTCCAGCGGGCGGGAGCGCAGGTAGAAGGCAGCGCCCCGGCCGATGGACTTGACGGCGAAGACCTCCACCGGGAACGGCGCGGTGTCGCGGGTGGTGCGGCGCAGGTCGGCCAGGATGGACTGCACCTGCGGGCCCGGCAGGTGGTGGAACAGGGTGACGTGGGCGGGGATGAAGTTCCGCTCCGGCGGGAAGTGGCGCTGCCGCAGGGCCTGGAAATGCTGGAACGAGGCCTGGTCCAGGCGGAGCGTGAGGATCAGCGGGGCGTAGATGGGGTCCATGGGCCAGAAACTAGGCCGGCGGCCGGGGGTTCCAACTGACGGGGCGGGTCAGGCAGCCTTGGGCATGTGCCCGCGCAAGATCGCCATCGCCTCCGCGACCACATCCATGTGCTGGGACGCATACTGGATGTCATAGCCGACCAAATTACCATGCTCGTCATAGTCGATGACGAGGTCGCGGTCATCGTCGACCTTCTGGTCCCACTGGTTCCCATCCGTGAACCGGACATACATGCTGTCGGTAGAAGGGTCGTAGAAGATGGGGGAGCGGGTCGTCATCTGTTTCACGTCCTGTCACGGAACGCGTTGTGGACGGTTTCGCCATCAGCCAAAGTAACAACGCGCACGTCCGAATTCAACGACGGGACCCAGCCCCAGAACTGGATCCGGCCATCGGGTTGTCGGCGCTTCCGGTCGGGATTGGCGATGATCCGCTTGATGTCCAACGGGTCGATGCGGCAGCGCCCCGGCTTTCCCAGGACCTCGTTGGCGAAGTATTCGGTGCGCCAGAAGGGCGGTGGTGGCAAGCGCTTCGGCTCGCCCGTCGGGGTCAGTCTCATCCAATGGGCGCGCGAGCTTGATGGGGTGTTGATCCATCCGAACGAGTAAAGAGCCTAACGGTGCTTGCCTAAACTTGCAACCAGTGCCCCTGCCCGGTGATCAGGCTCTTGGCCGGGGGTTCCAACTGACGGGGGGAGGTCAGGCGGCGTCCTTCAGCCCATGGCTGGCCCGCAAGGCCGCGAGTGCCCGGGCCACAAGGTCCGGCCGGCGGGAGGCATGCTCGATCTCCCACGCCCAGGGTTTGCCGTCGGTAGCGAAGTGGACGACCAGGTCCGGCTCCTGCTCCTCGCCCCCCACGGAAGCGGGGTCGTCACCCGCCCGCGGCGCCGGCCAGGGGCGCAGTTCCACGCGCAGCATGTCGGCCGCGGGATCATAGGAAAGGGCGGCGTTGTCCGTCATGGCTTGAAACCCCTGTCCCAGAAGGCGTTCAGGACCGTCTCCCCATCGGGCTCCACGACGACCCGCAGCCAGCGGCCCTCGCGCTCCACCCAGCCCCAATAACGCACACGACCATCCTCCTGGCGCAAGGTCCGCGTGGGGGCGGACAGCGTGGCCGCTATGTCGTCGTGCCGAACCAGGGCCCGGTCTGGCCGTGCCATCTGGCGTTCGAGGTAGGGCAGCCGCCAGAACGGGGGTGGGGGAAGCCGGTCCGCCAACCACTACCCCCGCCCGGCGATCAGACTCTCCGCCGCGGCCCGGGCGGCCGGGGTGATCTCGGCGCCGGAGAGCATACGGGCGATCTCCTCCAGCCGGGCTTCCTGGGACAGCTCCACCACCTCGGTGACGGTGCGGGTGGGGGTGGCGTGCTTGCGGACGTTCCAATGATAGGCGCCGCGGGCGGCCACCTGGGGGCTGTGGGTGACCACCAGGACCTGCAGGTTGTTGTGGCCCAGGCGCGACAGCCGCTCCCCGATGGCGTCGGCCACGGCACCGCCGACACCTGTGTCCACCTCGTCGAACACCAGGGTGGGGATGGTGCCCACCTGGGCCAGCACCACCTTCAGCGCCAGCATGAAGCGCGCCAGCTCACCGCCCGAGGCGATCTTGGCCAAGGGGCCCGGGGGGGCGCCGGGGTTGGTGGCCACCTGGAAGGCCACGTCGTCGATGCCGTGGGGACCCCAGGCCTCCTCCCCCGTCTGGGCGACGCGGGTGGAGAATCGGGCCTTTTCCATGCGCAGGGGCTTCAGCTCCGCCGCCACGGCCTGGTCCAGCTTGGATGCCGCCTTGGTGCGGCCGGCGGAGAGCTTCTTGGCGGCGTCCAGGTAGGCGGACTTGCCCTCCTCAGCCTTCTTGGCCAGGGATTGCAGGATGTCGCCCTGGTCCTCGATGAGGGCCAGCTTGCGGGCCATGTCGTCCCGCAGGGCCACCAGCCCGTCCACGTCGGTGCCATGCTTGCGGGCGGCGGCGCGCAGGGCGAACAGCCGCTCCTCGATCTTGTCCAGGCTGCCGCCCTCGGTGTCGATGTCCGCCACCAGGGCCTGGAGCGAGCGGGACGCCTCCGACACTTCCGCCGCCGCCTCGTCCAGGACGGAGATCACCGGCTCCAGCCGCCCGCCCGCCTTGTCGGCGATGCGGCCCAGGGTGCGCAGGGCGGAGGCGAGCGACCGCTCCGCCCCCCGCTCCCCCGCCAGCTCGGCATAGGCCTGGTTGACCGACTCGATCAGCTTCTCGGCGTGTTGCAGGACGATGCGCTTCTCCGCCAGCGCCGCCTCCTCCCCCAGCTCCGGGGCAAGCTGGTCCAGCTCCTCCACCGCGTGGCGCAAATAGTCCTCTTCCGACCGGGCGCGGGCGGCGTCGGCGGCGGCCTGCACGCGGGCCTGCTCCACCTGCCGCCAAGCGCGCCAGGCGTCGGCCACGGCGCGGGACTGGCTGCCCATGCCGGCATAGTCGTCCAGCAGGTCGCGGTGGGTGCGGGGGTCCAGCAGGCCGTGGGTCTCGAACTGGCCATGCACCTCCACCAGCGTCTCCCCCAACCGGCGCAGCAGGGTGACGCCCACCGCCTGGTCGTTGACGAAGCAGCGGGACCGGCCGTCGGCGGACAGGGTGCGGCGCAGGACCAGGGTGTCCTCCACCTCCAGCTCCTGCTCCCGCAGGATGGCGAAGGCGGGGTGGTCCGGGCGGCCGCCAAGGTCGAACTCGGCGGTGACGCTGGCCTGCTCAGCACCATGGCGGACCAGGGCGCTGTCGCCGCGGGCGCCCAGCGCCAGGCCCAGCGCGTCCAGCAGGATGGACTTGCCCGCACCGGTCTCACCGGTCAGGACGCACAGGCCGGGCCGGAACGCCAGGGTCAGGCGTTCGATCAGGACCACGTCGCGGATCGAGAGCGTCACCAGCATGGGCAGGGCCAACCCCGGTACGGCCGTCCGGCGGGCACCGCCGCCGGCCCGGCCCTGGTCAGGAGAGCGGTGCTCAGAACACCCAGTCGATGGCGCGGCCCAGGAAGGACCGCTCCTCAGCCGGGCGGCTGTCGGTCACCAGGGTGTAGGTCCGCCCGTACCACTCGCTGCCCGGATAGTTGTGGCCCAGCAGGGCCGCCGTGGCCTGCGCCTCTTCCACCAGGCCCAGGCCCATATAGGCCTCCACCAGGCGGTGCAGCGCCTCCGGCACGTGGCTGGTGGTCTGGTACACGTCCACCACGTGGCGGAACCGCTTGATGGCGGCGGTGTACTCGGCCGTGCGCAGGTAGAAGCGGCCGACTTCCATGTCCTTGCCGGCCAGGTGGTCACGGACCAGGTCCAGCTTCACCTTGGCATCGCGGGCATAGGGCGTGGAGGGGAAGCGGCGGACCACCTCATCCAGCGACTTCAGCGCCTCATTCGTGGCGGTCTGGTCACGGCGGACGTCGGCGATCTGCTCGTAATAGCACAGGGCCTTCAGGTAGTAGGCGTAGGAGACGTTCCGGTTGCCCGGATGCAGGCCGATGAAGCGGTCCAGCGTCTCAATCGCCTCATCGTACTTGTAGGCCTGGTAGTGGGCGTAGGCCGCCATCAGCTGTGCCCGCACCGCCCACTGGCTGTAGGGGTGCTGCCGCTCCACCTCATCGAACAGGGCGGCGGCCTTGGGGTAGTTCTCCGCATCGATGGCGTTGGCCGCCTCGGTGTAGATCTGCTCCACCGGCCGTTCCACATAGGGGACCTCCGGAGCCTTGCCGGCGCAGGCGGACAGCAGCAGCAGGGCGGCGGGGGCCAGGACCCGGATGGGGCGGGGCAGGGACGAGGGGACCGTGAAGGGCATCGTGACCGACAACCAAGGCAGCAGGATTGCGGGGGACTTATAGCACGCGGTATCGGCCAGTCGCCAAGCGGCAAACTGCATGGGCCAACCCGACCGGGTGATCAAAGCCAGCGGATTGCGGGGATTTCAGGGCGGAACAGCGTCGTGCGGGGCACTGGATGTCACCCCGGGCCTGACCCGGGGCCCTTGGGAAAGCGGACGTGCCGATGGCGCGGCAGCGGGGGTGTGGTCAGGAAAGCCGGGCGCCGCAGGGGCTTTCGGTGCCCTGCATCGACCGATCCCGAGGGCCCCGGGTCAAGCCCGGGGTGACGTCCCGCGCCTTGCAGGGTCAAGCGACGGCGGCTGTCTGCTCCACCCACTCCTCCTCCAGCCGCCAGGCGGTGGGATCGGCGAACAGGGCGTGGAGGACCTTGTTGTTCATGGCGTGGCCGCCCTTGACGCCGTGGTACTGGCCCAGGATCGGCGCGCCGGCCAGGTACAGGTCGCCCACCGCGTCCAGGATCTTGTGGCGGATGAACTCATCCGGGCTGCGCAGGCCGCCCTCGTTCAGCACCCGGTCGCCGCTGATGACGACGGCGTTCTCCAGCGAGCCGCCGAGGCCCAGGCCCGCCTTGCGCATGGCCTCAACCTCATGCAGGAAGCCGAAGGTGCGGGCGTTGCTGACCTCCGCCTTGAAGCTGCCGTCCACCAGCCGCAGGGAACCCTGCTGGCGGCGGATCAGGGCGGTGTTGTCATAGACGATCTCTGCCCGGAAAGCCGCGTGGGGGGCGGGGGAGAGGGTGACGACCTTGTCGCCGTCCTGCACCCGCACCTCCTTCAGGACGCGGATGACCTTGCGGGGCGCGTCCTGGGCCTGGATGCCCGCGCACTCCACCAGGAAGACGAAGGGGGCGGCGCTGCCGTCCATGATCGGCACCTCGGCGCCGTCCAGCTCCACCATCGCGTTGTCGATGCCGCAGCCGCGCAGGGCGGCCATCAGGTGCTCGATGGTGCCGACGCTGGCGCCGTGCCCGTTGGCGATGACGGTGCAGAGGCGCGTGTCCGCCACCTTGTCCCAGAGCGCCGGGATCACGTTGGTGCCGGCGGGCAGGTCGGTGCGCACGAAGCTGATGCCCGTGTCGGCCGGGGCCGGCCGGAGGACCATGCGCACCCGCTTGCCGGAATGGACGCCGACGCCGGTGCACTCGATCGGGGACTTCAGGGTCTGTTGCCAGGCCATTGCCGCTCTTCCGTGTCTCGGGGGTCTCGCTTGCCCCATCGGCGATCCGCGCCCCATCCCCGTCGCCGGGGGTCCCCGTTCCCGGGGTGCCGTGCCGCATGGAGCCAGCATGCAACGCAGCAAGGGGCGAACTGCCACGACCCACAGATAGGCCTGTCGGCGTCCCGGCTCAAATCACGCTTTGTTACCGAATATTACATCCGGAAACCGGCGCTAAGTGGCTGAATCATGACGGAAATTTGGCAGTCTGTGACGGCTGTCACGATGCCCCTTTAACAGTCCCGGCCGGCCCGGCGGCCCTTTACCCGGCCGTGTGCTGCGACGCGGAAATGCAATCGCGATCCGCATCCCCGGATGGTCCAGGAAGGCGGGTCTGCGGCGGGTGTAATGTATGAACGCATACATCCGCCGATGGTTGCAGAGGGAGAACCATCATTCCCGGATGTCAGGTGACGCGCAAAAAAATGGCCGGCCCCCGCGGGAAGGGGCCGGCCCAGCCAGGCCGTGGGCCGGGCGGTCGCCCGCCCGGCCGGAAGCGTGTGCCCGTCAGTTGGCCTGGCGGCGCAGGAAGGCGGGGATGTCCAGCATGTCGTCCTCACCAGCGGCGGGCTTGGGGGCGCGGGGGCCCGGCTCGGTGGCGAGGTTAGGCTGCTGCGGGGCGGGCGCCGGGGCCTGCCGCTGGGACGGGTAGGGCTGCGGCTGGGCGTGGCCGTTGGCGTAGGGCGCCTGCGGGGCCTGGGGCTGGCGCGGCGGCTCGGCCGGGGCCGGGGCGCTGTTGCCGCCGGC
>MOEB01000085.1 GCA_001939945.1 Aerophototrophica crusticola | reverse complement strand
CCCGCCCCCCAGCCGGCGGCGCGGCCCGCCGGCCGGGCGGGGCTGGAGGCCGGGCCGCTGGAGGAGGTGGTGGTCGTCGGCGTGCTGACCGACGTGGCCATCGGGCAGGAGGAGATCGAGCTGCGCCAGGCCTCCGACCTGTCGGACCTGTTCCGGCGGGTGCCGTCGGTGGCGGTGGGCGGGTCCGTCGGCATCGCCCAGAAGATCTATGTGCGCGGGCTGGAGGACAGCCTGCTGAACGTCACCGTGGACGGGGCGCCGCAGCACGGCACCCTGTTCCACCATGTGGGCCGCGTCTCCATCGAGCCCGAACTCCTGAGGGGCGTGGAGGTGCAGGCCGGCGCGGGCGAGGCCACCTCCGGCTTCGGCGCCATCGGCGGGGCGATCCGCTTCCGCACCAAGGACGCCGACGACCTGCTGGCCCCGGGCCGCAGCGTCGGCGCCCTGGCCAAGGCCAGCTGGTTCAGCAATGACGGGCACAAGCTGAGCGGCACGGTCTATGGCCGCCTGCTGGGGGATTTGGGCTTCGTCGGCTCCTTCGTCCGGGTGGAGCGGGACGACCTTGAGGACGGCGGCGGCAACCGGCTGCGCGGGACCGGCGCGGAGCAGCAGCTCGCCTTCGCCAAGCTGGGCGGCGAGCTGGCGGAGGGCCACCGCCTGACCGTCAGCTATGAGCAGCGGGACGAGGAGGCGTCGTTCGGCCAGCGGCCCAACTGGCCGGTGCTGGAGGGCGCGCCCCTGTTCCCCGCCGAGGGGAAACGGCGCACCGTCGTCGGCAACTATGGCTGGGACGCCGGGTCGCTGGGGCTGGAGGCGACGGGCTACTGGACGGAGTCGCGGCTGGTCCAGGACCGCTATGACCGCTGGGGCCGCTATGGCGGCACCATCCGCAGCCAGGGGGCGGACCTGCGCGGCCGCCTGGACCTGGCGGGCCATGCCTTGGTGGCTGGGGCCGAGTACCGGGACGACAAGGTGACGGGCGAGTACCTGGGCGACCCGGCCGTCTGGGGCCGCTGGGCCTGGAACCCCGCCCTGGGCAAGTTCACCGAGGAGGGGGAGCTGTTCGGCCTCTATGCCCAGGACCATTGGCAGGCCCTGGACGTGCTGCTGCTGAGCGTCGGCCTGCGCTACGACGCCTATGACCTCGACCAGGTCACCTATGGCGGCGGCACCGACAACGACGGGGTCAGCTTCAACGCCGGCCTGACCCTGGACCTGGGCGCCGGCGTCGCGCTCAACGCCGGGATCGCCGAGGCCTTCCGCGGCAAGGAGATCGGCGACGCCTTCACCCTGGAGAAGCGGCCGGGCCGCGTCTCCCTCGCCCCCGGCCTGGAGCCGGAGCGGGTGGACAATCACGAGGCCGGGCTCACCTATGACCGGGACGGCTTCCGCGCCTCCGTCGCCTATTACCAGATGCGCATCCACGACGTGGTGCTGGACCAGCTCGGCAGCGGGCGGCCGCCGCAGGACGCGGTCTATTACGAGAATGTCGGCCGCTTCCGGGCGGAGGGGGTGGAACTGCGGGCCGGCTACGCCCAGGGGCCCTTCAGCCTCGACGCCTACTACAACCATTACCGTTCCAAGCTGAACGGCCATGTGGTGGAGGGGTACGAGCATATCGGCCTCGCCAACTCCGTCGGCGACAACTGGAACCTGACCGGCGCCTGGGAGGCGACGGACACGCTCCGGCTGGAGGCCAGCCTGACCCATTATGACGACCTGGACGACATCGAGGTGCTGCAACGGGCCGTCGCCATCGGCTGGATCGGCCAGACCCAACGGGTCAGCAAGCCGGGCTACACGGTGGTGGACCTGTTCGCCCGCTGGCAGGTGCTGGAGGACGACCGGCTGACGCTGCTGGCCTCCGTCTACAACCTGTTCGACAGGCGCTACCGCGCCCATGCCAGCGTGGCGGACTACAACGCCATCCCGGGCTGGGAGGGCATCGCCGGCGTGTACGAGCCGGGCCGGGACATCCGCCTGACCGCCTCCGTGCGGTTCTGAGCATGGCGCCGCCCGCCCCGCGCGGGGGCCGGCCCTGGCGGGCCCGGGTCCGCGCCCTGCACCGCTGGTTCGGCCTGCTGGCCGCCCTCTGGCTGCTGCTGCTGTCCCTGACCGGCTCGGCCATCGTCTTCTATGACGAGCTGGACCGCTGGCTGAACCCCGGCCTGCGGTTGGTGCCGGCGGGGGCGGCCATGGCCCCCGTGGAGGTGGTGGCGGGGAACGCGGCCGGGGCGCTGCCCGGATTCCGGCCGCGCTTCGTCGACCTGCCCAACCGGGCGGGCGACACGGTGATGCTGCTGGGCAGCGCCCCCCTGCCGGGCGGCGGGGAGGGGGCGGTGCAGCTCTTCGCCGACCCGCGGGACGGCGCGGTGCTGGGCTGGCGGCTGGTGGAGCCGCTGTCGCTGGCGCCGCGGGACCTGATGAACGGCCTCTATGCCCTGCACATGGACCTGATGCTGGGGCCGGCCGTGGCCTGGTTCCTGGGGCTGGTGGCCCTGGGCTGGGTGCTGGACCACGGGGCGGCAGCGCTGCTGGCCTTCCCGCCGCGGGCCCGCTGGCAGGAGGCGTTCCGCGTGCAGGGGCGGCGCTGGGGCCTGCGCTGGCTGTTCGACCTGCACCGGGCCTGGGGGGTGTGGCTGTTCCCCGTGACGCTGGTGCTGGCGGTCACCAGCGTCACCCTGGCCTGGCACGAGGACACGCGCGCCCTGGCCCGGCTGGCCTTCCCGGTGTCGGAACGGCTGCACGAGGGCTTCGCGGACGCCCCGCCGGGGGCGGCGCGGGCCATCGGGGTCGACGAGGCCCTGCGCCGGGCCGTGGGCGACGACCTGTCCGGCGTGGACAGCGTCGTCCTGCTGGCCCGCACGGGCGCCTACGGCATCCGCCGCTTCGACCCGCGCGACATGGACGGCTACGGCCGCCTGTGGACCTATGTCTCCATGGCCGACGGCCGGGTGATGGGGGAGCGGCATGACCGGGGCGAGGGGGCGGCGGACGCCTTCTTCGCCTGGCAGTACCCGCTGCACTCCGGCAAGGGCCTGGGCCTGCCCGGCCGCCTGCTGGTCCTGGCCGGCGGCCTCGCCACCGCGGGGCTGTGCGTCACGGGCCTCTGGCTGTGGTGGCGCCGCCGGCCGGCCCTGCCACGCCGGGGCCCGCGGGAACGGTGCCCCGGCAGCCCGTGATGGTGGTGAGCGGCATCTCGGCCGAGGCCGACGGGTTCCTGCGCGAGCCGGGCGGCAACTCCCTGGTGCTCGGGAAGCCGCTGCGCGCGGCGGCGCGCCGCTCTGCCGTGGCATTCCTGCTGGACGACCCGGGTCTCCGGGACGGGGGTGGGCTTCCCCACACCCGGATACGCGGATCCCGCGGCTGAACCCGGCACATCGGGGTTATCGCCAGGGGGCAGCCCCGGGAGCCGTCCTGTCAGCCCGCCGTTGATCATGCTGGCGCGACCCCCGGCCTGCACGCCAGCAGGGAGAAGCACCCCATGACCGTCACCCAGTACGCCGGGGTCGCGCGCCACTATGCCGTGGGCGAGGGCACCGCCGACATCGCCCAGGCCCTGGGCCTGGGGGTCACCGAGGTCATCGGCGTGGTCCGCGGGCCGGGCCTGCGGCCGCCCGCCATGGTCGGCACTGCCCCCGGGGTGGCCGCCGCCCTGCAGGCGCCGGTCCCGGCAGGCCTCCCTCCCTGTTCCCCGCTCCCGGTGGCGTCCGTGGCCCGGCCCGCGCCCGCGCCCGCGCGGCGGAACGGGCAGGGGGTGCCGGTCGCGGCCAGGGCCGACGACGACACCGGTGACCTCGGGGGCGACGATGACGGGCCCGCCCGGCGCAAGGGCTGCCCGAAAGGCTGGCTGATGGCCGAGGCCCAGGCCGGGGCGCTGTACCGCCGGGCGCCGGGGCGCTTCCAGGACGTGGTGTTCGAGCCGCGGGCGGCAATCCCGGTCGCGCGGCCCCGGCGCGTGGCCGCCTGACCCGCTGCCGCCCGGCCTGTCGCAGCCTGCGGGTCACCGTGGCATCCGGTGGGCCCCCAACCTCACAAGCGCGAGGATCGCGGCCTCGGCCTCCCGCTCCTCCCTGGCCGCCCGCAGGGCCTCGGCCGACCAGTGGGCCATCCCGCGCCGGAAGTCCGGGTCCCTGTGCGCGCTCCTGGCCAGGGTCCTGGCCAGGTGCTCGCACGACGCCGCGGTGGCGACCAGCACCGCGTACCGGCCCGGCAGGTGCCTTGCCCCACCGGGACCCGGCGGGTGGCCCCCCCCGGACCCGCCGTCCCCTCGCCTCCCGCTGCTCCCCATGGCCGTCCTCCCCCGTGGTCCCCTCGCGCCGGAACAGCGCCCGCGGCCCCGGGTGCCGTGCCGAAGGCGGGGGAGGGGACCCCGGCCCGGCTAACCCCTGCCGGGCCGATGTCGCGGAATCGCATACAATTCCCAGACAATCCTCGGCAGTGCGGCCCGCGACTGACCGCACCTGCCGGGCCTGACCGGAGGCCCTCCGCCCTCCATGTGCCCACGCGCCGGCCGGCGGAGGCGGCCTTCCGGTCGCGCCGGCTGCCGGGGCTGGTGGCCACCACCCACGACGCGACACCGGCTGGGGCCCCGACACCCGGGCGACGGCCCATGCCGCCGCGCCGGCGTGCCCGCGCGGCGTCTCCCCGGGCGGCAGCTGGCCCAAATCCGTAGGCACGCGCGGCAGCTGTTCCCGTACCGTCCTCGCGGGAAGCGGGGCCTGCCGCCCGCCCGTTAGGCGTTGCCCCACAGAACCTAACCTTGCGTGCAGGTTCACCAGGGCGGGTGCCTGCCCGATGTCATGCATCGCCGTCCCACGCGGGAGGCCGGGCCACGGAAGGGGCGTTCGGATGCCGAAGCTGTCGAACCTGTCGATCCCCAAGAAGATCATGCTCGCGCTGCTGTTGCTCGCCGCGCTCGCCGTCACCGTGGGGGCCGTCGGCCTGCGGTCGATGGCCATCCTCAGTGCCGAGACCCAGAAGGTGGCCACGGATGACGCCCAGAGCCTCTTCCGCGCCACCGCCGCAAACGAGCGCCTCGCGCGCGCGCACCAGTTGCTGCTCGAGCTGGCCCTGCAGAGGGCCCCGGAGGAGATGGCGGCGCTGGAGGCGGAGGTCCGGGGAACGAAGGGCGAGCTGGCGCAATACCTTGCCCAGCTGCGCCCCGCGATGCATGGCCGCAGCCTGGAGCTCCACGGCAGGATTGGCGCCGCGCTGGCGGAGTACGACCAAGTCGCTGCCCGCGTCATCGCGCTCGCCATGCAGGCGAAGGGGGACGAGGCCTTCCTCCTCCTGAGGTCCCAGGGCGTGCCGAGGTACGACACCGCCGACGGGCTGCTGAGCGAGGTCGGCCGCCTCCAGAAGGCCGACCTGGACGCCTCGGCCCAGGCGGCCGCCGAGCATTACGCGTCCACCCGCGACGGGATGCTCGCCCTGTTGGCCGCCGGGCTGGCCGTGGCGTTCGGCGCGGCCCTCGCGGTCGTGCGCCTCCAGGTGACCGGCCCGCTCCGGCAGGTGACCGGGGCGATGGGGGCGTTGGCGGGGGGGCAGCTCGACACGCCGGTTCCCTGCAAGGACCGTTGGGATGAGGTGGGCCTCGTCGCCCGGGCCCTCCAGGTCTTCAAGGACGGGCTCCTGAAGGCGCGCGAGCTCGAGGCGCAGGCGGAGCAGGAGCGCCAGCGGGCCGCCCGGGAGAAGCGGGAGGCGATGCTGAGGCTGGCGGACAACTTCGAGGGCCGGGTCGGCGCGGTCGCCGGGGGCGTGGGCGCGGCTGCCACGGAACTGCAGGCCACGGCCGCCCAGCTCGCCGCGGCGGTCGAGGAGACCAGTGCCCAGAGCGCCACGGTGTCCGCCGCGGCGGAACAGGCGAGCGCCAACGTGCAGACCGTGGCGTCGGCGGCGGAGGAGATGACGGCGACCATCGCCGATGTGGCGGGCCAGGTCGCGGGCGCGGCCCGGAAGGCGAGGGCCGCCGCCGACAACGCGCGCGGCGCGCGGGCCGACCTGGAGGCGCTGGCGGCGGCCATCGAGGGGGTCGGCCAGATCGCCGGGGCGATCGCCTCGGTGGCCCAGNACCTGCTGGCCCTCAACGCCACCATCGAGGCCGCGCGGGCGGGCGAGGCCGGCAAGGGGTTCGCCGTGGTGGCGTCGGAGGTCAAGAACCTGGCCAACCAGACGCAGCGCATGACCGAGCAGGTCGGCGAGAAGGTCGCGGCGGTGAGGGACAGCTCGCGGCGGGCCGTGTCCGCGATGGCGGGGATCATCGGCGAGGTGGCGCAGATCGACGAGGCCGCCGCCACGGTCGCGGCGACGGTCGCCGAGCAGGCGGCCGCCACGGCGGAGATCAGCCGGAACGCGCAGCAGGCCGCGACGGGGACCGGCGAGGTCTCGCGGAACATCAGCGGCGTGCAGGGGGCCGCCGAGCAGACGGGGGCGGCCTCCCAGAGCGTCAGGCAGGCGTCGGACGACCTGGCGCGGCAGGCCGAGGTGCTACGCGGGGAGCTGGCCCGGGTACTGTCTGAGATCCGGGCCGCCTAGGGGCTTGCCCGGTCATCCGCCCGGGTGCCAGGCCGGCCTGGGCCGCCAGGGGCGGGGGAGGGGCGGCCGCGCCGGTGGGTGCCGTCCAGCCCGGCCGGGGCGTCCCGCGAGCGGGCCCCGCGCGACCAGCCGCCATAGGCCAGCCGCGGCCGTCCTCAGCGGGCGGGCCTGTGGCGCGCCAGGGCCCGGACCTGGCGGGCCGCCTCCGGGTCGGCCATGAGGGGGCCATAGACCTCGAAGAAGCGCAGGCTCGGGTGGGCGTTGCCCTCCACCACCAGGGGACCGTCCGGGGTGATGGCGATGTCCCAGCCCACATAGGGCAGGAACGGCAGGGCGGCGCACAGGGCGTGGGCGAGGTCCACCACCCGCTTCCAGCCGGGCACTTGCCGCCCCGCGATCGGGGCGCCCGTGTCGGGGTGCCGTTCCAGCCATTCCAGGCGGTTGTCCGGGCCGACGCGGAAGGCGCGGCCCATCCGGCCAGTGGCCGTGTCGATGCGGGCGACCACGCCGCCGGCGCTGAAATTGTCCACCCCGCCCGTCCCGGCCCCGCCGAAGCGGTGGGCCGCGGCCAGGATATAGGGCCCCTCGCCCACATTCACCGTCACCACCCGGATGGTGTTGAGGGAGTCCGGGAAGATGGCGGCCGCATAGTCCGCCTGGCGCACGAAGCGGGTGGCGATCAGGTCGTCCCGCCAGGGCGGGCAGGCCTCCTCCCAGCGCCGCACGAACCTGACCGTCTCCCCCTTGCGGCCGCGGATGGGCTTGACCACGCCCAGCCCCTCCGCGGCGATGCTGCGGGCGAAGGCGTCGGGCCCGCCGCCGCGCCAGTGCCAGCGGCCCCCGTGGGCGTGCCCGAAGACCTGCGGGTGTGGCAGGCCGGCGCACTCCATCGCCTGGGCGAAGACCAGCTTGTCGTCCAGGTAGACGGCATGGCGGCCGTTCAGCCCGTGCAGCACGGTCTCCCGGTGGGCGTTGGACAGGCAGAGCCGGCGGTCGACGCCGGCCTGCCCGTACCAGTCCGCCTCGGCGGGGTGGAAGCCCTCCAGGATGTGGCGCAGCCGGGCCAGGGTGCCGAGGCGGGGCGCCAGGGAGGCGGAGCCGCGCCAATAGCGCCGGGCATGCCGGCGGTAGAACAGCAGCCACTGGCGCGACGTCAACCGGACCAAGCGAACCTCCATGGCACCTTGCCGCGGGATGCCGTGGATGTTAGGCCGGACACCCGCCGGCGTGGCGCGCGCGCCCAGGCTAACGCCATTTCGGCGGGCGCCATGCGGGCTAACGCCGTCGTGGGCACCGCCGGCTCGCGGGGGCCCCGGGCGCGACCGGGGACAGGCGGCGCCGCCCTCCCGCGGCCCCCGCCACGCCAGTCGCCGCGGCCCAGGCCCGGCGGTGCCCCGGGTTCGGCGTCTCCGGCACCGGCCGCACCCTGCCGCTGGGACCCGACGGGGCGTGCCACCGGCAGCCAGGTGGCGCGTCGCCCGGCGCGGCACAAACGGGCCGCCGCCGCTGTTGGGGCCACCAGGGATGGGCAACAGGGGACAGCCGCGCGTGACCTTCTCCATCGTCGCCCGCTGCCGGCGCACCGGCCAGCTCGGGGTCGCGGCCGCCACGGAGCTGCCCGCCGTGGGCAAGCTGCTGGCCTACGCGGCCCCGGGCGCGGGGGCCGTGGCGACGCAGGGCACGGTCAACCCCTACCTGGGCATCGACGGCGTGCGGATGCTGGCCGGGGGGCGGGCGGCGGCCGGGGAGGCGCTGCGGGAGGTGCTGGCGCGCGACCCGGCCCCGGGCCGGCGCCAGCTGGCCATGGTGGACCGCGCCGGGCGGGTGGCCCAGTGGACCGGCGCGGGCTGCGGCGGCTGGGCCGGGGAACGCCGGGGCGACGGCTTCGCCGCCCAGGGCAACCTCCTGGCCGGCCCCCAGGTGCTCCAGGCGGCCATGGGCCGCATGGCGGCCATGGGGGAGCGCCCGCTGGTGGAGCGGCTGCTCGCGGCGCTGGAGGCCGGCGAGGCGGCGGGGGGCGACCGGCGGGGGACGCGCTCGGCGGCGGTCCTGGTCGTCGGCACGGAGGAGTACCCGCTCTGGGACGCGCGGGTGGACGAGCACCCCAGGCCCCTGGAGGAGCTGCGCCGCCTGCTGGACGTCTTCCGGAGGGACCTGGTGCCCCTGGTCGGGCGCATGCCCCGCCGCGCGGGCGGCGGCTACACCGCGGGGGGCGCCCCGGACTAGGAATGCGCCGCCCCCCGCCCCCCGGGCAGTCCCCCGACGCGAGCACGCCCATGGACCCCCCCGCCCGCCGCCGCGCCCTGGCGCTGCTGTTCCCCGCCGCCCTGCTCCTGATGGCGGCGTTCCTGCTGCCCCACCTGGGCCCGGTGCTGGCCGGGGCCTTCGCGGCCTACCTGCTCCGCGGCCCCGTCGCCGCCCTGGGGCGGGCGGGCCTGCCGCGCCTGGCCGCGGTGGCGGCGGTGGTCGGGCTGCTGGTGGTGGGCGCCCTGGCCGCGCTCGCCCTGGCGCTGCCGCTGCTGTGGCGCCAGTCGCTGCAGCTCCTGTCCAGCCTGCCCGGGCTGCTGGCGCAGGCCGAGGCCCTGCTGGTGGACGCCATGGCGCGCTACCCGGACCTGGTGGACGAGGCCACGGCCGCCGAGCTGCTGGCCGCGGCGCGCCGCGAGGCCGTGGCGCGCACGCAGGCCCTGCTGGGGGCGTCGCTGCCCCTCCTCTCCACCCTGCTCGCCGCGGGGGTCTACGCGGTGGTGGTGCCGTTCGTGGCGTTCTTCCTGCTCAAGGACGGGGACCGGGTGGCGGCGTGGCTGCGGGGCCTGCTGCCGCCGCCCGCGTGGGCGGGCCCGCTCTGGCAGGACCTCGACGCCCGCCTCGGCGGCTACCTCCGCGGCAAGGCCTACGAGGTGCTCATCGTCTGGGGCGTGTCGGCGCTGGCCTTCTGGCTGCTGGGGCTGCGCTGGGCGCTGCTGCTCGGCCTCGTCACCGGGCTGTCCGCCCTCGTGCCCATCTTCGGCGCGCTGCTGGCGACCCTGCCGGTGGCCCTCGTGGCCTATGGCCAGTGGGGTGCCGCGCCGATGACCGCCTGGGTGCTCGCCGCCTATGCCGCCATCCAGGCGGTGGACGGCAACCTGCTGCAGCCGCTGCTCTTCTCCCGCACCGTCGGGCTGCACCCGCTGGCCGTGGTGGCCGCGGTGCTGGCGCTGGGGGGGGCGTTCGGCCTGTGGGGCCTGCTGCTCGCCGTGCCCATGGCGAGCCTCGGCCATGTCTTGCTCGGCCATTGGCAGCGCCTCCCCGGGAGGGCCGGGGGATGACGGCACCGCCCGCCCGGGGGGGGCACACGGCGGGGGCGCCGGCGCGGG
>MOEB01000084.1 GCA_001939945.1 Aerophototrophica crusticola | reverse complement strand
GGCGGGGCCGGGGCGGGGCTGGCCCGCCCGGCCGGGCGGGCCGCCATCGCGGTGATGCCCTTCGCCGACCGCACGGGCGACCCCGGCGGCCATGGCGGCCTGGCCATCGCCGAGGATCTGACCACGAGGCTGGCCAAGCTGCGCAGCCTGTTCGTGATCGCCCAGGGCACCATGCGCGCGCTGCGGGAGCGGCAGGTGGGCCCGGACGAGGCCGGGCGACTGCTGGGCGCCGACTATGTGGTGGGCGGTTCCCTGCGCCGCCGGGCCGGCCGGCTGGAGGTGGTGGCGGAGCTGGTGGACGCGCGCACCGCCCAGGTGGCCTGGTCGGACTGTTACGCCCCGACGGAGGCGGACACCCTGCCGGCGCTGGAGGAGATCGGCGACCGGATCGTGGCCGCCGTGGCGGCGGAGGCGGAGGCCGCGGAGCGCAACCGCGCCGTGCTGCGGCCGCCCGCGTCCCTGGACGCCTGGGGCGCCTACCACCGGGGCCTCTGGCACGCCTACCGCTTCAACCGGGCGGACAACGAGCGGGCCCGGCAGCTCTTCGAGCGAGCCACCTGCCTGGACCCCACCTTCGCCCGGGGGCACGCCGGCCTGTCCTTCGCCCATTTCCAGAACGCCTTCCAGGGCTGGGGCGACCGCGCGGCGGAGATGGACCTGGCGTTCGACGCCGCCGGCCAGGGGCTGATGGCCGACGACCGGGACCCGGCGGCCCACTGGGCCATGGGCCGGGCCCTGTGGCTGCGGGGGGAGCATGACCAGTCGGTGGACGAGCTGGTGCGGTCCGTGGCGCTGAGCCCCAACTATGCCCAGGGGCACTATGCCCTGGCCTTCGTCCAGTCCCAGGCCGGGCCGCCGGACGAGGCCATCGCCTTCGCCGACCAATCCCGGCTGCTCAGCCCCTTCGACCCGCTGCTGTTCGCCATGCTGGCGTCCCGCTGCGTCGCGCTGGTGCGGCTGGGCCGGTTCGAGGAGGCGGCGGACTGGGGGGTGAAGGCGGCCTCCCGCCCCAACGCCCACGCCCAGATCCTGGCCATCGCCGCCTTCTCCCTGGCCTTGGCCGGCCGGACGGAGGAGGGGCGGGCCCTGGCCGGCAAGATCCACGCCCGCCTGCCGCGCTACGGCCTGGAGGACTTCCTCACCGCCATGCGCTTCTCCCCCGACGGCGCCCGCCTGTTCCGGGAGGGCGCGAGGCGCATCGGCATGGGCTGACGGGGGCCCGCCACCGGTTGCGCCGGCCAAGCCCGCGGGACCGGGGACGGGGTAGGGCTACCCCTGCCGGGGCCGGGCATCCGCCCCCACCGCCTAGGCCCAAGGTCCGGCTGGCGGCACGGGCCGGCCGGGACGATGTTCCTGCCCCACCGTTTCGAATTTTATCGATCCATCCAGGGAAGGTGAGCAGCATGGCCTCCTCCGCGGACGGCCCCCGCACGGTGCTGATGGTGGAGGACGAGGTCCTCATCCGCATGTCCGTGGCGGACTACCTGCGCGATTGCGGCTACCGCGTGGTGGAGGCCGGGGACGCCGCCGAGGCGCTGGAGGTGCTGGCGGCGGGTGACGTGGACCTGGTGTTCACCGACGTGGACATGCCGGGGGACATGGACGGGCTGGCCCTGGCCCGCTGGGTGCGCGCGAACCGGCCGGGGCTGCCGGTGATCGTGGCGTCGGGCGTGCCGCGCATCGTGGAGCGGGCCGGGGAGGTTTGCGCCGACGGGCCGCTGTTGGCGAAGCCCTACGGGTCGGAGTCCCTGGCCACCCGCATCGGCGCGCTGCTGGCCCTCAACCACCAGGGCAAGCGGCAGGAGGGGGCGGCCTGAGGGCGCGGCCACGCCCCCGGCTTACCCCGGTGGGATGCCGGCCCGCGGTGCCCCAGACGCGTGGCTGCGCGGGGCCCCGGGCCGTGGCACGCTGTGGCCCTGCCGCGGACTGGGGGGAGGGGGCCATGCGCGCGTTGGGGGCAATCGGCGTCACCCTGGCCGCCTGCGCGGCCGCCCTGCCGGCCTGGGGCGCGGACCAGCCCCCGCGGCTGGCGCCGCGGCAGGACCTGACCGTGGTCTACCGCGTCACCCAGACGGCGCCCGAGGCGGTGGCCGGCAGCTTCGGCAACATGACGGCGGAGTCCACCATCTACCTCTCCGCCAAGGGCCGGCAGCGGCATGAGACCAGGGTGACCGCCATGGGCGGCGGGCCCGTGGCGTCCATGCTCGCCGGCCAGCCGCCGCAGGTGTCGCTGGTGGAGCTGGACGGCACCACCCTGCGGAGCCGCATGCTGGACAACGCCACGAAGACCGTGCTGACCCACGAGCAGGCCGTGGAGGACCTGGCCTGGACGGACCTGCAGTTTCTGGAGGCCCCGCCCGGCACCACGCCGAAGCGGGTGGGCAGTGAGACGGTGGCCGGCCAGCCCTGCACCCTGTGGCGCCTGCAGGATGACGCCGACGGCAAGGCGGAGGCCTGCTACACGGCGGAGGGGCTGGCCCTGCGCTTCCGCCAGGCGGGGGCCGACGGGGTGGTGAGCACGCGCGAGGCCGTGTCGGTCACCCCGGGCCCCCTGGACCCCGCCCTGTTCGAGCCGCCCCAGGGCTGGGCCGTGCGGTAGGGGCGGCGGCCGGCCCCGGTACCGGGGCCGCGGGTTGTCGCGCACCCCGGGCGCCGGGCATGGCCCCGGCCATCACCCGGCCCGTGGTGTCTCCCGGCCGGCCTGTTACGCCGCCGTTACCATCCGCCCGTTGCCCACGCCGGGCCGCCGCCGCAATCTGCCCCCGGACCCCGTCAGGCCAAGCAGACCCCATGCCCGTCACCGCCCGCCCCCTCAGCACCCGTGCCCCTGGACCACGCCGCCCTGGCCATGGAGCGGGGCTTCGAGGGCTATGTCCTGCCCGTGCGCTGCACGGCCGGGATGCTGGCCCGCCGCATCCTCGTGGAGCAGGTGGACCCGGCCGCCAGCACCGTGTTCGACCTGGACGGGGAGCCGGCGGGCCTGCTGCTGGTGGCACGGCGGGGCCCCGTGTCCCGCGTCGCGGCCCTGGGCCTGGCCCCGCCCCTGCGCCGCCGGGGGATGGGCCGGGAGGTTATGGAAGGGGCCATCGCCGCGGCCCGGCAGCGGGGGGATAGAAGGCTGGTGCTGGAGGTCATCGTCGGCAACCACGCCGCCCTGGCGCTCTATGAGGGGCTGGGCTTCACCCGCACCCGGCGGCTGGTGGGCTACCGCCATGCGGGGGAGGGCGTGGCCGCGGACCCCGGCGGCCTTGCCGAGTGTGCCGTGGGAGAGGCTGGGCGGCTGGTGGCCGGCTGGTCGGACGGGAACCCGTCCTGGCAGCTGGCGCCGCAGGCGCTGGAACTGGCGGGAAGCCCCCTGCGCGGCTTCACCCTCGGCCCCCATGCCGCGGCCCTGGTGGACGACACCGGGGCGGAGGTGCGGCTGGCCGGGCTGGCGGTCAGCCCGGCGGCCCGGCGGCAGGGCGCCGGCACGGCCCTGCTGCGCGCCCTGCGCGGGCGCTACCCCGGCCGCGCCTGGGCCATCCCGGCCATCGTGCCGGAAGGGCTGGCCTGCGCCTTCCTGGCCAGGGACGGCTGGGAACGGGGCCCCCTCGGCCAGTTCGAGATGGCCCTGTCCCTCACGGCCTGAACCGCGGGCCCGCTGCGCCCGGCCGGTTGCCCCGGCGCAATGGTTTCCCCGGTTAAAAGTCATAAAGGGGGCACTTCCTGGAAAGAAATGGCAGGCGGGGCCGCCTAGGATCGGCGGCGGGCGGGCACGGCGTCCGCCCGGCAGACGCCCCGCCCCCCCATTCCCATCAGGCCGGCACGGTCCTGGCACCGGCTTGCCGCGCCCTGGCAGAAGGAACCCGCCCCCATGCCCACCTCCGCCACCGCCACGCCCGGCCCCCTGCTGCTGACGCCCAGGGACCACACGCTGGTCATGATCGACTTCCAGTCGCAGATGGCCTTCGCCACCAAGTCCATCGACGCCGTCCTGCTGCGCAACAACGCCGCCCTGGTGGCCCACGCGGCCGCCGGCTTCGGCGTGTCCACCATCCTGACCACGGTGGCGGAGAAGACCTTCTCCGGCCCCATGTTCCAGGAGATCACCGAGGCCTTCCCGGGGCAGGCGCTGCTGGACCGCACCTCCATGAACACCTGGGAGGACGAGGCGGTGATCCGCGAGGTCAACGCCATCGCCAAGACCCGGCTGGTGTTCTGCGGCCTGTGGACCAGCGTCTGCATCGTCGGCCCGACCCTGTCCGCCCTGGCCCAGGGCTACGAGGTCTACGTGATCGCCGACGCCTGCGGCGACGTGTCGGAGGAGGCGCATGAGCGGGCCATGGACCGCATGCTCCAGGCCGGGGTCCGGCCCATGACCTCCCTCCAGTACATGCTGGAGCTGCAGCGCGACTGGGCCCGGACGGAGACCTATGACATGACCACCGGCATCGCCAAGCGGTTCGGCGGCGCCTACGGGCTGGGCATCATCTACGCCAAGTCCATGTTCGGCGCCTCCGAGGGCGGCCACTGAGGGTACCGGGGGCCGGCGCCGCCCCCTGGCGCCGGTCCCGTCCCGCTGACCATCGGCCGGGAGGCCCCCCCATGAAGCCCTACCTGCTGTCGCTCGCCGCCGGGCTGCTGGTCGGCGTCGTCTACAGCCTGCTCAACGTCCGCTCCCCGGCGCCGCCCACCATCGCCCTGGTCGGGCTGCTGGGCATCCTGCTGGGCGAACAGGTGCTGCCCCTGGCCAAGCGCCTGATGGGGGGCGAGCCGGTGGCCGCCTACCTGCGCACCGGCTGCGCCAACCACGTGCTGGGCCGCCTGCCCGACGCGGGCGACGGCCCGGAAAGCCGCCCGTCATGAGCCGCCTGACCCGCCGCGACACGCTGAAGGGCGGCGCGTCCCTGCTCGCCGCCCCGTTCCTGGCTTCTTCTGGGAGAGCCGCCATGCCCGGCACCGACCTGGTCCTCACCAATGCCAAGGTCACCACCCTGGACCGGCAGAACCCGCAGGCCCAGGCCGTCGCCATCCGCGACGGGCGCTTCCTGGCCGTGGGCAATGAGGCGGATGTGCGCGCCGCCGCGGCCCCGGATGCCCGGGTGATCGACGTGGGCGGCCGGCGGGTGATCCCCGGGCTGGTGGACAGCCACATGCACATCATCCGCGGCGGGCTGAACTACAACATGGAGCTGCGCTGGGACGGGGTGCCCAGCCTGGCCGACGCCATGGCCATGCTCCGCGCCCAGGCCCAGGTGACACCGCCGCCGCAATGGCTGCGGGTGGTGGGGGGCTTCACCGAGCACCAGTTCGCCGAGAAGCGCCTGCCCACCCTGGAGGAGCTGAACCAGGCGGCGCCCGAGACACCGGTCTTCATCCTGCACCTCTACGACCGGGCCCTGCTGAACCGCGCCGCCCTGCGCGCCGTGGGCTACACGCGCGACACGCCCGACCCGCCGGGCGGGGAGATCCAGCGCGACGGGAACGGGGAGCCGACCGGCCTGCTGCTGGCCAAGCCCAACGCCACCATCCTCTACGCCACCCTGGCCAAGGGGCCGAAGCTGCCCCCCGAATACCAGCTCAACTCCACCCGCCACTTCATGCGGGAGATGAACCGGCTGGGCGTCACCGGCGTGATCGACGCGGGCGGCGGCTACCAGAACTACCCCGAGGACTACCAGGTCATCGAGAAGCTGCACGGGGACGGGGAGCTGACGCTCCGCATCTCCTACAACCTGTTCACCCAGAAGCCCAAGGCGGAGCTGGCGGACTTCGCCGGCTGGTCCAAACAAGTGAAGCCAGGGCAAGGGGACGACACCTACCGCCACAACGGGGCGGGGGAGATGCTGGTCTACTCCGCCGCCGACTTCGAGGATTTCCGGGTGGAGCGGCCGGAGATGCCGCCCAACATGGAGGCGGACCTGGAGCCGGTGGTCCGCCTGCTGGCGGAGAACCGCTGGCCCTGGCGGATGCACGCCACCTACAACGAGACCATCACCCGCGCCCTGGACGTGTTCGAGCGGGTCAACCGGGAGGTGCCCTTCGACGGGCTGCACTGGTTCTTCGACCATGCGGAGACCATCGACCAGCGCAACATCGACCGCATCGCGGCGCTGGGCGGCGGCATCGCCGTGCAGCACCGCATGGCCTACCAGGGCGAGTACTTCATGGAGCGCTACGGCTCCCGCGCCGCGGAGGCGACGCCGCCCATCCGCAGGATGCTCGACGGCGGGCTGCCCGTGGGCGCCGGCACCGACGCCACCCGGGTGGCCAGCTACAACCCGTGGGTCTCCCTCTCCTGGCTGGTGACGGGGCGGACCGTGGGCGGCCTCACCCTCTACCCCCCGGCCAACCGGCTTGACCGGGAGACGGCGCTGCGCCTGTGGACGGAGGCCAACACCTGGTTCTCCAACGAGCAGGGCCGGAAGGGCCAGGTGAAGGCGGGGCAGCTGGCCGACCTGGCCGTGCTGTCCGACGACTTCTTCGGCGTGGCGGAGGGGGAGATCGCGCACATCACCTCCGTCCTCACCCTGCTGGGCGGCAAGGTGGTGCACGGGTCCGGCGACTTCCGCACCCTGGCCCCGGAGCTGCCCAAGCCGATGCCGGACTGGTCGCCGGTGGCCACCTTCGGCGGCTATTACCAGCCGGCCCGCGGCAAGGACGGGAAGCTGCTGAAGATGGGGTCCCTCTGCGGCTGCGCCACGGCCTGCGCGGTGCACGGCCATGACCACGCCGCGGCCTATGCCGCCGGCGTGCCCGCCGCGGACGAGGGTCGCTTCTGGGGCGCCTTCGGCTGCGGCTGCTGGGCGGTGTGACCGCCATGCCCGCCGACGCCGCGGCCCCCGCCCCCGCCCTGCCCGACGCCCCGTCCCCGCCCAAGGCCGGCCCGCTGCGCCAGCCCCTGTTCCGGGCCCTGTGGATCGCCACCGTCGTCTCCAACATCGGCACCTGGATGCATGACGCGGGGGCCGGCTGGCTGATGACCAGCCTGTCGGAGGCGCCGATCATGGTGGCCCTGGTGCAGGCCGCCACCACCCTGCCCATGTTCCTGTTCGCCCTGCCGGGCGGCGCCCTGGCCGACATCGTGGACCGGCGCAAGCTGCTGGTCTGGGCCCAGGTCTGGGCGCTGGCCTGCGCCGGGCTGCTGGCCGCGCTGACCTATGCCGGGCTGACCGGGCCGGGGGTGCTGCTGGCCCTGACCTTCGCCATCGCCACCGGGGCCGCCCTGTCGGCGCCCGCCTTCCAGGCCATCGTGCCCGAGCTGGTGCCCCGCCCGTCGTTGCAGGAGGCGGTGGCCCTGAACAGCCTGGGCATCAACATCGCCCGCGCCGTGGGCCCGGCCCTGGGCGGGCTGACCATCGCCGCGGCGGGGACGGAGGCGGTGTTCGCCCTGAACGCCGTGTCGGTGCTGGGGGTGATGCTGGTGCTGCTGCGCTGGAAGCGGGAGGCCGCGCCCGCCACCCTGCCGGCGGAGCATTTCCTGGGCGCGCTGCGGGCCGGGGCGCGCTATGCCCGCCATTCGCCGGCACTGCGCACCGTGCTGGTGCGCAGCGTGGGCTTCTTCCTGTTCGCCAGCGCGCTCTGGGCCTTCCTGCCCATCATCGCGCGGCGGGAGCTGGGGCTGGGCCCGGCCGGCTACGGCGCCTTGCTGGGGGCCATGGGGGCGGGGGCGGTGGTCGGCGCCATGCTGCTGCCCCGGCTGCGGCCCCACCTGGGGGCCAACGGCCTGACGGTGTGGGCCACGGCGCTGTACGCCCTGGCGACACTGGGCCTGTCGCAGGCGGGCGGCTTCCCCCCGGCGGCCCTGGCCATGGGCTTCGCCGGGATGGCCTGGGTCGCCATGCTGTCCACCTTCAACGTGGCGGCGCAGACGGCGGTGCCCGCCTGGGTCAGGGCGCGGGCCCTGGCGGTGAACCTGCTGGTCTTCCAGGGCGCCATGGCGGCGGGCAGTACCTTCTGGGGCTGGCTGGCCGGGCACGCGGGCATCCCGGGCGCCCTGGTGCTGGCCGCGGCCGGGCAGGTGCTGGCCCTGGCGCTGGCTGTGCGGTGGAAGCTGGCCGGCGACATGGCGGGCAACCTCGCCCCGTCCTCCCACTGGCCGGCGCCGCTGGTGGCCACGGGCGGGCCGGCGGACCGGGGGCCCGTCATGGTGACCGTGGAATACCGCATCGACCCCGCCCGCCGGGCCGAGTTCGCCGCCGCCATGCGGGACATGCGCCGCGTCCGCCGCCGCGACGGGGCCATCGCCTGGAGCCTGTACGAGGACATGGCCGAGCCCGGCCTGATGGTGGAGAGCTTCGTCCTGGAAAGCTGGCTGGAGCACCTGCGCCAGCATGAGCGGGTGACCCACGCCGACCGGGAGGACCAGACCCGCATCCGCCAGTTCCATTTGGGCGGGGACCCGCCCCGGGTCCGCCACCTGGCCGCGCCGTGAGGGGGCGGGCCGCCGCCCTTGCCCTGCTGCTGGCCCTGGTGCCCGCCGCCCCGCGGGCGGGGGGGCCGGCGCTGGAGGGCGGGGTGGAGCTGCGCCTGCGCCGCGAGGGGTTCCGGGACAACCTCTGGGGCCAGGCGGACGCCCCCGGCGACGCCTACCTGCTGGCCCGCGCCATGCCCTTCGCCCGCCTGTCCGCCGGGCCCCTGCGCCTGACGGCCCAGGCCATCGCCGCCACGGCCTGGGGGCTGGAGCCGGAGCCGGGCCCGGCGGACAGGACCGGCACCGACCTGCTGCAGGGTTCCGCGACTTTCGAATTCGAAACCGGCGGCTCCGGGACGGCCGCCCTGTCCGTGGGGCGGGAGCTGCTGGCCTTCGGGTCGGAGCGGCTGGTGTCCCGGCGCTACGGCGCCAACATCCCGCAGCCCTTCGAGGGAGGGCGGCTGGCCCTGTCCGGGGAGGGGTGGCGGGCCGACGTCCTGGCCGCCCGGCCCGTGGTGGCGGGGCCGGGCCGGTTCGACGACCGGCGCGCGCCGGGCCGCTTCCTGGCCGGGGCCTACGCGACCCTGGGCGGGCCCCCGCGCGGCCTGGACGCCTATGTGCTGCTGACCGGGAACGACCGGGCCCGCTATGCCGCCGGGCCGGGGCGGGAGCGGCGGCAGACCTATGGCCTGCGCCTGTTCGGCCAGCGGGGCGGCCTGTCCTGGAACTGGGAGGCCATGCTGCAACGGGGCCGCTTCGCCGGCGGGGGCATCCGCGCCTGGTCCCTGGCCAGCGAGACGGGTTACCGGTTCGACGGCGTGCCCCTGGCACCCCGGCTGGTGCTGCGCGCCAACATCGCCAGCGGCGACGGCGACCCGGCCGACGGCCGCCTGGGCACCTTCAACCCGCTGTTCCCCCGGGCCAAGTATTTCGGGGAGCTGACCCCCGTGGGGCCCCGCAACATGGTGAACCTGCACCCCGGCCTGGAGCTGGACCTGGGCGGCGGCTTCGGCCTGTCCCTGGCGGGGGTGTTCTATTGGCGGGAGAGCCGGCGGGACGGGCTGTACGACGTGCCCGGCCAGCTGCTGCGCCCCGGCGACCCGGCGGCGGGCCGCCATGTGGGGAGCCAGGGGGAGGCGGTGCTGGCCTGGGAGCGTGGCGGCTTCTCCGCGGCCGCCTCCCTCTCCGTCTTCGCGCCGGGGGGCTACCTGCGCGACACGGGCCCGGCCCGCACCATCGTCATGACCGGGCTGGAGCTGGGCTGGGCGTTCTGAGCGCCGCCCGCGGCGAGCGGATCACGCCGCCAGGAGGGCGCCGGCGCGGACCAGGGGGTTCAGGCCCAGCCGGTCCCCGTCGCGGTCCAGCACGGACTTGCGCTGCAGGTTTCCCAGCCAGCCCCCGGGGCGGCCCGCGCCGGCCCGTGCCAGGGTTGCCCGCGCCTCCCGGGCGGTGAAGTCGCCGGGCAGGGCGGACAGGGCCCGCAGCGCGTCCCGCTCCGCCGCCGACAGCAGGCCCAGGGACCAGCCCATGGCGGCGCCCACGGACTGGTGCCGGGCGGGGCCCGGG
>MOEB01000083.1 GCA_001939945.1 Aerophototrophica crusticola | reverse complement strand
CGCTGACCACGGCGGAGTCCCCCGCCGGCCCGGCGCGCACGGCCACCAGCACCGGCCCCCCGGCGTTGGCGGGCCGCCGGCGCAGGGCGTCGGCCACCAGCTCGTTGACCACCAGGCCCAGGGTCAGGGCCAGGCCCACGTCCCAGCCCAGGCCGGGTGGCACCTCGCAACACACCGTGGTGCCCGGCCCGCCCGGGTCCAGGCTGTCGCCGAGGCCCTCGCACAGGGACCGGACATAGGCGCCCATGTCCACCCGGTGCCCCTCCCCGTCCGCGTCCAGCAGGGCCAGCGCCTGGCACAGCGCCTCCAGCCGGCCCTCCACCTGCCGCCGCGCGGCGGGCGTGGCGATGCCGGGGTGGAAGGACCACGGCCGGAAGAAGGACCCGGCCAGCCACAACCCGCGCCGCACCCGCTCGCCCAGGGCATGGCGCAGCCGGTCCCGCTCCAGCAGCGCCGCCTCCAGCGCCGCCGTGCGGTCCGCCACCCGCGCCTCCAGCTCGGCCACCATGCGGCGCAGGCTGTCATTGGCGGATTCCAGCTCCTCCGTGGCCACCTGCGCCTCCTCCATGGCCTCCTGGAAGCCCTCGCTCGGGGATGCACCCAGCCCCGCGTCGCGGCCCAGGCCGGCCAGCCGCTCCCGCAGCGTCGCGACCAGCGCGTCGCGGGCCCGGATCTCCTCCAGGTCGGCCTGCATCCGACGCGCCGCCTGCTCTCGCGCGGCGGCGAGGTCGGCGGCCAGCGCCTCGTTCTCCGCCAGGGCCGCCTCCAGCCCGGCGCGCAGCTCCTCCAGCTCGGCCCCTCCCTGGCCGCGGTCCCCATGCGCGGTCATGCGCATTCTTCCCCCGCCGCCCGGGCCGGCCCCCTGCCCCCGCGGGCGAGCGAGGCCAGCAGCGCCTTCAGCCGGCCGGAATCCGCGGGCTTGTGCAGCAGGTGCACGTCCGCCATCCCGGCACCGCCCAGCACCGCCGGGTTGGTGTCGCCGGTCAGCAGGATCGCCGGGGTGGGCCCCAGCGACCGGGCCAGGCGCACCACCTCCAGGCCGTCCCCGTCGCCGAGCTGGAAATCGGTGAGCACCAGGGCGAAGGGTTCCCGCCGCCCGCGCACCCGCCCCTCCGCCTCCGCGAGGCCGCTGGCCGCCTCCACCGTCAGGCCCCAGTCGGACAGCAGCATGTCCATGGCGTCCAGGATCATCACCTCGTCGTCCACCAGCAGCACCGGGCCGCCGAGGGCGATGTCGCCGGTGGCCGCGGCGGGCCCGGCGGGGGCCGTCGCCGCCTCCGCCAGGGGCACCCAGACGCTGAAGGTGGAGCCATGGCCGGGCGTGGAGCGCACCTCCAACCGGTAGCCCAGGAGCTTCGCCGCCCGCTGCACCGTGGCGAGGCCGATGCCGTAGCCCTGGCCGCGGGCGGGGGTGTCGGCCTGGTAGAAGTCGTCGAAGATCCGGTGCAGCGCCTCCCGCGGGATGCCGACGCCGGTGTCCTCCACGTCCACCCGCAGCAGCCCGCCCTCCGGCCGGCAGTCCACGGCGACGCCGCCGCGGCGGGTGTACTTGATGGCGTTGGAGACCAGGTTGCGCAGCACCAGCTCCAGCAGCAGCCGGTCCGACCGGACCACGTAGGGCGTGGGCGGCACCTGGAGCCAGAGGCGGCCCGCCCGGGCCACCCCCTCGAACTCCTGCGCCAGGCGCTGCAGCAGGTCGTCCAGGGCGAAGGGGGCGGGCTTCGGTTCCACGGCCCCCGCCTCCAGCCGGGCCATGTCCAGCAGCCCGTTCAGCATGCCCCGCAGCCCTTCCAGCGACATGGACACCATGCCCACCAGGTCCCTCACCGCCGGATCGGTTCCCCGGCGCTCCAGCAGGTCCAGGTAGAGGGTGGCGGCCGTCACCGGCTGGCGGAGGTCGTGGCTGGCCGCCGCCAGGAAGCGCGACTTGGCCTGGTTGGCCTCCCGCGCCTCGGCCTCGCTGCGCCGGAGCGCGGCGTTGGCGGCCTCCAGCGCGGCGGTGCGCTCCCTCACATTCGCCTCCAACTGCTCGTTGGCCTGGCGGAGCGCCTCGTTGCTCGACTCCAGTTCCTCCGTCATGACGTGGAGTTCCTCCAGGGCGACCTGGAGCTCTTCCGTCTGGGCGGCACCGGCCTGCTCGCTCCGGACCGCCACCCGGCGGTCCGCCTCCGCCAGGAGCTGGTCGCGCAGGCTCAGCGCGCGGGCCAGGCGGTCACGGTCGGCCGCCAGCCGCGCCGCCTCCTCCCGCGCGTCCTCCAGGGCGACCAGGGCCTGCTCCAGTTCCCCCTCGAGGTCGCGGGCCCGGCGCGCCGCCCCTTCCCCCTGTTGACCCACCATGCCGCCTTACCCCCTCGACTCAACCCCGATCCCTCGCCGCCGGGATCGCCGATCCGGCCGTGTCACAACAAGCGGATTTCCGCGTTATCCCCTGTGGTCCGGCATTTCTGCCGGGCAACCCGCACGGAGTCGCCATGACCGGCCATGACATCATCGTGGTGGGCGCATCCGCCGGCGGGGTAGAGGCCCTGCAATGGCTCTGCGCCGGGCTGCCGGCCGACCTGCCGGCCAGCCTGTTCGTGGCCCGCCACGTGAGGCCGACCGCCGCCAGCGTGCTGCCGCAGGTGCTGGGCCGGGCCGGGCCCCTGCCCGCCCTGCATGCCGCGGAAGGCATGGCGATCGAGCGGGGGCGCGTCTACGTGGCCCCGCCGGACCACCACCTGATCCTGGCGGAGGGGCGGATGCTGGTGCGGCGGGGGCCGCTGGAGAACCGCACCCGCCCCGCCATCGACCCGCTGTTCCGCTCCGCCGCCGTGGCCTATGGCCCGCGGGTGGTGGCGGCGGTGCTGACGGGGCTGCTGGACGACGGGGCGGCGGGGCTGTTGGCGGTGAAGCGCTGCGGCGGGACCACGGTGGTGCAGGACCCGGCCGACGCCACTTGGCCTGACATGCCGCGCAACGCCATGGTGCGGGACCATGTGGACCACGTGGTCCCGCTGGCGGGCTTGCCGGGGCTGCTGTCCCGGCTGGCGCGGGAGGCTCCGGGGCCCGCGCCGCCGGTGCCCGACGACATGCGGGCGGAGGCGATGATCGCGGCGCGGGAGGGCGTGAGGATGCCGGGCGAGAACCTGACGGTGGGGAGCCCCAGCTGCCTGAGCTGCCCGGATTGCGGCGGCGTGCTGAACGAGGTTGTCGAGGAGGGCGTGCCCCGCTTCCGCTGCCAGGTGGGCCACGCCTTCGGGGCGGAGGGGCTGGTGGCGGCCCAGGGGGAAGATCTGGAGCATGCCCTGGTGCTGGCCGTGCGCACCCAGAACGAGCGGTTCAGCCTGTTCCGGCGGATGGCCCAGTCCGCGCGGGACCGGGGCCACACCCTGGCGGCGGAACGGTGGGAGACGTCCGCCAGGGAGGCGGAGCAGGCCGCCGCGCTGATCAGCAAGCTGCTGGTGCGGGCCAAGCCCGGCGGCGCCCCGGACGGGGGGCTTGGGGGGTAGCCGCGGGCCGGCCACGGCGGCATCCCGTTAGGGGGGAATGACCCACCGTGACATCATCGTCGTCGCCGCGTCCGCCGGCGGCCTGCAGCCGCTGCGGGCCGTGGTGGCCGGGCTGCCCGCGGGTTTCGCGGCGGCCCTGTTCATCGTGCAGCACGTGGGCAGGCAACGCAGCCTGCTGCCGGCGCTGCTGGCCAGCGCCGGGCCGCTGCCGGCACTGCCCGCGCAGGACGGCATGCGGGTGGAGCCTGGCCGCATCCTGGTGGCGCCGCCGGATGCCCACCTGCTGCTGGAGCGCGAGCGGGTGAGGCTGGGCCACGGCCCCATCGAGAACTGTACCCGCCCCGCCGCCGACCCGCTGTTCCGGTCGGCGGCGGAGGCCTATGGGGAGCGGGTGGTTGGCGTCGTGTTGTCCGGCATGCTGGCCGACGGCACGGCCGGGCTGGCAGCCGTCAAGCGGCGGGGCGGCATCGCCGTGGTGCAGGACCCGGCGGACGCGGGCAGCCCCGGCATGCCCCGCAGCGCCCTGGCCCACGTGGCGGTGGACCACTGCCTGCCGGTCGCCGGCATCCCCGGCCTGCTCGTGCGGCTGGCGGCGGGCGGGGCCTGGGACGGGGCGGCCCCGACCTGCCCGGCCTGTGGCGGGGCGCTGGCGGGGCAGCGGGAAGGCGGCCCGGGCGTGGGGCAGGCCCGGGCCGCGAGGCTCGGGGAAGCGTTGGAGCTTGCCCTGCGCACCCTGGACGAGCGGACGTCCCAGGCCGGGAGGATGGCCGACAGCATGCGCCGGAACGGCATGGCCACCGCCGCCACTCGCTGGGGCGACGCCCAGGCGCAGGCGGAGGAACGGGCTGGCAGCCTACGCCGCTTCCTGGAACAGGACTGGGCCCGACCGGTCACGGACGACGGGGACCCCTGACCCGCAGGGCGGGCCAGCAACGAGGGACTGGCCGGTGCTGCCCCGGCCCCCTACCCCGCCGGCAGCCCGTCGGGGCCGGGGCTGTCGTGGATGATGGCGACGAGGATGGGGGGCTCCTCGCCGTCCGCGTGCTGGAGGCGGATTTCCACGGGCTGGCTGCGGCCGTCGCGGGATTGCAGCGCCGCCCGCACCACCTGTTCCGGCCGCTCCTTGGACAGCAGCGGCGCCACCACCTCATCCAGCGCCATGCGGGGCATCCCGGGCAGCAGGTCGTGAAGCGTGAGCTGGCGGAGCTGGGGCAGGCTGTAACCCAGCTTGGCCTCCACCCCCTTGTTGGTCAGCTGGATCCGGAGCGTGGCGGGGTCGAGGATCAGCACCTGGTCCAGGGACTGGCCGACCACGCGGCCGATGTAGCGGTTGCATTCCTCCTGCCGGGCCGCCTCCGTCGTGTCCTCGATGATCAGCACCACCCCACGGGGCAACCGGCCCTCATACAGCAGCGGCATGGCCCGCACGTCGCAGGAGATGGAACGGCCCCGGCGGTCGATGGCGTCGAGCCGGATGCCCTCCTGCCCCCTCCCGCCCAGGGCGGCGTCCAGGGCGTCCCTCAGCCTGTGGGTGGGCAGGCCGATGTCCAGGTTTAGGAAGGTGGCGCCCGTCACCTCCTCGCCGCGCAGCCCCCAGGCATTCTCACACCAGCGGTTCCAGGACTGCACCGTCAGGTCCATGTCCAGCACGATGATTCCCAGGTCGATGCTGCGCAGGATGGATTCCGTGTAGTTGCGGTACTCGGCCGTGTCATCGGAGTGGCGGCGCAGCTCCTCGTTCGCCACCTCCAGCTCCTCGTTGGTGGAGCGCAGCTCCTCGTTCATGGTCTCCAGCTCCTCATTGGTGGACTGGAGTTCCTCGTTGGTCGTCTCCAACTCCTCGTTGGTGGACTGGAGTTCCTCGTTGGTCGTCTCCAGCTCCTCGTTGGCGGACTGGAGTTCCTCGATGATGGTTTCCAGGCTTTCCTGCGCCGCCTCCAGCTCCTGCTGCATCTTGAACAGGCGGGTGCTGTCGGTGAATGACAGGAGCGTGGCGTAGGGCTTGCCGTCGCGGGTGCCGAGGGGCATCACCTCGATGGTCAGGCGGACCGGGTCCGCCGGCGGGCGATGGAACTCCTGGTGCTCCAGCCGCAGGGGCCGGCCGGTCCGCTCCACCTCCTCGATGCGCGACCGCAGCTCCGCCGGGCGGTAGGACACGGCCAGGTCCTGGAAGGGGCGGCCGATGTCGCCCTCCCCCACCTCCAGCAGGCGGCGGGCGGCGACGTTGGCGAAGGCCAGGTTGCCATCGGCGCCCACGGCCAGGTAGGCCTGGGGGCTGCCGTCCACGATGGCCTCCAGCAGGCGGCCTTGCAGGCTGGTGGGGCGGCTTGGATGGGGCTCGGCTACGAGGCCCGCGCTGCCGCCCAGGCTGCGCCGCCATTCCTGCGGCACCTTGCGGAAGATGCGGTGCTTCAGGTTGATGGGCTCGAAAAGCTTGGAGCGGGCAAGCTGCGTCTCGGCCTTGCCCAGGAACAGCACCCCGTCATTCGCCAGGGCATAGTGCATGCGCGGCAGCACCAGGTTCTGGGTGTCGGTCTCCAGGTAAATCAGCAGGTTGCGGCAGACCAGCAGGTCGATGCGGGAGATGGGCGCGTCATGCACGATGTTGTGGCGCCCGAAGATCACGCATTTCCGGAGTTCGCGCTGGAAGACGTAGTGGTTGTTGGTGCGCTCGAAATACTTCTTCAGGTACTCGGGCGGCACGCTCTCCACGTCCTTCGACGCGTAGGTGGCGTGGCGGGCGGTGTTCAGCGCCTCCTCGTCCAGGTCGGTGGCGTAGATCTTGACGCGGGAACAGAAGATTTCCGGCCCGAGCGCCTCCGCCAGGAGCATGGCCAGGCTGTAGGGCTCCTCCCCCGAGGCGCAGCCGACGCTCCAGACCCGCACCTGCCCGCCCGGGCCGCGGCGGGCCAGGATGCGGGGGATGACCTCGTCGCGGACCACGTCCCAGGCCTCCGTGTCGCGGAAGAAGCTGGTGACGTTGATCAGCACCGTGTTCAACAGGTCCACGAACTCCTGCGGGTGCGCCTCCAGGAAGGCGTGGTAGCTGGAGAAGCCGTCGCATTGCAGCTCCTCCATCCGTCGCAGGACGCGGCGGCGCAGGCTGGTCTTCTTGTAGCCGCGGAAGTCGACGCCCCTGTTTTCCTGGATGAAGCGGATGAGGGCCTCGAAGTCGGGCTCGACGGGCTCGTGCGGGTTCATGGGCCTCTGCTTCCAGGGCAACGCCTGCAATCTGGACCGGTGCCCCGGCACTTGCAACCCGCTCGGCAGGCCGCACCCCCGCCCGGGCGGGGGCCCCCAGCGGGCCCGCGACCCCGCCCCCTCACTCCGCCGCGTGCCCCACGGCCCGGCCGCGGCCCAGCCGGTTGCGGGCGCCCAGGACGGCCCGCTCCACCAGCACGAACAGCAGCGGCACGAACAGAATGCCCACCAGCGTCGCCGCCAGCATGCCGCCGAACACCGTCACGCCGATGCTGAAGCGGCTGGCCGCCCCGGCCCCGGTGGCCACCAGCAGCGGCACCACGCCCAGGATGAAGGCGAAGGCGGTCATCAGCACGGCGCGGAAGCGGGCCCGGGCGCCGGCCACCGCGGCCTCGGCGATGCCCATGCCCTGGTCCAGCCGGGCGCGGCTGAACTCCACGATCAGGATCGCGTTCTTGGCGGCCAGGCCCACCAGCAGCACCAGGCCGATCTGGGCATAGATGTCCAAGGCGTTCCCGGCCACCAGCAGGGCCACCAGCGCCCCCAGCAGGGCCACCGGCACGGACAGCAGCACCGCCAGCGGCAGGGTCCAGCTCTCGAACTGGGCCACCATGAACAGGAAGGCGAACAGCAGGGCCAGGGCGAAGACCAGCGCCGTCTCACCCCCCGCCCTGACCTCCTGGTAGGACAGGCCGGACCATTCGTAGCCATAGCCTTCCGGCAGGGCCCGGTCCAGGATCGACCCCATGGCCGCCAGCGCCTGGCCGGAAGTGCCGCCCGGTGCCGCCTGCCCGTTCACGCTGGCGGCCAGGTACTGGTTGTAGCGGGCCACCGCGTCGGGGGCCAAGGTCGTCTCCACCGTCACCAGGCTGGACAGGGGCACCAGCTCGCCGGTGGCGGAGCGGGCGTGCAGCCGCTGGATGGCGCTGGCCTGTTCCCGGTACTGCGGCGCGTCCTGCACACGCACCTGGTAGACCCGGCCATACAGGTTGAAGTCGTTGACGTAGGCCGAGCCAAGGTGCGCCTGGAGCGTGCCGAACACCTCCGCCGGCGTGACGCCCAGGGTGGCGGCGCGGGTACGGTCCAGGTCCACGAACAGGTGCGGCACGTCGGCCGTGTAGGTGGAGAAGACGGCTTGGAGCGCCGGGTCCTGGTTGGCGGCGATCATCACCCCGCGCAGCACCGCCGCCAACTCCTGCGGGCTCTGCCCCTGCAGGGCCTGGACCCGCAGGTCGAACCCGCCTGTGGCGCCCAGCCCGGGGATGGAGGGCGGGTTGAAGGCCACGATGGTGGCCTCCGGCATGGCGAAGAAGCGGGGCATCAGGGTGGCGATCATGGCCTGCACCCCCTGGTCCGCCGTCCGCTCCTCCCACGGGTCCAGCACGACGATGGCCATGCCGGAATTGGACCCGCCGCCGCC
This sequence comes from Aerophototrophica crusticola, assembly GCA_001939945.1. Lineage (GTDB taxonomy): Bacteria > Pseudomonadota > Alphaproteobacteria > Azospirillales > Azospirillaceae > Niveispirillum > Niveispirillum crusticola. The sequence goes on along the minus strand of MOEB01000083.1, from coordinate 1,997 downwards.
CAGCAGGCTGAAGCCCGCCACGGTGATCACGTCGGACACGCCGGGCGTGCCACGCAGGTCCGCCTGCACCCGGCCCAGCACCTCCTCCGTCCGGTTCAGGGAGGCGGCACTGGGAAGCTGGACGTTGACGAAGAAGTAGCCCGCGTCCTCCGTGGGCAGGAAGCCCGACGGCAGGGTGCGGAGCGCCAACGTGGCGGCACCCACCACCAGCAGCAGCGCCCCCGCCACCACGGCGATGCGCCGCGCCAGCCGCCCCACCAGGTTGCCGTACCCGCCGCGGGTCCGCTCCAGCAGCCGGTTGAAGGCGCCCAGCGGCCCGGACCGCATCTCCCCATGCCCCGGCCGCAGGATCAGGGCGCACAAGGCCGGGGAGAGGGTCAGGGAGACCAGGCCGGAGATCAGGAAGCTGACCGTGATGGTCACCGCGAACTGCCGGTAGATCTGGCCGGTGATGCCCGGCAGGAAGGCCACCGGCACGAACACCGCCGCCAGTACCAGGGTGGAGGCGACGATGGGCCCCGTCACCTCCGCCATCGCCCGCTCGGCGGCCTGCGCCGGGGGCAGGTCTGGGTGGTCGCCCATCACCCGGTGCACGTTCTCCACCACCACGATGGCGTCGTCCACCACCAGCCCGATGGCCAGGACCAGGGCGAACAGGGTGATGGTGTTGGCGCTGTAGCCCAGCACCAGCAGCACGGCAAAGGTGCCGATGAGCGAAACCGGGATCGCCAGGGTCGGCACCAGGGTGGACCGCCAATCCTGCAGGAACAGGTAGGTCACCCCCACCACCAGCAGGAAGGTGATGGCCAGGGTCAGCACGATCTCATGGATGGTGGCGGAGACGAAGCGCGTGGTGTCGAACACCACCGCATGCTCCAGCCCCGCCGGGAAGCGCTGGGCCAGCCGGTCGATCTCCTCCCGCACGGCGGTCGCCACCTCCAGCGCGTTGGCGTCGGGGGACTGGTAGACCACCAGCGTGGCGCTGGGCTGGCCGTTCAGCTGGGCGGCGGAGCTGTAGGTCTGCGCCCCCAGCTCCACGTCCGCCACGTCCCGGATGCGGACCAGGGCCCCGCCCTGCCCCACCCGGACGACCACTTGGCGGAAGGCCTCCACGTCCGCCAGCCGCCCCTGCGCCAGGACGGTGAGCTGTTGGCGCTGGTCGTCGCCCACCGGCGGGGCGCCGATCTGGCCGGCGGGGGCTTGGACGTTCTGCGCCTCCAGCGCCGCCACCACGTCCGACGCGGTGACACCCAGGGCGGTCATGCGGTCCGGGTACATCCAGACCCGCATGCTGTAGGTCAGCGCCCCCAGCACCTGCGCGTCGCCCACCCCGGTGATGCGGGCCACGGCGTCGCGGACATTCAGGCTGGCATAGTTGCTGATGAACAGGGCGTCCAGCCGCTCGTCCGTGGCGTACAGGTTCACGGCCAGCAGCATGTTGGTGCTCTGCTGCCGCACGGTCACGCCCTGCCGCGCCACGGCGGACGGCAGGGTGGCGTTGGCGAGCTGGACCCGGTTCTGCACGTTGATGGCCGCCAGGTTCGGGTCGGTGCCCACCTCGAAGCTGACGGTCAGGCTGTAGCTGCCCGCGTCGGAGCTGGTGGACGACATGTACAGCATGTCCTCCACCCCGTTGACCTGCGCCTCGATGGGGGCGGCCACCGTCTCCGCCACCACTTGCGCGTTGGCGCCCGGGTAGGTGGCGGTGACCTGCACCGCCGGGGGCGTGATGGGCGGGAACTGGGCCACCGGGATGGCGCGCAGCGCCAGCAGACCCGCCACCACCACCACGACCGACAGGACGATGGCCAGGTTCGGCCGGCGGATGAACAGGGCGGAGAACATCTGGCCTTACCCCTGCCCGCCGGAACCGCCGCCCGACCCGCTTCCACCCTGCCCACCCCCGGCCCCGCCGCTGCCCGGGCTGCCCCCGGCGCCGCCCTGTCCGGACCCGCCGCCCCCGGTCGGGGGGTTGGCGGGCGGGTTCGCGGCCTCCG
>MOEB01000082.1 GCA_001939945.1 Aerophototrophica crusticola | reverse complement strand
GGTAGCGCCGGCCCAGCGCCGCCGCCGCGGCCATGGCCGCCAGCACGCACAGGGCGAGCAGGCCGAGGGAGCGGGCCAGGGCCTGGTCGACCGGCCCCTGGGCCGCCGCCTTGTCGATGCCCACGGCGATGAGCAGCCCGTCGGCGCCGCCGCCGGGCGGGGCGTGGGCGACCAGCCTGGGCACGCCGTCAAGACCCGCCATCTCGATCACGCCCCCGCCCGGCTCGCCCAGCAGCGCCATGTAGGCGGGCGGCAGCGGCCGGCCCACCACGCCCGGGACATGGGGCGCGCGCATGAGCACGGTGCCGTCCCGGTCGGCCACGGTGAGGGCGGCGCCGGGCGGCAGGGGCCGCTCGGCGAGGAAGGCCTCAAGCCAAGTGGCGTCGAGCGTGGCGGTCACCGCGCCGCCCCCGTCCGGCACCGGCATGGCGTAGGGCAGGACGCGGCGCCCGTCGAGCCGCGAGAGGATGCTGGGCCCGGCGAAGAACGGCACGCCGGCCAGGGCGGCGCGCACATGCGCGCGGTCGGCCAGGGCGAGGCCGGCGGCGCGGGCGTCGGTCGAGCAGCGCACCCGGCCGGCGGCGTCCAGGGCATAGGCGTCCAGGTAGGCCGGGTACTCCCCCCGCAGCCGGCCCATCAGCTCCTGGCAGGCGTCGTCGCCGGCCTCGCGGACCGCCCGGGTCTGCCGCAGGGTGGCGAGCACGTGGCGCACGCCATCGGCCACGCTGGCCTGCTCCGCCGCGACCAGGGCGAGCAGGCGGCGGGCCTGGTCATGGGACCGGGCGGCCTCGGCCTGGCGCAGGGCCCAGGCGTTGGCGGCCTCCAGCGCGGCGAGCGGGAGCAGGCAGAGGACCACGACGAGCAGCAGGCGCCGCGGCAGCGTCATCGCCCGCGGCGCCCCCACGGGCCCACGCCCGCCGCCATCCCCGGGGTTCTTGGCCACCGGCATCCACCCCTCCCGACGACCGTTGCGCGTGGGGAACAATCGCCGGCTTTGGTTAACGGCCCCTTGCCGCCGCCGGGGCTTCCGGGGTACCCCGCCCCACATGCCCCTGGCAAGGGTGCCACGGCGCGTCGCGATCGCCCGCGCCTAGAGACAATCCCCGGGGCATGCCATGCCCGCCACGGGTGCCGTGCCGCCCGCCGTGACGGCGGTCCTGCCAACTCCCCCTCCCCGGGACCGGCATGCATGGGGGCGCGGTCCCGCCGCAGACCCGGCCGGCGGCCCGGGCGTCAGCCCGGCGCGCCGGCCAGCAGGGGGGCGAGCACGTCGGTGATGCCGTTGATCAGGATCTGCACGCCCACGCACAGCAGCAGGAAGGCCGACAGCCGGGTGACCACCCGGGCGCGGGCCTCGCCCAGGAGCGCCACCAGCCGGTCGGCGGAGCCGTAGGCCAGCCACACGATCGCGGCCACCGCGAGCGCCGCCGCCGACGCGCCCAGGAAGAAGGCGGCCAGCCCCTCGCCCGCGGCGGGCCGGGTGGAGCCGAGCGCGATGGCGACGGAGATCGTCCCGGGGCCGGTGGTGAAGGGCATGGTGAGCGGGTAGAACGCCGCGTCCGCCATGTCGCCGGCGGGCGCGGCCTGCTCCTGCTTGCGGGCCTCGGTGCGCTCCGGGGCGGACAGCAGCGCCCAGGCCCGCTCCGCCACCACGAATCCGCCGGCGATCCGCAGCGCCGCCAGGGACACGCCGAAGAAGTTCAGCACGTACGACCCGGCCCAGAGGGAGGCGACCATCACGATGGCGGAGTAGGTGGCCACCAGCCGCGCCAGCCTCACCCGCTCCGCGTGGTTGCGGTCCGCCGTGACCTGGCTGAAGATCAGGGCGGCGGCCAGGGGGTTCACGATCGAGAAGAGTGTGGGGAACGCCAGCAGGAAGCTCGCGGCCGCCTGTTCCCACCCGCCCATGCCACCCCCCGTCCCCTCTGCCCCGGCCGCCACCCATAGCACCCCCGCGGCGGCCGTGGCACCCCGTATTCAGGGCCGGTGCGGCATGGGGAGGCCGGGCGGCGTGACCGTCCCTCGCTTCCCCCGGGCCTGCGCATGGCCGGGGAGATGCCGGCGCGATCCCGAGCCCGCCAAGCGCCCGCTTCGCAAGTCGCCGAGGCAGGGGGCTGTCCCCTTTCGGAAAAAAGCACGCGCGCATAAACGAAAGATCGTCAGCTTGGCTGAGACGAAGGGGAATAAAGGGGAAGGCAGTCCCAGTTGGTTCCGACTTTGGTCTGGATTGCCGGATTTCGTTCCGGAGGCGGAACATCAGCAGCCGCTGATCCTGCCCCGTCGGGCAGGTGGCGCCCAACGGTGCGGCGGGCCCGGCCCTGGCCACCACGCCGCAGCAGGAGGAATGTCCATGGCGTCCCCTGTCACCCCCCGCCGCCCGCCCGCGACACGCCCGGGCCGCCGCCGACGAGGCCACCCACCGGGCACGCGCCCTTGACCCAAGCCGGGAGGCCCGGCCCGGTTCCGGATCCCCACGGGCGGGCAACCCGGCGGTGTCCCACAGCATGGCCCGACGCCGGCCGGGGACCACCTGACACCGGTATCCGCGTCCGTCATGTCCCCGCAGAGCCATGGCCGACCGCGAGCCGCCCGACCCGGGCGGCGGCTGGCGGACAACCCGGGCATTCCCGCCCGCCAAAGAACCCGGCGCCTGGGGCGCAAGGGGCGTGCGTCGCCCCCCAAGGCCTGCCCCTGGGACCAGGGAGAACAGGGAGGAGCACATGCAACCGTTCGGCAATGACCTGAGCCGCCGGAAACTCTTCCGTTCCGCGGCCGCCACGGTCACCCTCGCCGCCCTGGCGGCGCCGTCCCGGGCCTTCGGTGCCGCGGACGGGGAGCAGGGCCACAGGATCGGGCGCAGGGCCTGGGCCGCGGCATGGGTCGCGTCGGCGCACGGCACCTATCCGACCGGCACCGCGGTGAGCCAGCCGGACCTCGGCTTCGCTTTCGGGGACCCCGGGGTGGGCGCCAACGACCAGACCTTCCGCCTGGTCGTCCGGCCAAGTATCTGGAGCAACAATTTTCGCCTGCGCCTCACCAACCGGTTTGGCGACCGCTCGGTGAGCTTCGACGACATCTTCCTCGGCCTGCACGGGGGCGGCGGCGCGGTGGCCCCGGGGACCAACCGGCGCGTCACCTTCGGCGGGCAGCGGACCGTCACCCTCCGGCCCGGCGAGGCCACCTACAGCGACCCGGTCCGGCAGGACTACGCGAGCCCCCGCGACGCCGACACCCTGCAGGGCCAGAAGCTGGCCGTGAGCTTCCACGCGGTGGGGACGACCGGCCCCATGACGTGGCACTCCAAGGCCGTCCAGACCTCCTACGTCAGCCCGCCCGGCTCCGGGTCGCACGGCCATGACGAGGCCGCCCTGGCATTCCCCTACACGACGACGTCCTGGTACTTCCTCGACGGGGTGGACGCCCTGGCCCCCGCCGGCACCGCCGTGGTCGTCGCCCTTGGGGATTCCATCACCGACGGCACCGGCTCGACCCTGAACGGGGACGACCGGTACCCGGACTTCCTGGCGCGTCGGGTCCGCGAGGCCTATGGGGACAGGGTGTCCGTGGTGAACGCCGGCGTCGGGGGGAACCGCATCCTTACCGGGAACCCGGCAGGCGGGCCCGCCGCCCTCGACCGGCTGGAGGGGGACGTCTTCAGCCATTCCGGCGTCTCTGCCGTGGTCTGGCTGGAGGGCGCCAACGACCTGGGCAACGGGGCGACGGCCGAGGACATCATCGCCGGCATCCGGGAGGGCGTGCGCCGCATGCGGGCGGAGGGGCTGGCGGTCATCCAGGCCACGCTGACCTCCACCCTGGGGGCGGCGCTCGGCGGCTACGGCAGCCCGGAGACGGACGCCCGGCGAAAGGCGGTCAACGCCTTCATCCGCACCGCGGGCATCTTTGACGGGGTCGCGGACTTCGACGCCGCCACGACGGACCCCGCGACCGGCGAGCTGCTCCCGCAGTACCAGCCCAACAGCACCACGGCCGTGGTCGACAAGATCCACCCGAACCGCCCCGGCTACCTTGCCATGGCGGCGGCGGTGGATATCAGCGTCCTGGCACCCGGGCGGCGGCATGCCCTGGTGAGGTGACCGACTGGCCGGGGGCGACACGGCGGCGCGAGACCGCCGGCCCCGGCCGGGCATGGAAGGGGTGGGGAGGCGCCGCCCGGCCAAGGCCGACGGGCGCCAGAAGAACAAGCCAACCGGAGGAGACACCATGCCCAAGTCCCATGCCGGGCGCGCCACGCCGCGCCCGCGCGCCACCCTCTTTTCCTCGCTGGCCGTCGCCGCGGCGCTTTGCCTGCTGCCTCTGGCGGCCGGCGCGCAGGCCCGCGACCGCGAGCACGGCCCCTGGGAGCCCCTGCTCCTGCGGGACCAGGGTAGCTTCTTCGTCGGCGGGGAGACCGTGTCCCGCGGCCCCGGCGACGACGTCACGGTAGGCCAGATGTACGTCCAGTACCAGGTGCCGGTGTCGCTGCGGCGGCGCCTGCCGGTGGTCATGCTGCACGGCTGCTGCCTCACCGGGAAAACCTACGAGGACACCCCGGACGGCCGGATGGGCTGGGCCGAGTACTTCGTGCGGCGTGGCCATCCCGTCTACGTCCCGGACCAGGTCGGCCGGGGCCGCTCCGGCTTCGACGCCACCGTCCACGAGCAGGTGCGGGCGGGCCAGAGGCCGGTCTCGGACCTGCCCCGGATCAACCAGGCGAGCCACCAGCGGGCCTGGCAGATCTTCCGCTTCGGGCCCGAGTACGGCCAGCAGTTCCCCGGCCAGCAGTTCCCGGAGGAGGCCTTCGACGAGCTGTTCCAGCAGATGGTCCCGGACCTGATCGCCTGGCTGCCCGCGCCGAACCCCACCTGGGCGCGGCTCGCGAGCCTGGCGGAGCGGCTGGAGGGCGCCGTCCTGATGGGGCACTCGCAGTCCGGCTTCTTCCCCCAGAGGGCCGCGCTGTCGGCGGGGGCCACGGACGACATCCGGGGGTTGGTGTCGCTCGAGCCCGGGTCCTGCGCCGCGGCGGCGCTCACGCCCGAGGAGTACGTGAAGCTGGCCGCGATCCCGACCATCATCATGTTCGGGGACTTCGTCGAGGAGGACACGTCGGGCATCTGGGCCAACGCGCTCCGGGACTGCCGCCAGTACGCGGACGCCATCAACGCGCGCGGCGGCGACGCGACGGTGGTCTTCCTGCCCGACATCGGGCTGCGGGGGAACACGCACATGTTCATGCAGGACCGGAACAGCGACGAGGTCGCGGACGTGCTACTCCGCTGGATCAGGGACCACGTGGAGCGCCGTTGAGCCACGGCGCCGGCCCGGGGGGCCGCGGGACACGGGGATGCCCGAGGGTACCAGGCGCCCCTGTCCCTGCCCGACCCCCTGGACCGCGCCGACCCCGCTACTCCGGCCGGGAAGTGTGTGCCGGGCCGCGCCGGACAAGACGCACGGCCACGACAAGGGCGAGATCGTCGCGGCGGTCGACGGGAAGCACGGCTGGTTCTGGCGCAGCCGCGGCCCGGTGCCGGCCACCAACAAGCTGCGGTCCAATGGCGAGTACGCGGACCTGGACAAGGTCATGTGGCTGGGGCCGATCGGTTGTCGGCCCGTCGGCGGGCAGCCAGGACGCGTCGCCAACGGCGTGTGGGCCTTGGCCCAGGCAGCTTCGGCATGACGTCACGGTGGCAGCTGCCGTCTGGGCCTGGATTTCGGAATCTTGTCGCACGGTGCGGCAATCGTTCCGCACAATCCGCCCTCCCCCGTTTGCCATGCTCCCGGTAGGGGCCGTCTGAACGGCCTCGGGAGGCAACGGGGAAAAAGTGATGCGAAAACCGAGGTCTCGTGCCCCGGCAGCCTCGCCCACGCTGACGCAGGCGCACGGCGGCATGGTGCGCCACCTCGCCCCCATCCTGCTTGCGGCCCTGGCCTGGAGCCCGGTGGCTCGGGCTGGAGGGGTCATCTCCGCCGAGGCGGCGGTCGTGTCCGACTATGTCGACCGGGGCATCTCCAACTCCGACAACAAGCCTGCCGTTCAAGCCGGGGCCACCTGGACACACGGGACGGGCTTCTATGCCGGGCTATGGGGCTCCAGTGTCGACTTCGGCGACGGCGACGGGGCGACGGTCGAGCTGGACTATGTGCTGGGCTACGCCGGGGAGGCAGCGGGGACCGGGTACGACTTGGCCGCCGCCTATGTCAGCTATCCTGGTGCCCCTGGCTCGCTGGATTACGACCTCTGGGAGTTCTCGGCCGTTCTCCGCCGGGACCTCGGCCCGCTGGTGCTGGGCACGGAGGCCATCTACACGCCCCAGAATGCCGGGAAGGCAGGCGATGCCCTGTACCTGCGAGGCATGGCCGAGGTGCCGCTGGCCGAGGTGTTGGCGGGAGGCTTGGCCTTGGCCGCCCATCTCGGCCACCAATGGACCAGCGAGGAGGCCATCGCCGGGCCGGACTACCTGGACTGGGGCTTGGGGCTGGTCTGGGCGAGGGAGAACGTGGCCCTGGGCGTGCGCTACAGCGACACCGACCTGGGCCACGCCTGCGGGCGGCTGTGCGACGGGCGGGTCGTGGTCGAGGCGAGCATCGCCTTCCCCTAGGGTTATGCGGTCGTGGCTGCCCATCGCTGCATCCTTCCGCCCACATGGTCGCGATCCTGCGCGACAAAGCCGCGCGGCGCGCCTGGGCTTGGGTGGGGGAAAGTCGCTTGGGAGGCGCGAGATGGGCGTGGCCACGGAGGGGCAGGCCGCACAGCCGGTCTTCCCGGAAGCGTGTCGGCGGTCGGGATGGCGGGGGCGCCAGCGCGGCTCGCCGCCATCGACGCGTTGCGTGCCCTTGTGAGCTGTTCATGCTTGTCGGCCATGTGAGGGAGACCTGGTTCCCGCATCTCCAGGTCGGCAGTCCGGTCGATGCGGCGGCCTTCGGTCCGGGCCTGCCCTTCACCAGCTTGCCCTCCGCCCTGTCCGCTTGGCTCCACGGCAAGTCGCGTACCAAGGCGGAGACCTCCGCCTTCCTGTCCGGGCGCGGGCTGTTCCCGCTGTCCCTGGAGCTGGCCCCGGGAACTGGCATCCCGCCGCACGGGGAGGCGCGGCGGGGCCAGTGAGGCTTGGGCCGGCCCCCCTCAGGGGGTTGCCGCGAAGGCCGCCGGGTCCATCCACACCACTTCCCAGATGTGGCCGTCCGGGTCCTCGAAGCTGCGGCCGTACATGAACCCGTGGTCCTGCGTCGGGTTGGGGTCCGCCTGCCCGCCCGCCCCGGCCGCCGCCCCGACGAGCGTGTCGACGCCGGGCCGGTCGTCGGCGGTGAGGCAGACCAGCACCTGGCAGGTCCTGTGCGCGTCGGCGATCGGCCGGCTGGTGAACTGCGCGAACTTGCCGTGCGTCAGCAGCATCACGCTGACCGCCTCGGACAGGACCATGCAGGCCGCCGTGTCGTCGCTGAACCGGGGGTTCCGTGTCGCCCCCACGGCCTCGTAGAACGCGGTCGAGCGCGCCAAATCCGTGACGGGCAGGTTGAGGAACAGCATCCTGGACATCCGTTGCTTCCACTTCATTCGAGGTTGGCGGACCAGCAGCCCGGTGGGGCGAAGCCCGGGGACGCGCCGACGTCCCGGGTTGGGGTTGCCGGCAACGAGATGCGGCAGGCTGCCGGCCGCATGCCCCAAGGACGATGGCAACCCCCGCGGGCCGACACTGCCACGCGCATTATCCGACCCCGCCCGGGGTTTGCCCGGGATTCCCCGCCGGGGTCCGTATCCTTCCCTTCGGGCCAGGTCACTGGCCTGAGGAGGCGACCCCGGCCGCCTCGGCCGCCACCCAGGCGCGGAAGGCGCGCACCTCGGCGCGGGCCAGGGCCTGGGGGGCGCAGACCAGCCAATAGGCGGTCGGCGCCGGGACCGGCGGGCCCAGCACCTCGGCCAGGGTCCCCGCCCCGATTTCCGGGTCCGCCAGTGGCCGCCGCCCCAGGGCCACGCCCAACCCCGCCGCGGCCGCGTCCAGCGCGTGCTGCACCGTGTCGAACCGCAAGGCGGGGACGCCGTCCGGGAGGGCCACGCCCCGCGCCCCCGCCCAATACGCCCAGTCGGCGGAGGCCGTGGTCACGTGCAGCAGCGGCACGCCCGCCAGGTCCGAGGGCGCACGGACCCGCCCCGCCAGCGCCGGCGCGCAGACCGGCACCAGCTCCTCGCGCAGCACCGGCATGGCCTCCAGGCCCGGCCAGTCGCCGCCGCCCATGCGGAAGGCCAGGTCCACGGGCTCGCGCGGGATGTCCGCCTGCCGGTGCGTGGTGTCCAGGGTCAGGGCGACGTCCGGGTGGCGCGCCCTGAACCGGCCCAGCCGTGGCACCAGCCAGCGACGGCCGAAGGTGGGCGCCGCGCTGACGGCGAGGCTGCCGCGCGGGCCCCGGCCCGGCACCGACCCGGTGGCCAGGACGAGCCGGTCCAGCGCCTCGCGCACGCCCGCCACATAGGCCGCCCCGGCCTCGGTGAGGGCGATGCCGCCCCGGCCCCGCGTGAACAGGGGCAGGCCCAGCCATTGCTCCAATGTCTGGACGCCGCGGCTGACGGCGCTGGGGGTCAGCAGCAGCTCGTCCGCCGCGGCCCGGAAGCTCAGGTGCCGCGCCGCGGCCTCGAAGACCCGCAGGGTGGACAGGGGTGGCAGCCTGTAGGCCATGGCCGGTGAACGCTCCTCTCGCGCCGTCGCGCGCCGATCATCGCCCCGCGGCCCCCCTGCCCGCAACTGGCCGCGCGGAAGGGGGAGTTGAGATCGCCTCACCGACCGTTGAGCGCTCCCCGCTTGCCATTGGCGCGGACGGTACCCTCCCATGGGCGGCGCGGTGGGTCCCGCGTCCCCGGCGACGGTTCCCCGGGGCCCCCGCGCAGCCGCCGCCCGGGCCCAGCGCCGGGCGGCCACTCGGGCCCGCCTCCCTCCGGGGTGGCGGGCCCACCTTTGCCCGGCCCGTTGCGCCCGGCTCACCGCCCCGTGAGGCTTCCGCGTTTGCCGCCAGGCGCCGCCCGGTGGCCTGATCAGGCCACCGGGTCGGTACCCGCTTGGGGAAGGAGTGGAACCATGGAAGAGGTCGTGACCTTCGCCGCGGACGGGCCGGTGGCCACGCTGACGCTGAACCGGCCGCACCGGCTTAACGCCATCGACTTCGCCACCATCGACCGGCTGAACGCGCTGCTGGACCGGGTCGAGCGGGACGACGCCATCCGCGCCGTCATCCTGACCGGGGCCGGGGACAGGGCCTTCTCCGCCGGGGCGGACATCCGCGAGTTCGCGCCCCTCGTGGCCGCCGGGCCGGAGGTTGCCCTGCGCGAGTTCGTGCGCCGCGGCCAGCGGCTGACCGGCCGTGTCGAGGCCTTCCCCAAGCCCGTCATCGCCGCCGTCAATGGCCTGGCCTTCGGCGGGGGCTGCGAGGTGACGGAGGCCGCGCCCCTGGCCATCGCCAGCGAGCGGGCCCTGTTCGCCAAGTCGGAGATCAGGCTTGGCTTCAACCCGCCCTACGGCGGCACGCAGCGCCTGCCCCGGCTGGTGGGGCGCAAGCGGGCGCTGGAGATGCTGCTGACCGGCGACCCGATCGACGCGGCGCGGGCGGAGGCGGTGGGGCTGGTGAACCGGGTGGTGCCCCACGGCGACCTGCTGCCCGCCGCCCACGAGCTGGCGTGCCGCATCGCCGCCATGCCGCCGGTGGCCGTGGCGGCCTGCCTCGCGGCCACGACCCGCGGCATCAACCTGCCCATCGACGAGGGCTTGGCCGTGGAGGCGGCCCAATTCGCCCGTTGCGCCGCCACGGCCGACGTGCGGGAGGGCATCGCCGCCTTCCTGGAGAAGCGGCCGGCCCGCTTCCTGGGGCGCTGACCGCATACAGCGGAACCTGGCGGGATCCCGGATGCCAAGGGCCTTGCCGCCAACATGGGAGGGGCCTGGTCGGCGAGGCCGCGCACCGCCGGCTGGACCGGGTGCGCGAACACGGCGGCCGTCTCCTTCCCCCAGGCCAAACTGGTACCGACGGTGCCAAGGCTTTCCAGGGCTACCGGTCTGAAAACAGCCGTCCGCCCGCCCGCGGGGACGGCGGGCAGGCCCCCGGTCAGCCGGCGTCGGGCGCCGCCTCCGCCCGGTGGGGCCGCAGTTCGGGCACCCGGGCGGCGCCGTCCCCGTCTAGGCCCTCGCCCACCCGGGTCTCGGCGCGGAAGGCCTGCACCACGAGGCGCGCCTCCGCCTCCGGCACGCCCAGCCGGGCCAGGGCGTAGCCGCCGATGGCGAGCGCCAGCTCCCGTTCCCCGGTGGCGGCCATGCCCACGCCCTGGCGGCGCAGCCAGTCCAGCTCGCCCTCGCCGTTGGCGCGCACAACCGTGTCCAGGCGCGGGTTCAGCGCCTTGGCCGCGGCCACCACCCGCCGCGCCTGCTCCGCCCCCGGGGCCGTGACCACCAGCAGCCGGGCCCGGCCCACGCCCGCGGCCTCCAGCAC
>MOEB01000081.1 GCA_001939945.1 Aerophototrophica crusticola | reverse complement strand
TGGCCCTGGCGCTGGCGGTGGCCTTCCTGCCGGCGCTGGTGGCCTACCCGCTGGCGGCCCTGCTGGCCTGGTGTGGCGTGGGCCTGCTGGCACGGGCCCGACGGCTCCGCGGCGGCAGCGCGGGGGAGCCCGCCCCGCCCGGCCCGCCCTGAGGGGAAGCCGCCGGGCCGGCGCGCCCCCCTTCGGCATACCCCGTTTTCCGGCCCCATGCCCGCCCGGTGTCTCGCGACGGCTATTGACAGCGCTGTCTGCATCGGTCAACCCTGGGGCCGACCGCCGGACCGTCAACCGGCCAAAGCAAATCGGACAGTGGAGGGGACATCCATGGAGCGGGGAATGGGCCGCCCGCCCGTCGGGCGGCGCCGGCCGGGCGCGCGCCGCGGGGGCGTGGCCGGGGGCATGCTTGCAGGGGCGGCGGTGGTTGCGATTCTGGCGATGTCGGGCCCGGTGCCCGTGGCGGGGGCGGACACGCCGCCCGCACCCGTGGTCCACCCGGAGGCCTGGCCTCACATCCCGTCCGGCCGGCTGCTCGACCCGGCGGTGGAAGCCCGCGTCACCGCCCTGCTGGCAAAGTTGAGCGTGGAGGAGAAGGTCGGCCAGCTCATCCAGGGCGACATCTCCACCATCAAGCCGGAGGATTTGCGCCGCTACCCGCTGGGCTCCATCCTGGCCGGCGGCAACTCCGGCCCCGACGGCGACGACCGCGCCCCGGCCCGCGCCTGGCTGGCCCTGGCGGACGCCTTCCATGCCGTGGCCATGGAGCCGCGGCCCGGCCACACCCCCATCCCCCTGCTGTTCGGGGTGGACGCGGTGCATGGCCACAACAACATCGTCGGCGCCACCATCTTCCCGCACAACATCGGGCTGGGCGCCGCCCGCGACCCCGACCTGATCCGCCGCATCGCCGAGGTGACGGGCCGGGAGCTGGCCGCCACCGGCGTGGACTGGACCTTCGCCCCCACCGTGGCGGTGGTGCGTGACGACCGCTGGGGCCGCACCTACGAGGGCTATTCCGAGGACCCGGAGATCGTCGCCGCCTACGCCGGGGTGATCGTGGAGGCCCTGCAGGGCAAGCTCGGCACCCCGGGCTTCATGGCGCCGGGCCGCACCGTCACCTCCGCCAAGCACTATTTGGGCGACGGCGGCACCTTCGAGGGGCGGGACCAGGGGGACAACCGGGCCACGGAGGCGGAGCTGGTCCGCATCCACAACGCCGGCTACCCGCCGGCGCTGGAGGCCGGGACCCTCACCGTCATGGCCTCTTTCAGCAGTTGGCAGGGCATCAAGCTGACGGCCAGCAAGGAGCTGCTGACCGACGTGCTGAAGGGCCGGATGGGCTTCGACGGCTTCGTGGTCAGCGACTGGAACGCCCATGACCAGGTGCCGGGCTGCACCAAGCATTCCTGCCCCGCCGCCTTCAACGCGGGCATCGACATGCTGATGGCCCCGGACAGCTGGAAGGCCCTGTTCGACAACACGGTGGCCCAGGTGAAGGCGGGGGAGATCCCCATGGCCCGGCTGGACGACGCGGTGCGCCGGGTGCTGCGGGTGAAGGCCCTGGCCGGGCTGCTGGACAAGCCGGCCCCGTCCAAGCGGGCCCTGGCCGGCGACTTCAAGCTGCTGGGCGCGCCGGAACACCGCGCCGTGGCGCGGGAGGCGGTGCGCAAGTCACTGGTGCTGCTGAAGAACAATGGCGGCCTGCTGCCGCTGGCGCCCAAGGCGAAGGTGCTGGTGGCCGGCGACGGGGCCGACGACATCGGCAAGCAGTCCGGCGGCTGGACCCTGTCCTGGCAGGGCACCGGCAACAAGAACAGCGACTTCCCCGGCGCCACCTCCATCCATGCCGGCATCCGCCAGGCGGTGGAGGCGGCGGGTGGCAGCGCGACCCTCAGCATCGACGGCAGCTTCACGGAAAAGCCCGACGTGGCCATCGTCGTCTTCGGGGAGGACCCCTATGCAGAGTTCCAGGGCGACCTGGACACGCTGGAATACCAGGCCGGGGAGAAGCGCGACCTGGCCCTGTTGCGGCGGCTGAAGGCCCAGGGCATCCCGGTCGTCTCCGTCTTCCTGTCGGGCCGGCCCCTGTGGGTGAACCCGGAGATCAACGCCTCCGACGCCTTCGTGGCCGCCTCGCTGCCGGGGTCGGAGGGGGGCGGGGTGGCCGACCTGCTGTTCCGCAAGCCCGACGGTTCCATCGCCCACGACTTCACGGGCAAGCTCTCCTTCTCCTGGCCCAAGAGTGCTTCGCAGGTGGTGCTGAACCGGGGCGACGCGGCCTATGACCCGCTGTTCGCCTACGGGTTCGGGCTCAGCGTAAAGGACAGGGCCGAGCTGGCGGCGCTGGGGGAGGAGTCGGGCGTGCCCAAGTCCGCCCTGGCCAACAGCGGCCTCTATTTCCGCCAGGGCCGGGCGGTCAGCCCCTGGTCGCTCCAGGCCAAGGACGCGGCCGGCGCGGTGCGGGTCACCACCACCCGGCAGGCCAGCCCGGGCGGGGTGGTGGACGTGCGGTCGGTGGACGTGCAGGCCCAGGAGGACGCCAAGTCCGTCACCTGGAGCGGGGCCGGCAAGGGCTCCATCCTGGTGGAGGGGCGGCCGGTGGACCTGCGCCGCCAATCCAACGGCGACATGGTGGTGTCCCTGCGCTACCGGCTGGACGAGAGGCCCACCGCCCCGGTGCTGCTGGCCGTCGGGTGCGGCGAGGGCTGCGGCGGGTCGGTGGACATCAGCGGCCTGCTGGCCCCCGCCAAGCCGGGGGAGTGGCGCGACGCCCGGGTGAAGCTGAGCTGCTTCGCCGCCATGGGCGCCGACATGTCCAAGGTGGACCGGCCGGTGGAGATCGTGACGTCCGGTAAGCTGGCCCTGACCTTCACCGACCTGAAGCTGGACAGCAACACCGGCGAGGTCGCCTGCCCGGGCAGCTAACCCGGTCGGACAAAAATTTTGACAGCGCTGTCTTTCGCATTGACAGCGCTGTCCAGAACGGTAGGATCACCATCAAGGCGGCTTCCGGACCAAAGCACGGCGGCCCGTAAAAACGACGATAAGAGTGGGGAGGTTACGATGTCCAAGTTGCGGGCCCTGCTGTTGGCCCATGCCGCCATCCTTGCCGTTTCCGGCACCGCCGCCGCGCAGCAGGGCGAGCCCGTCGGGGGGCGGGAGACCCAGACCGCCGCCGTGGACGAGATCATCGTCACGGCGACCAAGCGCAGCCTGTCCCTGCAGGACACGCCCATCGCCGTCTCCGCCTTCGGGCAGGACACGCTGGACCGGGCCCAGGTCAACGACCTGGCCACCCTGCAGACCCTGGTGCCCAACCTGACGGTGGAGCAGCACGGCGACTCCGGCGGCGTCCACGTCTACCTGCGCGGCATCGGCTCCGCCAACCACACGGAGCTGGGCGACCCCGCCGTGGCCTTCCACGTGGACAGCGTCTATTCCCCCCGCCCGCAGGGCGCCACCGTCCTGATGTACGACGTGGAGCGGGTGGAGGTGCTGCGCGGGCCGCAGGGCACCCTGTTCGGCCGCAACGCCACGGCGGGCGTGGTCAACATCATCACCGCCAAGCCCCGCTTCGACGACTTCTCCGCGTCGGGTGAGTTCATCGTGGGCAACTACGAGCGGGTCGGCACCCGCGCCCACGTCAACGTGCCGGTCACCGACAACTTCGCCTTCCGCATCGCCGGCGCCACGGAGCGGCGCGACGGCTTCGTGGACTTCCAGGAGCGCTCGGCGGCGGTGCGGAACCGCAAGTACGGCGCCGCCGACCAGGTCGCCGTGCGCGGCACCGCCCTGTGGGAGCCGACGGAGCAGATCCGCGCCACCGTGGCGGCCGAGTACTACCGCGACAACGGCACCGGCAACATCGCCCTGTTGCAGACCAAGCGGCCGGGGACCAAGCGCTATTCCGCCCTGGTGGACACGCCGGGCTACCTGGACCAGGACAATTTGTCCTTCCGCGGCCAGCTCGACTACAGCCCGACGGACTGGCTGGAGCTGACCTATATCGGCGGCTACAACGACATGGGCCGCAAGAACGCCTCCGACAACGACGCCGGCGCCATCCCGGGCTTCAAGCAGGAGCACCGGACCGAATACTCCTCCTTCGAGAGCTTCACCCACGAGGTCCAGGCCAAGTCCGCCGGCGACGGCCCGCTGCAATGGATCGTGGGCGCCTTCTACATGGAGGAGGACAACGCGATCCGCTTCGACATCGACATCTCGCAGATCCCGGCGTCGCGCATCCCGCCCTTCGGCCCCATCATCGTCAACCCGACGCAGCCGGGGGACACGGCCTATTCCATGTCCTTCGTGCAGCCGAAGCGCACCCTGAACAGCAAGGCGGCCTTCGCCCAGGCCACCTACTCGGTCACCGACGACATCCGCCTGACCGGCGGCATCCGCCGCACGACGGAGAAGAAGAAGGACGTGGGCGGGCGCAACTGGGTCTGCCCGGACTTCGGCGCCACCATCGGCCAGGGCGGCCGGCTGCTCGGCCCCGGCGGCGCCCTGACGCCGGAGAGCTGCGGCAGCGTCTATGCCTCCACCGGCGGCAACTGGCCCGGCGGCGGCTTCAACGACGGCAAGACCAAGGACAGCAAGACCACCTGGCTGGCCCGCGGCGAGTGGGACATCAACGACGACCTGATGACCTATGCCAGCGTCTCCACCGGCTTCAAGTCCGGCGGCCTCAGCGACGGCGGGCGGCGCCACCTGCCGGAGACGCTGACCAACTACGAGGTGGGCTTCAAGGCGTCGCTGGGCCGGGCGCTGACCTTCAACGCCGCCGCCTTCTACATGGACTACAAGGACCTCCAGGTCTCCGCCGTGGAGCGGCTGCCCAGCGGGCAGCAGCAGCTGGTCACCAGCAACGCCGCCTCCGCCACCATCAAGGGCTTCGAGGGCGAGCTGAACTGGGCCATCACCGAGGCGGACACCCTGTCCGGCTTCTTCAGCGTGCTGGACGCCGAGTATGACGAGTTCCTGACCATCGACACCACCTTCTTCGACAGCGCCAACCTGGGCAACACGGTTGACCTCGGCGGGCGGAAGCTGCGCCACGCGCCCACCTTCTCCGCCACCGCCATCTACGAGCACGCCTTCGAGTTCGGCAATGGCGGCCGGCTGGTGCCGCGCATCCAGTTCCACTACGAGACCAAGAGCACCCTGTCCCCCTTCAACGACGTCTACCCCACCCTGTACCGCGGGGCGGGGGAGCAGAAGGCCTTCACCAAGACGGACCTGTCCGTCCGGTACGAGGGGGCCGACGGCAACTGGACGCTGGAGGCCTTCGTCCAGAACCTGGAGGACAAGGCGATCAAGACGGACATCCAGAACATCGGCGCGTCGTCCAACGGCACGCCGACCACGGCCCCCACCAACCTCGGCAACTGGGTCGCCTTCTACAACCCGCCGCGCACCTACGGCGCGCGGCTGAGCTACCGGTTCTGACGCCCGGCGGCGGGCCTCGGCCCGCCGTCCCCCGCCACACCCAAACCTGGCCCCGGCCCTGACCGGCGGGGCCACAACAGGACGGGCTTGCCATGTCGGACGCCAACCAACCAACCCTGGCCGCCTATCCGGTGGCCGCCCCTTCCCCGGGCATCGCGGGCGCCACCAGCCCCGTCGTGGGGCTGACCCTGTCGGCCACCCTGGGCGGCCTGCTGTTCGGCTATGACACGGCGGTGATCTCGGGCGCGGTCCGGTCCATCGACGTGAACTTCATCAACCCGCTGGGCCTGGCGGAGACGGCGCGGGACAGCCTGTCCGGCTTCACCGTGGCCAGTGCCCTGTTCGGCTGCGTCATCGGCGGCGCGGTCGCCGGGCTGGTGGCCGACCGGCTGGGCCGCAAGCGCGGCCTGGTGCTGGCGGCCTTCCTGTTCCTGCTGTCGGCCATCGGCTCCGCCCTGCCGGAGCTGGGGCTGGGCCCGGTGGGCGGCATGGGCCCGGCGGCCCTCTGGCCCTTCATCGCATACCGCGTCCTGGGCGGCATCGCCGTGGGCATCGCCTCCATGCTGTCGCCCCTCTACATCGCGGAGATCGCGCCGCCGGCCCAGCGGGGGCGGCTGATCTCCCTGAACCAGATGGCCATCGTGCTGGGCATCGTCGGGGTCTACTTCGTCAACTGGGCCATCTCCCTGCAAGGGGACGACGCCTGGCTGCACGCGGTGGGCTGGCGCTGGATGCTGGGGTCGGAGGCGCTGCCCGCCGCCCTGTTCCTGGTCCTGCTGCTGCGGGCCCCCGACACGCCCCGTTGGCTGGTGATGCGGGGCCGGGTGGAGGAGGCGCGGCAGGTGCTGCGTCGCCTCGACGGCGGCCAGGACACGGAGGCCACCCTGGCCGAAATCCGCCAGAGCCTGGCGGCGACGGAGACCGGGCGGCTGCTGTCCTTCGGCCTGCCGGTGATCGCCATCGGCGTCACCCTGTCCGTCTTCCAGCAGCTCGTCGGCATCAACGCCGTGCTCTACTACGCCCCGCTGATGTTCCAGAACATGGGCGCCGCCACCGACAGCGCCCTGTTGCAGACGGTGGTGGTTGGCACGGCCAACGTGCTGTTCACCCTGGTGGCCATGGCCACGGTGGACAGGTGGGGCCGGCGGCCGCTGCTGCTGGTGGGGTCCTGCCTGATGGCGGTGTCCATGCTGACCCTGGGCTTCCTGTTCGGCCAGGGCTCCCCCGGCCTGGGCGCCCTGGTGGCGGTGGTCGCCTACATCGCCGGCTTCGCCATGTCCTGGGGCCCGGTGGTCTGGATCCTGCTGTCGGAGATGTTCCCCAACCCGGTGAAGGGCAAGGCCATGGCCCTGGCCGTGGCGGCCCAATGGGTGTCGAACCTGCTGGTGTCCTGGTCGTTCAAGGTCCTGGACGGCAACTCCACCCTGAACCTGTGGTTCAACCACGGCTTTTCCTACTACCTCTACGGCCTGATGGCCGCCCTGTCCGCCCTGTTCGTCCTGCGCTACGTGCCGGAGACCAAGGGCCGCAGCCTGGAGGCGATCCAGGGGATGTGGGCCGGCCAGCGCCGCGGGGGGTGACGCGCTTGCCCCCGGGGCCCCGGCCAGGGCCCCGGGGGCGGGGCCGGCGACAGCCGGTTGTTGGGCGGCGCCCGTCCCGTCTCGGCCGGGAGCCGCCCGTACTCTTCCCTGGTGACTTCAAACCGGGGCTGCCGGCACCGCTGGCGGCCCCGGCCTTTCTTTTGGTTTCCCATAGCCGTCGGTCGGGGCCGACCAACGGCCCCCTCAGGCGCCCCCGGCCCGCGGGCCGGCGGTCGCCGGCCTTGGTCATGCCTTCCCAGCCTACCGGCGCGCCCGCGCGACGGTGCGCTCGCCCGGCGGGGCGGAGGACCGGCGCACGCGCAGCTCATGCGCCAGCAGCCGGTGCGGCACCGGGTCGGGCCAGGAGTCCCGGTCCTTGTCGGCGGCCCGGCCGATCAGCAGGTCGGCCGCGGCGCGGGCCATCTCCCGGATCGGCTGGCAGACGGTGGTCAGTGGCGGCCAGACCACCTGGGCGATGGGCGCGTCGTCGAAGCCCACCACGGTCAAATCCTCCGGCACCTCGATGCCGGACTCGTGCGCCACGGCCGCCACGGCGGCCGCCATGTCGTCGTTGCTGGCGAAGATGGCCGTGGGCCGGGCGCGGCGGCGCAGCAGCCGCCAGGCGCAGTCGATGCCCGAGCCGTAGGAGAAGGTGCCCTGCTCCACCAGCGACGGCTGCACGGCCAGGCCCCGCGCCTCCATGGCCCGCCGGAACCCCTCGAAGCGCAGCCGGCCCGCCGCGTGGCGGGGGTGGCCCTTGATGAAGCCGATGTCCCTGTGGCCCAGATCCACCAGGTAGTGGGTCAGCTCCTCCGCCGCCTTGGCGTCGTCCATCTGCACGTAGGGGGAGCCGTCCAGCGCCTCGTCCGGGGCGATGCGCACATAGGGCACGCCGGCCCTCTTCAGCGCGTCCAGCACGCCGCGGTGGTCGGTGATCGGCGGGCTCAGCACCACCCCGTCCAGCCGGAGCTGCGCCACCAGCGTGGCGGTGCGCTGCGCCGCGTCCGGCGCGTCCACGTCGATCTGCTCCACCACCAGGTGGTAGCCGGCGTCGCGGCAGGCGTCCAGGATGCCGATCTGCACCCCGTGGGCATAGTCGCCGCCCGGGTCGCCGAACAGGTAGGCGAGCTGGAAGGAGCGCACGCCGGCCAGGCTGCGGGCGGAGAAGTTGGGCTGGTAGCCCAGCTCGTCCGCCGCCTTCAGCACCCGGTCCCGCAGCTCGTCCCGGACGTTGGGTTCCTTGTTGATGACGCGGGAAACCGTCTTCATGGACACGCCGGCCAGCTTGGCCACGTCCGTGATGGTGGGCTTCCTGTCCAAGACGATCATCAAACACCTTCGC
The DNA here is from genome assembly GCA_001939945.1 of Aerophototrophica crusticola. Classification (GTDB taxonomy): domain Bacteria; phylum Pseudomonadota; class Alphaproteobacteria; order Azospirillales; family Azospirillaceae; genus Niveispirillum; species Niveispirillum crusticola. The sequence continues at coordinate 3,845 of MOEB01000081.1, read as the reverse complement.
GGCCCGGGTGCCGCCGACGGCCAGCCCCGGCCGGGGACGGCAGCGCGCAAGCCGCTCGGCGGCTCGTTGGCAGCGCTATCAATATGGGGCCGGAGGGGACTTCCCGCCAAGCCCCGTCGCGTGACAGACTGGCAGGAAGCGGCCGCATGGCAGGCCGCGGGGGAGGATACGCATGGGGTGGCGTCCGGGGGCGGGGGCGGCCGGCAGGCTGCCCGCGCGGGAGCGGTTCGGCTTCGCCGTCGGCGATTTCGGCCTGAACCTGTACTGGCAGGGCATCGGCCTGTTCCTGATCTACTACCAGACGGACGTGCTGGGGCTGCCGGCCTGGTGGGCCGGGGCCGTCTTCTTCCTGGCCAGCCTGTGGGACGCGCTGGCCAACCCCGTCATGGGACTGGTCGCCGACCGGACGCGGACCCGCTGGGGCCGGTTCCGGCCCTACGTCCTGCTGGGCTCCCTGCCGCTGGCGGCCAGCTTCGCCCTGGCCTTCTCCGCCCCCGGGCTGGGGGGCGGGGCCCTGGTGGCCTATGCCCTGGCCGCGCAGCTGCTGCTGCGCACCGCCTACACGGTGGTCGCCATCCCCTATGCCGCCCTGTCCGCCAGCATGACCCGCGACAGCGCCGAGCGCACGGCCCTGACCGGCCTGCGCATGCAGTTCGCCTTCCTGGGCGGCGTCGCGGTGGCCTACCTCTTCCCGTTCCTGGTGCCACGGCTGGGGGACGGGGACCCGCGCCAGGGCTACCTGCTGGCGGCCTGCCTGCTGGGGCTGCTGGGCGTCGCCTCCGCCGTGCTCTGCTTCGCCCTGGCGCGGGAGGGGGAGGGCGAGGCCGGCCGCCCCGCCCCCGCCGGCCTGCTGGCCGAGGCGCGGGGCTTCCTGGGGATCGCCCGGCGGAGCGGCCCGCTGCTCCGCCTGTTGGGTGGGCTGGTGTTGGTCTCCGTCTTCGTCTCCCTGCACACCGCCAGCCTCGCCTACGTGCTGAAGTACGTGCTGGGCGCCTGGCAGGCGGCAGAGTGGGCGCTGCCCCTGGTGGCCGCCGTCAACGCCGCCGCGGCCCTGCTCTGGGTCCCCGTGCTGCAGCGCCGGGGCAAGCCCGCGGGCTGGCGGCTCAGCGCCGGCGTCACCATCCTGTTCGGCCTGGCCCTGTTCCTGGCCCCGCCGCTGCCGCTGCTGCCGTCGCTGCTGCTGGTCGCCGGGGTGGCGGTGGGCAGCACGGGCTTCGGCGTCTGCTTCTGGTCCATGCTGCCGGACACGGTGGAATACAACCAGTGGCGCTTCGGCCGCCGGGACGAGGCGACCACCGTCGGCCTCGCCTGCTTCGCCCAGAAGCTCTCCCTCGGCCTGTCCGCGGCCCTGATGGGCCTGGTGCTGGAGGCCGGGGGGTTCGTGCCCAACGCGGAGCAGGGGCCGGCGGCCCTGGCCTCCATCCGCGCCCTGGCCGGGCTGCTCCCCGCCGTCGGCGCGGCCCTGTCGCTGCTGCTGCTCCGGCGCTACCCGCTGGACGCGCGCCGCCACCGCACCCTGGTGCGCGCCTTGGCCCGGCGGGACGCCCGGCCCGGCCCGTCGTGCGGGACAAGGGGGGCCGGCCCGGGTTAGGGGTGGGGCCCACAAGGACGAGGTCCCCCGATGCCCCCGCCCCCCGGCTTCTTCCAGCGCTTCCCCATGCGCCAGGTCGGCTCCGCCGACCTGGACGCCGTGCTCGCCGCGCCGGACCGGGGGACGCTGGACATCCTGTTCCTGTGGGGGCGGGACTGCCCGAACTGCGACCTGGCCAAGCACGCCCTGCTGGCCCGGCCGGGGGAATTCACCTGGCCGGGCGTGCGCTGGCTGCACGGAAACGTCTATGACGACTTCGAGCTGGCCAACCGCTTCGGCCTGCACGGCATCCCGGTGTTCCTGGTCTTCCGCCAGGGAAGGCTGCGCGGCCGGATCACAAGCTGGCCGGGCGCCGAGCCCTTCCGCGCCGCCATCGACCGGCAACTGGCCGAGGCGCGGGCCTGAAGGCCGGCCGGCCCGCGTCGGCTGGGCTTGACCCGGCGGGGTCGTGCCACAGGTGGATGGGGGCATGGCCATGGAACGGGGGGCGGGATGCGGGGCAGGGTCGGACTCATCCTCGCCTATGTGGTAGGCGTCGGCTTGGTGGCGGTCATCGGCGTGGTCGGGTTCCTCGGCCTCGCCTGAGGCGCGGGGCCACGGGCTGCCCATGGCGCTTGGCGGGCAGGCGGGGGATGCGATCCGCCCCTCGCGCGTATGCGTGCCGGTGACCACGCGACAAGGACCGCCATGCCCGCCCCCGACCTTCCCGCCGCCCCATGACCCAGAACCCCTGGCTGACCGTGGCGGTGCTCGGCGCCGTCGTCGAGGTGCTGTTGCTGGTGGCGCGCCGCCACGGCGGCAGCCTTGCCAGGCTGGCCACCGGGCTCGCGCTCGCGGCACTGGCGGCCTCCCTGGCCCAGGCCATGGCGTAGGGCGTCTTCACGCTGGCCGTGGACACGCCCCAGGGGACCCGGGCGGCCTCAGCCCTGGGGGTAGGGCAGGACGAAGCCGCCGGGCGCCCGGGCCTCCCCCGCCAGGAAGGCGGCCTGGCGCACGGCGCCCTTGAACGGGTCCACCCGGTTCATCCGGATGCCGACGGAGGCGCGGCCCGGCCCCTGCGGCTTGAAGGGCACCGCCGCCTCCGCCTGCAGCGCCCCGTCCACGTAGGAACGGTAGGTGGTGCCGTCATAGGTCTGGGCCACATGGTACCAGCGGCCCAGGGGGAAGCGCTTCTCCGGCACCATCAGCACTTGGGAATAGCCCTCGCCGCGCATGAAGGCGTCCAGGTACCAGCTTCCGTCCGCGACCCGGACCTCGAACAGCATGCGGGTGCGGCCCTTGCCGGGCTCCACCCCCGGCTCGTCCGACTCCAGGTGGAACCAGCGCTGCTCGAAGGAGCCGCCATCCGGCCGGAACAGCGCCTCGAAGGTGAAGCGGGCGGCCCCGGCCAGGGGGTGCTGCCCGATGAACAGGGCGTCGCCGTTCCCGCCGAACTCGACCGCCCTGCCCAGGGGCGAGTCCACCAGCCTCGGCGCGCCCTCGACCTGCGGCGCGTGGCCGCCGATGCCGTCCAGCGAGTCGAAGGTCCAGACAAGCGGCCCCTCGGCGCGGGCGCCTGCCGGGAGGCACGCCAGGGCCGCCGCCCCGCCCATCCCGCCGAGCACCGTGCGACGGCTGACTGACAGCATCTCGACCCTTCCTTTCCTGCCGGGGACCCCCACGCGCCGGACCGGCGCCCGCCCTGCGTAGCGCGCCCCGGCGCCGAGGGGAAGATGCCCCGTGCCCCCCGGCCGGTTTTCCGGCCCCGGCAGGCCGAGGCCGGCGCCTATCCCCGCTGCCCCGCCCCGCTGGAGGGGGCCGGCGGGGTGGCCGGGATCTCCACGGTGACCGCCCAGCCCCCCTTCGCCCGCCCCGCCACCGTCGCGCCGAGCTGGGCGGCGATGGCCTCGACGAGGACGCTGCCCACGCCGCGGTACGCCACGCCCGGGCCCGGGCCGGCCCCCTGGTCACGCACCTCGAGCCGCAACCCCCCGTCCGGCCGGCGGGCCAGGGCCACCCGAACCCCGCCCCCGCCGTGGGACAAGGCGTTCGCCACCAGCTCCCGCGCCAGCAGGCCGATGTGCATCGCCAGGTCGGGGTCGGCGAGGGCCGGGCCGCCGGGGGTCTCCACGGCCACCCGGCCCGTCCCCCCGTCCAGGTCCCGCGCCACGGCGGCGAGCAGGGTGCCCAGGTCGCCGTCGGCCGCCGCCTCGTCGGGGAAGACCGCGCGGTGCATCCGGGCGAAGGCCACGATCCGGTCCGCCGCCGCGCGCAG
>MOEB01000080.1 GCA_001939945.1 Aerophototrophica crusticola | reverse complement strand
CGCCGGACGGGGGCCGCCGCTTGGGCACTGGCCGTGGCGGGCCGCGGGCTTGGGGCGGAAGGGGCCTCCCGCGGGGCTTCCGCGCCGCGCGGCTTGGCGGCAAGGTCCCGCAGCCGGGCGCGGGCCCGGCTGAGCCGGGAGCGCACCGTCCCCATGGTGACGCCCATCCGGGCCGCCACGGTCTTGTACGAACGGCCCTCCACGCCGCAGAGGCGCACCAGGTTCCGCTCCCCGGGGCTGAGCCGGGCGATGGCGCGGGCCATCTCCTTCAGCTCCACCCGGCGTTCCTGGGGGGCCTCTATCGTGTCCTCCACCGGCATCACCGCCTCGGCATGGCGCTTCGCCTGCTTGCACCGGTTGAGGAAGAGGTTGCGCAGGATGGTGGTGAGCCACGCCTCAAGGTTCGTGCCGCGCTCGAACAGCTCGAGCCGCGACAGGGCGCGCACCATGCAGTCCTGCACCAAATCGTCCGCGTCGCTCGCGTCCCTGGCCAGCCGGAGCGCGTAGCGCCGCAGCTCCGGCAACATCGCGGTCACTTGCGTGACGAGGGGGTCGCTCATGGTCGGTCCTCCGGGTTGCCATGGGGCCTTGTGGCCTTGCGCTGGCCCGTGGCGACGTCGGGGACCGTGCCCCCGTCGCGCCGTCCATCACCCTTGCCAACCCGGGGGTGCGCCGCCTGTCACGAAAAAATCCGCACATATGTGCCGCTTTTTGTCCCACGCCCGGCAGCCGATGTGGCCGCCAGCCCGCATGTCGCAAGCGCCCGCCCTGCCGGGACGGGCGTCAGAGCAGCAGGCGGGGACCCGGGTCGTCGAAGGCCATGTAGCCGGACAGGGACGCCAACCCGTCCCGGTCCAGGATGGTGAGGAGCCCGTCCTCCACCACCGCCAGCCCCTGATCCCGCAGGTGGGCCAGGGACCGGGCGACGTGGGTGCCGGACATGCCGGTGGCGTCGGCCCAGTGGCGGCGGCGCAGCGGCATCTCGCAGGTGCCGCCCCCGGCAAAGCCCAGGCGGGCCAGCCGGTCATGCAACTCCAGCATCAGGTGGCCGACGCGGTGCGGCCCCTGCCGCTGGCCCAGCACGGCCAGGCGCATGTCGGCGCGCTTGCGGTCCTCGACCAGGCCCTGCACCAGGGCCCGGGACAGGCCGGGGTGGTCGGAGAACAGGGTGTCCATCGGGGCCCCCCGGTGCTCGCAAAGCTCCACGGCGGTCAGCGCCTCCGCCCCATAGGCCATGCGGGCCAGGAAGATGGCCGGCAGGCCCACCAGGTCCCCCGGCAGCAGGAACTCCACGATCTGGCGGGAGCCGTCGGCGAAGCGGGCATAGCGGAAGGCCCAGCCGCTGTAGACGGTGTAGAGCGGCACGTCCCCCTGCCCCGGCTCGTACAGCGTGGCGTTGGCCGGGCGGCGCAGGTGGCGGGACTTGGATCGCATGACGAAGCCCAACTCCTCCGGCGAGAGCGGCCGGAAGGCGTCGCGGCCCCTCAGCCGGCATTCGCCGCACGCGATACCCTTCTGCATGGCTTTTCGACCCGAGTGCCGGTTCCCCGCTGCCCAACGCGCGGGGAAGGGCCATGGCTTGCGGCGCCGTCAGAAGATCAGGTTCAGCACGCCCGTCACCACGAGCAACCCGATCAGGAAGATGATCCCCACGATCCAACCTATGACCTTCAGCATGCCTGTTCTCCTCGTGCCGGGGCCCGCGGGCCCTCTTGTCGTCACCCGACCCAACCACGGGTGGCGGCACCCCTCTCAACCCCGCAGGACAGGCTTCCGGCCGGGCGACAAGCCGGCGGGCCTGCGGTTGCCCCTGGGACGGTGGCCGGGCCGAGGCCCTACCGACGGCCCCCGTCGGCCGGCCGGGGGGAGCGGGGATGGCGCGCCTGGCCCCCCCGGCCCGGCACCCGCCTGGGACGTTACCGTGGAGGACAGGATGCGACACCTGCTCATGGGCGCCGCGCTGGCGCTGGCGCCTGCCAGCCCGGCTTTCCCCTGCCTTCCCTGGTGGCGGCGGGTTGGTCTACGCCAGCGGCCTGGTCGGCCCGCCGGTCACGGCGCCGGACGGTTCCGGCACAATCGATGGAGGTCCGCGCACGGGCCCAGCGCTGTGACAAACTTTGGCTCGGCGTGTTCCCCCCGCATGGCCTGAAAAGATCAGGAGGGCAGAGATGACGCCATTCGCCAAGACCCTGCGCGGGGCCGTCGCCGCGGCGCTGCTGGGGGCGACCCTGTCGTTGGCACCCGGGGGCCCCGCCCCGGCGCAGGAGACGGTCAGCGCGGCCGTGGGCAAGCCGGTGCAGGCGGCCCAGGCGCACCTGGAGCGCAAGCGCTACAAGTCGGCCCTGGCCCAACTCGCCAGGGCCGACAAGGTGAAGGGGAAGACCCGGTACGAGGCCTTCGTCATCGACCAGACCCGCGCCGCCGTCTACCAGGCCATGGGCCGGCACGAGCAGGCGGCCAAGGCGCTGGAGGAGGCGCTGGCCAGCGGCCAGGTCTCCAAGGCGGACCGGGCGCAGCGGCTGGAGGCCCTGGCCCAGCTCTGGTACCGGGCGGGGGACTACACCAAGTCCGCCTCCTATGGCGACAAGGCCCTGGCGGCCGGCAAGGGCGACGACGCCTTCATCACCATGGTGGCCCAGGCCCATTACCAGGCCGGGGGCCACGAGCGTACCGCCGAGATGCTGACAGGCCTGCTGGCGGCGCAGGAGAAGGCCCGGCGGGAGCCGGACGCGGCCATGCTCCAGCTCCTGGCCGCGGCCCGCTACCAGGTCGGCGACACGGCCGGCTATGCCGACGCCCTGCGGGAGATGGTGGCCCACCACCCCTCGCCGGAGGCCTGGTCCCGGCTGGTGGGGACGCTGGAGGCGACAAACGCCTTCCCGGACCGCCTGGACCTCGACCTGGACCGGCTGAAGCTGGCCGCGGGGCTGCTGCGGGACCCCGCCGCCTACGGCAGCATGGCGCAGGACGCGTTGGCGGCGCGCCTGCCGGGGGAGGCGGTGCAGGTGGTGGAGAAGGGCTTCGCCGCCGGCGTGCTGGGCCAGGGCCCGGCGGCGGAGCGGCACGAGCGCCTGCGCGCCTATGCCGACCAGCAGGCGGCGACCCAACGCGACGCGCTGCCGGTGATGGAGCGGGAGGCCGCGGCCGCCGCGTCCGGTGACCCGCTGGCCCATGTCGGCATGGCCAAGGCGGGCCTGGGCGATCCCAGGGAAGGGGCGGCGCTGCTGGCCAAGGCTCTCGCCAAGGGCGACCTGTCCGACCCGTCCGCCACCCGGCTGCGGCTGGGCGTGGTGCAGCTGGCTGCGGGCCAGCGCGACGCGGCGGAGGCGACCCTGGCCGCCCTGCCCGCCGACACGCCGGAGGCGCGGCTCGGCTCCCTCTGGCTGATGCTGGAGCAGCCGCAGAGCTGACGGGCGCCAATCGCCGCGACAGGGCGGGCCGACTGGAAACCACAGTTGAAGCACGATAAGGACCCTCACCGCATCCGCCTTCGCCCTTGCCCTGGCCGTGTCGCCGGCAGCCCTGGCCCAGGGCCACCGGTAGGCCGGGACGATGGGCCAGCAGCAAATCAAGGACGACTTGGCCAAGCCTGGCTTCGCCAACGTCCAGATCCTGGACGTCAAATGATGATCGACCCGTCGGCGAGCCGAGTGCCGCCTCGTCGGCCGGCAAGCCGAAGCAAGGCCATGCCTTGGGGCACGACGACTTGTGGGGTGGCGGCATCGCCGCTCCCATCTGGTCGTCGCCACGCGCGGCGCTTGTGGGGACAAGGGCCATGCCCGGGGGTTGGGCGGGGGAAAGGCTGCTTGGGCAGCGGACGGGGGAGGGCAGGATGGGCCGTCTGGTTGGCAGCAAGAATGGCCATGGCCGCGCCGTCGGGGCGGGCTTGGCCGTACTCATGGCCGTGGCGATCCCGGGAGCCGGGGCGCAAGCGCCCGCGGCGGGGCCGGTCGAGGAACAACCGGTGGCGTCCTACCTGCCCGCCGGGCCGGGCACGCGGGCGCTGGGGCGGCTGCTGGTGGGGAACGGCTGGGTCCGGTTCGAGCAGGCGGGCGGCACCTGGGCCATCGAGCCCGCCGGCCGGCTGCCCGCCCTGCTTGGCTCCGACCTGTCGGGGTCGGAGGTCTACCGCCTCCGCCCGCGCGGGGCGGCGGGGGACGTGCGGGACCTGTGTGGCGGCACGCCCCGCTGGCTCACCGTCCGGGCCCTGGGCTCCGGCCGGAACGCCTCCAGCCGGGACCTTTGGGTCGGGCTGCTGACCAACGAGCGTTTCGTGGACTACCGGCCGGGCGGCGATGGCTACTGCCTGGGCGGCCCCTATGCGCGCATCGGCCCCGTCCCCCTGGCCCCGCCGCCGGTGGGCTGAGGTAGCCCCCCGGGGCAGCCCACCGGCGCTGGTCCCGGCTGGCCTTGGCGGGAACCACAGGGGAGGCGTGCGACCCCCGATCCGGCACGTCGGTGGTTGGGGGCGGCGCGTCAGCCGCCGTCCGTGCGCAGCCTGTAGCCCACGCCGGGCTCGGTGACGAGCAGGCGGGGCTGGGCCGGGTCCGGCTCCAGCTTCTGGCGGAGCTGGTTGACGTAGACCCTGAGGTAGGCCGTGTCGTCGGCGTGCGCCGGACCCCAGACATCCCGCAGGAGGTGGCGGTGGGTGAGCACGTGGTCGGCGCCGCGGGCCAGCGCGAACAGCAAATCCTGCTCCCGGCGCGACAGCCGCACCTCCGCCCCGTCGCGCTCCACGACCCGGCGCTCCAGGTCGATGGTGACCGCGCCGGCGGCGACCACCGACGGCCGCGACCCCGGCGGTGCGCGGCGCAGGGCCACGCGCACCCGCGCCATCAGCTCGGCGATGCCGAAGGGCTTCACCACATAGTCTTCCGCCCCGCGGTCCAGCGCCTCCACCTTGTCCGCCTCCCCCGCGCGCACGGACAGGACCAGGATGGGCACGGCGCTGTCCTCCCGGATGGCGCTCACCACCTCTTGGCCGTCCATGTCGGGCAGGCCCAGGTCCAGGACGACCAGGTCCGGCGGGTCCGCCCGCACCAGCGCCACCGCCTCGGCCCCGGTGCCGGCCTCGGCGACCTGGTGCCCGTTCGCCGTGAGGCTGATGCGCAGGAAGCGCCGGATCGGGGGCTCGTCGTCCACCACCAGGATGCGCGCCATGCTCAGCCCCCCTCGGCCGGTGCCGCGGCCTGGGCCGGGGGCGCCCCCTCCGGCACCGGCAGGCGCAGCACGATGCAGGCCCCCACCCCGTGCATGCCGTCCAGCACGCCGACGGAACCGCCATGGGCCTCCACGATGCCCTTGGCGATGGCGAGCCCCAGCCCCGTGCCCGCGGCCTGCTGGTCGCCGCCCGCCACCCGGTAGAACATGTCGAAGACCTTCACCCGCTCCCCCGGCGGGATGCCGGGCCCCTGGTCGCAGACCTCCGCCACCACCTCGCCGCCCCGCCGGCGCGCCCAGACGGTGACGGCGCCGTCGGGCGGCCCGTACTTGGCCGCGTTGTCCAGCAGGTTGAAGAACACCTGCTCCATCAGCACGGCGTCAAGCCGCAGCAGGGGGAGGGCCGGGTCGAGGTCCACCTTGACCCTGCGCCCCTTCAGCAGCGGTGTGGCGCGCCCCAGGGCCCGGCCGACGACGTCGGCGAGGTCCGCCCAGTCGGCCTTCGGCTTCAGCCCGCCGCTGCCGAGCCGGGTCATGTCCAGCAGGTTCTGCACGAAGCGGTTCATCCGCTCCGCCTCCTCCTGGATGGTGCGGGCCAGCTCGCGGCGGGCGTCGTCGTCCAGCCCGTCCCCCAGCTCCAGCAGGCTGGTGGCCGAGCCCAGGATGGAGACCAGCGGGGTGCGCAGGTCGTGGGAGAGGGAAGAGAGCAGCGCCGCGCGCAGCTGCTCCTTCTCCCGTGCCACCCCGGCCGCCTCGATGTCGCGCATGAGCTGGGCGCGCTCCAGGGCCAGGGCCGCCTGGTCCGCCAGGGTGTCCAGCAGCCGCGCCTGGTCGGCGGGGAGCGCGCCGCCCCCCTCGGCCTGGACGCCCAGCACCCCCAGCGGCCCGCGCTGGGTGCGCAGCGGCACGAACAGCCAGTCCGACGCCGGCAGGGTGGCGGAGCCACGGCCCGCCCGCTGGCCGTTGTCCCAGGCCCAGCGGGCCGCGGCGGCGGCGCGGCCGTCAAGCGCGTCCTCCGGCGGGTAGCCGGCCCGCACGGCCAGCCCCTCCGCCCCGGGCAGCAGGACCACGACCCGCGCGCCCAGGGTGGCGGCCACGTGGTGGGCCACGGCCCACAGCACGTCGTCCTCGCCGGCGGCGGAGGAGACCTTGCGGCTGAACTCGTAGAGGGTGGCAGTGCGCCGCTGGCTGGTGCGGGTGGCCTCCGCCTGGGCCCGCAGCCGGGACGCGAGCTGGCCCGTGAAGCCCGCCGCCAGCAGGAAGAGGCAGATGGTGAGCAGGTCGTCCGTGGCGTTGACCTGGAAGGTGAAGCGCGGCTCGGTGAAGAGGAAGTTGTAGGCCAGGAAGGCCGCCGCGGCCGTGGCGAGCGACGGGACCAGCCCCCGCAGGCTCGCCACCGCCAGCACCGCCAGCAGGTAGACGACGCTGAGGTTGGGCAGCGGCAGCAAGGGCGCCAGCAGCCAGGATACCGCGCTGGCCGCCGCCACCGCCCCGCCCGCCAGGGCCACGTCCCGCCAGCCCAGGGTGGCCAACATTCGCGGCCCGGCGGGGCCGGGGGCCGGCCCGTCCTCCCCCGCCACCAGCAGCACGTCGTGCGCGGTGGCCCGGCGCAGCACGTCGTCGGCGAGGGAGCGGCGGAGCCAGCGCGCCGGCCAGCGCCGGGGCCGGCCGCGGCCCAGGATGATTTGGCTGACATTGTTGGCGCGGGCGAAGGCCAGCAGCTCCCCCGTGACGTCGGCACCGGCCAGCACCTTCGCCTCGGCGCCGAGCTGGCCGGCCAGGCGCAGCGCCTCAGCCACCGCCTCCTTGGCCGCCTCGGGCAGGGCTTGGTGGCGCGGCGTCTCCACATAGGCCACGGTCCAGGGGGCGCCGCGCCGGTCGGCCACCCGCTTGGCCGCCCGCACCACGCGCTGCGCCCCGGCGCCCGGCCCGACGGCGGCCAGGATGCGGTCGCGCGTGGGCCAGGGCCCGGCGATCCCGTGGGCGCGCATGTAGGACAGCATCTGCGCGTCCACCCGCTCGGCGGCCTGGCGCAGCGCCATCTCCCGCAGCGCGGTCAGGGTGCCGGGGGAGAAGAACCGCTCCGCCGCCCGGGCCGCCTGGTCGGGCAGGTAGACCTTGCCCTCCGCCAGCCGCCGGCGCAGGTCCTCCGGCGCCAGGTCCACCAGCTCGATCTCGTCGGCGCCGCGCAGCACCCCGTCGGGCAGGGTCTCGCGCACGCGGACGCCGGCGACCCGTTCCACCACGTCGTTCAGGCTCTCCAGGTGCTGGACGTTGAGGGTGGACCAGACGTCGATGCCGGCCGCGAGCAGCTCCGCCACGTCCTGCCAGCGCTTCAGGTGGCGGCTGCCGGGGACGTTGGAATGGGCCAGCTCGTCCACCAGGGCCAGGGCCGGGCGGCGGGCCAGCACGGCGTCCAGGTCCATCTCCGGGAAGGCGCGGCCCCGGTACCCCAGCTGGCGCGGGGGCACCAGCTCCAGCCCGGTGAGCAGCGCCCCGGTCCCGGCCCGGCCATGGGTCTCCACCACGGCGGCCACCACGTCCAGCCCGCCCCGCCGGGCGGCATGGGCCGCCTCCAGCATGGCGTAGGTCTTGCCCACCCCGGGGGCGGCGCCGAGGAAGATCTTGTGCTTGCCCCGGCGCTCCCGGACGGCCTGCTCCAGCAGGGCGTCGGGGGAGGGGCGTCCGGGGTCGGGGGGCTCGGGCATCGGGGCTTGGTCAGGGGCGGGGCAGGGGCGCCCGGGCGTCGAGCGCCAGGTTGAGCCTTAGCACGTTCACCACCGGCTCGCCCAGGAAGCCGAGGGTCCGGCCCTCTGTGGCGTCCTCCACCAAGCGCCGCACCTCCGCCGCCGGCAGCCCCCGGGCCGCAGCCACTCGCGGCACCTGCCACAGGGCGGCGGCGGGGGAGACGTGGGGGTCGAGGCCGCTGGCGCTGGCGGTCACCAGATCCACCGGCACCGGGCCAGGGGCGTCGGGGTTGGCCGCCCGGAGCGCCGCTACCCGCTCCCGCACCGCGGCCACCAGCGCGGCGTTGGAGGGGCCGAGGTTGGCGCCGCCGGAGTTGGCAGCGTCGTAGCCACTGCCGGCCGCGGACGGGCGGGGCCAGAAATACTCCGGCCGGGTGAAGGGCTGTCCGATGAGGGCCGAGCCGAGGATGGTGCCGTCGTCTCGGCGGATGAGGCTGCCGGATGCCCGGTCGGGGAAGAGGGCCTGGGCCAATCCCGTGACGGCGAGGGGGTAGGCCACCCCGGTCAGCGCCGTGAAGGCCAGCAGCAGGGTGAGGGCGGGGCGGAGGTGGGCGAGCATGGCGGGGGTCTCCTCAGACGAGCCCGAGGGCGTTGACGGCGAGGTCGATGGCCTTGATGCCCAGGAAGGGCACCACCAGGCCGCCCAGCCCGTAGACCAGCAGGTTGCGGCCCAGCAGCGTTGCCGCCGGGGCCGGGCGGTAGGCCACGCCCCTTAGCGCCAGCGGGACCAGGGCGATGATCACCAGCGCGTTGAAGATGATGGCCGACAGGATGGCGCTGGCCGGGCTCCCAAGCCCCATGACGTTGAGGGCCTGGAGCGGCGGGTAGGCCGTGACGAACAGGGCCGGGATGATGGCGAAGTACTTCGCCACGTCGTTGGCGACGGAGAAGGTGGTGAGGGCGCCGCGGCTCATCAGCAGCTGCTTGCCGATCAGCACCACCTCGATCAGCTTGGTGGGGTCGCTGTCCAGGTCCACCATGTTGCCGGCCTCGCGGGCGGCCTGGGTGCCGGTGTTCATCGCCACGCCCACGTCAGCCTGGGCGAGGGCCGGCGCGTCGTTGGAGCCGTCGCCGCACATGGCCACCAGCCGGCCCTCCGCCTGGACTTGGCGGATCAGCTCCAGCTTCCGCTCCGGCGTCGCCTCGGCCAGGAAGTCGTCAACGCCGGCTTCCGCCGCGATGGCGGCCGCGGTCAGGGGGTTGTCGCCGGTGACCATGACGGTGCGGATGCCCATCTCCCGCAGGGTGGCGAAGCGCTCGCGGATGCCGGGCTTCACGATGTCCTTCAGGTAGACCACGCCCAGGACGCGGGCGCCGTCGGCGACCACCAGCGGCGTCCCGCCCTCCCTGGCCACCCGCTCCACCGCCTGGGTGAGGTCGCGGCCCACGGCTTGGCCGGTGGCCCCCAGCCCCTCCGCCCAGGCCCGCATGCGGTCCGAGGCACCCTTGCGGATGCGCCGCGCGCCGATGTCCACGCCGCTCATCCGGGTCTGGGCGGTGAAGGGGATGAACGCCAGGGCCGCGTCGCCGGGCGGGCGGGGGTCCAGGCCGAACCTCTGCCGCGCCAGGGCGACGATGGACTTGCCCTCCGCCGTGTCGTCGGCCAGGGAGGCCAGCAGGGCCGCCTCCGCCAGCTCGCGCTCGTTGGCCCCGGGCAGCGGCAGGAACTCGGCCGCCTGCCGGTTGCCGAGCGTGATGGTGCCCGTCTTGTCCAGCAGCAGCACGTCCACGTCGCCCGCCGCCTCCACGGCGCGGCCGGACTTGGCGATGACGTTGAACCGCACCAGCCGGTCCATGCCGGCGATGCCGATGGCGGACAGCAGACCGCCGATGGTGGTGGGGATCAGGGTGACCAGCAGCGCCACCAGGAAGGTGATGGGGACCAGGAACCCGGAATAGCTGGCGAAGCCCTGCAGCGTCACCGTGACCAGCAAAAAGATGATGGTCATGCCGACCAGCAGGATGGTCAGCGCGACCTCGTTCGGGGTCTTCTGGCGCTTGGCGCCCTCCACCAGCGCGATCATGCGGTCCAGGAAGCTTTCGCCCGGGTTGGCGGTGATGCGCACCACGATCCGGTCGGAGACCACCACCGTGCCGCCGGTGACGGCGGAGCGGTCGCCGCCGCTCTCCCGGATCACCGGGGCGGACTCGCCGGTGATGGCGCTCTCGTTCACGGTGGCGATGCCCTCCACCACCTCCCCGTCGCCGGGGATGGTGTCGCCCGCTTCCACCACGACCAGGTCGCTGGCGCGCAGGGCCGTGGCCGGGACCTCCTCGACGAGGGCCGCGTCGGCGGTGGCGGCGCGCTTGGCGCGGGTCTCCGTCCTCATCCCGCGCAGGCCGGCGGCCTGGGCCTTTCCCCGGCCCTCGGCGACGGCCTCGGCGAAGTTGGCGAACAGCACGGTGAACCAGAGCCAAGCGGCGACCTGCCCGGCCAGGAGCACGTCGGCGCCGGCCGCCAGGTCGCGGGCGAAGAGCAGGGTGGCCAGCACCGCCACCACCCAGGTGACGAACATGACCGGGTTGCGGAACTGCTGGCGGGGGTCCAGTTTCCAGACGGCCTCGCCCGCCGCCCGGGCGGCGATGCGGCCGTCCAGCAGGGTCGCGCTCTTGGGGTTCATCGCGGTCTCGGTCCTGTCGCGGTTGCCCAGGCTCCGGGGGAGCGGGTCGGGGGTGTCCAGCCGGGCGGTCATGGCGTGACCCCGAACAGGGTGCCCGCCTGGAGGCTGAGGTGCTCGGCGACGGGGCCCAGCGCCAGCGCCGGGAAGAAGGTCAGGCCGCCGACCACCAGGATCGTCGCCACCAGCAGGCCGACGAACATCCCGCCATGGNACCGCCTTCTTGGCCACCAGTGAGCCGGCGATGGCCAGCGTCGGCACGATCACGGCGTAGCGGCCCAGCAGCATGGCGATGCCGATCATGGTGTTGTGGTAGGCGGTGTTGGCCCCGAACCCGGCGAAGGCGGAGCCGTTGTTGCCGGTGGCGGAGGCGTAGGCGTAGAGGATCTCCGACAGGCCGTGCGGCCCCGGGTCCTGCACGCTGGCGAGCGCCGCGGGCAGCGTCGCCGACAGCGCCGCCCCGCCCAGGATGCCCACGGGGAAGACCAGCACGGCCAGCATGGCCAGCTTGATCTCCCTGGCCTCGATCTTCTTGCCCAGGTACTCGGGCGTGCGGCCCACCATCAGCCCGGCGATGAACACCGCCAGGAGGACAAAGGCCAGCATGCCGTATAGCCCGGCGCCGACGCCGCCATAGACCACCTCGCCCAGCATGATGTTGAGCATGGGCACCAGGCCGCCGAGGGGCGTGTAGCTGTCGTGCATGGAATTGACGGAGCCGTTGGACGCCGCGGTGGTGGCGACGGCCCAAAGGGCGGAGAGCGCCGGCCCGAAGCGGGCCTCCTTGCCCTCCATGTTGCCGCCCGGGTTCAGGCCGCCGGCCACCGCGTCGATGCCCAGGCCCGCCAGCGCCGGGTTGCACTGCGCCTCGGCCCAGCAGGTGACGCCCAGGCCGGCCACGAACAGGATGAACATGGCGCTCCAGACGGCCCAGCCCTGGCGGGTGTCCCTGACCATGCGCCCGAAGGCGTAGACCAGCGCCGAGGCGAGCATGAGGATCAGCAGGCACTGGACAAGGTCCGACAGGGCGGTGGGGTTCTCGTAGGGGTGGGCGGCGTTGGCGTTGAAGAAGCCGCCGCCGTTCGACCCCAGCATCTTGATCGCGGCCTGGCTGGCCGCCGGGCCCTGGGCGAGGACTTGGCTCCCGCCCTCCAGCGTGGTGGCGGTGACATGGGCGCCCAGGTTCTGCGGCACGCCCTGCCATACCAGGAAGACGGCCACGGCGAGCGCGAGGGGCAGCAGGACGTACAGGGTCGAGCGCACCACGTCGGCCCAGAAGTTGCCGATCGTCTTTCCCGACCGGCGGGCCAGGCCGCGGACCAGGGCCACGGCCACGGCGAGGCCACTGGCGGCGGAGACGAAGTTCTGCACCGTCAGGCCCAGCATCTGGGATAGGTGGGACAGCGTCGCCTCCCCGCCGTAGGCCTGCCAGTTGGTGTTGGTGGCGAAGCTGGCGGCGGTGTTGAAGGCGAGGTCGGGGGCCACCGGCCCCATCCCGGCGGGGTTCAGGGGCAGCCACGCCTGGAGGCGCAGGACGGCGTAGAGCAGCAGCAGGCCGGCCAGGTTGAAGGCGAGCAGGGCCAGCGCGTAGGCCGTCCAGTGCTGCTCCCGTGCCGGGTCGACCCCGGCCAGGCGGTAGAGCCCGCGCTCCAGCGGGCGGAGCACCGGGGTGAGCGCGACCCGCTCCCCCTCGAACACCCGGGCCAGGTAGGCGCCCAGCGGCGGCGTCACCGCCGCCAGCAGCGCCAGGAAGGCGAGGATCTGGAGGATCCCTTCCGCGGTCATGGCGTCAGAACTCCTCGGGGCGCAGCAGCGCGTACAGCAGGTAGGCGAGCAGGCCGGCGGCGACGATGCCGCCGGCGATCAGGTCAAAGGCCATGGGGACCCTCCGTCAGAGCCGGTCGCAGGCGTGGACCAGGCCGGCGAACGCGGCGAAGGCCGCGAGCACGGCGGCCAGGTAGGCGAGGTCGGGCAAGGCGGCGCCCTCCTTTCGGGGTTGCGGGGCCGCCAGCATGGCCGGGGCGCGCGTAAAGGATCGAGACGGGTTTCCGGGCGGGCGCATAAGGGGGGCGTAAAGGACCGCGACGGCCCCGCCGGGGTTGCGCAAACGGCCGTCTGGGCACCGCCAAGCCGGGTCCCGGGAGGACAAGCGTTCGTGGGCGGCTCGGCCTCCCGGGCCTCGCCCACGCCGGCTGGTTCGGGCCCATTGGCGTGTCGGCGATCTGCCATGTGTCGCTTGTCTGGGCACGGAGGGGCGCCCCGCTGTGCCGGCATGTGGTGAGCGCCGTCGTCCCGGCTTCGGTCATCGGCCGCGGGGCGACGGCGCCGCCGCTCACCCGGCTCCATGCCCGCCGCGGGCGCGCCGCCCGG
>MOEB01000008.1 GCA_001939945.1 Aerophototrophica crusticola | reverse complement strand
CCCCTCAGCCCCCCTTGGCCGTGTCGGGATCCTCCGTCACCGCGGGGTCCCCAGCCCCGGGGCGGCGGGGCTTGCCGCCGTCGCCATGCACGGCGGTGATGCCTGAGTCGGGGATCGGCTGGTCCCCTTTGGCGGGCTTGTCCGTCTGCTGCTTGTCCTGATCCTGTTCAGCCATGGCCTTGTCCTCTCTCTTCTCCTATAGGGGATGGGGAAACAGCGGGCGGGCGCCGGAGTGCCATCCGCGGCAGGGCGGGAGGAACGACCATGGTGGAGGCAGGCGAACAGGCGCTATGGGACCTGGGCGTTGCCCTGGTGCTGGTGGAACGGCCGTTGCCTGGCCTGCGGGCCAGCCTGTCCCTGGTGCATCGCGACTGGGATGGGCAGGAGCGGGAGGAGCGCCACGAACTGCGCCAGACGGCAGAGGGCTGGACGGCCACCCCGCCGGTGGAAGGCCGGGCGGCGGCCCCGACATTGGCGGAGCTGCTGCCCCTGTTCTGCGTCCAAGTACCGCCCACCCAGATAGGTCCCATCGGCGGGCCGGCGGCGACGCCGTTCTGAGCACCGCATTTCTGCATACCTGGCTCAGCCTGCGGAAACCCCCGATTCCATCCCTAATTTCGATCCAACCGAGGGGTATCCGCCACAAATTTGCGGGACAGGCCGATTTCAAAGGACCCAGGTCGGGTTCCCGTCGTTCCCCCATTCAGGATGAATCCAAGGCAGCGCCAAGCGCGCCTGGAAGAAGCGGAGGGAGGGACCAGACCATGGCGGCAGACCCTGTCGGCACCTTGCTGGTGGACCGCAACACGTTGCAGCGCGAATGCATGCGCCAGTTGCTGCCCGCCGAGCGCTTCAAGGTGGTGGGGGAGGCGCGCAGCCCCGAGGAGGCGGAGGATGCCCTGGCCAAGGGGCTGCGCCCCGGCCTGATCCTGCTGGACATCCCCATGGTCCCCGACCTGGCCGAGCTGGCGCGGCGCCTGCGGGCCGCCGCCCCGGGGACGAAGCTGGTTCTGCTGGCCGACGAGATGGAGCAGCATCGGTTGCGGGAGGCCATGACCGCCGGGCTGGACGGCTTCATCCCCAAGAACCGCCCCACCGAGGCCCTGGCGGAGGCCCTGCACCTGGTCATGCTGGGAGAGTCCGTTTTCCCCTGCGCGCCGGACATGCTGCTGTCCCTGCTGAACCGCCGCGGTGCTCCCAGCGGTGGCGGGGGCGACCGTGGCCTGGCCGGGAACCGGCGGCTGTCGCAGCGGGAGGGGGAAATCCTGCAATCCCTGGTCCGCGGCGACAGCAACAAGCTCATCGCCAAGCGCCTGGGCATCACCGAGGCCACGGTGAAGGTCCACCTGAAGGGCCTGCTGCGCAAGATCAACGCGGCCAACCGCACCCAGGCCGCCATCTGGGCCCTGGAGAACGGCTACCGCGACCCGGGCGCCGCGCCGGACCTGCCGCAGCGTGCCACGTCCTGACGTTCGGCCGGCGGGATACCGCCATCCGGGGGGCTTGCCCCCGCCCGGCCGCCATGACCATGCTTCCCGCACAAGGGCACCCGCGCCCAGCGGGGCCGACGGTATGGGAGGACGACCGGTGCGGACGAACGTGATCCTGACGGTGGTCGGCAGCGACCGCCCGGGCTTGGTGCAGGCCGTGGCCGACGCGGTGCTGGCGGTGGACGGCAACTGGCTGGAAAGCCACTTGGCCCACTTGGCCGGCAAGTTCGTCGGCGCCGTGCTGGTGGAGGTCCCCCCGGCCCGCCTGGCCGACCTGGAATCGCGGCTGCGCAAGACCGATGCCGCGGGCCTGCAGGTCACCCTGGTGGACGCCCCGTCCCCGCCGACGGACGCCGCCGGCCGCCTCGTCGCCCTGGAGCTGGTGGGCCAGGACCGCCCCGGCATCGTGCGGGAAGTGACCGCCGCACTCGCCGGCCGCAAGGTCAACATCGAGGACTTCGCCACCGAGCTGGCCCACGGGTCCTGGTCGGGGGAGCGGCTGTTCCGTGCGAAGGCCACCCTGCGCGTCCCGCCCGCCGTGGCGCTGGACAGCCTGCGGGAAACATTGGAGCGGCTGTCCGCCGAACTAATGGTGGATTTGAACCTGACCGAAACGGACAAGGGCTGAACCGGCCGCGTCAGTCCAGCCCGTGCCCTTCCATGAACTCCAGGGAGCGGCCCCGGTTCAGCGTGGTCGTGGCCAGTTGCGCCACCTCGACCATGTCAGTCCCGGCGATGGCCCCGCGGCAGGGGCTCCCATCCAGCACGGCGTCCCGGCCCGGCTCGAACTGGTTCTCGACCACCTCCACCAGGCACCCGCGGCGGACCAGCTCGTCCACGACGGGGCGCATGTTGGGCTCGGACAGGGCCGCGAACTCGTTCACCCCCGGGAGGGTCCCGGCGGGCGGGACCGCGGGGGCGGAACAGCCTCCGACGGCCAGCAGGGCGGCGGCAAGCAGAAAGGCGCGCATCCGGGTCTCCGGCGAAGTCTCCCCGGGGGCGTCACCGCCCCTGTCCTGAAACAACGCCGACGGGCATCCCGCGCGGTCAGCCCCCCACCGGGGCCCCGGCAGCCAAGTCCAACCCGGCGCGTCGCGCCCAATAGCTGAGGGCGACGGCCCGCAACGCATCGGTCAGGGCCATGTTTTCCGGCCGGTAGGCGGCGACCCAGGTGGCCACGTCGTTGCGGTTCCACCCCTCGCGCCGGCACATCTCGTCCAGGGCCCGCCAAGCCAGGCCGTTCATGCGGACGGAGGTCCGCTCCCCGCCGATCTTGACGTTGCGCACCATGCTGTCGGCCCCGGCCATGTCGGCCAGCGGCAGGGCTGGCGGGACCGGACCGGGCGGGACGGGGCGTTTCGTGGTGTGCTGGGCCATGACGCGCTGCCGTTCCTTCCCCGTCCCCGACCCCGTCACAGCCGACGGCAGCAGGTGCCCTTCCCTGGGTCATCCTAAGACGAACGGACGATATATTCTTGCAACCAACTTTGCAAGCCATTGCGACGCATGCGCAATTCCGTGGCCCCGGTGGGGGCGGAGGTCAGGCCCGGCCAGGGCTCGGCACGGCCGCAGCCCCATCCTCCGGCGTGGGGTCGGAGACGGAGAGGGTGGCCATGCAGGCCTTGCCGGACGCCGCCGGGCTGGCCGGCGGGCGCCAGAAGCTGCCCTGCGCCGCCTTGGCCGGGCGGCGGGCCACGCGGAAGGCCACGGCGAGGGCCGCCAGCCCGAACAGAACTGTGCCCGCCGCCTGCCCCACCAGCACCCCCGGCGCCCCGGCCAGGTGCGCCCCCAGCGCGGCCAGGGGGATGGTGCCCAGGGTGGCACGCCCCCAGTTGAACAGGGTGCTGAGCCAGGGATGGCCGAGGTTGTTGAAGGCGGCATTGGCCACGAACAGGCAGCCCATGAACAGGGTCGCCCCGGCCAGGACGGTGCAGTAGAGGCGCAGCAGCTCCGCCCCCACCCCTTCCGCCCCGAAGGCGTCCACCAGCAGATCCTGTCCCAGGTAAAGCACCGCCCAGGCCACGACCACATAGGCCAGCACCAGGACCAGGCTGGCCTTCAGCGTCGCCACCACGCGGTCCAGCAGGCCCGCCCCCATGTTCTGGGCGATCACCGGCCCCACCGCCCCTGTCAGGGCGAAGATCACCCCGAAGGCCACGGGCATCACCCGGTCCACCGTGGCCTGGCCCGCCACCGCCGCGTCCCCGAAGCGGGCCAGGGAGGCGGTCACGTAGGTGGAGGCGACGGGCGTGGCCAGATTGGTCAGCACCGCCGGCCCGGCCACCGCCGCCACGGCGGCCAAGTCGTCGCGCAACCGGTCCCGGGCCGGGGCGGCGACGATGTCATGCACCCGCCGCACCCCGTGCCAGCCGATCCAGGCCATCACGATCCGCGATCCCAGGGTGGCAACCGCCGCCCCGGTCAGGCCCAGGTCCAACACCAGGATCAGGACAGGGTCCAGCACCAGGGTGGCGAGGCCGCCGAACAGGGTGACGTTCATGCTGCGCCGCGCGTCCCCCACTGCCCGCAGCAGGGCCGAACAGCCCATGGCAAAGCCCAGGAGCGGCAAGGTGGGGGAGACGAACCACAGGTAGCCCACCGCCAGTTCCCGCGTCCGCCCCTCCGCCCCCAGCAGGGCCAGGCCATCGTCCAGGAAAGGCAGCACCAGGAGCCCCGCCAGCACCCCGACCGCCACGCTGGCCAGCAGCCCCGCCCCGGCCAGGTGCCGTGCCCCCGCCCGGTCCCTGGCCCCGACGGCGCGCCCAACCGTCGCCCCGATGCCGATGGCGAGGCCGATGCAGACGGAGGTCTGCAGGAACAGCACGGTGCCCGCGAACCCCACCGCCGCCGCCAGCTCCGCGATGCCGAGGCGGGAGATGTAGTAGAGGTTCGCCAGGTCCACGGCGAAGACGGCGATGAGGCCGATGGTGCCGGTGGCCGTCAGCACGGAGACGTGCCGCAACACGCTGCCGGTGGTGAAGGTCGCCTGTTGGGCGCCGGTCGCGGGCATCGGCCACCTGTGGCTGGGGAAGGGGCGGGGCGGCGGGCCCCAGGGGAGACATACGTCCCGCACCGGCGGAAGCAACAGGCCCGGCCCCACGGCGTTACGCCGACACCCTGGCGGGACGGGCCCCGCGGCCCCATCTCCCCGCCAGGACCACGGACATCAGGGGAGGCGGAATTGGGCACCACGCGGACATTTACCCGTCGGATGGCGGGCGGCCTGGCCCTGGGCGGGCTGCTGCTGGCCGGGCCGGCCCTGGCGCACCATGGCTGGGGCAGCTATGACGCCGACAAGACCACCACGGTCACCGGCACGGTAAGCAAGCTGGCCTGGGGCAGCCCCCATGTCAGCATCTGGCTGGAGCATGCGGGCCGGCCGACGGAGGTGGTGCTGGCCCCGCCGTCGCGGATGGAGACCCGCGGTCTGTCCCCGGACATGGTGAAGGAGGGGGCCAGCGTCTCCCTCGACGCCTATCCCCGCAAGGACGGGGCGGCGGAGTTCCGGGCGGAGCGCATCCGCGTGGGCGACAAGACCGTCGAGCTGCGGTGACGGGCGGTGGAGGCCTGGCTGGCGGCCATCGAGGCCTCCTGGCTGGGCGGGGCCGCCCGCGGCTCCGCCTGGCTCTATCCCCTGTCGAACGTGGGCCACGTGTTGGGCGTGGCCCTCTTGGTGGGGGGTATCGCCGTCTATGACCTGGCCCTGGTGCTGCGGCGGGAAGCTGCCGCGGCCACCGGTGCCCTGGCAGTGCCGCTGGCCCTGGCCGGGGCGGTGCTGGCGGTCGCCACGGGGGTGGTGCTGTTCGCCGCCGACGCCACGGCGCTGGGGCGCAACAGCCTGTTCTGGGTGAAGGCCGGCTTGCTGGCCGTGGCCGCGGCCAACGCCCTGGCCTTCAACCTGCACCCCCTTTGGCCGCGCGGGCAGGCCCTGGCGTCGATCCTGCTCTGGGCGGGGGTGCTGGCGGCGGGCCGGCTGATCGCCTATGCCTGAGGCCGGGCCGGAAAAGCGCCGCGACAAGGGGGGCCGGGCGGGCGCATAACAAAGCATAATGCGGGGCCCCGGCACCAGGGCATACGGCAGTAACCTCCCGTCATCATGGTGACGGAGGCCGTGGAGATGATCGACGCGGGGCGACCCAAGGCATCGCCTGACTGCCAGGGTGAGGACGGGGCCGACAATCCGGGCCGTCTCATCTGCAGGAACATAAAGGTGGGGGACCGGCGCACCACCATGCGGCTGGAGCCGCTCTATTGGACCTGCCTTGAGGAGATCGCCCGGCTGGAAGCAGTCGATCTGGCCGTCCTGCTGGGCGCCGTGTACCGGAAGAAGGCCCCCCGCGCATCCCTTACCGCCGCCGCGCGCGGCTTCGTCGTGGCCTATTACCGTGCCCTCGCCCGGGGCCGGGGACACTTCCCCGGGGGCTGAGCCGCCGGGAAGGGGCGGGCAGGCGCGGTCCGGGGACCGGCACCTGCCCCACCGCATCCAGTGTCAGGGACGGGGCGTCGTCAAGTCCCCGCTGGTGCCCGCGCCGCCCAGGGTCCGTTGGCCGTCCTCCGCGGAGCCGCCTTCCATCTCCACCGGTTCCCCCGTGCCCGGCCGGTCCGCGTCGCGGAAGCCCTGGGCCGCGGCACCCAGGCCGGTGCCGGTTTCCGAGCGCGCCCGTTGCCAGTGCTCATCGTGCCGGCCGTGGGGACGGCCCTCCTCCTCCCAGATCTGGTAGGCCCGCTCCCGCACCCGCTGGTCGTCGTCGCCGGCGCCCAGGCCCAGGGCGGCCAGCACGTGCTGTGCCACCAGTTCGGACGATTGCGGGTTCTGGCCGGTGATCAGGTTGCCGTCGCGCACGGCGAAGGGCTGCCAGTCCGGCCCCTTCTCATAGGTCCCGCCCAGTTCCCGCAGCCGGTCCTCCAGCAGGAAGGGCACCACCTCGGCCAGGCCCACCCCCTGCTCCTCGCTGTTGGTGAAGCCGCTGACCCGCTTGCCCGCCACGATGGGCTGCCCATCGCCGCGCTTGGCGTCCACCAGCCCGGCCGGCCCATGGCAGACGGCGGCAACGACGCGACCGTCGTCGAAATAGGACCCCACCAGCAGGGCCAGATCGTCATTGCCGGGATAGTCCCACATGGTGCCGTGGCCACCGGGCAGGAACACGGCGTCATGCGGCTCCCCCGCCACCTCGGCCAGGGGGCGGCTGTTGCGGGCGGCCTGCATGGCCTGGTCGTCGTCCAGGAAGCGGCGCACCGCGGCGGGCACCTCCTGCTGGTCCGCCGGCTGCTCGGCCGATCCCTGACCGGCCCCGGCCGGGACGCTGCGGGGGTCGAAGGGGATCTCCCCGCCGCGGATGGAGGCGAGCGTCACCTCCGCCCCGCCGTCCTTCAGGGCGTAGTAGGGGGCGGCCAGCTCTTCCAGCCAGACGCCGGTCTCGTGGCCGCCCTCCCCCATGGTTGCATGCGACGTGGTGATGATCAGGACGCGACGGCCCTCCATGGGCACCCTCCCTGCGCTGGCATCATGAAATCCAGGGCAGGAAACAACCGGCCGGGGGCATCGTCCAAAAACACAAGCGGGTCAGCCCCCGGCCTTTCGCGCGGGGTGGGATCAGCCCCCGCCCTGGGCCGAGCCGTCCTTCCAGCCCGGCGCGCCGGCACCCGTCTCCGGGCGCTGCTTCTTCTCCGGCTGGCCCTCCTGGGACACCTGCCCGGCCCAGCCGCCCTGGCGGGTCTCATCCGGGTTGCGGCCCGGCTCGCTGGCGGGCGGGTTCTCCTTGGGGTCGGCGGTGCCGCCCACCTTGCGGTAGTCCTGGTCCTTGTCGGCCATGTCCGGGCCTCCTCCCGTTATGTCAGGCCAGGGTCAACCGGCAAGCCCCACAGCCCGTTCCGCCCCAAGCGCGTGGCATGGCTCACGCACCCACGGGCAGGGGGGCCTCAGGCAGCCCGGCTCGGCAGGGCGGCTTGGACCATCATCAGCTCGCCCACATTCTCCGTCGTCAGCAGGCCCACCAGCCGTCCCGTGTCGTCCACCACGCCCACGGCGGGTACGCCCTTGCCCTGGAGCAGGGCCGTCCCTTCCTCCAGCGGTGCCCGCGGGTGGACGGTGGGGATGTCCCGCCGCATCACCTCGATCACCGGGGCGTCGGGACCGTGCTCCCTCAGGGCCTTGATCATGCAGTCCCGGGTCAGCACCCCGCGCAGCCGCCCGGCCCCGTCCACCAGGGGGAAATCGTGCTGGCTGGTGCGGATCAGGAACTCCACCGCCTCATGCACCGTGCTGCTGGGGCCCAGGCTCTCGAACCGGGTGACCATGGCGTCCGCCACGATCAGCCCGCGGGACACTTGGCGGAGCTGGACGGCATGGGCCTCCGACGCCGCACCCAGATAGACGAACAGGGCGATGAACAGCAGCATGGGGTTGCCGAACAGCCCGGCCAGGCCCAGCAGGAAGGCCACCCCCTGCCCCACGCTGGCCGCCACCTGGGTGCCCCGCGCATAGCCCATGCGGCTGGCCAGGACGGCCCGCAGCACCCGGCCCCCGTCCATGGGGAAGGCGGGGATCAGGTTGAAGCCCACCAGGAACAGGTTCACCACCATCAGCCGGGCCAGCATGTCCACGCCGGGGTTCTGCACCTCCGTCGCGGCCCCGGCGTCGGGGAAGCGCCCCAGGGCGAGCCACAGGATCGCGGCGATGACCACGTTCACCGCCGGCCCGGCCAGCGCCACCACCAGCTCCTGGCGCGGCTCCTCCGGGATGCGCTCCAGCCGTGCCACGCCGCCGATGGGCAACAGCACGATGTCCGGCGTCTGCACCCCATAGCGCCGGGCCGCGAAGACGTGGCCGAACTCGTGCAGCAGCACGCAAAGGAACAGCAGCACGATGTAGACCACGCCCTCCACCGCCGCTTGGCTGCCGCCCTGCCCATAGGCGCTGGCCCCGATCCAGCCCAGGAACAACAGGAACGTCAGGTGCACCCGGATCACCGTGCCCTTCACGGTGCCGATGGGAAGGGACCAGTTCATGGAAGTACGGCCGCCTCAACCCTTGTCATTGGTGAGGCCCTTGCTCAACGGCGCGTGGGCCGTCAGCGGCCCGTTGCTGCGGCCATGGGAAGCCTGTGCCTGCGCCACGTCGCCGCCGGTGTAGGTGGCGGACTGCTGCCCCGCCTCCGGCCGCATGCGCGGGGGGTCGGAGTCCTCCGGCAGGGGCTTGCCCAGGGGCGTGTCGCCGATATGGGTGCGGTTCGGGTCACTGTCCCCGCCGCCCAGGTCGCTCTTGCGCAGGACCTTTTCCCGCTCTGTGGTCTTGTCGTGGGGGCCGAGGTCGTCCGCCATGTCCGTTCTCCCGTGTGTCGGTGTCGGGAGGGGCAACAGCGCGGCGGGGAAGATATCCCAGCCGGTCAGCTCCGGGCGATTAGCGTGTCGAGCGCCCGGATGATCGCGATGTCATGGTCGGCGAGGTTGCAGACTAGCTCGCCCAAGGCTGCCCTCGGGATCGCGGCGACCTGCAAGGGTTCCATGAAGACGTCCAGGCCCTCAATTCTGAAGGCGAGGTTCAGGACCTTCTCTGGTCGCCGCATCACTTCCCTTGCGACCAGCGGCACGACCACACGGCTCGTAGCCTTGTCGAACCGGTCAGCCTGGACGACCAGCAGGAATGGGATGTGGCTACGAAACTTACTCGTGTTGCGGTGGACGTCGAATTGGGCCATGGCGCTCAAGCACGGAGATGGCCGTTGAACTCGTCGGCGAAGGATCCGAACCGCTCGACCAACTCGTTAGATGCCTCGATAGTTGACTCGATCTCGGCCAAGGTCGGCCGGTTCCCCGCCAACAACGCCTCCACTTCCCTCTCCAACAAGCGCTCGACCCGCTCGGACAGGTCCAGCCCCAGCGCCTCCGCCTTCGCCACCAAGTCGGCGTTCAGCATCAGGCTGGTGGCCCGCTTCGGCGCGCTCCGGTCGATGGACGGCACATGGGTATCCATGACGGGTTCCCTTGCTTGAACTCACACAAGAATAACACGCGGCGGTAGGCGGCGGAAGGTCCCCCTTACCGCCGCACCTCCACGACCACCCGGCCGCGCACTTGGCCCTTCAGGATGCGGGCGCCCAGGTCCGGCAGGTCCGCCAGCCCGACCCGCTCCACCATCCCGTCCAACAGGTCCAGTGGCAGCTCACGCGCCAGCCGGTCCCAGGCCACCCGGCGCCGCGGGATCGGGCAGGGCACGCTGTCGATGCCCAGCAGGTTCACCCCCCGCAACAGGAAGGGCAGGACGTTCGTGCTGAACTCCACCCCGCCGGCATTGCCGCAGGCTGCCACGGCGCCGCCGGTCTTCAGGTGGGTCAGGATGTTGCCCAGGGTCTTGCCCCCCACCGCGTCCACCACCCCGGCCCAGCGCTCGGGGTTCAGGGGCTTGCCCGTTGGGGTCTCCAGCGCCGCGCGGTCCACGATCTCCGCGGCGCCCAGGGATCTCAGGTACTCATGCGTCTCCGCCCGGCCTGTGCCCGCCGCCACCTGGTAGCCCAGCCGCGCCAGCAGCGCCACAGCCACACTGCCCAGGCCCCCCGCCGCCCCGGTGACCAGCACGGGGCCGTTCTCGGGCCTCAGCCCATGCTCCTCCAGCGCCATCACCGCCAGCATGGCGGTCAGGCCCGCCGTGCCGATGGCCATGGCCCGGTCCGGGGTCAGCCCGTCCGCGAGCGGCACCAGCCACTCGCCCTTTACCCGGGCCTTCTCGGCATAGCCGCCCCAGCGCAGTTCCCCCACCCGCCAGCCGGTGAGCACCACCTGCTCGCCCGGCTTGACGTCGGGGTTGGAACTCTCCGCCACCGTCCCGGCGAAGTCGATGCCGGGGACATGCGGGTAGGTCCGCACCAGCCGCCCCAGCCCGTTCAGGACCAGCCCGTCCTTGTAGTTGAGGGTGGAGTGGCTGACCTCCACGGTGACGTCACCGTCGGGCAGGCGGCTTTCGTCCACCGTCTCGATGCCCGCCCTGACCTTGCCGCCCTCCTCATGCAGGACCAATGCCCGGAATGCCATGGCGGTGTCCTCCCCCTCGTCTCAGCCGGTTCTCGCTGAAGAGATCATGCCAGGGCAGATCGCCCGAAGCATCCTGCCAAAGGGTCGAGGGGGAGGACCCAACCGTCAAGCGGCCCGACGGCGACGCGCCAGGCCCAAACCGGCCAGGCCCATGCCCAGGATGGCCAGGGTCGCGGGCTCCGGCACCTCGGTCGCCTCACGCACCAGCTCGAACTTCGCCTGTACCGTGCCGCCGAAGCTGTAGCCGGGGGTCAGGCCGAACAGGCCGGGGTTGAAGATGGTGTTGGACAGGGTGATCCGCAGCAGGCCGTCCTTCAGCGCGCCGAAGGACAGCTCCAGCGGGCCGCGCCAGTCGATCTTGCCGTACTGGAGGAACAGGAAGGCGTCGCCGAAGGTGTCGCCCTTCAGGTTGCCGCCGATGCCCTGGGGCTTGTCGAACTTGAAGAAGCTGGTGAAGGTGTAGGGCACCTTGTCGTCCGCGTTGACGGCGGCCTCGTCCGTCCACAGGCGGAACAGGTCGATGGTCTCGGTGTCGCCGGCGCCGTCCAGCTTGATGTCCAGGGAGGATTTCAGCTTCTGGGTCTTGACCACCAGGCCGGGGTCGGTGCTGTGCGGCTTCACGTCGAAGTCGCCGATGAAGGAGATGGGCTTCGCCTCGACGGCGGTGCCGGTCAGGAACAGCACGGCCAGGGCGCAGAGGAGTTTCCGCATCGCGGGTCACCTTATGGTTCGGGTCCGGGGCACGCCACGTGCCCCACACCCTTCCATCAGCAAACCCCGGGCCAACAGGCCAAGCGATTGGAATTATTAGGCCCGAAGGGTCCTGGCCAGCGGGCTGTAAAGTTTCCCGACGGCCCGCGTCACCCCACCGCCACCTCGGCCTCCAGCTCTAGCACGTCGCGGTAAACCTCCCGCAGGGGCACTTCCAGGCCGACGCTCTCCAGCGACAGGACGGCGTCCAGCCCCTCCAGCCTCTCAACCCGCCAGAGGTCGCCCACCCGGTGGCTGACCGTGGCGACAGCGGCGTCCTGCTCCAGCACCACGATTTCCCGCACCGTCGGCAATGCGCGGAAGTCCGCCTCCCGCTCCGCCAGCTCCCGCGCCGAGTTGGAGGGGGAGATCACCTCCACCACCAGGATCGGGTCCCACGCCTCCCGGCTGGTGGGGCCGCACTTCACGGTCAGGTCGGGGATGCGCAGGCGGTTGCGCCGGACACTCACCTTCTGCCCGGCCCCGGGGATGACGCGGCAGGGGAGCTTTCCGGCCCGCACCAGGTTCTCCAGGGCGAAGGTCAGGTTCTTGACGATCACCCCATGCTCGTCACTGGGTGCCGCCTGGCCCAGCAGGGCGGGGTTGGGCGGGAACTTCGGGCGGGGGAAGCCGTCCACCAGCTCCCAGACGCAGTCGTCGCCGGAGTCCCATTCCAGGAACTCCTCCAACGTCATCGGCCGCAAGACCTTCGCCGGCTCACCCATCGCCGCCCTCCGCCCGTGGGACAGGGCAGAGCATAACATGGGACGCGCCGGGATAAATCCCATCATCCAGCCCCGCCCCTGGTGCCAATCCCCCGCCCCCGCACGGGTCCCCCGACCCATTCCCCTGGCGCGCCGCCGTGGCCGGCCTACAAATCAGCGACAGCGCCCATAATTCTGTGGCAGAACAAAGCGCCGCCGTCGCCCAGGGAGATGCCGAGATGATCAGACTGACCGTCAACGGCCAGCCGCACACGCTGGACGCCGACCCCGACATGCCGCTGCTGTGGGCCCTGCGGGACCTGCTGGACCTGACCGGGACCAAGTTCGGCTGCGGCGTCGCCCAGTGCGGGGCCTGCACCGTGCACCTGGATGGGCAGCCGGTGCGCTCCTGCGCCACCCCCGTCTCCGCCGCCGACGGCGCCAAGGTCACCACCATCGAGGGGCTGGGGGGTGAGCACCCCCTGCAGAAGGCCTGGGTGGAGGCGCAGGTGCCCCAGTGCGGCTACTGCCAGTCCGGCCAGATCATGTCCGCCGCCGCCCTGCTGGCGGAGACGCCGAAGCCCACCGACGCCCAAATCGACGCGGCGATGGAGGGGAATTTGTGCCGCTGCGGCACCTATCCCCGCATCCGCGCCGCCATCAAGCGCGCCGCGGGCGTGGCCTGAGCCGGGGAGGGCAAGCGATGACCATCAACACCACCCTTCCCCGCCGTTCCGTCCTGAAGGGCCTGGGCGGCCTTGCCGTCGCGGTGGCCCTGCCGCTGCCGGCCCTGGGCCAGGCGCAGCAGCCCCCGCCGGGCCCGCCCCCCGCCACCGCGGCCGCTGCCGGGGCCAACGCCAGCGAGCGGATGCTGACCGCCTATGTGGTGGTCACGCCCGACGGCAAGGTGAAGGTCCTGTCGCCCACGACGGAGATGGGCCAGGGCAGCCAGACCGCCCACGCCGCCATCGTGGCGGACGAGCTGGGCGTGGATTTCAAGGACGTGTCGGTGGAGACGGCCCTGCCGGCCGACGCCTATCGCTGGGGCGGCTTCATGTCGTCGGGCGGCAGCTGGGGCGTGCGCCGCTGGAACGCCCCCCTGCGCAAGGGTGCCGCCCAAGCGCGCGAGATGCTGCTGGCCGCCGCCGCCGCCCGCCTGGCGGTGCCTGCGGCGGAGTTGGCCCTGGCCGACGGCAAGGTGACACACGCCAAGTCCGGCCGCAGCCTGCCCATCGGCGCCCTGGCGGTGGAGGCGGCCAAGCTGCCGCCCCCGGCGGAGCCGCCGCTGCGCGACCCCGCGACCTTCCGCTATGTGGGCAAGGGCGCGCCCCGGCTGGACATCCCGGCCAAGGCGACGGGCAAGCAGGTCTATTCCATGGACTTCAAGCTGCCGGGCATGCTGTACGCCTGCGCCCGGCTGACGCCCGTGTTCCATGGCGACATCGCCTCCTACGACGACAGCGCCGCCCGCAAGGTGAAGGGCGTGCGGCAGGTGGTGAAGGTGCCCGGCGGCGTGGCCGTGGTGGCGGACACCACCTGGGCCGCCATGCAGGGGGCGGATGCCATCACCCTGGTCCAGGCCCCCTCCCCCAACGACAAGCTGGCCAGCGCCGACATCACCGCCAAGATGAAGACCGGCCTGGCCGCCGCGGACGCCAAGGAAGCCAAGGCGGTGGGCGACGTCACGGCTGCCTTCGCCGGCGCCGCCAAGGTGGTGGAGGCGGACTATGAGGTCCCCTACATCAGCCACGCCCCCATGGAGCCGTGGAGCTGCACCGCCCTGTTCAAGGACGGCAGGCTGGAGATCTGGGCCCCCACCCAGCGCCAGGACCAGGCCATCGGCTCCGCCGCCGACGCCATCGGCCTGGTGAAGGACAAGGTCACGCTGCACACGCTCCAGATCGGCGGCGGCTTCGGCCGGCGGCTGGTGACCGACGACGGCATGCCCCACGCCGCCCTCTGCGCCAAGGCGATGGAGGGCACCCCCGTCAAGTTCTTCTGGCGGCGGGAGGCGGAGATGGAGCGGGGCTGGTTCCGCCCGGCCCAAATGGCCCGGCTGAAGGCCGCCCTGGACAAGGACGGCAAGGTCACCGCCCTGCATATCCGCACGGCCGGCCCGTCCCTAGGCATGGAATTCTCCCCCACCCGGATCAAGGAGGGGGACCTGGACGGGTCGTCGGTGCAGAACTTCGCCGACGTGCGCTACAAGCTGCCCAATTACCGGGTCGATTACGCCATGCGGCACGTGCCCGTCACCAACGCCCCCTGGCGTGCGGTGGGGGCGACGCAGAACGCCTTCTTCCTGGAATGCTTCATCGATGAGCTGGCCGCCGCGGCGGGCAAGGACCCGGTGGCCTTCCGCAAGGAACTGCTGGCCCACGACCCCCGCGCCCTGAAGGTGATCGAGGTGGCGGCGGAGAAGTCCGGTTGGGGCAAGCCGCTGCCCAAGGGAAGGGCCCGCGGCATCGCCTATTTCGAGAGCTTCGCCAGCCTGTCCGCCCATGTGGCGGAGGTGTCGCTGGAGAACGGCCAGCCCCGGGTGCACCGGGTCACCGCCGTGCTGGACTGTGGCCAGGTGGTGCTGCCCGACGGGGCGCGGAGCCAGATGGAGGGCGGGGTCGTCATGGGCCTGTCCGCCGCGCTGTACGAGGCCGCGACCATCGCCGACGGCCAGACGGTGGAGAAGAACTTCGACAGCTACCGCCTGCTCCGCTTCCCGGAGGCGCCGGTGGTGGACGTGCACTTCGTCCCGTCCGACAGCCCCCTGGGCGGCGTGGGCGAACCCGGCCTGCCCCCCACCGCCCCCGCCGTCGCCAACGCCCTGTCCACCCTGACCGGCAAGCGCATCCGCAGCCTGCCGATCTCGAAGGCGCTGGAGGCCTGATACCAGCCGCCGTTGATCGTGACCGATCAACGGCCCCTCAAACGCCGGGCGCCGCCATCCGGCGGCTTGGCTCACGCGGGCATGGGCCCGCGGGCCGGCAGTCGCCGGCCTCCAAGCGCATGAGTCAGAAACTCATGCGCTTGGTATCAGGCGTAGATGAACAGGTCCGGCGTGATGGTCAGGGGGAACGGGATCTCCACGGCGAACTCCACCGTCGCGTCCCCGTCCGTGTTGCCGACCAGGTAGGTGCGGTTGCCGAACTCGTCATGGTAGTAGGTGAGCTGGCCGGCCTTCGGCGCCGCCCCCTCCCCCGCGAAGACGAATCGCTGGGTGCCTGACAGGGTCAGGTTCGCGTCGAAGACGCCGAAGGCGATCTTGTCCCCCTCCTCCGGCCGGACCACGGCGAAGTCCATCACGCCCTCCGCGATGCGGTCGCCGGGAGCGTCGCTGGCCCGGAAGTACCAGTAGCGGTCGGCCCCCGGCCCGCCCTCCAGCAGGTCGTAGCCGCCCCCGCCGTTGATGTCGTCGTTGCCGACGATGTCCGTCTCCCCGTTCCAGCCGTCGCCGTTGATCTCGTCATCCCCGTTGTTGCCGAACAGGCGGTCGTTGCCGGCCATGCCGATGATGGTGTCCCAACCGCCGGAGCCGCGCACCTCGTTGGCACCGGCGTTGCCGAAGACGGTGCTGCCGACATTGATCCGGATGTTCTCGATGTTGGCGAACATCGGGTCGTCCAGGGTCATGGCGCCGCCGGGGTTGCTGTTGAACTCGATCCAGTCGGCCCCCTCACCGGCCTTCTCGTGGAAATAGTAGCCGTGCCCCTCGTCCGGGTCGTACCAGGGCCAGTCGAAGGGCAGGACATAGGTGTCGTCGCCGGGTCCCCCGTGCATCTGGGTGAAGCTGCCGGGCGGGCCGAAGGCGGCTTCCAGCCGGTCATTGCCCGCACCGCCATACAGGGTGTTGGCCCCGGTGCCGCCCAGCAGGTGGTCGTCCCCCGCCCCGCCGTCCAGCACGTCGTCCCCGTCCCCGCCGTCCAACCGGTTGTTCAGGGCGTTGCCCGCCAGCCGGTCATTGAAACGCCCACCCACCAGGTTCTCGATGGAGGTGAGCTGGTCCCAGCCCGCCGCGCCGGTGTTTTGGAACCCGGTGAGCGCCAGGCTGACCCGCACCGCCCCACCCGCATCGGCATAGCTGGCCGTGTCTGTGCCGCTGCCGCCGTCCAGCTTGTCCGTGCCCAGGCCGCCGTCCAGCGTGTCGTCGCCGGCCTCCCCGAACAGCACGTCATCCCCGGCCAGCCCGCGCAGGATGTCGTTCCCGGCCCGGCCATACAGCTTGTCGGCAAAGGAAGTCCCATCCCGGCGGTCATCCACCGCCGTGCCGTACCAGACAACCATGTGCTTCCTCCCCAGCCCCGTTGCCGCGAGTGCCCGCACCCGCCTCGCGCGCCGAGTGTTCCAGCTTTCGCTAATGCACGTGAGGGGCAATTCGGGGGGCAGCCGGGACCCCTACCCCACCCGGCCGAACCGCATAGCCACGCGCCCGAAATCGCGGCTGCCCAGCGCGCCCCGGAACACGCCATTGTCCCGCCCGCGCGGGTCGGGTCGGCCGGCCCCGGAGAAGGGGAGGACGGGCTTGTGTGGTACCGTTTGAAAGAGGTCTCGATGCTGTTGGGTCTCGGCCTGGTCTACCTGGTGGGGTTCGCCATGTTGTGAGCCGTTGTGCCCGCCTCACCAACCCTTTCCGGAAGGGGAAGCGGGCACCCGTCCAGGATGCCCAAGGGCTTCCGCCGGGGTGCGGGGCGCCGCCGGGTCTGGCTCACGCAGCCAGCGCCTCCCCCTTGGCGTAGTACAGCCCGACGAAGCTGTCGGTGATGTATTTCACCAGGGCCGGGTTCACGTGGATCTGGTCGTCTTCCCAGGCCAGGGCGCGCTTGGTGTTGGTGACGATCTCGTAGCTCGGGAAATAGTCGACGAAGTCGTGGCGGCGGTACAGCTCCTCCGCCACGGCGCGCAGCGTGGCCTTGGACCCGCTGTTGGCGACGATGATGTCCTGGGACTTGAAGGTGGTCCCCAGCGGCACCGGGCTGACGGTGACGATGAAGCGCATGTCGGGGCAGCAATGCTCCCGCACCAGGGCGATCAGGGCCTCCATCTCCTCCAGGATCCCCTGGAAGCCATAGTCGAGGAAGGCGAAGCGGTCCGGCTTGCGGGCCAGCCAGGCCGGGCCGGGATGGGCGTTCATGGCGATGCCCGTCTCCCGGTCAAGCCAGGTCTCCGTCAGGCCCAGGGTCATGAACATGACCTTGGCGTTGCGGATTTCCGCCATGCCCGCATGGATGCGGCGGCGGTTGGCCAGCACGCGCTCCTTCTCCCCGTGCCGCAGGGAGCTGGCGTGGGGGTCGAACCAGTGGCCGGGCTTCAGCTCGATCAGGCCGTCGTCCGGCAGGCTCTCGCCCAGGATGACCCGGCGCAGGTCGTGGCTCATGGAATGGACGTTGTACTTGTTGAAGGCGCCACGGCTGAGCTGCCCGGCCGCCACCCCGCCGCCCCGCTGGGTGGCCTCGTTCCAGCTGTCATACTCCTCCGCCGGGATGCCGTGGGGCTTCAGCAGCATGGGCAGGTTGTTCTGGACCAGCGTGTTCTCCACGTTGCGGGCGAAGCAGGACCCGATGGTGAAGATCGGCGCCGCCCGGTCCAGCATGAATTTGGGCCGGTGGCCCACGGGCAGGAAGGCATCATCCGTCAGGCGCACCCGGGCGGCGTCGCCATCGCTGCCCAGCCAAGCGCGGTTCGGGTTGGCGCGGCTGTTGGCCAGGGCCTCGCGGGCCAGAAGCTCGATCTTCATCGGGGGACTCTCCGCTTTGCCGGACGGGGTATTTCCACCACCTTGGCGCAAGGGATATCGCCCTGTCAGGTCCGGATCGCCCAGGCCAAGCCTTTGTCACAAAAGGACAAACCGTGGAAGGAAAGCGCACCTTTGTTGCCTCGAAAGCGGAACGGAAACCGCTCTGAAAAAAACTTCGCCGCCCGTGAATTTCTTGCTTGCCAGGTCCCGGGAACGCCCCTATAACCCGGCTCCGTTCCGGGTTAGCTCAGTCGGTAGAGCAGCGGACTGTTAATCCGCGTGTCGCTGGTTCGAGTCCAGCACCCGGAGCCAGATGCGGGTGTAGCTCAGTTGGTTAGAGCGCCGGCCTGTCACGCCGGAGGCCGCGGGTTCAAGTCCCGTCACTCGCGCCACTTCCCTGGCTCCAGCAGCCACCGGAAGCTGGTTCCCTGGCCGGAAGGCCAGACCTCCTCCAAAGTACCATCGTCGGAAGACGGGGCCGCCCAGCGGCCCCGTCCGCGATTCCTGCTGCGTTCCCCTCTCCCCCCTGGGGAGAGGCCGGGTGAGGGGAATCGCAAGACTCGCGCGTCAGCGCTTCAATCCAATTTCACCCGCTTGCAAGCGGCGACACCCCCTCACCCCGACCCTCTCCCCGGTGGGGAGAGGGGGAATCGGCCTCTCACGCCACCGTCGTCTTCGCCTTCAGGCTCAGCACGTAGCTCACCACCTCCGCCACGGCCATGTAGTGCTCCGGCGCCACCTCCTCCCCGATCTCCACGCTCTTGTGCAGGGCGCGGGCCAGGGGCGGGTTCTCCACCAGGGGCACGTTGTGCTCCGTCGCCTTCTCCCGGATGCGCAGGGCCACCAGGTCCATGCCCTTGGCGACGCAGACGGGCGCGGCGGCCCTGGTCAGGTCGTAGCGCAGGGCCACGGCGAAGTGGGTGGGGTTGGTCACCACCACGGTGGCTGTGGGCAGTTCGGCGAACATGCGGTTGCGCGCCCGGTCGCGGCGG
Source organism: Aerophototrophica crusticola (assembly GCA_001939945.1). Taxonomy (GTDB): domain Bacteria; phylum Pseudomonadota; class Alphaproteobacteria; order Azospirillales; family Azospirillaceae; genus Niveispirillum; species Niveispirillum crusticola. The sequence goes on along the minus strand of MOEB01000008.1, from coordinate 130,179 downwards.
AGCTGCTTGATCCGCGCCTTCAGGTGCGGGTCGCCCTCCGACTGGCGGAACTCCTCCTTCAGCTCCTGCAGGCTCATGCGCTGGTTCCGCCGCCAGGAGACGTATTGCCAGACCAGGTCCAGCACCGCGATGGCCAATACCGCCATCAGCACGGCCAGCAACAGGTCCACCGCCACCTCCCCCATCCAGGCCGGCAGCAGGGCCGGGTCCGACAGCACCATGGCCTCTGCCTGGCCCAGCTCCTTGCCCACCACCACGGCCACGCAGGCGCCGATGGCCGTGACCTTGGCCAAGCCCTTCAGGAACTCCACCAGGTTCTTCAATGAGAACAGCCGCTTGAACCCCGCCAGGGGCGACAGGCGGCTGAGCTTCGGCTGGATGCGGTCACCGGAGACGACGATGCTCCCCTGGCCCAGGGCGCCCAGCGCCCCCGCCGCCAGCAGAAGCCCGGCCAGCGGCAGCAGCACCATGCCCACGCCCCCGGCCACCCACCACAGCACCCGCAGCGCGTCCGCCGGGGTGGTCAGCACGAAGTCGGCCGGGTTCTCCACCAGCGGCAGGAACGCGGCCAGCAACCCCTGGGACAGGCCGGGCCCCAGGCCCCCGGCCAGCACCAGCAAGGCCAGCACCGACATGGCCGCCCCGGCCTCCCGGCTGGTCGGCACGTCGCCGCGCTTGCGGGCCTCGTCCAGCTTCCGTTGGGTGGGTTCCTCGGTCTTCTGCCCGTCGTCCGGCGCCCCCGCCACGGCTCAACCCCCCACCGCGCGCAGCCAGCCGCCGAACCCGGCCAGAAACCCGGTCAGCAGGGCCCCCAGGACCACGCTCAGCACCAGCAGCCCGCCCAGGATCACCACCGGCATGCCAAGGAAGAAGACGGCGAAGTGCGGCATGGCCCGGTTGATCAGGCCGAGACCCAAATTGTAGACGAACCCCAGCACCAGGAAGGGCGCCGCGAACTGCGCCGCCATGTGGAAGGACCGGGACAGGGCCCCGGCGGTCAGGTCCTTCAGCGCCCGAGGGTCCGGCACAGTGGCGGCGGGCATGACGCGGTAGCTGTCGAACAGGGCCGTCATCATGGCCAGGTGCAGGTCCGTGGCGAAGACCAGGACCAAGCCCCCCATCATCAGGTACCCGCCCACCACCGACCCGCCCTCGAACCCCGTGCCGGGCAGGCCGAAGATGCTGGACAGGCCCGTGCTCTGGCCGATGAGCTGCCCCGCCATCTGCAGGGACGCGAACAGCAGCCGCGCCCCGATCCCGATCACCGCCCCGGCCGCCAGCTCCCCGAACACCTGCGCCAGCAGGGCCGACGGCGCGTCCGGCGCTTGGGCCGGCAGCCCCGGCACGGCGGCCGACAGGGCCAGCGCCACCGCCAACGCCGCCGCCAGCCGCGCCCGCATGGGCACCGCCATCTCCCCGAACCCGGGCAGCATCGAGAGCGCCGCCCCGACCCTGACCAGGACCAGCAGGTAGCCGTACAGGCCCGAGGTGAGGAGGGACTCCAGGGTCATGCGTCCCGACCCCGGCGGCGGCGTGGCAGGTTTTCACGGACGACACGGACACTCCACGGACAGGCACGGACAAGGGCCACGCTGCCGCGGGAAGCCCCAACTAAGCATGATGGAGCCACAGTCACGTTCATGCCTGCGGCGCAGCCAATCTTCATTTTGTCCGTGTCCGTCCGTGGCATGTCCGTGCCGTCCGTGTGAAATTCAAACCACCCCTCAGATCTGGTCGATGGTCGTCACCGGCGCCTTGCGGTGCAGTTCGTTGTGGCAGATCACCGGGGTGCTGGGGCTCACCCGTTCCAGTAGGGACCGGACGAAGGGACGGGCGGCCGGGGCCACCAGCACCGCCGGCCAATGGTCGGACGTGGCATGGGCCTGGATGCGGGCGCGGGCGGCCAGCAGGAAGTCCTGCACCAGGCTGGGCGGCATGACGAACTGCCGGTCCTCCCCCTGCTCCACGATGTTGTCCAGGAAGTGCTGTTCCCACTCCGGGCTGACGACGATGACGGGGATGGTGCCCTCCGCGTTCATCAGCGCCTGGCAGATCTGGAGCGACAGCTTGGCCCGGACATGCTCGGTCATCAGGGTGATGTTGCGGGTCCAGGCCGCGGCCTCGGAGATGCCCTCCAGGATCACCGGCAGGTTTCGGATGCTGACCCGCTCCGCCAGCAGGGCCTGGAGCACCCGCTGCACCACGGACAGGCTGGCCTGGGCCGGGATCAGGTCGGCCACCAGCTTCTGGTGCTCCCGGTCCAGCTCGTCCAACAGCCGCTTGGTGGCGGCATAGGACAGCAGGGTGGGCATGTGCTCCTTGATCACCTCGGCCAGGTGGGTGGTCACCACGCTGTCCGGGTCCACCACGGTCAGGCCGCGCAGCTCCGCCTCCTCCGCCAGGGCCGGGTCGATCCAGCGGGCGGGCAGGCCGAAGGTGGGCTCCCGCGTGTCGCTGCCGGGGACGGTGATGCCCTGGTGGCGGGGGTCGATGGCCAGCATCTGGCGCACCTGCAACTCCCCCTTCGCCACCACGACACCCTGCACCGCGATCTCATACCCGTTCAGCGGCACGGTGGCGCTGTCCCGCAGGCGGACGGAGGGCAGCAGGAAGCCGTATTCAGTGGCGAAGCGCTTGCGCAGGCGGCGCACCTTGGCGGACAGGCCCGTGGCCGGGTCCAGGATCAGGGCCACGAGGCCGTTGCCCAGCTCCACGCGGATGTCGTCCACCCGCAGCATGTCGGCCACCGGCTCCTCCGCCGTGGGGGCCTTGGCGGCCAGCAGCTCCTCATGGCGCTTCTGCTCCTCCTGCTTGCGGGCGAAGCGCGGCAGGTACCAGGCGAGGCCCCCGGCGCCCAGGGCCAGCAGCAGGAACGGACCCGTGGGCATGCCCGGCGTCACCGCCAGCAGCCCCATCAGCCCGCCCGACACGCCCAACGCCTTGGGGTAGCTGCCGAGCTGCCCCAGCATCGCCGCGTCCACCGACCCGCGGTTGCCGCCCTTGGACACCAGGATGCCGGCGGCCAGGCTGACGATCAGGGCGGGGATCTGGGTGACCAGCCCGTCGCCCACGGACAGCACGGTGTAGGTGTGCCCCGCGTCCGCCACCGGCATCCCATGCTGCGCCACGCCGATCAGCAGCCCGCCCAGGATGTTGATGGCGGTGATGATCAAGCCGGCCACCGCGTCGCCGCGCACGAACTTGCTGGCACCGTCCATGGCGCCGAAGAAGGCGCTTTCCTGCTCCAGCTCTCCACGCCGCCGCCGCGCCTCCCCCTCGTCGATCAGGCCGGCGGACAGGTCGGCGTCGATGGCCATCTGCTTGCCCGGCATGGCGTCCAGGGCGAAGCGGGCGCCCACCTCCGCGATGCGGCTGGCGCCCTTGGTGATGACGATGAAGTTCACCACGACAAGGATGGCGAAGACGATCAACCCGATGATGAAGTTCCCGCCCACCACGAAGTTGGCGAACCCCATGATCACATGGCCCGCCGCGTCCGTGCCCGTGTGCCCCTCCGCCAGGATCAGCCGGGTGGAGGCGAGGTTGAGGGCGAGCCGCAGCAGGGTCGCCACCAGCAGCACCGTGGGGAAGCTGCTGAAGTCCAGCGGCCGGTTGATCCACAACGCCACCATCAGGATCAGCACGCTGACCGCCATGGACAGGGCCAGGCCCACGTCCAGCATCCATCCCGGCACCGGCAGGATCAGCACGGTGAGGATGAACACCAGCCCCAGCGCGAAGAAGACATCCCGGTGGCGGAAGCCGACGGGCAGGGCGTTGGAGGCGTCCATGGGCAATCCGGCCTGGGGGTGACGGTGGCTGCCAGCCTAGCGGGGGGCGTTTAAAGGGGGGTTCAAGCTTCTTCGTAGGTCGGATTAGCGGAGCGTAATCCGACGGCAGGGCACCGGCGCCGGGGGGTGTCGGATTACGGGCTGCGCCCTAAACCGACCTACAAATCACGAGAACCGCGGCGGCAGTGCCCACGGCCCCAGCGGCCTGACCACCGTCCCCGGCGCGCGCTTCTCGCGGGTCGCCGGCATGTCGGCCAGGTCGTTGCGGCGGCGCATGACGAGGCGGAGGTTGGCGGCGACGCGGTCGAAATAGGCGTCGCCCTTGTTTGGGGTCTGGGAGTGGTAGAACTTGACCGACCGGGTCCAGTTCTTCAGGTCCCCGTGGAAGCCCTTCAGCATGCCCGCGGCATAGGCCACGTTGCTGGCCGGGTCGAAGGCCGTCTCCAGGTCGGGGAACGCCCTCGGGTGCCAGTGCAGGTTCACCTGCATGCAGCCCACGTCGATGCTGCGCACGCCTTTCGCGCGCAGGGCCCGCACATGGGCGATGGCCGCGTCCTTGCTGGGGAAGTAGCGGCCCCTGCCTTCCGCGTTCACGGTCCAGGGCCAGACGGTCAGGCGCTTGTCCACCTCCCGCCCCGCCTCGGTCACGCCCAGGGCCAGCAGCAGCTTGCCGGGCATGCGCTGTTCCCGTTCCGCCTGCCGGATGGCGGTCAGACAGGCGGTCTCCGGCGGGTGGCCCGCCAGGGTGGGGGAGGCCGCCAGCAGGCCCAGGAGGGCGAGGACGGGTTTCATGGCCCGCCGATGCGGGCGACCACCTGCTCCATGAAGGTGGACAGCAGCCCGAACATGAAGGGCAGCGACAGCACCACCCCCACCAGCATCAGCACGATCTTCGGCACGAAGCTGAGCGTCGCCTCCTGCACCTGCGTCAGCGCCTGGAGCAGGGAGATAGCCAACCCCACCACCAGCCCGATGCCCAGCACGGGGGCGGAGGCCAGGATCGCCGTCCAGATGCCGGACCGCAGCAGCTCAAGGATGTCGGCCTGGTTCATGTCGACCTCTTGTCCCCTCTTCCTGGGGAGAGGGTGGACCGGGCTCAGCCCGGGACGGGTGAGGGAGGTAGGCGTAGGGACCGGGGAATTTGCCTGCTCCTGGCACCCCCTCACCCCAACCCTCTCCCCGGAGGGGAGAGGGGGCAGGTTTCGAGGAACCCGTCCCCCTCACCCCCGCCTTCGGCGGACCCTCTCCCCAGGGAGAGGGGACGGGCGTCAGATCGGCATCCGCATGATGTCCAGGTACGCGTTCACCAGCTTGTCGCGCACGGCCACCACGGCCTGCACAGTCAGCTCGGCGGACATGGTGGCCTGGACCACCTCCTGCGCGCTGGCCTTGCCCTGGAGGCCGGCAGCGGCGACCTCCTCCCCCTGGCGGACGGTGTTGACGGCGGACTTGACGGCCTTGGCCACCATGTCGGGGAAGCTGCCGCGGGCGGGCAGCGCCTCCCCCACCGGGCCGGCGAGGCCGGGGAGCTTGCCGGCGGCATAGGCCTGGGCGACGCCGGCGACGGGGACGATGGTCATGGGTTAGCCCCGCAGCATGTCGATGGTGCGGCCCAGCATGCCGCGGGCCTGTTGCAGCAGGTTCAGGTTGGCCTCATAGGACCGGCCCGCCTCCCGCATGTCCATGGCCTCCACCAGGCTGTTGACGTTGGGCAGCTTCACGTAGCCGTCGGCATTGGCCGCGGGGTGGCCGGGGTCGTAGGACAGCCGGAAGTCGCCGGTGTCGCGCCCCACCCGCTTCACCTCCACCTTCTCCGCCCCCATCGCCCGGTCCAGGGCGGCGGCAAAGACCACGGTCTTGCGGCGGTAGGGGTCGCCGCCCGGCGTCTCGCTGGTGGAGTTGGCGTTGGCCAGGTTCTCCGCCACTACCCGCAGCCGGGTGGCCTGGGCCTTCATGCCCGAGGCGGCGATGCCGAAGGAGGTGGCGAGGGGGTCGAGGGACATCCCGGTTCTCCGATACGAAGGGCGGACCCGGTGGGGACGCCCCGGCGGCGACTGCCGCCGCGCGGCCCCATGGCCGCGTAAGCCAAGCGCGCGGATGCGCGCGCCCGGCGCCTGAGGGAACGCTAACGGCTTGTAAAAGCCGCGCGCAGCATGCCCACATGCTTCTGGAACAGGTTGGCGGCCAGGTCGTAGGCTTGGCGCACCTCCGCGGCCTTCAGCATCTGTTCCTCCAGCACCACGCCGTTGCCGGCGGGGGCGGTCTCATAGACGGTCGCCTGGCGGTCGGCGCGGAACCCGGCGGGTTGGCGCAGGCCCTCCAGGTGGCCAGCGGCGGTCTGGGCCTGGGCCACGCCGGTGCGGGCCATGGCTGCCTGGAAGTCGAAGGGCTTCAGGTCCTTGGCCCGGAAGCCCGGCGTGTCGGCGTTGGCCACGTTCTGGGCGATCACCTGGTGGCGGCTGCCCAGGTACTCCATGCGCCGCCCGGCAAGCTGGAACAGGCCGATGGAAGACAGGTCCATGGGAGGGGTACCCCGCCGGTTGAAGTCGGCCTGACCTTTCCATGCCCCGTTTAAAGCGCGGTTTAAGCCCCCCGGCCGACGGGCCCCGCTTTAAGCCGCTTTAAACCGCCCCGGCCAGGATGCCCGGACCCGTTCCCATCCTGGTGAGCCCACCCATGACCGTCCTGGCCGGCCTGCTGGCCGACATCGAGCAGATCGCCGGCGCCCGCTTCCGCGGCCAGATTGCCGCCTGTTCCGGCCTGGCGCTGGAGGTCGAAGGCTTGGAGCGGCGCTTGGCCGTGGGTGACGGCTGCCTGGCCTTCACCCGGTCCGGCAACCCCGTCCCGGCCGAGGTGGTGGGCTTCCGCCAGGGCCGGGCCGTGCTGCTGCCCTTCGCCCCGGTGGAGGGGATCGGCCTGGGCTGCGTGGTGGAGCAGGCGGGCAGCAGCGCCCTGGTCCGCCCCGGCCCGTCCTGGCTGGGCCGGGTGGTGGACGCCTTCGGCAAGCCGCTCGACGGCAAGGGCCCCCTGCTGCGCGGCGACGAGAACCGGCCCCTCCGCGCCGCGCCGCCCCCTGCCTATGCCAGGCGGCGCATGGGTGACCGGCTGGACACCGGCATCCGCGTGCTGGACGCCTTCGTGCCCCTGTGCCGCGGCCAGCGCCTGGGCATCTTCGCCGGGTCCGGCGTGGGCAAGTCCACGCTGCTGTCCATGCTGGCCCGATCCAGCGCGGCCCAGGTGAACGTCATCGGCCTGATCGGGGAGCGCGGGCGGGAGGTGCAGGAGTTCATCCAGGAGGACCTTGGCGCCGACGGCCTGTCCCGCAGCGTCGTCATCGTGGCCACCGGCGACGAGCCGGCCCTGGCCCGCCGCCAGGCCGCCTACCTGACCCTTGCCACCGCGGAGTATTTCCGCGACCAGGGGCAGGACGTGCTCTGCCTGCTGGACAGCGTCACCCGCTTCGCCATGGCCCAGCGGGAGATCGGGCTGGCCGCCGGGGAGCCGCCCACCAGCAAGGGCTATCCCCCGTCCGTCTTCGCCGAGCTGCCCCGCCTGCTGGAGCGGGCGGGCCCCGGCCAGGACAGGGCCGGCGACATCACCGGCGTCTTCACCGTGCTGGTGGAAGGCGGCGACCATGACGAGCCGGTAGCCGACGCCGTGCGCGGCATCCTGGACGGCCATCTGGTCCTGTCCCGCACGGTAGCGGAGCGGGGCCGCTACCCCGCCGTGGACGTGCTGAAGAGCGTGTCCCGCGCCCTGCCCGCCTGCCATTCAGCCACGGAGAACGCCACCGCCGACGCCGCCCGCCGCCTGCTGTCCCGCTACGAGGCGATGGAGGAAATGGTGCGCCTCGGCGCCTACCGCCAGGGGAGCGACGGGGAGGTGGACCGCGCCATCGCCGCCCACGATCCGCTGCAAGCCTTCCTGCGCCAGCAGAAGGGGGAGACGACGCCGGCCGCCGACGCCTTCACCCGCCTGTCCGCCCTCCTCTCCGCCCTCGACACCCCGGCCCCGCCGCCAGAGCCCGAGCCCGCGCCGCCGAAGCGGGGGCTGCCGGCCAGGACGCGGTGAAGCCAGCCGCATGGGTCGCAGACCCGTGCGGCTGGAGGCCGGCGACCGCCGGCCCGCGGGCCCGTGCCCGCGTAAGCCAAGGGCGCGGATGCGCCCGCCCGGCGCCTGAGGGGGCCGTTGATCGGTCACGATCAACGGCCAAAGGTATACCTCAACCGCGCACCTCCACCCGCCAGGGCCCATCCGCCGCCTCGATGAAGTCCACCCGGGTGCCCAGGAAGTGCCGGATCACCTCCGCGTCGGTCCGGGCGTGGCGGGACGGCTTGACCGTGGTGAATTCCCCATGACCAGCCAGGGCCATGGGCAGCAGCAGCTGGTCGGCCAGATACGGCCCCACCGCCGCCCCGCTGGCGACGAACCCGGCCATGCGCTTGGCCGCCTTCTCCCCGACGGTGTGGGCGGACACACCCCGCTCCCCGAAGCCCGCCACCACCTCCGTCACCGCCGCGAAGCGGGCGGTAAGCAGCAGCACGTTGCCCGGCCCCCACTCCGCCGGCAGCTCCTCTGTCCGGAAGCAGTCCTCGCCCCAATCCAGGACGCGCTGGGCCGCCTGGATCTCCTTGGCGGCGATGTCCGGGTGCAGGCCGGCGACCCGCGCCACCGCCTCCACCCCCAGCAGGTCGCCCCGGTCCACCAGCGCCAGCGGGCTGAGCCGGGCCGCCGGTGCCACCTCCACCACCATCCGCCCGCCCCCGGCCGGGTAGAAGCCGGGCCGCTCCAGGGTCGCCGTCACCTGCGGGCCCATGCGGTTTAGCTGGGCCAGGAAGGTCTGGTCCAGGAACTCGAAGGGCGGGGCGTGGGGGTTGTGGGTCCCGCCCTCCAGCACCAGCCGCGACGGGCCGGACGCGGCCAGCAGCGGCGGCAGCACGGTCTGCAGCACCAGCGTGGCGCTGCCCGCCGTGCCCACGGCGAAGCGGTACTCCCCCGGCCGCACGGTGCCCGGCCGGAACTCCAGGGTGCCGGAGCCGAGTGCGGCACCCTCGCAGTCCGCCGCCCCCACGGCACGGGCGGCCTCCACCGCCGTCAAATGCTGGCGCATCAGGCCTGGCCGCTCCCGCCCAGCCCGGATGTCCTCAATCCGGAAGGCCTGGCCGGTGCAGAGGGCGAGGGACAGGGAGGTGCGGAGGACCTGCCCCCCGCCCTCCCCCGCGGCGCCGTCGATGGTGATCATGGGTCTCCCCCCGCGGGCGGCCCTGCGCCAGGGGTCACCCCTTCACGCAGACCACCTGCTTCAACGTGTGGACGATCTCGACCAGGTCGGCCTGGGCCGCCATGACCGCGTCGATGGGCTTGTAGGCCATGGGCGTCTCATCCACCACGGCGGCGTCCTTGCGGCATTCCACCCCCTCCGTCGCCTTGATGTGGTCCTCAACGGTGAAGCGCCGCTTGGCCTCGGTGCGGGACATCACCCGCCCGGCCCCGTGGCTGCAGCTGTCGAAGCTCTGCGGGTTGCCCCGCCCGCGGACGATGAAGGATTTGGCGCCCATGCTGCCCGGGATGATGCCCATCACCCCGGCGGCCGCGCGCACGGCGCCCTTGCGGGTCACCAGCACGTTCTTGCCGAAGTGGTTTTCCCGCTGGACATAGTTGTGGTGGCAGTTGATGGCCTGCACCTCCGCCCCGAAGGGCTTCGGGATGGCCCGGCCCAGCGCGGCCATGACGTGCCGCATCATGACCTGCCGGTTCAGGGCGGCATATTCCTGCGCCCAGCCCACCGCCTCCACATAGTCGTCGAAATGGTCCGTGCCCTCCGGGAAATAGGCCAGGTCCTCGTCCGGCAGGTTGATGAACCAGCGACGCATGTCCTTCTTGGCCAGCTCGATGAACAGGGTGCCGATGGCGTTCCCCACCCCGCGGGAGCCGGAATGCAGCATCACCCACACCCGGTCCGCCTCGTCCAGGCAGACCTCGATGAAGTGGTTGCCGGTGCCCAGCGTGCCCAGGTGGGTCACGTGGTTGGCCTTCTCCAGCGCCGGGTACTTCTCGGCCAGCCGCTTGAAGCGCTCCGCCAGGGTGGCCCAGGCGGCCACCACCTCGGCCGGCGGCTCCCCCCAGGATCCGTGGTCGCGCTGGCCCCGGCCGACGCTGCGCCCGTGCGGCACCGCCCGCTCAATGGCGGACCGCACGCCGTCCAAATGGTCCGGCAGGTCGGCGGCCACGAGCGTGGTCTGGGCCGCGCACATGCCGCAGCCGATGTCTACCCCCACCGCCGCCGGGATGATGGCGCCGCGGGTGGCCACCACGGACCCGACGGTGGCGCCGATCCCCGTATGGACGTCGGGCATGGCCGCCACGTGACTGAACACGAAGGGCATGCGGGCGGTGCGCGCCAGCTGATCCTTCGCCTTGTCCTCCACCGGCACGCCGCGGGTCCACATCTTCACCGGGACCCCGCCGCCCATGTCCAGCAGCTCGTAGGCCTGCTCGCTCATCTCACATACTCCTCTCGACCGTATCCTGCCTGGGGGCGGGCGCGGGGCCAAGTCGCCCCGCGCCCCCTGCACCCCCAGCGTCTTCTTTGCCCTTCGGTTTGCCCTTCCCCTATGGCAAGGCCCGTGCCAACGGCTCCGCGGGCCATGGCAGGCGACGGCAAGCCGCGGAAACCCTCATCTCCCGCCTCGTCGCCCATGTGGAGACGGTCCCGGGTTCCTGATATCCTGAGCGCGTGTTTATATGACGGGATAAATCCTGATGAAGCGCACCGTCGTCCTCAGCTTCCTTGGCACCACCCTGGACATGGGCGGCAAGTCCAGCACCCGGTGGGAGCGATGGCGGCCCAATGTCGGGCTGTGCATGCATGAGGACCTGATGGTCCACCGGCTGGAGCTGTTCCATGACCGGCGCAGCGCCGGACTTGCCGAGACGGTGCGGGTGGACATCGCCCAGGTCTCCCCCGGGACGGAGGTGCGCTCCCAGCCCATGGAGCTGCGCAATCCCTGGGACTTCGAGGAGGTGTACGGCAAGCTGCTGGACTTCGCCCGCTTCTACCCCTTCGACACGGAAGGTGAGGAGTACCTGGTGCACATGACCACTGGGTCCCACGTGGCCCAGATCTGCCTGTTCCTGCTGACGGAGGCGCGCTTCATCCCCGGCCGGCTGCTGCAGACCTCCCCGCCGCGCGGCCATGACGGGCCCGTGGCCGGGCGGTGGAGCGCCATCGACCTGGACCTGTCCCGCTATGACAGCATCGCCACCCGCTTCCAGGCCCAGACGAGGGAGGCCACGTCCTTCCTGAAGTCCGGCATCGCCACCCGCAACGCCGCCTTCAACCGCATGATCGACCGCATCGAGCAGGTGGCCATCCGCAGCCGCGCGCCCATCCTGCTGATGGGGCCCACCGGGGCCGGCAAGTCGCAGCTGGCCCGCCGCATCCATGAGCTGAAGCGCCAGCAGCACCAGGTGGACGGGGCCTTCGTGGAGGTGAACTGCGCCACCCTGCGCGGCGACGGGGCCATGTCCGCCCTGTTCGGCCACCGCAAGGGTGCCTTCACCGGCGCCGCCGCCGACCGGCCGGGCCTGCTGCGCGCCGCCGACAAGGGCCTGCTGTTCCTGGACGAGATCGGGGAGCTGGGCCTGGACGAGCAGGCCATGATCCTGCGCGCGGTGGAGGACAAGCGCTTCCTGCCCGTGGGCGCGGACAAGGAGGTGGCGTCGGACTTCCAGCTCATCGCCGGCACCAACCGCGACCTGGGCGCGGAGGTGGCTGCCGGCCGCTTCCGGGAGGACCTCTACGCCCGCCTGAACCTCTGGACGTTCGAGCTGCCGGGCCTCGCAGACCGGCGGGAGGACATCGAGCCGAACCTGGATTACGAGCTGGACCGCTTCGCCGCCCGTGAAGGCACGCGCGCCACTTTCAACGCGGAGGCACGGCGCGCCTACCTGGCCTTCGCCACCGGCCCGGCCGCCAGCTGGGCCGGCAACTTCCGCGACCTGTCCGCCAGTGTCACCCGCATGGCCACCCTGGCCCCCGGCGGCCGCATCACGCTGGAACTGGTGCAGGAGGAGATCCGCGGCCTGGAACGCCGCTGGCGCACCGTAGCGCTGCCTGTCGCGGAGGACGGGCTTGCCGAGGTGCTGCCCACCGACCGGCTGGCCGCCCTGGATGCCTTCGACCGCTGCCAGTTGGCGGAAGTGGTGCGCACCTGCCGCGCGAGCCGCTCCCTCAGCGAGGCGGGGCGGGCCCTGTTCAACGCCTCCCGCGCTAACCGACGCAGCGTTAACGACGCCGACCGCCTGCGCAAGTACCTGGCCCGCTTCGGCCTGTCCTGGGCGGACGTCCAGGCGGCCTGATCCCCCTACCGCCGCATCCTTGACGCCGCCAGCAGGGTGGACGGGTCCAGCCCCGTCCGGCCGGGTTGGGCGCCGCCGACGGAGAACAGGCCCACCAGGGGGCTGGCCTGTTGCTGGCCGCCCTGGCCGCTGACGTCCCACAGGGTCACGAAGCGCTTCAGGAATCCGTCCAGCTCCTTCGGGTCCTTGAGCTTGGCCAAGTCGAAGCGCTCCTTCATCTCCTCCACCTGCCGGTCCACATTGACCCGGGCGATGGACTCCGGCAGGCCGAGCGCGGTGCGCACCACCTTGGACAGGGCGGGGTCGGCCAGCACCTGGTACCAGTTGGACAGGCCGCCGGCCTTGCGCCGGAAATACAGGCCCAGCCGCAGGGCCTCATTCGACTGCCCCGCCTGTTCCTCGAAGCGCTGGGTCAGCACGCGGCTGGCCAGGGCCTCCACGAATTTCGGGTCGTCGGGCCGCAGCCCACCCAGGGCCTTGAAGTTGAAGGAAGCCGCCAGCTCCTTGAAGCGGGGATCGCTGATCCGGTTGGCGAAGGAGCGGGGGTCGGACAGGTCGCTTTCCAGCACCTTCTTGACCAGGGCCTTGGCATAGGCCTGCTCCTCCAGCCCGAAGGCGGTCAGCACCACCTTCAGCAGCCGATCGTCCTTGACCAGCTCCTCCGCGTTGTCCACGGCCGGCAGGGCCTGGCGCAGATAGGCCACTTCTCGCTTGATCGCCGGCTGCTCCGCCAGCATGGCGCGCTGCCGCGGCTCCGTGCGGGTCAGCAGGGTCCATTGCATGAGGGTGGAGCCGATGCCCCCACCCACGCGGGCGCCGAAGCCTGAGATGGACCCGATCATAACTCGATCTCCTTGCGCGGCTGCGGCTCCTGCGCCTCAAGCTCGGGCGGCGGGGCATAGCCGGGCGGGATGCGCAACAGGACCTGGCCGGTCTGCTGGTCGATCACTTCGGTGAAGATGCGGCTGGTCTGGGGGTCGAGCTGGACCCGGTAGGGGCGGAAGGCGGGGGAGGGCTCGATGGGCGGCGGGGGCGGGTCGGGCTCCCGCTCCTCCCGCGCCTCGCGGGTGCGGGAGTCCGTGGTGACCCGCTCGGCCACCCGGGGCGCGGTGGCGGCGCTGACCGCCTCCACCTTCTTCGCATCGCTCATCGGGTCCTCCTCTGGTGCTCAGGCGTCAGCCGTCTCCGCCGGGGCCAGCAGGGCCGCCTCGTAGGCCATGACGGGGCGCAGGGCGGCCAGGGCCTTGTAGGGGTCGCCCGCCTCCACGAAGCGGCTGGCCTCTGCCAGGTGGGCGGCCATGGACGGGTCCCGGATGGCGGTGCGCAACTGGCCCAGCAGCAGGTCGCAGGTAGGCCGCCGCTCCGCCGCCCCGGCGGGGTCCAGCAGCAGGGCCTGGATGGCGTAATAGGCGCGGCGGGCGGGGGTCGTCGCCTCCTCCGCCTGCATGATGGCGCGGCCGGTCATCACCTGGGCGTGGTTGGCCACGGTCACCGTGTTGCGGTGGCGGCCATTCTCGATCACCACGCCGTTGACGACGAACTTCTCGAACGGCTTCAGCTTCAGTTTCAGGCCCATGGCCGCCCCCCGTCACGCCGCCGCGTTGTTGCCGCCGGCGAGGCCCTGCATCACCGTGCGGTTCACGTCGATCAGCGGGGCCAGCGGGCTGCCCTTGGTCAGCACGTCGCCGCTGTAGCGGTTGACCCACAGGCCGAGGGAGATCAGACCGGCCTTCAGTTGGTCCGGCAGAAGGTTGTCCGGCCCGGCCAGGTCGGCCACCAGCACGCCCCACAGGCGGCGGTTGCGGTCCACGGCATGCACCCGGGCGAAGCCGTCCGTGTCGGCCCCGGCGGCTTCCAGCTCCGCCGTGACCTGGGCCAGGACCTTCCGCTCAAGCTGGCGGGGGCTGGCGGTGTCGCGCAGGGACTGGCGATAGGCGGCAACGCTCATGGGGGTCACATCCCTCTCGGCGGGTCGGGCGATGGGACCAGCCTAGCGTGCCGGGGTTTAAGCGGGGTGAAGGGTTGCCGGATGGAAACCGCACTGGCGAGCCCCGGGACTTTCGAATTCGAAAGTCCCGCGGGGGCGGCCCGCCTCAGCCCTGGATGCGTTTCCACACCGCCTTGACCTGGTCGCCCAGGGTCATGGGGTCGAAGGGCTTGGCGATCACGTCGGCCGCGCCCAGGTCGCGCAGCCGCGCCACCTCCGACGGCTGCACCTTGGCGGTCAGGAAGACCACGGGGATGTGGGACAGCTCCGGCCGTTCCCGCAGGCGGGCCAGGGTGCCCGGCCCGTCCAGGCCCGGCATCATCACGTCCAGCAGGACCAGCTGCGGGGCCACGCCCGCCACCCGGTCCAGCGCCTCCTGCCCGGAGGCGCAGACGGCGACCTTCAGCCCGGCCACCATCTCCAGGCTCATCTCCACGACGGCGCGGATGTCCGGCTCGTCGTCCACATACATGACGGTGGTCAGGTCAACCATGCTTGGCCCTCGTCTGCTGGTTCACGATCTCAAGGATGCGGCGGGCCAGCTCCTCGTTGCTGGTGCGGCTCTTCACCAGGGCGCAAGCTATGCGCCCCGACACCTCGGCCCCCACCTGCTGGGCGGAGAAGACCAGCACCGGCGGCGGGGGTTGCAGGGCCGACAGGGCCGGCAGCAGGTCCAGGCCGGACTCCGCCCCCAACCCGATGTCCAGGATCACCAGCCCGAAGCAGCCCTGGGACAGCCGGGCCCGGGCGGTGGCCAGGTCGGGCGCGCCCACCACCTCCGCCCGGCCGGCCAGCATGTCCTCCACCAGGTGCCGCAGGTCGGGGTCGTCCTCCACGTACAGCACCCGGGGCAGGTCGTGGCCGCAGGGGTCCAGGTGGCCGCGCAGCAACTCCTCCAGCCGCCGCTCGTTGATCGGCTTTTCCAGGAAGTCGATGATGCCCACCGCGTCGCCGTTCAGCTCCCGCCGCCCGGCCTCGGCCGTGGCGGAGATCACCAGGATGGGCAGGTCGCGGGTGCGCGGGTCGCGGCGCAGCGACCGGAACAGGCTGACCCCGTCCTCGTCCGGCAGCTTCAGGTCCAGGGTCATGGCGCTGTAGGGCCGGGCCGCCAGCGCCTCCCGCGCCGCGCGGGCGTCCAGGGCCACGTCGGCCACCAGCCCCGCCCGCTCCACCATGAAGCGCAGCAGGCGGGCGATGTCCGGGTCGTCCTCCACGATCAGCAGCCGGCGGGACGGCGCCTCCGCCTCCGCGGGGCAGAGGGTCAGGCCCGGCTTCTCCTCCGCCGGCGCCAGGGGCAGCCAGACGTGGAAACGCGTGTCCCCGGGCTCGCTGGTGAAGCCGATCTCGCCGCCATGCCGCTCCACGATGGCCTTGGTGATGGACAGGCCCAGGCCCGAGCCGCCCTTGGACCTTGTGTCGGCGGAGTCCGCCTGGGCGAACTTCTGGAAGATGCGGTCCCGGAACGCCGCCGGGATGCCGGGGCCGGTGTCATGGACCGTCACCCGCGCCCGCGCCCCGTCCAGGGCCACGGCGACGGTTACCGTGTCCCCCTCGTGGGAGAACTTGATGGCGTTGGACAGCAGGTTGGCCAGCACCTGTTGCAGGCGCTGGGGGTCCGCCACCACGGGCAGCGGGTCCATCCAGGCCACCAGCCGCGGGGTGACGTTCCGGTTGGCCGCATAGGTGCGGTTGCTCTCCACCGCCTCCAGCGCCGCGGCGTACAGCTCGGTCCGGGCGAAGGCGAACTCCATCTTGCCGGACTGGATCTTTTCCATGTCCAGGATGTCGTTCACCAGGGCGATCAGCCGCTCGGCGTTGCGGTGGGCGATCTCGATCAGGCCGCGGGCCTTCTCCGGCAGGGTGGCGCCAAGCGCGGTGACAAGGCCCAGCGCGCCGCGGATGCTGGTCAGCGGGGTGCGCAGCTCATGGCTGACGGTGCTGACGAACTCGTTCTTCAGCCGCTCCACCTCCTTGCGGGCGGTGATGTCGCGGATGGTCAGGGTCAGCGGCGCGTCCCCCTCCGCCCCCGACCGGCTGACGGCCAGTTCCACGGGGAAGGCCGAGCCGTCGGCCCGCAGGCCCGTGGTCTCCACCTCGTCCAGGGCAGACGTCCCCGCCGACAGCAGGTCGTCCAGGTCCAGGGGCTGGCCGGGGCGGCCCGGGTGGTGCAACAGGGGCCGCACGCTGTCCGGCACCATGCCGGCGGGCAGGCCGAACAGGCGCAGGGCGGCGGCATTGGCCGTCTCCACCCGACCCGTGCCGTCGCAGGTCAGGATGCCTTCCCGCACGCTGGCGAAGATGCCCTGCAACCGCGCCTCGCTCAGCCGCACGGCGCGGTCGGAGTCCGCCTTCTGCCGTTCCAGCATGGCCCGGCGCAGGGCGTTGGTGCGGAACACCTGGAGCGCGCCGGCCATCTGGGCCAGTTCGTCCTCCCCCCGCGCGGGGGGCAGCACCACGGCCAAGTCATCCTCCGCCAGCCGGCGCATGGCGGTGATCATCTGGCGGATGGGCCGGGCGATGCCGCGGGCCAGCACGCCCCAGGCCACCCAGGCCACCAGCAGCAGGGCCAGCCCGCCCAGGCCCGTCGCCCAATAGGCGGTGGCGAAGGCCCGGTCCTGGCGGGCGGCGCGCTGCTCCAGCAACTGCCGCTCCGACGCCGCCACCTCCGCCAGCACGGCCTTGATGGCGTCCATGTGCAGCTTGCCTTCGGCGGCCAGGGCATCATCAGGCACGCCCGCCGGCATGGCCCGGCGCGGTTCGGCATAGTCCCGGTGCCAGGCCGCGATCTCCCCCTCCAGCCGGTCCAGGCGCGCCTGCTGGGCCGGGTTGTCCCGGGTCAGCTCCCGCAGCCGCGCTTCGGCCCCGGCCACCGCGGCGCGGCCCTGCTCGAAGGGGGCCAGGAACTCCACCCGGCCGGACTCCAGGAAGCCGCGGACGCCGGTCTGCTGGTCCACCATGGCGGCGCGCACCTCGTCCGCCGTCTCCAGCACCGTGAGGGTGTGGCGGGTCCAGGAGGTGGCGTCCTGGATGTTGTAGAGCTGAATCAGCACGATGCCCGTGGACGCCAGCACCACCATGACCAGGGCCGTGAACGCCAGCAGCAGCTTGTGCGGGATCAGCAGGGTGGGCAGGGCGGGCATGGGCGACCGGGCGGCAGGCATGGGGGCGGGCGTGCCGGCATCCGGCGCCCGGGGACAAGGCCCGGGCCGGGTCTTAACACGTTGGCACCGAGACTACCCCCAACGTGTGAATGGTTCATTGAGAAAATCAGGGGCTAGCGAAAGCACGCCCTAGTCATAGGCCCAGACCTCGGCGTCCAGCAGCCGGTGCGCCTGTTCCCGCAGGCTGTCATGCAGGTCGCGGATGCGGTCCCCGGCCCGTTCCAGCAGCACGTCATGCTTGGTGCCCCGGTGTTCCGCCAGCAGGTCGGCCAGTTGCTTGGCGGTGCGGGCCAGGGGCGGGAAGGCCCGGCCGACCTTCAGCACCTCGTCCCGGTAGTCGGGACGGGCCACGTTGGGATAGAGCCGGTCCATCCGGTCCAGGGAGGCGGTGAGCTGGGCTTTGTTCATGGGGCGGGTCCCCGTTTCGGGCGGTCGCCGCAGGTAACACGGCCACCGGGTGGAAGGGAACCCCTACCCCCGCGCCACCACCAGCTTGCCCGGGTCGGCCTTGGCGGCGGCCTTGTTGGCGGCCATCAGGCGAACCACGCCGTCCACGCCCGGCCCCTCCCCCCGGCCCGGGGGCAGCAGCAGGGCGACGGCGCTGGCGGTCAGCAGGGGGAAGCGGCGGGGCGTGCCGTCCCGGTCCTTGCCCTGGAACCAGCCCCGCTCCCGGTCCTGGGCCTCGTACAGGCTTTCCGCGTCGGAGCGGAAGCGATCCAGCAGCTCCCGCAGCACCGCCAGCGCCCGCTCCTCCCCCACCCCGCTCAGCAGCAGGACGAAGTCGTCGCCCCCCACATGGCCGCAAAAGCCGTCCAGCCCCGCGGCGGCCACCTTCAGCCGCTCGCTGAACATCAGGATGGCGCGGTCGCCCTGGCGGAAGCCGGCCACGTCGTTGAAGGGCTTGAAGTTGTCGAAGTCCAGGTAGGCCACCATGTGGCCGCGGTCCGTGTCCGCCAGCATGGCGTCGATGTGGCGGACGATGGCGTTGTTGCCGGGCAGGCGGGTCAGGGGGTTCTGGTCGGCCGCCGCGGCCAGGCGGCGCTCATGCACCAGCTTGACCAGGGCATGGCTGCCCAGGAAGCCCACATACTCGCCCCCCTCCACGATGATCACCCCGTCGGCCGTGGCGTCCTCGGAAAAGGCCTCCACCACCTGCTCCACCGGCGTGTTGATGTCGCAGACGGCGCAGGGCACCACGAACTCGTCCAGCCGGCTGCCCGCCACCTTGTTGCGCAGCAGGTCCGTGCCGTAGCGGGAATAGAGGTAGGGCTTCAGGTCCTGTTCCCGGATCAGCCCGCGGGGCGTGCGGTCCCGGCCGATCACCGGCACGGCGGGCGGGGTCTTGGGGTCGGCGAACAGGTCCAGCAGGGTGGAGCGGGGGGCGTCCGCCATCAGGGGCGGGATGCGCTCCAGCAGCTCCGTCACCCGCTCCCGCGCGGCGCTGCCCTGGCGGCGGTCGTTCTGGTTCAGCCCCTCCGCCGCGGGGCAGGTGGGCGGCAGGCTGCCCTCATAGACGGTGGGCCGGCCCAGCAGGTAACCCTGGGCGAAGTCGCAGCCAAGGTCGCGGCAGGCATAGACCTCCGCCGGCGTCTCCACCCCCTCGGCGATGGTGGTGATGCCCAGGGAATGGGCGTAGCCGACCAGGTAGCCGACGATGGCCCGCTTGCGCAGGTCCCGCTCGATCCCGTCGATGAAGAAGCGGTCGATCTTCACGTAATCGGGCTTGGCCTCATACAGCAGCTTCAGCCCGCCGAAGCCCACGCCGAAATCGTCCAGCGCGATGCCCACATGGGACTTGCGGTACAGGCTGACGGCGGCGGCCAGCCGTTCCCCCACCGCCGTGGTGTCCCGCTCCGAGATCTCATGCACGATGTTCAGCGACCGGCGCCGGGCCAGCCCCGCCACCTTCTCCGCGGCGCCGGGCAGGCGCCCGTCCACGTTCAGGAACAGCTTGGAATCGGTGGCGCCGGCCAACGCGCCGAATCGGGCCGCCGCCTTGGCCATCAGGGCGCTTTCCACCTCTGGCAGCAGCCCGTCCGCCATCGCCCGGTCGAACAGGGCGTTCGGGTTGGCGAAGCCGAACCTGTCCCAGCCGCGCAACAGCGCCTCGAAGCCGTGGCAGCGGCCGGTGCGCATCTGCACGATGGGTTGGAAGGCATGCACCAGCCCGTCCAACACCGTGGCCCACGGCGTGCCGTCGGGCAGGATGCGGGCCAGCAGCGTCAAGGCCGGGAGGTCCGGCATGGGGGTCAGGCTCCGGGGTGGCCGGGTTCAGCGGGCCACCCATACCCCCAAATCGTGACAGTTACATGAAACTTCTATCCCAAAGCGGTAATGCCTCAGGAAAGTTGCTCCAGTGCCGCAACCCCGGCCGCGGCGACGATGCCGTCCTGGAAGGATTGCACCCCCGACACGCCGATGGCCCCCACCAGGTGCCCGTCCTTCACCAGGGGCAGGCCGCCCTCGATGGGGGTGGCGCCCGGCAGGCCCAGCATCACCGTGCGCCCGCCCAGCACCACGTCCTCCAGCGCCTTGGAGGGCCGCTTGAACAGCAGGGCCGTCCGCGCCTTCTCCTGCGCCACGGTGGAGCTGGCGAGCTGGGTGCCGTCCAGCCGCTCCAGGTACATGAGGTGGCCGCCATCATCGACGATGGCCACCACCACGGTCCAGCCCTGCTTCTGCGCCTCCGCCGTGGCCGCCGCCGCGATGGCCTTGGCGTCGGCGAGGGAGAGGGCGAGTTTGGTGAGCATTCGGATTCCTTCCAGGTACGTCTACAACCAATCGACAAACCGTCATCCCGGCTTTCGCCGGGATGACGGGTATGGGTTGATTGGGGTATGGCTCACCCCGCCAGCTTCGCCTTCAGCGCCCGGCGGTGCTTGTGCAGCAGGGGCTCGGTGTAGCCGTTGGGCTGTTCCACGCCCTTGAACACCAGGTCACAGGCCGCCTGGAAGGCGATGCTGTCACCAAAGTTCGGCGCCATGGGGCGGTAGAGCGGGTCGTTGGCGTTCTGCTTGTCCACCACGGCGGCCATGCGCTTCATCACCTCCATCACCTGCTCCTCGGTGCAGATGCCGTGCAGCAGCCAGTTGGCGATGTGCTGGCTGGAGATACGCAGGGTCGCCCGGTCCTCCATCAGCCCGACATTGTGGATGTCGGGGACCTTGGAGCAGCCGACGCCCTGGTCCACCCAGCGGACAACGTAGCCCAGGATGCCCTGGGCGTTGTTCTCCAGCTCCTGCGCGATCTCCTCCGGCGACCAGTTGACCCGGTCGGCCACGGGGATGGTCAGGATGTCGCGCAGCTTGGCGCGGGGGCGGCTGGCCAGCTCCGCCTGCCGGGCGGCCACGTCCACCTGGTGGTAGTGCAGCGCGTGCAGGGTGGCCGCGGTGGGGGACGGGACCCAGGCGGTGTTGGCGCCGGCCTGCGGGTGGCCGACCTTGGCCTTCAGCATGTCCGCCATCCGGTCCGGCATGGCCCACATGCCTTTGCCGATCTGCGCCTTGCCGCGGAAACCCACGGCCAGGCCGATGTCCACGTTCTGGTTCTCGTACGCCGCGATCCAGGGCGTCGCCTTCATGTCGCCCTTGCGGATCATCGGCCCGGCCCGCATGGAGGTGTGCATCTCATCGCCCGTGCGGTCCAGGAAGCCGGTGTTGATGAAGCAGACCCGGTCCTTCACGGCGCGGATGCATTCCTTCAGGTTCACCGTGGTGCGCCGCTCCTCGTCCATGATGCCGACCTTCAGGGTGTTGCGGGGCATGCCCAGCAGGTCCTCGATCCGGTCGAACAGGGTGCCGGTGAAGGCCACCTCCTCCGGCCCGTGCATCTTGGGCTTCACGATGTAGACGCTGCCACTGCGGCTGTTGCGGACCTTGCCCAGGCCCTTCAGGTCATGCAGGGCGACCAGGGAGGTCACCAGCCCGTCCAGCATGCCCTCCGGCATCTCGCTGCCGTCGGGCAGCAGCACCGCGTCGGTGGTCATCAGGTGGCCGACGTTGCGGATGAACAGCAGGCTGCGGCCGTGCAGGGTCAGCGGCTTGCCGTCGGCGCCGGTATAGCCGCGGTCCGGGTTCAGGGCCCGGTCCACGGTCTTGCCGCCCTTGTCGAAGCTGGCGGTCAGGGTGCCCTTCATCAGGCCCAGCCAGTTGCGGTAGACGGTTACCTTGTCCTCCGCGTCCACGGCGGCGATGCTGTCCTCGCAGTCCATGATGGTGGACAGGGCGGACTCCAGCACGATGTCCGCCACGCCCGCCTTGTCGCCGCTGCCGATGCGGTGGCCGCGGTCGATGACGATTTCCAGGTGAAGGCCGTTGTTGCGCAGCAGGATGAGGCTGGGGGAGGCCGCGTCGCCCTGGAACCCGGCGAACTTCGCAGGCTCCGCAAGGCCCACGGTGGAGCCGTCCGCCAGCGTTGCCGCCAGGGCCCCGTCCCTCACCGCGTAACCGGTCACGTCGGCATGGGTGGCGCCGGCCAGGGGGGCCGCCTGGTCCAGGATCTCCCGCCCCTTGGCGATCACCGCGGCGCCGCGCACGGGGTCATAGCCCTTGGCGCTCGGGTCGCCCACGTCGCCCAGGGCGTCCGTGCCGTACAGCGCGTCATACAGGCTGCCCCAGCGGGCATTCGCCGCGTTCAGGGCGAAGCGGGTGTTCATCACCGGCACGACCAGCTGCGGCCCGGCCACCTGCGCCACCTCCGGGTCGGTGTTCGTGGTGCCGATGGTGAAGTCCGGCCCCTCCGGCGCCAGGTAGCCGATCTCCTTCAGGAAGCCCTCATAGGCGTCCATGTCCAGGGGCTGGCCGCGGCGCTCCTGGTGCCAGGCGTCGATGCGGGCCTGGATGTCGTCGCGCTTGGCCAGCAGGGCGCGGTTGGTGGGCGTCAGCTCCGTCACGATGGCGGCGAAGCCCTGCCAGTAGGCCGCCGGCTCCACGCCCGTGCCGGGGATCGCCTCCTCCGTCACGAAGCGGTGCAGGCCCGCGTCAACCTTCAGGCCATGGACGTCAACATACTGGGACATGGTGCGGACTCCCCCGGATCGGTTCTTTGCTTACAACAGCCGGGGAAGGGATAAGCCTCGCCCGGTTGCAGTGCAAGGCGGCGTGGAACTCTTTCCGCATGGTGGAAGGGGTGGTAGGGTGCGCCACCTTCCCCGGAACCGCGGATACCGCGATGCCCGACAACGCCCCCAACCCCGTCCAGGTGCTTGGCCGCGCCGTGGCCATCCTGAACCATCTGGCCCAGTCCGACTCGGGACTCTCGCTGACGGAGGTGGCGAAGGCGGTGGGCCTGGCCGGCAGCACCGCCCACCGGCTGCTGACCTCGTTAGAGGCCGAGCGTTACGTGCGTTTCGACGCGGAGACGCGGCTCTGGTCCATCGGCGTGCAGGCCTTCGTGGCCGGCGCCGGGTTCCTGAAGACCCGCAATGTGGTGCAGATGGCCCGCCCGCACATGCGCACCCTGATGGAGCGCAGCGGGGAGACGGTGAACCTCGCCATCGAGGAGGCGGGTGCCGCCGTCTACCTCGGCCAGGTGGAGTGCCGGGAGATGATGCGCAGCTTCGCCCGGCTGGGGGCGCGGGTGCCGCTGCACAGCTCCGGCGTGGGCAAGGCGCTGCTGTCCGGCCTGGCGGACGCGGACCGGGACCGGCTGCTGGCCCGCACCGGCCTGCCCGGCGCCACCCCGCGCACCATCACCGACCTGGCGGCCCTGCGCGCCGACCTGGAGGCCGCCCGCGCCCGCGGCTATGCCGTGGACGACGAGGAGCACGCCGTGGGCCTGCGCTGCGTCGCCGCCCCGGTGTTCAACGAACACGGCGACCCCGCCTGCGCCGTCTCCCTCTCCGGCCCCAAGGCGCGGATCACGGATGAGCGCATGGCCGTGCTGGGCGGCATGGTGGCGGAGACGGCCGCCCGGATCATGGCGGAGATCGGCGGGCGGGGGCCGTGACCTGAACGGGCGTTCTTGATGTACTCTGACAAGCGACCCGAGCTTTGGATAGGGGACGCCATGACTACCATCAGCGCCTCAGATTTCCGCAAATGTCCGGGCTTGTTTCTGGAAAAGGCAAGCCGCGAGCCCGTGGACATCACCAACCATGGGCGGCGCGAATCCGTCCTGATGTCGGCCGAACACTATGATTGGCTGAAGTCCGCCGCGCAGCGGGCGCACCGGACGGTCGACACGACCGACGTGGTCTTGGCCGCAGTGGAGCGCGCCGATTTCGATGGGCCGTAGGTCGGATTAGGCGCCGGGAGGCGCCGTAATCCGACGGCGGTGGGGAAGCTGCGCGGTGTCGGATTACGCTTCGCTAATCCGACCTACGGGGTCACGTCAGGTACTTGGCGTGGTGCCTGAGGTGGTCGTCCATGAAGGTCTGGATGAAGAAGTAGCCGTGGTCGTAGCCTTCGTGGCGGCGAACGGTCACGTCGGCGCCGGCCTCCTTGGCGGCCTGCTCCAGCAGCTCGGGCCTTAGCTGCTCCGCCAGGAACTTGTCGCCCAGGCCCTGGTCCACCAGCACGGGGCCGGGGAACTTGTGGCCGGCCTTCAGCAGCTCCACCGTGTCGTGGTTGGCCCAGGCGGCCTTGTCCTCGCCCAGGTAGCGCGGCAGGGCCTTGTGGCCCCAGGGGACCTGGGTGGGGGCCACGATGGGGGCGAAGGCGGAGACGGACCTGTACTTGCCGGGGTTCTTCAGGGCCAGGGTCAGTGCCCCGTGCCCGCCCATGGAGTGGCCGAAGATGGACAGGCGGCTGAGGTCGGCGTTGGGGAAGCTCGCCCCCACCACCTCCAGCAGCTCCCCCGTGACATAGGCGTCCATGCGGAAGTTCTTGGCCCAGGGCTCGTTGGTGGCGTTCAGGTAGAAGCCTGCCGCCTCCCCGAAGTCCCAGCTTTCCTTGATGCCGGGGATGTCCAGGCCACGGGGGCTGGTGTCCGGGGCGATGAGCATGATGCCCAGCTCCGCCGCCAGCCGCTGGGCGTCCGCCTTGATCAGGAAGGTGGTCTCGTCGCAGGTCAGCCCGGCCAGGTAGACCAGCACGGGCACCTTGCCCTTCTCGGCCGCCGGCGGCTCGAACACGCCCACCTTCATGGTGGTGCCGGTCTCCCGGCTGGCATGGGAATAGTACCCGGTCCAGCCGCCATGGGTGCGGTGGCGGGAGATGGTCTCAAGCGCGGCCATGGTCTGCCCCTCGGGTGGTGCTGGTCCGTGCCTGTCCGTGGCATGTCCGTGCGGTCCGTGTGCCCGGCCCGACGCCAGGGGCAAG
Organism: Aerophototrophica crusticola; assembly: GCA_001939945.1. Lineage (GTDB taxonomy): Bacteria > Pseudomonadota > Alphaproteobacteria > Azospirillales > Azospirillaceae > Niveispirillum > Niveispirillum crusticola. The sequence continues at coordinate 105,620 of MOEB01000008.1, read as the reverse complement.
AGACACGGACGACACGGACGATCCACGGAAGACACGAACAAAAGGGATGCTACGGCGTCGCCGCCAGTGGGTCGAGGCGGAGCCTCAGTACTCCACCACCGACCGGATCGACTTGCCCTCATGCATCAGGTCGAAGCCGTGGTTGATCTGGTCCAGCGGCATCTTGTGGGTGATCAGGCTGTCGATGTCGATCTTGCCGTCCATGTACCAGTCGACGATCTTCGGCACGTCGCGCCGGCCGCGGGCGCCGCCGAAGGCCGTGCCCTTCCAGACGCGCCCCGTCACCAGCTGGAACGGCCGGGTGCTGATCTCCTGCCCCGCGGCGGCCACGCCGATGATGATGCTCTGGCCCCAGCCGCGGTGGCAGCATTCCAGCGCCTGGCGCATCAGGTGGACATTGCCCACGCACTCGAAGCTGTAGTCCACGCCGCCGTCGGTCAGGTCGATGATGGCCTGCACCACCTTGTCCCGGCCGACCTCGTCGGGGTTGACGAAGTGGGTCATGCCGAACTTCTTGGCCATCTCCACCCGGGCCGGGTTGATGTCCACGCCGATGATCTTGTCGGCGCCCACCATGCGGGCGGCCTGCAGCACGTTCAGGCCGATGCCGCCCAGGCCGAACACGGCGACGTTCTCACCCGCCTGCACCTTGGCGGTGTTGATCACGGCGCCCACGCCGGTGGTCACGCCGCAGCCGATGTAGCAGACCTTGTCGAAGGGCGCGTCGGGCCGGATCTTCGCCAGCGCGATCTCTGGCAGCACCGTGTGGTTGGAGAAGGTGGAGCAGCCCATGTAGTGGAACAGGTCCTGGCCGCCCGCCTTGAACCGGGTGGTACCGTCAGGCATCAAACCCTTGCCCTGGGTGGCGCGGATGGCCGTGCACAGGTTGGTCTTGCCGGAAAGGCAGCTTTTGCACTGGCGGCATTCCGGGGTGTAGAGCGGGATGACGTGGTCGCCCGGCTTCAGGCTGGTGACGCCCGGGCCCACCTCCAGCACGATGCCGGCGCCCTCATGGCCCAGGATGCTGGGGAATAGCCCCTCCGGGTCGGCGCCCGACAGGGTGTAGGCGTCCGTGTGGCAGATGCCGGTGGCCTTGATCTCCACCAGCACCTCGCCCGCCTTCGGGCCCTGCACCTCGATCTCCATGACTTCCAACGGCTTGCCCGCCGCCAGCGCCACTGCCGCACGCGTCTTCATGCCCGCCTCCCGGTCGATTCTCGATTGGGTGCCGTCCGGCACCGACTGATGATGCACCCTTCCACGGCCGGGGGGATGGACGCAATGCAGAGGCGTCGTGTGCCGATAGAGGATGGCTATCACCAGACGGCTTAGCCCCCACGCGACGACTTACCCGGCCGGGCGCTTGACCGCCAGCTGGTCAAGCATGTCGCACCCCATTTTTGTCCCCTGTGCCACCCCGCCCCGACCCTATATGGTTATCGGTACGATTGTGCAGCGCAGCAAGGCGGCCAGGCACCTGCCTGCCGGATGCGCGTCCCGGGCTTCCGGCCCGGCAAGGACGACCGGATGGCCACGCCTGCCGCCCGGCACCCCAGGGGAGGATCAAGACCGCCTGTCCACCCTTGGAGGCCTGATCCTATGCTGACCGCCCTCGTCCTCGTCTGTTCACTGACCGCCACGCCCGACCTGCAGGACTGCAACCGCCAGACCGCCGTGAGCGTGATGCGCGTGCCGGAGGAGGTCTCCATGCCCGGCACCTGTCTGAAGATGGGCAGCGCCTACCTGGCCAATACCCAGATGGGCCGGGACCTGACGGCGGACGACCGGGTCAAGGTGGTGTGCGTGCCCACCGAGAAGCTGAACGCCGACTTCCGCCAAGAGGCCATGCTGCCGCGGAAGTGAGGCGTGGGGCGGGGACAGGCAGGTAGTTTCTGCCCAAGGCCGATGGTTGAGCCTCCAGGTCGAGCCAAGATAACCGCGTCCCCCGCGAAGGCGGGGGCCCACAGTTCTTGACCCGGCGTGTGCCGTCCCTGTGATTGAAAAACAGTGGACCCCCGCCTGCGCGGGGGAAGCACCAGGGGTGGTTTCCTGAGGGGCTGACCGAAAATCCCGACGCCCCTCACTGCCCCGGGGACTTGGTCATGCTCTTGATGGGGCCGCGGGGGTTGCCGGACATCTCGGCGATCTTGCGGTCCTGGGCCTCGATGAAGGCCTTGATGGAGCCTTCCTCGTTGTAGGTGTCGATCTCCGACCGCGGCACGCGGCGGTTGGAGGTGCGGTTGCCGTCCTCGTAGAGCACGTCATACAGCACATAGCCCGTTTCCACGGGCTGCTTCTTCTTCGCCATGGTCCTTCTCCCGGCACCCCGGTGGGTGCCGCTCCGGTCTTGTCCCCCGGGCCGGTCCCGGGGAAGACGTCATCGCTGGTTCACCAACAGAAAAAGGGGCACCCGTCGCCGGGCGCCCCTTTCCCTGGTCCGAAAGCGGGTCTGGTCAGACCGCCTTCAGGTTCTCGGCCGAGGTCTTGCCGCGCTTCGGGTCGCGCTGCTCCTCGTAGGAGACCTTCTGGCCCTCGGCCAGGTCACGCATGCCGGCGCGCTCGACGGCGGAGATGTGGACGAACACGTCCGGCCCGCCGTTCTCCGGCTGGATGAACCCGTAACCCTTGGTCCCGTTGAACCATTTGACTGTGCCGATCGGCATGACAGTCCTCCCGAAACATGGTGGCGGTGCCAAACCGAACGGCCCGGCACATCAGTCTGTGTCCAGAAAAGCAGCGATCTGAACACCCGAAGGCGTGGCAGGGCAGCGGTCCGAAACAGGTTGACCCCGCACACATGGGCGAGTCTGGACCGCACGGCAAGGAAAAACACCTGCGGCTACGGGGTATCCCATCATCGGGGTACCATTTTGGGCGAAAATGCCCCTGCGAGGCCTGCCCAAGCGGGTGCGGACGGGCGGTGCCAACATCACGCGAACAGGTCCGGCTCGGCCCCCACCTCCAGCAGGTCGGTGCAGCCCACCCCCAGCAGGCGGAACTCCCGCCCGTCCGCCTCCCGCTGCAACAGCGGCAGCACCGTGTCCAGGATCACCTGGGCGGAGCGGGCTGGCGGGTCCACCCGGCGGGACCGGGTGAGGAGCTGGAAGTCCGCCGTCTTCAGCTTCAGCACCACGCTGCGCCCGGCCACCCCTTCCCGCGCCATGCGCTGGGCCACCTTTTCCGCCAGCGGCCGCATCAGGCTGGCCAGGGCCGCCGGCTCGGCGGTGGGCCAGTCCAGCGTGTCCTCGGCCGACACGCTCTTGCTCGGCTGGTCGGGGGTGACCTGCCGGTCGTCCTGGGCCTGGGAATAGCGGTAGAGCGTGCGGCCCATGGCGCCGTAGCGCTGCACCAGCCGCGCCTCCCCCAGATGGCGCAGCTGGCCCACCCGGGTGATCCCGTCCTCCCGCAGTTTCCGCTCCAGGGCCGGCCCCACGCCCCACAGGATCTTGACCGGCTTGTCCTCCAGGAAGCCCTGCGCCTCCGCCCGGCCGATGGCGGAGAAGCCGCGCGGCTTGTCCAGGTCCGACGCGATCTTGGCCAGCATCTTGTTGTAGCTGAGGCCGACGGAGGCGGTGACCCGCAGCTCGAACTCCACCCGCCGCACGACCTCCACCAGCGCCTGGGCCGGGCTGATGGCCAGGCGCTCGCGCACGCCGGACAGGTCCAGGTACGCCTCGTCGATGGACAGGGGCTGCACCAGGTCGGTGAAGGCCTCCATGATGGCGCGCACCTGGTTGCCCACCTGCTTGTACTTGCCCATGGCGGGGGGCAGGACCACGGCGGTGGGGCAGCGCTCCAGCGCCTCATGCACCGGCATGGCGGAGCGCACGCCCGCCATCCGCGCCAGGTAGCAGCAGGCGGCGACCACGCCCCGCCCGTCGCCGCCGACGATCACCGGCTTGTCCCGCAGGTCCGGGTTGTCGCGCTTCTCCACGCTGGCATAGAAGGCGTCGCAGTCGATGTGGCCGATGTGCAGCTCATGCAGCTCGGGGTGGGAGAATACCCGCCGCCCCCCGCATTCCGGGCAGCGCGAAGGGCGGCCGGCCAAGGCGGCGGCGCAATCCCGGCAGACCGACTGGCTCCCCGCATCCATCCTTCGTGACCGAACCTGTCCCATCCCGGACGCAGCTTAGCACAAAGCGGGAACGGTTTGGCATCCCCCGCGCCGCTCAGGCCCCCCGGCGCACCCGCTTGGCCACCACCGGCGCCAGGGACAGGGCGCTCAGCGCCAGCAGGGGCAGCAGTACGGCGGGGTCCAGCAGCAGCCCCGCGGTCACCGCCTCATGCGCGCGGGTGAGGGCGGAGACCTCGGCCCCCACCCTGGCCACCAGCAGGCAGACGGGCAGGATGCCCAGCGTCGTCGCCAACGCCACCTGCGCCAGGGGCACCGGCACGGCCACCGGCACCAGGTTCACCATCCAGGCCGGCAGGACGGGCAGCAGCCGCATGGCCAGCAGGTAGTAGAACCCGTCCTTCGCCATGGCCTCGGCGATGTGCTCCAGCCTTGGCCCCAGCCGCCGGGCGGCATAGTCGCCGAACAGCCTGCGCCCCAGCACGGCGACGATCAGGGCGCTGAACCCCGCCCCCACGGCCGCCAGCGCCCCGCCCGCCAAGGTGCCGAACAGCAGCCCGCCCAGCAGCATCAGGGCGATGCCCCCCGGCACGGGCGACAGCTTGCCCACCGCCACCAGCCCCACATAGCCCAGGGCCGCCGGGACCGGCTGCTGCCGCGACCACACCGCCGCCTGCCGCGCCGCGCCCTCCAGCCACGCCAGGGCCGGGCCGAGCGGCACCAACCAGGCCAGCATCAAGGCCAGGGCGGCCAGGACAAGCAGGAAAAGGCGCAGGCGGACGGACAAGGGCAGGCTTCCCTGGGCTGCGGTCAGGGCGGAGGATGCGCGCCGCGCGCTTGTCAATACCGGTCGAAGGCGCGCGGCACCCTTGACCCAAACAGACCCCAGCCTTCCCACGTTCCGGTCACACCCCGACCCTGGCGTTACCCCTTAGACCCTAGCCCATCGGCATCGTACGACAGGCGGGGTAACTCCATGCGGCAGCGGACGACGGGCGCCATCCTTCTGGTCGCGTGCGTGATGGCCAGCCTGGGCGGCCACGCGGCCTCCCCGCAACCGACCGCGGCCCAGATCGGCCCGCCGGGTTCCCGGCCCCAGCCCCGCGGGCTCGTGGCGCCCGCCCCCGTGCCGGAACAGCAGGCCCTTTGGGCAACCCTGGCGGCCAGCCTGCGCTCCGGGGCCGAGCAGGGATTGCAGAAGGTCACCGACCTGGTCGCCGGCTTCGTCGGCGCCAAGGGGGAGGCGAAGGTCGACCCCAGGTCCATGCCCGGCCAAGCCATCCGGATGGAGGCCAGCCTGTCCCGCAGCCTGCGCACCTCCGCCTCGCTGGGGCTGGAGCAGGGCTACCGCCATTCGGTCCGGTACGAGGGGCGTTGCGGCGGCTGGGCCCCCAGCAGCGGGTCGGCCAAGCTTGGCCTCGGCCCGGACGAGACGCGGCAGGTAAAGGTCACCTGGTCCGGCTGCCGCCGCACGGGCCGCTGGGCCTGGGACGTGGGCGCGGAGAAGGGCACCCCCGGCGCCAAGCGCGGTGCCGTGGTCCTGTCCCTGGCCAACCCCATGGCGGCCAGCATGCTGCGCTCCGCCCAGTTCCGCCTGTCGGAGGACGACCGCCTGTCCCTGGAGGCCGCCGCCCGCCTGCGCCCCCAGGCCACCGGCCCGCTGCCGCTGGATCTGAGCCTGCGGGTCAGCGACCTGGAGGCCCGCCCTGCCGCCAGCTTCGGCCTGCGCACGAACCTGAAGTTCTGAGGCGGTCAGCGGGCTGGGCTGTCCTTACCGGGAACCATGGACAGGGTTTCCCGGATGGCCCGGACGGTCTCACCCGCACGCTCACGGGTGTCCGGGCGTTCGCCCAACCCCATGTGCTCGGTTTCAACCCATACCAGGTAATCGACGCACGCACTGTCGGACGCGACCTGGGCCAGCATGCCCGCGACTTTGAGCAGGTAGCCATCATACTCGTCTGCCCCCGGGTCGTCCTGCCAAGACGTGCCGGGCCTGCAAAGGCCGATTGGGTCCCATACGGACCAGCCGACGTCACGCAAACGGGAAAGCCGGGTTTTCGCGATCTCTGCCATCGCGGCAGCATAGCTTTCCCTGCCCAAGGTTGGCCATATCCGCCCCGGTCCTTCTATGTCCCCAAACCTGGAGCAAAACCGGGGTAACGGGCGTGACCCGGAACCCTGCCGATGCTCCGCCGTTGGCAGGCGCACCGCCGACGTGCTTTCCTGGGCACCGGGCCCACGGGCGGCGGGAGGGGGAGGCATGACGGCACAGCCTGTGGTCGCCATCGTCGGCGCCGGCTTCAGCGGCTCGCTGCTGGCGCTGCACCTGTTGTCCGCCGGGCCGGCGGCGCCCAAGGTTCTGCTGGTGGAGCGGGCCCGCGGCTTCGGCAAGGGGGTCGCCTATGCCACCGGCCACGCGGCGCACCTGCTGAACGTGCGCGCCGCCAACATGAGCGCCTTCCCCGACCAGCCGAACCACTTCCTGGACTGGCTGCGGGAACAGCCGGACGGCGCGGTGTCGGGCCCGGTGGGGCCCGGGTCCTTCGTGCCGCGCCAGACCTACGGCGCCTACCTGCAGGACACGCTCAGCCGCGCCGTGCGGGCGCCGGGGGCCGTGGGGCGCCTGGTGCTGGTGCCGGACGACGCCGTCACCCTCTGCCGGACGGGCAAGGGACTGGAGCTGACGGTGGCCATGGGGCGCACCTACCCGGTGGATGCCTGCGTGCTGGCCGTGGGCAACTTCCCGCCGGAGCTGCCGGGCGGCGCCGACCCCGCCATCCATGCCAGCCCCCGCTACCACGGGGACCCCTGGGCGCCCGGCACGCTGGACAGCGTCGGCACCCTGGACCGGGTGCTGCTGGTGGGCACCGGCCTGACCATGGTGGACATGGTCCTGGCCCTGCGCGCCCGCGGCCACCATGGCCGGATCACCGCCCTGTCGCGCCGGGGGCTGGTGCCGCGCCGGCACGCCCCCGCCTTCCCCCATGTGATGCCCCTGCCCCCCTCCCTGCCCGGCAGCCTGTCCCAGGCCTTGCGCGCGGTGCGCGCCCGTGTGGACGCGGAAGGCGCGGAGGGGCGGTCCTGGCACGCGGTGGTGGACAGCCTCCGCCCCCTGACCCGGGCCTATTGGCAGGACCTTCCGCCCCAGGCCAAGGCCCGGTTCCTGCGCCACCTGCGCCCCTGGTGGGATGTCCACCGCCACCGTCTTGCCCCGGAGGTCGCCGAAACGGTGGAGGAGCTGCGGGCCACCGGCCGGCTGAAGGTCGTGGCGGGCCGGCTGCGCGGGCTGGAGGACACCGGCGACGGCATCCGCGTCCGCTGGTCCCCCCGCGGCGGCGGGGAGGAGGAGGCCGCGGTGGACCACGTCATCAACTGCGCGGGGCCGAGCTGCGACGTGACCCGCATCCGCGACCCCCTGGTCCAATCCCTGCTGCGGGACGGGCTGGGCCGGCCGGACCCCTACCACCTGGGCCTGGACGTCACCCCGTCCGGCCAGCTGCTGCGCCGGGACGGCGGCACCACCGCGGGCCTCTATGCCATCGGCCCGGTCACCCGCGGCGCCTTCTGGGAGATGACGGCCGTGCCGGACATCCGGGTGCAGGCCCAGACCCTGGCCCGGACCCTGAGCGGCGTCCTGCGACGCCACGCCGACGACGGCCCCCGCCCCGGGGAAGGGCTGCGCGAGGCGGCGGCACCGCCGCCTGGCTGAGGGGTCCCACGGCACGGGTTGCGGAAAGGGCCGGGGCGCCCGATGATGCGGGGCATCTCCCGGGAGGACCGCATGGACTGGCTGACGCTCGACACATCCCCGCGCACCCTGGTCCCGGGGACCGTCCCCCTGTCGCCCCTGGGCTGGGGCATGTGGCGCTTCCGGGGGCAGGACGTGGCCGCCGCAAGGGCCCTGGTGGAAACGGTCCTGGAGGCGGGCGTCACCCTGTTCGACACGGCCGACATCTATGCCGGGCCGGGGGAGCCGTTCGGCGCGGCGGAGGCCCTGCTGGGCCGGGTGCTGGGGGAGGCACCGGGCCTGCGGGACCGGATGTTCCTGGCCACCAAGGGCGGCATCAACCCCGGCGTGCCCTATGACAGCAGCGCCGGCTACCTGGCCGCGGCCTGCGAGGCGTCGCTGAAGCGGCTGGGGGTGGAGCGGGTGGACCTCTACCAGATCCACCGGCCCGACCTGTTGTCCCACCCGGCGGCGGTGGCCGCCACCCTGGCCGGGTTGGTGGAGCAGGGCAAGGTCGCCGCCGTGGGCGTGTCCAACCACAGCCCGGCCCAGGTGCGGGCCTTGCAGGCCCACCTGCCCTTCAAGCTGGTTTCCACCCAGCCGGAATTCTCCGCCCTGGCCCATGGCCCCCTGTTCGACGGGGTCCTGGACCAGGCCATGGAGCTGGGCATGGCCGTGCTGGCCTGGTCCCCGCTGGCCGGCGGGCGGATCGCCAAGCCGGACGGGGCCAAGGCCCAGCCCGTCACGGCGCTGCTGGACCGCATCGCCGCGCGGGACGGGGTATCGCGCAGTGCCGCCGCCTATGCCTGGATCATGGCCCACCCCTCACGCCCGATCCCGCTGGTGGGAACCCAGACGCCGGATCGGGTGCGGGAGGCGGCGGACGCCTTGAAGGTGCGCATGACCCGCACCGAATGGTACGGCATCCTCTCCACCGCCATGGGCGCGCCGCTGCCCTGACCCATTCCAGGGGACCCGGGGGCCGGGGGCGTTCGAGGGTGCCGGTGACCGGTCACGATCACCGGCCCCTCAGGCGCCGGGCGCCGCCATCCGGCGGCTTGGCTCACGCGGGCATGGGCCCGCGGGCCGGCGGTCGCCGGCCTCCAAGCGCATGAGTCAAAAACTCATGCGCTTGGTATCAGTGCCCCACCTCGAACCGGGCCTGCACCGGCTTGGCGCCCTTCAGGGTTATGGAGGCGACCACCTTCGCCCCGTGGCCCAGCTCCGTCCCGGCCTGCCCGGCCAGGGCCGCGGCGCCGGCGGGCTTCAGCTCCACCTTCTCCGACTTGCCGCCGGCCAGCACCGTGGCCGAAGCGGTGGCACCGGTCACGTCCACCGGGGCCATCTTGTCGTCCATCACATGGAGCGTCAGCTCCTTGCCCTTGGCCACCAGTTCCAGGTGGTAGGGCGGGGCATCCACCAGGGTGCCGCCATGCCGGCCATCCTCCCCGTGGGCGAGGGCGGTGACGGGCGCCAGCAGCAGGGCCGCCGCCAGGGCGAGGGGTCGGAAACGGGTCATGTCAGGTCTCCCTTGTTGCGATAGGAAGGCCCCGGCGTCCTGCCGGGGCCGGTTGGTCTGGGAAGGGGTCAATAGGCCTCCGCCGGCTGGCCCGCGTCCTGCTGCGCCGCGGCCAGCCGTTCCACCGCCGGGCGGCCGAAGCGCTCGAACAGCACGGGGGTCAGCAGGGTGTCCAGCAGGGTGGCGCTGACCAGGCCGCCGAAGATGGTGACGGCCACGGGGTGCAGCACCTCCTTGCCCGGCTGGTCGGCCCCGATCATAAGGGGCACCAGCGCCACGCCCGCCGACAGGGCGGTCATCAGCACGGGCACCAGCCGTTCCTGGCTGCCCCGCAGGATCATGGCGCGGTCGAACCGCTCCCCCTCGTGCAGGACCAGGTTGATGTAGTGGCTGACCTTCAGGATGCCGTTGCGGGCGCTGATGCCCGCCAGGGTGACGAAGCCCACCATGCTGGCCACCGACAGGGGCTGCCCGGCGATCCACAACGCCACCACGCTGCCCACCAGGGCCAGCGGGATGTTGCCCATGATGATCAGGGCAAGCGACACGGACCGGTAGCGCCCGTACAGCACCAGGAAGACCAGGGCCAGGGACACCGCCGCCAGGGCGGCCATGGTCCTCGCCGCCTCCTCCTGCGCCTGGAAGGTGCCCTCCAGGCTGGTGAAATAGCCCGTGGGCAGGGGCATGGCGGCCATCTCCGCCCGGATGGCGGCCACCACCTCCGCCATGTCCACCCGGCCGTCGGTGTTGGCCAGCACGGCGATGCGGCGGCTGCCGTTCTCCCGCTGCACCTGGTTGGGGCCGTCGGTCTCCACCACCTCGGCGAACAGGGACAGGGGCACCCGGCCGGCCGGCGTGTCCACCAGCAGCCCGGCCAACCCGTCCGCGGTGCGGTCCGCCTCGCCCAGGCGCAGGGTCACCTCCATGCGCCGGGCCCCGTCCACCACCTCCGACACCACCGTGCCGTCGGAGAAGGCGCGCAGCAGCTCCATGGCCCTGGCGGGGGTCAGGCCCAGCTGGGCCGCCCGCTCATGGTCCACCACCACCTGCACCTGCGGGATGCGCACCTGCCGCTCCACCTGCAGATCCACCAGGCCGGGGATGTCGGTCAGCCGTGCCTGCAACTCGCCCGCGATGGCGCGGAGCGTGTCCAGGTCCTCCCCATAGATCTTCAGGGCCAGCTGCGCCCGCACGCCGGACAGCATGTGGTCCAGCCGGTGGGCGATGGGGGCGCCCAGGTTCACGGATACCGGCAGCACGGACAGCCGGTCCCTTATGTCCGCCAGGATCTCGTCCCGCGACCGGTCGGAGGGGCGGAGGTCCACGTCGATCTCGTTGACGTGCACGCCCTCCGCATGCTCGTCCAGCTCGGCCCGGCCGGTGCGGCGGCCCACCGCCTCCACCTCCGGCACGCCCAGGATCAGCCGCTCCGCCAAGGCGCCCACCCGGGCGGACTCCGCCAAGGAGATCCCGGGCTGGAGGTTGAGGGAGACCAGCATTGTCCCCTCGTTGAAGGCCGGCAGGAAGGCCCGCGGCAGCGACGCCGCCCCCAGCCCGGCCAGCAGCACCGCCGTGGCCGCCGTGCCCACCAGCAGCCGCCGGTGGCCGAAGGCGAAGGCCAGCAGCCGCGCGTTGCCCCGCTTCAGCGCCCGCACCAGGCGCCCCTCCGGGTGCTCCAGCGTCTTCAGCCCCGGCAGCAGGTAATAGGACAGCACCGGCGTCACCGTCACCGCCACGGCCAGGCTGGCCAGGATCGACACGATGTAGGCGATGCCCAGCGGGGCGAACAGCCGCCCCTCGATGCCCGACAGGGCGAACAGGGGCACGAAGACCAGCACCACGATCAGGGTCGCGTAGACGATGCCCGACCGCACCTCCGCGCTGGCGGCCAGCACCACCTGGAAGGCGGTGCGGGGATTGCCGCAGGCCCTGTTCTCCCGCAGGCGGCGGAAGATGTTCTCCACGTCCACCACCGCGTCGTCCACCAGCTCGCCGATGGCGATGGCGAGGCCGCCCAGGGTCATGGTGTTGATGGTCAGGCCCATGGCCTTGAACACCAGGATGGTGACCAGGACGGACACCGGGATGGCCACCAGGCTGATCACCGTCGTGCGCACGTTCAGCAGGAACAGGAACAGCACCACCGTGACGACGGCCGCCGCCTCCAGCAGCACCTTCTGCAGGTTGTTGACGGAGCCCTGGATGAAGTCCGCCTGGCGGAACAGCACCTTGTCCGCGGTCACGCCCGCCGGCATGGCCCGCTGCAGCTCCACCAGCGCCGCCTCCACCTCCCGGGTCAGCGTGGTCGTGTCGGCGCCGGGCTGCTTCTGCACCGCCAGGATCACCGCCGGCTCCCCGCCCATGCCGCCGTCGCCCCGCTTCTGCCGCGCGCCGAAGCCCACCTCCGCCACCGCCGACAGGGGCACGGCCACCCCGTCGCGGAAGGCCACCGGCAACCGCGCCAAATCCTCCACCCGCGCCGTGCGGGCCACGCCGCGCACCAGGTACTCCGACGCCCGCTGGTCCACGAAGCCGCCGCCCGTGTTGCGGCCGAAGCCTTCCAGCGCCGTCGCCACATCCTCGGCCGCCACGCCCAGCAGGGCCATGCGCGCCGGGTCCGGGGTGACGCGGAGCTGCCGCACCTCCCCGCCGATGGGGATGATCTGGGACACGCCGGGGATGGCCAGCAGCCGCGGCCGCACCACCCAGTCCGCCTTGTCCCGCAGCACCATGGGGTCCACCCCGTCGCCCCGCATGGCGATCAGCATGATCTCCCCCATGATGGAGGAGACGGGCCCCATGTGGGGTGTCACCCCTTCCGGCAACTGGCCGGACAAGAGGCCCAGCCGCTCCGCCACCTGCTGGCGGTTCAGGTAGATCTCCGTGCCCCAGTCGAACTCCACATAGACCACCGACAGGCCGGCGGCGGAGGTGGAGCGCACCCGGGTGACGCCGGGCATGCCGTTCATGGCCGTCTCGATGGGGAAGGTGACGAGTTGCTCCACCTCCTCCGGCGCCAGCCCGCCCGCCTCCGTCATCAGGGTGACGGTGGGGCGGTTCAGGTCGGGGAAGACGTCGATGGGCATGTCCCGCAGGGCCAAGGCCCCGTAGAGGCTGAGCAGCAGGGCCGCGGCCAGGACCAGCAGCCGGTTGCGCAAGCTTGCGCCGACGATGGCGTTGAACATGGCGTCGCCCTCACCGGACCTGGTTCAGCAGGGCGGCACCCCGGACCACCACCCGGGCGCCGGGCTCGATCCCCCCCTCCACCACCACGCTGTCCCCGTCCAGGGGACGCATCCTTACCGGGCGGGGGACGAAGGACAGGGGCATCACCTGCTCCCAGACCAGGGGCAGCCCGTCCGGCCCGCGCACCACCGCGTCCCGCGGCAGCACCATGCCGGCGACGATGCCGTCCAGGGTGGCGTGCACCCGCACCGCCGTGCCCACGCCCAGGGCGCCGGTGGTGCCCTCCACCCGGAAGACCAGGGGGATGGCGCTTTCCCGCCGCTCCGGACCGCTGCCCAGGAAGGACAGCTTGGCGGACTGGCCGCCGCCGGCCACCAGCGTGCCCCCGGCGACCCCCTCGGCCAGGGCCGGGTCGAAGGCCACCGCCTCCACCAGCAGGCGCGTGGGGTCCACCACCTCGAACAGCACGGCCTCGTCCCGGTCGTCGATCATCTGGCCGGGGATGGCGCCCACCCGCGCGATGGTCCCCGACACGGGCGCCCGCACCGCCTCCTTCCGGCCCAGGGTGGGCTGCAGCGCCTCCCGCTGCCGTTGCAGGCCCGCCAGCTCGGCGCGGGCGTCATCGATCTCCCGCTGGGCGACCACGCCTTGCAGCTTCGAGAGCCGGGCCACCAGGCGGCGGGCGATCTCCAACTGCTTCTCCACGTCGGCAATGCGCTCCTGCACGTCGCCGCGCTCCACCGTGTCCACGGCGGGGACGACCCAGGCCAGGACCTGCCCAGCCTCCACCCGCTGCCCCACCCGGGGCATGCCGCCCTCCGGCGGCTCCACCCGGCCGCTCTGGCTGGCCATGGCGCGGCCCGAGGCGTCGGGGTCGGCCACCGTGCGCCCCGCCAGGGTGGCGGTGCGGGCGATCTTGCCCTCGGCGGCCACCTGGGTGCGGACCTCCAGCAGCCGCTGCGTCGCCTTGGGCACCACCAGGGACCCGTCCGGCAGGCGCCGGGGGGCGGAGCCGCTGGGCGGGGCCGCCGCCGCCTCCGCCCCATGGTCATGCCCCTCATGGGCATCGGCCGGGGCGCTGCCAAGGGCCAGCAGGGCGACGACCGCCGCCGCCGTGGCCCGGCGCCCGAGCCGGCCGGCGGCGACCGCCACCGCCAGCCCGACGGCGAAGGCGAGGCCCAGGGGCAGCAGCCCGCCGTCCCAGGCCCAGCCGTCGCCACCATCCGCGGCCACGGCGTCCGCCCCCACCACCAGGGACCCGTCCAGCAGGTCGGCCAGCCCCTCCCCCGTCACGGTGGCGACGACCAGGTGGGTACCGGGCACCTCCGACCAGGGCGCCTCCAGCAGGTAGGTGCCGTCGGGCCGCGCGGCGGCGGCCACCTCGGGCCCGCCGTCGGCGGACACGCTGACCGACACGCCGGTTACCGGCTCGTTGGTGGCAAGCCGGTCCACATAGAGGACCAGGTGCCCAGCCCCGTCCGCCACGGCGACGAGTTGCACCTCGCTGCCCAGCGCCTGGAGGGTGGGCGCCCCGGAGACGGCCGGGGCGGGGGCCTGCTCGCCGTGGTCATGGCCCTCATGGGCCGGGGCCGGCGGGGCAAGGAGCAGGAATGCGGGAAGCAGCGCGCAGAGGGCGCGGCGGAGCAGGGTAGGCATGGGGAAGTCTGGCCTCGGACGTGGCTGGAACGGCGCGACGGGGGGGCCGGGATGCGCGTGGGCGCACCTCGGCCGACGTCACGCGGCCAGGGGCGGTCTCAGGCCGGGGGGCGGGGCAAGGCCCCGGGGCAGGGCGGCCTTGGCCGGGAGCGGTGCCGCCACGGGCGCCAGGGCGGGCCCGCCGGGCGCCGCCACCAGCACGCCGGTGAAGTGGCAGTGGGCATGGCAGGCGAGGCAGGCGTCGCAGTGCGGCTCCACCCCACCCTTGCCATGGTCTTCGGCGACCACCGCCTGGGCGGCGCCGTCCACATGCTGCCCGTGGTCATGGGCGGCCCCGGCCTCATGGCCGTGGGCATGGGCGGTGGGGGTGGCGGCGAACATGGCGAGCACCACCAGGGCCACCAGCCCCAGCGCGCCAACCCGTCCCATCCTGTCCAGCAGACGCCGCAAGGGCCGTCCCCCAATTTGAAACCGGGCCGAGCGAGCCCGTCCCATGCTCCACCTTGGACCTTCCCCCTCATGGAAGGTCAAGCATTTTCAGCCACGCCGGCAGCTTTCTCTTCGCCCGACAGGCAGCCGGCCCGCTTCCACGGACAGGCATCTGACTGTATAAACCTATGGGTTAATCCGTAGGGGGGAGAGTTATGCATAAGACCATCCAGCCGAGCCGCCGCAGCTTCCTGGCCGGCGCCGGGCAGGTCGCGGCCGCGGCCACCGTCGCCAATGTCCTGCCGTTCCACGCCGCGTCGGCCAAGGAAGCCCGCGCCACCCGGATCGAGGCCTCCGCCTTCAAGGATCTGGCCGGGGCGGTGAAGGGGGGCGTGCTGCTGCCGGATGACCCGTTCTTCGCCGACATGGCCCGGCCGAACAACCTGCGTTTCAACACCCTGCCGGCGGCCATCGCCCGCTGTTCCAGCGAGCAGGACGTGCAGGCCTGCGTGGCCTGGGTCCGCAAGCACGATTTCAAGTTCGCGGTGCGCAGCGGCGGCCACAACTATGCCGGCTTCTCCACCACCCCCGGCCTGCTGATCGACATGACCCTGATGGACGAGGTGTCCCTGCTGTCCAGGGCCGAGGGGCTGGTCAAAATCGGCGGCGGCATCCTGAACAGCGCCGTCTACAAGGCCCTGGAGCGGCTGAACTGCACCATCACCCACGGCCGTTGCGACACGGTGGGCGCGGCCGGCTTCCTGCTGGGCGGGGGCATCGGCTTCAACATGCGCATGCTGGGCATGGCGTCGGACCTGCTGCATTCCACCAGCATCGTCACCGCCGACGGCACGCTGCATGACGACATCCAGGACAGCGGCGCCGACAAGGACCTGTTCTGGGCCTGCCGCGGCGGGGCCGGCGGCAATTTCGGCATCAACACGTCCTTCACCCTCCGGGTCGTGCCCGTGGACACGGTCACCTTCTTCAACATCACCTGGGCCACGGAGGTGGAGGAGGTGCTCCACACCCTGCTGACCCGGCTGGCGGAGGCCCCGCCGGAGTTCGGCAGCAAGATCAGCGCCACGGTGCCCGCGAATTCCAGGCCGGGGACCGGGCGGCCGATCACCGTCTCCATCCTGGGCCAACTGCACAAGTGCGGCACGACGCTGGAGGCCATCTTCGGCCCGGTGCTGGAGAAGGCGTCGCAGAAGGTGATCAAGCGCGACATCCCCTACTGGCAGGCGCAGGACCTGCTCAGCGAGTTCACCTACCCGTACTTCTACCAGGAGAAGTCCAGCTACATGCGGGCGCGGGACATCACCCGGGACGCCGTCGCCGCCATGTTCCGCATGGCCCGCGACATGCCCGGCACCAGCCTGGGCAACTCCTTCAAGTTCTTCCAGGTTGGCGGGCAGGTGAACGCCACGGCCGCCGACGCCACGGCCTATGTCCACCGGGGCTATGACTGGCTGTTCTCCTCGGAGGTGAACTGGTGGGACAGGAAGGACCCAAAGTCCCTGGTGGACCAGAACCTGGACTGGCAGGAGCGGTTCTATGCCGACGTGAACACCGCCACCAAGGGCCGGGGCGCCTTCCAGAACTTCCCCGACCCGTCCCTGAAGGACTGGGCCACCGCTTATTACGGCGACAATTACGCCCGGCTGCGGCAGGTGAAGGCCACCTACGACAAGGGCGACCTGTTCACCTACGGCCAGGGCATCAAGCCGGCGTGAGCCGGACGTGCGGCGGGGGGGTCACCCCTCCCCGCCCAGGTCGATCCGCTTCACCACGGCGGGGCCGCCGTTCTGCCAGCTCTCGCGGAAGGCCTGGACCAGCCGTTGCAGGGCATAGGCCTGGAACGGCTTCTGCAGGAAGAACATCCGCCCCGCCGGCGGCACGGTACGGCCCAAATCCACCATGTCGATGTCGCTGAAGCCGCTGACCAGGGCGATGTTCACGCCCGGGTCGATGGACCGGATGGCCTGCGCCGCCTCCAGCCCCGACATGCCGGGCGGCATGCGGAAGTCCAGCAGCACCCCGCCATAGGGCCGGCCCTGCTCCTTCGCCTGGCGGAACGCCTCCACCGCGGCGGCGCCCTGGGTCAGGCAGGTCACCTCGATGGATCCCTTGGGCAGGTAGCGGCTGGCCGTCTCCGCCCCGCCGAACAGGGCCGCCTCCAGGTCGGCCAGGGGCGGGGTGTCGCGCATCAGGTCCTCCAGGACGATGCGGTACCCTTCCAGCACAAGCCGCTCGTCGTCGGCCACCAGGATCCGGAACGGCGTCATGCCACCCTCCCCCGGGCCGGTGGGCCGGCGCAGTCCCGGTCACCGGCCAGGCTGGCCGGCAGGCGCACGACGAAGCTGGCCCCGCGGCCCGGCCCCTCGCTCTCGGCGGTGATGCTGCCGCCCATGCCGGCCAGGCTGTTGGCACACCAGTGCAGGCCGATGCCGCCGCTCTCCGGCCGCTTGGTGCTGAAGCCCCGCTCGAAGATGTGCGCCATCCGGTCTGCCGGGATCCCCTGCCCATCATCGGTGAACCGCAGTTCCACCACCGGTGTTCCCGTGGAGACGTCCAGCCGCCCGGCTACGCCGATGGTGCCCGCGCCCCGGGGTGTCGCCAGGATGGCTTCCTCCGCGTTGACCAGCAGGTTGCCGAAGACCTGGGCCAACACCACGGCGTTGCCGGCCACGGGCGGCAGGTCCCTCAGGCCCGGGTCCAGCGCCAGGGTCACGGCGGGGCTGCCAACCAGCTGCCTGCTGGCCGCCACCACCGTCCCATGCGGCTCCACCGGCTCCGCCTCACGGTCGGTCCGGCTGAAGCGCTCATGGTCGGCCAGGATGGCCTGCATGTGGCGCACCTGCTCCCCGATGGCGCCCAGGTCGTCCCGGGCCGTCGCCGCCTGTCGGCGCAGCTCCGCCAGGCCCGCCCGCAGGTAGGCCGCCACCAGGGCAGGCTGGGTCCCCGGTTCCGCCGGCGGCAGCTTGTCCAGCGCGGCCTCCAGCCGGGCCAGCAGCTTCTCATCCATCTGCCCCTGCAGGCGCCACAGCCGCACCGCCGCCGGGGTCAGCGCGTTGCGGAGGTTGTGGGTCATGCCGCCCGCCAGCTCCGCCATGCCGGTGTAGAAGCTCTGCTCCACCAGCCGGCGCCGCGTCTCGTCCAGCTGGGCGAAGGTGCGCTCGAACTCGGCCGCCAACAGGCCCAGCTCGTCCCCCTGCCCCTCCTGCCGCCGGAGGGCGCCCGGGTCGTCGGTGGCGCCGCGCGCCCGCAGCACCCGGCCCAGCAGCAGGGTCACCGGCTGGATCACCTGCTGCCGGAGCATCCACAGCAGCAGCCCGCCGATGGCCAGCAACGCCGCCACCAGCAGCCCCAGCCCGTAATTCACCATCCCCAGCCCCGCCACCATCACCTCCCGCCCATGATAGGTGGAGAGCGACAGCAGCGGCCGGCCCGACAGGCCCGCCAGGGTGAGGTTGACCACCATCAGGTTCGCCGTCTCCGTCACGGCGAAGGCGGCGGCCGACACCTCCTCCGCGCCCAGCCGCACGGCGGGGTGGCCGGCCATGGCGTCGGCCAGGGGGGCCAGGGCGAAGGGCACGCGCACCTGCTCCGCCACCCGCTTCTGCACCCCCTCGTCCAGGAAGCGCCCCAGCACCAGCACGCCGGCCGGCAGCCCGGACCCATCCCCCCGCAGGATCGGGGTGGAGGCCATCAGCAGGGGCGGCCGGTCGGCCAGCCCGGCCAGTCCCGCCCGCTCGCCCCGGGGCTGGCAGCCCTGCTCCGGCGGGCCGCCGCAGCCCAGGTGCAGGAAGGCGGCCTGCTCCTCCGGCGACAGGGGCATCTCCTCGCCGCTGGCCAGGTCGAAGGCGCCGATCCAGGCCACGTCCCCGTCGGTCCGGACGAAGGCCATGACATTGGCCTGGATGGCCTTGAAGCTGGGGAAGACCAGGTTGGCGTCCACGAAGCTGTCCACCTGGGCGCCGGTCATGAAGTCGTGGGCGTCGTCCCACTGCGCCCAATCGCTGGCGGAGGCGCGGAGCTGGTTGAGGTTGTTGGACAGGCCGTGCAGGACCCGCCGCGCGTCATCTACGGCAAGGCCGGACTCCACCCGGCGGAACTCCCGCCCCACCACGGCGTGCAGCACGGCGGCGTCGGCCGCGATCAGGGCGGCGCCCGCCAGGGACAGGGTGACCAGGACACGGTGCAGCAGGCGCATGGCGGCCCTCCCTCAGGCGGCTTTGCATGGTGAATCGACGCCGCGGGGCGGCACGGGTTCCGGCATGGCGCGGGCCAGCGCCCGGCCCAGCCGGTCCTCCAGGGACAGGCAGACGTCCCGCAGCACCTGCGGCTGCTCCGCCACCAAGTCGGCGATGGCGGCCTGGCCGAAGCGCAGCAGGCGCGTGCCCCGCCCGGCCAGCAGGCTGGCCCCGTGCCGGGCGGCGGGGTCATAGGCCGTCTCCCCCACCGTCTCGCCGGCGCCCAGGGTGGCCAGGGTGGCGCCCCGGGCCACCAGCCGCACGCTGCCTTCCAGCACGACGAACAGGTGGCGCACGGCCTCCCCCTCCTCCGCCAGCACCTGGCCGGCCATGGGGGTGACCAGCTCCCCCCGCTCCGCCAGGGCGGCGATCTCCTCGAAGGAGAGGGAGCGGAAGAAGGCCACGGACTTCAGGAAAAGCACCTGCTCCAGCCGGCGGCGCAGCTCCCCGTCCTCCGCCCGGGCCAGGGGCGGTCCCAGCCGGGTGGCCAGGGCCAGGGACCCCAGTGCCGCCGCCAGCACCCCGTCCGGCAGGCTGCCGGGCAGGGCGGGCGCCGCGTCGGCCCCGGTTGCCGGCCGCCCCTCCGCCGGGGTGTCCAGCAGGTCGAGGACCGGGCGCAGCAGCTTGCCCGTGGGCAGGCTGGACAGGGCCTCCACCGCGTCGGAGCGGGTGCGCGGGTCGGCGGAGCGGGCCAGGTTGTACAGCAGGTTCACGTCGCGCCGGTTGCCCAGCGCCGCCTTCACCGTCAGCACCTGCCAGACGATGCGGCGGTTGCCGTCGGCCAGGGCCGCGGCCAGCAGGCCGGCCCGCGCGTCCCCTCCCCCGCCCTGGGCCACGCTCTCCGCCTGGGCCTGGCGGGCCAGGTTCAGGCGGGCCTGCTGGTAGAGCGGGTGCAGGTGGGCCCGCAGGGAACGGCGGGCCCGGGCGGTCCCGATGGCGCCCAGGGCGCGGATGGCGGCATTCACCACCTCCCCCCGCGCCGAGGTCAGCCGCCTTGCCGCCACCGCGGCCCCCTTGTTGCCGCAGCCGCCCAGCGCGTCCGCCGCCCTGTGGCGCACGGTGGCCGCCGGGTCCTCCAGCCTGTCGCCCAGGGCGGCCACCGCCGCCGGCCAGTCCCGCGCAGCGGCGGCCAGCACCTCCACCGCTGTGGCCCGCACGTCCAGGTCCTCGTCCTCCGCCAGGGCGGCGGCGTCGCTCACCCATTCCGGGGTGTGTCCCGCCTCGGCGGCATCGCCGTCCGGCACGGTGGCCGTCTCGAACCGGCGGGCCAACTGCTCCCCCACCTCGCGCACGGCCGGGTCCGGGTGGGCGCGCAGGGCCTGCAGGTCCATGCGCGCCAGGGACTTCAGCGGGGCCGGGCCGTCGTCCCGCTGGCGCAGGCTGCGCACCAGGCTGGGCAGGAACCCGGCCCCCACCGCGGCCGACGCGGCCAGGAACAGCACGCCCAGGGCCAGGGCGATGGGCAGCACCTCCCGCGGGCCGGCCCCCGCGGCCTGGAGCGCCAGAAGCCCCGCCCCCGACAGGGCGATGCCGGCGGGATAGGCGATGCCTTCCACCAGCACCCGCACCTGGCCGCAGACCCGGTGGGGGATGGCGGCATAGTTCAGGGTCTTCACCGGCTCGAACACGGCGTTGGAGACAGCGTTGGCGTTCACGTGCAGCAGGATGGCTGCCGGCAGCCCCCACCACAGGCCCAGCGCCGCCAGGGCGGCCAGGCTGGTCAGGGGGAAGACCAAATTGCGCGCCAGGGGCCCGAACCGGTCCAGCACCAGCGGGCTGAGCACCGCCAGCAGCAACAGCTCCGCCGCCTGCTGCGCCGAATAGACCACGGCAAGGAAGCCCGCCAGCTCCGCCGAATCCGGGTAGGCCTCCGCATAGGCCGCCATGGCCAGGTAATCCTGCAGGCAGAACATGCCCGACATCAGCAGGACGGAGCCGCAGACCACCAGCACCAGCGGGAAGCCCCGCATCGCCCGGGCCACGGCGCGCAGGGCCGCCACGGGGCCGGCTTCCTCCTCGTCCTCCTCCCCGTCGCCGACGGCGGGCAGGCACCTCTCGATCCTGACAAGCTGGAAGGCCGCGGCCGCGAACAGGGCGGCCACCAGGGGCAGCAGGGCCGCCGTGGGGAAATGGCCCGTCAGCAGGGCGGCCAGCACGCCGCCCACCGCCCCGCCGCCGCCGAAGGACATGGCCAGGAACGGGGTATGGCGCTTCAGCTCACGGGTTGGCAGGTACTCCGCCGCGATGATCCAGTAGAGCGTGTCCACCAGGATCTCCAGCAGGTAGGCCGCCAGGTACACGGCGAAGGCCAGGGCCGGCCGCCCCTCCACCCCGAAGGCGGCCAGCGCCGCCACCGCCGACACGGCGCACAGGCCCCGGAACACCGCCACCGGCCGCCACCGGGCCAGGGAGGCGGACAGGGCCGAGGCCAGCGGCATGGAGACGCCCGCCAGGGCCAGGTACAGCAGGGGCATGCCCTCGCTGCCCTGGTCGGCCAGGTACAGCGCACCGCCGGCGGTGGTCAGCACCAGCACGCCGGCGGACACCAGCCCGCCCAGCACCGCCAGTTCCCACACCGTCGCCGGACGGGCCAGGAAGCGTGTGGCACCCCGCGCCAGGGCCTGTCCCGCCGGCATGTCCGGTGACCTAATGCCCGCCCGGGGCCATGCCGGCCGCGGCCAGGGCGAAGGGCGCCACCACGCCCAGGGCCGCATAGCGCCGCCGCAGCGGCTCCGGCAGGGTGGAGAAGCTGCGCACCACCCCGCGGCAGAGGGGGGAGCCGCAGAGGCATTCCATGTCCTCGGCCCCGTGCTCCTGGTGGGTGGAGTAGTCGTAGGTCAGCTCGGTCCCCGCCGGCAGGTCGCGCAGGGCCAGCATGCTGAACCCGTCCCCGCCCACCCTCAGGCCGCAGGTCGGGTCGCAGCTGTGGTTGGTGAAGTCGTCCGGGCCGCCATAGGGCGGGATGAACAGGTCCGGCCCCACCTGGAAGATGTCGGCATGGGTATAGCCTTGCCAGACGAGCTGGCTGCGGCTCATGGCCCGGGACAGGTAGCGGGCGTCGGTCACCCTCAGGGCCACGTCGCCCTTGGCCAGCGGCCGGGCGGTGAACAGGCCCAGTCCCCCGGTCGACGCCGGGGCGACATAGACGTGCAGGTATTGGGCCAGCTTGGCCTGCGGCCGGTGGGGAGCCAACTCTGGCCGCACGACAAGTGACAACATCGACATCACGCCCCCGCTTATAGAAGACTGGACTTCCTCTATTAGGCTGGCGTGGTTAAGAAGGACTTAAGCCGCGAAGATCGGCAGTATTCATACATGCGTGCGAATTCGGATTATTTCTTTGGGATTGTGGAGGTACTTCTTTTCCGGCTCGCAAGAAAGCTGTGCCGACAATTGTTGAATCCCTCCGAACGAGCGCCGCCCGACCGGCCCCGGCCCGCCGTGACGGCGCCCCACCAAGGGGCGGCCGGTTGCCGCCTGACAATGAGCGGAGGAAACGGCATGCGGCATCCCATGAACACCCGACCCTCGACCGTCCGGCGCGCGGCCCTGCTGGGCGCGGCCCTGGCGGCCCTGTCCTTGCCGGCCCTGGGCCAGGCGACGGCCGGCAGCGGCACGGACCCCGCCACGAGCCCCACCGCCGGCACGCCACCCGCCACGGCGACGGAGGGGCAGGGCGTCGGCAACCCGGCCATCGGCGCCATGAACGGCCGGGCGGGGGCGGTGGACGGCCAACCCCAGCTCAACATCCCGCCCGATGCCAAGGCTTCCGTGTCGGAAGCGCCGGAGGGCAACACCACCACCTACGAATACCCGCCCACCCGCAGCGCCTCGACGGAGCGGGGTGGCGACGCCCCGGCCGCGGGCCAGCAGGGATCGTCCAACACTACCGGCGCCGTGCCGCAGGAAAGCCTGCCCGGCTCCCGCCTGGGCACCGCCGCGGGCAAGAGCGTGCAGCAGGACAGCACCCTGTCGGGCAGCAACAGCGGCAGCGGTTCCTCCGCCGCCCCCACCGGCACCCTGCCCGACAACTCCCTGGCCGGGCAGCGGCAGGGCGCCATGGGCGGCGCGGGTGAGGTCCGCCAGGGCGGCAGCAACCAGGACGTCCAGGGCCCGCCCCAGGGCCGGACCACCCAGGGCGGCGGCGGCTCCCCCGACCGCAGCGCCAACGCGGGCGCGGCCGGCCCGTCGGACACGACCGGCTCGTCCAACACCACGGGTGCCGTGCCGCAGAACAGCCTGCCGGGCCAGCGCCAGGGGACGGCCACGGGCCAGGCCACCCAGCAGGGCAACGACATGGCCGGCAGCAACTCCGGCAACGCCGCCGCCCCCACGGGCACCCTGCCCCAGAACTCCCTGGCCGGGCAGCGGCAGGGCGTGGTGGGCGGCACGGGGGAGGTGCGCCAGGGCGACAGCAACGAGAACGTCCAGGGTCCACCCGAGGGCCGCACGACCCAGGGCGGACAAGAGAAGAAGGGCTCGGGCCAGTAGGCCCGACGGGGGCCGGGGGGAACCTCCTCCCGGCCCTTTCCCTGTCAGGCCACGTCGAACCGGACGATGGTCACCCCGCCGGTGGCGTAGTTCGGCACATCGGCGACGGTCTTCTGACCCTGCTCCGACGCCAGCGCCTCGTCCAGGGCCTGGGCGCTGTCGAAGCTGGCCTCGAAGACGCAGAAATAGGGGCTCTCCCCACCCAGCCCGGCCACGTCGAAGCCGTAACTGCCCGACCGGAGCCCCGGCAGGGCCATGGCCAGGGGCACGTGGACATCGCGGTAATAGGAACGGAAATGGTCGGGGTCCTTGGGCTTGCCGTAAAGGACCAGCAGCTTGTGCATGGGCACCTCCCCTCATCATGGCCGCCGACGCGGCCTTCCGTTTCCGGGCGGCCGAGTCCCCGCCACCCCGGCCGCCAGCCTACGGTGCGCGCGTTCGACGTGGCGATGATGCTTTGGTCGCAACCATCCGCACCGGAAACACGGTCGCGTCGATACTCCTTAAGTGCAATCTCCCACACGAAATTGGGGAGACAAAACGAAAGTGATAATTACTTATGGAGAGGACAGAAAAAGTTTCTGGTATTTTGTGACAAGGTAGGGACATTGGTTAAGGAGTAGTTTACGACCATCCAAAAGATCGGCAACTTACTGCCCACGTAACTGGCCTTTTGATGGAGCTGCCCCATGGAGCCCACCCCCGTCGTTCTCGTCGATTCGAACCGTTTGTTCTGCCAGGGCCTCAGCAGCCTATTACAGGAGAACGGCTTCGCCATCGTCGCGACCGGCTCCAATCCTGAAGAGGTGCGCCACCAGGGGGCGACCGCGGAGGTGGTCCTGTTCGACGCCCGCGAGGGCATGGGCAAGGCCGTGTCCACCCTGCGCGAGGCCTGCCCGAAGGCCCGCGTGGTGCTGCTGACCGACACGGTGGACACCCGCAAGCTGGCGGAGGCGCTGGAGGCCGGCGTCGACGGCTGCATGCTGAAGGACATGTCCTCCCAGGCGCTGGCCCAGTCCATCCGCCTGGTGATGCTGGGTGAGAAGGTGTTCCCCAGCTCGCTGGCCACCCTCCTGGTCAATGGCGGCGGCGTGTCCCACAGCGCCACCACCGGCGTAGCCGGCCGCAAGGGCCTGTCCCAGCGGGAGGAGCAGATCCTGCGCTGCCTGGTCCGCGGCGACAGCAACAAGATGGTCGCCAACCAGCTCTCCATCACCGAGGCCACGGTGAAGGTCCACCTGAAGAGCCTGCTGCGCAAGATCAACGCCAGCAACCGCACCCAGGCCGCCATCTGGGCCATGGGCAACGGCTTCAGCGCGACCAACGACAGCAACACCGCCGCCGCCTGACGCGGACGGCAGTAAAAAACAACAAGTCTGTTCAGGGAGGCAAGGCGCGCGGGACACCGGTCCCGCGCGCCTTTTCCGTTCTCAAAGTGGCAGGATGACCCCCAGGTCCGTCAGGACCCGGTTGGACATGTCGTTGGATTCATAAAAGAAGTTGGTCAGGAGCCATTGCCCCCGGTAAGGCACGTATCCGATCCAATAGGCGTTCACCTTGAACCAGCTGATGCCAAGCTTCGCCATGGATTGGTAGTTGGCGGGATACGCCCTCGTACCTGACGGCATGCCTGGACGGTTCAGCACATCGGCGACGATATCGAGCGTCTCGATCAGCTTCGCCAGGGCTTGGTCATATCCTTTCCGCTCGTAATGCTCGGCGAGGGCATCGACCCGTCGCAGAACATCAGCAGTTTGGAGCGCCATGTCGGTCTGTCGTCAGGACTGCCGGCCGGCCGCCCGCATACGCTCCAACCGGGCCCGCAGGGTATCGACGAACGCCTCAAGGCTTTCGACCCGGCCTTCGCGGGCATCGGCAAGGCTCTTCTCACAAGCGTCAAGCAGCCCACCCGGCGGGTTGGCCGGGGTGGGGCGTGTCGCTGCGGTCGCTGAGCCTTGGCGTGCGCGGTACATGGGCGTCGTCCTGTTGCAGGAAGATTATGGCCCTGCCGCAAGGCCAAGGCAATGCCGCCGTGGCCGACCTACGCCTCCTCGTCCGGCACCGCCACACGGTCGCCCTGGCGCAGCTCGCCCAGCACGTCCAGGCCGGCGGACAGCGCCTCGATGGGCAGCAGGACATAGTCGCGGTCAAGCCGCATCTGGCCGGGCGTGGGGTCGGCCTCCGCCACCGGCACGGCCAGCCACTGGCCCCCCAGCACCCGGTGGGCCTCCGTCTCCAACTCCGAGCGGAACCCTTCCAGCGCCGCGTCGGCCGTGGCGCCCAGGGCGGAGACCTGCTTGCCGGTGGGAAGGCGTCCGCGCAGGCCCAGGCCGTCCCCCTCGGGGCTGGCGAAGACCTCGGCACGCACCAGGATGGCTTCGAGTTTCTGCGCTTGCATGCCCCGTCAACACGCGAAGGCCCCTAGGGGTCCGGGCCGCGCCGCCAAAAACCGATGGGCCCCCGCGGCTGTTGTCCCCACGGGCATGGGAAAGGGGGCAGGCATGGGGAAGCTTCGGGGCACGCTGGCCATCATCAAGCAGGCCGCGTACGACTGGTTCAATGACAACGCCATGAGCATGGCGGCCAGCATCGCCTTCTATACGGCCTTCTCGCTGGCCCCCATTTTCCTGCTGGTGACGGCCATCGCCGGCTTCATCTTCGGGGCGGAGGCGGCGCAGGGCGCCCTGGCGGAACAGCTCGACCGCCTGCTGGGGCGGGAGCCGGCGGAGGCCATCCAGGCCGTGGTCAAGAACGCCGGCGACCAGAGGTCGGGCACCCTGGCCAGCGTCATCGGCCTGGTCACCATCCTGGTGGGCGCCACCACGGTGTTCAGCGAGCTGCAGGCCAGCCTGAACCGCATCTGGCGGGCGGAGCCGCCGGCCGAGTCTACCCTGACCTGGCTGGTGCGGGTGCGGCTGAAGGGCTTGGCCCTGATCGGGGTGATCGGCTTCCTGCTGATCGTCTCCCTGGTGGTCAGCGCCGTCATCGCCGCCATGGGGGCCTGGTTCGCGCAGTATTTCTCCGGCTTGGCGGTGCTGCTGGCGGTGGGGAACCTGGTCGTCTCGCTGGTGGTCTTCACCCTGCTGTTCGCCCTGGTCTACCGGGTGCTGCCGGACACCCGCATCCCCTGGCGCGACCTGTGGCTGGGGGCGGCGGTCACCGCCCTGCTGTTCCAGGTGGGCAAGGGGCTGATCGCCCTGTACATCGCCAAGGCCGGCATCGCCTCGGCCTATGGCGCCGCGGGGTCGCTGGCGCTGCTGCTGCTCTGGGTCTACTACTCCGCCAGCATCTTCCTGTTCGGCGCGGAGGTCACCCGCTGCTTCGCGGAACGGGTGGGCAGCCGGTCGGGCAAGCCGGGGACGGCCGCGGCGCCGGGTTCAGAGCGTGTCCCCGGGTAGCGGGAGCACGCTCCGGCGGCGCTGAACTCACCCAGCCTGCGCCAGCCAGATGGTCCGCCCGCCGCAGGCCGGGTCCTCCACAACATGGCCCCTGACCCGGAAACCGTTGTCCCGCAGCAGGGCCCGGTACTCCGCCCCGTCGAGGCTGGCATGGTACAGGGGCTCGCCGAACATGGTGCCGATGGCCTCCCCCGCCCGCGGCCCGCTGGTGAACATCAGCGCGGCCCCGGGTGCCGCATGGTCACGGAACACGGGGAACATGCCGCGCTGGTCGTCCGGGGAGAGGTGGAAGAAGCTGTCCCAGGCCAGGATGCCGGCGAACCGGCTGCCCAGGCGTAGGCCGCGCATGTCGGCCACCACCCAGTCCTGCCCCGGCATGCGCCCGCGGCACAGCGCGACCATCGCGGCGGAAGAATCGACGCCGGTGACGGCAAACCCCTGTCCCGCCAAATGGGCCGCGATCGGCTCCCCACAGCCGCAACCCAGGTCCAGCACCCGGCTTCCGGCCGGCACCAGCGCCAGGAACCGGTCAAGCCAGGGCCGCTCCACCAGCGCGCGCGGCCGGATCGCGTCCCAGCCCTGGGCGTTGCGCTCGTACAGGGGGATGATGGTCCCGGCAAGGTCGGCCATGCCGCCCACCATGCCCGCGGCCCCCGGCCCCTGGCAAGCGCCGGCCCTTCCCTCCGGGGCGGCAAAGGCTCTAAATGCCCTGACCGCACCG
The DNA here is from genome assembly GCA_001939945.1 of Aerophototrophica crusticola. Lineage (GTDB taxonomy): Bacteria > Pseudomonadota > Alphaproteobacteria > Azospirillales > Azospirillaceae > Niveispirillum > Niveispirillum crusticola. The sequence continues at coordinate 78,162 of MOEB01000008.1, read as the reverse complement.
ACGCGCCCTGGCAACCCATGCTCAGCCTGCCCGAATCCGCCCTGTTGTGGGTCGCCCGCCTGGATGAGGCGTTGCGCGGCGACCCGCTGCTGCCCGCCTGGCGCCAGCGCGCCATGGTGCGCGAGGCGGCGCGGGCCGCGGCCAGCGACGGGCTTATGGTGGACATGGTCCGGCTGGGGGGGCTGCTGGCCGGCCTGCCCCTGCGCCACTTGGCGGATTTCGGGGCGGAGCGGCATGCGCTGGAGGTCCTGGTGGGCCTGCGCAACCTGGCGGCCAACACCCCCAACGACCGGGTGCGGGCCGCCCTGTCCCGCATGAAGGCCGAACACAAGCCCGGCCGCAATCTGCTGGAGGCCGCGGCCCGGGGCATGCTGGCCCACCTCGCCGATGGTGGCGCCCGGGAGGATGCGCGCCTCGCCCTGCCGCTTTACCTGCTGGACACGGGCGTGGTCCGCAGCGGCCCCCTGCCCTGCCTCACCGGTTCCGGCGCCTTCCGGGCGGAGGGCAGCCCCCGTGACCTGGCCGCCGGCTTCCATGAGGCCCTCTGCCGCGACCTCGCCGGCGAGGCGCGCAATGGCCTGGATGACTTGATCGACCTGCGTCGCGCCTGGCGGTCCTGGCGCCGCCGGCTGGGCCCGCGCCGCTCCACCAGCCAGCTCCCCGCCCTGGTGGACTATGCAGCCGCCTGCCAGGCGGTCACGCCCGCCCAGGTGGCCCAGCATTTCGACCTGAGCCTGCGCGGTGCGGGCAAGCTGCTGGCCGAGTTGGCGGAGCTGGGCATCCTGGTGGACGCCAGCGGGCGGGAAACCTGGAAGGTCTATGTCACCGAGGACCTGAAGTCCGTGCGGGAGGAGGTGGAGCGCGTGCAGCCCGCCCGCGCCGGGGACCCCACCCCGTCGCCCAAGCCCGGCAAGCCCCCGCCGCCCCGCCCGGCTGCGCTGGAGGCCGACCCGCTGGAGCTGGCGGACGACCTGTCCGGCCTGCTGGCCGACACGGAACGGGCCCTGGCCCGCATCCAACGCCGCCTGGACGCCCCGCCCCTGCCCTTCCGCCTGGAGCCGGAGGACTGATCCTTACCTCCCGGGGGCGAGTCGACGGGCGGGAGCCCTTGCCCCGCCGCCCCCGATCCTTACGCCCTGGGGGATGCTGTCCCCTCCAGCGTCCTTACCTCCCGGGGGAGCCTTGCGGACCTGCCGGTCCTTACGCCTTGGGGCATGGAAAGCCGCGCCATTACGTCCCGTGCCCGTTATCGACTCGGCTTTGTCCTTACCGCCCGGGGGCCGACCGGGGGTCGGCGCCGCGCGACGCCCCCAGGACGTAAGGAAACCAACGGCAAGAGCCCCCGTCCGGTAAGGCAGCCGGGGGGCGGTCCAAGCCCCCGAGCGGTAAGGAAAAGCTCCCTGCCCCACAGATCCGAGTCGCGTGTCGGCCATCACGCCAAGCATCCCCGGCTCCGAGTCGCCCCGATTCGTCCTCCGACAGCAATATCCACCCCAGATCAAGCGCACCAACACTCTCCCACCCCCAAAATCCTGCCTTGCAGGCCTGTTTTTACCTGTTCAGGATTCAAGTAAGGATTCAGGGGGCGCCAACCCCGCTTGACTCCAGGGCTTCCGGCCAACCGTCCTTACGCCGCGGGGGTGCGCTTCCCTACCGGGCGGGGGCGGGTCCCCCACACCCCGGGGCGTAAGGGTTCGCCCCCGGGCGGTAAGGACAATCCTGGTCCCCCGGCCTATCATCCTTTCCTTACTTGCCACCCCCGTAAGGAAGTGCCTAGGCTGGGGTTCGACAGCGCCAGGACACCCCATGCCCACCCCCCGACGCAAGCGCCAGCCCCAGGAAGACGGGCCCGGCCCCGGCACGCCCCAAGCCGGCGCCGTGGTGCCCTTCGACCCGCGGCAATCGGGCGGCGGGGTGATCATCGACGTGGGCGACCCGCCGGCGGACCCTGCCGGCACCGACCTCGCCACCGTGGAGCCGGCGGGCAACACCGCCCGCATCGCCGCCGCCACCTTCGAGCGGGACGGCTACAAGCACCTGATCAAGGCGGCGGAGGCGGTCTACAGCTACCCGGCCAACGGCTCCCGCCTGTCCTTGCCGGCGCAGAAGATGCTGAACTTCATGATCCACTTGGCCGGCAGCCAGAACTTCTCCAACAAGCTTTACCGCCTGCCCAAGAAGGTCGTGCGCGGCAACCACAAGGGCAATGAGCGCATCTTCGACGCGGTGAAGGAGATCTACGAATCCAGCCTGGTGGTCATCGGCCCCTTCCGCGGGCGGCGGTCGCGGGCGGAGCTGCGCATCCTGTCCAGCTATGTCCGGCCGGAGGACGAGGTGGAGAGCGACGCCGCCGACATCCACTTCCAGTTCACCGACGCCTTCCTGGAGTTGCAGCGCACCTCCCAGCTCTGGGCCAAGCTGTCCGGCCCGGCCATGGTCAAGGTCACCAGCACCTACGCGCTGAAGCTGTATGAGATCGGCATGCAGCGCTACCAGATGGACTACCCGTCCCTGACCCTGGACATCGACACCTTGCGCCGGCTGCTGAACGTGCCGGAGGGGGCGTACAAGGATTTCGGCATCCTGCGCACCCGCACCATCGACCGCGCCATCGCGGAGGTGAACCAGCTCGCCCCCTTCCGGGTCACCATGCCCGAGGACAAGATGAAGCGCCGCGGCCGCAAGGTGGAGGAGATCACCCTCGATTTCTTGGCAAAGGATGAGGACGAGGCAGCGGAGACCTTCCTGGAGCGGGAACGCCACAGCGCCGGCCGCCGCGCCCGCCGGGTGAACAATGTAGAGAAGCTGGAGGCGCCGGCCCCCCTGCCCGACGCCGACGACGCCCAGGCCCTGTGGGCCGCCACCCGGCACGCCCTGGCCGCCCGCAATGTCCCCGCCCCCCTGCTGCGCGACCTGGAGGCGGAGCGGATCGAGGAAACGCCCCGCGGCGCCCGCCGGCTGGTCCTGCTGGCCGGCACCGCCGTGACCGCCGACATCGCCCGCCGCAGCCACGAGGCCACCATCAAGGCCGCCCTCTCCTCCCTCTCCTCCGGTAGCATCGCCGAGGTGGAGATCCTGGCCCCCGTGAGGGCGGCCCCCAAGCGGTAAGGGAAGGAGACTGGACATGCCCGCAGACCTGTCCCAGCTCGCGACCACCCTGGACCTCCCGGAACCGGCCCTCCGCGCCGCCATCGGCTGGCATGAGGGCATGGCGGCAGGGGAGGTGGCCAAGCGGGCCGCGGCCCTGGCAGACGTGGTCGGCACCGTGGGGCCCTGGGCCGGCTCGGCCGGGCGTGCCCTGGCCTGGTTCCAGACCCAACCGCTTCCCGGCTTCGGCGGCCAGACGGCGGAGGGGTTGCTGAAGGCCGGCCGGGTGGACGCCCTCCGGCACCACCTTGCCCGCCTCTCTGACGGCGGTTACGCCTGACCCGGATTTCCGTCGAGCCTATAAACGTTTCGATAACGAAACCGTGTCATAACGGTCTTGCAACGATGTTGCGTTTCCTCCCAAGCAGACTTCAAGGCCCCGGTATCCCCGGGGCCTTTCTTTTTGGAGGCTTCCCCCCGGCGCCGGGCAGGGCTATTCCGGGGCCGTATCGCCCGTAGCCCGAGCCCAGCCTTGCCGCAGCAGAAAAACATCCTGGCCGTCGTCCTCTGGATGATGGGCGCGCTTCTGTCCTTCTCGGGCATGGCGGTGGCGTTGCGGGAGGTGGCGCGGGTGTTGCCCGTGTTCGACATCCTGGCCATCCGCTATGGTGCCGTGGCGGTGATCCTGCTGGCCGCGGCGCTGGTGGCGCCGTCCCTGCGGCCATCGTTGAGGCCCCGGCGGTTCGGGCTGCACCTGGCCCGCAACCTGGCGCATTTCGCGGGGACCTATGCCTGGTCGGTGGGGGTCACCCTGCTGCCGCTCGCCACCGTCTTCGCGCTGGAGTTCACGACCCCCGTCTGGGTGGCCCTGCTGGCTGTCCCCTTCCTGGGGGAGCGGCTGACCACCCCGCGCGTCGCCGCCATCCTGCTGGGGCTTGCCGGGGTGCTGGTGGTGCTGAAGCCGGGGGTGGAGGGGATGCGGCCGGAGGCGCTGCTGGTCTTGGGCGCCGCCCTGGCCTTCGGGGCGACGAACATCGCCACCAAGCTGCTGACCCGCAGCCAAGGCACCTTCACCATCATCCTGTGGATGAACCTGCTCCAGCTCCCCCTGGCGCTGGCGGGGAGCGACCCCGGCGGTTGGGGCGTGCTGGGGTGGCAGCATGCCCTGCCCCTGGCCGGCGTCTGCCTGGGTGGCCTCGCCAGCCACTGGTGCCTGACCAACGCCTACCGCCATGGCGACGCCATGGCCGTGGTGCCCCTGGATTTCCTGCGCATCCCCCTGATCGCCACCGTGGGCTGGCTGATGTACGGGGAGGCGTTGGACCCTTACGTCTTCGCCGGCGCCGGCCTGATCATCGCCGGCATCGTCTGGAACCTTCGGGCGGAATCCCGCGCCGCCAGACCCTGACCCGGGCAACCCCACCGCCCTCTGTCTGGTGCGAGAGACGCTGGCACGGCGTGAAAGGGTGGCGGACGTCGCCGTGCAGAACTTCGGCGGGCTTGGCGTGTTGTCCGGCCACGTCGCCCGCCGCCTGGTCCGCGAGAGGCCGGCTTGGCGCATCCATGAAGGTGCCACGGAGGTGCGGAAGGTGGTCCTTGCCCGCCAGCCCCTGCCCAACCTTACCTCCCGGGGGCGTCCATGATGCCCCGCCCCCTGCATCCCCCTGGCTGGCCCCGGCCCCGCGGCCATGCCAACGGGATGGCGGCCAAGGGCACGCTGGTGGTCACCGGCGGTCAATCCGGCCGCACACCCGACGGCCGGTTCGCGGCGGAGGACCTTGTGGGCCAGTTCCACCAAGCCCTGAAGAACGTGACCGCCGTGCTGGCCACGGCCAACGCCTGGCCCCAGCATGTGGTCCGCCTCACCTGCCACGTCACGGACATCCAGGCCTATCGTGACAATCTGGAAAGTATCGGCGCCGCCTACCGCGACGTGATGGGCGACCATTACCCCGCCATGGCCCTGGCCCAGGTCGTCTCCCTGCTGGAGCCGGAGGCGCTGGTGGAGATCGAGGCCACGGCCGTGGTGCCGGATGAGCTGCCGTCCTGACCGGGGCGCCCAGCCGCTTCCACCAGGATCTGGCCGACGGTACCGCCCGCGCCACCCCGGACCGGCAGGGACGGGAGGACCCCTGGCTCCGGCAGCCATGCGGGGTCGTGGGAATAGCCCCGCACCCTTCCTTACGGGCTGGGGGAGGAAAAGCCGGACAGCCGGATGTTTCAGGGCGTTTTCATGCCGACCGTGGGCACACTCCGGCGGCGGCCACCATCGCCCCCTGGCCCGGACGCGTCCTCTGCCCCCGGCCCGTAAGGATACGGCCACGACGTGGCTGCATTGGGCAACCCGCCAGCCAGGGCGGCAGCGCGGTCGCCCCCGGGAAGTAAGCATGCGAGCCGCAGGGCCTGACCGGCCGGCGTGGCGGCGAGTTGCGACGTCGCAACTTTGCAGCTGGGGTCCCGCCAACGCGATATCGGCCGGGCTCGGCGTGGCTGACCACATCCCCGGGGTGGACAGGTCGGCCATCCGGGCCGGGAGCCGGGTTATGAACCGACGGGGCGGTTCGGTTCCACAAGGACGGGCCCGAAGCAGGCATTCGGGGTTGCGACGTCGCAACCCCGGTCCCCCTCCCCTGCCTCGGCCTGCCGGAGTTGCGACGTCGCAACTCAGTCCCAGAGCAAGGCGTCGATCTTCTGCTTCAGCCGGTGGAGCTTCTCCTTGTCCTCGCGGGACAGGTCCTTGGGTTCCAGCTTTTCGAAAGCCTTGGCGAAGCCGTCCATGGCGCGGATGAAAGGGGTCTTGCGCACCGGCGCCTTAGCAGGTTTGCGGGCCGCGCGTAGTTGCTTGATGGTGGCGCCGGCCTTGATCTGCTCCCACAGGGCAAGCCGCCCGCCGAAGCTTTCACAGTCGGCGATCAGGTACATGTGGCTCTTGCTGACCCGATCCCGGTACTGCGGGTATTCCTCCCGGATGCGGTCGGGCATGCCCACGGCCACCAGGGACAGCAGGCGGGAGATCTCGGACTTGCTCATCCCCACGGCGGCGCCGATCTGCTCCTGCGTGTATTTGTGCTTCTGGACAAGGCGCAGGATGCCGGCCGCCGTCTCCATCACGTCCAGGTCCTGGCGCTGCAGGTTCTCCACCAGCGCCACCTCGTCCAGCTCCCCCTTCGTGACGATGGCGAAGATGGTGGGCTTGCCCAGCAGTCCTAGGGCGCGCCAGCGCCGCTCCCCCGCGGCGATCACATAGCCGCCCTCCGGCCGGCGCTTCACCAGGATGGGCTGGAGCTGGCCCTGGTTCTTCAGGCTGTCGGCCAGTTCCCGCAGGCTGGCCTCATCGAAATGGCGGCGCGGCTGGTCCGGGTTGGGGTGCACCTGCCCGAGGTCCAGCTCCACCAGCTCCGGGAAATCGGCCGAGGTGCCGAACAGCTTGTTCAGCCCTTCCCCTCCCCCGCCGCTGGGCAGGACAGGGGCCGTGGCGGCCAGGGCGGGGTTGGTGCGGGCCAGCTTACGCGACATGTGCAGCCTCCTGGTCGGCGGAGAGCAGGGCTTGGGCCACCTCACGGAAGGGGCCGGTGATGGCGGGGTCGGGTGCCACCTCCAGCGTGGGCACGGCGGCGGCCACGGACTGGGGGAAGATGGTGGAGCGCGGCACGGGGCTGAAGACCCGCAGGGCCTTGCCGAACCGCTCCTCCAGGTCGGCCAGGGTGGCCCGGTCCTGGGTGTGGCGGGCGGTGTACATGGTGGGCAGGATGCCGATGATGGACAGGTCCGGGTTGCCGCGGCGGCGCACCTTGCTGATGGTGTCCAGCAGCAACGGCACGCCCATCAGGGCCAGCATCTCCGTCTGCACGGGGATCAGCACCCCGTCGGCGGCGGCCAGGGCGTTCAGGGTCATCATGCCCAGGTGGGGCGGGCAGTCCACCAGGATGTAGTCATACTGGGGCCGTGCCGCGGCCAGCCGTTCCCGCAGGACCAGCGTGCCCATGGGCTCGGCGATCAGTTCCGTCTCCGCCGCCGACAGCAGGATGGTGGAGGGCAGCAGGTGGAACTGCCCCCCGTTCACCGGCACCGCCGCGGACAGGACCGGCTGGTCCTTCAGCATGACGTGGTAGGTGGTGCGGCCGGCGTTGGACATGTCCGCCTGGCTGACGCCCAGGTGCACCGTGGCGCTGGCCTGGGGGTCCGCGTCCACCAGCAGCACCCGCTGGCCCAGGCCGGCCAGGGCGGCGGCGATGTTCACGGCGGCGCTGGTCTTGCCCACGCCGCCCTTCTGGTTGCTCAACGCCACGACGGTTGCGGTGGTCTTGGCGCGCTTGGGCGGGGTGGACAGGAAGGCGGCGACCGGCTGGGGGATCTTTTCCGTCCCGCCTTCCCACCGGCTGATGCGGCCCTTGTCATAACGCCGGCCCAGTTGGGCGTTCAGCCATTCCGCGAAGGCTTGCTGCGTCTCACCGCGCGCCTCCCGCACCGCCCGCAGGTCACTGCCGTCCATGGGCCCCCTCCGATCCTCTCCGGGGAGCCTAGGCCAAGGTTGACGTAAGGTCAACAGGGCAAGTTGATCACGGTCAACTTTCGTCCGGGGTTGCGACGTCGCAACTCACCCGCGCCGGTTCCCTATGCGCCACGGCGACGGTCATGGTCAAGCCGCCCGATGGGGCCGCCCTGCCCCCTTTCCGCGGGCTGTGCAGGACCGCCCCCGGCCGGTAAGGTCCCATGACGGAACAGCGGGAGGACACCATGGACACTGTCCACGCCTTCGACGCCTACGGCACCCTGTTCGACGTGCATTCTGCCGTGGCCGCCCACGCGGCGGAGGTGGGGCCGGAGGCGCGGCGGCTGTCGGAGCTGTGGCGGTCCCGGCAGCTTGAGTACACCTGGGTGCTGAACGGCATCGGCGCTTACCGGGACTTCGAGGTGCTGACGCGGGAGGCGCTGGATTATGCCGCCGCCGCGGTGGGCGGGGTCGATGCGGCCCTGAAAGCACGGCTGCTGGGCGCCTATGCGGAGCTGGCCGCCTTCCCGGATGTGCGGCCCGCGCTGGAAGCGGCAAAGGGAAGGGGGGAGGGGCTGCTTGTCTTCTCCAACGCCACGCCGGCCATGCTGGACCGGGCCATCCGGGCGGCGGGCCTGTCCGGCCTGTTCGACGGGGTGCTGTCGGTGGATACGGTCGGGGCATACAAGCCGACGCCCGCCGCCTATGGGCTGCTGGACCCCTGGCGGGGGCGGACCCTGCGCTTCTACTCCTCCAACCGGTGGGACGTGGCTGGCGCCGTGGCAACTGGCATCGACACCATCTGGGTCAACCGCACCGGCGCCGCGGACGAGTACCCCACCTACCCACCCGCCGCCGTGGCCCGGGACCTGGGGGAGGCGCTGCACCCGCCGCCCGCCTGAGGGAAGTTGCGACGTCGCAACCCGGCCCTCACGCCGCCATGGCCCGCAGGGCCGCAGGCAGGTCGCGCAAGCTTTTCAGCTCCACGAAGGCCGCGCCCGGGTGGGGCTGCACCACCTCATGCGCCCAGGTCAGGGGGTGGGGGATGAAGAAGGCGCGGGCGCCGATGGCCAGGACGGGCAGCACGTCCGACCGCATGGCGTTGCCGGCCATGGCGAAGTCCGCGGGCTCCACGCCGTGCCGCTCCAGCAGGCGGCGGTAGGTGGCGGGGTCCTTCTCCGACACGATCTCCACCCGGTGGAACAGCTCGGCCAGGCCGGAGCGGGCGACCTTGCTTTCCTGGTCGAACAGGTCGCCCTTGGTGATCAGCCAGACCTCATGCCCGGCGTCGCGCAGCGCGGTGACCACCTCCGCCGCCCCGTCAATGGGGGTCAGGGGGTGTTCCAGCATCCAGCGGCCGAGGCCCAGGATCTCCTTCAGGTCGCTGGCGGGGATCCGCGCGTCGGTGACGTCGATGGCCGTCTCCAGCATGGACAGGACGAAGCCCTTCACGCCGTAGCCATAGGCCTTCAGGTTCCGCTTCTCCGTCGCCAGCAACAGCCGGTCCACCTCCGCCGGCGGCATGTCCACATGGCGCAGCAGCAACTCGCGGAAGCGGGCATAGGAGGTGACGAAGTTGGTCTCGTTCTCCCACAGCGTGTCATCGCCATCCAGGGCGACCACGCGGGGGCAGGGGGCGGGGGACATGGTGCGCTCTCACTCCAGGTCAGGCCTTGCGGGTCCGGCGGACTCTGCCATGATCCGGGACCAGGGCGGCGGCATAACTTATTCAGGGGGGAAGGGGGCCGGGGCATGGAGGCAAACGTGATCGCCTGCCGCGACCCGTCCCGGCTGGGGCGGTCGCTGCGGGCCTGGCGGGCGCTGCGGCGGGTGAAGCAGACCCATGCGGCGGAGCTGCTGGGCGTGTCCCAGGCCACCCTGTCGCGGTGGGAGAGCGGCCGCCTCGCCCCCGATCCGGGGGAGCAACAGGCCCTGCGCCTGCTGATGGCCGCCCGGCTGGACAGCGCGGCGGATCGGGAGCTGGCGCGGCTGGTGCGCGATGCCGCCACGGCCGTGCACCTGGTCTGCGACCTGACCCACCGGCTGCTGGCCCTGTCGCCGAAGCGGGAGAGGGAGCTGCGGGTGCCCGCGGCGGACCTGATGGGCACCTCCCTCTGGCCCCACGCGACGGGGGAGATCGTGGCGGCGGAGGCGCGGCTGGGCGAGCTGGGCTGGTTCGAGCCCGGCGCCCCGGCGGTGGAGGCCGCGACCGGCCCCAACACCTCCCCCCACCTGCTGATCCCGCCCAGCCGCTTCCGCTGGGTGCGGTTCCAGCTTTCCTGCGGCGGCCACGCCCGGCTGGTGGAGACGCTGCCGGGGTAGGGGGCCGCTCACGTCCCCTTGCCTGCCCCCAACGCTTCCCGCAGGGCGGTGATCTCCGCGCGCAGGGCGGCGAGTTCGGCCTCCACGCGGTTGCGGCCGTCCGCCTCGGCCTGGCGGTCGGCCTCGGCCTCCGCCTTCGCGTGCTGTTCGTGCAGCGATTGCATGCTGTTCACGATGATGGCGATGAACAGGTTCAGCACCGCGAAGGTGGCCACCAGGATGAAGGGGATGAAGAACAGCCAGGCATAGGGATAGACCTCCATCACCCGCTTGGCGATGTCGGCCCAGCCTTCCAACGTCATCACCGCGAACAGGGTGAACATGCTGTCGCCCAGGGTCCCGAACTCCTCCGGGAAGCTGGCGCCGAAGATCTTGGTGGAGAGCACGGCGCTGACATAGAACATGATCCCCAACACGCCGATGATGCTGCCCATCCCCGGCAGGGCGCCGAACAGCGCCTGGACCACGCTGCGCATCTGCGGGACCACGGACAGCAGGCGCAGGACGCGCAGGATGCGGAGCGCACGCAGCACCGACAGGTTGCCGCCTGCCCCCAGCCCAAGCAGGGGTGCCACGCTCACGGCGACGATGCTGAAGTCGAAGACGTTCCAGCCGTCGCGGAAATAGGACAGGCGATAGGCCCAGAGCTTCAGCAGGAACTCGCCCACGAAGATGGCCAAGGCGACCTTGTCCAGGGCCGACAGGACGGGGCCGATGGCCGCCATGGCGGTGGACGATGTCTCAAGCCCCAGTGTCACCGCGTTCACCAGGATCACGGCGATGATGAAGCGCTGGAAGCTGGCGGACTCCACGAACCGCCGCAATCCGCTGTCCGCGGCGGGGAGGGAAGGGGAGATCAAGGTCGTGTCGGTCATGGCGCACCGTCCGGCTGTGCTGCGGGCGCACATTAAGAAGGCCCTTGGCCCCAGAGGATTCAACGCCACGCGGACTAGGGTTAACGAAGGTTTATGACCGCAGCCACGATACTAGGGAAGGTTGACAGGACCCCACCCCATCCATGCACACTTCCGGATGGTGTAACCAAAGCGGCAAGCCATGACGCGCATCCTCGTCGCTGATGACCACCCGGCCTACCGGGACGCCGTGGAGCTTTACCTGAGCCGGGAGCTGCCGGAGGCGGAGCTTTGCTTCGTGGCGGGGGTGTCGGGGCTGGCGGCGCTGGGGGGACAGGCCTTCGACTTGGTGCTGCTGGACTGGTTCCTGGCGGGCGGGGAGGGCGGCGACGGGCTGGCCGTGCTGGAGGAGGCCGGGGTGACCGGCCCCGTCGCCGTGCTGACCGGGGCGGAGAGCCCGGAGGTGCTGTTCGACGCCCTGTCGCGCGGGGCGGTGGGCTTCCTGCCCAAGACCCTGCCGCGGGCGGCCTTCGTGGCGGCGGTGCGGCTGCTGCTGGCGGGGGGCACCACCGTGCCGGCGGCGCTGGCCCTTGCCATGGCCGGCGCGGAGCCGGGTGCCGCGGCGGCCCCGGCGCCGGCCGGCCGCCTGCTGACGGAGCGGGAGGAGGCGGTGCTGGCCGGGCTGATGGGCGGGGGCAGCAACAAGGAGATCGGCCGCCAACTCGGCATGCAGGAGGTGACGGTGAAGCTGCATGTCCGCCGCATCCTGAAGAAGCTGGACGCCAAGAACCGCACCGACGCGGTGATGCGGGCGCAGGCGCTGGGCCTGCTTCCGGCTTGCAGCCCGGCGCCGCGGGCTTGAGCGCTGGTATGGGGTGGACCGCATACCGATGGACAGGGGGGCGCAACCCTCCGGACCGGGCGGCCCATCCTACGGCCGATGCTACCGTGGCGGCATGAAGGCTGACGGAGGACGCCCATGCCGCCGATCCTGGTGGTCGACGACGACCCGGACTACCGCGAGTTCCTGATGACCGTGCTGGAACGCAGCGGCGTGGACGGCATCGGCGCCGCCTCGGGTGCCGAGGCACTGGACATCCTGGAGCGGCAGCCCTGCGCCGGGGCCATCGTGGACATCGTCATGGCCGGCATGGACGGGCTGGAACTGGTCCGCGCCCTGCGGGCGGCCGGGCGGACGGTGCCCATCCTGACGCTGACGGGCGGCTGCGTCGGCCAGCGCAGCCCCTACCTGAACGCCGCCCTGGCGCTGGGCGCCGACATGGCCGCCTGCAAGGGCGGCAGCGAGTTGGGGCCCATCCGTGCCCTGGTGGAGCGGGCCCGCGCCGCCGCGCCGGCCTGACGGGGGAAGGGATGCGCCTGTCGCTGGGGTCCCGACTGATCCTGACCATCGTGCCGGTGGTGGCCCTGTGCCTGGGCGCGACGGGCCTGCTGGCCCTGACGGGGGCTGAGGCGGTGGTGGACCGCTTTGCCGCCACCTACGGCCGCGACCTGGCGGAGGGGGAGCGCAGCCGCATCCTGACCTTCTTCGAGCGCAACGCCCGCACGGCGGACACCCTGGCCCAGGTGGCCGCTGCCATGGTGGCCAACGGGCGCACCGACCGCGCCGTGGTGGCCGACATGGTCCGGCGCACGGCGCTGGCCAGCGAGGCGGCGCTGGGGGTCTGGTTCCTGGCCGAGCCGGACGTGATCGGGCGGGACGCGGACTTCCGCGATGCCAGCATCGCCGAGGCGGACCCGCTGACCGGGCGCTTCTTCACCTATTTCGCCAAGCGCCAGGGCTTCGAGGGGTTCGAGCTGTCGCCCCCGGACACGGACGTGCAGCCCTTCTACGCCGGCCCGCGCGACCGGCGCGCGGCCGTGCTGGTCCCGCCGTACCACTACCCGATCTTCGGGGAGCCGGTGCTGATGACCTCCTATGCCGTGCCGGCCTTCGTCGGTGACCGGTTCGTGGGCGTGGCCGGCGTGGATTTCGAGTTGAAGGCCCTGGCCCTGCGCTTCGCCGAGCTGCGGCCCCTGGGCGGCACCGTCCGGGTCGTCAACGATGACGGGACCTGGATCTACAGCCCCGACTTCTCCGTCATCGGCACCAACCGCCTCAGCGGCACCGACCCCCTGTCCCGCCTGACGGCGGAGGAGCTGGTGAACATCCGCAACGGCACGCCCTTCCAGCGTGACATCGCCGTAGGGCGCGACACCTTCCGCCGCATCGCCGTGCCCCTGCTGTACCTGTCGGGGGAGGAGCGGAGCCGCACCCTGCTGGTGGACCTGCCCCTGACGGAGCTGCGCCGACCCTTCGCCGCCATCCGCACCACCATCCTGGTGGCGGGCGGGCTGTCGCTTCTGCTGGTGGCCGGGGTGGTGCTGTTGGGCATCCGCGCCGCGGTGGGACAGCCGCTGGAGAAGGTGCGGCTGGCGGTGCAGCGGCTGGACGCCGGCGACACCCGCACCGACATGCCGCTGCTGGACCGGCAGGACGCCATCGGCGACGTGGCGAGGGCGTTGGAGGCCTTCCGCGTCTCCCTGGCCGAGCGGGCCGACCTGCAACGCTCCCTGGCGGAGCGCGGGGCGCAGATGCGGCGGCTGGCGGCCGCCATGGACGAGGCGCAGGACGCCGTGCTGACCTGCAACCATGCCTTCCAGGTCACCTATGCCAACCGGGCGGCCCTGGCCCTGCTGGGGGCCGCGGACGGGGCGCAGGTGATGGGCCGGCGCTGGCAGGCGCTGCTGGCCCCGCCCACCCTGGCGGCGCTGGGGGCGGTGGAGCCGGGCCTGCCGGATGGGCTGGCCCGGGACGGGGCCTGGGCGGCGGAGATCGCGCCCTGGAAGACCCTGGCCGGCTTGCGGGCCGAGGCCGTGGAGGCGCGCGCCACGCGGCTGTCGGACGGGTCCGTGCTGATGGTCCTGCGCGACATGACGGAGGCGAAACGGCAGGCGCGTGAGCAGGCGGAGATGGAGGCGCGCCTTGTCCAGCAGCAGCGGTTGGAGGCTGTGGGGCGGCTGGCCGGGGGCATCGCCCACGACTTCAACAACCTGCTGGGCGCCATGATGGGCTACCTGGAGTTCCTGGTGGCCGACCTGCCCCCGGGCAGCCCCCAGCGGACCTATGCCGAGCGGGCCGCCAAGGTGGGCGACCGGTCGAAGGAGATGATCCGCCACATCCTGTCCTTCTCCCGGCCTGGGGTGGCGGGCATCGCCCCCGTGGCCCCGGCGGCGGTGCTGGCGGAGGCGGCGGCGCTGCTGAAGCCCACCATGCCGTCCAGCCTGCGGCTGGAGGTGGCGGCGGACCCCGGCCTGCCGCCGGCCCTGGCCAACGCCACCCAGCTTGTCCAAGTGCTGATGAACCTGGCCATCAACGCCCGTGACGCCATGGCGGAGGACAAGGGCGTCATCCGCCTGACCGCCGGCCGGTTCGAGCAATGCGGGGAGGCGGGGGCCGCCACCGGCTGGCCCAGCTACCGCGCCCTGGTGGCGGAGCCGGGGGTGCCGCTGGTCTGCTTCGAGGTGCGGGACAGCGGCCAGGGCATCGCGCCGGACAAGCTCGCCACCGTCTTCGAGCCATTCTTCACCACCAAGGACCTGAAGGGCACGGGCCTGGGCCTCGCCACCGTCCATGCCATCGTCAAGGCCCATGGCGGCGGGCTGGCGCTGGCATCCATGGAAGGGGAGGGCACCCTGTTCCAGGTCTGCCTCCCCGCCGGGGGTACGGCCACGGCCGCGGTGGCCGACACGGCCCAGGGCTGCCCGGCCGGGTTGGGGGGCCTGCGCGTGCTCGTCGTCGATGACGAGACGGAGATGGGCGACATGCTGCTGGAGGGGCTGGGCCGCCTGGGCCTGGAGGTGGCCGTCTGCGAGAACGCGGAGGAGGCGGCCGAGGTGTTCGAGGAGGACGCCCACGCCTTCGATGCGGTCATCACCGACCAGACCATGCCGGGCGCCACGGGCATGGCCCTGATCGCCCGCCTGAAGGCGATCCGCCCGGACCTGCCCTGCATCCTCTACACCGGCTACAGCGAGCGCCTGGACGAGGCGGGGGCGCTCGCCGGCGGGGCGGACGCGTTCCATACGAAGCCGGTGAAGGTGCGGGAACTGGCGGCGACCCTGGCGAGGCTGGCGGGGGAGCGGGTGGGGTGAGTTGACGTGACGGGCGAGGCGATGGTGCGGGGCCGTTCGGCGCGGACGCTCCCCGCCGGCCCGCCGGTATGCCCCCGACCCCATACCGCCCCCATACCCCGGCATACTTCAGCACACGCCCGCTGAACCCCTGGGCGATCCATCCCATACCGGCCCCGGTGGTATCTCCTGCCCCATGGAAATCCTTGGCCCCGGTCCGGGGCGCTTGGTGGGGAGGGGTGCATGATCAGGATCGACCGGGTGTCCATCGCGGCCCGTGTCTGGGCCATCGCGGGGCTGGGCCTTCTGTCCATGGCGGTGCTGGCGGCCATCGCCGCGGGCTTCATCCGCGACGCGCTGTATGAGCAGCGCATGGAGGCGGTGCGCTATGTGGTGGAGTCGTCCTGGTCGGTGGCCGCCCGCTACCACGCCCGTGCCCAGGCGGGGGAGATGACCGACGCCGAGGCGCAGGAGCAGGCCAAGCAGGCCCTGCGGGCCGTGCGCTTCGCCGGGAACGAGTATGTCTTCGCCTGGACGCGGGAGCACCGCAACGCCTTCCACGGGGTGAACGCCAAGCTGGAAGGGGCCGACGGCTCCGGCATCAAGGACCGCAACGGCGTGATGGTGATCCAGGAGATCGTCCGCCAGGCCCTGCTGCCGGAGCCCGGCTTCGCCCGCTATGCCTGGCCGAAGCCCGCGGACCCGCAGGGGCCCGTGTTCGACAAGATCGCCTTCGGCAAGATGTTCGAGCCCTGGGGCTGGGTCATCGCGTCCGGTGTCTATGTGGACGACCTGGAGGCGGCGTTCCGGGAGCAGGCCCGGGTGTTCATCGCCCTGATCGTCGGCCTGGCCGTGGCCAGCCTGGCCATCGCCTTCATCATCGGCAGCAGCCTGACCCGGCCCCTGCGCAACATCCAGGGCGCCATGGCCGGCCTGTCCGGCGGCGACCTGTCGGTCGAGGTGCCCCATGCCGACTTCCGGGACGAGATCGGCGCCATGGCCCGCTCGCTGGACCAGTTCCGCGCCGCCCAGCTGCGCATGGCCGCCCTGGAGCAGGAGCAGTTGCGGGCGAAGGAGCAGGCGGAGCTGGACCGCCGGGCTGCCGTGCTGGCCATGGCCGGGGCCTTCGAGGCGAGCGTGAAGGGCATCGTGGACGGGGTGGGCAGCGCCGCCACGGAGTTGGAGGCCAGCGCCCAGTCCATGGCCGCCATCGCCGAGGAGAGCGCCGCCCAGGCCAACGCCGTCACCGCCGCGGCGGGCGGCGCGTCGGAGGGGGTGTCCACCGTGGCCGCCGCCGCCGGGCAGCTTTCCTCCGCCATCCAGGAGATCACCCGGCAGGTGGACGAGAGCGACCGCATGACCCGCACCGCCGTGGCGGAGGTGGAGGCCACCGGCCAGACCGTCGAGGGGCTGGCGGAGGCGGCGGGCCGCATCGGCGGCATCGTCAGCCTGATCCAGACCATCGCCAGCCAGACCAACCTGCTGGCCCTGAACGCCACCATCGAGGCGGCACGGGCGGGGGAGGCCGGCAAGGGCTTCGCCGTGGTCGCCAGCGAGGTGAAGGGCCTGGCCAACCAGACGGCCAAGGCCACGGAGGAGATCTCCCAGCAGGTGGGCCAGATGCAGTCCGTGACGCAGGAGGCGGTGGCCGCCATGGCCCGCATCCGCACCAGCATCTCCACCGTCAGCGCCGCGGCCTCCGCCATCGCCGCGGCGGTGGAGCAGCAGTCCGCCGCCACGCGGGAGATCGCCGGCAACGCCCAGCGCACCGCCGACGGCGTGGCGGAGGTCAACGGTGCCATGGCCGGCGTCCGCCAGGCCTCCCAGGACGCGGGTGCCGCCTCGGGCGACGTGCTGTCCGCCTCGGCCGAGCTGAACCGCCAGGCAGGCTTCCTGGCCCGGGAGATCGACCAGTTCCTGGCCCGCATCCGCCAGGGCTGACCTCCCTTCTCCTGCCGCGTTGGAGAGCGTGATGAGCGTCGCTACCCTTGCCGAGCGCCTGGCCACCCCCGTCCCGGGGAACCGCTCGCGGCTTTCCCCCGGGGGCTCGCCCCTGGGGGCGGCCCTCTGGGTTGCGGGGGGCTATGCCCTGCTGCTGGCCCTCTGGCTGGCGCTGTCCGACCGGGCGGTGCTGGCGTTGGCAGGGTCGAAGGAGGCGCTGGCGACGCTGCAGGCCTGGAAGGGGGCGGGGTGGCTGGTGGTCTCCACCGGCCTGGTGTTCCTGCTGGCCCGGGCCATGGCCGGGCGGGTGGCGCGGGAGGCACGGGCCGCGCGAGAGATGGACGCCCGATTCCGCGCCTTCGTCGGCATGGCACCCATGAGCCTGTTCGAGGTTCGGGCCGACGGCTGGCTGACCTTCCTGTCCGTGGGCCGCAAGGCGGCGGGCATGGACCCGGACCACGCCGCCAGGCTGGGCTGGCGGGACTTGGTGCTGCCGGAGGACCTGGCGACCTGCCTGCCGGCCTGGGCGACCTTCGCCGCGGCGGATGGGCCGGTGCCGTTCGAGCGGCAGCTTCGGCTGCGCCTGGGTGGCCAGGCCCGTTAGGTCCTGGTGCGGGTGGGCAGGACCCGGCGGCGCGACCGCTTCGTGGGTGTCGCTATCGACATCACCGCCTGGAAGGAGGCGGAGGCGGCCCTGGAGGCGGCCCGGCTCAACGCCCGCGCCCTGGACCATGCCCGGCACCAGTTCCTGGACAGCGTGGGGCATGAGCTGCGCTCCCCCTTGGACACCATCATCGGCTTCGCCGAGGTGCTGCGCGGCGGGGTGGCCAACCATCCCGACACGGTGCGGGACTTCGCCCGCGACATCGGCCTGGCCGGGCGGCAGTTGCTGGAAGTGCTGGAGGACATCCGTGCTTCCGCCCAGCTGGGCTCCGCCCCTGCCGGCGCGCCGCCGGAAAGCGTCGACCCGGACGCGGAGGTGCGGCGCGCCATCCGTCGGCTGTCCGACCGTTACCAGGGCAAGCGCCTGGCCTGGGTTCCCACCGCTGCCTCCGCCGACCTGACGCTCGTGGCCAACGCGGCGGCCTTCCGTCAGGTGCTGCACATGCTGCTGGACAATGCTGCGCGCCATTCCCCGCCGGGCGGTCGCGTGGGGGTGGCGGCCAATGGGCTGAACGGCATGGTGGAGGTCTGCGTGACCGACGACGGCCCGGGTTTCCCCGCTTCGGTGCTGGAGCAGGCCGCCGGCCCCCTGTCCGACGGGATGCCGCAGGATGGGGACGGTCGGCTGGGCGTGGGCGTGGCCCTGGCTTTGCGGCTGGCCCGCCGGATGGGCGGCAGCCTGCACCTGTCCAACCGGCCGCAGGGGGGCGGGCGCGCCCTGCTGCTGCTGCCCGCCCTGCCGCTGCCGGCCGACGGGCGGCCAGAGACGCTGATGCACCGGTCGCGGGTGGCCCTGGCCGCCCTCCGCGCCGACCCGTCCGACCTGGACCCGCTGTTCCGCGCCGCATGCCGGGACCTGGTGGAGGCCACCGGCGCCACCCGGGCCGGCGTCTGGTTCTTCAGCCTGGACGGGCAGGCCCTGAACGCCGAGTGCCTGTATGACAGCCGCAGCGACCGTTTCGAAAGCGGCATGGTGGTGACCGCGGCCGGGGCACCCGGCTATTTCCAGGCCCTGCGCCGGGACCGGCGGGTGGAACTGGCCGGGGGCGAGGGTTCCCTGGCCAGCTACCTGGCCCCCACGGGCATCGCCACCAAGCTGGACATGGTGGTGGCTGCCGGCGGCCAGCCGGTGGCGGTGCTGTCCTGCGAGCGCTGTGGCGGGCAGGAGGGCTGGACGCCGGAGCAGGTGGCCTGCCTGGACCGGATGGCCCTGCTGCTGGGCATGGCCTTCCGGGCGCGGATCGATGCCATCTCGGGTCGGGTGGACGCTTGAGCCATTCCCGCCCGAAGAGGGGGTGGGCAGAGCTTGTTCTTCTCTGACGGCATCCCACGGTTGCGCCAGCGCTTTTTCCGGAAGTGCCGCGGCATCGCCAGTCCCTATGAGGTTCGGCGTAGGCATCCTGCCGGTTGCGCGCCGTATCGGGCGTGATGACCCCAGGCAGAATGCGGTTGCTTCCACGATCCCGGACACCCCTCATGCCCGATATCCTGCCGGCCGGCCCGGCAGCGGGGACGGTTGTCGCCGACCGGCCGCCGCCGCCCCTGTTGCGCCTGCGCCGCCGCGCCCGCACCCACCTGCGCCGCGCCCTGGAAGAGCCGGGCTGGCTGCCCCTGTTCACCCTGGGCCGGCTGATGCCCCTGCGCGCCCTGGCCGGCCGCCTGCGCCGCCCGGCAGCGCTGGCGGGGACCGTGCCGGCGACGCTGTTCCCGGGGCTGGACCTTCCGAAGGCCCTGGCGGACCTGCGGGGGCAGGGGATCGTGCGGGGCCTTGCCCTGCCGGCCCAGGTCCTGGCGGAACTGCTGGCCGCGGCGGAGGCGATGCCCTGCTGGGGCGACGCCGACCGGGCCAAGCCGCTGGACGCGGCGGCGCGGCAGGGCCTGGGCGCCTGCTCCCCTTACGTGGTGGGGGATTACCTGGAGACGGTGGGCGACATCCCCATGGCGCGGCGGGTAGCGGCAGACCCCGGGCTGCGGGCACTGGCCGCGGCCTATCTGGGCGTGCCGGTCCCCTGGCTGCGGCGGGTCCGGATGTGGTGGAGCTTCACCGGCACGGCACTGCCCGAGGCGCGTCGGGCCGGCTTTGCCCAGATGTTCCACTACGACCTGGATGACTGGCGGGCGCTGAAGGTCTTCTTCTACCTGACCGACACGACGGCGGCGAACGGCGCGCATGAGTTCGTGCGCTACAGCCACCGGCGGCGGCCCCTGGCCATGCAGCTCTCCCCCTTCAAGGGCTGCGGCGAGGGGGCCGTGCGCAGGGCCTTCCCCAGCGCGGACATCCTGACCGTGACCGGCCCGGCCGGGACGGGCTTCGCCGAGGACCCGTTCGGCCTGCACAGGGGCACGCTGGTGCGGGAAGGCGCCCGGCTGATGCTGGAGGTGGAGTATGGGGTCACCCGGCCGAAGGGCGGGCGCGGACCCTATGGCGCCCCCGACGTGGGGGTTCGCTGAGGGGAAGGGCGGTTCTCAAGGAACGGGGGCGGGGCCATGCCGAGGGACCAGGTCTGGGACGTGGACATGATGGTGTTGGCCGGCCCGTTCCTGGCCGGCTACCTGGCGGCGCTGGAGGATGCGCGGGACCTGTTGCTGCAACGGCCCCTGACCCGCCGGCAGGTGGCGGACTGGCTGCAATCCCTGGCCGATGCCGCCCCGGACCGTGCCGCCATCCTGGCCGGGGCGGCCACGGGCAGGGCGCCGGCGGCATCGGCGGAGGCCGCGTGACCGACGGTCAGGCTGCCGCGGGCATGGCGGCGGGGAACAGGTCCGCCAGGATGCCGAAGGAGCGGACGCGGGCGGCATGGTCGTGGATCTGGGCGGTGGCCATGACCTCGTCCGCGCCGGTCAGTTCCAGGAAGGTCTCCACGCCGCGCTTGACGGTCTCCGGCGACCCGACGGCGGAGCAGGCCAGCGCCTGGGCCACGCCGGCACGCTCCATCTCCGTCCAGCGGCCCTCCATGCTGTCCACGGGCGGGGGCAGCTTGCCGGGGTTGCCGCGGCGCAGGGCCACGAACTGCTGCTGGGCGGAGCTGAACAGGCGCCGTGCCTCGGCGTCCGTCTCCGCCGCGAAGACGTTCAGGCCGACCATGGCGTGGGGCTTGGGCAGGTGGTCGGACGGCTGGAACTCCCGCCGGTAGAGCGCCAGCGCGTCCATCAGGTGGTGCGGGGCGAAGTGGCTGGCGAAGGCGAAGGGCAGGCCCAGCTTCGCCGCCAGCCTTGCGCTGAACAGGCTGGAGCCCAGCAGCCAGACCGGCACGTCAAGCCCCGCGCCGGGGACGGCGCGCACGGGCTGGCCGGGCTGTTCCGGCGCGAAATAGGCCAGCAGCTCCGCCACGTCGTTGGGGAAGTCGTCAGCGTCGGACTGGAGGTTGCGGCGCAGGGCCCAGGCGGTGCGCTGGTCCGTGCCGGGGGCGCGGCCCAGGCCGAGATCGATGCGGCCGGGGAAGAGGGAGGCCAGGGTGCCGAACTGCTCCGCCACCACCAGGGGCGCGTGGTTGGGCAGCATCACGCCGCCGGCACCCACGCGGATCGTCCTCGTGCCCGCGGCCACGTGGCCGATGACCACCGCCGTGGCGGCGCTGGCCACACCGGCCATGTTGTGGTGCTCCGCCAGCCAGAAGCGCCGGTAACCCCAGCGCTCCGCATGCTGCGCGAGGTCCAGGGTATTGCGGAACGCCTGCGCGGCATCCGCACCCTCCGGCACCGGGCAGAGGTCGAGGATGGACAGGGGGACCATGGGCGTGCCTTTCACCTGCGGGCGGGTTCGTCCCGTGACAGATGGGGCGGCTGGGGGCGGGGGTGCAACGTAACCCCGGTATGCGTGGGGGGAAGTGCTTTGGTGCGGGATGATACCGGTGGGGCGGGGTGCTCCGCGGGTACGGCTCGTGTGGTCAGCGCGTGCCGGCAACCTTGCGCGGGGTCGGTCGGACCTCCTCGTCGTGGGCGTGAAGAGCCGCGCGGAACGCGGGGTTGGCCATCCACCGGTCCAGGTAGGACTGCACCCGTTCCTCGGTCTCCTCGATCACCCGCTCCTGGGTGTCACGGTCCGGCATGGCACTCTCCGTAATTCCAGACATCGAAACACGCCTTTACCTACGTCGTCAACGGACTCGGCGTCCGCAACTCCATCCACCAGAAGCGTTGGCCGTAGACGGCATCCGCGGTCGCCACGGCATAGCCACACTCCTCGAAGACTTGGCTGATGGCGTGATGCTTCTCAAGGGCGCGGTCAGGCGGGTCCACGTCATAGGTGACCCGGTAAACGCGTGGAGGCCGGGCATGACCCAGCAAGAATTGGGTGGCTTGCAGGATGGTGGCACGGATGGCCTTCCGCTCCCCTGGCGGGATGGCGGCCCTGACTTCCCGCCCAGACCGGTAAGGGGTCACCTCGCCTGTCTCCGCGTCCACCCGCAGCAGGACGAAATAGTACTCCAAGTCGCCGCCGGCCATGGTGTCGAGGCCAACGGACACGAACCAGTTCCAGCCTTCCGCAAGATCATGACCCACATGGACCAGCACGTTGCAGGCTCGTCCCTCACGGAACAGCTTGAACTCCAGGGGATCGGTGGTCAGGGTTGAGTAGAACACGCTACCGCTCGTTGATCGCGGACACATGCGTCTACCACTTCCTCCCGGGTTAGGCCAGCCGGGTCACCGCCAGGTCAGGAACATCCCCGCGTCGCCCGGCATGCCCTCCGGGTACTCCAGGACATAGGCCGTGATGCCGTAGCCCAGCCCCTCCAGGTTCTCCTGCCAGTAGGCGTAGAGCTGGGCCGGGATGCCGGCCAGGGTGTCGGGCCAGCCTTCCTCCTGGTTGTTCAGGGCGCGGCCCTGGTCCAGGCAGAGGTCGCTGGGGAAGCGGTGGAGCAGGAGCTGGAACTCCCCACGGTCCGCGGCGTCGCCGATGCCGTACAGCTTGTGCCGGATGTCCCCTTCCGCCAGCCGCTCGGCCCGCAGGATGGCAAGCTCCGCCTCCCGCGTGGCGCGGTCCTTGGTCCTGGTGCCGGTGTCGCGGCGCGAACGCCCCGTGGCGGCCAGGGCCCGTTCGCGGATGGCGGCATAGTCCGGGACGGGCAGGGTCCCGCCGTGGCCGTGGGTTTCCATGATCCTTCACCTCACCCCATGATGTGGTAGCCGCCGTCCACGTAGGTCGTGGAGCCCGTCACCAGACGGCCGGCGTCGGTGGCCAGCAGGGCGGTGGTCAGGCCGATGTCGTCGATATCCACCAGCCGGTGGGCGGGGGCCTCCGCCTCCACGCGGGCCATCAGCTCGTCGAAATGGTCAATGCCGCTGGCGGCGCGGGTCTTCAGCGGCCCGGGGGAGATGGAGTGGACGCGGATGCCCTTGGGCCCCAGCTCCGCCGCCATGTAGCGGGCGCTGGCCTCCAGCGCGGCCTTCACCGGGCCCATGACGTTGTAGTGCGGCACCACCTTGTGGGCACCGAAATAGCTCATGGTGAACAGGGTGCCGCCGTCGGTCATCAGCGGCTCGGCCAGCTTGGCCATGCGGATGAAGGAATGGCAGGAGATGTCCATGGCCTTGCCGAACCCCTCGGCAGAGCAGTCCACCACCCGGCCGTGCAGGTCGGCCATGGGGGCGAAGGCGATGGAGTGCAGGGCGAAGTCCAGCTTGCCCCATTTCTGTTGGATGGCTTCGAACACCGCCTCCATCTGCCCGGGCTGGGACACGTCCAGCGGCAGGAACAGGTCGGCGCCCAGCTCCCGGGCCAGGGGCTCCACGTGGGGCTTGGCCTTCTCGTTCAGGTAGGTGACGGCCAGGTCGGCGCCCAGCCGGCGGAATGCCCGGGCGCAGCCATAGGCGATGGAAGCGCCGTTGGCGATGCCGATGACGAGGCCGCGCTTGCCGCGCAGGTCGAGGGACAGTTCGGTCATGATGCGAGTTCCAGCGAGGGTTTCGTGGTGGCCGGCGGCGACAGCACCGCCAGCGTGTCGAGGGCGATCATCCGCTCCTCGTCGGTCGGGATGACCCAGACGGGAACGCGGCTGTGGGGCCGGGTGATGCAGGGCCCGTGGCGGTCGTTGGCGCTGGGGCAGAGGACGACGCCCATCCAGGACAGGCGGCGGCAGACCTCCGCCCGCAGCCGGGCGGACCGCTCGCCGATGCCGGCGGTGAAGACGAGGCCGTCCAGCCCGCCCAGGGTGGCGGCCAGGGCGCCGATGTTCTGCACCACCCGGTGCACGAACAGGTCCATGGCCTGGCGGGCCTCGGGCTTGTCGGACAGCTCCAGGTCGCGCCAGTCGTTGCTGACGCCGGAGACGCCCAGCAGGCCGGACTTCTTGTAAAGCAGGGTCTCCAGACCCTTGGCGTCCATGCCGTGGGCCTGCATCAGGTGCAGCACCACCCCGGCGTCCAGGGCGCCGCAGCGGGTCCCCATGGGCAGCCCGTCCAGGGCGGTGAAGCCCATGGTGCTGTCGACGCTGACCCCGTTCTCCATGGCGCAGAGGCTGGCGCCGCTGCCCAGGTGGCAGGCGACGACCTTGCCGCTGGCCACTTCCGGCGCAAGCCTTGCCAGCTCCCGGCTGACATAGGCATAGGACAGGCCGTGGAAGCCGTAGCGGCGGATGCCCGACTCGTGCAGCTCCCGCGGCAGGGCGAAGCGGCTGGCCGCGTCGTCATGGTCCTTGTGGAAGGCGGTGTCGAAGCAGGCCACCTGCGGCAGGCCGGGGTGCGCCTCCGCCAGGGCGCGGATGGCGGACAGGTTGTGCGGCTGGTGCAGCGGGGCCAGGGGCACCAGGGCCTCCAGCTCCGCCAGGACCGCACCGTCCACCTTCACCGGGGCGAAGAAGCGGCGGCCGCCATGCACCACCCGGTGCCCGGCGGCAACCAAATGGTCACCGCCGAGGTGGTCCTCGATCCAGGCCAGCAGGTCGCGCATCAGGGCCGACTGGCTGGTGCCGGCGTCATAGGACTGCTCGGCCATGAAGGTGCCGTGGTCGTCCTTGGCGGTCAGCACGGGGTTGGTGCCGATGCCGGAGATCTGGCCCCGCAGGGTCATCTCCGGCACGCCGCCCGCCACGTGGAAGACCTCGAACTTGCAGGAGGAGGAGCCGGCGTTGATGGTCAGGATGGCGTCGGACATGGTGCCCCCCCTCAGCCGCGCCGGGTGGCGGCGGCCACCAGGGCCATGACCGCGCAGGAGGCGAGGCGGGTCTGGACGCTGTCCGCCCGGCTGGTCAGCACGATGGGCACCCGGGCGCCCAGCACGATGCCGGCCGCGTCGGCCGACGCCAGGAAGGACAGCTGCTTGGCCAGCATGTTGCCGGACTCCAGGTCCGGGACCAGCAGGATGTCCGGGTCGCCGGCCACGGGGCTGGTGATCTTCTTGACCTTGGCGGCCACCTTGCTGATGGCGTTGTCGAAGGCCAGCGGGCCGTCCAGCAGGCCGCCGGCGATCTGGCCGCGGTCGGCCATCTTGCACAGGGCGGCGGCGTCCAGGGTGGACTGCATGCGGGGATTCACCGTCTCCACTGCCGCCAGTATGGCGACCTTGGGCACGTCCACCCCGAGCACCCGGGCCAGGTCGATGGCGTTCTGGACGATGTCCACCTTGGCGGCCAGGTCCGGCTCGATGTTGATGGCCGCGTCGGTGACGATCAGCGTCTTGTGGTAGGTGGGGACGCTCATGACATAGGCGTGGCTGACCCGGCGGGCCGTGCGCAGGCCGCCGTCCTTGCGGACCACCTCGCCCATCAGCTCGTCCGTGTGCAGGCTGCCCTTCATGATGGCCGCCACCTCGCCGGCGCGGGCCAGGGCGACGGCCTTCGACGCGGCGGCGTGGCTGTGCTCCACGTCCACCACCTCGTACCCGCTGATGTCGAAGCCGTTCTCCGCCGCCACGGCGCGCAGCTTGGCGGCGGGGGCGATCAGCACCGGGCGGATCAGGCCGGCATGGGCGGCGTCCAGGGCGCCCTGCAGGCTGTCGCGGTCGCAGGGGTGGACGATGGCCGTGGGCTGGGGCGGCAGGGCCTCGCACTTCTCCAGCAGCTTGGCGCAGGCGTCATGCCGGATCATGCGCACCTCCGGCAGGGCCATGCGGTGGCGGCTGACCTTCTCCGTCGGGGCGATGACGGTGGCGACGCCGGAGATGACCTCCTTGCCGTCCTGGTTGGTGCAGTGGCAGTCCAGGACGACGCGCTTCTTGTCGTCCTGCTTCTCCCGCACCGTCACGGTGGCGGTGACCCGGTCGCCCGGCTTCACCGGGCGGCGGAAGGACAGCTCCTGGCCCAGATAGATGGTGCCCGGGCCGGGCAACTGGGTGCCCAGCACGGTGGAGAAGAGGGAGCCGCTGAGCATGCCGTGGGCGATGACGCCGTGGAACATGCTGCCGTCGGCATACTCCTTGTCCAGGTGGGCCGGGTTGATGTCGCCGGAGACGGTGGCGAACAGCTCGATGTCCGCGGCCGTGACCTCACGCACCAGGCTGGCGGACTGGCCGACCGTCATCTCGTCATAGGTGACGTTCTCGATCATGTCGCTGTCCGTGGCCGCGGCGGGGGCGATGGGGGCGATGGTGTCCATGGTTTGCGGCCTTCAGTGCTGGTGGACATAGGTGCCCGGGGCCGGGCAGAGGGGGGGAAGGGCCTCACAGCCCAGGGACGGGGGCGGGACCGGCTGGCCGGAGCGGGCGTCCAGCCACTGGGCCCAGGCGGTCCACCAGGACCCTTCCAGCTTCGGCGCCTTGGCGGCCCACTCGTCCGGGGGCAGGTAGCGGCCGCCCTCGGGGCGGGCCAGCAGCTGGTAGGAGCGGCGGGCGTGGCCGGGCTCGCTGACGATGCCGGCGTTGTGGCCGCCGGCGGTCAGGCAGAAGGTGACCTCCGTCCGGGCCAGCAGGTGGATCTTGTGGACGGAGACCCAGGGGGCCACGTGGTCCTTCACGGTGCCCACGGCGAAGACCGGCACCTGGATGTCCGACACCGCCACCGGGCGTCCACCCGCCTTGAAGCGGCCCTGGGCCAGGTCGTTGCGCAGGAACATGCCCTTCAGGTACTCGCTGTGCATGCGGTGGGGCATGCGGGTCTGGTCGGCGTTCCAGGCCATCAGGTCATTGGACTGGTCCTCCTCCCCCATCAGGTAGCGCTTCAGCAGGGGCGACCAGAGCAGGTCTTCCGCCCGCAGCAGCTGGAAGGCGCCGCCCATGCGGCTGCCGTCCAGCACGCCGCCCTCGGCGGTCATCAGGTTGTCCAGCCAGGCGACCTCGTCATCGTCGATGAAGGTCAGCAGCTCGCCCGCCTCGGTGAAGTCGGACTGGGCGGCCAGCAGGGTCATGCTGGCCAGCCGCTCGTCCCCGTCCCGGGCCATGGCCGCGGCGGCCACGGTCAGCAGCGTGCCGCCCAGGCAGTAGCCGGCGGCATGCACCCTCGCCCCCGGCTGGATGGCGGTGATGGCGTCAAGTGCTGCCATCACGCCGTCGCGGCGGTAATCGTCGAAGCCGACCTTGGCCTGCGCCTGGGTCGGGTTCCGCCAGGAGATGGCGTAGACCGTGTGGCCCTGGCTGACCAGGTAGCGGACCAGGCTGTTCTCCGGCCGCAGGTCCAGGATGTAGTACTTCATGATCCAGGCCGGGACGATCAGCACCGGCTCCGGCCGGACCGTGTCGGTCGTCGGGCTGTACTGGATCAGCTCCAGCAGCTCGTTGCGGAAGACCACCTGGCCCGGTGTGACGGCCAGGTTCTCCCCCACCTTGAAGCCGGTCTCCGCCTGGGCGTGGGCCAGCTGGCGGGCCGTGTCCTTGGCCAGCAGGTCCAGGCCGCGGGCCAGGTTCGCGCCGCGCTCCTCCCACGTGCGGGACAGGAATTCCGGGTTGGTGGCGGGCCAATGGGCCGGGCTCAGCGTCTGCAGGAACTGCTGCACGCTGAAGCGGACCAGCTGGTTGGAGCGGCGGCTGGCGCCCGGCATCTCCGCCGCTAGGTCCCACCAGCGCTCGGTGGCCAGGAAGCCCTCGCTCAGCAGGCTGAAGGGGAAGCGGCCCCAATGGGCGTCGGGGAAGCGGCGGTCGCCGGTGCCATGCTTGGCCGCGGGGACCAGGGCGCGGCTGGCCACGGTGGCGGATGCCTCCGCCGCGGCCAGGGCCAGCCGGGCCTGGTGGCCGGGGGACATGGAAAGGTTGGACGCCCAGTCCAGCCAGGCCTTCGCCGTGGCGACCGGGGACAGGCCCTGGGTGGCGCCGGCCAGCATGGAGCGCCAGAAACCGTCCAGGGCGGACAGGCCGTCGTTCGCGGCGGTGGACTTGTCGGTGGGCATGGAAACTCCCGGTCAGGGCAAGGCAGGCATCCGGCAGGCCCGGGGAGGGCCCGCACGGTGGGGACGGCGGCGTAAGCCACGGCGTCCCGACCGGGTTACTCATAAGGTTTAGCAATGTGCCGACGGAATGATTTAGATCAAGAGACACCAAGACAAAACCGGGTAGCGTCCCCTCCAGTTCAGTCATTACATCGTATGTCGGTAGACTCCGGCCACGATTGTGAAGACTTGATGAACCTTTACTTTTTATTAACCATGTTACGCGGCGGGTGAACGCCGCCTGCCGAGGGGGCGTCCCATGTTCGAGATGATGTCACGGCTGAAGGTCGCGACGCGCATCTATGTCGGTTTCGGCCTGGTCCTGGCCTTCCTGGCCCTGTTGGCCGCCACGTCCTGGATGTCCGGGCGGGAAGTGCATGCCGGCTTCAACGAATATGGACGCGTCTCCGGCAACGCGCGGGACGTGTTGCAGGTGGACAGCAACGTCAGCGCCATGCGCCGGGCGGTGCTGAGCTACATCAACTTCGCCGACCCGGAGGCGGCGGCCCAGGCGGCGGCGCTCGCCACCGAGATCCAGGCCGAACTGGCAGCCCTGCAGGCCCGCGTGCGCGACCCCGGCCGCCAGGCCAAGCTGGGGGAACTGGCCCAGTTGGTGGAACGCTACAGGGCCGACCTCACCACCCTGGTGGACAATTCCAGGAAGCGTGAGGGGCTGGTGAATGACGGCATCTTCAAGCTGGGCCCCGCCGCCACCGACAACCTGGCCCGGATCGTCGAGACGGCCCTGGCCGACGGGGACTCGGAGACCGCCGCCCTGGCCGGCCAGGCACAGGAAACCCTGATGCGGGCGCGGCTGGCGGCCGTGCGCTTCCTGTCCGTGCCCACGCAGGAGACCGCTGCCCAGGTGGACGGCTTCAGCGATGCCTTCATCACCCGCGCCGCCGCCCTGGAGGCGCGGCTGCAGAACCCGCAGCGCAAGGCCCTGGCGGCGGAGACGAAGGCCCTGTCCGGCCAGTACCGCCAAGCCTTCGCCGGGATCCGGCAACTGTCCATCGAGACGGCGGAGCTGATCAAGCGCATGTCCGCCATGGGCAAGCAGTTCGGCGACGGCAGCGCCGCCCTGGCGGAGGAGATGGTGGCCCGCGCCGCCCAGATCGAGGCGCAGTCGGTGGCGGTGCTGGTGTCCAGCGAGACCCGCTCCATGCTCCTGTCCGTGTTGGCCATGGTCCTGGGTGCCGCGGCGGCGGCGGTGACCGCCCTGGGCATCACCCGGCCGGTCACCGCCATGACCAAGGCGATGGGCGGGCTGGCCGAGGGGAACCTGGAGACGGAGGTTCCCGCCCGCGCCTACCGGGACGAGATCGGCGCCATGGCCGCGGCGGTGGAGGTGTTCAAGGAGAACGCCCTGCGGGTGCGCCGCCTGGAGGCCGAGCAGAAGGAGGCGGAACGCCGCGCCGCGGCGGAGAAGCGGGCCGCCATGGAGGCCCTGGCCCGGAGCTTCGAGGAGAGCGTCGGCCATGTGGTGCGCAGCGTCTCCTCCGCCGCCACGGAGATGACGGCCACCGCCCAGTCTATGTCCGCCGTGTCCGAGCAGACCAGCCGGCAGGCCAGCGCCGTGGCCGCGGCGTCCCACCAGGCGGCGGCCAACGTGCAGACGGTCGCCTCTGCCGCCGAGCAGCTCGCCGCCTCCAGCCACGAGATCGCCACCCAGGTGGAGGCGACCACCGCCACCATCCACGAGACGGCCGAACAGGCCCGCCACACCCACGAGATGGTGCAGGGCATGTCCGCCACCGCCGGGCAGATCACCACCATCGTCACCCTGATCAGCGACATCGCCGCCCAGACCAACCTGCTGGCCCTGAACGCCACCATCGAGGCGGCGCGGGCGGGCGAGGCGGGGCGCGGCTTCGCCGTGGTGGCCAGCGAGGTGAAGGCCCTGGCAACCCAGACCGCCAAGGCGACGGAGGACATCAGCCGCCAGATCGAGGCGGTGCAGGCCAACACCCATGATGCGGTGCAAGCCATCGAGGAGATCGTCCGCCGCGTCGCCCGGGTGAACGAGTCCAGCTACGCCATCGCTGCGGCGGTGGAGGAGCAGCAGGCCGCCACCCGCGAGATCGCCCGGAACGTGGAGCAGGCGTCCACCGGCACCCAGGACGTGACCCGCAACATCACCGGCGTCAGCGAGGCGGCGGGGGAGGCCGGCAACGCCGCCACCCAGGTGGTCGCCGCCTCCGCCGAGCTGGCCAGGGACGCGGAGGTGCTGACCACCGAGGTGGACAGGTTCCTCAGCGCCGTCCGCGCGGCCTGAGGGCCGGGCCGTCCTGGCAAGGTCCCCCAAGGCCGGATATCCTGCCGCCCATGGGGGGCCGGGGTGCCCCGGTCCGGGCCGGCGGGGGACCATGGGCGGCGCGCATAACCAGGGAACGGGCGGCGCGGCTGACCACTGGCTGTCCGCCCGCCATGACCGGGAAACCGGGATCGAGACCATCCGCGCCCACTTCAAGGGCCATGCCTACGACCCCCACGACCATGACGACGTGCTGGTCGGGGTCACGGAGCAGGGGGTCCAGCGCTTCCGCTGCCGCCGGGAACTGCACACCAGCACCCCCGGCAACGTCATCCTGATCGAGCCGGGGGAGGTCCATGACGGCCATGCCCCGTCCCCCGACGGTTTCACCTACAGCATGCTCTACCTGCCCCAGCCCTGGCTGGCGGGGCGGATGGGGCAGTTGGCGGAGGGGCGGCCGGGGCAGGGGAGCCTGGGCTTCCGCCGCACCCTGGACCGGGACCCGGGCCTGGCGACGGCCATCACGGCGGCATTCGGGGCCTTGCACGGGGGTGAGGGGCGGCTGGCCCGCGACCTGGCGTTGGACGGGCTGGTGGTGCGGCTGGCGGGGGTGGCCCGGCACCCGCCCCAGGCCCGGCCGGTCCGCCAACCCGCCGACGTGGCCCGGGCGCGCGACCTGTTGCACGCCCGGATGGCGGAGGATGTGGGCATGGACGAGCTGGCCGCGGCGGCCGGCACCGACAGGTTCCGGCTGAACCGCCGCTTCCGGCAGGCCGTGGGCCTGTCCCCGCATGCCTACATGGTCCGGCTGCGGCTGAGGGCGGCCAGGGCCCTGCTGGCCACGGGCATGGCGCCCGCCGCGGTGGCGGCGGAGGTGGGCTTCGCCGACCAGAGCCACCTGGGCCGGTGGTTCCGGCGGGCCTACCGCATGACCCCGGCCGCCTATCGCCGGATGTGCACGGACGTTCCAGACTAGGGCACCCCGGCCTTGGCAGGGTGGGCGGGAAGGAGGAGCCGCCCATGTCCGATACCCCCCAGTTCGACACCAAGGTCGCCATCATCGTGCGCGCCGATTTGGCCACTTGGCAGAAGCTCAACGTCACCGCCTTCCTGGCCACTGGCATCGCCGCCGCGGCACCCGACGCTTTGGGCGAGCCCTACCGGGACGCGGCCGGGCAGGTTTATGGCCGCATGCTGGGCCAGCCCATGCTTGTCTTCGCCGCGGACGGGGCGGGATTGCAGGCCGCCCGGCGGCAGGGCATCGCCCGGGGGTTGGGCATGGCCGCCTATGTCCGCGCCATGTTCGCCACGGGCCACGACGCCGCCAACCGCGCCGTCTTCGCCGCGGAGGACCCGGAGGACATGGACCTGGTGGGGCTGGCCCTGCGTGGCCCCAGGAAGGCGGTGGACAAGGCCACCAAGGGCCTGTCCCTGCACGGCTGAACCGGGGCCGACCCGCGCCAACCGGTTACCTAGGTCCCGATGATTACCTTCGCATGCATAGGCCGGACGGTGTAAGACGTCCCGGGGCGCCAAGGCCGTCCCACGTGATCGAGACCGCCCCCGGCCGATGATGCGACTTCCCCTGTCCCTGCCGCGACTTGCCCGGGTGATTGCCCGGACCGGGGCCGCCCTGGCCCTGCTTGCCGGGCCGGCCCTGGCGGGAGCGCCGGCGGGGGACCCCTGGGAACGGTTCACCCAGCCCGTCTTCCATGAGCTGACCACCCGGCAGGGCCTGCCCCACGACACGGTCAGCGCCATGGCCCAGGACCGGGACGGGCTGGTCTGGATCGGCACCTTCGGCGGGCTGGTGCGGTTCGACGGCTACCGCATGCACCGGGTGGGCGAAGGCGGCGGCCCGACCCTGCCGGACCTCTACATCCGCGCCCTGCTGCCCCTGCCCGACGGGCGCATGGTCATCGGCACCAACGCCGGGGGCCTCGCCGTGCACGACCCGGCCACCGACCGGGTGACCCTGGTGCCGGTGGGGCCCGGCGGCACGGCCCACGCCAAGATCTTCGCCCTGGCGCCGGCCCGGGACGGCGGTGTCTGGGTGGCCACGGAACAGGGGCTGGACCGGTTCGACCCGGCCACCGGACGGGTGGAGCGGGTGCCCCTCACCCTCGCCGACGGCACCACCCCGGCCCAGGGGCGGCTGTTCGCGGTGATGGAGGACAAGGCCGGGAACCTGTGGGTCGGCGGCAAGCTGGGCATGGCGGTGCGCCGCGCCGGCTCCGGCCGGTTCGAGAAGCCGCGGGCTGCGGACCCGCTGGCGGCCGGGGTGCTGGCGGGGGAGGCCTGGGCCTTCCTGGAGGATTCCGCCGGGCGGGTCTGGTTCGGCACCGGGGTCAACGGGGCGGGCTGGGTGGAACCGGCGTCGGGCCTCGCCCACACGCGGCCTGGGCTGGCGGAGCCGGGCGGCCTGGCCAACCGGCGGACTGTCCGCACCATCCTGGAGGTGGCGCCGGGCAAGGTCTGGTTCGGCACCGATGGGGCCGGGGTGCTGACCCTGGACATGGCCACGGGCCGGCTGGACCGGCTGGCCAACGACCCCTCCGTCCCCACCAGCCTGAACGGCGACGGCGTGCGTACCCTGATGTGGGACCACACCGGCAATATCTGGGCAGGCACCCACCGGGGGGCGGAGCGGCATGACGCCCATGCCCGCACCGTGCGCAGCATGTTCGCCTCCACCACCGGCGACCGGGGCCTGTCGGCGGTGGGGGTGATCGGCGCCACCACCGACCGGGACGGGCGGGCCTGGCTGGGCCTCGTCTCCGGCCGGATCGACGTGCTGGACTTCAGGGCGGGGGAGATCCGCCGGGTGGTGCTGCCGGAACCCCAGGCCGGGCGCGACGTGCAGGCGCTGGCTCAGCTCCCCGACGGGGACGTGCTGGCGGGGTCCCGCGGGGTGGCCCGCGTCGATCCGGTGTCCCTGGCCGTGACCCCCTCCGCCATCGCTTGCGTGGAGGACAAGGTCATCCTGTTCATCGGCCTGGACGGGCCGGACATCCTGGTGGGCAGCTATGACGGGTTGAGCCGCTTCACCCCCGCCACTGGCGCCTGCGTGACCGACCAGCACCGGCGCGACGACCCGTCCAGCCTGGCCGACAACCATGTGCGCGTGGCCCTGCGCCTGAAGGACGGGCGGCTGGTGGTGGGCACCGCCGGCGGCATCAGCGTGAAGGGACCGGACGATACCGGCTACCGCTCCATCCGGCCGGACCCGGACGATCCCCAATCCCTGCCCCATGGCTATGTCACCAACCTGGTGGAGGACGACAAGGGCCGGCTGTGGGTGGGCATGTCCGGCGGCGGCATCGCCGTGACCGACGTGGCGACCCTGTCCGGCAAGCCGCGCTTCCGGGTGGTGGACCGGCGCAACGGCCTGCCCCACAACAACATCGACAACATGCTGGCCGACGGGCAGGGCAGGCTCTGGGCCTCCACCCCCACCAGCCTGCTGACCCTGGACCCGGAGACCCTGGCCGTGCGCCGGCTGGGGGAGCGGGACGGGGTCACGGTAGACAGCTATTTCATCCGCGCCAACGGCCGCGGGCCCGGGGGCGAGCTGCTGTTCGGCGGGCCCGGCGGCCTGTCGGTCGTTGACCCGGGCGCCCTGGGCGGGTCGGCCCCGGCCGGGCGGCTGGCGGTCACCGGCCTTACCGTCAACCAGCAGCGCCGCCCGCCCGCCACCCTGCCGAAGGACCGTGGGCGGCTGGAGCTGGGGCCGGCGGAGCGCAGCCTGGGCCTGGAGCTGTCACTGCTGGACTACCGGGCCCGGGGCGACCTGCGCTACAGCCACCGGCTGGAGGGCTTCGACGAGACCTGGGTGGAGCTGCCGGCCAGCCTGCCCACCGCCACCTACACCAACCTGCCCAGCGGTGAGTACCGGCTGGTGGTGAAGGCGGAATCCGCCAGCACCGGCCAGGTGCTGGGCACCTTGTCCCTGGACGTGGCGGTTGCCCCCCGCTGGCATGAGAAGCCTTGGTTCCAGGCCGTGCTGGCCGTGCTGGCCATGGCCCTGCTGGTGCTGGTTGTGCAGGTGCGCACCGCCATCCTGCGCCGCCGCCAGCGGGAGCTGGAGGAGACGGTGGCCGCCCGCACCCACGACCTGCTGGAGACCAACCAGCGACTGGCGGAGGCCAAGGTGGCGGCAGAAGCCGCGGCGGAAGCCAAGGCCGCCTTCCTGGCCAGCATGAGCCACGAGATCCGCACGCCCCTGAACGGGGTGCTGGGCTTCAACGACCTGCTGCTGGACAGCGAACTGTCCCCCACCCAGCGGGAATGGGCGGAGGTGGTGCGCGACGCCGGGCGGTCGCTGCTGATGGTGGTCAACGACGTGCTGGACCTGTCCCGGGCCGAGGCCGGGCAGATGGAGTTGGACCCCCGGCCCTTCGCCCTGGCGGAGTTCGCGAACGGCACCGCCCGCATCGTCGCCGCCGGCGCGGCGGAGAAGGGGCTGCGCCTGCGGGTGGAGATGGCGGACGACTTGCCGCCTTGGGTGCTGGGCGATTCCCACCGGCTGCGGCAGGTGGTGCTGAACCTGCTGAACAATGCCGTGAAGTTCACCGAGGCCGGCGGCGTCACCCTGTCCGTCACCGGCGGCGGGGACGACGGGCTGGTGCGGCTGGCTGTCACGGACACGGGCATCGGCATCCCCGCCGACCGCATGGACCGGCTGTTCCAGCGCTTCAGCCAGGTGGACGCCACCCATGCCCGACGCTATGGCGGAACCGGGCTGGGCCTTGCCATCTGCAAGGCGGTGGTGACCCGCATGGGCGGCAGCATCGGGGTGGACTCTGTCGCCGGGGTGGGCAGCACCTTCTGGGTGGAGGTGCCCCTGCCGCCGGCGGAGGCGGCCGCTTCCCAGGTCGCGGCCGAGGGCCCGCGCCGGACCACCCGGCTGCTGGTGGCGGAGGACGTGGCCGCCAACCGGCAACTCGCCCTGGCCATCCTGACCAAGGCCGGCCACGGGGTGGACCTGGCGGAGGACGGGGCCACGGCGGTGGAGCTGGCCCGCACCGGCCGCTACGACCTGGTGCTGATGGACATGCAGATGCCCGTCATGGACGGGATTGAGGCGGCGCGCGCCATCCGCGCGCTGCCGGGCCCGGTCGGCAGGGTGCCCATCCTGGCCCTGACCGCCAGCGCCCTGCCGGAGGAGGTGGCCCGCTGCCGCGCCGCCGGCATGGACGGCCACCTGGCCAAGCCCTTCACGGCAGCCCTGCTGCTGGACGCCGTCGCCCGCTGGGCCCTGCACCGGGACGGCGACGCCCCCGGCGCGACGCCCTGGGCCAGCCTGGACCAGGTGCCCGCGGACCAGCGGGGGGAGCTGGTGGCCGCCGTCCGCCAGGACGTGACCGCCCGCCTGCGCGCCATCCGCCAGGCCGGCGGGGACCCGGCCCTGCTGCGGCAGGAGGCCCATGCCATCCGCTCCGCCGCCCTGAACTTCGGCCTGTCCGCCCTGGCCCAGGCGGCGGCGGCCCTGGAACGGGGTGCTGACGGCCCGGCGGACGAGAGGGCGGCCTTGGTGGGCGCATTGGCCAGGGCCGTGGCCGAGACTTTCGCGGAAGCGGTGGCGGCCTGACCCGCGACTCCGGGTGAACCCCCTTGTTCCCCCACCATCACCATCGCGATGGGGGAAGGGCGATGCGGTATGGGCAGGCGGTGGCCCCGGACGAGGGGTTGGTGGATCTGGTATCCGCGGCGGCGGTGCCGTTCGGGGGCATGGCGGACCCGGTGCTCGCCCGGCTGGCGGACAGCCTTGCGGCGGCGGACGTGGTCTGCCTGGGGGAGGCGACCCACGGGACGGCGGAGTTCTACCATTGCCGGGCGGCGCTGACCCGGCACCTGGTCGAGCGGCACGGCTTCACCATCGTGGCGGCGGAGGCGGACTGGCCGGACGCCGCCCGCATCGACCGCTTCGTCCGCCTGCGTGAAGGCGACGGGGACGGGGAGCCACCCTTCCAGCGCTTCCCCACCTGGATGTGGCGGAACCGGGAGGTGGAAAGCTTCATCCGCTGGCTGCGCGGCCACAATGAGGGCGTGGCGGAGCCGGGCAAACGGGTGGGGGTCTACGGCCTGGACCTGTACAGCCTTGGCGGCTCCATCCGCGCGGTGCTGGACTACCTTCAACGGGTGGACCCGGAGGCCGCCGCCGCGGCCAAGCGGCGCTATGGCTGCCTGACGCCCTTCCAGGAGGAGCCGGCGGCCTATGGCATGGTGGCGATGCGGCGGGGGGCGCCACCCTGCGAGCAGGCGGTGCTGGACACGCTGAAGGACCTGCTGTCCAAGCGGCTGGACTACATGGCCCGCGACCCGGACGCCTTCGTGGACGCCCAGGCCAACGCCCGGCTGGTGGCGTCGGCCGAGCGCTATTACCGCGCCATGTACGACTATGGCGAGGAGAGCTGGAACCTGCGCGACACCCACATGGTGGAGACTCTGGCCCAGGTGCTGGCCGCCCGTGGGCCCGGGGCCAAGGCCGTGGTCTGGGCCCACAACAGCCACCTGGGCGACTGCCGCGCCACGCAGATGGGCCGGGGCGGGCAGGTCAATGTCGGCCAGCTCTGCCGGGAGCGGTTCGGGGAGGGGGCGGTACGGCTGGTGGGCTTCGGCACCGACCGGGGAACCGTGGCGGCGGCGGACGATTGGGACGGGCCGGTGCGCTTCATCCCCATCAACCCGGCCCGGGATGACAGCTACGAGGGGATTTGCGCCCATACGGGCCATGACCGGTTCCACCTGGACCTCAGCCCGGCCGTGAACCCGGAAGCCGTCGCCGCCCTGCATGCGCCGCGGCTGGAACGGGCCATCGGCGTGATCTACCGCCCGGACACGGAACGGCAGAGCCATTATTTCACGGCCGAGCTGTCCCGCCAGTTCGACCATTGGCTCTGGTTCGCCGAGACCACCCCCGTGACGCCCCTGGCTGACGAACACGGGGCGGGGGCGCTGGAGACGTGGCCGTTCGGGGTCTAGGGACCTTCGCCCGGCAACGTGGCGATCAGCTTGCCGAGCAGGGCGGACAGGGCGTCTTGTTCCGCCTGGCTCAGGCCGGACAGGATGCGGCGCTCATTCTCCACGTGCAGGGGCATGATCCGGTCGATCAGGGCCAACCCCTCCGGCGTAAGGCCCACCAGGGTGCCGCGGCGGTCGGCCGGGTCGGGGGACCGGGCGACCCATCCCATCCGCTCAAGCCTGTCCACCCGCCCCGTCATGGCACCGGACGTGACCATGGTGGCGCCATAGAGGGCGGTGGGCGTCAGGGCGAAGGGCGGGCCGGACCGGCGCAGGGTGGCGAGCACGTCGAAGTCGCCGGATTGCAGGCCGTGCGCGGCGAAGAAGGGCTTCAGGTGGTCCTGGGCGACCCGCTGCGCCGCCTCCCCCAACCGGCCCAGCAGGGCCATGGGGCGACCGTCCAGCTCTGGCCGTTCCCGATGCCATTCCGCGATTGCCCGGCTTGCCCTGTCCATGTCCCGCTCTTATCTTAATACTAAGATACTTTGCAGTGAGACAATCATCATGGCGGTGGATGTGGGCGCGGGCAAGGGTGCCGTGGCGGCGGCTCCCAAACCGGACCGGTGGGTGCCGCTGCTGATCCTGCTGGTGACCGGCGCCTTGCTGGGCCTGTCAACCACCCTGGCCAAGCTGGCGGTGGGGGCGGGGTTGGCGGCGCTGCCGTTCCTGCTCTGGTCCGTGCTGGGGTCGGGGCTGATCCTGCTGGCGGTGGCCGCGGCGCGGGGGGCGCTGCCACGGCTGGACCGGTGGACATTGGAGTATTTCGTCCTGGCCGCCCTGGTCAGCGTGGCGGCGCCGAACCTGGTGTTCTTCTCCGCCATCCCCCATGTCGGCGCCGGGTTCGTGGCCCTGACCATCGCCATCCCGCCCCTGCTGACCTATGTGGGCGCCGTGCTGCTGCGGCTGGAGCGGCTGAAGGCCGGGCGGGCCGCCGGGGTGGTGCTGGCCCTGGCCGGGGCGGCGGCCATCGCCATCCCCAAGTTCAACGCGCCGGACACCTCGGCCCATTGGGTGGCGCTGACGCTGCTGGGGCCGGTGTTCCTGGCCATGGGCAACCTGTACCGCACCCTGCGCTGGCCCCCGGGCGCCCGGCCCGACGCCCTGGCGCCCGGCATGCTGCTGGCCGCCGCGGCCCTGTTGCTGGGCTTCGCGCCCTTGGCGGGCCTGCCGGTGGCGGTGCCGCTGGGCCGGCCGGCGCCCCTGCTACTGGTCCTGGCGCAGACCGGGGTCTTCGCCCTGCAATACCTGCTGTTCTTCGTGCTGCAGAAGCGGGGCGGGCCGGTGTACCTGAGCCTCCTGGGTTCGGTCGGCGCGGTGGTGGCGGTGCCCGTGGCCGTGCTGCTGCTGGGGGAGGCGCCGCCGACAGGGCTGGCCCTGGGTGCCACGCTGATCGCCCTGGGCATCGCCGTGCTGACCCTGACCCCGTCGGAGAAGCCGCGCTAGACCCGTTTCTCCCAGACTGGAAACGGGTCTAGCCCTTCGTGTTCCTCAGTCGCCGGCGCCGCATCCGCGGCTTGGCTTACGCGGGCATGGGCCCGCGCGGCGGCAGTCGCCGCCGTAGCGTGTTTACGGCCAGCGTAAACACGCTCTAACCGCTTTTCCCCTCTTCCCGGCGGGGAGAGGGGGAGTCGGCCAGCTACCCCAGCACCTTGTAAAAATACGTCGTGTCGCAGGGGCGGCCGTCCGGCAGCAGCGCATAGCCGGGGATCACGCCCACCCGGTGCCAGCCCGCCCGCTCGTACAGCCGCTCCGCGTCGTCGGAGGCGGTGTCCAGGACCAGCAGGGTCTTGCCGGCGGCCCGGGCCGCGTCCTCCGCCGCCTGCATCAGGGCGGCACCCACGCCCTGGCGGCGGGCCCGGCGGTGGACCAGCATCTTGGAGACGTCGCCCCGGTGCGGCTGGTTCTCCGGCTGGTCCAGCACCACCTGCACCGTGCCCAGCAGCCCGTCACCCCGCGGGTCCTCCGCCACCAGCAGCACCCGCTCCCCCCGGCCGACGCTGGCCGCCACCCCGGCCCAGAAGCCCGCGGCCTTCGCCGGGGGCAAGGGGTCCATGAAGCTGACGGAGGCACCGCCCGCCACGCAGTCCATCAGGATGTCGCACAGGGCGGCCTGGTGCTCGACGGCCTCGGCCTCGGTCAGGGCACGGATGGTGGGCATGGGGCAAGGGCTCCTTCAGCGCTTGGTGTTGGCCCCCGCCCAAGCCCCTTCGGTCGCCAGAGCAACCAGATAGCGGGCCGGCTGGTCGCCGGGGTTGTGGAAGCTGACCGGCTGGTCCAGCCGCATGGCCAGGCAGTCGCCCGTCGCCAGGGTGTGGGTGTCGGGGCCGACGGTCAGGGTGATGGCCCCTTCCAGCACATACACCTGCTGCTGCACGGCCGCAGCACGGGGGCCGCCGTCATAGGCCACGCGGGCGCCAGGGGGGAACACCACCTCCACCAGCTCCAGCGGCGAGGGGTAGCCGGGCGGCGACAGGTTGCGACGGACATAGCCCGTGCCGGGGTCGCGCCATTGCGCCTGGTCCGCCCGCCGGCAAATGGGGGAGGCCTCTGCCCGCCCCCGCTCCGCGAACAGGGAGGCGAGGGTCACGCCCAGGCCGGCGGCCAGCCGGTCCAGCACGCTGGCGGTGGGGCTGCTCTCCCCCCGCTCGATCAGGGAGATCATGGAGCGGCTGACGCCGGCCCGCTGGGCCAGCGCGTCCAGGGTCAGCCCCCGCTCCTGCCGCAGATCCTTCAGCCGGGCGGACAGGCGGGCGTCGATGTCGGTCGGGCTCAGTTCCATGATCGTAGAATGCCTGTCCAATATACTGGAGTCAAGCGGCGGCCCCGTCCCTGCCCCATGGTCGCCCCGATCCGTTGGTTCGCTGTGCACAGGATCCGGTGGACGGGAGGGGATGATGAGGCTGGCTTGGGCAGGGGCGGTCGCGCTGGTGCTGGCGACGGGCGCGGGGATGGCTGACGACCGCAAGGAGGTCACCCATGAGGATGGCTGCCGGGTGGAGCGGGAATGGAAGTCCGACGGCGGCTTCAAGCAGGTGACCGAGTGCAGGCCCGACCGCCGCCATGCCGGCCGGGGCGAGGGCAAGGAGGAGTTCTGGGACCGGGGCTGCAAGGTCGTCCGCGAATGGAAGCGGGACGGTGAAAGCAAGGAGGAGGTGGAGTGCAAGGGGCAGGGGTAATATTGCGCCGCAGCACCCGCCGTTAAAGCATGGGTGGCGTGATCCCAGGTGGACCCACCACCCCCCTCACGCCGTTCCCTACCACGGCTGCGGGCCTGTAAAATCCGCCGCCAGGGGCATCCCGCCCCGGGGACGTGCCGATGAAGCATGTGCTGGTGGTCGATGACGAGGTTCTTGCCGCGATGGCGCTGCGGTCTTTCCTGCAGCGCAAGGGGTACAAGGTGACCCTGGCCCATGACGCCGAGGATGGCTTCGACCGCTTCATCACCGACTCTGCCGACGTGGTGGTGGCGGACTGGCGCATGCCTGGGGCCACCGGCGGCCAGATGGTGGAAAAGCTGCGTGCCCTGCGACCCGCCCTGCCCGTGCTGTTCGTCACCGGCTACGCGCCGGAGGTGCTGCCCTTCGTGGAGCGCGCCACGGCACCCACGGCCCTGCTGGACAAGCCCGTGGACCCCGGCGTGGTGATCGAACGGTTGAAGACGTTGCTGGGCGGCTGAGGGTCACTTGTCCTGGCTTGTCGTCTCGATCCTGTCCAGCACGGCGCAGGGGGCGACGTTGCGTTCCAGTTCCGGCAGCTCGTGGTCGATGTCCGTCTCCACGTCCAGCCGGTCGGCGATGGCGGAGACCATGGTGACCAGCCGGGTCACCTCATGCTCGGCCAGCAGGCTGACCTGGAGGTCCAGGTCGGCGCGCTTGTCCGCCACGGCGGCCATGCGGTTCTGGCTGATCAGCACGAAGGTGGACAGGAAGATGGCCTCCACCGACGCGAACATGGCCAGCACCACGAAGGACGGGTCCCAGGGTCTGATGCCCGGGACCCAGCCCAGATTGGCGACGATCCAGCCCCCGAACAGCGCCATGTGCAGATAGACGAACACCATGCTGCCGGCGAAGCGGGTGATGCCGTCGGCGATGCGTTCCTGCGTGCTGGCTTGTCGCTGCTCCTCCGCCCGGCGGCGGTTCAGGGCCTGGATGTTGCGCTCCAGGGTGGAGGTCAGGCCGGGCGGGTGGGCCGGCGGGGTCGTGGGGCTGTCGAATCGGGGTTGGTCCTTCCGCTGGGCTATCGCCATGCTTCAGCGCCCCTCCGTCCCGCGCCCCGGCGTGGCGTCCGGGCTGCCGCCGCCCGGGCCGGTGGACCCGCCGCCGGAACCGAGGCTGCCCAGGCCCCCCGTGGGGCCGCCGGCCGGCTTCATGCCGCCAGGTTGGTGGGTGGATGTGATACCGCTGGGGGCCGCGCCCGCGCCGCCGGCCTGGCCGCCGCCCTCCTTGGGGTTTTCGGCCGGGGTCCGCGGAACCGGGTTGGCGGCGCCGCTGCCGGTGGCGGAGCCCTGCCCGTCATGCGCCTTGCGGCGAAGGTCCTCCGCCGGGATCTCGGTGGGGACGGGGGGCTGGTTCTTGTCGCTGGTGGCCATGGGGCACCTGGTCCTTGGCAAGGGTGTCGCTTCGAAAGCTATTCACCCCAACAGGCCCCGTGCGCCGCTGTCGCGCGGGGCCGGCCACCAAGTCGCCGTGCGTGAATACATGCGGCCATGCCGGGATGGGCTACCCACCCCGCTTCGCCGTCAGGTCGATGACCACCGACACCTCCAGGGCCACGGCCTGGCCGCTGGCCCAGGGGCCCTGGCCGACGCCGTAATCGGTGCGGATCAGGTCCAGTTTGCCCTTCGCCTTGGCGGTGTCGCCCTGGATGTCCAGGGTGAAGGGCAGGACCACCGGCTTGGACACGTCCCGGATGGTCAGGGTGCCCACCGCCTCATACGCGTTGCCGCCCTTGGGTCGGAAGCTCGTGGCCTCGAACCGGGCCTGGGGGGTCTTGGCGGCGTTGAACCATTCGGGCTGGGGCAGGGCCCCGTCCTTCTGCGGGTCGCCGGTGCTGGCGCTGGCCATGTCGATGGTGACCACGGCCTTGCCGGATTCCGGTGCCGCCGGGTCGAAGTCGATGGTGGCGGACCAGGACTTGAACCGTCCCTCGAAGGCGGTGCCCCCCTGCTTGCCAGCGAAGCCCAGGCGGCTGCTGGACGGGTCCACGGTCCAGCTGGCGGCGAGGACAGAGGTGGGCAGCAGGAAGGCGGCAACCAGGGCGAAAGAGGCGAGGCGGCTCATGCTGGCTCTCCACGGCGGCGGCCGGGCAGCATGCGGGCCAGCACGTCGTCCTTCAGGATGAAATGGTGCTTCAGGGCGGCGGCGACATGCAGCGCCACCAGGGCAACGGCCGACCAGGCCAGCAGACCATGGACCTGCTCCAGCACTGCCTCCGCCCC
This sequence comes from Aerophototrophica crusticola, assembly GCA_001939945.1. Classification (GTDB taxonomy): domain Bacteria; phylum Pseudomonadota; class Alphaproteobacteria; order Azospirillales; family Azospirillaceae; genus Niveispirillum; species Niveispirillum crusticola. Next base: position 35,659 of record MOEB01000008.1, on the reverse strand, counting down.
CGCCTTGTCCTCCAGGGTGGACAGCACAGGCAGATGCGGCCAGGGGATCACGCCGTAAAGGATGGTGGGCAGGTTCCAGGGGCTGGCGGACACCAGGGCCCAGCCGGTCAGCGGGATGGCCAGCATCAGGGCGTAAAGGCCGACATGGGTGCCGCGGGCGGCCAGGCGCTCCCATGGCTTCAGGGTCGCGGGCAGTGCAGGCACCGGGTGGGACAGGCGCCAGGCGATGCGGGCCAGGGTCAACAGCAGCACGGTGATGCCCAGCGACTTGTGCCACTGGTAAAGGCTGAACTGGGCGGCGCTGCCGGGCGGCAGGCTGGTCATGTAGAGGCCCAGGCCCACAAGGGCCAGCACCAGCAGGGCGATGGCCCAGTGCAACAGGATGGCGACGGCGGAATAGCGCGGCGGGGCGGGCATGGCGTCCTCCGGTGTCCGAACCGGGCCGCGGGAGAGGGGACCCCGCGGCCCGTGGCCGGCGTCACTCGGCCTTGTTGAACTCACCGCTGATGATCAGCTTCACCTCGTCACCGATATAGGGCGCATAGGTGTTCATGCCGAACTCGGTGCGCTTCACCGTGCCCTCGGCGCTGAAGCCGGTGGTGACCTTCTTGCTGACCGGGCCGACGCCGGCGCCGTTGAAGGTCACGTCCAGGGTGACCGGCTTGGTCACGCCCAGCAGGGTCAGGTCGCCGGTGACCTTGGCCTTGGTGGGGCCGGTCGGCTCCACCTTGGTGGACTTGAAGGTGGCCTTGGGGAACTTCTCGGCATTGAAGAAGTCCGGCGCCTTCAGGTGGGCGTCCAGCTTGGCGTCGTTGGTGGAGACGCTGGGGATGTCGATGGTCACGTCCAGGCTGCTCTTGGCGGGGGCCTTGGGGTCCAGGGTCAGCTTGGCGTCGAAGGACGTGAACTCCCCATAATAGGTGGAGAAGCCGAAATGGCTGACCGCCCACAGCACCTTGGCGTGGCTCTTATCCAGGACATAGGCGCCGGGCTGCACCTGGGCAGGGTCGGTGGACATCTGGGCCATGGCCGGGAAGGCGGTGAGGGACAGGGCGCCGGCAAGGGCGTAGGCGGCGAGGCGGTTCATGGGTGTGGCTCCGGGATGGGTTGCGGTGCTGGGCTAGAGATGCCGCCTGTACCCCGTTCGCACAATCCATCAAGAACCAAACAGATTGTTGCAAGGAGTGGGACAGTACGGCCGGTTTGTCCTGGCTGTCGGGTACGGCATAAAAGGAAAACGCACTGATAGCTTCTTCAAGGGTTTGGCCACAGAAGGTGTGCCAAAAGTTGAAAAATGAAATGGCATAAGGTGAAAACGCGCCCGTTATAATCGACATAAAGTGAAAACGCGTTACGCCACTGGCACCGGCTTAGGACGTCGCACCTCCCAGGAGCCTCGGTGCTGCAAGCATGGACGCGAACCTGGACCGAGAGCTGAGTGGGGTGTTGGGCCGCCTGCCTGGGAAATGCCAGTTTGTGGGCCTGACTCGAGGGGCCCGAGCGCGGAACCGGTGGAGGCGTCACGCAAAAGCGCGTTCGGGGATGTGCGGGACATTCTGCAGGTGGCCTGCCCCGACGCGGCGCGAAACACGCGGATCGTCGGTCTTGCGCGACGTCAGGAGCGGCAGCACACTGCGAAAGGCGACCGCCGAGGCGCCCGGTGCGTCGCCGAAGGGAGTAGGGCATGGAACGGTATCTGGGGACGATCGGGATCTTTGCCCACGGATCCCTACCGCGGGGGTGGGAGCCCTGCGACGGCAAAAAGATTTCATTGCAGGATCATCTGGCACTGTTCTCCCTGATCGGCCGGGGCCTCAGCGCCGACTACCGCAACCAGCATTTCACCCTGCCGGACCTCGGCCCTTGGGTGACGCCGCGGGACGTGGCCGGCAGACCGTCGCTGACGGTGGCGATCGCAGCCCGCGATACGGCGTTCCCCCATCGGCTCGACACGACCTCCGTCACCTATGCGCTTCCCGGGCAGGTGGAGGCCATCCTGGGCGAGATCCGCTTCTACCCCGGCCCGCGGCTGCCGCGGGGCTGGCTGTACTGCGAAGGCCGCCACCTGGAGATCCGACGCTACCCGGGTTTGTTCGCCCTGATCGGGACCAAGTTCGGCGGGGACGGCGTGCACACGTTCGCCCTGCCCGACCTGCGCGGTCGGGGGCCGGCCCCAAGGGGGGCCGCGCTCGACCACATCATCTGCGTCGAGGGCAAGCAGCCTGCCCAGTTTGATCCGGGCGAGGGAACCTGCGACCTGTTCGGCGAGATCCGCCCGTTCCCTTATGAATTCGATCCAGCCGGTTGGTTGCCCTGCGACGGGCGGAGCCTATCTCGCGACAAGCAATGGGACCCGCTGTTCGACATCATCGGCACGCGTTATGGCGGGAACGCTGCCGAAGGGACTTTCAAGCTGCCAGATCTCCGCGAGGCGCCGGATGCTGCCTGGGCCGGCGCGGACGTCGGCATGCCGCAGCGTTACCATATCTGTGTCGCGGGGGCCTTGCCGCCCGCGCTCAGCCATCGGCCTTTCACCTTGCCGCCCGGCACCCGGCTGTATTCCGATAACGGAACCCACTTCCTGACGGTCGACGAGGGCCGGGCTGTCATCCGCCGCGCCGACGGCGACCTGGTCTGGGCTGCGGGCTCGGGCGGCGGCACCACGCTGCAATTCCGTGCGGGCGGCGACCTTGTCCTAGTGGACGACGCGGGCAAGACCCTCTGGACATCCGGCCAAGCCGCCCCGCCCGACACGCAAGCCTACCTGGCGTTCGACAGCGATGGCCGCCTCGTCGTCGCGGGCGACGGCCGCGAGGCCTGGCGGGCAACGCCGCCCGACTTGGCAGACCTGACCCGCATCGAGGAGGAAATCCTCTCGAGCAAGGGCTGGCTGGGGCCGGGCAGCCGGGTCCTTCGGCTCGGCGAGGATTTCGCCAGTCTTCGCCACGGCGACTACGCGATCGGGATCGGCGCCGACGGCCATGTCGAGGTGCGGCGGCGCAACGGCACCGTCGTCTGGCGCGGTGGCATCGCCGACGCCGACCGGCTGGCCTTCGCCGCCGACGGCAACCTGGAGCTCGCCACCAGGGCCGGACGGGTGCTTTGGCGCACCCGGGCCGGCCAAGCCGATGGCGAACCGGCGCACGCCCTGCTGCAGGTGACCGAGGACGAGGACGTCGTCCTGACCCGACTGACCGATGAAGGCCGCAAGGTCCGCTGGAGCGCACGCGCGCACGGCCAGTCCTCCCCGCAGCCCCGGCATGACCGCGACGCGGATGGCAACCGCCTCAATCGTGGCGAGACCTTGTGGGCGGGCCAGGCCCTTCGCTCGCGGGATGGGCGATTCGTCCTCGGGCTTGCCGTCGACGGCGGGCTGGGCCTGTGGAGCGCCGACGGGTCCGAGCGGCTTTGGACCGCCGCGCCGGGCATCCGGGGGGGCGAGCGGCTGGTGTTTGAGGCCGACCAGGGCTTGGTCCTCCACGGGTCGGACGGAAGCCGGCTCTGGACGGCGCCGCTGCCGGACCTCGACGGGCGGATCCCCGCGGCCTGCGTCCTCCGGGATGACGGCGAGTTCCTGGTAGAGTGCCGACGCTCCCCATGGGTGCAGCCTTTCGTGGCCTGGTCGGCTGGGGCCGCGGCCCAGGCGGGACGGCTGGCGGCGGGCCGGCGGCTTGGGTGGGGGCAGACGCTATGGTCGGCGAACGACGCCTGGGGCCTGACCTTGCGGGCGGACGGCAACCTGGTGCTGGTCGCCAAGAACGGCACGCAGGTATGGCAGACAGGCCTGCCGACGCCCAACATGGAAGCGCTGCACATGCGAGAGGATGGTGAACTGGTCCTCCTTGAGGAGGGTGGCGGGGTTGCATGGCGCTCGGGGACGGCGGGCCTGCCGGGGACCTCGCCGGGCAACTACCTGACCGTCACGGATGACGGCACCCTCGTCGTGGAATCGGCCGCGAGGGGCAGGCTCTGGTCGTCGGGGCCGCACACCCCCAACCAGCTCCATCCAGGCCAGGGCCTGGCTCCCGGGGACATGCTCTGGACCGGGGACGGCTCCCGGCTGGAGGTCCTGCAGGACGGGCGCGCCGTGTTGGTAAGCCGTTCCGGCGCGGTGGCCTGGTCGGTCGGGTCTCCCGGAACCCGGATCCGCGGCTTGAGCTTGGGAACCGACGGCACGCTGGCGCTGGTCGGCCAGGACGGACGGGCGGTCTGGTCACGGGCCGAGCCCGGCGCGGTGGTGCGGCTGGAACAGATAGGGCTGTTCCATGGGAATACCCCGCTTGGCTTCACCCTCACCTGACCGAGAACCGCCTACCCCGCCCCCCCATGCCCCGTCCGGGGATGGGGACCCCGGGCCCGTGACGTTCCCGGACGTCCCGGGCCGCATCCCCGCGGGCCACACGCCTGGGAAGGCCCTGCGCGATGCCTCCGGCGGGCCGGAGGCACACCTGGCCCTGTTGGCCGGGGACCGGGACACCCTGCCTAGGCCCCTCGACCTGGAGGCCGCGAGGGCCCAGGTGGCGGCCGAGGCCGAGCCGGATGACGCACCGCCGGATACCCTGATGCTGGTCCCGGTCCGGCTGCCTGGTCGGCCGGCCAAGTTGCACCCATGTCCTAGCGCAACTGAGAATGCATCATCTCCTTTGCCCCGCGCAGGCCGGAGATGCTGGGCCGGATAGAGGTGCGCATCACACCGTTACCCAGGTTTCGGCAAACCCCATTTTCTGTTGTGAGTAACCCAAAAGTGCAAACAAAGTTTTGCTTCCTTCGAGCATCAGGATAAGGTGCATGAGGCTTTAGCGTTGTGGTTCTATGGACGATGGGATCTCAAAAGAAGAGTGGCAAAGGGCAGCGGGCTGGTCAGCGGATGGCAGATCGGAGCGCGAACGTTGTTCCGCCCAAGGTTCCTGAGCCGCATAGGAATGCCGGGAAGGCCAGCCAAGCGGAGGAACCAGAAAGCCAGGCAAATGACACCGATGCCCGGGTTTACGACAAGGGCGAAGGGCGTCATAAGCATGTCGGGCGGGAGTCCTTTCCAGTCATCGTCCATGAGCACGACAACCCGAAAAAGCCTATCGGGAAATGCCCGAACAACATCGATATCGGAACGATCAATCGGTTGCTGGATAATGCGATCCAATGGCCCGACCCCAGTGACGGTGACGGTGACGGTGACGGTCCGGGAGACCTGTACGCCGTCCACAAAGGTGCGGTATACGAGGCGAAATCGAGTGACCATGGGGTCACATGGCATGCCTATCCCTATGAAGGTAGATTGAGTCCGAGATTGATTGAGAAGCTTCGGGCCCGTGCCGAGCTTGAAGGGCACGCGACAGAGTTCAGGCGATGGGAAAAAGAGCATCTGACAACGCAGGGGGGCCGACGGCCATGAGCATGACCGCGGACTTCCGATTCACGATCGAATGGATCGACTCCATCGATGGCGAACCCGTCGTGACCATGGCGCGGATGCGCGCGCTGCTTGACGGCACCCAGTTCTGGCCAGCGCCGACGGACGCCCCGGATGGTGGGCCGATGGAATGGTATGCCGACCAGTTCCTCGCCCACCTTGTACGACACTGGAAGCGCCTGCTCGTTGAGCAGGGCTATCCTGTTACTGATCAACCCAGCCAGCCCTCAGATATCTGGGAAAGCGCCAGAGCCCAATGGAGTGGTCAGCCCGAAAGCTATATGGTGGATTTGCAAGACAAGATCATATCATTCGAGAAATGTCATGACCTGTCTAATGCGTTTTCCGGTATTTACCAGCTTGCTCCGTTCTGGATTGTGCGAGAATATAATACCTTTGTGATCGACAATGGTTCACAATGCATACGAGTGGCGTTTAATACTGTCGTAGAAGCTTTGGCGAAAATCGGTGACTTGATCGCGGATCGACTGAGGCAGAAGGGTGGGCGCAAGTGGGATCGGCTGCTAAGTGCATGGCAAGGCCGGAACCAGGGTGATCCCCGTCGCCTCCTGTCGCTCTCGACGCGCCTTGATGATGCGGTCATGGACACGCTGCTTCAGGAGGGCCTGCTTGCGGCGAACGACAACGTCTTTGAGGCTGCGCTGGAGACAGAGGTGAAAGTGGCTGCCAGGATGGCGGCGACCCTTCCTTCGGACTCTATTGCTACAATCCTCCGGGCCGTCCTTAGCACGTCCAAAGGGGATTACACGACGCTCGACCAGTGGACGGCTGATTTAACGTCCCGCATGGACGGTTGCGACGCCGCCCTACCCTATGAGCAAGGAGTTCTGGCTGCTGAATATTTCCGTGACATGTTGAACATATCCAAGGATCAGAAAGCCGACCCTTTCGCGATCTTGGAGCAGGCCGGCGTGTCGATCCGGGAAGATGTATTCAACCCGGATGTGGATGCCGTGGCGTGCTGGGGCCCAAAGCATGGGCCCGCCGTTCTCTTTAATAGCAAGGCGAATCGGCTGAAAATGACAAAGGCGTCCCTGCGCAATTCGGGGCAGGGGCGGGTGACGGCCGCGCATGAGCTTTGCCATCTGCTGCTTGATCGTGACAGCATGATGAGTGCCGTCGAGGTCCTCAATGGTCGGACTCCGACTATGCTGGAACAGCGCGCTCGGGCGTTCGCGGCGGCCTTCCTACTGCCCAAGTTTGAAGCGCTCAAGCAGTGGGACGGAGAGGGGCAACCCGTCGATCATACCGGGGTTAAGCGTGTCCTAAGTAGCCTGACGACGCGGTTCGGCGTGACCATGACCGTGGCGGCCTGGAAGTTAGAGCATGGCGTGGATCCCAGTGACCCGCAGTACCCTACGTTATGGCGCGCCTTGCGCACATTCGTCGTCCGCCGCCGGGAGAGTGGAGGAGGGTAAGCACCGGCCGCGTCCCCACCTAGGCGCCTCCCCACCTCTTCCCGGATGAGTTCCAAGTGGACGGACGCCGGCTTTCACGCCGAACCCTGGGCAACCAGCTCGCCTTGGAAAGCCTAGGCGAGGATGGATTAGGTGCGGGTGGCGTGTTGCGAGGATAAAAAGTCTAGGCACCGCTCCACTTGGGTGATGGCCCACATGACCACCCCACCCCACAACCTGCCCACTGACGCCATCGCGCTGTGCGTCCTGCTGCTGGCGGAGCGCGAAGTCGCCCGATTGCGCCAAATCATCCGGGAGCCCCGGCGGCACCGGTTCGGCCGGCCCTCCGAGCGCCCGGCTGCCGACTAGCCGTCGCTGGCACCGGGGGACCTGAAGCAGGCCGTGGCCGCGCCGGAAGCCAGGCAGGGGCCGGCGCCGGGTGCCGGCTGCGCCCGCCGGGAATACGGCGTGCAGCCAGATTAACCAGGGCAACCTGCCCCGGCACCTACCGCACGAGGAGGTCGTCGTCGACATCGCCGACAAGCTCTGCCCGTGCTGCGGGGGCACGCTGCACCCAATGGCGAGGACGTGTCCCGGCGCCTCGACATCGTGCCGCCTTGGCTGCGGGTGCCGGTGACCCGGCGGCCAAAGTACGCCTGCCGCGCCTGCCAGGAGAGTGTGTCACAAGCGCCGGCCCCGGCATGGGTGGTAGAGGACGGGCTGCCCACCGAGGCTCTCATTGCCCACGCCCTGATCTCCAAGGACGCCGACCACTTGCCGCCCTGCTGGCATACCCAGGCCCTTGCCCCAACGCGTGGCGCTGGACCGCCCCACCTGGTCCGCCAAGGTGGGGCAAGCGGCGTGGTACCTGGGCTCCCTGCACCGGAGGTTGTTCGCCGGCCTGTGGTCGTCGGCCAAGCTGTTCACCGACGACCCCACGGCCCCTGTGCCCGGGGCGAGGCCGGACCCAGACCGGCCAACTCTGGGCCTACGCTTGGGAAGACAGGCCCTGGCATGGGCCGGAGCCGCCGGCCGTCGCCTACGTCCACGCGCCCGACCGCAAGGTCGAGCGGCCGGCCGAGCACCTAGCAGGGTTACGGGGGCGTGCCCCGGGTGGACGGCTACGCCAGCGACAACCGGGTCGCGGTGGCGAGTGGCATGCGCCTGGCATTCTGCTGGGTACATGCCCGAATGGGTTCCTGCGGATTAGCGGCTGGCAGCACCACCCTCGTCGCGGCGGGGGCGCCAGACCGCGCGGCAGGCCGAGGCCGCACCCCTCGCCGCCGGCATGTGGTCCTGACTGGAAACGCAGCCGGCCCCCGTCTTCGGCAAGCCCACCCTGGCCACCACGATCCGCTACACCCTCAAGCGCTGGGAGGGGCTGGCGCCCCACCTGGACGACGGCCGCCCGGGGATCGACAGCGACACTGTGGGGCGTTGCATCCGCCCCTTGGCATTGGACAGGAAGAGTGCGTTGTTCGCCGCGAGCGTCATTCCCGGCGAGCATTGGGTTGTCATTGCCTCACTCGTGGAAACCTGCAAGCTGAACAAGGTCGAGCCCAAGGGCTGGCTCACCACGTGCCCAACATGCTGGCGGGCGGACACCCCGTGACCCGCTCGGATGGGCCCCTGCCCTGGGACTTTCTGGAGGCGCGATGATGACGAGGTCTGTCCCTCTGGTCGGCGGCAGCCGTGGGATCGGGTTGGCTGTTGCCGGGCAGATGGCCCATAAGGCCGAGCCGCTATGGTGCGTCTCGCGTTCGCGCTCCCCGCACGGGCAGTGGGTCGAGGCCGACCTGGCGACCGGCGGCGGCGTCGAGGCGGTGGTCCGCCGCCTGTCAGGCGAGCGCATCGACGCGTTGCTCTACCTGGGGGGCACGTGGGAGGCCGGGGCGTTCACCAACGGCTATGACTTCGCCTCCGCGCCGAGGGATGAGGTGGACCGGGTGGTCGCCGTTAACCTAGTCGCCCCAATCAAGCTTGTGCATGGCCTGCTGCCGGCACTCCGACGCTCCGACGACCCCCGCTGCGTCCTCGTGGGCTCACTCTCGGGGCTGGAGAACGGGGCGAGCCGTGAGGTGGCAAACTCCGCCTCCAAGTATGGGCTGCGGGGCGCGGCACAGGCGTTGCGTCACGAGTTGCCGGAGCTGGCGGTCACGGTCATCAACCCGGGTAACGTGGCGACGAGCGAGGTCGAGGACGACATCGCGGCCGGGAGGTTTTGTCCGCAGGTGCCGATCCCGATGCCCGACCTGGTCGCCGCGATCGACCTGGCCCTCAGCCTGTCCCGGCATGCCGTCGCAACCGAGATCAACTTGGCTCAGCGCCACCGGGCCAAGGGTGCCGCTTAGCAAGGACCAAACTGCACCGCCGTGGAATTTGGACATCGCTTACAGAGTTTGGGGGCTCCTGCACGCCTTGATGCTGATGGCCGCTGATACGGATACCGACCGCACATTCCCCCAGTTACGATAGGGTCTTGCCTGCACGCCCTGAATGAGACAATCATACCCCATATGGCTTATTTCCTAAGGGTATAGCGGTCATGGGGTCGCTTCCGGGCAATCATCCCGAATTGGACGTCCGCGGCTATGCAAGGGCTGCGGTCGACGCGGCCATCTACGCCATCCAGGATCGGGCAGCCGCGCACGTCACCGGGGACGCGGATGTGACACGTGTCCGCCTCCTGCCCCTCGGTGCCACGGATCCCGCCCAGCTGGAGCGGGAGTTCCTCCTCCTGCTCGGGGATTTCCAACTCCGGCATGCGATCGCGGAGCGGACCCGGGTGGTACGGGACGTGATCGTCTCGGCGGCCTTGGCCGAGGCCCGTGGCCGCCATGGGTGAGCGCATTGCCTTCAAAGAGATGGCAGCTTTCAGGCCGGTGACACCCGGATATGCCCTGATGCCATTCCGCTTCGCCCGGCTGCCGGGCAGGCAGGAGGTGCTCCTGACGAACGAGGTCGGCGAGTTCGCCTTCGTCGCCGACGCCGACCTTCGGGCGCTCGTCGCGGGAACGTTAGACCGCGGCGCGCCGGCTTATGACGAATTGGCGTCGCGGCACTTCCTGGCTGAGGGGAACCCCGGTGCCGTCACCAGGATGCTGGCGGCGAAGTACCGGACCCGAAAATCCGCCCTGCGCGGCGGCCCGGCGCTGCACCTGTTCGTCACCAGCCTACGCTGCGACCATTCTTGCGCCTACTGCCAGGTCTCCCGGCAGAGTCCGGACAAGTCGCGCTACGACATGTCCCCGGCGACGGCGCGGGCTGCAGTGGACCGTATGTTCGAGGTGGCATCCCCCGCGCTCACGGTGGAGTTCCAGGGCGGCGAGCCCCTGCTGGCGTTCGACCGCATCCGGCAGGTGACCGACCTCGTCCTGGAGAGGAACCAGGCGGAGAAGCGGGACGTCAGCTTTGTCGTCACCTCCACCCTGCACCAGCTGGACGCCGGCATGCTGGCCTTCTTCCGCCAGCACGGCTTCAAGCTGTCCACCTCCCTGGACGGGCCCGCGTGGCTCCATGACGCCAATCGGCCTACCCCCGGCAGGGACGGCCATGCCCGCACGCTTGCAGGGATCGCGCTCGCCCGCGAGTGGCTCGGGGACGCCCAGGTCGCGGCCCTGACGACGCTGACCCGACGCTCCCTCGACCACCCCGAAGCCATCGTCGACCATTATGTTGAGAACAGCTTCCGCTCGGTGTTCCTGCGTCCGCTGAGCCCCTACGGCTTCGCCGTGCGCGCGGAACGCAGGATCGGCTATGGCACGGCCGACTTCCTGGCCTTCTATCGCCGGGCGTTCGCCCACATCCTTCGGCTCAACAGGGAAGGCACGCGCATCGACGAGGCTTATGCCGCCATCCTTCTGACCCACATCCTCTCCCCGTTCCCCACGGGGTACGTGGACCTGCGATCGCCGGCCGGCGCTGGCCTGGGCGTCCTGGTCTACAATTACGACGGCTCGGTGTACGCCAGCGATGAGGGGCGCATGCTGGCCGAGATGGGGGACACGACCTTCCGCCTCGGCTCGGTCCACCAACCGTGGCAGGAACTCGCCGGCTCCGACGCGATGGCGACTATCCTGGGCGCCGGGGTGGCCGAAGCCCTGCCGGGCTGCGCGGACTGCGCCTTCCTCCCCTACTGCGGTGCGGACCCGGTCCATGCCCTGGCGACGCAAGGCGATCCCGTGGGGCACCGACCGACCAGCGCACACTGCGCCAAGCACACCGGCATCTTCCAGATGCTCTTCGACTACCTGGCGGATGGAGACCCGGGGACGATGCGGACATTCCTGTCCTGGGTGACGCACCAGGACCGGGACAGCTTGGCCGGGGGCGCCTGCTGATGCTCCCACTCCACACCCATGGAATCGTCGCGGCACCCGTGCCGGCCCTGCTCAAGGTGCTCGGCATCGCTGAGGCGCTGTCGGGCGCCTATCCGCCGGGCAAGGTCGCGGTCGACCTCAGGGACGGCCCCGAGGTGGACGCCACGGCCCTGGGCGCGGCCGGGTTCGCTGGTATCGTCACGGATGGACCGGTCGAGCGGCACGCCGTGCCAGTGCACGTCCATTCCCTCCGGGATGGGGCCGTGGTGGCGCCGGGCGACGTGGTCAGGGTCCGGCCCGGGACGGGGATGGTTTCGAACCTCTTCCGCAGGGGGGCCAACGCCAACACCCTGTTCGCCACCGAGCGGTGCAACAGCCGTTGCCTGATGTGCAGCCAGCCCCCGCGGGACGACAACGACGGTTGGCGCGTCCGCGAGATGCTGGAGCTCGTGCCGCTGCTCGACCGTGATCTCCCGTGGCTCGGCATGTCCGGCGGGGAGCCCACCTTGCTTGGCGACGGCCTCCGAGAGGTGATCGGGGCCGTCGCCACCCACCTCCCGTCGACCGGCCTCCACATCCTGACGAACGGGCGGACTTTCGCCGACCCGGGTGCCCTCCGTTGGGCGGCACCCGGGGTGGGGCGCACCGTCTGGGCCGTGCCCTTGTATTCCGACGTGTCTTGGAGGCATGACCACGTGGTCCAGGCCGAAGGTGGGTTCGACCAGGCCGTCCAGGGCATCTACAATCTTGCGGAGGCGGGGCACCGCGTCGAGATCCGCATGGTCCTGCATGCCCTGACCGTCCCACGGCTCAAGCCGTTCGCGGAGTTCGTCTGGCGGAACATGCCATTCGTGGACCACGTGGCTCTGATGGGCCTCGAGCCCATGGGCTACGCCAAAGTGAACCGCGACCAGCTCTGGCTGGACCCGCTGGATTATGCCAGCGACCTCGTGGACGCGGCATTCCACCTACACGACCGGGGCATCCGGACGTCGATCTACAACGTCCCGCTCTGCGTGTTGCCCCGGGCCGCATGGCCGTTGGCGCAGCAGAGCATATCGGATTGGAAGAACACCTTTGCCCCCGCTTGTGGCGGCTGCGACGTGCGGGGACGCTGCTGCGGCTTCTTCGCTTCGGCGGGCGAGGGATGGCGGAGCCGCGGCATCAAGCCGGTTAATGGGGGGCATCATGGCGGGTAAGAAGGGGTGGGGCTGGCTTTTGGAAACGGTCAGCGGCTGGGCACTGCCGGCCGCTGCCCTCGTCGGGAGCGCTTGGACACCAGGACAGGCCGACGCGGCGACGATGCCGTCGGCCTCGCCGCTGGACCTCCGCAAGGAGCCGCTGACATTCCGGATGCCGAACAGGGTCGAGGGGCCGGAGATTTTCATTGGCCACCGCAGCCATTCGAGCCACCGCAGCCACTCCAGCCACCGCTCCCACTATTCCTCCTCCGGCGGCGGCGGGTATGGGGGGTATGGCGGCTATGGTGCTGGCAGCAGCAGTGGTTCCAGCGGAGGCTCCAACTCGACGACCACGTCGCCGCCAGCCACTGTCTACACCCCCGCGCCTGCCCCACCGGCCACGGCGTATGTCCCGCCGCCATCAACTCCCCGGGCGGTGCCGCGCGCGTCATCAACGGCCAAACGTCCGCCGGGGGCTGTGGAGCCGGCACCCCAGTCGGAGGCCATCACGATGACAATGCGGGTGCAGCTGGAGCTGCTCCGGCTCGGCTACTACAAGGGCGCGATCGACGGGAAGGTGGGCCCAGGGACGAGGGCCGCCCTGCGCGCCTTCCAGGCCGTGGAAGGTCTTCCCCAGTCAGGCGCCATGGACAACGCGACGCTCGCCAGGTTGGGCATAGCTTGATGGCGAACTAGCACCACGGGTGAAGATCGGCTCCAGGGCGAGGCGGGACCGCGGCAACGGCTTTAACCCCTGAGCGGCATTCTGTCCACTCCCCGAAACGCCCGCAAAGCCGCTTTTCAAAAACTTGCACAGAATAACTTCTTTCGATTGGGGGGCGATGAGCGGTCATCAAGGGAGGCCTCCTCACGCAGGAAAGAACTGTCCCAGGCCATGCATACTGAAGCTGAATGGCTGTCGACACTGCGTTTGGCACCGGCCGTGGGGCAGCGAAGTTCACCTGATCTTCTGATCGGTCCTGAGCTTTTCTGCCAAAGCGCGCTCCGCTGCCGAAAACACCCGGTCGGGCAGCGGCGAGGGTGCGCAAACCGCGCAGGTGCCTGATAGGTTGTGCAAGCTTGTATTCCTCCGGTTGCCGTCAAGTGGGCGGACGTGGAGCAGTTGGTGGTGTCCCTTGAGGGACACGCCGCAGTCGTCGCATGCCCATTGCCGGAACCTGCGATAGCGATCCACAACGTCCAGCCAGTCGGGCGCCGACCCGGGCATGGGGGCTGTCCGGTCAGTGTGGAGCGGCCTGGAGCGGAACTTGGTGGGGTTGTCCCAGAGGAAGGCCCCGACGTCGAAGGCGAGCCAGACGTCCCGCTTCTTGGCGTGGTTCAGCCCGCCATAACCCTTGTACCTGATCTTCAACAGGCAGGACCGGCAGACCTTCAGGGGAGCCTCGATCTCGTCGATAGCCCCGGTCATGTGGTTGGTGGCGAAGACCGGAAACATGCCAGTCGTCTTCGTGGTCACGACATAGCGCATGTTGAAGTGGCCTTGCCTTCGCATGGCCTCCAAGGTGGAGCAGTCAGCCACATGAAAACGCTTGGCGTTCTCTGTGTCGTACAGGAGCGTATGCCGGTCCTGGTTGGTCTCCTTGATGTACAGGAGAACACGCTCGCCCCGAACGGAGAACAGGCCATCGTCATCGACGTCAACGTCCTTGGGTTCGACGACCAGGCCCTTGTATAGCCGCTCCAGGAACTCCGGGTCCGCGAGGCGGCCGTCGCGAACGCGCCACCTGACCTCAGGCGCCCCCATCCGCCGCACCATGGTCTGAAGATCAGCGAAGCTGACGTTCAGTTTCATTCGACCGCCTCCAGGATGCGCACGATCTGCTGCTTGGCATTCGTCCTGACCCGGAACTCCACGCGTCGGGACCGGTCGCGATCCTCGTCGCCGGCGTCGGACCGTATGGGTTTGCTGGACGAGAGGCCGTTCGCCGTGATGTGCTCCCGGGCCCAATCACGCTCCGCGCCTACGGCAGGCAGGCTTAGGCAGTGCTCCAGCACGGCCCGGGTCCGTTCCTGCGACAGGGCCATGTTCCGGAAATAGGCCAGCTGCGGGTCGTTGGTGCCAGTCCACTCCGACGACGTGTGGCCTTCGATGCGGACCTCGTCGATCGCATCCCGGAACTCGGCGAGTACCGTCAGATAGCGGGGGAAGAAGTCGTTGAGGATCTCGACGAAGCGGGGCCGCAGGTTGGCCTTGCCCTGGTCGAAGAGGATTTCGGGCGCCTTGAACCGGACCGACAGTGTCTCCTTGTCGATCTCGGCGCCCCAGTTGGCGAGGTCCTTTGAAAACTCCGCGTTGAGCCGCTCATAAAGCTTGAGCTCCGATTGTTGCCAAGCGACCGCGATCTCCCTGACGACCTCGCGCTGCTCGATCACGGGGCGGATGTAGCTGATCGCCACGAACAGGAAGATCACCATCAGCCCGGACATCAGGTCCGACACGCTGATCCAGTGTTCCTCATCCTCGCTGCCGGGGCGCTTTCTCGACAAACCGAGCATCACGCGTCCACCTTCTGAGCGATGCGGACGACTTCACGCAGCCGGTCCGTCAGCGGCGTGTAGTCGTCCACGAACTTGCCGGACAACGAGGCGAGGTGGCTGCCCATCGTCTCCATGACACGCGTGATCTCTTCCTGCATGGCCCGATCAAAGGTCGCCACGCTGTCGATAAGGTGCTTCTCCGTCTCCTTGAGGGAGCTGGAGAACTGCTTGCGCATGTCGTCGACCAGCATGGCATTGGCCTCGGACTGGCGCTGGGCGAGGTCGCGGATTTGGACCGCCTGGGCATCTGTGGCGTTCTTCATCTCCAGCGCGAGCCGCTTGAAGGCGCGCTCCATCTCGCCTTCGAGCCGGTCGATGATCTCCGCCGTCTCGTCCTTCAGCTTGTCGAAGCCGGCCTGGATGTCCTGGCTCCAGAGTCTCTGCTGCTCGACTACGGACCCGATGTGCTGCGTCGTCGCCGCCGTGATCTCCTGCAGGTTGGCCTCCTGTGCCTCAACGAAGCCAACCAGCGAGGCGTTAATGCCGCCAAGCGCGGCGCCGACCTCCGTCCCCACGGTGATGACGACGGTTTGGGTGTCCTCCCTCAGCTTCTCGTAGCCTTGGGCCACACCCATCAGCGCCTTCTCCTGCGCTTCCACGGACGCCGTGATGTCCGCGATGTTCTTCTCGACCGCGCCCGCCAGGGCGGAGGTGGCTTGACCCAGGCGTTCCTGCTGCGCGACGACGGAGCGCTCTGTTGCTTCAACGCTGCGCATGACCACGCCGGAGAAGCCGTCGGTGAGCTGCAGGACCCGCTGCTCGATAACCGGGAACGCCTCGAGGGCTTGCTGGCGCATGGCGGCGAACGCCTCCAGGCGCTGTTGTATCTCGCCGTTGGTCTCGTCGAGCGCCGAGAGCAGGCGTTCAAGACCCTGCATCGTGGCAGGGATGGACGCGGCCTTGTCGGCAATCTCAGCGACCGCGGCGCGGTTCGCCTCGATCCCCGCCAGGGCGGCCTTGAAGCGATCCTCGACGATGTCGACATGCGCCTTGTAGCGCTCCTGCCATTCCAGCAGGCGCCCAACGGCGACGTTCAGCTCCTTGAAGTTCTCCCCGAACTGTTCTGACAGCTTCTCGTTGAAGTCCCGGATGGTCTCGCGCAGCGCGTCGATGAACATCTTCGCATTGTTCTCGGCCAGCTGGCGCCCGAAGGTACGGAGCTCCTCCAGGGTGTCACGGTTGCCGTCCATGACGGCCGTCCGCAGCTTCTGGACCTGGGTGACCATGCTCCCATCGGCGTCGCCGGCGATGCACGTCCTGACCTTGTCGACGGACTCCCGAATCTCGGCGAGGCCGCGTACCAAGTCCTTTCCGGTGACGTCGTTGGCCTCCTCCTTCGGCATCGGGGCGAACCTCTGGTGCACGAGCTTCACCAGGATGCCGCTTCCCATGCCGAGGATGCTGGTGGCGAAAGCAATCTTCATCCCCGCGAGGAGCTTGGGGACGCTGTCGTCGATCTTGGACACGTCGAAATCCACGAGGCCGATGAAGATCCCGACGAAGGTACCCAGCACGCCGAGGCTGGTCAGGAGGCCCGGCGCGGCGCGGGCGAACGCCTGATGCCTATCGTGATCCCGAGGCGCCGCAGCGAGCGCGGCGAAGAGGACGATCGCCGTGACTACGAGGAAAAAGACGTTCACTGGGTCAGCGGTCACGGCGGTGTAGGCGCGCCAAAGCAGGCTTTCGTTCATCTTCCCGGTACCAGCATGATGATTGCGAAGACACGCGGGCATAACCCTTTCGCGTGGATCCGCATCATACCGGAGCGCACTTGGAACGCGACTCGGAAGCTTGAAGCGCGACCGTAAACGGGAAGGCCGGATGGCCTACCCACGCAAAATCAGAGGCACTGTGGCTCGAAAGCCATCTAACGCGGGGGGCCGAGCATACGATGGTATGGGGAAGGGGATGGTCACACGAGACTGTCGATCCGTAATTGCACTGTCTAGAACGATCAGGGACAAAAGGAGCATTCGAGGGTCGGGGATGCCGGAATGTCGTCGCGCGTGTTTGTGCCATTCGCTTTGATTCTCCTGGTCCTGACCAGCCCGGCAGCCATTGCCGCCGAAATGTCGGTACGTGAGGCACAGGATGCACTGGCGGCGCTCGGCCATGACATAGGCGTCCCGGACGGCAAATCTGGCCCGAAGACGCAGGCCGCCATCAAGGATTTCCAGCGTCGCAACGGGTTGCCGGAGACCGGCCAACTTGACGCCCCTACCTCGAGGGCGATTGCTGTTGCGCGTGACGAACGCCTTGCTCCCCCGTCCCCTGCCAGCCCGCAGGAAACCCAGCAAGAGCAGAGGCTCCCTTCCGCGCCCCCTTCCACCACGGAAACCGGCGGGATCGGCGGCCTGATTTGGCTGGCACTGCTCGGAGGCTTGGCGATCCTTATCCTTCGCCGCCGCTCAGCGCGGCTGACGGCCATAAACGGGGGCAAGAAGCCGACGATGTCGGATACTGAGAACCGGCCCCACGCCGGAGCGTCGGACACCGAACCGTTCGACAGGATCAGGTCATCAGGTGCCACCACACCAACCTGGCGCTACCCGGGCACGGTTGCCACGCCTCCAGCCGGTCCCCCGCCCTCACCGGGCGAGGTGGAGGTCCACATGAGGGCAGCGGGGGCGAGGAGCCAATGGCAGCCCGTGCTGGCCCAGACGCCAACGGCCGTGAACGTGTCATCCCCGCCGGTCAACGGCGCTTGGAAGCGCAAGGGTGACGCCGTGGAAATCGCCGGGTTCCTCATCCCTGGGATGGTCTATGTCGGGCGGCGCCTCCCGGCTTCGCGGTCATCCAGCAATGAGAATTGCCTCGTCGACGCGACGCTGCCGGTTGCGCCGTCCAACGCGGACCGCACGGGGACGTCGCTGCCGTATTGGCCATCCTATGCGTTTGCCTCTCCCGAGGCGCGGCGGGCCTACTTGGCTTGGCATGCGGGCGGGCGCCGTGACCCATCCTACGGCATCGGCCACGTCTTCCTGTTCTTCTATGGCCTGGAGCGCCGCCTGTTCGTGGACAGGGCGGTGGACGAGGTGGCGGAGCTCATCGAGGAGGTGAGGGGACTGGTATCGGTCTATGGCGACAACAGAAGCTTCTCCGGCTATGCCCGCAAGTTCCTGGAGGCCGCGACCGTACTCCAGGGCGCGACAGCGGCGCCGACCCTGGAGCCGAGCACCTGCTGGGAGGTGCCACTGCCCGTCAAGGTCGGCCTGGGACGCCTCGTCTCTCAGGGCCAGCCGATCCCGGCCGACTGGATGCTTGCCTGGTACCTCGGTGACCCGGAAACGAGCCTTCGCACCCCAGCGAAGCGGTGCTTCGCGGAGTTCGTGGCACTGTTCCGGAAACGCTTCGACGCCCAGTTCCCCGGGGGCATCCAGGTCCAGGCGCCACGCCGCAAGGTGAGCCACAGCTACGAGGCCGCGAGCCGCACGTTCTCCGTGGACATGGCCGAGTTCCTCGACGGGATGCCGGACGTCACCGTGACGCGTAAGGCGCTGAACCTGGTCTTGCCCATCGCCGAGAGCTGCATGGACGACCTGGACGCGTTCAGCCGGTTTCTGGGTAAGAACCCGGATGGCCGCAACAGCGTCGACGCGGTCCGCCTCGTCCCGGCGGAGATCCGGGAGGAGGTCCTGGCCGCACCACTCGCCGAAGTGGAGCGCTGGATCGCGGAGGCGGTGCCCGGGCGGATGTCAGCCACCACGGCTGGCGAGGTTTTCCTGAAGCTCGGCACAATCGATGACCCCAAGCAGCGGCCATCCAAGTCGGAGGCGGTAGCCGCGGCGGAGACGCTCGGCCACTGCGGCATCGGCATCGAGCCGGACCCACGGTTCGGCGGGGCCGTCCCGAAGCCGGAGGATCCGGTCGTGCTGTTCCGCGCCGTCGCCGGCGCGCCTGTCGACCACCAGGCCGCCGACTACGCGTCCGCGATGTCGCTGTTGGGCCTTGGGGCGCTTCTGGTCCATGGCGACGAGGAGGTCTCGACTGCCGAGGAGCAGCACCTGCTGGAGCATGTCGGCAACGCGCTGCACTTCGGCGAGGCCGCTCGGCTCAGGCTGGAGGCGCACCTGATGCTCCTCCTGCGGAACCCGCCGAAGTTCTCGGCAGTGAAAGCGCGTTTTGATGGCTTGTCCGCTGAAAGGCGGACCGAGGTGGCACGGTTCGCCATCTCCGTCGCCGGCGCGGATGGTCGTATCGAGCCTGCCGAGATCAAGCTCCTGGAGCGCGTCTACACCCTGCTCGGCCTGGATGCCAAGGCGCTCTTCTCAGACCTGCACGCATTGGGCGGCGAGGAGCCGCCGCTTGTGAGGAAGGCGGCACCGGAGGTGGGCGGTGAGCCGATCCCCCGGCCGGCACCAGTCGAGAGGCCCGCGGCCCCGTCGACGGTCACGTTGGACGTGGAGCGCCTGAAACGCATCCGCGAGGACACGGCACGGGTGTCCGGCCTGCTCGCCGGCATCTTCGAGGACGAGACGGAGGAGCGCGTCCCCGCCGCGCAGCCCCCGGCACCCGTCATCGAGGTCGAACCGGCTGCTGCCGGAAAGTCGTCTGACAGCTACCCAGGGCTGGATGCTGCCCACTCCCGACTTTTGCGTTCCGCCGCGGCCAGGGGTACGCTCCCACGCACCGATTTCGTCGCTCTTTGCAAGGCCGAGGGGTTGCTTGCCGACGGTGCCATAGAGACGATCAACGATTGGGCATTCGAAGCCCTGGGGGACATGGTCATCGAGGACGGTGGCACCGTCACGGTGATGCTGGACCTTATTCCCTTTGAGACCGCCGCTGAGGACCCGACCAAATGAACGCCACGATCCGGCCCCGTGACCGCGACACCATCGTCCAGGCGCTGAGCGCCGGTGTCGTGCCCAAGTCGGGCTTGCGACACATCCAGGTGGGCCGTGCGCGCGAGATCGAGGCGATCGTCCGTGACGTAGACCGGGTCGCCGACGGCGGTGCCGGCATCCGGTTCATCATCGGCGAGTACGGGGCTGGCAAGACGTTCTTCGTGAACCTGCTGCGCCTCGTCGCGATGGAGAAGCGCCTCGTGGTCGTGGGCGGGGACTTGGCGCCCGACCGTCGCCTGCATGCGACTGGTGGGCAGGCGCGCGGCCTCTATGCCGAGTGCATGCGCAACATGGCGACCCGGACGAAGCCCGAGGGCGGCGCGCTGCCCAGCGTGGTGGAGCGTTTCGTGACCGAGGCGGCCAAGGAAGCCAAGGAACGGGGCCGCTCGGTGGAGTCCGAGATCCACGCGAAGCTGGCGTCGATCCAGGAGCTCGTGGGCGGGTACGACTTCGCGACCGTCCTGACCCGGTACTACGAGGCGAGCGAGAACGACGACGAGGCGACCAAGGGTGCAGCACTCCGTTGGCTGCGTGGCGAGTATACCACCAAGACCGAGGCGCGTGCCGCCCTGGGGGTCCGGGCGATCGTCGATGACGACAGCGTGTACGACCACTTCAAGCTGATGTCGCGGTTCGTGGTCCTCGCCGGGTATGCGGGGCTCATGGTCGTGCTCGACGAGATGGTGAACCTCTACAAGCTCCAGAGCTCCCAAGCCCGCAACGCCAACTATGAGCAGATCCTGCGGGTGCTGAACGACGTGCTCCAGGGCAGCGCCGCGAACCTCGGCTTCCTGATGGCGGGCACGCCCGAGTTCCTGATGGACACGCGTCGTGGCCTGTACAGCTACCAGGCGCTCCAGTCGAGGCTTGCAGAGAACGCCTTCGCCAAGGACGGCTTGGTCGACCTGTCGGGGCCGGTCGTCAGGCTGCAGAGCCTGACGCGAGAGGACCTCTTCGTGTTGCTGTCGAACATCCGCAACGTGTTCGCGGGAGGGGACCCCGCCAAGCAAGCCGTGCCGGACGAGGCGATGGTGGCCTTCATGGAGCATTGCCAGAAACGGGTCGGTGACAGCTACTTCCGAACTCCCCGCAACACGGTCAAGGCCTGGGTGCAGCTGCTGTCCGTGCTGGAGCAGAACCCCGGGACCGACTGGCGCGCGCTGGTCGGCGAGGTGCCGGTCCAGGCGGACGCGCCAGAGCCCGATCTGGCTGCTGGCGAAGTGGACGGGGACGATGGGCTCGCTGCCTTCAAGCTCTGAGGGCCGCGACGCGTTCGCCCTCCTGCACCCCGCCGTCCAGCGCTGGGTGTATGAGCAGGGTTGGCCGGAGCTCCGCCCGATCCAGGCCAAGTCGATCCCGGCGATCCTTAACCGGGAGGGGGACACCATCATTGCCGCCGCCACGGCGGGCGGCAAGACCGAGGCCGCGTTCCTGCCGGTGGTGTCCGCCATCGCCGAGGAGACGAAGCCGGGCTTCAAGGCACTGTATGTCAGCCCCCTCAAGGCGCTGATCAATGACCAGTGGCGCCGCCTGGACGGGCTCTGCGAGCGCGTGGAAATCCCCGTCCACAAGTGGCACGGGGACGTCTCGGCATCCGCAAAGCAGAAGGCCCGCTCGAAGCCGTCCGGGATCGTGCTGATCACGCCCGAGAGTCTTGAAGCCATGTTGGTCCGCAGGTCCATGGAGATCCCCAAGCTTTTCGGGGACCTGCGGTATGTGGTGGTCGACGAGTTCCATGCGTTCATCGGATCGGAGCGCGGCGTCCAGCTCGTGTCGCTGCTGAACCGCTTGGAGGCGCTCACCGGGCGAAGAGTGCCACGCGTCGGTCTTTCCGCGACCTTGGGCGACATGCGGGCAGCGGCCGCCCACCTGCGCCCCGATGATCCCGAGGGAGTCGTGGTCGTTGCCACCGAGGGTGGGGGCCAGGATCTCCGCATCAAGGTGATGGCCTACGTTCCGGAACCGGTGCCAGACGGCGCACCGTCGGCGCCAAGCGTCACGGAGAGGATCACCAAGGAGCTCTTCAAGCTCCGGGGCGCCCACAACCTGGTGTTCGGCGGCTCCCGCAACAACGTCGAGCTCTATGCGGACCGCCTGCGGGCGCAGTGCGAGGGCATGTCGCTGCCGAACGAATTCTTCCCGCACCACGGCAGCCTTTCCCGCGACATCCGCGAGGAGGTGGAGCAGCGCCTGCGCGATGGGCAGATGCCGACCACGGTGGTCTGTACGACCACCTTGGAGCTCGGCATCGATATCGGCGCGGTGGAGACGGTCGCGCAGATAGGCCCGCCCCGCTCGATCGCTTCGTTGAGGCAACGCCTGGGCCGGTCCGGGCGCCGCCCGGGCCAGCCCGCCATCCTACGCATCCACGTGCCGGAGGATGGGGTGGACGCGGGGGACCATCCCTTCGACCGCCTGCGCACGGACGTCTTCCAGGCTGTTGCCGCCGTTCGCCTCCTGGTCGAGCGATGGTATGAGCCGCCGGAGCGTCGCGCGCTGCACTTGTCCACGCTCCTCCACCAGGCCTTGGCCCTCATCGCCCAGCGCGGCGGCGCGTCCGCACGGTGGCTCTACTCCAGCCTGTGTGGCCCGGGGCCTTTCGAAGGGGTGACGCCGCAGTTGTTCGCGGCGCTGCTGAGGGCAATGGGAGACCCGAGCCGCGCCCTCATCGAGCAGGGCCCAGACGGCCTTTTGATGCTGGGGCGCGAAGGGGAGCGGCTCGTCGACCATTACGGCTTCTTCGCGGTCTTCGAGACGCAGGAGGAGTATCGGATCGCGCATGCGGGACGCGTCCTGGGCACGGTCCCGGTGGACACCCCGTTGGCCCCTGACAGTTACGTGGTCTTCGCCGGGCGCCGCTGGCGGGTGCTTGGGGTGGACAACCCGGCACGCCTAATCACCGTGGAGCCGGCAGGGGCGGGCAAGCCCCCGAGCTTCGGCGGCGGCGACGGCGGGGGGATGCATGACCGGCTCGTGGCTGAGATGCGCGCCGTCTATGAGGACGGGAAGGCCCTTGGCGTCCTGAACCCGACCGGGATTGATCTCTTCAATCAAGGCAGGCAGGCCTACCAGGATCTGGGCCTGTCCCACACCGGCATCCTTGCCGCGGGCGATCGTGTCCTGCTCCTTCCCTGGGTGGGGGCAAAGAAATTGGAAACCCTGTCGTTGGCTCTGAAAATGCGGGGTTTCAAGACGCTCAGGTTCGAGATTGGCGTAGAGGTGAACGACGCCTTGCCAACCCAGGTCGTGAAGGCCCTCCACGACATAGCCTTGGGCACACCCCCGGACCCCATGGCACTGGCGGCGATGGTATCCAACAAGGCTACCTACAAGTTCGACGGCTTCCTCACCGAGGAACTCCTCTGTGCCGATTTCGCAAGCAGGTGGCTCGAACCTGAGAGTGTGAAGGAAGTCGCCGCCAAGTTGGTTGGCGCATCCCAATCCGGGTCGCTTCTGAAATGAACGCGGAGGCGGATGACGGTTTGAGATTGGCCTATCTCAGCATCCCTCGAACGTTCGGTTTGGACTGAAGGGGATCGCACTTGGCGCAAAACATGGCTTCAGGTGAGGGCGGCGTGGCTGACAGACTGAGCAGATTGACGGCAGATGGGGAGCCAATGGAACGGCCCCCGGAGATAGAACAGTCCATCAACGTTGCCCTGGCGATGCCGCGGGAGGAGTTGCTTGAGAGGGCTTCCATCAACGACCGGGGGCACCCCGGCTATCTCCCGTCCGAGTGCCTCCTGCACCTGCTGAGGCGCACCAAGTTCGATAACGACGACCGGCTGTTCCGCAAGCTGTTCGACCTCCTGCGCGGCCGCGTCCTCCGGGCGCTTCCCCGGGCGGAGGGACGCTCGGGTAGTCAGGCCACGGAAGACCGCTTGGCCAAGGATGTCCGGGACGAGGTGCTCTTCCGCTTCAACGAGCTGCTCTGCCTGGACCGCGACGGCGGGGATGACCGGCTCGACTTCTTCGAGGTCCGGTTCGAGCAGGCCATCAGCCGCCTACGCATCACCGCCAAGCGCAAGGCCTTCAGGATGGAGGCAGCGTCGGCCCCTTTGGGCGATGAGGAGTCGTCCGAGCCGTCGGCGGAGGTGGAGGAGGCTGCCGCCCTGTTTAGGCCCCCTGAAGACGAGATACTGGCCCCGCGTTACCGGAAGATGCTCGCGTTGGCGATTGACTCTTTGCCAACGGACGAAAGAAAGGTCATCACCATGATGCTCGCCGAAATCCCCATCGTGTCGGAAGACCCCGAAAAGCTGAGCATGGTGAAGATCCTGGGATGTTCGGCCAAGACCGTCTGGAACCGGCGCGACCGGGCGATCAAGAAGTTAACCGCGATGCTCACCGGGAAGGGCAAGCCATGAGCGGCACGCAGACGCCCGACGACATCCTGTATGCCTTCGCCGTCGAGCCCGACCACGGGCCGGGTACCCTCCGTTCATACATGGAACGCCATCCCGAACTCGCCCACGAGCTGCTCGACCTCGCCCATGAGCTACGCCTCGTGCAGGTGGACCTGGAAGCCCCCGATCCAACTCCCGACGACCCGGCGAAGGCCGACGCGGCCTGGGAGAGGTTCATGGCGTGCTCACCCGGGCAGCAAGGCACGGAAGAGGTCTTCACCAGGCTGCAAGGGAAGGCATTGGCGAAACTGGCCGCCGACCTGGAAGTGCCCCGCACGATCCTGGCAGCCGTGCGTGACAGGCTGGTGGCCCCCTCGACATACCCCCGGCACTTCCTGCGCCAGCTGGCGGAAAAGATGGGGGTGGCCCTGGCGGCGCTCCACGGGTACGTGCGCATGCCGCCGGCGGTGCCGGCGCAAGCCGCATTCAAGGCCGCGTCCAAGCCGTCCGCGCAACAGCAGGTCTCCTTCGCCCAACTCGTGGCGGATACCGAGATGCCCGTTGCGCGGAAGGAAGCGCTCCTCCACGACCCGGCCTGACCATGAACGCCATCGAGATCGCGAGGAGGCGAGCCGAGGCGCTGCACGCGGCGGCGGTCGCGCAGGGTGCCGACCCTTTCGACCCCTACGGCTTCGTCCTGGCGGAGGCCCGACGGCGCGACATCGAGGTGACGAGGGTGGCCCCGGGGGATGTCCGCCTGCACGGGGGACGCGCGCTGTATGACCCCGGCGCGCTGGCGATCGTCCATGAGGCAACCGGCGACCCCTTCCTCGACGCGTTCCTCGTCGCCCACGAGCTGGGGCACGTCGAGCTGGAGGGCGGGGAGGAGGGCTACGTCGCCGTCTCCCCGGACCCGGGCCGCCCGGCGGAGGCGTCCCCCGTGGGCCTCGAGCGCGTGGTCGACTATGGCGCCAGGGAGCGCCGGGAGGTCCAGATGGACCTGTTCGCGCGGGAGTTCCTCCTGCCGCGGCCAGTCGCCAGGCGCCTGCACGTCGGCGAGGGTCTGACCGCCACGGAGATCGCGGGGCGCCTCGGGGCCGGCTTCCCGGTGGTCGCGGCGCAGCTGCTGGACGCCCTGCTCGTGCCCGAGATCCCGCCCGCGCCCTCCCGGCCACGGGAGGAGAGGGCGCTGAACGAAGGGCAGGAGGCGGCGGCGAGGCACCGGGGGACGCCGTACCTGCTGGAGGCCGGGCCCGGCACGGGCAAGACCCACACCCTTGTCGCCAGGGTGGGGTACCTGCTGGCCGCGGGGGTGGACCCTTCGTCCATCATCGTGCTCACCTTCTCGAACAAGGCCGCCGCCGAGCTGACCGAGCGCATCGCCGCGAAATGGCCGCAGGCGGCCGGCGCGATCTGGATCGGGACGTTCCACGCCTTCGGCCTCGACGTGGTGCGCCGCTTCCACGACCGCCTCGGCCTCCCGCCGAACCCGCGCCTCCTTGACAGGGCCGAGGCGGTCGAGCTCCTGGAGGCGGAGTTCCCCCGCCTCGGCCTGGAGCACTTCAGGAACCTGTGGGACCCGACCCGGGAACTCCTGGACATCCTCGCCGCCATCTCCCGCGCCAAGGATGAGATGGCATGCCCGCGCCGGTACCTGGAGCTGGCGGAGGCCATGCGGGTTGCCGCCGACGACGACGGGGCGCGGGAGGCGGCGGCCCGCAGCCGCGAGGTGGGCATCGTCTACCGCGAGTACGAGCGCCTGAAGGCTGAACGGAAGTGCGTGGATTTCGGCGACCTGGTGATGCTGCCGGCGAGGCTGTGCGGCTCCGACCCGGCCGTGCGGGACGCCCTGAGGGCCCGGCACCGCCACCTGCTGGTGGACGAGTACCAGGACGTCAACCGCGCCAGCGTGGAGTTGCTGAGGGCCCTGGCCGGATCGGGCGAGAACCTGTGGGCCGTGGGCGACGCGCGCCAGTCCGTGTACCGGTTCCGCGGCGCGTCGCCCTTCAACATGGCCCTCTTCGGGGACGACTTCCCGGGGGCTGCCACGGGCCGGCTCCTGGTGAACTACCGGTCGCGCTCGGAGGTGACGGCGGCCTTCGGGCAGTTCGCGAACGTGGCGATGCGCGCGTCGCCGCCCGTCGCCTACGAGGCGGACAGGGGGGCCGGCGGGCACCGGCCCGAGTACCGGGAGGTCTCCGGGGGGAGCGAGGAAGCCGCCTTGGTGGAGGCGGTCGAGGAGATGCGCGCGGCGGGCTTCGCCTACCGCGACCAAGCCATCATCTGTGCCGGCAACGACCGGATATCCCGGCTGGCCGCCGGACTCGAGGCATCGGGGATCCCCGTCCTCTACCTCGGTAGCATCTTCGAGCGCCCCGAGGTGAAGGACCTCCTGACCCTGGTGTCGCTGCTGGCCGACGGCTGGGGCGCGGGCCTGTTCCGCTCCGCCACGATGGATGGCTTCGAGGCCGGCCTCCCCGACGTCGAGGCAGTGCTGGCGCCCCTGCGCGGGACGGGGGGCGGGCCCATGGCCTGGCTGGACGGCCTGGCGGGCTCGCCGGCGCCTGGGCTGCGGGCCGCCGCCGCCCTGTTCGAGGGCGCCTCGCCCGAGGCGGACCCCTGGGACTTCCTGGCGAGGGTGCTGCTGGACCGCACGAGGCTGGCGGCCGGCATCGCGGGGTCGACGTCGGTCCAGTCGCGTTTCCGGGGCATCGCCGTCTGGCAGTTCATGAACTTCGTCCGCGGCCAACCCCTGGGACACGGGCCGCGCGCCGCCCGGCTGCTGGAACGAGTGCGAAAGCTCCTGCAGCTGTCGGACGAGCGGGACCTGCGCCAGCTGCCGGAGGCGGCCCAGGGGATGGACGCCGTACGGCTGATGACCATCCACGGCAGCAAGGGGCTCGAGTTCCCCGTCGTGCACATCCCGGGCTTGAACCAGGGCTCGCTTCCGCGGCACCACGGCAAATCCGACGGCGTGCCGCCGCCTGACGGCATGGTGCAGGGCGCCTCGGGGAGCGGGGAGGACGTCGCGCGGGCCAGCCATGATGAGGAGCAGCAGTCCCTGTTCTTCGTGGCGCTATCGCGCGCGCGGGACCGGCTGCTGCTCTACTCCATGGCGACGAAGAAGGGTGGCGTCCGGTGGCCAGGGTCGCGGTACCTCGATGACCTCGGCTCCACGCTTTCCCGTCGGGCCTGCCACCCGAGGGTGGTCGTGCCGCGGCCGCGCGACGAGGAACCCGTGCCCATCCGGCCGGGGGTCCAGTTGGCGCTCACGGACAGCCAGGTGAGCCTGTACGAGAAATGCCCGAGGCGGTTCCTCTATACCCATGTCCTGCAGACGGGCGGGCGCCGGGCCGAGACGCCCTTCATGCGGATGCACTCCGCGGTCCAGCAGGTCGTGGACCACGCCATCGCGCAAGGCGGAGCGCCGGACGCGGATGCCTTGGCCGCCATGCTCGACAGCGTTTGGGCCACCCATGGCCCGGCTGACCACGGCTACTCGGCGGAGTATCGCGCCATCGCCCTCGGGCTCTTGTCGAACCTGGCCTTGGCGCTGGCCGGGAACGCCGCCGGAGCCGCCAAGCTGAGCCTGGCCGTCCCCGGGGGCGAGATCCTGGTGGTCCTGGACGACATCCGCCTGCTGCCCTCGGGCGGGCGGAGCGTGAGGAAGGTCCGGACAGGCCACAGATACCACCGCGACGGAGACGACCTCCTCGCCGCGATGCTTGTGTTGGCGGCCCAGCGGCAACCCGGCCCGACCAAGGTGGAGCTGGTGCACTTGGCCGACGGAACCGTGACGCCCGTGGAGATGTCGCAGAGGGTGCTGGACAGCCGGCGTGCCAAACTCGGCGAAGCCCTCGATGCCATGCGCCAGGGCCGCTTCCCCGCCAAGAGGTCCAGGGACTGCCCGCGCTGCCCCTCCTTCTTCATCTGCGGGCCGGTGCCGGCCGGTGAGGTGCCCCTGAAAAAAATCTCGAAATAGGGTTACCGGACAGTCTGGGTGGCCGCGATTACCCCTTTGGATGCCCCGTGGCGCGCTTGCCCGGGGCGAGACGAAGAGGAAAGACGCGATGTCCCACGACACGGACAAGGCCCGCCCCGGCAACGACGACCAGGGCGTGGGCAACACCAAGGTGCCGTCCTACCGCATCCAGGTCGGCGACGAGACGCTCAACTTCAAGTCGGCGGAGCTGTCGGACCCGGTGCCCCTGGGCCGGCAGATCCTGGAGGCCGCCGGCGCTCGCCCGGCGGACGAGTTCAGCCTCTACGCCATCCTGCCCAACGGGGACTTCGAGGAACTGCGTCCGGACGAGCCGTTCGACCTCCGGGGCCGGGGCGTGGAACGCTTCATCCACTTCCGCACCGACCGCGCCTACAAGTTCAAGGTGGATGACCGCCACCTCGCCTGGGGCAAACCGGTGATATCCGGGGCCGTCCTGCGGGAGCTGGCAGGGATACAGGCCGGCTACTCCCTGTACCAGGAGGTCCGCGGCGGCCACGACCTAGAGATCGGGCCGGCTGACACCGTCGACCTGTCCAAGGCGGGGGTCGAGCGGTTCATCACGGTCATCAAGGAGACGACCGAGGGCCGCGGCCCCCTCCCGTCCCGGGACCGCGAGTACCTGGACGGGCACGGCATCGCCTACGAGATGGTCGTGGACGGCGGGCAGGTCGGGGTGGTTCTGAAGGACATCCCGCTGCCGGAGGGCAAGTACGACAGCGCCAAGGCCGACGTGCTGGTCCTGCTCCCGCCCGGGTACCCGGACGTGCCCCCGGACATGTTCTTCACTTTGCCCTGGGTGAAGCTGGCCGCCGTGGGCCGCTACCCGAGCCGGGCGGATGTCCCGCACCCCTTCGTTGGCAAGTCGTGGCAGCGCTGGTCCCGCCACTCCACCGAGTGGCGGCCGGGCCTGGACGGGCTCCACACCATGATCGCGCGGGCCCGCCACGCGATCGAGGGGGCGCAGTGATGGCGGCGCAGCTCGACCTCACCCTGCTGGAGCCGCATGCCGGGCGGCTCCAGCGCCTCCTGCCTGACGGAAACGGCGCGGAACGCGCCGCCTACATGCTCCTTGGGCAGGCGGCCGTGACCACCGACCCCTGGAGCGGGGGCAGGCGCCTCCGGCTGGTTTCCCACGCCTGGAGGGACATCGACCCCGGCGAGATGGTCAGCAGCTCCGGCAACCACGTGACCTGGGGGACCGGCGGCTACATGCGCCTACTTTCCGACGCGGTTGCCGGCGGCTTCGTCCCCGCGCTGGTCCACACGCATCCCGGGAGCACCGCCTTCTTCTCCGCCCAGGATGACCGGAACGAGGCCGAGCTGGCGCGCACCGCGCGCGTCAAGGGCACCGCGGGCTTGGTTAGCCTGGTGCTCGGGGGGGACGGCTCGGTGCGCGCGAGGCTCTGGCCCGCGGACGGCGGCGTCCCGGCCGACATGTCCTGGGTGCAGGCCGTTGGCGGCAGGTTCCGGCGGTGGCCGGGCGCGGGCCAGGACCCGCGTGACCCGGACGACCACCTTGAGCGCCAGGGGCGTCTGTTCGGCCCGGGATTCAACGATATGGTCCGGTCGCTCCGCGTCGGTGTCGTGGGTGCCGGGGGGACCGGTAGCCCCACCGCGATGCTGTTGGCGCGCCTGGGTATCGGCCGCCTCCTCCTGGTCGACAAGGACGTGGTGGACACCACCAACCTGAACCGGCTGCACGGGTCGCGGCGCGCCGACGCGGTTGCCGGCCTGTCGAAGGTCCAGGTATTAGCCAGGGAAATTCTGGGCGCCGAGCTCGGGGTGGAGGTCGCGACACACCAGGGCTGGGTTGGGGACGCCCTGGCGCGGGACATGCTGAAGGCATGCGACTTCGTCTTCGGCTGCACCGACGACCACTCCGGGCGCCAACTGCTGAACCGGCTCGCCTACTTCTACGGCATCCCGGTCATCGACGTGGGCCTCCGGATGGCGCCAGCGCGGGTGGGGCACGCCCATGACATCGTCGGCCGCGTGACCACCCTATCTCCGGGGCGGCCCTGCCTCATCTGCGGGGGCGTGGTGAACCCGCGGCGGGCCGCCGAGGAGGCGCTCGAGCGGGCCGACCCGGAGGAGTTCCAGCGTCGGAAGGCGGAGGCCTACGTCATCGGGAGCGGTGACCCGGCCCCGGCCGTCGTGACCTTCACCACGGAGATGGCCAGCGTCGCGGTTAACGAGATGCTGGCCGCGCTGACGGGGTTCCACGGAGAAGCCGGCATGGTCCCGACAAGGACGCGTCGCTTCCACGTCCGCGACGACCGCTTCCTAGCCGTCCGGCAAACGGATGCCTGCCCTGTCTGCGGTACACCGTCGGTCTGGGGCCGCGGTGACACCGACCCGTTCCTCGATATGATCGGGTGATGACATGAGAATTTATATTGCCAGGTTACTGCGGCATCTCGGGGTGCTGCGTTTCGACGTGATCGCGGTGCCGCGGGACACTCACCCCGGGAAAGACGAGGTGCGCGTCGGGGAGTTGGCCCTGGTAAGGGACGGCGGGATAGAGAAGTGGGCCTGCCTCAGGTGCCCCGGCGGCTGCGGCGCCACAATCTCGCTGTCCCTGAACCCGCAACGCCGCCCGCGATGGGCCGTCGCCCTGGATTTCTGGATGCGCCCGACTGTGCAGCCGTCCGTCCACCAGACGAACCGCTGCGGCTGCCATTTCTGGGTCCAAAACGGAGTCTTCGAGTGGTGCCGGGGCGGGAGGCCGGAAGACCAGCCGCAGCGATCGGCGGACATGCGGTGACTGCCAGGTCCTTGCCCATGCTGCGCGGCCTGGGCCCGCAATGTCGTGTCCTGGCCGTGCCTAGTGGTCTGGGGATTGGCGGCCGCTGCGCCCTGTCCGGCCTGCCCGAGCCGCTGCTGCTGGACGCCGCCCACATCGTGCCCGACGCGGACGAGGCGCTCGAGCAGCCGGTGGTGCGCAATGGCCTGCCGCTCAGCAAAGCTGACCACGCCGCCTTCGACGCCCACCTCGTCGGCATCGACCTGGACCATCGCATTCACGTCTCGGACAAGTTGATGGCCCAGCAAGACGGCCCGACGCTCGACGCCATTAAGCGCCTGCACCTGTCCATGCTGTGCCCGCCGGCCCGGCCACAGGACGCCCCGGACCGGGACCGCTTGGCCTTGCGCTTCGAGCAATTCAGGAAGGCGGCGTGAGCGGAGTACCGGACACGGTGGCCGCCTACTACGGGGAGGCGGCGGCGCTGGCGGCGCGATACGAGTCGGTGCCGGCCGCCGAAGCGCACGCCGCCCTGGCCGACCTGGTTCCCGGCGGGCCGGGCCTCGGCCGCGGGCCTGAGCTAGACCGCGGTGAGCCGCGGATCAGGATCGCTCGGCGGATACCGCTGAAGATACGTCCCCCATGACCGCCGCGCTCGGAGCGCGATCGAGCCGCGCCCTTGATGTCGACATCGTCCAAGCCGCGCGGGCGAGCGCAAAAACAGACGCGGCGCCCCGGCTTCGTTGGTCCTCGGGCGCACGGGCGGGTCAGCGCCCCCCCGGCAGCGTGCTCGCCCGCGCGGAGGGCGGGTGTGGGATGCTCCGTGCATATGAGGCGCGTACCGAAGGCTGCATGGGCTAAATGCACGGCTGCAGCGTGCAACCACGCAAGGCGGCAGCAGGGTTGCCACCACCGGGATTTGGGGGAGCGGCGGGGCCAGACCGCGCCGCCGCCGGCCTACGCGAGCCTGACGCCCGCCGCAGTCTCGCCGAGTTCCGTCAGCTGGCGCCGCAACTGGTCGAGCCGGCCCGCCGCCGCCGCTATCCTCTTCTGCTGCTTCATGTCGAATTTCCCGTCAGGGCCCACGGGCACCTCGACCTCGAGTTCGTGGGTTCTCTTGGAGAACAGCTTTGCCTCGTAGAGGTACCCGCCGGCGGCGATGGCGTCGCGGAGCTTGACCGCCACATAGTCGTGGTTAAGGCGGCGATCCTTCAGGTCGAGGATGATGACGTCGTCGGTGAGCACGCAGGGCGTCCTGCGCACGAAGACCCGCCCCACGGACGCGCCGTTCGCGTTCACGGTGACCACCGGCCTGCGCTCGACGACAGCCCCCTTCCTGAGCAGCCATGCCTCGTCCGCCCTGCCCTTCTCGATGTCCGCCTCCCTGAAGCAGCTGTACACAGGGACGTCCCCTGGGTTGGCCCTGATCTCCATGGTCGTGAGGCGGGTGCCGGCCCGGAGGCCGAACACCGCCGCGTCACTAAGCCGGACCGCCCTCGTGGGGCCACCGGCAAGGGCGGCCAGCTCCCTTTTCGCGGCCCTCAACTCGCGGGAGATGCCCTCAATCCGCTTCTCCACGTCCTCGACGAAGGCCAGCCTTGCCACCGCGTCCTCCTGGAGGCCGAGGGCCACCTTCTCCTCGTCGGACCAGAAGCGGGCGACGTCCCAGCGGTCCGCGTCGCTGAACTTGTCGGCCGACACCACCTTCACGATCGGGCTGCCCTCCGCCGCCCCTGGCTCCCCGGCCTCGCGGGCCACGAACATTTCCGCGATGTCGGCCAGGTCGTTGCTAGGGTCGGGCAGGCGGAGGTAGTCCAGAGTCTCGCCTATGCTGCGCGCAACGGCGCAGAACACGTTGGGACGCTCATCCGCCGTCGTGTGGCGTCGCTCCAGGACGAGGACGCACGTCTTCTGGGACGTGTTGAAAAACGCGTTCGGTGGAAGCTGGATTGATGCGACGACATTGCACTCCTCCAGGATCCTGGCCTTCGGGCCGCGCTCCGTCCGGTTCAACATGCCCAGGGGAACGATGACGAAGGCCCGACCGCCCGGCCTGAGCGCGCCGGAGACGTAGCGCAGGAACAGCGCCTCCAGCCCGAGGCCGCACCTGTCGTAGTGGGTCCGCAGGCTGACGCCGTTGCGGAGCCCTGTCGTCGCCGCGATCGCGTCCTTGTAGACGCTGCTTCCCCGGGTCACGTAGGGGGGGTTGGTGAGGATTACGTCCACCGTGTCGCGAGGCGGGTGCTCCAGGGCGCCTAGCGTCTGGTTCCCGTTCATCAGCAAGAACGTCTCCGCCATGGCCTGGTTGACCGCGGGGAGGGTCGTCTTGGGGTCGCGCACGAGCTCCGCCAAGTGGATCAGCATGTTCGCCTTGGCAAGGATGTGCGTGTTGGCGTCCACGTCGACCCCGATCGTCCTCACCCGCCTGACGGGCGCGCCCTTCTCGAAGCGGATGTTACCCGGCAGCGCGTCCGTGTGCAGCATCGGCTCGAGGACAAACCCGCCGACGCCCGCAGCCGGGTCGAGCAGGACGGCACCGTCCGGAAGCAGGTCGAGGCGCGCCATCCTGATCATCGGGCGCACGATGTTCCGCGGGGTGAAGAACTGCCCAAGGGTCTGCTGGCGCATGGACCTCTTCAGGAACATCTCGTAAAGCCTAAGCTTGAACTCGGGGTCAATCCTCGTCAGCGGGCCGAACCTGTCGAAGGCCTTCAGGATCGCCTTAAAGGCGTCGTTGAACGACTTCAACGACTGGTCAGAGGTCTTGAGGAACGCGAAGCCGTTGATCACCGAGGTCTTGGACACCACGGTCGACACCCCGAAGATCCGGCCGATGGCGGCGTCCTTCGCGACCGTGTTGTCCGGGAACAGCTGCTTGATCCGCGGGCGGACCTTCTCGACGTAATACTCGATCTCCGTGGTGCCGTGGGTGTCCACGAATTCCCGGTGGTCCTTCACCAGCTCGTAGAATGAGAGCGCGTCAGGCAGGTCGCGCTTCGCCAAGTTGTCGGACAGGAACTTCAGGATGAACATCTCTACGAAGGTCAGGAGGCATTCCTTCGGCTCCGCCTTCGTCGTCATCCAGATCGTCTGCCATACGCTTTCCGCCAGGGGCTGGGGGTCCTTGACGACGCCCGCGTCCCCGTTCACGAGGTTCGCGAGGACGGCGGCGCTGAGGTCCCTCCCCTCGTCGTGCCAACGGATATCGCCGGCGCGGAGGGACGCCTGCACGTCCACGTACTTCCACGTGCTTCCGTCGCTGACGATGGCGACGTCGCAGGACAGGGCCACGGCCGAATAGAGGGCCTGCTCGGCAGCCTTCAGCAGCGCCTTGCCTTCCCGCATTCTCGTGGACCCCTTGGCTTCCTTCACCGCCCTGGGCACAAGGTCCTTGCCCACCCTGATCGCGTAGACGGTGTCCGGCTTCGCCCGGCGGGGCTTGGCCGGGGCCGGGTAGTGGCGGAACGGGAAGTTGACCGAGCCGGGGGGGATGAAGGCGAGACCCGCCTTGTGCAGGGTCTCCACGTAGGTGTCGCCGAGTTCAAAGCGTTCGAAGTCGCCGTAGGGCGAGCCCGCGAGCCTGCCGTCCACGAGGTACCCCTGCCGGATCAGCTCTTCGTCGTTGGTCATACGCTACCCCTGATGTGCCGTGAATCCCGCTTGCCGCGACCCCTGAATGCATATTTAATTTATGCATGAATATGCCCACCGGTAAAACGAAAAAGCCAACGTTGGCCGAGCGTGTCGTGGACGAGATGACGATCCGCGGCACGACCCAATCGGCGCTGGCAGCGGCAACCGGCATCTCCCAGGGGCACCTCAGCAAGATCCTGCGCGGCGGGCGCGCGCCTGGGCCAAAAGCGACGAAGGCCCTAAGAGCTTGGCTGGCGGGCCGCCCACTCGACCAGGATGCCGAGGAGGTCAGGCGGCTGGTAGGGCGCCTCTCGGGACGGAACGACCATCGGCTCCGGCATGTGGCGGACCTCCTTGCCGCGATCGAGAAGCTGCTCGGCTAGAGGCAAGCCACGATGACATATGAGTATGCATATGCCTCGCATAGTGAGCGGTGTGACGGAGGTCGTGGGGTCAGCGCACCCAGCTGCCGGGCCTGGCGAGCGCCGACCACGACGCCGCTCACCGGTTTGCGGAGAGGTCTTCCAGGCCTCGATAAAGGTGAGCGGACATCTCGCACGGGGCACCGACCGATCTCGCAAAAGGATCTGGCGCCCCGACAACGTAGTCGGGTAACGATTACCAGGGGGCGAAGCCAGAACCTAGATGCGGTATGGGGCCAGGCCTGCGGGTAGCGGCCTGGCCCCATACCGCATCTAGGTCGGGGCGTCTTTCAGCAAGTCGAGCCCCGCCCGCCGGGCCCAGTAGGCGAGGACGACGGCCCGCAGCGCGTCGGACAGGGCATAGTTGTCAGGGAGGCTGGACGCCACCCAGCCCGCCACCTCGTGCCGGTTCCAGCCCTCCGCCTCGCACATCGCCAGGTAGGCCCGCCACGAGGCCCCGTTGAGGCGCACCGTGGTGCGCTCGCCGCCGACCGACAGGTTGCGGCTGGGGTTCCCGAGGCCGACGGCCCCGATCGGCAGGGCGTCCGGCATCCGGGCTGGGGGCGGCGGGCGCTTGGTGGTCGTCTTGGCCATGTCGGGTGGGGGCTGCCGTGTGGTTCCTCGCGCCACAGCATACGGGAGGTGCCCCGGGACGCCAAGGCGGCCCGGGGATGGGTAGGGCGCGCCGGCGCCGGCGCCAGGGTGGGGCGCGTCTCGCGCCCCGGAGCGGCCCCCTGGGTTCCCCGCGCGGGGGGCCCTGCCGTGGGCCCCGTCCCCG
>MOEB01000079.1 GCA_001939945.1 Aerophototrophica crusticola | reverse complement strand
CCGGGCCGGGCCACAGCGGCCCCAGCTCCCGCTCCAGGGCCGCGAAGGGCTCCCCGCCCGCCGCCAGCACGGCGCGGCAGGCGTCCGCCAGCGGCCCGGCGACAACGTCCTCCAGCGGCAGGATGCGGTCCACCAGCGGGCCCATGGCGACCCCGGCCAGCCGGGCCAGGGCCTCCGGGTAGAACCCCACCATCAGGGCATGCACCGGCCCCGGCGACCAGCTCACCCGCGGCCGCCGCTGCGGCCCGGACAGGACCAGGGTCGGCAGGGGCGGGCCCAGCACGGGCGTCCCGTCGGCCGCCCGGTCCTCCACCATGTGCAGGGTGCCCTCGAAGGTCCAGGACAGCACGGCCATGGGCGCGGCCGGGTAATAGTTGAAGCGTTGGCTGTCGGCCAGCGCGGTGCCGCGGGTGTCCCGCTCGATGCCGCTGAACACGCAGCCCGCAAGGCTCGGGCGGGGCAGAAGCAGGCGCGCTCTGGGGGCGGGGGGCATGGGCGCTTGTCGTTTCCGTTCTATACGGCCGGGCGGGCGCGGCGCGAAACACGGGGCAAGAGATTGCCGGAGCCCGTCCATGCCGAAGACCATACTCCAGGGCCGTTTCAGCCATAAGGCCCGCAGCGTCGCAACCATCCTGCTCTGCTCCGCCCGGGTGCTGGCCCGCCGTGCCGTGGGCCGCCCCCTGGTGCGGGAGTGGCCCATCCCGTTCGAGATCGGCAACCTGTTCTGGCGGGCGCAGTTCAACCACGCCCTCGCCCTGCCCGACATCGCGGAGGGCCGTGCCTATTTCGACAGCTACGTCCCCGTGGTGGAGGCGGACCCGGCCGTGGACATCCGGCCCAGCCAGGCGGGGGAGCCGCCGGGCCACTGGTTCATCCCGCGCGACCGACGGGGGACGGCCACCATGCTCTACTTCCATGGCGGCGGGTACACCTTCTATGCCGCCGTGACCCGCCACTTCATCGCCATGCTGGCGGCCTGGCTGGGCATCCCCGTCTTCGCCCCGGACTACCGCCTGACGCCGGAGCACCCGCACCCCGCCCAGCTGGAGGACGCGCTGGCCGCCTACCGCTTCATGCTGGGCCGCGGCACCGACCCCGCCCGCCTCGTGGTGGGCGGGGATTCCGCCGGCGGCCACCTGGTGCTGATGACCCTCTCCAGGTTGGCGGCGGAGGGGCTGCCCCAGCCCGCCCTGGGCATCGGCCTCAGCCCCTGGACCGACGTGGGGCGGCGCGGCGCCAGCCAGTTCGGCCATGACCGCTACGACCTGGTGCAGGGCTACATGACCCTGCGGTTCGCCGCCTGGCTCAAGGGGGCCGGCGGCTTTGGCGATGCCGAGCTGTCGCCCATCGCCCAGGACTTCCGGGACACCGCCCCGCTCTACCTCCAGGCCGGCGGCAAGGAGATCCTGGTGGACATGGTGCGCGACTTCGCCCGCACCGCCCGGGGCCAGGGCACGCGCGTGCGGCTGGACGTGTGGGAGCACATGACCCACGAGTTCCACGCCCACGGCCACACCCACCCCGACAGCCGGGAAGCGCTGGACCGCCTCGCCGCCGCGATCCGCTGGGCCACCGAGCCGCCCGGCACCGCGGGCAGCTTCCCGGCCATCCCGCAGACGGAGGTGGACGGCCTCGACGGACCCATCTGATGACTTGTGTCCTAAACCCTGGTAAGGTCCATCCCAGGCGCCCCTCCCCGCCCGGTTCTTGGAGCCATTGGACACAGCTTGCCACCCCAGCGGGGCACCACCGTCCTGGCCCCTTGGGTTGACCGGGTCCGGAACCGGTAAAGTTAGTCGCCTTAAGGCGCTTTTCCCTGCAAAACCAGACACATATAACTTTACCATGGTAAAGTTAAGCGTCACCTTTGGTAAACTTAAGGTCAAGTTAGTCAAACAGGCGTCAAGCGATCCGGGGCATCCCCGGCCTCACCCCGTCGGGCCGGCGTCCCGCAACACCCGCCCGATGTCGGTCCGCCGGAACGGCTTCGGGACAAGGGCGGTGGCCCCGGCGTCGCGGGCGGTCTGCGCGTCCAGGTGGGCGGAGACCATGATGACCGGGATGCGCAACGCCCCGGTGATGACCGCGGCGGCGAACACGCCGCTGGTGCCTTCCGCCAGGAAGCCGTCCATCAGGACCACGTCCGGGCGGCATTCCCGGGCCAGGGCCACCGCCTCCGGCCCGGTGCTGGCACAGCCGCAGACGCGGTGGCCCTCCGCCTCCGCGATGGCTTCCAGCTCCATCGCGATCAGCGCGTCGTCCTCGGCGATGAGGATACGCAAGCCCACGCCCCGCCCCTGCCCGTTGCCCCGTTGCTTAGGTTCCGCTAATGGACGGGCCGGGCAGGCGTTCCCCGCAAAAGCGGGCAAGGGCACCCCTTCAGGGCAGGTTCACGCTCGACGCAATTACGCTTCGGCGGTGACCACCGCCGCGCGGGCCCATGCCCGCGACCGAGGCGCACGAAAGCGTCAGCCATAACATCCGGCCATGCGCGCCCTCAGCCGGACGAGGCCCAAGACCGTGTCGATGGTGGGGGTGGGGATGCCCACCAGCCGGCCCATCTCCTGGACCGAGCCGACCAGCGCGTCGATCTCCATGGGCCGGCCCCGCTCCAAATCTTGGAGCATGCTGGTCTTGTGGGCGCCCACGGCCGCGGCCCCGGCGATGCGCTTATCGACGTTGATGCCGAAGCGCACGCCCAGCGCCTCCGCGATCGCTTGCGCCTCCAGCATCATGGCCCTCGCCACCGGCTGGCTGTCCGGGTCGGTGGCGATCACGTCCAGGGTGGCGTGGGTCAGGGCGCTGATGGGGTTGAAGCTGAGGTTGCCCCACAGCTTCACCCAGATCTCGTCCCGGATGCGGGGCCGCACCGGGGCCTTCAGCCCGGCGGCGATCAGGGCGGCGGACAGGCGCTCCACCCGCAGGGTCTTCTCCCCCGACGGCTCGCCCAGGGTGAAGCGGTCGCCCTCCACATGCTCGATGACGCCGGGGGCGACCACCTCCGTGGCCGGGTAGACGACGCAGCCGATGGCCCGCCCCGGCCCGATGCCGTCCCACTGCCTGCCTCCGGGGTCCACGCTCTCCAGCCGCCGGTCGCGGTACGGCCCGTCCAGCCCGTGGAAATACCACCAGGGGATGCCGTTGACCGCCGTCACCACCGCCGTCCCCGGCCCCAGCAGGGGCTGCATGGCGTCCACCACGCCGGGGACGGAGTGGGCCTTCAGGGCGATGATGACATAGTCCTGCGGCCCCGCCTCCCGCGGGTCGTCGGTGCAGCGGGGCCGGGCCACCAGCTCCTCCCCGCCCATCTCCGCCGACAGCTTCAGGCGCAGCCCGTTCTCCCGCATGGCCGCCAAATGGGCGCCGCGGGCGACGAGGGTGACGTCCACCCCGCTGCGGGCCAGCATGACGCCCAGGTACCCGCCGATGGCCCCGGCGCCGTAGACGCAGACCTTCATGGCGTCAGCCCCCCAGGCCGAGTTTCTGGGCCAGGCCGATGCGTTGCAGCTTGCCGGTGGCGCCCTTGGGGATCTCCTCCAGCACCACGATCCGGCGCGGCACCTTGAAGTCCGCCAGCCGCGCCGCCGCGAAGGCGCGCAAGGTGGCCTCGTCCGCCGACTGCCCCTCCCGCAGGACCACGGCGGCGGCCACCTCCTCCCCCAGCTTGTCGTGGGACATGGCGAAGGTCACCACCTGCTGCACCGCCGGGTGGTCCATGATCACCTCGTCCACCTCCAGCGGCGACACCTTCTCCCCGCCGCGGTTGATGATCTCCTTGATCCGGCCGGTGATGCGCAGGAAGCCGTCCGCGTCCATCACCCCCTGGTCGCCGGTGCGGAACCAGCCGTTGGTGAAGTTCTCCGCGTTGGCCTTGGGGTTGTTCTCATAGCCCGGGGTCACGTTGGGGCCACGGATCACCACCTCCCCCTCCGCCCCCTGGGGCAGCAGGGTGCCGTCGGCGGCCATGATCGCCACCTCAGGGCCCGCGGCCACGCCCACATGGCCGGGCTTGCGCTGGCCAGGGGGAAGCTGGTTGCTGGCCATCTGGTGGGCCGCCTCGGTCATGCCGTAGCTCTCGATGACAGGGCAGCGGAACGTCTCCTCCAGCTTGCCCATCACCTGCGGCGGCAGGGAGGCGGAGCTGGAGCGGATGAAGCGCAGGTTGGCCCCCTGCACGCTGGCCGGGTTGCGCTCCGCCCTTGCCAGGATCGCCTGGTGCATGGTGGGGACGGCCGTGTACCAGCTGGGCCGGGCCTCATCCAGCCAGGCGAAGAACTTCAGGGCGTTGAAGCCGGGGGTGACGTACACGCTGCCCCCCGCCGCCACGCTGGACAGCACCGCCGCGATCAGCCCGTGGATGTGGAACAGGGGCATGATGTTCAGGCAGCGGTCGGCGGGCGTGAGGCTCAGGGTCTGGCCGATGTGCCGGGCGCTGGCGGTGACGTTGCGGTGGGTCAGCGGCACGATCTTGGGCCGCGACGTGGTGCCGGAGGTGTGCAGCACCAGGGCGATGTCGTCCGGCCCGGCCAAGCCCCCATTCGCCGCCGGGGCCGATGCCGGGACCTGGGGCGCCAGGGTGAAGGCGCCGGCCGGGCTGTCCGCCGCGACGGACAGCTCCAGCAGGGGGATGCGCAGCTTGGCGGCGACGGCGACGGCGGGGGAGGTGCTGCCCGCCTCCACCACCAGCGCCTTGGCGTTCAGGTCGGACAGGTAGAACTCGAACTCCTCCGCCCGATAGGCGGGGTTGAGGGGGGCGGTGGTGGCGCCCGCGGCGACGGACAGGAAGGCGCTCGCCATCTCCGGCCCGTTGGGCAGGACGATGGCCACCCGGTCGCCCCGGCCGATCCCGGCGGCGTTCAGGCTCTCCACGGTGCGGGCCATGTGGGCCCGCAGCTCCGCGTAGGCCATGGGCTGGCGGTCGGGGGCGGCGAAGGCCACGTCGGTGTCGGCGCCCACGGACAGGGCCTCGGCGACGGTGGCGAAGGGCATCACGCTCATGCTGCGGCGGCTCCCGTGACGTGGTTCGTTCTTGGGCGAGGCGGACGCGGGCGGCTCACGCCTTCTCCTCCGCCAGCGCGGGGGCGGGCGGGCGGCGGTTGGCCAGGGCCATCTTCACCGCCGGCAGGGTGAACAGCAACACGGCGATGAGGATGAAGGTGAGCGCGATGGGGCGCTCCAGGAAGAGGGAGGGCGTGCCCTGCCCCGCGATCAGGGACTGGCGCAGCGCGTTCTCCATGATCGGGCCCAGCACCATGGACAGGACCATGGGCGCCAGCGGGTAGTCCAGCCGGCACAGCACGAACCCGGCCAGCCCGAAGCCCAGCATCAGCCAGACGTCGTGCATGTCGGAGCTGGGCGCGTAGCCACCCACGACGCAGAGCACGAAGATCACCGCCGCCAGGATGGTGAAGGGCACCCGCAGGGCGTAGCAGAACAGCGGGATGAAGGCGAGGTTGGCGATCACCGCGAAGACGTTGGAGACGTAGAGGCTGGAGATCAGGCCCCAGGTGAACTCCGGCTGCTCAATGAACAGCATGGGCCCGGGCTGCAGGCCCCACAGCACCATGCCGCCCAGCAGCAGGGCCGTGGTGGCGGAGCCGGGGATGCCCAGGGTCAGCATGGGCAGGAAGCTGCCGGTGCTGGCGGCGTTGTTGGCGCTTTCCGGGGCGACGATGCCGTTGATCTCCCCCTTCCCGAACCGCTCGGGGTGCCGGGAGGTCATCTTGGCCACGCCATAGGCCATGAGGGAGGCGGTGGTAGCCCCGGCCGCCGGCAGGGTGCCGACGAAGAAGCCCAGCACGCTGCCCTGGGACAGGGTGCCGATGCTGCCGCGCATCTCCCGCAGCGTCTCCCGCACCGTGCCCAGGGTCATGCGGGGCTGCACCATGGCCACCTTGTTGCGGGTGCTCTCGATGGTGTTCAGCATCTCCCCGATGCCGTAGATGCCGATGGCGAGGACCAGGAAGCTGATGCCGTGGTAGAAGCCCGGCAGGTCGCCGAAGATCAGCCGGGGCTGGCCGGAGATCATGTCCAGGCCGACGGTGCTCAGCACGAGGCCCAGGCAGATGGCGATCACCGTCTTGAACCTGTCCTGGCCCCCCAGGGCCACGAAGGTGGTGAAGGCCAGGAGCACCAGCGCGAACTCCTCCGCCGGCCCGAAGGCCAGCGCCGCGTCCGCCAGGGTGGGGGCCAGCACGGTGAACAGGACGATGGAGACGGTGCCGCCGGTGAAGCTGGCGATGGCCGACGCCGTCAGCGCCACCCCCGCCTTGCCCGACATGGCCATGGGCCGCCCGTCGAAGGTGGTCGCCACCGCGGACGAGGCGCCGGGGATGCCCAGAAGGATGGAGGCGATGGCGTCCCCGTACATGCAGCCATAGTACAGCGCCGCCATGAAGATCATGGCCGAGGTGGGCGGCACCAGGAAGGTCAGGGGGAGCAGGATGGCGACCCCGTTGACGGAGCCCAGGCCCGGCAGGGCCCCGATCAGCATGCCCACGGTCACGCCCGCGATCATGACGGCGATGTTCAGGGGCAGCAGCGAGGTGCCGAACCCGTCCAGCAACGAGGCCAGGATGTCCATGGTCGCTCCGGCTCAGAGGAAGAGGGCGTAGAGGGGGTAGAAGAAGGGCTCGGTCAGGCCCTTGGGCAGCATGGTCTTCAGGGCGACCTCGAAGACGAGGAACAGCACCACCGGCGTCGCCACCATCATGGTGGCCGTCAGCCGCCAGGAGTGGCTGCCCAGGACCCGCAGGTGGAAGGCCAGGAACAGGGGGATCGCCACGTAGACCCCCACCAGGTGGATGGCGAGGAGCAGCGCCACAAGGCTGCCCACCACCGCCCCCAGCAGGGGGCCGGAGCCCACCTGGATGAAGGCCCCCTCCCCCCGCGACGGGGGCGTCAGCCCCCGCCAGGCCCGCGCCAGCACGGCCAGGGAGGCCAGCAGCATGATGGCGGAGAGCCAGAAGGGGAACGCCCCGCCGCCCGGTCCCTGGCCGGAGACCCAGCCGATGGGCAGTTCGGCCGACTTGGCCATGAGGTAGAGGGAGAAGAGGGCCAGCGTGGCCGCCACCCCCAGCTCCACCCGCCGCGTCGTCAGGGTGTGCATGTCCCCGCCCCCCGGCTCAGTTCGCCGCCGACGCGGTCATGGTGGCCAGCAGGTCCTGGTGCTGCTGGCGCTCCCTCAGGAAGGCCTCCTGCAGCTCCGGCCCGGCCAGGAAGTCGCGGGTCAGGCTCATGTTCTGGGCGTACTTCACCCACTCCGGGTGCTGGTCCACCTTGCGGAACAGGTCCACGTAATAGGCCTGGACCTCCTTCGGCGTGCCCGGCGGCAGCACGAAGCTGCGCTGCATGGTGTAGACCAGCTCGTGGCCCAGTTCCCGCATGGTGGGCACGTCGGGCAGCTCGGGCAGGCGCTTCTCGGAGAAGACGGCCAGCGGCCGGACCTTGCCGGCCTTGTAGAACTGCATCGCCTCAGACGGGTTGTTGACGGAGGCCTGGACGTGGTTGCCCAGCAGGGCCTTGGCGACCTCGCCCCCGCCCTGGAAGGGCACGTAGGTGTGCTGCACCTTGAAGGCCCGCTCCACCATGGCGGTGACCAGGCTGTCCTCCTGGTTGGTGCCGGTGCCGCCCATCTTGAAGCCGCGGCCCTGCTTCTTCACGGCGGCCACGTACTGGTCCAGGGTCTTGATGTCGCTGTCGGCGTTGACCCACAGGACGAAGTCGTCCACCGCGAGGCGCGCCACGGGCACGAACTCCGCGATGTCCACCCCGATGGGGGTCAGCAGCGGCGTGGTGTAGTAGCTGTTCAGCGTCGCCATGATGACGTGCGGGTCGCCGGCCTTGTCCTTCAGGTAGCGCAACGCCTCCGCCCCCGACCCGCCGCCCTTGTTCACGGGCAGGAAGGGCATGTTGGACAGGTCGTTCTTCTGGATCATGGTCTGGATGGCGCGGGCCAGCCGGTCGGCGCCGCCGCCCTGCCCCGCCATGATCACCATCTCCACCGGCCGCTGCGGCTTCCATTCGGCGGCATGGGCCAGGCCCGGCAAGGCCAGCAGGACGGCGCCCAGGACGGCGCCCTTCAGGAAATCGCGTCGCATGCCTCGTCCCCTCCCGTGTCGGTCGCCGACGCCCTTTGGCCGGGCGCGCGGATCTTGGGAACGGACGGTGGCATGGGACGGGAAATTGCGTCCACGCACTCCCGTGACTAAAAGAGTTGCCCTGTAAAGCCCCTGGCCCGGTTTTTTGTTCGTTTGTTAAAGTTGTAAAAATTCCGGCGGGCCCCCGGGACCGCCCAAAGCCACTTTCGAATTCGAAAGTCGCGCCGCCCAGGTACAGAGGGCGGCCCGGCGCCAAGGAAAGCGCGTGGGGAGGCGTCCTTGAACAAGAAGCTGGTCATCGGGCCGAAGATCCGGCGGCTGCGGCGGGAGCTGGGCCTGACACAGACCACCATGGCGGAGGAGATGGGCATCTCCACCGCCTACCTGAACCTGATCGAGCGGAACCAGCGCCCCGTCACCGCCCAGTTCCTGGTGCGGCTGGCGGAGGTGTACGCGGTGGACATGAAGTCCTTCGCGCAAGGGGACGACGACCGGCTGGTGGCCGACCTGCGGGAGGTGTTT
The DNA here is from genome assembly GCA_001939945.1 of Aerophototrophica crusticola. Lineage (GTDB taxonomy): Bacteria > Pseudomonadota > Alphaproteobacteria > Azospirillales > Azospirillaceae > Niveispirillum > Niveispirillum crusticola. Next base: position 4,442 of record MOEB01000079.1, on the reverse strand, counting down.
GGCGACCCGCTGCTGGCCGGCCGCGGCGTGGACGTGCAGGAGCTGAAGGACCTGGCCGGCGCCAGCCCCGCGGCGGCCGACGCCGTCACCCAACTGTACCGCGCCTACCAGGACGCCGTGGCGAAGGCCATGGAGCTGGCGGAGAAGCTGGCGGAGCATGACCGGCTGACGGGGCATGAGCTGGTCCGCCTGCCCCTGGAGGACCTGCGGGACTTCTTCCACGCCCGCCAGAACCACTTCCCCGAGCTGGAGGAGGTGGCGGAGGGGCTGTGGCGGTCGATGCCGCTGCGCCTGCACGAGGTCTATGACGGGCTGCGGCAGCACTTGGCCTCGACCTATGGTGTCACGGTGAGGATCGTGCCGCGGGACACCATGCCGTCGGACCTGCGCCGCTTCGACCCGCACGGGCGGCGGGTGCTGCTGTCGGAGATGCTGCCCCCCTGGGGCCGCTGCTTCGAGCTGGCGCACCAGCTGGCCCTGATCGGCCATGCCGACCTGCTGGACGGGCTGGTGGCGGACAGCGGGCTCGCCACGCCGGAGGCGCGGCAGCTCTGCCGGCTCGCCCTGGCCAACTATTTCGCCGGGGCGCTGATGATGCCCTATGACCGCTTCCTGGCCGCGGCGACGGAGCTGCGCTACGACGTGGACGTGCTGTGCCAGCGCTTCGGCACCAGCTTCGAGCAGACCTGCCACCGGCTGACCACCCTGCAGAGGCCCGGCGCCCGGGGCGTGCCCTTCTTCCTGATCCGGGTGGACAGCGCCGGCAACATCTCGAAGCGCTTCAGCGCCGGGGGATTCCACTTTGCCCGCTTCGGCGGCGCCTGCCCCCGCTGGAACGTGCACGAGGCCTTCCGCCTGCCCGGCGTGATCCGCACTCAGGTGGTGCAGATGCCCGACGGCACCACCTATTTCAGCATCGCCCGCACCATCGGCCGCACCGGCACCGGCTTCCACATGCCGGAGCAGCTCCTCGCCATCGGGCTGGGCTGCGAGATCGGGCAGGCGCGGCAGCTCATCTATGCCGACGGCCACGATCTGGGGAACGCCGCCGCGACGCCCATCGGCGTGAACTGCCGCCTGTGCGAGCGCCAGGACTGCAACCACCGCGCCCTGCCGCCCCTCTCGCGGCGACTGAACATCAACGAGCACCGGCGCGGCATCTCCCAGTACGCCTTCTCCGCGGACTGACGATCCGCCCCCGCCGTTTGGCGCGCCAAACGGGGTCAGCGGGCCAGCAGCTCGTCCAACAGGCGGCGGAGGGCTTCCAGGCTGCGGCGGTCGGCATCGGCCAACGGGGCCCCGGCCTGCCTCAGCTCCCCCAGCACGCGGCTCAGCGGCGCGACCTTGCGGCCAAGGGAGGGGGCGGGCGGGGCCTGCCGGCCCCGGGCGATGGCCTTTGCCGCGTCGCGGTCGACGCTGCCGGCCCTGACCCGCTTCCACAGGGCAAGCTGCACCTCCCGCGGGGCGCGGGCGACCTCGTACAGGGTGCGCTTCGGCACGTCCGCCGTGCCGGCCTCCAGCTCGGCGCGGATGTCCGGGTGCAGTTCCAGCAGGGCCAGGGACTGGCTGACGGTGGTCTTGCTCTTGCCCAGCTCCGCCGCCAGCTGGGTCTGGCTGTAGCCGCCCTCCTCCAGCATGCGGGCGAAGGCCAGCGCCTCCTCCAGCGGGGTCAGGTCGGCGCGGTGCAGGTTCTCCATCAGCGCGGCCACGCGCGGGTTGGCCGGCGCCTCCACGGCCAGGATGGTGTCCCAGCCCAGCAGCCTCGCCGCGCGCCAGCGCCGCTCCCCCCAGACCAGCCGGTAGCCGCCGGACCCGTCCGGCGCCACGCCCACCGGCTGCAACAGCCCCTGGGCCGCCATGCTGCTGGCCAGCTCCCGCAGCGCGCCCTCGTCGAAGTGGCGGCGGGCCTGGTCGGGGTCGGGCCGGATGCGGTCCGTCTCCGCCTCGAAGGAGTGGCGGTGCCGGTCGGACACGGCGGCGATGCCCTGGCTGCGTTCCTTGAGCTGCTGGCCGGCCTTGGCGGCGGCGGCGGCAAGGCTGGAGCGGGTGGGCTTAGGCATTCTCGATCTCCCGCACGAGGGACATGATGGCCTTGGCGCCGCTGCTGCGGGCCCAGGCGGACACCACGGTCTGGTTCATCAGGCCGGCCTTGCCGAAGGCGCTGTCATAGGGCACCGGCTCGAACACCCGGAACTTGGCCGAGAGGTTGTCGCGGATGGTGCCCAGCAGGATCTGGTCCACGGCCTTGCGGGCGTCATAGTGGTTCGGCACCACCCCCAGCACCTTCAGGCCGGTGTTCAGCCGCCGCTGCACCTGGGAGAGCTGCTCCAGCAGCAGGTCCAGGCCGCTGCTGTCCAGCGGCTCCGTCCGCACCGGGATCACCAGCCGGTGGGCGGCGGCCAGCACCATGGTGGTCAGCTTGCCCGGGTTGGGCGGGGCGTCGATGATGACGAAGTCGTAGCGGTCGGCCAGGGGGGCCAGCTTTTCCTTCAGGATGAACTCCGCCCCCGGCTCGCCGCGCGTCTCCACGCGCATCAGGTCGATGTGGGAGGTGGCCACGTCGAAGCCCGGCCCGCGCACCACCACGTCGGCGATGCCCAGGTCCCGCTCCAGCGCGTGGAACAGGGTTCGCCGCTCCTCGAACAGGGCGGCGGCGGGAAGGCCCAGCAGCTTGGTGGCGTTGTACTGGGGGTCGCAGTCCACCAGCAGGACCCGGTGCCCGGCCCGGGCCAGGGCGTCCGCCACGTTGACCGACAGGGTGGTTTTGCCCACGCCGCCCTTGAAGTTGGCGAAGCCGAGGACGAGGGCGCCGTCGCGCCGCGGCGGCTGCCGCTTGGGGGAGAGGTGGGCCGACACGTCCGCGGGGATGCGCTCGGCCCCGGTTTCCCACCGGCTGATCTTCGGGCGGGTGTATTTGCGCCCGAGCGCCTGGTTCAGGTGCTCCGCCAGCTCATCCTGGCCCCAGTTCCGCAGGATGCGGAAGCTCCTCATGTCCTCGCCGCGCATAGCCCGCCCCCGGCATCCCTGGCCCGGTTCCATCCATAGCCTGGGGTGCGGCAACCCGGCAAGGCGCAGTTGCCGCAAAATGGGCTGACCGGGTTGCAATGACCGGGCGGGGGGCATTCCGGCAACACCGGGCCCCGCGCCGGGTTTGGCGCGCCAAACAGGCCTTGCTTAGGGCGGCCGTCCCACGGGGCACCCTGATCGGCGCATTCGACCTGGCGGAGCGGGCCGGGCCGGCCGCGGGCCAGGATCAGGCCGGAGGGCCGGAAGTCCGCAGCGACCGGAGCGCCTGGGCGAGCTGGCGGGGGGTGACGGGCTTGTGGACCAGGCGCAGCCCGTGGGCCTCGGCGTCGGCCGCCACCTCGGGCCCGGCCTCGCCGGTGAGCAGCAGCCCCGGCAGGGCGCAGCCCAGCTCCGACCGCACGCGCGCCACCGCCTCGGTGCCCACCCGGCCGTCGCGCAGGCGGTAGTCTGTGACCACCAGGTCGGGCGCCCGCCCCTCCCGGCGCACGCGCTCCACCGCCTGGTCCGGGTCGGCGGCCATCAAAACGGCGTAGCCCAGGGATTCCAGCATCTGCCGGAGCCCCAGCAGCACGATGGCGTCATCCTCCACCACCAGGGCCAGCCGGCCGCGGCCCGGGTCGGGCGGCGCCGGTGCCGGCGCGGGCAGGGTCGTGGCCGGCTTGGCCGGCGCCCCAGCCAGGGGGACCAGCACGGTGAAGCGCGAGCCCTCGCCCGGGCGGGACCAGACCTCCACCGGGTGGCCCAGCAGCACGGACAGGCGCCGCACGATGGCCAGGCCCAGCCCGAGCCCCTCCTCCCGGTTGCGCCCGGGGTTACCCACCTGGTGGAACTCGTCGAAGACGCGGCCTTGGTGCTCCTCCGGGATGCCGATGCCGGTGTCCGCCACGGTCACCCGCGCCATGCCCCCGGCGGTGGAGCATTCCAGCCGCACCGAGCCGCCCGGCGGCGTGTAGCGCACCGCGTTCTCCAGCAGGTTCCGCAGCATGCGCCCCAGCAGCACCCGGTCCGAGAGCACGGACAGCGGCGGCGGGCTGGCCGAGAGGCGCACGCCACGCGCCTCGGCCACGGGGCCGTAGGCGCCGGCCAGCTCGCGCAGCAGGTCACGCAGGTCCAGCGGGCGCATGTCCGTGGCCACCGACCCCGCCTCCAGCCGGGAGATGTCCAGCAGGCCGTCCAGCATGCCCTTCAGCGCGTCGAGCCCGCGGTTGAGGTGCGCGAGCGCCTCGCGCCCCGGCCCGTCCGCGACATGCCCCTCCAGCACGCCGGCGAACAGCGCCATGCCCTGCACCGGCTGGCGCAGGTCGTGGCTGGCGGCGGCCAGGAAGCGCGACTTGGCCCGGTCCGCCTGCTCCGCCGCCGCCTGGGCCGCCTCCGCGGCCTCACGGGCGCCGGCCAGCGCGCCGAGCGACGCCCGC
>MOEB01000078.1 GCA_001939945.1 Aerophototrophica crusticola | reverse complement strand
GATGAAGGGCATGCTGAAGCACACCGTGTCCCGCACCCGGCCTTTCCTGCTGTTCAAGCACGGGCAGCACGAGACGCGGCTGAACGGGCCCGACGAGGGCGCTTGGCACTCCTTCCCCTCCGGCCATGCGGCCGGTGCGGCGGCCCTGGCCCGGGCGGTGACCCGCTGCTGGCCCCAGGCCCGGCTGCCCGCCTATGGCGTTGCCGCGGCCCTGGCCATGAGCCGGGTGCCCCCCGGCAGCCACTACCCTTCCGACGTGCTCGCCGGGGTGCTGGTGGGCATCGCCGCCGCCAGCCTGGTGGACCGGGTGCTGCCAGCCAGCCATCCGGGCGAGGCCTGCCCCATCCCGGCCCGCCAGCGGGGCCGGGTCAGGCGCCGTGGCCGTCCAGGCTGACCGTCTGCAGGGTCAGGCCCGCAGCCATGCGGGTGGCAGCGATGCCCATCATGCCGTTCGCGCCCGTCATGGGCAGCAGCACGGTCTGGCCCACCGCCAGGGTGTGGGTGGTGCGCAGGGGGCGCCCGCCATCCACGTCGTCGGCCGCGGTGGCCACCAGCGTGAAGGCCCCGCCCACCTGGCCCGCATAGACGACCAGCGTGCGCCCGTAATGGCCGAAGACGCGGGCCTGACCTTCCGCCAGCACGACAGGCGCGCCCGCGGGGGTGGCCCCGGCCGGCACGCCGCCGCCCGCCGCGGGCGGGGCGGAGGCCAGCATGGCGCTCAGGATGGCCAGGCAGGCGGTGGCGATCTTGTTCCTCATGATGGTAGCTCCCGGGTTTCTGGTCTGCCGGCCCCGCCCACGGGCGGTTGGCCGTTTCCCGCAGGCTGCCCTTGGCCGGGCCGCGCGGCATTGACCTGGACCCGACGGGCCCGGGGAGCATTCTTTTGTCACAGGTTAGGGAGGCGGTCAGGACCGGTCGGATGCCGGTTCACGCGGGATGGCCCGCTGCTGCCCCATCCCGTAGATGATGCCGCCCACGATCAGGCCCGCCGCGGCCAGTTCCAAGCCCGCCACCACGCAGGCCAGGATCGCCAGCCCATAGATCACCAGATCCCAAGCCATCGCCGTTCCCCCGAATTGCGCTAGCCCTAAGACATAGGATTAACGGCGGGGGCGCCGGGAGTCTCCTAGACGAAAGTAGCGGTTTCGCGGTTTCTGCGACGCCCGGTGGCAGGCCAGCCCGGAGCCGGGTGCATGGCTGTTACCTTTCGGGAACGGTGCCCCCCAGGCGGCGAGGGCAGCTTGCCCGTCGGGGGTAACTCCCCCAAGCTTCCGCCCGGTGATGGCATCCCGGGACGGGGACATGGCGGTCTTCAGCTACAGCTCGATCTATGTTGCCGGCCACGAGGTGGGTGTCCTGACCCGGGACGAGCAGACCCGGCGGTTCCGCATGCATGAATCCGGCGTCTCCCCCACCGACGACCCGATCCTCTGGACCGACAGTCCGGGGCCGTTCCAACAGGCCGTGGAGTCCGACCCCGCTACCCTCGACCGCATGCTGGAAGCCCACCGGGCCAACGGGGGGCGGGAAGTCTCGCTCAACATGGCCATGGGGGCGCTGCGTATCATGGTGATCGGCCCGCCCCGTCCGGATGTGGCGGGCGCCGCCACCCCTGTCCCCGGCTCAACCCCACCGTCGGCGCGCGGCCCGGGCCGGGTCTGGTAGGCGCCAAGCCGCCCTGGTGGTGGGACGGGGCACGGGTTCATCCCCGTGCCCCGCCGTGTCCTGGGAACCGCCTGCTCAGTCGTCCCGGCCGCGATGCCGGTGGCGGTTCTTCTTGCCGTGGTGATCATGGTGCTTGTGCCAGTGATGGCTGGTAGGGCGATGGACATGGTGGTGGTGCTCCACCGTCTTCTTGTCCCCGCCCGACAGGCCATAGCCCAGCAGCCCGCCGATGGCCGCCCCGCCCACGGTGGCGCCCAAGTCGCCGTTGGAGACCACGGCCCCGCCCAGGGCCCCGATGCCCGCACCCAACGCGGCCCCGCGCTCCGCCCGCCCGGCCTCCGCCGGACCCGCAAGGCTCACCGCCACGCCGGCGGCCAGGAGCAACGCACGCATCTTCATCCCGAAACCCCATTCTTCGTTCATGCCGGGTTCATCCGGCACCCCGATGGATAGGGGCAGATCGGGGCGGGATCTTGGCAGCGGCGCGGGACAAGGGTGGTACGCCACGCGGCCTTATCCTTGTCACGGCCGGGTGAAGCGGCCCGCCGGACACTCGCCATGCGCGCATCATTTTATGCGACCGCCGCTTTGGCTTAACGGATGGTTTGCGCTTTTGAGTAAAACTCGGGGCCGTGTCGGAACAGAGGGGAAGCGCGACGGTGGACGGATCCAGGACGGCCGGTACCGGGAAGGCGGGTGGCGCGGGGACCCATGACGGGCAGCCCCTGATCACGGCAGAGGCCGTGGCCGAGGCCCTGCGTGAGGCTCGGCGGCAGGGCGGGCGCTTCATCGAGGTGGACCCGGTGGACGGCACCGTCCGGACGGTCCGCCCCCGGGAGAACATGCGGGCGGCCTGACGGCCGACCCGGTCAAGGCGGGGCCGGTGGTCGCCACCGGCCCCGTCCGTCACGTCACAGCAGCTCGGCGATCTGCACCGCGTTCAGGGCGGCGCCCTTCAGCAGCTGGTCGCCCGCCACGAACAGGCAGAAGCTGCGGCCCGACGGGTCCGACAGGTCCGCCCGGATGCGGCCGGCCAGGATGTCGCCCTGGCCGCTGGCGTCGATGGGCATGGGGTAGTAGTTGCGGGCTGGGTCGTCCACCACCCGCACGCCGGGGGCCGTGGACAGGATTTCCTTCACCTCTGCCGGGGTGATGGGCCGCTCGCACTCCACCGTCAGCGCCTCACAATGGGCGCGCAGCACGGGTACGCGCACGCAGGTGGCGGCGACGCGGATGGCGGCGTCGCCGAAGATCTTCTTCGTCTCCTTCACCATCTTCAGCTCCTCCTCATTGTACCCCGTGGCGGGGTCGATGGGGGCGTTGTGGCTGAACAGGTTGAAGGCGTAGGGGTGCGGCAGGACGCTGGGCGTGAACTCCCGGCCCTCCAGGTAGGCGCGGGTGCCTTCCTCCAGCTCCTCCATGGCCGCCGCGCCGGCACCGGACGCCGCCTGGTAGGTGCTGGCGATCAGGCGGGTGATGCGGTTCTTCTGGTGGATGGGCCAGAGCGGGGTGATGGCGATGATGGTGGAGCAGTTGGGGTTGGCGATGATGCCCCGGTGCTGCTTCACCGCTTCCGGGTTGATCTCCGGGATCACCAGGGGGACGTTGTCGTCCATGCGGAAGGCGGAGGAGTTGTCCACCATCACCGCGCCGGCATCGACCACGGCGCGGGCATATTTCTTGGAGATGGAGCCGCCGGCGGAGAACAGGGCGATGTCCACGCCGCGGAAGCTGTCCTCCGTCAGCTCCTCCACGGTGATTTCCTCACCCCGGAAGGTCATGGTTTTGCCAGCGGACCGGGCAGAGGCGAGCAGTTTCAGGCTCTTGAGCGGGAAATCCCGCTCCTCCAGGCAGCGGATCAGCTCCACGCCCACGGCGCCGGTGGCGCCGGCGATGGCAACGCTGGGCAACGACATGGTCCTTTCCTTCACTCCTGAGTCATAAGATTTCAGGAAGGTCGCTTTTCACCCGCAGGAAATAAAGTGACATCGCGGGATGGCGGCCATGCGCGGGCAGGGGGCGGTGGGTCACAACAGCATGTGGCCGAGCCCGATGCCCAGGGCTACCAGCACCAAGCCGGTCAGCACGTGCCGCAGGGGCAGGTACCAAGTGGGTGCGGCCTCCGCCTCCATGGCCTTCAGGTCGCCCAGCAGCGTGGCCAGGAAGGCGGCCATCAGGATGACCAGGCCCACCTCCGCGTTCGGGTGCAGGAATGCGGCCCATCCGGCGATGCTGGGCGCGACGCTCCATCCCAGTCGCTTCCAGCTCATGCTCTTCGGCGGGTGGTCCATGGGTTGTAGAACCGACGGCGCCCCGAACCCGGCCATGGCCAAGCCCCAATGTACCCCGCCCAGGAAGCTCAGGATGATGGCGCCATAGGCCAGCAGCAGGGTCAGCGCATAGGCCTGCGCCCCCGGGCCCGGCAGCGCCACGGCGGCGACGGCGCAGGCATAGAAGGGGACAAGCCCGGCCAGGCCAAGCCCGACCGCGGGCTTCGGCACGCCGGGAAAGAAACGGTTCAGCATGGGGAGGTCCGATGGTGGGCGAAGGCTTCCGGATATATCGGGGGCAACGCCCTTGCCAAGGGGGTGGCGCGGGTCAGGGCCCTGGCCTGATCAGTCGCACCTTGGCGCCGACATCCACCCTTGCCCAGGCCCGGTCAGTGGAAACGGCGACCCCATGCCGCTTGATGGCCAGCGCAAGACAGCAGCGGTCCCCCAGGGACAAGCCGGCTGTGCGGGTCAGCGGGCGCAAGGCGGCGCTCAGCATCGCAGTCTCGACATCAAGGGGAATGGGCTCCAGGCCGGCCTCAAGGACATCCTGAAGGATATCGGGCGCAGGGATGTCGAGCGTGCCCAGCCTGGCCATCACCTCCGCCAAGTTGACCGTGCTGATCAGGGCCCCGTCGAGCATCTCACCAACCACGTCGCCGCCGGGCTCGCCGATGACGTAAGCCAGTAGGGCGGACGCGTCCAGGACGTAAGGCCCGTCACTCTCGCGCGGACCCCGCGCGCCGTTCCGCGATCAGGTCATCCACGAGGTTCACGCCCGGGGGCAACGCCGCCATCACCCGTGCCCGCAGGCGCTCCATCCGCGGGCGTACCGGCTTCAGGATCACACGGTCGTCCTCCGTCTGCACGATCACTGTCCCGCCGCACGCCACGTTCAGCATCTTCCGGGATTCATCCGGGATGAGCAGGTGTCCGTCGGCGCTGACGGTCAGGCGGCATGCGAGGCGGTCCGACATGGGGCTTTCCTTCGACTGGCTCGAGAAGAGTGCCACGGCCACCGGACGCGGTCCAACCGGCTCAGGCCTCGCCATGGTCCACGACGGGGCCCTTCGCCACCTCCTCCGCGGTGGTGCGGGCGGTGGCGTTTCCGGCCAGCCAGGCTTTGGCCTGGTCGTAATGCTCCGGCTTCAGGGCGCCCTGGACGGTGCGAATGGCCATGAACAGGACCGTGGCGTCGTCCGTGTAGCCCAGGAAGGCGATGAAATCAGGCAGCACGTCCACCGGCGCGATGAAATAGGCGAGGGCGCCCATCAGCGTCGCCTTGGCCCTGAAGGGGGTGGCCGGGTCGGTGGCGGCGTAAAAGGCGGCGAGGAGCTGCTCCGCGAACGGCACCCTGGCCAGGGTGGCGCGCAGCTTCTTCCAGAAGCGGGACAGCACGACCTTGGCGTCCTGCTCCGCCTTCAGCGGGTCGACGCGGATCGCCTCCTCCGCGGCCGCGTCGGAGATGGCGGGGACCAGGGCGGTGGCCTTGCCGGCCGGGGCGTCTGTGGCGTCCATCCCAGGCATATGGGAAGCGGATGGCCCCACGCCAACCGGGGCGACAGGGGCTGTTGCCTTTGCTATGTAGCCGGCCGGCAGCGGCGCCCCCGGGGGTGCCGGGAACGAGAAGACCGGGAGGGATGAGATGGACGTGAAGGGCATCGCGGCGCTGGTGACGGGCGGCGGCTCCGGCCTGGGCGCGGCCACGGCGCGGGCGCTGGCGGCGGGCGGGGCCAAGGTGGCGCTGCTGGACGTGAACGCGGACGCCGCCAAGACGGTGGCGGCGGAGATCGGCGGCATCGCGGTCCATTGCGACGTGACCTCCGCGGACAGCGTGGCGGCGGCCATCACCGCGGCGCGGGAAGCGCACGGGGCCGCCCGGGTGCTGGTGAACTGCGCCGGCATCGCCCCGCCCGCCAAGGTGCTGGGCAAGGACGGCCCGCACAGCCTGGACCACTTCCGCAAGGTGCTGGAGGTGAACGTGGTCGGCAGCTTCAACACCCTGCGCCTGGCCGCCGCCGACATGGCCGCCCTGGACCCGGTGACCGCGGACGGGGAGCGGGGGGTGGTGGTCAACACCGCCTCCGTCGCCGCCTTCGACGGGCAGATCGGGCAGGCGGCCTATGCCGCGTCCAAGGGGGCGGTGCATGCCATGACCCTGCCCATCGCGCGGGAACTGGCCCGCAGCGGCATCCGCGTCTGCACCATCGCCCCCGGCATCTTCCTGACGCCCATGATGCTGGGCCTGCCGCAGGAGGCGCAGGACAGCCTGGGCAAGCAGGTGCCGTTCCCCAGCCGCCTGGGCAAGCCGGAGGAGTACGCGGCCCTGGCCCTGCACATCGTCCAGAACAGCATGCTGAACGGCGAGACCATCCGCCTGGACGGCGCGATCAGGATGGCTCCCAAGTGACGTGAGCCCCGCCGTGCCGGCGACGGCGCGGCGCCTTGGGCGAACGTCATCCCCGCGAAGGCGGGGATCCACGGTTCTTGACCCGCTGTACGCTTAGACCGTGGTTGAAAAACTGTGGGCCCCCGCCTGCGCGGGGGAAGCAGGTTTCCGAAACCAGACCGTCTGTTGCAGCGGATGGCGACTGAGCCTGTTCTCCCCCGCATGCCCGACAGCCTGACCCTGCCCGACGACCCCCGCGCCGCCCGCCGCCTGAAGAACCTGCTGGACGTGCGGCGCATCTACCTGGAGCCGGCAGTGACCGGCTTCGCCCGCGGGCGGGAGGTGCTGGCCCGCTTCCCCGACGCGGAGCGGGTGGAGGTGGCCAGCCACTGGCGCATCCCGGAGCTTTTCGGCAACGAGGGCGGGGTGAAGGACTGGGTGCGGAACAAGCGCACGGTCCTGGTGCTGGGGGTGAAGAAGGGCTTGGCCATGCGGCCCAACGGGCGGTCGGCGGACTTCATCGCCCCGTCCGCCAGCAATGGCTGCGCCTTGGCCTGCGTCTATTGCTACGTGCCCCGGCGCAAGGGCTTCGCCAACCCCATCACCACCTTCGTCAACATCGAGCAGATCTGCGCGTCCATCGGCCGCCACGCCGCCAAGCAGGGGCCGCGCACGACGCCCGGCCAGACGGACCCGGCGGCCTGGGTCTATGACCTGGGGGAGAACGGGGATGCCAGCGTGGACGCGCTGGTCAGCGACAACATCCGCGACCTGACCACCCTGTTCCGGGGCCTGCCCAACGCCAAGGGCAGCTTTGCCACCAAGTACGTGAACCGGGACCTGCTGGGCTATGACCCGCAGGGGCGGATGCGCATCCGCTTCAGCCTGATGCCGCAGCGCGCGGCCCGGCTTCTGGACGTGCGGACCAGCCCCATTGCGGAGCGCATCGCCGCCATCGACGACTTCGTGCGCGCGGGCTGGGAGGTGCACCTGAACTTCAGCCCCGTGGTGGTGTATGAGGGCTGGACCGCCGACTATGCCGAGCTGCTGCGCCACCTGGACGAGGTCCTGTCCCCCGCCGCCAAGGCCCAAGCGAAGGCGGAGGTGATCTTCCTGACCCACAACGAAGCCCTGCACGAGCTGAACCTGGGCTGGCACCCGGCTGCAGAGGCGATGCTGTGGGCGCCGCGCCTGCAAGAGACCAAGCTGTCGGAGAACGGCCAGCAGAACCTGCGCTACAAGGCCGCACTGAAGGCCAAAATGGTGCGGATGTTCCTGGACTTGATCCGGGACAACGCCCCCTGGTGCGAGGTGCGCTACGCCTTCTGATGAAGGCGCCCTCAGGCGCCGGGCGCGCACTCCGTGCGCCTGGCTTGCGCGGGCACGTGCCCGCGGGCCGGCGGTCGCCGGCCGTGGGAGCAAGACCCGCCGCGCCGGATTTGGTCACGGCTGCCATGTGGTTTGCGGCATTGCACGGGCTTGGGCTGTCCATTACCTCCGTGGGGTTTGCTGGCGCGCCCGGATGCAGGAAGGACGAGGGTCGGATGAGCGGGAACCTGATGGAATGCAAGGTGCTGACGGTCCACCACTGGACCGACACGCTGTTCACCTTCACCTGCGAACGCGACATGACCTTCCGGTTCGAGAACGGGCAGTTCGCCATGATCGGTCTGATGGTGGACGGCAAGCCGCTGATGCGCGCCTATTCCATGGTCAGCGCGAACTATGAGGAGCAGCTGGAGTTCCTGTCCATCAAGGTGCAGGACGGGCCGCTGACCAGCCGCCTGCAGCACATCAAGCCGGGCGACACGGTGCTGGTGGGCCGCAAGGCAACGGGCACGCTGCTGCTGTCCAACCTGCTGCCGGGCCGCAACCTGTTCATGTTCTCCACCGGCACGGGCCTCGCCCCGTTCATGAGCCTGGTGAAGGACCCGGAGGTGTATGAGCGGTTCGACCGGGTCATCCTCACCCACACCTGCCGCTTCGCCAGCGAGCTGGCCTATGAGGAGTTCCTGACCAAGGAACTGCCGGAGAACGAGTTCCTGGGCGAGGGCGTGAGGGCCAAGCTGGCCTATTACCCCACCGTGACGCGGGAGCCCTACAAGACCGAGGGCCGCATCACCGACCTGATCCGCAGCGGCAAGTTCTACGAGGACCTCCGCCTCGCCCCCCTGGACCCGGCCAACGACCGGGTGATGATCTGCGGCGGCCCCAGCGTGCTGGCGGAATCCGTGGAGATGCTGAAGGGCATGGGCTTCGTGGAAGGCTCCGGCAACGCCCCGGGCCATTACGTGGTGGAACGGGCGTTCGTGGAGAAGTGAGGGGCCGCGCCGGGAAGGGCCGGCGCGTTCCCGTTCAGGTTTGCCGGCAAGCGGGGTGGCGTTACCCCGCCTGTTTCGTTTCCAGGCCGGTGACCCGACGCAGCCAGGCGATGGCGGGCTTCAGGAACAGCTCCGGGGCCGCCTGGCCGTCCTTGTAGGCGTAGGCGTCCTCCGCGCTGGCATAGAGTTCCAGCTCATGGTCGCCTTGGGCGATCTCCAGCAGGGTGCCGCTGCCGGGGCGGCGGGCGTTGGCCTGGGCGGCGACCAGGGCATGGCCGTGCCGGGTCTCGAACTGGTCATAGGCGCCATAGGCGACCAAGACCGGCGCGTCGATGGCGGCCCAGGCGCCCAGGATGCCGGCCTTGGCCGCCTGCCGGTGCCAAGCCAGGGGGCGGCCGTAATGCACGCCGTCGCCGGTGCCGCGGATGTCCTTCCAGACGCCGGCCAGGTGCGGCTTCTCCCGCGCGATGCGGTCGGGGTCCAGGCCGCGCAGCAGGTAATCCACGTGGAATTCCAGGTGCAGCGGCATCCGGCGGTCGATCTCCGCCGCGGGCACGCCGGTGCGTTCCATGTTCAGCCGGTCGAACCAGACCATCCGCTCCACATAGGTCAGGGCCCCGCCGCCCTGCACCAGCATCCCGGCCACGTCCCGGCCCTTGGCCACCAGCGGCGCGACCACGGCGCCCAGGCTGTTGCCATAGAGGACCACCCGCTTGGGATCCACCCAGGGGTGGGCGCGCAGGGCGTCCAGCGCCTCGCCGTAATGGCGGATCTCCGTGTCGAAGTCCAGCTCGTGGCAGGCGGGGCCGCGGCTGTCGCCGGCGCCCGCCCGCTCCACCCGGATCACGGCCATGCCGGTGCGCCGCATCAGGGCGGCCAGCTGCTCCCGCCCCGGCACGATGGTCTCCACCGTGCCGCAGGACACCCACTGGGTGAAGAACAGGGCGGGCAAAGGGCCCGTGGCGCCCTTGGGCCGGCTGAGGATGGTGCGCAGCCGGGCGCCGTCGCGGGTGCGGACGACGCCGTACTGGATATCCAGGCCCGGGTCCTCCTCCAACCGGCGGGGCGGCGGGGTGAAGCGGATGTCCAGGGCCTTGCCGTCGCGCTGCACGGACAGGGCCAGGGCCGCACCGCCCTCCGCCTGTTGCAGCCGGGCGGCGGCCAGGTAGCCCTTGTCGGTGACGCTGCCGTTGACGGACAGCAGCCGGTCCCCGTCGCGCAGGCCGGCCGCGGCGGCGGGGGAGCCGGCGGCCAGGCGGCGGACCTGGGGCGGGCCGTCGGGAGTGACGGAAAAGCCCAGGTCGGCGGACCGGGGCAGGTCACCGGTGACCGTCGTTTCGGCCCGGGCGGCGGGGCCGGCCAGCAGGGTGGCGGCAAGGAGCAAGGCAGGCAGGCGCATGGATCGGGGTCCCCCGTGGTGGCGGATGGACCCGACCCTTCCCCGCGAAACGCCCGAAAAGACAGGGATTTGGGACGAAGGGATGAAAAGGTCGGCGGGACGAAGCTGCCTCACGCCGCGTCGGCGAACAGGCGGGCGACCTGGGCGCGGTAGCTTTCCCCCACCCGCTGGACCGAGCCGTCGGACAGGTGGACCTCGTCATGCTCCTTGCCGCGCCGGTGGGCGGCGATGCGGTCGCGGCGGACTAGCAGGGTGCGGTGGACGCGGATGAAGTCCCGCTCGGGAAGCGCCTCCGCCGCCGCGCGCAGGGTCATGCGGACCAGTTCCGCCCGGCCGCGGCGGCAGACCTCCACATAGTTGCTGGCGGAACGCAGCCAGTCGATCTCCCGCGGGTCACCCAGGGACGGGCGGCCGGGGGGCGGGGCCGCCTTGGCGCGGGCTTGGCGCAGGGCCAGGGCGCGGGCGAGCAGCAGGATCACCACCAGCCCCGCCGTGGGGATGCGGCGTACGGCCTGGAAACCCCAGGCAAACGGCCCCTCCGCCAGGGCCCAGCCCAGGAGAAGGGAGGCAAGGGCCGCGGCCAGCAGCACCCCGGCCATACGGGCCAGCCCCGCCCGGCCCGGTGGCAGGCCGGGGGCCAGGCGCTTGCACCCCTCGAAGGCCACGAACCAGGGCAGCACGTTGACGGCGAACCAGATCAGGCTGACCGACAGGGCCTCCGGCCGCCCGGCGAGGGTGTTGTAGGCTTGGCAATAGAGGGTGTTGGCCGCCGCCAGGGCCAGGGCCAGCAAGGCGGCCCGCCGGGCCGGCGCCGGGTGGGTCAGCAGGGTGGGCATGCCGGTGTCCCTCGGCCATCGGTCGTCGGGGGACAGGATAGCGCCGACGCAGATCGGAGACAGGGCCAATCCGGCCGGGATCAACGCGCCGCCTGTGACGCCACCAGCCCCTGGCCGCGCAAGACCCGCTTCAGCCAGCGGCCGGGGGGCAGGGACTGGGCCAGGTAGAGCAGGTTGGTGAGCGGTTCCCGCCCCAGCAGGCTTGCCGCCAGCAACAGCCCCGCCCCGACCCAGGGCCGGTGGGCGATGGCGTTGCGGCCCAGCTTGGTGAAGCGGTGGCCCAGCACGAAGGCCAGGCCACGCGGGCCCAGCCGCCGCCGGTTCGGCCAGGCATGGCGGCGCAGCAGCAGCAGGCCGATGTCCAGCACCCGGTCCTGGTACTCCGTGGACAGGCTGCGCGCCTGGGCGTGCACCACCAGCAGGGGCTTGTCTACGTAGCCGACGGGCCCCGCCAGGGCGAGGCGCAGCCAGAGGTCCTGGTCCTCCCCGATGGGCAGGGTCCGGTCGAATCCGCCCACGTCCCGCAGCACGGCCCGCCGCGCCACCACGCTGGGCGTGGCGACGAAGTTGTAGGCCAGCAGGGTGCGCCAAGCCTGGCGCCCGCTGGCCGGGGCGTAGCCGTCATACAGCAGCCCCCAATCCTCCCCCGCCGGGCCACGGAAGCGGCAGCCGCAACTGGCGAAGGTCATGGCGGGGTCCGCCTCCAGCAGGGCGAGCTGGGCGGCCAGCTTGCCGGGCAGCCACTCGTCATCCGCGTCCAGGAAGGCGACATAAGTGCCCCCGGCCGCCGCGACGCCCGCGTTGCGCGCGGCGGCGGCGCCGGACCGGCCGGGCAGCCGCACCACCTTGGCGCCCCCGGCCTCCGCCGCCGCCAGGATGCCTGGCGTGCCGTCCTGGCTGTTGTCGTCCACCAGCACCAGTTCCAACCCCTCCACCGCTTGCGCCGCCACGGAGGCCAGGGCCCGGGGCAGGGTGGCGGCGGCGTTGTAGCAGGGGATGACGACGCTGACGCGGGGGGCGGTCATGACGGCACCACGGCGTTGCGGGGCAGCGGGAGGGGCCTGTCCTGGCCGCCGGTGGCAAGATCCGCCACGCGCTTGGCGTTGCCGTCCCAGGTCAGGTCACGCAGCAGCAGCGTGAGCTTGGCCCCGGCCCCCAGCCGTTCCCGCAAGGACCGGTCGGCGCAGAGGGCCAGCAGGGCGGCGCGCTGGGCGTCAATGTCGCCGGGCGGGACCAGCAGGGCGCTTTCCCCGTCCGCCAGGATCTCCCGCAGGTTCGGCTTGTCCGGGGCCAGGATGGCGAGGCCCAGGGCCATGTACTCGAACAGCTTCAGCGGCGACGCATAGTCGGTGCAGTCCGGCTGCAACGCCACGTCCATGGCCGCCAGGTAGCGCGGCACATCCGCCCGGCCCACCAGCCCGGCGAAGGTGACCCGGTCGGAGATCCCAAGCTCCGCCGCCTTGGCCTCCAGGTCCGCCCGCGCCGGCCCTTCCCCCAGGACCAGCAGGTGGACGGGGTGGGTCCCGGCGAGGCCCGCCAGCACCTCCAGCGTGCCTTCCAGCCCGTGCCAGGGCCGCAGGAACCCGGTGAAGCCCAGCACCACCTTGCCTTCCAGCCCAAGGACGGATTTGGCCGCGGCCCGGTCCAGCCTGTCCAAGCGGGCCAGGTCGGCGCCGTTGGGGATCACGGTCACCCGGTCCGCGGGCACGCCGGCGGCGTGGACATGGGCGGCCAGGGCCTGGGTCACCGGCAGCACCCGACTGGCCGCCCGCCAAGTGGCCCGCTCCGTCCAGGCGGCTAGGCGCTTCCAGCACAGGCCGCCATGGGCCGCCCGCTCCGCCGCCAGGGGGGCGTTGACCTCCAACAGGACCTTGTAGCCCAAGGCGCGGGCCAGCCAGACCCCGGCGGGGGTGAACAAATTGTAGCGCTCGTACACCGCGTCCGGCCGCTCCCGCAGCAGGGCCGCCAGCAGGCGGGCGGCGGCGACGCCGTTATAGGCCAGTTCCATCAGCTCCGTGACGGCGGGCGGCAGGGCGTTGCGCAGCTTCTCCACCCAGCCGCCGTCGGCCCGCACGTCCGTGCCCGTGCCCAGGGCCGGGCCAACGATGCTGACACTGTGGCCCTGGCGGCGCAGGGCGGCGACCAGCTCCTCCATGTGCACGGCCTGGCCGTCGCGGCTGGCGATGCGGTGGTGGAACAGGATGCGCAACGGGCGTTGGCTCTGCATTGGGCTCCCTCACACGGCCAGGG
>MOEB01000077.1 GCA_001939945.1 Aerophototrophica crusticola | reverse complement strand
GCTGGTGGGCGGCGCCGGCGGTGACGACGAGGGCGCCGGCACGCCCGACTCGGCGGGGCTGCCGCCGCACCGGGTCGCCCTGTCCGCGACCGCGGGCCGGGCGGAGGTCGTGGTGCTGGACAAGGGCGTGGCCGGGTGGGAGACCCTGGCGGCCGGCCTTCCCGCCGGGACCGAGGTCATCCTGGTGGACCAGGGCAAGGACGGGCTGGCCCAGGTCCTGGCCGCCCTGGCCGGGCGCACCGGCCTGGAGGCCATCCACGTCATCAGCCACGGCACCGACGGCCGGGTCAACCTGGGCGCCACCGTCCTGACGGCGGAGACCCTGGGCGATCGCGCCGGGGAACTGGGGGCGCTGGGCGCCCTGCTGGCCCCCGGCGGCGACATCCTGCTCTATGGCTGCGACCTGGCGCGGTCCGAGCGGGGCCGGTCCCTGGCGGAGGCGCTGGCCGCCCTCACCGGCGCGGACATCGCCGTCTCGGTGGACGGCACCGGCGCCGCCGGCCTGGGCGGCGACTGGGACCTGGAATTCACGGTGGGTGCCGTCGGGACGGCGCCGCTGCTGACCGGCCTCTCCGCCGCCGGTTTCGACGACCTGCTGGCCCCCGTGACCCTTGCCGTCCAGGGCACGGCCCTGGCCTTCACGGAAGGCGACGCGGCCACCGCCGTGGACCCCGCGCTGTCCTTCGCCGGCACGGATCCGGACGACCTGCCCACGGGCGCCACCGTCACCATCGGGGGGCTGCGGCCGGGGGACACACTGGCCTTCACCCCGACGACCAACGTCACGGGCGGCTATGACGGCGCCACCGGCATCCTGACCCTGACCGTCGCCAACGGTGCCACCTTCGCGGAGCTGCAGGGCGTGCTGCGCACGGTCACCTTCCGCAACACCTCCGACGCGCCGGGCACCACCCGCACCATCAGCTTCAGCGTCACTTATTCCGACAACGGCACGGCACAGCCCGCCATCACTGCCAGCCGCACGGTCACGGTCACCGAAGTCAACGACGCCCCCACCAGCACGGGCAACGCCACCCTGTCCGCCATCGCCGAGGGCACGGCCGCGGCGGCCAACACCGGCACCCTGGTCAGCGCCATCGTCAGCGGCGCCGGCATCACCGACCCGGACGGCACGCCGGCCACCGGCCTGGGCATCGCCATCACCGGCACCGACGGCAGCAACGGCACCTGGGAATACTCCCTGGACGGCGGCGCCACCTGGGCCAACATCGGCCCCCGCACCGCGGCCAACGCCCTGGTGCTGCTGGGTGACGCCAACAACCGCGTCCGCTTCGTCCCTGCCGACCCGGACTTCAACGGCAACGCCACCTTCAGCTTCCGCGCCTGGGACAACTCCGCGACCGGCGTGGCGGACGGCGACACGGTGAATGCCGGCGTCGGCGGCACCAGCACGCCCTTCGACACGGAGGAACGTACCGGAACCATCGCGGTCACCAACACCAACGACAGCCCCGTCCTGCTGACCGCCTATGCCAAGCAGCTGGCGCCGATCACGGAGGACCCCAGCGACGCCGCCAACACCGGCTTCACCGCCGGCAGCCTGCTGGGCATCGACGCCGCCAACGACCAGGCGCGGGACATCGACGCGGGCGACAGCCTGGGCGTGGCCATCACGGCCGTCAGCGGCATGGCGGGCACCTGGCAGTACCGGGCCGCGGGGGGCACCACCTGGACCAACCTGCCCACCATCGCCGTGGGCGACGCCTTCCTGCTGCGCTCCACGGACGAGCTGCGCTTCGTCCCGGCCGCCAACCAGTCGGGCGAGGCGACGCTGGCCTTCAAGGCCTGGGACGGCACGGCCGGCACCAGCGGCGCCGTGACCAACGCCACGGCCGCCCTGTCCGGCCTGGTGCCCGCGGGCGGCCAATCCGCCGTCTCCACGGTCACCGCCACGGCGGTGCTGCCGGTCACCTCCGTCAACGACAACCCGGTGGTGGTCAACGGCAGCCTGACGGTGACGGAGGTGGTGGGCGGCAACGGCATCACCCTGACGACAAGCCACCTGTCCGCCACGGACGTGGACAACAGCCTGAGCCAGCTCGTCTACACCCTGACCTCCATCCCTGCCGGGTTCGAGGTGCGCCAGAACATCGGCGGCACCCTGGTCACCCTGGCGGCCAACGACAGCTTCAGCCATTCCCAGCTCGCCTCGGGCGCCATTTCCCTCCGCTACACCGGGCCGAACCTGTCGGCGAACACCACCGTGTCCCTGGGCTTCACCGTGCGCGACGGCGCCGGGGGGGAGGAGACGGGCACCCTGTCGGTGACCCTGACCGACGTCAACGCCCCCATCGCCATCACTACCGGCGGCTTCATCCTGAGCGAGTATGTGCCGGGGGTGGCGGGGGCCCGCTACACGGCCCTGGACCTCAACGCCCACATCACCGACGGCGACGCCGACCCGGCCAAGCGGACCGTGACCATCGGGCCGCTGGACAACACGAGCTATGGCAAGCTGGAGTTCAGCACCGACGGCACCACCTGGGCCGAGGTCACCACGACCCGGACCTTCACGCCGGCCGAGACCGCGACGCTGCAACTGCGCTTCACCCAGGCCGGGACGGAGCCGGAGCCGGGCACGGCCGGGGCGAACCCCAACTTCCTGGTCACCGCCAACGATGGCGGCAGCCCGGCCACCAGCGCCAGCCGCTCCATCGCCATCAGCATCACCCCGGTGAACGACAGCCCCGGCCAGGCGCCCAGCGTCATCGGCTTCACCGTGAACGAGGGCGGCCAGCGCACCCTGAACGACGGCACGAACCAGCACCTCTCCTTCTACGACCCGGACAGCACGCCGGCAAAGGCCGTCTATACCCTGCGCGCCCTGCCGGCCAACGGGGCGCTGTACCTGAACGGGGTGCGGCTGGGCCTGGGCGCCACCTTCACCCAGGCGGACGTGGACGCGGAGCGGCTGGTCTACCGCCACGACGGGACCAACACCACCGCCGACAGCTTCCAGTACACGCTGCGCGACGGCGACGGCGGCGCCAGCGACGGCACGTTCAACATCGCCATCACCCCGCGGGACGAGCCGACGACACCCGGCGTCAACCGGCTGATCATGCCGGTGAACAGCACCTATTACCTGACCAACGCCCTGTTCAACGTCACGGCCGGCGCCGCCCCCGCCGCCGCCGTCACCTTCACCCTGACCGAGGCGGTACCCAACGCCCAGCTGGAGGTGTGGAACGGCACCGCCTGGGTGGCGCAGAACAGCTTCACCCTGGAGCAGCTGACCACCGGCGGGACCTCCGGCGAGGCCTCACAGGTCAGGTTCGTCCACCTGGACAACCAGGACGGGAACAGCCAGGACGACGCCGGCACATATGGCGGCAGCTTCACCGTCAGCGACGGGGTCAGCACCTCGCAGCCCCGCCAGCTCCCCATCATCCTGGTGGCCACGGTCAACCAAGGCGGCGACGGCGGCGTGACCCACGGCAACAACCAGCCCGTGGTCACCGCGAACCGGGAGTTCATCATCGCCGAGGGCTCGGCCCAGGCCGACGCGGCGAATAGGATCAGCAGCGCCTTCCTGTCCGCCACCGACACCGGCACGGCGGCCACCCTCGTGCGCTATGAGCTGGTCACCACGCCGACCAACGGCGCCACCCTGTACCTGAACGGCGTCGCCCTGTCGGCGGGGCAGAGCTTCACCCAGGACGACATCGACAACAACCGCCTGACCGTCGGCCATGACGGGTCGGAGGTGACGTCGTCCAGCTTCACCTTCCGCGTCTGGGACGGCGCGGTGGGGGCCAGCAACGGCACCCAGGTGCAGAGCTTCAACTTCGTCATCACCCCGGTGAACGACGTGCCGGTGCTGCCCGCCGGCAGCACCATCCATGTGCGGGAGCATGGCAGCGTCACCTTCTCCAGCCTGCCCAGCGCCCTGCAGGCCCCGTCCGTCACCACCCCGACGGCGAACGCGGTCCTGCTGGACACGTCGGTGCTGGGGGTGCCCGGTGCCGAAGGCTCCGGCGTGGGCGCCACGGACGTGGACGCGGGCACCACCGAGGCCCAGCTCATCTACATCCTGACCCACCCGCCCGGCGGCGGCACCATCCGGGTCTGGGACGGCACCCTGTGGCGCGGCGTGGGCGAGAACGGGCGGTTCAGCGCCGCCGACGTGCGGGCCGGCCGGGTCGCCTATTTCCATGACGCCAACAGCGAGCCCAACGCCGGCCGCGACAGCTTCACGGTCGTCCTGGCCGACGGCGCCACCCATGCCTCCGGCCCAAAGCTGGGGCAGGAGATGACCAGCGCGCCCCTGACCATCAGCGTCAACGTCACCAACGTCAACGACGCCCCCAACGCCGGCGGCACCACCGAGACCATCGCGGAGGGCGCCACCGTCGCCCTCACCGGCATCTCCGCCAGCGACAGCGACACGCCCATCGCCAACCTACTCTATGAGGTGGTGAGCCTGCCCGCCACCGACGCCGGCATCCTCTGGCTGGACGCCGACGGCAACGGCGTGCGCGACGCGGGCGAGGAACTGACGGTCGGGGAGACCTTCACCGACGCCGACCGCGCCGCCGGCAAGCTGAAGTTCACCCACAGCGGCAACGAGGTCTTCGCCGCCAGCTTCCAGTTCAAGGTGCGGGAGACGGGCGCCACCACGCTGGAGAGCGGCACCGCCACGGCCACCATCCGCATCACCCCGTCCAACGAGGCGCCGACCATCACCACCGGCGCGGTGACGGTGTTCGAGGGGCAGGAGGCGGTGCTGACCGCCGCCAACCTGACCGGCCTGGACGCGGAGACCTACAACCCCGCCGACACCAGCCTCACCGGCGACGCCTCGCTGATCCAGTTCCGCGTGACCGACGCGGTGGACCGCGGCCGGCTGGTCCGGGTGGACGGCACCACCCGCACGCCGCTGGGCATGGGGTCCGTCTTCACCATGCAGGACGTTCTGGATGGCAAGATCGTCTACATCCACAACGCCAGCGAGAACTTCAGCGACAGCTTCTCCGTCAGCCTGACGGACGGCACAGGCAACACGGCCGCGTCAGGCACGGTCGCCATCAACGTCACGCCCGTGAACGACAGCCCCGTCCTGACCGCCCCCACCAGCTATGTGGTGGACGAGGACGCGACCCTGAAGGTCACCGGCCTGTCCATCACGGACGTGGACGCCGGCACCGGCACGGTGCGGGTGACCCTCCAGGTGGCCACGGGCACGCTCACCGTGCTGACCAACGTGGCCGGCGGCCTGGCTGCGGGCGGGATCAGCGGCAACGGCACCGGCACGGTGGTGCTGTCCGGCAGCATCGGCGCCATCAATGCCACCCTGGCGGCGGCCAACGGCGTGACGTTCTTCGCCGGGGCGAACGTCTACACCACCACCACGCCCATCAACCTGACCGTCACGGTCGACGACCTTGGCCTGACCGGCACCGACCCCAGCCAGGTGACCCTGCGCGCGGGCGAGACCCTGGCCACCCCCGACACGGGCACGGGCACCAACCAGATCGCCCAGAGCACCCTGGCGATCACCGTCCGGCCGCTGAACGACGCGCCGGTGCTGGACGGGGCCGGCAAGGCCACCAACCCCACCTTCCAGGAGAACCCGGGCACGGCGGTCGCGCTGGTCAACCTCACCGCCGACGCCGACGTCTCCGACCCCGACGTCACCAACTTCAACGGCTTCCGCGTCACCGTCACCCTGGACACCTACCGGCCGGGCGACCTGCTGTCGGTGGACGGCACCGCCACGGGGACCTTCACGGGCTACGCGGTGTCCGGCGGCAACGGCGCCGCCCTGGTCATCGACTTCAACGCCGCCACCTCGGCGGCAGAGGTGCGGGCGGTCATCAACGCCATCCGCTTCGCCAACACCGGCAACGACCCGACGGTGAAGGGCACGGACCCGGACCGGGCCTACACCCTGACCCTCAACGACCGCGGCAACCTCGGCGCCGGCGGGCCCCTGTCCGCCACGCCCATCACCGGCACCATCACCCTGGTGGGGGAGAACGACGCCCCCACCCTGAGCACCGGCGACCGCACCTTCAGCATCGTGGAGGACATCACCAACGCCGCCAACACCGGCAGCGCCGTCGCCGACCTGCTCACCGCCAACGGCGGCTCCGTCACGGACCCGGACAACACCGGCTTCGGGATGCTGGTGGTCGGGGTCACCGACACCAACGGCACCTGGCAGTACCATGACGGCACCGGCTGGGTGAACGTCGCCAGCGTGGTCAACGGCACCAACGGCCTGCTGCTGTCCGCCACCGACAAGGTGCGCTTCGTGCCCGCGCCGGACTACAACGGCACCGCCACCGGCGGCCTGCAGTTCCGGGCCTGGGACCAGAGCGACATCGCCACCAGCGCCGCCCGCACCACCGTGGCCCTGGCAAGCATCGCCGGCGGCGGCAGCGCCCCCTATTCCGCCGCCACGGCCCAGCTGGTGGCCCGGGTGACGGCAGTGAACGACGCGCCGGCCATCACCGTCGCCGCCACCGCCACCGGCGTGACGGAGGGCCTCGGCGCCGGGGCCTTGAGCGACTGGACCACCCTGGACCCCAACGCCAGCCTTGACAGCGAGGTTGAACTGGTGACCCAGGGGCTGGGCCTGAACGGCACCACCCTGACCGTGACCCGCCCCGGCGGGGCCGACCCCAGCGACCGGCTGGATTTGGGCGGCAATCCCCGCATCCGGGTGACCGGCACGGCAGTCGAGTTCGACGTGGCCGGCGACGGCTTCGGCGGCACCGACGACAAGTCGGTCGGCACCGTGGCCATCACCAACGGCCAGCTCGTCGTCACCTTCAACGGCAACGCCACCCAGGATGCCGTGACGCAGACCATGCGGGCCGTGCGCTACGCCACGGTCAGCGACAGCCTGGCGGCCGGCACCACGGCCACCGTCACCCTGCGCTTCACCTTCTCCGACCAGAGCGGTACCGGCGCCCTCGACCAGGGCGCGGGCGGGCCGCTGGCGGCGGCCAAGGACGTGGCCGTGGTGGTGACCGGCACCAACGACGCCCCCACGGCCACCAACCTGGCCCTGACCATCACGGAAGACCCGGCCACCAACGATGGCTGGAAGGTGAACGACCAGGTCCTGTCCAGCGACCTGGACACGGGCGCTGGCCGCGACGGCATCGCCATCGTCGGCTACATCGAGGACCTGTCCAAGGGCCACTGGCAGTTCCACAACGGCACCGCCTGGGCGGACCTGACCAGCGTCATCGCCTCCGGCCAGTTCAGCGACACCAACGCCCTGCTGGTGGCCAATGCCAACAGCCTGCGCTTCGTCCCGGCGCAAGACTACAACAGCACCCTGTCCGCCGCGCCCACCCTGACGGTGCGCGTGTTGGACGACACCTACGGGGCCGGCCAGCCCACCAGCGGCACCGTCGCCAACGTCGCCACCAACGGCGGCGGCACCGCCATCTCCGCCAACACGGCGACCATCAGCATCACCGTCACGCCCGTCAATGACGCGCCCATCCTGACCAAGGGCAACGCTGCCGACGTGCCCCTGGTGGACACCTCGGCCACGGGCGGCACCACGCCCAAGGCCATCTTCGGCGCCGGCGCCGCCAACGTGGTGTTCGGTGGCGACGTGGACCTGGAAGGCAGCGCCATCAACAGCTACGACAAGTCCACCCTGACGGTGCAGCGGTCCAGCGCCGGCAGCGGCACGGACCTGAAGGCCAGCGCCGACAGATATACCTTCAACGGGTCGCTGACCGTGGGCGGCAAGGCCTACGTGGTCAGCGCCTCGGGCACCACCAACGGCAACGTCCAGCTCACCCGCGACGGCGGCTCCCAGGTAACCGTTGGCGCCTACACGCTCAGCTCTGGCGTGCTGACGGTCACCTTCAACGGCAGCGCCACCCGCAACGACATCACCGCCGTCATCCAGTCGATCAACTACGCCACCACGTCCGACAATCCGTTGGCGTCGCGGGTCATCAACGCGGTGTTCAGCGACCGGAACGCCAACAATTCCAACACGATCAACGGCACACAGCCCGACCAGGGCAGCGGCGGCATACTGACCGCCACCGTCCCCGTCACCCTGACCGTCACCGCCGCCAATGACCCGCCCACCGTCACGACCACGGGCGGCAACACCAGCTGGACGGAAGGCAACAACATCACCTCCACCCCCGTGGCGGTGGACCCCGGCCTGACCACGGCCGACCCGGACGACACGAACCTGGAATCCGCCACGGTCCAGATCACGTCCGGCTATGTCCAGGGCCAGGACGTGCTGGCCTTCGCCAACACGGCGAAGATCACCGCCACCTGGGACGCCACGACCGGCACCCTGACCCTCACCGGCTCCGCCACCCTGGATGAGTACCGGGACGCCCTGCGCGCCGTCACTTTCAACACCGGCGGCGACACGCCCGACCTGACCGACCGCGTGGTCACCTTCAAGGTCAATGACGGAGACCTGAACAGCAACCTGGCGACCAAGACCATCGCCATCACCCGGACCAACGACACGCCGGTCCTGACCCCCACCACCGGCAACGCCGCCTACACGGAGCAGGCACCCGCCGTCGCCATCGATGCCGGGTTGGTCCTGGCCGACGCGGACGACACCCAGATGACCGGCGCCACGGTCACCATCAGCGGCAACTTCACCACTGGCGACCTGCTGTCCTTCACCACCCAGAACGGCATCACCGGGTCCTGGAACGGCACGACGGGCGTGCTGACCCTGAACGGCACGGCGACCAAGGCGCAGTATGAGGCGGCGCTGCGCTCGGTCACCTTCAGCAGCAGCAGCGACGACCCCACCGTCAACACCACCCGCACCAGCCGCACCATCACCTTCGCGGTCACCGACGCCAACGCCGACGGCGCCGTCGGCACGACCACCGGCACGGCCACAAGGGGCATCACCATCACGCCCGTGACGGACAACCCCACCGTCACCACCACGACGGGGGCGGTGTCCTATACGGAAAATGCGGCGGCCACGGCCATCGACAGCGGGCTGATCCTAGGGGACGTGGACGACACCAATGTCGCCAGCACCAACGGCGCCACGGTGCAGATCACCGGCAACTACACCACCGGGGATGAGCTGGCCTTCGCCACCCAGGGCACCATCTCCGGTAGCTGGAACGCCACCACCGGCACGTTGACGCTGACCGGCGCCGGCACTGTGGCCGAGTACCAGGCCGCCTTGCGCGCCGTCACCTTCCGCTCCACCAGCGAGGACCCCACCGTCAACGGCACGGCAACCACCCGCACCGTCACCTTCACGGTCACCGACGCCAACTCCGACAATGCGGGGGCCGGGACGGGCAGCAACACCCGCACCATCAACATCACGGCGGCAAACGACGCGCCGACCCTGACGGGCAACAGCACGCCCAGCTTCACGGAGAATGGCGCTGCGGCCACCATCCTGGGCAGCATCGTGGTGGCCGACGCGGACGACGACGACATCGTCGGCGCGACGGTGAAGATCAACACGAACCTGACCGCCGGCGACACGCTGAACTACAGCACCCTGCACGGCATAACCGGGTCCTACGACAGCGCCACCGGCACCCTGACCCTGACGGGCACGGCGACGAAGGCCCAGTACGAGGCGGCCCTCCGCAGCATCACCTTCAGCACCAACAGCGACGACCCCACCGTCGACGATGCCCGCAAGACGCGGTCCATCACCGTGACGGTGACCGACGCCAACTCCGACGGCGCGGGCGCGCAGACCTCGACCACCTTCACCAACAGCCTCACCGTGGTCGCGGCGACGGACAACCCGGTGGTCACCACCACGGGCACGGTCCTGTCCTATACGGAGAACGCGGCCGCCACGGTCATCGACGGCGCGCTGGACCTCAGCGACGTGGACGACACGCAGATCGCCGGCGCCACGGTCACCATCCAGGCGGGCCTGACCACCGGCGACGTCCTGGCCTTCACCAACCAGCTCGGCATCACCGGGTCCTACGACGCCGGCACCGGCGTGCTGACCCTGACCGGCACCACGTCCCTGGCGAACTACGTCACCGCCCTGCGCGCGGTCACGTTCCACTCGACGAGCGAGGACCCGACGGCGACCTCGTCCAGCCGTACTATCCGGTTCGCGGTCACCGATGCCAACTCCGACAAGGCCGGCGCCGGCAGTGGCCACGCCGACCGCACCATCAACATCACCCCTCTGGCCGACGCGCCCGCGCTGACCCCGGGCAGCGGCAGCCTGGCCTACACGGAGAACGCGGCCGCGGCGGCCATCGCGCCGTCACTCACCCTGACCGACCCGGACGACACCCACCTGGCCGGGGCGACTGTCCAGATCACGGGCAACTTCACGGCTGGCGACGTGCTGGCCTTCACCAACACGGCACAGATCACGGGCAGCTGGGACGCCGCCACCGGCACCCTGACCCTGACCGGCACCACGACCGTCGCCAACTATGAGGCGGCGCTGAAGTCTGTCACCTTCCACTCCAGCAGTGACGACCCCACCGTCAACGGCACGGTCACCACCCGTACCGTCACCTTCAGCGTGACGGATGCCAACTCCGACGGCACCAGCCCGCAGACGACCACCGCCACGCGCGGCATCACCATCACGCCGGCGACGGACAACCCCGGCGTCACCACCACGGGCACGGTCCTGGCCTACACGGAGGGCGGGGCCGCCACCGTCATCGACGGGGCGGTGAACGTCACCGACGTGGACGACACCCACCTGGCCAGCGCCACGGTGTCGGTGCATGCGGGGTTCACGGCGGGGGACGTGCTGTCCTTCACCAACCAGCTCGGCATCACCGGGTCGTACAACAGCAGCACGGGCGTGCTGACCCTGACCGGCCCGGCGACGTTGGCGGACTTCATCACCGCCATGCGCTCCGTCACCTTCCACTCCACCAGCGAGGACCCGACCTCCACCTCCGCCAACCGCACCATCCGCTTCAGCGTCACAGACGCCAACTCCGACGGCGCCGGGGCCGGCAGCGGCTATGCGGACCGCAGCATCGCCATCACCCCCCTGGCCGACCCGCCGGTCCTGACGCCCACCGTCGCCAACCTGGCCTATACGGAGAATGGCGCCGCCATCGCGGTGGATGGCGGCATCACCCTGTCCGACCCGGACGACACGCACATCGCCGGCGCGACCGTCCGGATCACCGGCAACTTCACCGCGGGCGACGTGCTGGCCTTCACCAACACCGCCCAGATCACCGGAAGCTGGAACGCCGGCACCGGCACGCTGACCCTGTCCGGCACCGCCACCGTGGCCCAGTACGAGGCCGCCCTGCGCGCGGTGACCTTCCGCTCCACCAGCGACGACCCCACGGTCGACAACACCCGCACCACCCGCACCCTCACCTTCAGCGTCACCGACGCCAACTCCGACGGGCTGGTGGCGCAGACCACCACCGCCACCCGCGGCATCACCATCACGCCCACCGCGGACGCCCCCACCGTCACCCCTACCGCCACCGCCCTGGCCTACACGGAGCAAGACGCCGCGAAGGCCGTGGACAGCAACCTGACCCTGGACGACAAGGACGACGTGAACCTGGTGGGGGCCGTGGTGAAGATCACCGGCAACTACACCACCGGCGACATCCTGGCCTTCACGAACACGGCCACCATCACCGGCAGCTGGGACGCCACGACCGGCACCCTGACCCTGTCCGGCACGGACAGCGTTGCCAACTACCAGGCGGCGCTGCGCAGCGTCACCTTCTACAACGGCACGGACAACCCGGATTCCGTCTCCGCCAGCCGCACCGTCACCTTCACGGTCACCGACGCCAACTCCGAGGGCCTGGGCGCGCAGAGCGGCAGCAACACCCGCGCCATCACAATCACGCCGGTCAACGACGCGCCCACCATCGGCGGCACCGTCCAGAACCCCACGGCGACGGAGAACGGCACCGGCACCAACGCCGTGGCCCTGGTCACCGGCGCGACGGTCAGCGACCCCGACGCCGTCACCTTCGGCGGCGGCAGCATCACCGTCAGCTTCAGCGACAACACCTACCGGACCGGCGACCGGCTGTTCGTCACCGGCAGCCCCACGGGCATCGCCTCCGCCACGGGCGGCAACGCGGGGGCCCTGACCATCACCCTGGCGGCGGGCGCCACCAACGCCCAGGTGCAGGCCATCCTCAACGCCATCCGGTTCGAGAACACGGGCGACAACCCGACCGTGAACGGCACGGACACGGACCGGCCCTTCCGCATCGTCCTGAACGACGGCGGCAACCACCCGGCCCCGGGCCTGAACAGCAACGCCCTGACCGGCACCATCACCGTGGCGGAGCAGAACGACGCCCCCGTGGTGGACCTGGACGGCTCCACTGGCGGCGTGAACTATTCCACCACCTTCCTGGACGTGGCCAACGCCGCGGCCACCCCGGTGCGCATCGCCGCGGCGGACGCCACCATCACCGACGTGGACGACACCAACCTGCGCCGCATGGTGCTGACCGTCGGCAGCCTGCAGGGCGGCGACGCGGAGGTCATCCGCCTGCCCAACGGCGCGGGCTACTTGTCCATCCCGCTGGGCACGGGCACGGCGGGCACGCCCGCCACCTACCAGGTGACCACGGGCGGGGTGACCTATGACGTGTCCGTGGTGACCACGGCCACCACCGCCACCATCACCATCACCCCCAACGCCGCCACGGAACGTCCCCTCGCGGGCTTCCAGACCCTGCTGCGCGCCGTCGAGTACACGAACAGCTACGACCAGGCGACCGGCAGCCGCACGGTCCAGGTGGTGGTGACCGACGACGCCGCCCACGACCAGGTGGCCACGGCCCTGGACAGCGCCGCCGCGACCAGCACCATCACCATCACCCCCACCAACGACCAGCCGCGCTTCAGCGGCAACTACGCGAACGTCAGCTTCAACGAGAACGCGGTGAACGTCACCGGCGGCACCCCCGCCGCCCTGTTCACCAATGCCGGGTCCGTCGGCCTCATCGACGTGGACAGCCCCGACTTCGCCGGCGGCAGCCTCAGCATCAGCGGCCTCGCGGCCGACGACATCCTGTCCCTGCCCGCCAACCCGGCGGACGCGGAGGGGGCGGTGCGCCTGTCCGGCGGCAACGTCCAGGTCTATGACACCGGCGCCTGGCGCACGCTCGGCACCCTCACCGGCGGCAGCGGCGCCACCCTGAGCATCAGCTTCACCGGCACCGACAGCGCCTACGCCACCCGCGCCAACGTGGAGCGGGTGC
>MOEB01000076.1 GCA_001939945.1 Aerophototrophica crusticola | reverse complement strand
GGGCCCGCAGCTCCGCCACCCGGGTCAGGCCGCGCCAGGCGCCCGGCGGCCCCGCGGCGCCGGGCCGGGCCTCGATGAAGGCGGCCACCCGCTCCCGCTCCGCCACGGGCTGGCGGGCCAGCCGGGAAAAGGCCAGCAGGCAGGCGCCGTTGGCCAGCAGGCTCCACAGCACGGCGTGGGAGATGGGGTCCAGCCCCTCCAGCCCGAACAGGGCCTGCGGCCGCAGCCAGCCCATGCCCAGGGGGCCCGCGCCCACCCAGGCGGCGCCGGGGCTCACCGCCGGCAGGGCCAGGCAATAGGCCCAGAGCAGCAGGCCGGCCACCAGCCCGGCCAGCGCCCCGGACCGGCCTGCCCGCCGCCAGTACAGGCCGGCCAGGAAAGGCGGGCCGAACTGGGCCACGGCCACGAAGCTCATCAGCCCGATGGTGGTCAGGGCGTGTCCGTCCCCCAGCAGCCGGTAGGTGCCATAGGCCAGGCCCAGGATCAGGGCCACCGCCGCCCGGCGGATGGCCAGCAGCGCCCGGGTGCGGTCCCCCGCCGGGTCCAGCGCCCCCGCCCGGATCAGCGCCGGCAGCACCACGTCGTTGCACAGCATGGTGCTCAGCGACACGGCGGCCATGATCACCATGCCCGTCCCGGCGGAAAAGCCGCCGATGAAGGCCAGCAGCGCCATCCACCCGTCGCCCGCGTGCAGCGGCAGGGAGACGACATAGCCGTCCGGGTCCACCCCGCCGCGGCCGAAGGTGGCAAGGCCGGTCAGCGCCACCGGCAGCATGAACAGGCTGAGGACCGCCAGGTACCCCGGGTACAGCCACGCCGCCTTGCGCAGGTGGCTGGGGTCCTCGTTCTCCACCACCGCCACGTGGAACAGCTGCGGCAGGCACAGGAAGGCGAAGACGGAGATCAGCGTGTTGGTCAGCCAAGTGGGGGCGGTCAGGTCCGGCACCAGCAGGGGCGACAGGGCCGGGTCCGCCGCGGCGCGGGCATAGATGCCCAGGAACCCGTCGTTCAGCCCATAGACCACGTAGAGGCCGACCAGGATGAAAACGGCGAGCTTCACCAGGCTCTCGAAGGCGATGGCCCGCATCAGGCCGCGGTGGTGCTCGCTGGCATGCACGTGCCGCACGCCGAACAGCACGGCGAAGGCGGCCATCAGGGCGGTGACGGCCAGTGCGGTGTCCGTCTGGCCGCCCCGGGCGCCCGGCGGGGCGGCTGCCGTCAGCGTGTCGAAGCTGGCGGAGATGCCCTTGAGCTGCAGGGCGATGTAGGGCAACACCGATACCAGCGCCGCCACGGTCACCAGGGCCGCCAGGGCTTGGCTTCGGCCGTAGCGGGCGGCCAGGAAGTCGGCGATGGAGGTGCTGTTGGCCGCCTTGGCCACCCGCACCACCCGCTGCGCCACCGGCATGGCCAGCAGCAGCAGCAGGGTCGGCCCCAGATAGATCGGCAGGAAGTCCCAGCCGCTGGCCGCGGCCCGGCCCACGGAGCCGTAGAAGCTCCACACCGTGTTGTAGACGGCCAGCGTCAGCGCATAGGCGAACGGCCCCGCCGGCCGGCCGCCCCGCCGCTCCCCCAGCCAGGCGACGGCGAACAAGGTGGCGATGTACAGGCCTGACACGGCCAGGACGAGCCAGGCATCCACGCGAACCTCCCCTGGGCGCCCCGAGGGTCGGGAGTATGCACAAGCCGCCCGCCGCCGTCATGCCCGCCGCGGGGCATGGCCACCCTTGTCCCCGCGCCCTACCGCAGGGGCGAGCGAGGCGTGGGCAGCAGGCGGAGGCGCTCGGGCTTGCGCATCAGGGCGGGCAGCAGCGGCGCCGGCACGGTGTCCCGCCAGGCACCGGCGTCGGCCCAACGGCGCTCGAACGCCTCCAGCGCCGCCGGGCCGGGATGGCGCGCCAGCCAGACGAACACCGGTTCCCCCTCCCGCACGGGCAGCCGGGGGAAGCTGTTGGCGGCGGGCTCGGTGACCAGGGCCATCAGGGGCCGGACCCCCAACCCCGCCAGGACGGGCCGCACCGTCCCCGCATGGAATGCCGCGAAGGCCGCGGGATCGACCGGACCCAGGTAATGTATCCAGGCCGAGTACAGGCCGGGGCCGTCGCCGCCGCCGGCTTGGCCCGTCCCGTCCCCCTCGCCGGCCGGGCGCAGCAGCAGGACGTTGTCGGAGTCGAGCATGGTGGCGTTCGCCGCCTCCCGGTGCGCCTGCCAGGCCGGCCCGCCATAGAAGGCGGCCAGCGCTGCGGCCCGGGCGTCCATGCCGGCGAAGCCCCGCAGCCAGACGAAACGGTCGGCATCGTCCAGGTCCGTGAAGGTGCCCAGGACGGGGGCGCCGACCGCGGCCTGGGGCTCCAGGAACTCACGCTCGAACAGGGTGACCAACGCGTCCCGGCGGCCGTGGCGCAGGGTGTACTGGCGCAGCTCGACGACAGGGTGCCGTGGCATGGGCTCGTCTCCGGTGGCGGGGCGTCAGGCGGCCCGGGTGAAGGTCATGACCCAGTTGGTCTCCCAGCTCCGCCCCCCGTCGGGGGAGAAGGCCTGTTCCCAGCGCGCGGCGTCCCGGGTGATGCCGGACCAGGTGAACCGCACCGTGATGGGCCGCCCGCCCAGCTCGTCGTCGGCCAGGAAGGTACCCACCCCGTCGCGGAACCCGCCGCGCACCGGCGGCTCCAGGGTCGGGTGGCGCGGGTCGAACCACCAGATGGACCAGAGGCCGGTGGCCGGGTCGCGCTGCCGGAAGGTGCAGGCGCGGTAGGGGCCGGCGGGGTCATCCAGGAGGTTGTCGTCCACGTTCGCGTTGCCGCCCTGGAGTTCCCAGGCGGTGCAGGTCCCGCCGAACTCCACCCACTCGGTGCAGCCGGTCAGCCGGGACTTCAGCTTGCGGTGCCGGACGCGCCAGGTCCCCGTCTGGAAGGCGAAGGCGTGCAGCCCGTCGGGAGCGGGGGCCGCCGTTGCGGGCGCGGCCGGCGTGGTGGACGGGGCTGCCGCGCCGCGCATGGGCAGGCCGGCATGGCGGGGTGGGGCGTCCGGGGTGGTCAAGGGCAGCTCCTGTTCGCTTGACAGGGGCCATCCTGGACCCGGATAGCTGACACGGCATGTCAACATTGTCCGGGCAAGGTGACGGGATGCGTGCCAGCCGCCTCCTCACCATCCTGATCTCCCTGCAGCTCCGCGGCCGGGTCACGGCCCAGGCCTTGGCGGACCAGCTCGAGGTTTCCCGCCGGACCATCTACCGCGACATCGACGAGCTGAGCGCCGCCGGCGTGCCGGTCTATGCCGACCGCGGGCCGTCGGGCGGGTTCGCCCTGCTGGACGGGTTCCGGACCGAGCTGACCGGCCTCACCCAGGCGGAGACGGAAGCCCTGCTGCTGGCCGGGGTCCCGGCGGCGGCGGCCGACCTGGGCCTGGCCGGTGCCGCCTCCGCCGTGCGTGTCAAGCTGCTGGCCTCCGCGCCGGGCCCGGGCCGGGAAGGGGCCCGGCGCGTGGCGGACCGCTTCCACCTGGACCCCATGGACTGGTACCGGCGGGCCCGGGCGCCCACCCATCTGCAGGCCATCGCCCGCTGCGTCTGGGAGGACCGCCGGGTGGAGGTCACGTACCAGAGCTGGAACCGCACCTCCCGCGCCGTGGTGGACCCGCTGGGCTTGGTCCTCAAGGCCGGGCGCTGGTACATGGTGGGCCGCCGGGGCGGCCGCACGGGCACCTACCGGCTGGACAAGGTGCTGGGGGTGGCGCCGGGGGAACCCTTCACCCGGCCCGAGCCCTTCGACCTCGCCCGGTTCTGGCAGGGCAGCGTCACGCGGTTCGAGGCCGGGCTGCGGCGGGGGACCGCGACCCTGCGCGCCTCCCCGGACAGCCTGGACCTGCTGGACCGGCTGGGCGACGACATGGCCGAACCCCTGCGCGCCGCGACGCCGGGCGCGGACGGCTGGCGGCAGGCGACCGTGCCCATCGAGGGGGTCGGGCACGCGGCGGGGCTGCTGCTGGGCCTCGCCGACGCGGTGGAGGTGCTTTCCCCGCCGGAGCTGCGGGCGGAGCTGGCCCGCCGGGCGCGGCGCGTCCTCGGCCTCTATGGGGGCGGCCCGGCGGCACCCGGCGGGAACCGGGGCTGACGCGCCGGGCCGCGGGCGTCAGGCCGGCACGAAGCGGAACCCCTCGCCCTTGCGCTCCACCGTGCCGGTGGCGGGGAAGGGGGCGTGGTAGAAGGACACCCGCATCTTGTCGGCCGCGGCCATGTCCAGAAGGCGCCGCCGCGACGTCTCCGCCGCCTGCGCGTCCATGTCGAACAGGACGTGCCAGCCCGGGTGGGTGGCGAACAGGGCGGGGTGGTTGGTGGTGTCCTGAAGCGACAGCAGCTTGCCCCCCACCACGAAGGCGCAGTGCCCCGGCGTGTGGCCATGGGCGGCTACGCTGGTGATCCCGGTCACCACCTCGGCCCCCGGCGTGTAGCGCCGCACGTCGGCGGCCATGGGCCCGAAGACGCGGCGGGCATTCTGGAAGTTGCCCTTGGCCCGCTCTGGTGCCGCGGCCATCTTGTCGTCGCTCATCCAGAAGTCCCATTCCGGGGCGGGCACGTGGACCTCTGCCTTGGGGAAGACCGACGTGCCGTCCTTCAGGCGCAGGCCGTTCACGTGGTCGCCGTGGAAGTGGCTGACGACCACGGCGTCCACCCGTTCCGGCGCATAGCCGGCGGCGCGGAAGTTGGCCATCCAGGTGCCGGCGGTGGGCGGGCCCATGTCGCCCGTGCCCGTGTCGATCAACACGACCCGCTTGCCGTCATCCACCACCAGGGTGGTGAAGGGCACGGTCACCTCCCCCGCCGGCATGCCCTGCGCCGCCAGGGTGGCCTCCACGTCGGCCACGGGGGCGTTGGTGACGAAGCCGTCCAGCGGCTTGCGCACGAAGAAGCCGTCGCTGACCGCCGTGACCTTCAGGCCGCCCACCTCATACCGGAAGAAGCCGGGGGCGGACTCCGCCGCCCAGGCCGGCAGCGCCGACACCAGGCTCCACCCCGCTGCCCCGGCCGCCAGCCCCAGCGTCTCCCGCCGCGTGATCCCGCCCATGCATTCCTCCCAGGTGTGTTGCCCGCCCCTGCCGGGCGCTTCGCGCCAGAAGTCGTGCGTTTGCAGCGCCGGGTCAAGCGCTGCCGGGCCAAATGGCCGTGTCCTATCCATCCTTCGCTTGCTATTGTCCGTCGCCAATCCGGCCGGGCAGGCCGGCAACAGGGACAGGGGGTCGGGAATGCGGGTTCGTGGCGACGTGTTGCGGGGTCTTGCCCTGGCGTTGGCGCTGGGCACGGCGGTGCCGCTGGTCCTGTCGGCCCAGGCCCAGACGGCCCCCCAGGCTGCCTCGGTGCAGCGGGTGGAGCGGGGCACCATCGTCACCGAGAACGTGCCCGAGCCCGACCCCGCCCTGGCGGAGCGGCTGCGCGCCTACCTGAACGCCCGTTCCGCCGCCGTGCAGGACTGGACGCCGGACGGGTCGGGCCTGCTGGTCTCCACCCGGTTCGGGGAGGTGGCGCAGCTCCACCTGGTCAGCCAGCCCATGGGTGCCCGCACCCAGCTCACCTTCGCGGAGGAGCCGATCACCCGCGGCCGCTTCCGCCCGGTGGAGGGCAGCGGTTCCCTGCTCTATGTCTGGGACCGGGGCGGCAGCGAGAACTTCCAGCTGTTCAGCCTGGACCAGGCCAGCGGCAAGACCACCCTGCTGACCGACGGCAAGTCCCGCAACCAGGACTTCACCTGGTCCCACAAGGGCGACCGGATCGCCTTCAACAGCACCAGGCGGGACGGCAAGAACACCGACGTCTACGTCTCCACCCCCGACGCCGCGGCCACGGCCCAGCCGATCCTGGCGGCGGAGGGCAGCTATTCGCCCGAGGCCTGGTCGCTGGACGACTCCAAGCTGCTGGTGGGCCAGTACGTCTCCGTCACCAAGGCCTACCTGTATGTGGTGGACACGAGGACGGGGGAGCGGCAGCGCCTGAAGCCCGACCAGGAGGGCATCTACCTGGGCGGCGTCGGCTTCTCCCCCGACGGCAAGGGCGTGTTCCTGATCTCTGACGAGAAAGACGACCTCCGCCGCCTGGGCCTGCACGACCTTGCCGCCAACACGACGACCTGGCTGACGGCGGACGAGAAGTGGGAGGTGGAGGAGGCGGAGCTGTCGCCCGACGGCCGCACCCTGGCCTATGTGCTGAACGAGGGCGGCTGGTCCACGGTGAGGCTGCTGGACGCGGCCACCCTGAAGCCGCTGCCCACCCCCGCCTTCCCCAAGGGCGTGCTGACGGGGCTGGCCTTCAGCCCCGACGGCAAGCGGCTGGCGGCCAGCATCTCCCGCCCCACGGCGCCCAGCGACGCCTTCGTGGCGGACCTGAAGACCGGCAAGGTGGAGCAGTGGACCCGGAGCGAGGTGGGCGGGCTGAACACCGACGGGTTCGCCGACGCGCAGATCGTGGAATACCCCACCTTCGACACGGTGGGCGGCAAGCCGCGCATGATCCCCGCCGTGGTCTACAAGCCCAAGGCGGCCGGGCCGCAGCGGCGCCCGGTCATCATCCTGGCCCATGGCGGGCCGGAGGGGCAGACCCGGCCCGGCTTCAGCAGCACCATCCAGTTCTGGGCCAACGAGCTGGGCGCCGTCGTCATCGGCCCGAACATCCGGGGGTCGGAGGGCTATGGCAAGACCTTCATCTCCCTGGACAACGGGATGAAGCGCGAGGACAGCATCAAGGACATCGGGGCCCTGATCGACTGGATCGGCACCCAGTCGGACCTGGACGCCAAGCGGGTGGCCGTCACCGGCGGGTCCTATGGCGGCTACGTCACGCTGGCCAGCATGACCCATTACAACGACCGGCTGGCCGGCGGCGCCTCCTCGGTGGGCATCTCAAACTTCGTCACCTTCCTGGAAAGCACCGCCCCCTACCGCCGCGACCTGCGCCGGCCGGAATATGGCGACGAGCGCGACCCCGAGATGCGGGCCTTCCTGCAGAAGATCTCCCCCCTGACCAACGCCGCGAAGATCAGCAAGCCCATGCTGGTCATCCAGGGCAAGAACGACCCGCGCGTGCCGGTGACGGAGTCGGAGCAGATGGTGGCGGAGATCCGGAAGAACGGCGGCGATGTCTGGTACGTCATGGCCACGGACGAGGGGCACGGCTTCCGCAAGAAGGGCAACCAGTTCGTCGCCCAGATGGCCCAGGCCATGTTCTTCCGGAAGCTGTTCGGCGGCTGACGCCCGGGCACCCCTCGGCGGGCAGCGGCAGGCGGCGATCGGGCCGCCGCCTGCCGGGGCGGGCCCGCTCAGGCGCCGAAGGTGATGGTCAAGGACAGGGTGAGGGCGTCGGACTTGTCCTTCGTGCCACGGGTCCAGTAGGCCTCGATCCCGAACCGGTCGGTCACGTCCCAGTCGAACCCGGCCGATGCCGTGTCCTCCGGCCCGAAATACTCGACGAACAGGGTCACCGACCTTGCCACCCCCACTTCCGCCGCGGCCATCAGGTCGGCCCGGCCGATCCCGCCAAGGCCGGCGGTCAGCTCCACCGGCCCCAGCGCCGTGCCTGCCACCAGGTAGACCAGGCTGTCCGTGTCCGGGCCCCAGTCGTCGAAGCCGGCGGCCAGGGCCACGGGGCTGAAGTCCCCCCGGTCCAGGAGCAGCAGCTTGCCGTCCAGGTTCCAGTCGGCGCCGCCCCGCACGTCGTCCACGTCAAGCCCCAGCTCCGCACGGCCGAACAGGCCGAACCGGGAAAGCAGCTTCGTGTCGCGGCTGCCGCCGTCGGGGGAGTAGAGGTCCTGCGTCACGCCCAGGGTGAGCTGCCCCGCATCCTGCACCGCCGACTTCGGGACGTCGGCCAGGTCGGTGGGGTCCGCCCGCGCGGCGCCGGCGGCCACGGCCAGTAGCAGGAGCCCCGTCGGGAGCAGTGCACGCATCGAGGTCCCCCGTCGCTTGTCCGCCCACTGCAACGGCCCAGGGCGCGGAATGTCGCCGGCGGGGGTTCCCCGGCGCCGTCAGGGCCGGGGTTCGGGGCGCGGTGGGGCCGGTTGGCGGGGGACCTGCTCCGTCGCCGGGTCGACCAAGCCCCAGGCGGGGGCGGAGTCCGTCCAGATGGTGCCCGTGGGCCGGAAGCGGCCGGGGTCGTCCAGCGCCCCGACGCGGACGATGACCACGTCCGGCCGCTCCCGCGATTCCGACAGGACCGGGGTGCCGCAGGTGGCGCAGAAGCTGCGGGTCATGTGGTTGCCGCTGTCGGCGACGCTGTCGAAGCGCGACAGCGGCCCTTCCACGCTGACCGCCGCCCGCCGGAAGATGGCGTTGACAGAGGCGCTCCCCGCCGCGAGGTACTGGCACACCCGGCACCAGCAGCTCCGCACCGCCACCGGCTCCTCGGCGGAATGGATGCGGACCGCGCCGCACAGGCACCCACCGGAAATCGCCATGCCACACCCCTCCCTGCCGCGCGTCCGGCCCCAGCAGGGACCCCCGCCGGCGTCCTTGTCAAGGGCCCGCCCCCCTCAGGCCTTCAGGCGGTAGCCGGTGCGGAAGATCCACCAGACCGCCGCGAGGCACAGGGCCAGGAACAGGCCGGTGGCCGCCAGGCTGGCGCCGAAGGCCACGTCGCCGGTGCCGAAGAAGGTCCAGCGGAAGCCGCTGACCAGGTAGGCGACCGGGTTCAGCAGGGCCACGGTGCGCCAGATGCCCGGCAGCATGTCCAGGGAATAGAAGGTGCCGCCCAGGAAGGTCAGCGGCGTCACCACCAGCATCGGGACCACCTGCAACTGCTCGAACCCCTTGGCCCAGATGCCCAGGACGAAGCCGAACAGGCTGAAGGTGCCCGCCACCAGCAGCAGGTAGGCCAGCATCAGGACGGGGTGCGCCACGCGCACGTCCACGAACAGGTTGGCGGTGACCAGGATGGTCAGGGCCACCGTGACCGACTTGGTGGCCGCCGCCCCCACATAGCCCAGCACCGTCTCCAACGGCGACAGGGG
This sequence comes from Aerophototrophica crusticola, assembly GCA_001939945.1. GTDB lineage: Bacteria > Pseudomonadota > Alphaproteobacteria > Azospirillales > Azospirillaceae > Niveispirillum > Niveispirillum crusticola. The sequence continues at coordinate 4,246 of MOEB01000076.1, read as the reverse complement.
GGCCGACAGGGGCTCGTAGATGGTGCCCATGAAGCGGGGCAGGTGGATGCCGAAGGCGGCGTTGTTGATGCTCTCGTTCAGCAGCGACAGCATCATCAGCCCGGGCACGATGAAGCTGCCATAGTCCACCCCGCTGATCCCGCCCATGCGCGGGCCCACCGCCGCGCCGAACACGACGAAGTACAGGGCCGTGGTGATGACCGGCACGGCCAGGCCCGTCCACAGGGTGCGGGCGAAGCGGTGCATCTCGAAGCGGTAGATCGCCCAGACGCCGCGGGCGTTGAAGACCCCGACGCTCATGCCGCCTTCCCCCCGACCAGGTCCACGAAGATGTCCTCCAGCGATGTCTGCCGCGTTTCCAGGTCGGTGAAGGCGACGCCAAGGTCACGCATCCGGGCCAGCAGCGACGGCACGCCCGTGCGCTCCGCCTTGGCGTCGAAGCCGTAGCGCAGCTCCCGCCCATCCGCCGACAGCTCCAGCTTCCAGTCGGCCAGCCCCGGCGGGACGCCCGGCAGCGGCTCGGCCAGGGTCAGCCGCAGCTCCTTCTTGCCGAGCTTGCGCATCAGCGCGTCCTTCTCCTCCACCAGCACCAGCTCGCCCTTGTTGATGACGCCCACCCGGTCGGCCATCTCCTCCGCCTCCTCGATGTAGTGGGTCGTCAGGATGATGGTCACGCCCCGCTCCCGCAGGCGGCGGACCAGGGCCCACATGTCCCGCCGCAGCGCCACGTCCACGCCGGCCGTGGGCTCGTCCAGGAACAGGACCTCCGGCTCGTGGGCCAGGGCCTTGGCGATCATCAGCCGGCGCTTCATGCCCCCCGACAGCTCCCTCACCTTGGCGTCGCGCTTGTCCCACAGGGACAGGTCGCGGAGCAGCCCGTCGACCAGGCCGCTGTCCGGGCGCTTGCCGAACAGGCCGCGGCTGAACTCCACGGTGGCGCGCACGGGCTCGAAGGCGTCGGTGTGCAGTTCCTGCGGCACCAGCCCGATCAGGGACCGGGCCCGCTTGTAGTCGCGCACCGTGTCGTGCCCGCCCACCCGCACCGATCCGCGGGTGGCGGTGACCAGCCCGCAGATGATGCTGATCAGCGTGGTCTTGCCGGCGCCGTTGGGGCCCAGCAGGGCGAAGATCTCGCCGCGGCTGATTTCCAGGTCGATGCCCTTCAGGGCCTTGTGGCCCGAGGCATAGGCTTTCTCCAGCCCATTGACCGTGATGATGGGTTCCATGCGGCCCTTCCTGTGGGAAGCCCCGGCGGGGCGGCCTGGGGGTGGCCCCCGCGTGCCGGGCGCGCACTATGGGCAGATCGCGCCGCCCCGCCTGTGCCCGCCGTCACACCTGCCCGCGGCGGCCGTCAGCCCGTGTTGCCGTCGATGGCGGCGTCCAGGGCGGCGCGTAGCTGCTTCAGCTCCTCCCGCATGGCCACCAGCTCCTCCACCGACCGGCCGGAGGATGCCAGCACCTGCCCCGGCACGCAGCGTGCCCGCTCCCGCAAGGCGGCACCCCCCGTTGTCAGGGTGACGCGCACCACCCGCTCATCCGTCGGGTCGCGGCCCCGGCGCACCAGCCCCTGGCCCTCCATCCGCTTCAGCAGGGGGGTCAGGGTGCCGCTGTCCAGGCCCAGCCGGTCGCCCAGCTCCTTCACCGAGCGCCCGTCCGCCTCCCACAGCAGCAGCAGCACCAGGTACTGGGGATAGGTCAGACCCAGCTCGTCCAGCAGGCGGCGGTAGACGCGGGTCATGGCGTGCTGCGCGGCGTAGAGCGCGAAGCAGACCTGGTTGGAAAGCAGCAGGGCATCGTCCTGGTCGGCGGGCATCCGGCGGGTCACGGGGCAAGGGGAACGGTCACAGCGACTATCGCGCACCATCCCGCCCGCTGCCAGCCTGACGTGGGGCAGACGGGCGCGGGCAAAAAAAATTGCGTACAATCAAATTGGGCGCTTGACAGTGGCGAACGGTGGGCAGATATATGGCGCACAATTGATTGGCGTGCTGCATAACGGCCGGGCCAAGTGGCACCGGCCGCACCCCTGAGCCGAAAGGAAACGACGATGCCCACCAATGTCCTCTACAGCACCGCTGCCACCGCCACCGGCGGCCGTGACGGCCGCGCCCGCACCGCCGATGGCGCGCTGGAGGTGGCGCTGTCCACCCCGCGGGAGCTGGGCGGCGCCGGCGGGGCCGGCAACAACCCGGAACAGCTGTTCGCCGCCGGCTACGCCGCCTGCTTCCTGGGCGCCATGAAGTTCGTCGCCTCACAGGGCGGCGGCGCCAAGGTGCCGGCGGATGCCAAGGTGACCGCCACGGTGGGCATCGGCCCCCGGTCGGAGGGCGGGTTCGGCCTTGCCGTCGCCCTGGCGGTGGAGCTGCCGGGCGTGGACCGCGCCGCGGCGGAAGCCCTGGTCGCCAAGGCCCACCAGGTCTGCCCCTATTCCAATGCCACCCGGAACAACATCGACGTGAAGCTGACCGTCGCCTGACGTCCCCGACCCGGTACCGACCATCCCCAGCCCGCGCCGGAAGGAACCGGCGCGGGCTGTGTACTTGCCGCGGCCCGCTGTCACGGCGGCGTGGCCCGGGCCGGTCGCCCGTGGTACTCCCGTGGGAACCGCGCCGGTGCGGTGTCCCTTGGTTCGGGCGGCATGATGGAGCAGTTGGATATCCTGACCCGGCTGGGCATCGCCCTGGCCATCGGCCTTCTGGTGGGGCTGGAGCGCGGATGGCGCCTGCGGGGGGAGGCGGACGGACAGCGGATCGCCGGCCTGCGCACCTTCGCCCTGACGGGCCTGCTGGGCGGCGTCTCCGGCGCGCTGGCCGGGGTGGGCGGGGCCTGGGTCCTGGGGTTCGCGTTCCTCGGCTATGCCGGGGCCTTCACCGCCTTCCACCTGGTCGGCGCCACGGCCGGGCGGAGCATGAGCGCCACCGCCACCGTGGCGGGCCTGCTGACCTTCCTGCTGGGCGCCTATGCCATGCTGGGGGAACCGCGGGTGGCCGTCGCCGGGGCCGTGGCCACCACCCTGCTGCTGGCCTTGCGGGAGCCGCTGCACCAATGGCTCACCGCCCTGCGGTGGGAGGAGATCCGGGCGGTCCTGGTGCTGCTGGTGATGACCTTCCTGCTGCTGCCGGTGCTGCCCAACCGCACCCTGGACCCCTGGCAGTCCGTCAACCCCTACGAGGTCTGGCTGCTGGCCATCCTGATCGCCGCCATCTCCTTCGGCGGCTACCTGGCGGTCCGCCTGCTGGGGGACCGGCTGGGCATCCTGGTGGCGGCCGCGGCGGGCGGCCTGGCCTCCTCCACGGCCACCACCCTCACCCTGGCGAAGCTGGGCCGGGCCCGGGGGGACGGGGCGGCCCTGCTGTCGGCCGGCATCCTGGTGGCCGGCGCCGTCATGGTGCTGCGGGTGCTGCTGGTGGTCTTCGTGCTGAACCGGGCCCTGGCGGCCGAGCTGGCGGCCCCGCTGGGCGCCCTGCTGGCCACCATGGCGGTGGGCATCGGCCTGCTGCTGCTCCGCCGCCAGCAGGGCGGGTGCGCCGCGCTGGAAATCTCCAACCCGCTGGAGCTGGGGACGGCCCTTAAGCTCGCCGCCCTCATCGCCGTCGTGCTGCTGGCCGCCGGGGCGGCGAAGGAACTGCTGGGGGAAGGCGCCATCCTGGCGGTGGCCGCCGTCTCCGGCATCGGCGACGTGGACGCGGTCACCATCTCCATGGCCCGGCTGGGCGGCGCCTCGGTGGGGGCGGACACGGCCGTCCGGGCCGTCGCCATCGCGGTGGCGACCAACACGGTGTCCAAGGCCGTGATGGCCGCCTCGCTCGGCGGGCCGAAGGTGGGTGCCTATGTGGGCGGAACCAGCACCGCGGCCCTCCTCGCCGCCCTTGCCGCCGTCATCTGGGGATAGGGGCCCGACCTAGACCCGTTTCCGGCAGACTGGAAACGGGTCTAGCCTTTCGTGTTCCTCACACGCCCCCGGATCGGGGTCCGGGGCAGGCTCCGCCGCATCCGCGGCTTGGCTACGCCCGCATGGGCGGGCGCGGCGGCAGTCGCCACGGAGCGTGTTTACGGTCAGCGTAAACACGCTCTAGGACCCGGCGGGCCGCGGGGGCGCGGACGCCAGCAGGGCCGCCGCCTCGTCCGCCACCTTGCCAAGCGCCGTGCCCAGGGCTGCAACCTGGGCCGCGGTGCCCTGGCCGGACACGGGAACCGCGGCCTGGACCCGGCGCAGGGTCCCGGCCCCCCCGCCGGGCCGCCGCAC
>MOEB01000075.1 GCA_001939945.1 Aerophototrophica crusticola | reverse complement strand
CAGAGATGGTTCTGTTAGGCACTCTTAGCATTACAGTTGCAGCGGATCAGCATTTGGCCTGTTGACCCGGGTTTGGGGGGAGGGGCCCATGTCCGGGATCGCGGTGGAGGCTCTTCTTGGCTTGTGGGCAGCCGAGCTGAGGGGGGCCAAGGAGCGGCTCCGGGCGCTTTTCGCCCGGCCGACGGTGGCGGCGTCGGCGTCCGCGTTCCTGGACGGGCTGCTGGGCCCGGAGCGCCGCAAGACGGGCTGGATGCGGGCCGAGGCGGCGGGCGACGCCGGCCCCTGGCGCCAGCAGGCCGTGCTGGGCCGCAGCCAATGGGACGCCGACGCGTTGCGTGACGTGGTGCGCGACCACGCCGTGCGGGCGCTGGCCGAGCCCGACGCGGTGCTGGTGGCCGGTGAGACCGGCTTCCCCAGGCAGGGGAATGCGTCGTGTGGGGTTGGCCGCCAGTACACCGGCTCGGCGGGCAAGGTCACCAACTGCCAGGTGCGCGGCCTGCTGGTGCGCCGGGCCCTGCACGACGGGGCGATGGCCTGTTCCACGACCTGGTGCCCCAAGGGCACGCCGCTGGCGACCCCCGCCTTGGTGGAGGGCCGGCGCTGGGCCACCGGGGACGCCTCCGGGACCACCAAGACCGAGCTCGGCCCCGGCCACAACGAGACCCGCAGCTGGCACGGCTGGCACCGGCACGTCACCCTGGTGATGCTGGCGTTCGCGCTGCTGGCCGTGGTCCGCCACAAGGCCGACGCCCTCACGCCGCCCCAAAAAACCAGGTCGCGAGTACGACCGCCCTCGTCCGCTGGTCGATGCAGGAGGTCCGTCGCCTTGCCGGCCGCCTGAGCCAGCGCCACATCAGGCCGGCATTGGCCATCGCCTGGTCGACATGGCGAAGGGCACACCAAGCCATCTTCAAGGCGGCCCACCTCAGGCGCTCGCCGCAACTGTAATGCTAAAGAGCGGTCTGATCTTGCCCCGGCCCGGCGGGTTGCCCGCAGCCTGCGTAGGCCTGCCTGCGCCCGCTTCCGCGCCGCCGCGGGCGAGGCTGGCGCCCATTGCGGCCGCCCTCCAGAACCAGCGGGCGGCTTGCCCCTCACCAAAGGGTCGTGGCGCGGGACTGCCGGCGTGAGGTCTTCCCCACCACAGACGACCGGCCCTGGCATGTGCCGACAGCGGGCCCCAAGCCTGGGATGCGCGTCCAGCTCGGGGGCGGGTATCCGCATCCGTCTGGCTGGTGCACGCCGAGGGCCGGGTGGATCCGACTTCCGCCATTGAGGCCGCAGATCACCACAGGTGCTTCGCTCGCGATCTTCGCCTGTGTCAATCGACTTCGGATCGGGACCCCGGATCGGCGTCCAAAGTTGGCTCTGGCGCTGGTTTGGTGATGCAGGCGGTCTGATGGGGTTTGCAGGCTGGGGGGACCCCCAGCCATGCGCAAGCGCCTGAACTTGACCACCTTCATCCCCGCGTCCCTCCACCTGACCGAGGCCAAGCGCGTCGGCGACTGCCTCATGCTCGCCGTCCGCGGCAGGGGCGGCCCCTGTCCTTGCCCAGGCTGCGGCACGCCCTCGGGCAGGGTGCACAGCCGCTACTTGCGCAAACCTGCCGACTTGCCAGCAGTGGGCCTCACGGTGCGCCTGCTGGTCAGCGCCCGACGCCTCCACTGCGACGCGCCCACCTGCGGGCGCCGCATCTTCACCGAGCGGTTCGACCCGGCCGTCCTCGCCCTCTGGGGTCGGAGGACCGCGCGGCTCGAGGACCTCGTGCAACACCTCGGGCTCGCCCTCGGCGGCAGGCCCGCAGCCCGCAGGGCGCGGCGGCTCGGCTTCCCGGTGGCCAAGGACACGCTGCTCCGGGCCGTCCGCCGCCGGGGCTGCGCGCCGCTGGCCCCGCCGACCGTGGTCGGGGTGGACGACTGGGCGTGGCGGCGCAACCGCCGCTACGGCACCATCATCTGCGACCTGGATCGCCGGCGCACCATCGCCCTGCTGCCGGACCGCGAGCCCGCGACGGCCCGGGACTGGTTCGCCGGCCAGCCGCAGGTCGGGGTGGTGGCGCGCGACCGCGCTGGCGGCTACGCGCTCGCGGTGTCCAAGGCCCTGCCGGACGCCGTCCAGGTGGCCGACCGCTGGCACCTGATGGAGAACGCCAGCCGCGCCTTCCTGGACGCCGTGCGGAAGTCGATGCGCCAGGTCCGGTCGGCCCTGGGCGCCAGCACCGTCGCCCCCGCCCTCCTCACCGCGGCCGAGCGGCTCCAACACGAGGGCTGGCTCCGGCGGGAGGACGCCAACGCCGCCGTCACCGCTCTGGCGGCCGAGGGGGTGGGCATCAAGGAGATCGTGCGCCGGACCGGGAACAGCCGCGGGCTGGTGCGCAAGGTCCTGCGCGGGCAGCGGTCGGACATGTTCCGGACGCGGGAGAGCTCGCTGGAGGTCCACCGCCCCTGGCTCGACGCGCAGTGGTCGGCGGGCTTCCGGAACGGGGCGGAGCTCTGGCGGCGCCTGCGCGCGGCAGGCTTCCGCGGCTCGCTGCGCGTCGTGACGGAGTGGTCCACCCGCAGGAGGCGGGCGGAACACGTGGACGCGACAGCCGCGAAGGTCCCCTTGGCCCGAGCCATCGCGCGGTTCCTGACTGTCGGCCGGGACGGGCTGACCAAGGCGGAGGCGGTCACCGTCGCCGCCATCAAGGCCGGCGTGCCGGCGCTGGTGGAGGCACGGGAGGTGGTCGGCGCTTTCCAGGGCATGGTGCGTCGCCGCTCCCTGGCGGACCTTGACCCCTGGCTTGCCCGCGCGGGGGCCGGCCTGGTCGCCTCGTTCGCCTCCGGCATCACCAAGGACCTCGCGGCGGTCAGGGCTGCGCTGGCTTTGCCCTGGTCCAACGGCCAAACCGAGGGCCAGATCACGAAGCTGAAATTGGTCAAGCGTCAGATGTACGGGCGCGGCAACCTCGATATCCTCCAGGCCCGTGTCATCGGGGAAGGGTGACCCCCACCATCAAACCAGCGCCAGAGCCAAACTTGCACGCCGAAACACATTCGCCTACTCGCGCACACCACGGGACACCGGTGTGCGCTCCTTGGGACCTGGGGGACAGCGGGCCCAGCTACACCGGACGGTCTCCCGGCGCCGAACAGGCATGGCGGTCCCCCACGAGCACCTGGTTTCCCCTGCGCAGGGATGGATAAGCCAGCAGACTGGCCGCAGCCGTGGGGCGGCCGCCCGGACGCGCCCACCGCGCGGCCGTCGCCGACCCGGGCGAAGCGCAACTCCCCATGCCCCCACCTGCCCAAGGCCGCCGGAACCTCCGCGGCTTGGCCGTCGGTGCTTCATCCAGGGCGCGGCCAGTGGACCGGGCAAGAGGAAGGGTCCCAGGCTCAACGGAGTTCAAGCAACAGTGCGGAGAGAAGCCCTAGGCAGACCGCGCCAGCAGCGGCGGCCGAGGCAAGCATGGCGCCCCGCCCGGTTCGGCTCCATCCGGGTGCCGGCTTCCTGTCCCATGACAGGATCGCCAGCGTGGCACCCCCGTTGCTGACGATGCCGGCCAGGACGGTTCCCCAGGGGAAATACCCCGCCCAGCAATCGCGGAGCCCCGAGGCATAAACCACCAGGAGGGCAGCGAAGGCCCAGCCCAGGAGCCGGCCAAACGGCGGGGTCTCCAGGGCCGGGATGCCCACCGCCGCCAGAACCCGCTTGGGCAGCAGCAGCAGGGGCCCGGCCCACGCCAGCGCCGTCAGCGCGATCTTCGCTGGCAGGACGACGGAAAGGAGGGCCAAGGACCCGGACTCAGCATGCATGCCGCCCCCCTCCCCAGCGCCGGCATCCCGGTCGGGCCCGTCCGTCTTTCTGGACGCCGGCCTAGATCGAGAAAGGCACCTGCATGTCATAAACGGGGTCCCGCTGCCCGAAGACCTCGTGCCGGGGTGTCTGCCCGGAGTCCAGTAGGGCCCTGCCGATTCGGCGGAAGAAGGCGTCGTAGTTGCCACGGAAGCGGCCGGAATCCCAGACGTCCAGGAGAGCCTGCGTGAACCGCCCATTGGTGAGCTCCTCAAACGCCAGTTCCTGTTCCTGGCATGCCGCCAAGAGCCGAAGCGTGCACCGCAACGGGACCTGGAGTTCCCGGGTGAGCGTTCGCTCGTCCCCCCAGGGCGTGCCTTGCGCGACCGTCTGGAAGAACCCAGCATTGCGGAGAGCGACGCGCTGGGCGACCGGGAGCGGCATGCGCCGGGCCTGCGGTGCCGCGGTCGGCAGCGCGACGAAAGTGATGCCAGGCCCGACCCTGGCAGCCGAGCCGGAGTGGCAGCTGTCGGAAACCACCAGCACGCGCACCCCCTCGCGGAACTCGGCCCACAGCATGTACAACTCGTCGTCGACGAGTGGCTGGTCGTGCAGGCACCAGGCCTCGTCTTTCCTGTCGGGCTCGTCACGGTTGAAGTCGGGCCCGACCATGCCGTGCCCCGAATAGGTCACGAGGAAGATGTCACCGGCCCGCAGTGCCTTTGCCGCGTCGCGGATCTCGCCCATGACCGCCTTCCGCGTGGCTTCCGCCGTGAGGAGCAGCTTGGGCTCGAAGCCACTCCCCCGCGCCAGTGCCTCCATTGCCCGCGCGTCGGCCTCCGCGGCGCCGAGATGGCCCGGCCAACCGTCATAGAACTCCCCCATCACGGCGTTCAGGCCGATGTGGAGCGAGCGGCCCCGCCGGCCGGCGGGGACCTCGCCGGCCGTGTCGGCCGCGGCCCGTGTGCCTCGCGGCCGCCGGGAAGGCCCCCTGGCCGCGCCGGCGACTTCCTCGATCACGGCGCGGAAATTGGCCGCGACGCTCTCGAACCCCGTGTCCGTGGGATGGAGCTCGTCTTTCCATTGACTGGCGACCTTGCCCCTGTTGTCGACGAAGCGGGCGTTCGGGTATGTCTTCAGTAGCCGGGACAGTGCGTCGTTGAACCGGTCAAACATCACGCCGGCAATGGACTCCTGCAACTTCGGATTGTCAATCCCCCGTTCTGACATCGGGTCGCCCAGCCAGCGGCCCCCGGCCCTCGGGATGGGCCGGTCGTAGCCGTGGCAGAGGGCCGTCACGTCGGGGAAGTTCCCCGTGAGGTCCCGGAGTAGCCGGTCATAGCCGCCGACCGCCTCGGCGACCAAGCGCCCGAACGACGGCAACAGGTACTCCTCCGGTTTCTGGTCAGGCGTCCTTGGGTCGTAACTGCGGAGGTGCCTTGCCAAGTGGCCGCCGCCGAACAGGTCGTTCCCGCCCGCGCTGAAAAGGAAGATCGTCGCGCCCGTGTCACGCAGCGCCTCCCGGTACTCCGCCTCGTCGAGCATGTTCCGGAGCGTGTCGCCCGCCGCGTCCAGGCTGAGGATGGCGAAGTCCTCGTTTAGGTGGTCGATCACGTCGTCCAGCAGTATGGGGTACTGGAACCAGGAGTCGCCCTCGGACACGATGATCGGGCCATCGTACCCGGCGCCCACGCGCCTGTTGAACGCAACGCGGCGCCGCATCCTTGACCACCAGTTGGCAGCATTCAGCGCGAGCGCGGTGCGGGTGGCCGCCTGTGCGCCGGCCGGGAGTGCGACGGTTTCCTCGTTCAAGGCAAGTCTCGGCGCAAACGGCCCTGACTCCGCGCCGAGCTTGAAGTAGGGGCGGACGTCCGCCTCGGGGATGTCCGGGTCACCCAGCAGCGCGATGACCTGCTCGGGGGTCTTCCGTTCCATGTCCGTCTCCGATGTTCAGGCGTCGTGGTTGCTACGAGCGCCGCAAAGGGTGTCGAGGGCTTGCAGGCCCGGCATGAACAGGACGGCCACGCCTCGGTAGGTGACGAACTTCCTGAGGGCCAGCCGTTTGCCGCCGGCCAGCAGGCCGGGGTCCGCCTTGGCGGGGTCGCGGTTTCCCGCCAGCGCGTCCTGCATGGCCTCGGAATGCGGCGGGCAGCCGAAACCTTCCGCGAACGTCGTCGCGTTCATCCAGCGCAGGGCGGTGTAGAATTGCTCGTTCACGCGGGAACAGAGGAACATGCCCACGATCCCACGATCGACGCCGTCATCCGCTGTCCCCCCGAGCGGGGGGCCATAGGTGAAGCCCCGTCGCATGAGCCGGGGCGGGCCCTTCGGGAACCGCGACCTGTTCGGGTATGTCATTGTGTCGTCCCGCATGTTGACGACGCGGATGTGCGCGTTGCGTGGGCAAAGGGCGCCATCCGGGTCCGCCGCGAAGCCGAACCCGTCGTCGAAGTCGGGCGTGGCCGGGGGCGCGTCGGGCCAGCGCAGGACGGGCGAGCCGTCCCGCCACCGGCCCATGACCCTGGCCGCCAGCCACTCCGGCCCGCCGCGGAGCTTCCCGCCCTCCTCTTCGAGGAACCGGTTGAACGCGGCGACGTCTTGCCGGAGCCATGCCAGGCAGGCAAACGAACCGTCCGTCACGAAGGACCGCCAAGGGCCCTCGGGAACTGGCGCGACCGGGTAATCCGCGTTGGGATACCCGAGCAGGAACTCCCGGAAGTCGGTCGCGCCCGGCCTGTCGCCGGTCCAGTCGACCGCTGGCGAGGTGATCCCGTCCCTGTAGCCGAAATGGAGGATGCCGCCGGCGGGCCTGTGCCCGTTCAACGCGCCCCCCGGGAAGGCCGGGACGCGCACCTCAGGCAGCCCCTCGGCGGCGGCCATCCCCCGGATCCGGGCCACCCCCGATGCCGCTCTGCCCTCGTCCGGAAAGCAGGCGTAGACCGCGAGCTCCAGGTCCGCGCCAGTGACGCCGGCGCCCCACCAGTTCGCGGGGGCGTCAGGGCCGGTGAAGCCCATGTCGCCGGCCACCCCGGGGTGGTCCGGCGTGCGCTCGACGAAGGCGGGCTCGAGCTGGCGCCGCCCCTCCTCCGGGTCGAGCCCCGCCGCGGCCGCGGCCAGGGCGGCAAGCGCGCGCCAGCTGAGGGCAGGGTAAGCCACGGCCCGCCCATGCGGGTTGTCCTCGAGGGCATGTGGGGTCATCGGCCGCAGGGAGGCCAGGAAGCGGCGCGCGCCCGATGGGTTGCCCAAGGCGCGGAAGAACAGGATAAAGCTGCGCGGCTGCGGCGGCGTGTGGGCAAGGATGGACTGGACGTTCCGGAGGTCGGGCATGGAAACGCTCCACTCGCTGCCGCGTGGGTCTCTCCGCGAACCGTTGGTCGCGCGCTAAGCCGTCCCCGCCCCGGCAGCCATGGCGGCTTTCACTTCCCGGACCGTCTTGTGGTCGTAGGCGGAGAAGAGCCATCCCGCGGGCTCGCCGTCCATGGTTGTGGAACCGCTGGTTGTCTGCCCGAGGCTCCTGATGTTCTTGGACTTGCTGTAATTCCAGAACGCCGCCGGGTCATCCACCTGCGGCGCACCGTCCGCCAGCGAGAATATGGCTTCAAATATCGGCTTCAGCTTCTTACGAAAAAACTCGGCATATTCATCATGCGCCCCTTCGTATTCCGTGATCACTTGGATGTACTTGTCTTCGATGACGAACACGCGCGCGAAATGAACGATTTCAGATTTACGAAGTGCGTCTTCGATCTCCTGCTGGATACCATGCTGGAAATTCTCCTTCAGCCGAGCCAGAGATGCCAGGGTGTCCGGGTGTTGCTTGATCGGAAGCACCAAGTTGAGCGCGTGCGTCATCGCCTCCTCCACTTCTGTGCTGATTGAGCCGCAGTTGGGTTTATGCGGCTTCTTCTTCAAATGCGTTTAAAGCGTACGCTTCTGGCCCTGGGCCGCCTACGGCGACATGGCGTTACCGCCAGAATCGCGCATTTCGCGAGAAAGACACCTGATTCGCTCTTTCTGCTCGCGCTAATAGGTGTGATGGAACATCGGTCCGGCTTAATGCAACATGTCGGGGTAAGGATAGGGAACGTCCGGATAGCTGCCGATCCGAACCGCCGGGACCACCAACTCGACGACCGTATGCGTCCGCCGAGGACCGCAGCGGGATTGACTTGACGATGGTGTCAACGGGTGTCCGATGATCCTGGACCTGCTCCATGCGACTTGGGGGCTGCCGTGGAGATCGACACCGACCGCATCGACGACGCCGTGCTGGCGCTGCTCTGGCTCACGGCCCATGACGGCGGCCGGGCGTCGAAGTCCTTCGACTGGGGCGCGATGGGCCGCCTGCATGACAAGGGCCTGATCCACGACCCGGTGGGCAAGGCCAAGTCCGTGGCCCTCACCCCGGAGGGCCCGGGACGGTCCGAGCGCCTGTTCTGCGAGCTCTTCGCCCAGCGCTGATCAGGCAGGGCCCCGCGCCGCCCGCAGCCAGTCCCGGGACAGCAGGTCGCCGAGCCTGCTGGCGGGGTGGTCGGGGAGCTTGGCCAGCACGTCGGCCAGCCACGCCTGCGGGTCGACGTCGTTCAGCTTGCACGTCTCGATGAGCGTGTAGATGGCGGCGGCCCGCTCGCCGCCCGCGTCGGAGCCGCAGAAGGTCCAGTTGCGCCGGCCCACCGCGACCCCGCGTAGGGCCCGCTCGGCCGCGTTGTTGCTCATGCAGGCGCGCCCGTCCCGCAGGAACAGGGTCAGCGCCCCCCACCGCTTCAGGGCGTAGTCGATGGCCTTGGCGAGGTCCGCCTTCCCCGACAGGCGCCCACGCTGCTGGCGCAGCCACGCCTGCAGCTCCGCCAGCAGCGGCGCCGACCTTTCCTGGCCCGCCGCGAGGCGGGCCCCCGGTGGCTGGCCATTGACGGCGCGCTCGACGGCGAACAGCGCGTCGACGCGGCGGACCGCCTGGGCGGCGATGGGCGACTTGCCGTCCTTCGCCTCGTCGAACAGCTTGCGGCGCACGTGCGCCCAGCAGGCCGCCTCCAGGACTGGCCCGGGCCTGCGTGCCCCGTCGTAGAGGCCGTCGTAGCCGGCCCCCGGGTCAGGCCACAGGCCTGCCCGAGGACAGGCTCCGGCGTCGGCCTGGAGGATGCCCGACCAGCCCGCCAGGTGGCGCGCGGGGTGCTCCGCCGCCCGTGTCCGGGAGTAGAAGTACATGGCCGCGGGCGGGTCGCTGCCGCCCGACGGCCGGTCGTCCCGCACGTACACCCAGAGCCGCGCCACCGCGGCCTTGCCCTTGGCCAGCACCGGCACCGTGGTGTCGTCCCCGTGCAGCCGCCCCGCCGCCAGCACGTGCCGGCGGACCGCGTCGGTGAGCGGCCCCAGCGTGGCCGCGGCGGCGCCCACCCAGTCGGCCAGGGTGGAGACGTCGAGTTCCACGCCCTCCCGGGCGTAGGCCGCGCTCTGCCGGTGCAGCGGCAGGTGCTGGCCGTACTTCCCCGCCAGCACCATCGCCAGCAGGTTGGGCCCGGCGCGCCCGCGGCTGACGGGGTGGCTGGGCGCGGGCGCCTGGCTGATGGCCTCGCAGGCGCGGCAGCTGAACTTCTCGCGCACGTGCTGCACCACCTTCCAGCGCCGGGGCTCGCACTCCAACGTCTCCAGCATGTCCTCGCCCAGCTTGCGCAAGTCGGTGCCGCCGCACCGGGCGCAGGCGCAGGGCGCCGGGTGCACCACCCGCTCGCGCGGCAGGCCCTCCGGCAGGGGGCGCCGCGCCGGCCTGCGCCGGGCCGGCGTGGCGGCCGGGGCGGCAATGTCGGCCGCGGCCTCGCACTGGGCCTGGTCGCCCTCCAGCTCCTCGAGCTGGAACTCCAGCTGCTCCACCAGCAGCCGGGCCCGATCCGACGACTGGCCGTAGAGCTCGCGCCGGCTCTGTTGCAAAGTTGGCCGGCATCCGGGGAGCTCACAAAGGACCCCTACTGCTTCGGGTTCCTCGCCATCGCCGAGGGCGCGCGCGAGCGGGCGCGCGCGAGCGCGAGGTGGAGGCCGCGCTGGTGGCCCGGGTCCGCGACTTCCTGCTGGAGATGGGCAAGGGCTTCGCGCTCGTGGGCACCCAGCACCGCCTGGAGGTGGGCGGCCAGGACTGGTACGTCGACATCCTGTTCTACCACCGGCGGCTCCGCTGCCTCGTCGCCGTGGACCTCAAGGTGGGGGAGTTCCGGCCCGAGCATGCCGGCAAGATGAACTTCTACCTGGCGGCCCTGGACGACCTGGAGCGCGAGCCCGGCGAGAACCCCAGCATCGGCCTGATCCTCTGCCGGGAGCGGAACCGGGTGGTGGTGGAGTACGCGCTCCGCGACCTTGCCGCACCGGTCGGCGTGGCCCGCTACACGGTGCGGGTGGCGGGCCAACTGCCGCCCGAGCTGGCCGGCGTGCTGCCCACCCCGGCGGAGATCGAGGCCGGGATGCCGGCGCCCGACCCCGGCGGCGGGGGTGCCGCGGACCGGGACGGGGGCTGAGGGGAGATGGCGCTCATCGGCTACGCGCGGGTCAGCACCGAGGACCAGAACACCGCGGCGCAGCTGGACGCACTGCGGGCGGCGGGGTGCGCGGAGCTGTTCGAGGAGAAGGCGTCCGGCGCCAGCCGCGGCCGGCCCGAGCTGGCCCGGGCGCTGGCCCGGGTGCGGCGGGGCGACACGCTGGTGATCTGGAAGCTGGACCGGCTCGCCCGGTCGCTGGCCCACCTGCTGGAGGTGATCGAGGATCTGCGGGACCGGGGCGCGCACTTCCGCTGCCTGACCAGCCCCATCGACACCGCGAGCCCGCACGGCACCTTGGTGCTGCAGATGCTGGGCGCGGTGGCGGAGTATGAGCGGTCCCTGGTCCGCGAGCGCACCAAGGCGGGGCTGCGGGCGGCGCGGGCGCGGGGGAGGGTAGGGGGCAACCCGCGCCTGAAGGCCGGCGACAAGGCCATGGCCCGGTTGCTGGCCAGGCGGCAGCGCGAGATCTACCTCCAGGAGCTGAACCGCACGGCGGACGAGTGGCTGCCGGTGGTGCGGCGCCTCCGGCCCGCGCGCCCCTGGGCGGCGGTCACCCGGGCGGTGAACGCCCGGCTGCCGCCGGGCCGGCACTGGACGGTGGAGCGGTTGCGCCGGGCGGTGGGGGCCTTCGTGGCGGAGGGGCTGGCCGAGCCCGTGCTGCTGGAGAAGGCGCCCACGGTGCGCGGCGACGACCGGCTGATGGTGCTGGTGGCTGGCATCGCCCGGGCGAACCCGGGCATGACGCTGCGTGAGATCGGCGCCCAGCTCGAGGCCATGCGGGAAACGACGCCGGCGGGGCGCAAGGCGTGGGCGGCCGCGTCGGTGCGCAGCCTGCTGGAGCGGGCGAGGCGGGCGGGCCTGGTCGACACCCCGCCCCGCCCGCGGGGGCCGAGGCCGGGAGGCGTCCGGGCCCGGAAGGACAAGCGGACCAAGGCGGCCATCGCCGGCTGAAACCCTCCCCGTTGCCGGCCAAGCCGCCTTCGCCGGCCGTACCCGCCGTTCGGCGCCAAACGGACGGCCTGGAGGCGTGGGGGGGAGGATTTCGCGGCGCGCGGCGGGGCGAGGCCGCGACGCCGCCGCCATCGGGGCGGCGCCGGGGGACATGCGCCAGCCGATGCCGCGGGGCCCACCCAAGTGGTGGCGTTCCCCGGTGAAGAACCTGCCCGGCCAAGCCAGGGCCCAGGGCTACCCCACCCGCGCGGCGGCGAGGCTTGGGGGCAGGGCGGGCCCGGCGCGGTCCCCGAAGCCAGACATGGCGATGGAAGGCATCTCATCGGCGGGAGGCATCGGGGGGAGCCATGACATCCGCACCAGCGGCTTGACGGCGCCCTGAAGCTCAACCCAGGCCGGACAAGCCGCCTTGGCGCTGCCGCATCCAGGCCAGGCATGGGGGGAAGGCCCCTGCGGAGGGCCGAGTGGTGGGGCGGTCTTACCCACTCTGGCCCGGCCAGCCTCGGATGGGCGCAGGAAGGTCGGGATGTCCATCCGATGGCACATACCCGTCGACGCGTGGTGACGGGCGCGCCCGGGCAACCTAAGCATCTACACACGATCCCCCGCCCGAGTTGCCGGAGGCGTGACCCCCTGGGAACCGCCGAGCACCCGGTGGGACGGCTCGCGCGGGGCGAGGGCGACGGGTAGGCCTGGGGTCGCGGCGGTGGCCCTGGCGACGCTGGCGGGATGCGCGGCGGGGGATGGCACCTCCTTGCGGTGTCGGGGGCCGGCCGCGGCCAGGTGCGATGGTCGCGGGGATGCCTCCAGGGGAAGGGACGTGATGGTCGGGGCAATGAGCAANCGCTGGGCGACCTGCTGGCCCCCGCCCCGTTGCGCGAGGCGTTGCCCCGGCCCACCCTGGCCGCCTGACCCGGGCCTGACCCCCTGCCGGGCCGCCCTGCCGGCGGCCCGGCCCCTTCCCTGACCCCCGAGGACGAGAGACATGCCCCCCGACGCCCCCCAGGGCCCGCAGCCGCAACCCACGGCCGGGCCGAAGACCGTGTCCCAGGTGCTGGGCGAGGTCACCTGGCTGCTGACCCAGTCGCCGCTGCACGCGCGCAACCTGTTCCTGGCGGACCTGGAGTGGTTCGTGATGCCGGCGCTGCTGCTGGAGCAGTACCGGGTCTGGTACGGCCCGCAGCCCGGCTCCCCCGCCGGCGTGGCCCTCTACGCCCTGGTCACCGCGGAGACGGAGGCGAGGCTGGAGGCCGGCGCGTCAAGGCTCGCCCCGCACGAGTGGCGCGGCGGCGACCGCCCCTGGCTCGTCGAGCTGGTGGCGCCCTTCGGCGGCCAGCAGGAGATGCTGGACGACCTGGCCGCCAGCGTCTTCCCCGGCGCCGGCTTCAAGTTCCTTCGCACCACCCCCGACGGGAAGCGCGGGGTGGCGGCCATGCCCGCATCCCTTGCCCCCGCGGGTTCATGAGGGCAGAGCGGACTGTCCGTGCCGCGCCCCAGGCGGGACGGCCGCCGGCAGACGTTGGGACCCCGCGGGGCCCTCGGCGCCCCCTGCGATGGCAGCCTGGGCGATGGCCAAGGATCGGATGAGGAGGGGCTTTGATGCCCGAGACGAAAGGCGGCAAGCTGGTCTCCCTCGAGGCGGCCCGGGGGATCGCCTCGGTGGTGGTCCTCCTCCACCACTTCCAGCTGGCGTTCCTGCCGGGCTGGATGCGCGACCCGTTCTGGGAGGGGGGCCTCCGGTTCACGCCCCTGTTCCCGCTGTTCAACGGCCATGCCGCCGTCGCCTTCTTCTTCGTGCTCTCCGGCTTCGTCCTGGCACGCTCGGCCTTCCGCCAGCCCTCCGGCGCGGCGCTGGCCGTCGCGGCCAGCAAGAGGCTGCCCCGCCTCGCCCTGCCCTGCGGCCTCTCCATCCTGGCCGGCTACCTCATCCTGGAGGCCGGCCTCGCCTTCCACGCGGAGGCGGCGCAGCTCGCCGGGTCCCGCTGGCTCCACAACTTCGGCGGCGCTCGCCTGCCGGAGGGGTTCGAGCCGACGCTAAGCTCGGCCCTGCTCCAGTGCCTGCTCGTCTTCCTCCTCCCGGACAACTTCCACTACAACTCGAACCTCTGGACGATGCGGGACGAGTTCCTCGGGAGCCTCCTGGTGTTCGCCCTGGCGTCGCTGGCCCTCCTGCGCCCGCTCGGGGAGAGGCCGGCCTTCTGGCTCGTCCTGTTCCCGGCCGTGGCGCTGGCGTGCGCCGGCGCCCACCCGCCCCTGGCCCAGTTCGCCTTGGGCGCCGCCCTGGCATGGGCGCATGCCCGGTGGGGCGGCGGGTGGCGGGTGGGCGGGCCGGCCGCAGCCTGCCTGCTGGCCCTGGCGGCGGCCGGGTTCGCCACGGCCAACCCGCACCTGCACACGGC
>MOEB01000074.1 GCA_001939945.1 Aerophototrophica crusticola | reverse complement strand
CCTGTGGCCCCCTGGGTCCCGCGACCCGCGGGACGGCGGGTGCGGGTGGCGCGGCCCGGTGGCGCCGGGCTCCTGGTGTCCCCGGCGCCCCTGTCCGTCATGCTCTGGTCGGTACCGCCGCCCGGGGCCGGCCACGGGGGCCGGCATGGCAGGGCAGGCCTGCCGGCGGGCTCCTGAGCCCCCCACCCGCCACCAGACCATCCCACGGGTCCCTGCGGGGACAGGCGGGGGCGAAGGCCCCGGCTTGGCCCGGCGCGCCCATACCCAAGGACGAACGACCATGCCCACCAGGATCATGACCGCGGCCCTCGCGCTGTTGGTGCTGGGCGGCTCCCAGGCCCTTGCCCAGCAAGGGCAGCCGAACCCGCCTCCCCCCTCCCCGCCGCCCGGCGACCGGGCCCAGGTCCCGGCCCAGGCCGATCAGCGGCTGCAGCAGGCCCGCGACGCCGTGGCCCAGGCGCAGGACCGGCTGCGCCAAGCCCGCCAGGGCGACGACCAGGGCGCCGTCCGCCAGGCCCGCAACGGGCTGCGCCAGTCCCTGACCGAGTTGCGCGGCGCGCTGGCGGCGATGGTCCAGCTCCCCGCCGTGCGGCAGAACCAGGAGGCGCTGCGGGCCTTCGGCGCCGCCGCCGCCCAGGCCCAGGAAAGCCTGGACGCGCTGGGCGAGCCCGGCGCCGCCGGCGAGCGGCGCAGCGCGGGCCTGTTCCAACAGGCCGGCCGCTCCATCGGCGAGGGACAGGAGCTGGCGGGCCTCCAGGTGGACGTGCGCCAGCCGGGGGCGCAGGTGGACGTGCGGCAGCGCGCCGCCCAGGTCCAGGTGCAGCAGCGCCGCCCGGACATCGACGTGCGGCAGCAGGCCCCGCAGGTGGAGGTGCGGCAGCAGCAGGCCCAGGTGACCGTGCGCCAGCCGGCGCCGCGCATCACCGTGCGCCAGTTCCCGCCGGAGATCATCGTCCGCCAGTACGAGCCGGAGGTGATCGTCCGCCAGCGTGAGCCCGAGGTGATCATCGAGCAGCCGGAGGCGGTGGTCCAGGTTCAGCAGGCCCGGCCCCAGGTGGCGGCCAACGTGCCGCGGCCGGAGGTGCAGGTGCAGCCGGTCCGGCCGCAGGTCTCCGTCGACCAGCCCGCGCCCGAGGTCTCAACCCAGGTGCCCGAGCCCCGGGTCCAGGTGCAGCCCGGCGAGCCCGAGGTGGCGGTCAGCCAGCCGGCGCCGGACGTGGACGTGGCCGTGCCGGAGCCGCGGGTGACCGTGCGCCAGGACCGGCCCGACGTGCAGGTTCAGCGCCGCCCGCCCGAGGTGCAGGTGCGCCAGGCACAGGGGCGGCCGGAGGTGGACGTGGCCACGGCGGGGCAGGACCGCCAGCGCCAAGCCCAGGCCACGGGCGGCGTGACGGTGGAGGGCCTGGTCGGCCGCACCGTGCGCAACCGCGAGGGCGACGAGCTGGGCGAGGTCAACGACGTGCTGCTGGACCCCGCCACGGGCAACGCCCGGGCCATGGTGGTGGACGTGGGCGGCTTCCTCGGCATTGGGGAGCGCCAGGTGCGCATCCCCTTCCGCCAGGCCCAGCTGACCCGCGACGCCGTCATCGTGCCGCTGCCCACCGCCGAGGTCGAGGGGCTGCCGGCCTTCAAGTACACGGGCCAGGAGAACGCGCTGGTGGGCGCGGACGGCCGATGACCCCCGACACGCCAGACACGCGGAGCCATCCCATGAAGACGCGCATGCTTCTCGCCGCGGCGGCCGTGGCGCTTGCCGCCCCCGCCGCCCTCGCCCAACAGCCGGCCCCGCCCCCCGGGCAGCAGCCGTCGCCGCAGCGCCAGGCCCAGCCCGGCGACGGGGCGGACGTGATCGTCCGCCAAGGCCAGCCCCAGGTGGAGGTGCAGCAATACGCCCCCGAGGTGCAGGTCCGCCGCGGCCAGCCCGACGTGTCGGTGGACCAGGGCCGTCCCCAGGTGGACGTGCGGCGGGCCCAGCCGGACGTGGGGGTGGCCAAGCCCCAGGCCCCGGCCCGGCCGGAGGTCACCCAGGCCGACCCCCAGGTGCGGTTCACCCGGGCCGAGCCGAACATCCGCTACGAGTCCGAGCAGCCCCAGGTGACGGTGGAGCCGCCGCAGGGCAAGCCCAAGGTCACCGTCCAGCGCATGGACTGGTCGGAGGGCCAGCTCGCCCGGTCCGGCCTGGACCGTGGGGACCTGGTGGGCATGGACGTGGTCGGCGCCAACGGCGAGGAGGTCGGCGAGGTCGGCGACCTGCTGCTGGAGCCGGGCTCCAACCGCATCCGGGCCGCCGTGGTATCCGTGGACCAGGGCTTCCTGGGCATGGACGAGAAGCGGGTGGAGGTCCCCTGGAAGCAGGTCCAGCTCCGCCCCGAGGCGGGGCAGGTGCGGGTCGGCATGACCGGCGACCAGCTCCGTGACGCCCCCGCCTTCCGCTACGGGCCGAAGACCCAGGCCCTGGTCGGCCCCGACGGGCAGCAGTGACCGGTCGCGACGGGGGCCTGGCGACACCCGCCGGGCCCCGCAGCCCCGAGGAGGAGAGAGACAGCATGACACGCGACACCATCCTGGCCCGCCTGGCCCTGGCCGCCGCCCTGGCCATGCCGCTGGCCGCCTGCGGCGAGGACAAGCAGACCACCAACACCCCACCCCCCGCGGCCCCCGCCGCGGCACCCGCCGCCCCGGCGGAGCCGGAGGTGGGCATGGGCGCCCCGGCCACCACCACGGCCCCGCCCCCCGCCACGGGGGCGGAGCCGCCGGCCACCACCACGACCACGGGCACCGTGCCCCCGCCGTCCCCGGCGGACCCGGCGGCCTCCGTCGACCAGACCCTGAAAGACGCGGACAAGGCGCTGGACAAGGTGGAGCCCAAGCCGCAGGGGCAGTGACGCCACAATGATGCCGGCCCTGGCCGGTCGGCGGTTTTCCCGGACGCCGGGCGGGGCCGAAGCGCCCGCCCGGCGTTTCCTGTTCGGAGCCAGGGGGGCGATGCCATGATCTTCGACGGTTGGGCCGGGCTGGGCCGGGTGCTGCTGGTGGGCACGGTGGCCTACGTGGCACTGGTGCTGCTCCTGCGGGTGTCCGGCAAGCGCACCCTGACCAAGCTGAACGCCTTCGACCTGGTGGTCACCGTGGCGCTCGGCTCCACCCTGGCGACGGTGCTGCTGAGCAAGTCCGTCGCGCTGGCCGAGGGCGTCCTGGCGCTGGCCCTGCTGGTCTCCCTGCAGTTCGCCCTGACCTGGCTGCAGGTGCGCTCCCCCCGCGTGCAGGCGTTGGTCAAGGCGGAGCCGACCCTGCTGCTCTACCGCGGCCGCTTCCTGGACGGCGCCCTGCGGGCCGAGCGGGTGACGCGGGAGGAGGTGCTGGCCGGCCTGCGCTCCTCCGGCGTCAACGACGCCGGCCAAGCCCATGCCGTGGTGCTGGAGACGGACGGGTCCTTGAGCGTGCTGAAGCAGGGGGACCATGTCCCGGACGGCGTGGCCAAGCCGCGGGACGCGATCAGCTGAGCGGCCCCAGCTCCCGACGCGCCGCGGCGCAGGCGCGGCGCACCATGTCCAGGTCCCGCTGCGCCAGGCCCGCCTTGCCCGCCCCCTCCTCCACCGCGTCGAGCTGCGCCAGCAGGATGGCGCGGGCCCTCTCCCCAGCCCCGTCCAGGTAGGGTGCCAACCGGCCCATGGCCGCCGCCATCCGGCACAGCACCAGGGGGGAGCCCGCCGCCGCCTGCCGCATGGGGTCCAGGGCGGGGGCGACCAGGTCGGCGGGGTCCAGGGGCGGCCGGAACAGCCGCGGCTCCCCCTCCCCGTCACACAGCACGCCCGGTTGCGCGCCGCGCCCCAGGGCGAGGGCCAGGGAGGCGGACACCGTGTCCACCACCGCCACGGCGGTGAACACGTCGTTGATGCCTGGGGACAGGGCGCGGGTGGCCACCTCCGACAGCCGTTGGAAGCCCAGGGCGGCGTCCTGCGCCTCGGTCCGCTCCGCCCCCAGGACCACGGCGCCCCGCAGCCGCCCGGCCAGGGCGGGGGTGCAGGCGGCGGCAGGGTGGATGCCGAAGGCCCGCCCCCGCGCCAGCACGTAGTCCCCCGGCCGCAGCGCCAGGACGACCCGCACGCCGCAGGCCGCGGCCGCCGCCACCATGGCGCCATGGTCGACGCCCTGGACGTAGCCGTGCCCGTCCAGCCCGACCCAGGCCAGCCCGCCCGCCGGCGGGGCGGGGCAGGCGCCCGGCGCTTGCCGCCGCTCCGGCAGCATCCGGCGCAAGATGCCGTCCAGGTCATGCCCGACCCGCCGCACCACGTTGTCATAGACGATGGAGGTGGCCAGGCGGTGGACATGCAGCAGCAGCACCAGGATGGCCAGCGCCGTCAGCAGCGTGCCCCCGGTCACGGCGGCATGGGGCACCTCCGCCGCGGACCCGCCCTCGATGGTGCGCAAGACCACCAGCAGGTACAGGATCACGGCGGCGAACAGGCCCAGCGAGGCCTGGGTCTGCCGGTCGGCCATGAAGCTGCGTACCAGCCGCGGCCCGATCTGCCCGGCGGCCAGGGTCAGCACCACCATGGTGATGGAGACCACCAGCGACGCCATGCTGATCATGCCGCCCAGCATGGCGGCCAGCAGCTCCCGCGCGCTGTCCGCGTCGCCCGAGTAGAGCAGCCAGAACCCCGCCGACCCCTCCGGCAACACGGCGCCCAGCCGCAGCAGGCCCACGGCCAGCAGCACCGCGGCCGCGGCCATCACCGTGGGCAGGAACCACAGGCCCCCGCTGACGAAGCCCCAGTAGAGCCTGAGCCGCTGTCCCATGTCCCCCCACCCCCCCCCGGGGCGGCGGGCGCTACTTGCCGTCCTTCCTGCCCTGGCCTTCCGCCGCCTTGCCGCCGCCGCCCTGGACGACGGGGTCCGGGGACTTGCCGATGGCGCCGGCGCGCTTCTCCGGCAGGCTGCCCGCCGGCAGCTCGCCGTCCGGCGACGCCCCGGCCTGGGCCGCGGGTCCCTGGCCGCCGCCCTGGCGCACGGCCTCCGGCTTCTGGCCGATGGCCCCTTCCCGCTGGGCCGGCAGGGACTGAGGCGGCAAGGCGCCGGTGACCTCCCCCTGCGCCGTGCCCCCTTGGGCCGGCGGTTGCTGCTGCCCGCCCGATTGGGCCAGGGCCGGCGCGGCCGCGGCCACAGTCATCGCCAGCAAGGCCGACAGGGCGAGGTTGCGGATGCTTGCCATGGTTGTTCCCTCCAGTGGTTGCGGGGCGGGATGCCTTGTCTCCGGCGCGTGCCCCTGCATACCCAACACGTCCGGCCGGCCGCCGTCGCGCGGGTCGCCTTGGCGGCACCCAGCCGCGACACGCCCCGCTCCCCGGGATTGGCCGTCACCCGGGCGGCACCGGTCATGACAGGGGGAGGTGAGCATGCGCGTGATCAAGGCAATCGCCGCCATCCTGGCCTCGGTCCTGGCGCTGGCGGTTGGCCTCGCCGCCGCGGCCGGCGCCGCCGTCATGGTCTGGGGGGGGAGATGCTGGCCCGGCTGGTGCGGGAGCGGACGGACCTCGCCGCCGGCCAGGACCTCACCCTGGGCCGCCCGGCACGCATCGACTGGGGCCGCACCACCACCTTGGCACTGGCGGATGTGGCCGTGTGCAACGCCCCGCAGGAAATGCACGAAGACGTAGGCCACCGACACACCGCCGGCCAGGGACAGCCAGACGCTGCGCGGCGTGCCCTCCAGGAAGCGCAAGGAGGGCGTGGCCACATGGACCAGGGCGAGGAGCAGGGCGGCGAGCAGGCTGGCAAGGAGCATGGGGCCCTTCCTGGGGCGGACCCGGGGGCAACACCGCGGGCCGCCATCCCGTCACACCGCCGGTCGCGACACCCCGCCCCGGCCGGGGTTGCAGACAAGGCGGGATTTGCCGCCGACCAAACCGGGAGAGACTGAGATGCATGCCCGCGCGATGATCGCCACCCATCCCGACGTGAAGGGGGACACCAACGACGCCCTGATCCGCTGCATCGAGGAATGCTATGCCTGCGCCCAGGCCTGCACCTCCTGCGCGGACGCCTGCTTGGCGGAGCAGGCGGTGGCGGAGCTGCGCCAGTGCATCCGCCTGAACCTGGACTGCGCCGACGTCTGCGCCGCCACCGGGTCCTTGGCCACCCGCCGCACCGGCGGGAACGTGCCGGTGATCAAGCTGATGCTCCAGGCCTGCCTGGAAGCCTGCCGCCGCTGCGGCGAGATGTGCGAGAGCCACGCCAAGATGCATGAGCATTGCCGCGTCTGCGCCGAGGCCTGCCGCCGTTGCGAGACGGCCTGCCGCGACGCGCTGGCCAGCCTGTAGGCGCCAGGGCGCGGCGGGCTGCCCGCCGGCTCAGAGGCCCGGCGGCGCGGGCGTGGGCGCGGCGGCGGCCTGCCCACCACCCACCACCTGGACCGGCGCCCCGCCGCGCAGGTTCTGGAGGTTGCTGGTGATCAGCCGCGCCCCGGGCTCCAGCCCCTGCTCCACCAGGGTGCGGTCGCCGTAGCGGCGGCCGGGGGTGACGGGCACGGCCTTGGCCCGGCCGTCCTCCCCCACGACATAGACGATGCGCCGGTCCTGGTTGGCGGACAGGGCGGCGGTGGGGACCAGGACCGCGTCCTGGTCCTCCAGCACCACCCGCACCCGCAGGAACTGGCCGGGCAGCAGCCGCTTCTCCGGGTTGGGGAACAGGGCCGTGGCGGCCAGGGTGCCGGTGGTGGGGTCCACCCGGTTGTCCAGGGTGGACAGCCGGCCGCGGTGGGGGAACGTTTCCCCGCTGGGCAGGACCGCCTCGACCAGCAGCCCCTCCCCGCCCAGGCGGGACACCACCTGGTCCGGGTCGCGGGTGCCGATGCGGATCCCGGCCTCGATGGGTGACAGCTCCACCAGGGTGGCCAGCTCCGCCCCCACCTCCACCAGGTCGCCGGCCTCCACGTCGGTCAGGCCGACCCGTCCGGCGAAGGGGGCGGACACCGTGGCGAACTCCAGGTCCAGCCTTGCCCGGTCCACCTGGGCGGCCAGCAGGGCGATGCGGCCGCGCAGCTCCCGCAGGTCGGTGACCACCTGGTCGCGCCGCTCCTCCGTGGCGTAGCCGCGGTTGGCCAGGGGCCGCACCCGCTGCACCTGGGATTCCGCGAAGGCGAGCTGGGCCTCCGCCGCCTCCTTCTCCGCCTGGGCCTGCTGCAGGGCGATCTCGAACGGCCGGGGGTCGATGCGGAACAGCACCTGCCCCGCCTCCACGTCCGCCCCCTCCTTGAAGTTCACCTCCGTCACGTAGCCGCTGACCCGCGGCCGCAGGGCCACCTGACGGGGGGCACTGGCCGTGGCCGTGTATTCCAGGAAGATGGGCACCCGCTCCGTCCCCACCGTGCGCACCTCCACCGGCACCGGGCCGGCACCCGGGCCGCCTCCCTGGCCCCCCTTGCCGCCCGGCCCCTGCCCCTGGGCTTGCTGCCCTTCTCCACCGCCACCGAAGGGCGGCAGCCCCGCCAGGTACCAGCCCGCCCCCAGCGCGACGGCAAGGGCGAGCAGGGCGGGGACCAAACGGCGGCGGGACATGGGGCGGCTCCGTCCAAGGGCCTGGAAAACAAGCGGATGCTGATAAACGATTGAACATCCGGCGCGGCTGAAACCTTCAGGGATGTGCCCCTGTTCCCGGATTTCGTCGGCGCCCCGCCGGGGCCGCCCTGGAAGCGGACGGGACCCGTGCTGGGCTTCTTCATCGACCGGCCGATCTTTTCCGGCGTCATCGCCATCGTCATCCTGCTGGTGGGCGGGGTGGCGGCCTTCCTGCTGCCCATCGCCCGCTTCCCCGACATCGCCCCGCCCACCATCCGGGTCAGCGCCACCTTCACCGGCGGCAGCGCCCAGGACGTGGCCGATGCCGTGACCACCCC
This sequence comes from Aerophototrophica crusticola, assembly GCA_001939945.1. Taxonomy (GTDB): domain Bacteria; phylum Pseudomonadota; class Alphaproteobacteria; order Azospirillales; family Azospirillaceae; genus Niveispirillum; species Niveispirillum crusticola. The sequence goes on along the minus strand of MOEB01000074.1, from coordinate 5,807 downwards.
GCTGGAGGAGGCGATCAACGGCGTGGACGGGCTGATCTACCTGTCCTCCACCAGCGGCAACGACGGCACCTCCACCATCCAGGCCACCTTCGAGGTGGGCTACGACGTGGACATCGCCGCGGTGGACGTGCTGACCCGGGTGAACCAAGCCCGGTCCCGCCTGCCGGCGGAGGTCCAGGCCCTGGGCGTGACGGTGGAGAAGTCGTCGCCCCAGATCACCGGCGTCGTCAGCCTGTATTCCCCCGACGGCACCTATGACGGGCTGTTCCTCAGCAACTATGCCCAGATCAACGTCATCGCCCCGCTGAACCGGGTGCCCGGCGTGGGCCGGGTACAGAACTTCTCCGAGCTGACCTACGCCATCCGGGTCTGGTTGGACCCGGAGCGGATGGAGTATTTACGCGTCAGCCCGCAGGAGGTGCGCGCCGCCATCGAGGCGCAGAACACGGCGCTGGCCGCCGGCACCATCGGCCAGCCCCCCGTGCCCGACGGCGCGGCCTTCCAGCTCCAGGTCACCACCACGGGCCGGTTGGCGACGGAGGAGGAGTTCGCCGACATCATCGTCCGCGCCCGGCCCGACGGCTCGGTCGTGCGCGTCCGCGACATCGGCCGGGTGGAGCTGGGCGCGGAGAACTATGGCAGCTGGGGCCAGTTCTCCGGCAAGACCAGCGCCCAGATCGGCATCTTCCAGTCGCCCGAGGCCAACGCCCTCGAGGTGGTGGGGAGCGTGCGGGCGGAGCTGGAGCGGCTGTCCCAGCGCTTCCCGGAGGGGCTGGAATACAGCTTCGCCTTCGACACCACCCGTTTCGTGCAGACCTCCATCCGGGAGGTGGTCATCACCTTGGGCATCGCCATCGCGCTCGTGGTGGCGACGGTGTTCCTGTTCCTGCAGGACTGGCGGGCCACGCTGATCCCGTGCCTGGCCATCCCCGTGTCGCTGGTGGGGTCGCTGGCCGTGTTCCTGGCCCTGGGCTTCTCCATCAACACCCTCAGCCTGCTGGGCCTTGTGCTGGCCGTGGGCGTGGTAGTGGACGACGCCATCGTGGTGGTGGAGAACATCGAGCGCAACATCCAGGAGGGCCGCGCCCCCCGCGACGCCGCCAAGCAGGCCATGGCGGAGGTGGTGGGGCCGGTCATCGCCACCACCCTGGTGCTGCTGGCCCTGTTCGTGCCCGTGGCCTTCATCCCCGGGATCACCGGCCAGCTCTACAACCAGTTCGCCCTCACGGTGGCCATCGCCGTGGGCCTGTCCACCTTGGTCTCCCTCACCCTGACGCCGGCCCTGTCCGCGGTGTTGCTGAAGCCCGGCAGGAAGGAGCGGAAGGGTCGTTTCTTCACCGCCTTCAACCGCGGCTTCGACAAGGCCTCCACCCGCTACCGGAGCGGGGTGGCGCGGGCGCTGCGGGCCTGGCCGCTGGTGCTGGGCGGATTCCTGGCGATGGGCGTCGCCACCGCCTGGCTGTTCGTGCAGCGCCCCACCGACTTCGTGCCGGACGAGGACCAGGGCTACTTCATCGTGGACGTGCAGCTGCCGGAGGGGGCGGCCCTGGAGCGGACCCAGGCCGTGGTCGCCGGGCTGGAGCGCAAGCTGCTGGACCGGCCGGAGGTGGCGGAGACGGTGGCCGTCGCCGGGTCCAGCCTGATCGGCGACGGCAACGCCAGCTATTTCGGCTTCCTGATCGCCGTGCTGAAGGACTGGGGCGACCGGGAGACGGGGGCCGACGCCCTGATCCAGCAGCTCCAGGCGGAGCTGGGGGCCAGCCCGGACGCCCGGGTCCGCGTCATCAACCCGCCGTCCCTGCCAGGCATCGGGTCTGGCGGCGGCCTGCAGCTGGAGTTGCAGGACTACAGGGGCGAGGGGGTGCGGGGCCTGGCCGGCATCTCCGAGCGCTTCCTGGGGGAGGCCAACGGCCTGCCGGAGATCGCCCGCGCCTTCACCGCCTTCTCGGCCGACGTGCCCCAGCTCCGCCTGGACATCGACCGGGCCAAGGTGGAGCAGCTGGGCGTGGGCATGGACGCGCTGAACCAGACGGTGAGCGCCTACCTGGGCTCGGTCTTCGTCAACGACTTCAACCGCTTCGGCCAGCCCTACCGCGTCTACATCCAGGCGGAGGGGAAGGCCCGGGCCGCACCGGAGGACATCGGCCGCCTGGCCGTGCTGAACAGCCAGGGCCAGCCGGTGCCCCTATCCACCCTGGCCACCGTGTCCACCGTCACGGGCCCCGCCACGGTGCGGCACTACAACCTCTACCCCGCCGTTTCCATCAACGCCCAGCCCGCCCCGGGCGCCAGCAGCGGGGAAGCCATCGCCGCGCTGGAGGGGCTGGCCGCCCGCGCCCTGCCCGGCGACTTCGGCTATGAGTGGACGGGTGCCGTCTACCAGCAGGTCGAGAGCGGCAACTACGCCCCCGTCGTCTTCGCCCTGGCGGTGCTGTTCGTCTTCCTGGTGCTGGCGGCCCAGTATGAGAGTTGGGTGCTGCCCGCCGTCATCGTGCTGGCCGTGCCGCTGGCCATCTTCGGCGCCATGGTGGCGTTGTTGGTGACCAACACGGACCTGAACGTCTTCGTGCAGATCGGCCTGCTGCTGCTGGTAGGGCTGGCGGCCAAGAACAGCATCCTGCTCGTCTCCTTCGCCGCGGACCAGCGGGCGGAGGGCAAGGACATGGCCGAGGCGGCGCTGGAGGCGGCGCGCCTGCGCCTGCGGCCAATCCTGATGACGGCCGTGTCCTTCATCCTGGGCTGCGTGCCCCTGGTGGTGGCCAGCGGGGCCGGGGCAAACGCCCGCCAGGCCCTGGGCACCACCGTGATCGGCGGCATGCTGGTGGCGACCATCCTCACCCTGTTCGTCACCCCCGTCTTCTATGTCCTGGCGGAGCGGCTGCGCGGCCGCCGGGAACGGCACCGGGGCGGAAGCGCCCTGCCCGCGGCTTGACGGGGGCACGGCGGGCACCCTTCACCGGCCTCCGGGGCCCAACAACGGCCGGCAGGTGGCAGCTCGAGCCCCGGTAACAACAGCCAAGCCACCGGCAGGCCGCGCAGGTCCCTGGGATACTGTCCGGTCCGCGGCCCCCTCCCCCAGGTCGGCCTGTCCGCCGGACCAACCCGGACATCGGCGAACCCGGTGCGGGCCAAGCGACGGGGCGCCACCGGCCGACGCGGATGCGACGCTGACGCGGCAGATCGTCACGACGCGCGATGACGAAGCGTTTCCCGCGTGATTGCCAGGTAATTGCTGGGGTGCCGGACCAAGCTGCCAGACCACCAGGAAATCGGCCCATCCGGCCGCTAACCCCTTGACGGGAATGCTGCCCCAAGTCGGATTTGAACCAACGGCCTACCGCTTACGAAACAGGCCAAGTAAATACGCCGCGCTTTGCTGATTTTCTCCTGAACACGCCAGCTTATAGGCAGATCAATACTTTAGCAAATGAGACTGCTGTACCCAGGACGCCCGATTTCGCTGTTGCTGTCTTCGCCGTGATTGCTAGGTGATTGCTGGACAGCCTCGAGCAATCACCGGCAGGGCACCATGGAAACCCGCATCACCAAGCTTGTCGTCGACGATGCCAAGGCGGGGCATAAGGACCGCTTCCTCTGGGACGACGCCGTCTCCGGCTTCGGGCTCAAGGTCACGCCGTCCGGCGGCAAGGTCTACGTCGTGCAGTTCCGCGCCCCGGGTCGCGGGAGGGCAGCCGTCACCCAGCGCTTCACCATCGGCCGGCATGGCTCGCCGTGGACACCGGACGAGGCCCGGAAGGAGGCACGCAAGATCCTGCGGCTTGTTGCCGAGGGACGCGACCCGTTGGCGGAACGTCGGCAATCGCGGGAGCAGGACCGGCCCCGCGAGACCGTGGCCGAGGCCATCGAGCGCTACATCGAAGCCTATGCCAAAAAGCACGGCCCCCGCCAATGGCGCGAGGTGGCGAGGACGCTTCGCCATGACCCTGGCCAAGCCTGGAGGGAAAAGGCCGTTGCTGACATAACCGCGAAGGACGTCGCGGCCCTCTTTGAGTCCATCGTGGCGCGGGGCGCGCCGTCCCAGGCGAACCACGTCCACCGCAACCTCTCCACCTTCTTCAACTGGTGCGCCTCGCCCGCGGTTGCCCTTGTGGCTTCGTCACCGCTTGCCGGGCTGGACAAGCCGGCGGTGGAGGCGCCGCGCGAGCGCGTTCTGGAAGACCACGAAATCGCCCTGGTCTGGCGGGCCGCCGAGGCACAGGGCTACCCGTTCGGACCCTGCATCCAGTTGCTGATGCTGACGGCCCAGCGGCGTGATGAGGTCACCCTCATGGTCCGCAGCGAGGTGGACCTCGATAAGGCGACATGGACCCTACCCCCGTCCCGGACCAAGAACGCCAAGGCCCACATCGTCCCGTTGGCCCCGATGGCCCTGTCCCTGCTCAAGGGCCTGCCTTGGGATGCCGAGCACGCCTTCACCACGACCCGGAAAGGGCCCGTCTCAAACCTCTCGCGGCTGAAGTCCCGGTTGGATTGGGTGATCGTCGAGATGCTGAAGAAGCAGGCCTTGAACAAAGGCAGGGACCCCGCTGCCGTGACAGCCCTGCCCCATTGGACCTATCATGATTTCCGGCGCACCGTCTCCTCGTCGCTGGCACGGCTCGGCGTGCCTCTCCACGTCACCGAGAAGCTCCTGAACCACCAGCCACAGGCCATCCGGGGTGTCGCTGCCATCTATAAACCGCTACGAGTTCCTAGACGAGAGACGGCAGGCCCTGGAGGTCTGGGAGGCGCATATTCGGAACGTGCTTGCAATCCACGGTCCGGGATAGGCAGCTGGGAAGAGGTGTCATCCACCTCCTCTGGCGCCCAGTCCAAAACTCGGATCGGAGATTAGCGTGGGCGGGCGCGTCCCATGCTTCTGCACTGCCATGGCTCCGGCGCGGCGCAGGGCCGTCCAGCGCAAACAGGGGATGCTACTGCATATGCGGCTGTGCCTCGAACTGTTCGAACGGGGGCGAGTTGCAGATGATCCATTCCAGGGTCGTGCCGCCCGTGCCCCAATAGTCAGCCCCCACCCGCCGCTCGGCTAACAGGGTGTAGAGCGCCGCCGATGAAGCCTGGTCGTGCCGGCTCCTTACCCGGCCATTTTCTGCGGCCAGGTGGCGACCTCTCGCTTTCCGTCGGGGGTGGTGCGGTGGAACTTGAAGCTGGTGCCGGGGAAGACGGTCGCGGCCAGATCGTCCAGCATCTCCTGCTGGCCGCCGAAGGGCGCCACCAGCTCCACCAGCCAGGGACGGTCGCCGCCGCGCCACTCGTGCGGTGCGAGCCTTGACGCGCCCGCCTCAAGCCGCGCCTCCGCCTCGGGCGTGACTAGGGCGTAAAGGGCGACGCCGGCGGGGGTGCCGGGTTGCGGGCCGTACCAGACCCGGTACTGCTCCAGCATCAGGGCCGGCATCACGAACCACTCCAGGTCCGCCAGGAACAGGTTGCGGGCATGCAGCGGCGACTGGGTCAGCAGCCAGGTCACCTCGCCCAGCATCTGCGAGACGGTCTTCGGGCCGGCCGCGGGCTGCTGCGGGGCCTGGGGGGCGTCGGGGGGCATGTGTCTCGTCCTCAAAGGTCGGGAAAGGCGCCGGGTCGCCACGTCAGGCGGCCAGGGTGGGCCGTGGCAGGGCCTCGCGCAAGGGGGCGGGGGCCAGCAGGTCGCCCAACGCCCTCGCCTCCTGCGGCCGGGCCACGGCCGCCAGGCCGCTGGCGCCGCGGAAGGCCGCCACGTCCTGCAGGAAGCGCTGCCGCTCCCGCAGCGCCGCCGCGTCGTCCGTCGGCACGTCCTCCGGCCGGATGCC
>MOEB01000073.1 GCA_001939945.1 Aerophototrophica crusticola | reverse complement strand
GGGCCGTCCAGACCACGGGCGGCATCCCCGGGCCGCCCGCCTGCCCCGCCGGGGTGCCTGCCATGGGGAAGCCGCCAGGGCCCGGGCGCGGGGGCCCCGGCGGCGGCCCGGCGACGCAGCCGCCCGCCAGGGCGGTCGCGGCCAGCAGGACCGGGACGGTGACGCGGGTACGCGCCGTCGCCACGCCGGTCACCGCTGCAAGGCCAGGTCGATCTGCTGCTCGAGGGAGGCCTGCTCCTTGCGCAGGGCCGCGAGCTGCTGTTCCCGCTCGGCGTCGTCCAGGTACGGGTTGCTCTCGGCCAGCTTGACCCGCCGCTCCAGCGCCGTGACCTGCTGTTGCAAGGCGGCGTTGTTCCGCTTCGACTGGGCAAGCCGGTCCCGCAGCTTGCCCAGGTTCACGTTGAGGGCGGCCAGCTGCTGCTCCGCCGCGGCGCGCCGCTGGCTGACGTCGGCCTGCTGGGCCGAGAGCCGCCGCACCTCCTGCTCGCGGCGGGTCTTCTCGTCCTGGCTGTCCTCCAGTTGCAGCTTCTTCTCGGCCTGGCGTTGCTCGTACGCACCGGAGGAGAGGGCGCTGACGCCGGACAGGAAGCCGCCCTTGCTCGGGTCGTTGGTGGTCTGGCAGGCGGCCAGCAACAGGCTGGCCGCCACCACGGGCAGGTGGGGAAGTGCGCGGGCCATGCTGTTCCCCTCAGCCCACGCGGGAAACCTTGCGGCGGCTGACGAGCTGGCCCAGCTCCGCCTCCAGCTTGGTGATCTGGATGCGCATCTTCTCAATTTCCCCGTCCATGCGCTGCTGTTGCTGGGTGTTGCCGAGGGACTTGGCCGCCTCCCGCACCTCCTCGAACTCCTTCTGCTTCTTCTGCAGGCCGGCGAGGGTCTTGGTCATGACCTCACGGTTGCTGTCCAGCACCGCGAGCTGCCGCTTGGCGTCCGCTTGGCTCAGCGTGCCGGCGGCGACCTGGGCGTCCACGGCCTCCAGGGTCTTCAGGTCGTCGGCGATCACTTGGCGCGAGGCGTCGGCGAAGGCGGCCATGCGGGCGTTCTCTGCCTCGACGTCGCCGATCATCGAGTTGTATTGCGCCTCGGCCGAGGCGTATTGGCGCTTCTTGTCGGCGACATAGTTGCCGGCGACGAAGCCCATGGCGCCGCCCGCCGCGGCACCGGCCACGATGTCTTTGGGCTTGCCGCCGAGCCCCGCGACCAGGAGCCCGCCCAACAGGGCGCCCACCACCGCACCCTCCGCAACGGTTTCGTTATAGTTCTTGGCCTGCTCGCGCATCGCCTGTTCCTGCGGCGTCAGCGGGCGATCCGTGGGCAACGATGTGGTGGCGCAGGCGGTGAGCAGGAATGTGGCCGAGACGACCAAGGCCGTGGTGCGTACCAGCTTCGAATCAAGCATGAATGGTTCCCTTCTCGTATGGTTGCTTCGTCAAGGCTTTTCGTAATCAGAAAGCCATTTGTTGCGGCTGACCAATCCAGACTTACGGTAGTTCAGAAGATGGTCAACATGCTTTTCAAGCAGTGGAAGGAGCTCCGCTAGCCCCAATCCCTTGAACTCAGCGGCCAAGATGTCGCGTTGCCGGCGGATCGGGTCGGCATCGAAGTCCGCCGCGGTGCCCAGGACCGTGTTGGCGTAGTAGCGCAGGGTCTCCTCCTGCACCTTCTCCTCGTCGGCCAGCCGCGTGCGTAGCGGCGCGATCCGGTCCTCCGGCTGCTTGTCGGCCTCCCGCTGGGCCACGATTCGGCGCAGGCTGACAAGGGACTGGCCGTCATCCCGCAGCTTCTGACCCAGGAAGACCCCCAGCCTCAGCAGGGCCTTGAGCGACCGCTCCCGCTGCTCGTCCCGCTCGGCGATGTTGCCGCGGATGCGCAACTGCAGCGACTCCAGCCGCGCCCGCATGGCTTGGCTCTCGGCGGCCTTGGCGATGATGGCCAACTCCTCCATCGGATCCTCTGCCGCCTGGCCCGCCAGCGGGTCGGGCCCCTTGGCCGCCGGCTCGTCCGAGGATTGGCTGCCCAGGGCGGACCAGGCGGCCTGGATGTCCCGCAGCCGGGCCTTGGAACTGACCACGGGCCCCGCGACGACGACGCGCAGGCCGGTGGTGGGCGCGCGCCGGGGGCCGTCGCCCTGGTAGTGGGGCACCTCCTGCCGGTCGGCAGTGCGGATGTCGGCCTCGGGCGTCAGGTAGTTGCCACCGCGCACGGTGAAGCCGCCGGCTTGGCCGTGCAGCCGGCCCAGCTTGCTGGCGCGGAAGGGCTCCAGCACGATCTCGTCCATGTTGCCCAGGATGTCGTGCAGGCCCAGCGGGTTCGGTTGGAGCAGGCCGGTGAGCTGCGGCTTGCCGGCGGCCGACTGGGTGCCGCCATACCAGACGTACCGCCCCAACCCTTCGGGCATGGGGAAAGTGCGCTCCTGGAAGTCCACGGGCGTGACGGCTGCCCCGCCGCGGGCGGCGAACTCCCATTCGGTGTCGGTGGGCAGGCGGACGAAGCCGGCCTCCTCCCCGTCCTTGGGCAGGGCGGCGGCGGCGTTGGCCCGCAGCCACAGGGTATAGCGGTCGGCGAAGGTGACGGCGTCCACCCAGGTCACCCCGCCCTGGGCCAATCGCCCGGGCATGGCCGGCTTGGGGCACTCCCCTTGCAGGACCGCCTGGTACTGGAGCTGGCTGACCTCGTACTTGCCCACCAGCAGGTAGCGTTCGGCCTTGCCCTGGGGGAAGCTCCCGGCCAGCTGGACCTGGCGTGGCGCTTCCGCGTAGCCCCGGGCCGCATCCGCCGCGCCGATGGTCACCTGATAGTCGTCCAGCGCGCCGGAGGCCGGCACCACCACCTTGCGGAAGGCCATGGACCCCCCGCAGGGCATGGGCAGCACCACGTCGTCCGGCAGGGGGACCGGGTTGTACAGCTTGGCGTCCCATGGGGCCGGCTTGTCCTGGCCTGGGGCGGGCAGCGCCGCGCCGGCCGCCGCCAGGGCGGCGGCCAGGGCCCAGGCGAGGCGGCTAGAGGTCGCGGAGGCTTTCGGCGGGATCGATGCGGGCGGCACGGATGGCTCCGATCAGGGAGGCGGCGAGGGCGAGGAGGAGGGTGAGCGCCACGGCGGACAGGGCGTGCGACGGCTGCAGGCGGCAGACCACCGCCCCGTCCGGCAGGTTCTCGGCGAAGGCGGCGTTCAGCAGCGCGGACAGCGCCGCGAAGGCGAGCAGGGAGACGGCGGACCCGGACAAGGCGACGACCGCGGCCTGGGTGGCCGGGAAGGCGGCGACGGCGGCCACCGGCAGGCCCACCAGCCGCAGCAGGGCCAAGTCGCGGCGCTTGCGTTCCACGTTGGCCCACAGGCTGGCGCCCAGGGCCACGACCAACCCCAGCACGGCCACCGCGGCCAGCACGGCAAACAGCAAGGTCAGGGTGCGGTCCACGGACCGGACGAAGTCGATCTCAGCCGCCTCCGTCTGCACCTCCAGCCCGCCGTCGCGCAGCCAGGCCGCCAGGGGAGCCACGTCCTCCAGCCCGCGGGCGAACAGCCGGGCGCTGGCGAAGGGCGGCTCCGCCGCGGGCGGTGGTTGGCCCTCCGCCACGCCCAGCAGCGGGGCGGGGAAGCCGGAGCGGTAGCGCTCCGTCGCCAGCATCAGGGCAGGGTCCACGAAGAGGGTATTCGCGCCGGCCAGGGCCTCGGGCACGATGCCGGCCGCGGTCAGGCGCAGGCGTACGGCCTGTTGCACCCCCTCCAGCCGGCGGGTGAGCACGGCCTCGAACCCGCCGCCCACCGCGAGGCGCAGCCGCTCCGCCACCGGCCGCGCCACCAGCACCTCCATCGGCGTGGCGGGCTGCGGCAGGCCGGCCAGCAGCGGGTCGCCGGGGCCGGTGGGCTGCATGGCCAGGGGCGGCAGGGCGCGGCCGTCGGCGCCGATGGCGTCCAGCGTCGCCGCCAGGGCCCGGGTACGGGGCACCAGGAACGCCACCTCCGGCCGGGCGCCCACCTGGGCGAACCAGTCCGGGCCCAGGGCGTGGCTTCCCACCAGCCGCAGCTCCCGTACCAGTGGGTTGGCCAGCAGCCGGTCGGTCATTGTGGTGACGATACCGTGCCGCAGACCGAACAGCACCAGCAGCGGGGCGAGCGCCGCCGCCAATCCGGCGACAAGGCACAGGGTCATCCGCCAGTCATGCAGGGCGTCGCGCAGCGCCAAGCGCACGGCCAAGCCCCAACCCTGCGGACCGGTGGCCGGGGCGGTCACGCGTGCGGCGGGCATGGCCATGTCCGGTGTCATGGCCCCCCCTCCTCGATCCGGGTGGCGGCCATGTCACCCCCCTCCTCCGCCACGGCGCGGTAGCAGCGCACGGGCAGGCGGCGGACGCGGTCCCAGTCGTGGCTGACCACCACCAGGCTGGCCCCCATGTCGCGCACGGCGGCGAACAGCAGGTCCATGACCAGGGCTGCCCGGCCCGGGTCGAGGGAGGCGGTGGGCTCGTCCGCCAGCACCAGGGCCGGCCGGTGCGCCAGGGCCCGCGCCGTGGCCACCCGCTGCCGCTCCCCCACAGACAAGGCGGCGGGCATCTTGTCCTGGAGGTGGCCGATGCCCAGGGTGGACAGAAGTGCCGGCAGGTGGGGCGGGTCCAGCGCCTGGCCCAGCAGCCGTAGGGACAGGCGGATGTTCTCCCGCACGTCCAGGAAGGGCAGCAGGCCCCCGGTCTGCAGGATGTAGCCGATGCGCGCCGCGCGCAGCCGAGCCAACGGGTCCGCCCGCCGCTCCCGCCAGAGGGCGGCGACATCAAGGGGCGTGTGCGTGTCCTGCATGGCGAAACGGCCCGCCGCACTGGGGCGCAGCACCAGCCCCAGCAGGTCGAGCAGGGTGCTCTTGCCGCTGCCGCTGGGGCCCACCACGGCCACCGCCTCCCCGGCGGCAACCGACAGGGACGGCACGCGCAGCCGGAACCCCGCCGCCCCCGACCCCCGCAGGCACTCCAGCCCCTCGATCCAGAGCATCCCGCCCCCGCTCACGGCAGCAGGTCGAGGGGCACGGGATAGACCGCCTCGCCCGGGTCAGCGCCCTGGTCCAGGGCCACCCAGCGGTCCACGTCGTCATGCATGATTTGGTAGTGCCGCAGCTTGCGGTTCACGTCGTCGATAAAGGCCTGCTGCTGGCCGATGCTCCAGGCGGTCCAGGTTGCCTGGTCCAGCTGCAGCACCCGGCTCTGGTAGGGCAGGTCGTCCAGGTACTCGCCCAGCAGGCCCAGGTCGGCCAGGCGCGTCGCCTTGGGGTCGTTGATCATGTTGGGGTCGCGGCCCAGCACCACGGCGGCCGAGCGCATCTTCTTGAAGAAATCCGCCGGCTCCAGCCGCGCCGCCTCGGCCTGCTTGGCGATGCTGTCCAGGACCGTGCGCATGTCGCTGAGCTGGTTGCGCGTCAGCAGCACGCGGACCTCCGTCGTCGGCACGTCGGGGCGGACCGCGTCGCGGTCGGAGATCCATGCCTTGAACAGCGGCGGGGCCTGGGCGCCCGAGACCCGGCCCAGGTAGGCGAGCTGCATGGCGTGGCCCAGCATGGCCGCGTCCCGGCGCATCCGCTGCTGCGGGTCGGCCGGCTTGGCCGCGTTCTTGTCCGCGCCGAAGTCGGGGGCGGCGGTCAGGGCGCTGCCGACGGTGGCCTTGCCACCGGCCGCCGCCTCCACGTTGGCCGCCAGCGCGTCCGCCAGGGTGTCCACCAGCTTGCCAAACTCCGCCACGTTGCCCGCGTCCACCGGGTAGTAGAGCGGCGTGGGCAGCAGGGGGTGGCCGGACAGCTCCCGGTACTGCCGCTCCGCCTCCGCGTGGTTGTCCTGGCCCTTGGGCGTGCGGAGGTGCAGGGTATAGAGGGCGACGCCGCGGTGGGCCGCCTCCGCCCGGACCTGCGCCGCGTCGAAGCCGGTGGCCGACAGTGGGTCGCTGCCATTCAGCGCGCCGGCGTCCGTGATAAGCACGACGAACCGCCCGCCGAAACCCGACCAGTCCACCGTCTGCAGCGCCTCCATGACGCCGGCATAGGCGTCCTCGCTGAAGCGGGCGCTGGACACGGTGGCTTCCTTCGCCTGGGCCGCCTGGCCCAGGAAATCGGTCCCGTCCTTGATCTTGTTGGGGTCGGCGAAGGTGCGGGCCACATACTCCAGCCCGGGCACCGCCTTGACGCTGGAACGGAAGCCGACCATGCCGAACTTCACTTGGCCCTGCAGGCCGCTGGCCTCCACCTTGTCATAGATGGCCTTCACCGCCTGCCGGGTGCGGTCGATGTAGGGCCCCATGGAGATCGTGGTGTCCACGACGAAGACGATGCCGGCCGTGAAGTTGCGCAGCAGGCTGGTCTTCGGCGCGGCGGGCTGGGCGCCGGGCTTCGCGACCTGGGCCGCCGCCTGGGAGGCCGGGTCGTCGGCGGAGACGGAGGCGACCTCCAGCATCCGGACCCGGTGCCCCTTGGCGGAGAAGGTCTCCTCCACCCCTAGGATGGGCAGCAAGTAGAACTTCTTCTGGATGTCGACGAAGGTCTCCGGTTCGATGGACGCCACCCGCGGGTCGGGCTTGCCGGCGCTGGCGGCCTGGCGCAGGGGGGCGAGCAGCTTGGCCGGGTCGTCGCTCTCCAGCACCTCCGCCAGGGACTTGCGGTCGGCGAACAGCAGGGAGCGGTCGCGGTTGGCCGGGTTGGTGAAGGCAAGGGCCAGCTGCTGCTTCCACGGCAGGGTGAGGTCGGCCGCGACCCAGCCGTCCACGGTCCCCTTCGCCGTCAGTCCCACCTCCAGCCATTCCTGGCCGGCCACGGTGGCGCGCCCGTATACGTACAGGCGGGTCATGCTGGGCTGCTGGGCGCCGGGGCCGTCCCCTGGCGTGCGCTTCAGCACGGCCCCGGGGCGAGTCAGCGCCCGCTGGTACAGGGTCTTCTTGCCGTCCATCAGCAGCGGCTCGCGCTTCGCTTGGGCCCAGGCGGGGGCCGGCGCGGCCAGCAACAGGCCCGCGGCCAGGGCGGCCAAGGCCAGCCCCGCGGTACATCGGATCATTTCAGGCCCTCCAGGATGCGGCGCGCGTCGGCGTCACCGGCCTCCGCCGCCCTCTTCAGCCAGTCCACGCCTTGGGACCGCTGCGACGGGCTGAAGTTCAGCTCCACCAGGATCTGGCCCAGCCGCCGCTGCGCAACGGCCTTCCCGGCCCGGGCGGCGGGCTCGTACCAATAGGCGGCGGTCTCAGCGTCGGGCTTGGGCAGGGCGCTGGTGGCGGCGGTCCAGGTCTCCGGGTCGTACATCCGGGCCATGGCCACCGCGGCCTCTGGCTCGTTGCCGCGGGCGGCGTGCTGGAACAGCAGCATGGCCAAGTCAGGCTTGCCCCGCTGCAGGAGCCCCTGGCCCTCCCTCAGGCTTTCCGCCGGCGCCGGGCTGCCTTGGAGGTAGCGGTTGACGTCGGCCAGGCTTTCCAGCGTGACCGGTGCCGCTGCCGTGGGCGGCGCGGGGGCGGCCACGGGCGGCGGGGCGCCGGGGTCGGGTGGCTTGCCAAACATGAACCAAGCACCGCCCCCCAGCAGGGCAAGCAGGGCGATGGCACCCACCGCCAGCCCGGCTTTCCTGGCCGCCCCGGAATCGCCACCCCGCGCCGGCGTGTCACCAACCGGCGCCGGCGTGTCACCACCCGTCGGGGCGGGCTCAGGCTCGGGGGGGACGGGCGTGAGCGGCGGCGGCGGGGGCGGCGGGGCAGGCGGCGGCTCGGTGACGGTGCCGCCGCCCCCGCCAAGGCTGGTCCGCACTGACGGGGTCACCCGCACCTGCGCCGGCTCGTCGCGGCCGTCGGCACGGAAGACGTACTGGAAGCGGACGTTGGCGGGGGCGCCCACGACGCTGTCCACCACCACGGGCCCCATGGGCACCAGCTGCATGTCCCCGTCCCGGTCGCCCGGCTCCAGCGGGATCCAGGACTCCGCCGGCACCCACTGGCGGTCGTGGCGCAGGAAATGCTGGTCGGAGTTCCGGGCGACGCGCAGCTGCAGGCTGGCGGGCGCGGATGCCAGGCCCTGGATGCGGGCGATGGCATGGCCCGGGCCGCGGCTGGCATCGTAGACAAGCTCGATCTTCAACGGCATGGGTCAGGCCCCCACGGTGCGGAGCTTCGCCGCGTCGCCACCGGCGATCGTCAGCAGGATGGCGCCGAGGCGCTCGTTCTGTTCGGGCGTGATCTCGCTGCCGGCGGCATGGCCGGCGTTGTTGATCGCCATGTCCCGGAAGGCGTCGAACCAGGCGACGATGTAGCGGCCGGTGAAGGCCTGCGTGTCGTCGTCCAGCACCGGCAGGCCCGCCACCGGCGGGGGCGGGGCGAAGCCGGCCGGGCCCCCGCCGGCCCGGGCTTGTCCCAGCCAGTTCACGAACTCGTTCAGCACCATGCAGGCGACCCGAACCTGCTGGTCCGCCAGCCGGCCGCGGGTGGCGCTGGCCTGGGCCTCCGCCCCCTCCAGGGCCGCCACCAGCCGCTGCTCCAGCCGATCCCGCAGGGCGCCGGTGACCACCTCGTCCACCATGATCTCCAGGGTGCCGGCGGACAGGCCGGAATAGGCGTGCAGGTCGGTGTTGTCCGGCAGGGCGCGGAGCTGCTTCAGCCACGCGGCGATGGCGGCCCGGGCGAAGCGCACGGCGCGGCTGGCCGAAGGGGGCTTGGCCCCGCCGCCGCCCGACCCCGGCAGCACGACCAGCCCGCGTCGGGGCGGGGGCGCCCCGGCCGCCTCCTGCTCCTCGTCGGCGCGGACATAGATTGCCCGCAGGTGCTCGGCGTTCGGCTGCAACAGCCGCAGCACCTCCCCGAAGAAGGTGGCCTGCTCCCCCAGGGCGCCCAGCACCGCGTCGGCCCGCTGGCGCTTGCGCGCAACCGCGTCGGCCCCGTCGGCCCGGTGGTAGCGACCCAGGTGGGCGTGGACCAGCTCGTGCTCCACCTGGTCCACCAGCTCGGCGATGCGGGACAGCTTCACCTCCGGCCGCGCCACCTCGCGCAGGTAGCCGGCCAGCCGGGACATGCCGCCGTCATTTTCCCGCAGCATGGCCTCCCAGGCCTGTTCGGTGTCGCGGATGTGGCGGCTGGCCCGGGGGCTCTCCAGCAGCGTCCGCCGGATGGCGGAGAGGGTTTGGCGCTGGCTGGCCAGCAGGCCGACCTCCCGGCGGTCCGCCCCGGTCTCGATGAAGGCGCCGGCCATGCCGGGCTTGCGGACCAGGAACAGGTTGTCGAACGGCCGACCGGGTGCCCACTCGTTCACCCAGCCCTCGCCCTCGAACCGCTCCAGCAGCACCTGCACGATCAGGTTTTCCCAGCCGATCCGCAGCAGGTCCTCGGTCTTGCCCAGCTCGCCCGACAGGCGCTTGTCAAACTTGGTGACGCACCAGACCAGGCCGGGCTTGCGAGCGGCGCGCAGGGCCGGCGTCTCGCCCTGGGTCGCGTGGATCCAGCCGGTCAGGGCCTCAGCCACCTCGGTGACGTTCACCTGCTCGTCGCTGGGGGTGCAGAAGACCAGGACGTTCATCTCCTGGTCCTCGGTGTAGCGCTCGAACAGGTAGGCGACCTTGCCGCGCAGGATCAGCTCGCCCAGGGCGTCGCGGCTCTGCAGCTTGGACTTCGCGTCCTCCAGGCTCTCCACCTTCAGGCGGGGGCGGTAGCCGGGGAAGTCCAGCAGGTCCACGCCCTCCAGCTCCTGCTGGACCGGCTCGTCCGCCAGGACGAAGTTCATCTCCTGCGCCAGGGCGGCCAGCATGGAGCGGGGCAGCCCGCGCGGGGCGCCCGGCCCCTCCGGCCCAGCGGGGCGCACCTCCACAAGATCGGAATCGTCGGTGCCCATCCGGAACAGGATGTCCACATTCAGGATGTTATGCGCCTGGGACAGTGACCCCGGCTGGCCCTGGACGATGGCGGACACGGGCGCGTAGACCCGGTCCGCGTGCCCCACCACCTCCAGCCCCCCGCGCAGGCGGCGGTAGGCGGCCATAAGGTCCGGCACCCGGCCCATCAGCGGCGCGAAGAGCAGCGCGCGGTCGTCCGGCCCCAGGTAGGGGGCGAGGCCGATGGCGGTGGGCCAGAAGTCGCCCAGCAGCGGCTCCATCTTCACCGGGAAGCGCTTGGCGAAATAGTCCCGGATATCCAGGACGTCGTCCTCAGTCAGGCCGGGCACGGTCCCGGCTTGGCGCCGGCCTTCCAACGCCTTCAGGTGGGCGCGGATGGCGTCGGGCTCGGTTTCGAACCGCACCTTCCGCTCATCGAAATCGCAGAAGAATGTGTTGCCCAGGACCTTGATGAGGTCCGCCTCCGTCAGCAGCTTCAGCTCCACCGGCCAGCCCGCCGGGGTCGGCTGCCGGGTGCGGGAGAAGCGGGTGACGAAACCAGTCGCCTCCTTGCCACCGCCGGGCGGGTTGACGTGGTCGATGAAGTTCAGCCGCGTCTGGTCAAGCTGGGTCTCCAGCTGGCCGTTGCTGCCGCTGGCCAGGGCCGAGATCAGGTAGGACTTGCCCGCCTGCGACAGGCCGAAGAAGCCCACCGACACGGGCCGGCCGGCGGCGGCGCCCAGGCGGCGGGCCTGGTTGCGGGCCTTGCGCAGCCGTTCCACCAGCCCGTCCGCGTCGCGGTCCAGGCGTTCGGCCGTGCGGCGGACGTCGCCCACCCAGCCGATGCCGCGGCCGGCCCCCTCCAGGATGTCGGAGCAGCGGCGCGCGAGGGTCTCAGGGTTTGTGCTCACGGTCTGTCGCTCCTCATCGCACGATGCTGCCGGTGTCGAGCCAGTAGCTGTTCTCTTCCAGGCCGACGGCGTTCAGGGTCATGAGGCGGATGCGCAGGGCGGCGCGGGACACCTGCCCGCCCCGGCTGTCGGTCACGCGCTCCACCTCCACGTGGTCGTAGCCGCGCTCGGACGGCTTGCGCCGCAGGCTGACCCGCAGGATCTCCCCCTCCCGCGCGCCGCGGTCGAGCACGGCCAGGGCCCGGTTGGCCCCCCCGTCCTGGTCGGGCGGGGCGAATTCCAGCCGGTAGAGCGGGCTGGCGCCCCAGCGGGGCGTGGCGAGCTGGCGGAAGCCCAGGGTGATGGGCCCGCGCATTTCGAAGCTGCTGTCCTTGTCGAGGGCGTAGCGGGGGTCGTCCAGGTCGATGTCCCGGTAATAGACGTCCTCGTCCTTGATGGTCATGTTGCGGTCCACCATACCCAGGTACCGGACGGTGGAGGCGAGGTGCAGGTTGTGGGCCTGGAGGTAGAAGTTGGGCAGCCGCCGCTCCGTGCAGAGCATGCAGAGCGTGGCCCCCACCACCGCCGTCGTCTTGGGGTCGGTGATGCGGTGCTGGCTGCTGAACGGGTACCAGTCCCCCGTGCGGTAGTTGTGCATCGGCAGGATGCGGTCCGGCGGAACCGGCAGCAGGGCCCGGAAGACGGAGACCACGCCGGGCAGCCGCGTCGGCCGGCCGCTGAGCAGCAGCCAGTCGCAATCATAGAGATGCGCCACCTCGCAGAGCGACCGGATGGTCTTGCAGACCTCCATCTCGTCGTTGATGAACAGGTCGTGCAGGCGCCGCATGCGGAAGGGGATGCGCACGTCCAGCAGCTCGAACCCCTCCACCCGGGCCACGCTCCGCACGCAGCGTCGGCAATAGGCCTCCACCTCCGGCGAGGGCAGCTCGCCGTCGGGGGCGAGCAGCTCGCGGATCGACAGGGCATGCTCCTCCGCCCGGCCGATCGGGTTGAACGCCTCGTAGGCCTTCAGCAGGCGCAGGGCGATGGGGTACAGAACCTGCACGGTGAGCTGCTGGCGCAGCACCTTCTCCTGGATGTCGCCAGCCTCCGCCCCCATCATGCGCGATACCACCGGCCCGGGGTCGGCGACGCCAGACTCCCGCATGGCCGCCTCGAAGGCGGGCACCACCATGTGGTTGATCACCTCCAGCACCACGTCGTCGCCGGCCACCTTGAAGCCGTCGCGGAAGACCTGCCGCGGCTCGATGAAGACGTTGGCGCCCCGCCCGTCGTCCAGCCGGTACTCCGTCACCACCAGGTCCGTGGTGCCGCCGCCCACGTCGATGGACGCGACCCGCAGCATCCGTTCCGCCGCGGTGCCGGGGCGGGGCTTGCGCGCCGCCTGGAAGAACTCCTCCGGCCGGCCGCCGAAATGGTTGATGATCTCGCTGTACAGCCAGACCACCTGTGCACAGGTGGCCTCGTCCCACTGGATCACCACCTTGGGCAGCGGCGGGTAGGCCGAGACGTCCTTCGGGTCGGCGTCCACCGGGTGCCAACCCATGGCCTTCCAGACCAGGACGAGGGCCTGCCCGACCCGGTCCTCGAAAATCTCCCGCTCCGGCTTGGGCATGCTGGGGGGCACCGTCAGGATCACGGTGCGCAGGTGCCGCGGGAACTGGGACTGCCGCTGCTTCATGCGCTGGCCGGGGCTGTTCATCTGGGTCAGCGCCTGGGCCAGCACCTCCGCCAGCATGAAGGTCATCAGCGAGCTGCGGGTATAGTTGGGGTAGAAGACCGGCAGGTCGTCCGGGCAGCGGTACAGCGCGTCGCCCAAGTCGTTCACCAGGTCGGAGAAGGGGCTGGCCGTGGCCAGCGGCTCCGCCTCGCTCTTGTTGAAGGCCTCGTTGAAGCGCCAGCCCTGGACGTAGCGCTCCTCATCCCACAGGTAGCGCTTCGGGCTGGATAGGCCGGTGGACCCCTCCGTGCCCCTGCGGCGGGAGGCGAGGCGGGCGGCCTCGTGGCCGATGCGGGCGATGGTGGGCCAGAGGAAGGCGTTGCGCCCGCTCTGGCAGGAATAGTCTACCTTGCCGAACACGGCCTCGGCGAACTCCACCCGGCTCTCGAACGGGTCCTCATAGACCAGGTGCGGCCGCGACAGGTCGCGCAGCTGCAGCACGTAGCGGTCGCGCAGGCCGTCCTGCTCCAGCGGGTGGTTCTCCACCAGGATGCCCACGGTGCGGCTGTTGCCCACGTCCAGCGCGAGGTCCACCTGGATCGGGTCGCCCCGGCGCTCCGGCTGGTTCGCCAGCATGTTGAAGACCGGCACCGGCCGCTCGTGCAGTCGGTCGGGCCCGCGCAGGCTGGACCCCAGCAGCCACAGGACGTTCAGGTAATGCTGCTGGTGCCGGCGCGCGTTCAGCTCATCCCGGATGGTGTCCTCGTCCGCCCGGGCGCGGGCGCGGGCGTTCTCCGCAAACAGGGTGGACAGCCAGCCCTCGACCCAAGGCAGCTCCAGGAAGGGCGTCGGCTCGAAGCCCCGCCAGGCGATGGCGTACTTGGCCGAGCCCTCCGACACCTCCTGGGCAGTGGGGGCCAGGTAGGCGGCCCCAGCCTGGAGCGACGCTTCCACGTTCGTGTCGAAGGCCAGGACGATGCGGTGGGTGTGGCCCTCCTCGTCCTCGCCCGGGGCGAGCGGCACCACCCGGGCGCGGGCCCAGTTCAGCGGCCCGGCGTCGAACCGGCTGCCGCCATGCACCCGCAGCACCGGGATCGGCAGCCAGCAGTCCGCCAGCAGGGCCAGGGACTCGTCCACCGGCGCCTCGCCGTCCCGGTCGGGACGGGTCTTCTGCTTTGTCCCCGGGACGAAATACTCGCCGTCTACGCAGTCCAGCCGCACCAGGGCGGTGCCGCTCTGGGACTTGTTGAAGCCCCCGGGACTGAGGTCCCGCGGCTCCACCCGGACGCCGAAGTCGACGAACTGGATGCCGCTGTTGGCGACCAGCGTGATCTCGTCGTCGAACCGCACCAGCTTGGGCAGCTTCATCGTCTCATTCCCCTTGGGCTCCGCTTCGCGTTGGCCGTGCTCATTTGCCGATCTGCACCCGGAAGGGCGCCCCCGCCTCGTTGCGGCCCTGGCAGGCGGCCTTACCGTCCTTGCCGGGCGTGCATTCTACCAGCGACCGCTCGAAGGCCGCCCCGTCGGCGCAGGTGGCCCCGCTGGCCTGGTCCAGCACCAGCGTGCCGTCCCGCATCCGCGCCTCGACCGGCGCCGTGCAGTCGACCCCGTCGCTGCGGCGGACGGTGGAGGTCCCCTTGCCGTCCTTGAACTCGTACTCCACCTCCAGCGGCCGGCCCGTGCGCCCGTCCACCAGGCCGCCGCGGGAGCGCCAGCGCCCGTTCAGGAAATCCACGCTGCCCGCCCTCAGGGCGGCGTCCGGGATGGACAGGGACTCGCCCGTCCCCGCCTGGGGGGCCGACGGCTGCGGCGGCGGGCCCGTGGGCGCCCCGTCTGGCGGCGACCCTGCCGGCGCTTGGGGAGACGGCGGTTGCGGGGGCGGGCTGTCCGGCTGGGGCGGCGGGACCGTCGGCGGCTCCGCGCC
>MOEB01000072.1 GCA_001939945.1 Aerophototrophica crusticola | reverse complement strand
CCGGTCGCACTTCACACTGAATCCAAGCCGGGGCGGGGCAGAACCCTGGTCCCTCAGGTGGCGGCCCCGTCCAGGACGAAACGGCGCTCCAGCATGTCCCAGGAGGTCGGGCCGACCTCGGCGATCCGGGCGACGGCCGCGAGGGCGCCTGCCATGTCGTTGCCCGCCGCCGCCTCATGCAGGGCTTCCGCCGCATCCTGCAACCGGCGAAGGCCGCAATTGCCCGCCGTGGAGACCAGGTCATGGGCCTCCCGGCGCAGGCTGGTGAGGTCGCCGCGTTGGCCGGCCACCGCCACCCGGCGCAGCCGCTCCCGCCCGCTTTCCGCGAAGCTGGCGACCATGGCCCGGAACCGCGGCTCCGGGGCTACCGCTGCAAGGCCGGACAGGGCCTCCTCATCCAGCAGGGCCAAGTCCTGGGCGGAGGATGGATGCGGCGGGGCCACTGCCTCCTCCGGCAGCCCCGGCGCCCAGCGGGCCACGGCCGCCAGGAGCTGGGCGCGGCGGAAGGGCTTTGGCACCATGTCGTCCATGCCGGCGGCCAGGTAGGCCTCCCGCGCGCCGGCCATGGCGTCCGCCGACAGGGCCAGGATGGGCGTGGCGGGGCGGGACGGGGTTTCCGCCTCCACTGCCCGCAGGGCGGCCGTCGTTTCCAGCCCGTCCATGCCGGGCAACTGCACGTCCATGAACACCAGGTCGAAGCGGGCCTCGCGGAAGGCCTCCACCGCCTCCTCCCCGCTTGCCGCCAGGCGCACCCGGTGGCCGGCGCGCTCCAGCAGCAGGCGGGCAATCTCCTGGTTCGTGGCGTTGTCCTCCACCACCAGGATGTCGGCCGGCCGGGCCGGGGGCGGCGCGTCGGCGGCCCCGGCGATGGCGGCCGGGTCGCCCGGAGGCAGCGGCACCTGGAAGCGGAAGGTCGTCCCCTGCCCCGGAACGCTCTCCACCCCGATGCTGCCGCCCATCAGCTCCACGAGCTGCCGGCTGATGGAGAGGCCCAGGCCCGTGCCGCCGAACCGTCGGGTGATGGAGCCGTCGCCCTGGGCGTAGGGCTGGAACAGCCGTGCCTGCTGTGCCGCGTCCATGCCCTGCCCCGTGTCACGCACGGCGAAGGCCAGGACATCCCCCTGCCCCGCCGTCACCTCCAGGGTCACGGAGCCCTTGTCGGTGAACTTCACCGCGTTGGACAGCAGGTTCAGCAACACCTGGCGCAGGCGCGTGGGGTCGCCCCGGCGGGCGCCGGCCGCCCGCGGGGCGATGCTGGCCTGGAGCGCGATGCCCTTGCGCGCGGCCCGGTGCTCCAGCACCGCCAGCGCGCCGCGCACCAACCCGTCCAGGGGGAAGTCCACCGCTTCCAGCTCGACCTTCCCGGCCTCCAGCTTGGAGATGTCCAGGATGTCGTCCACCACGCCCAGCAGGGCGTCGGCGCTCTGCCGGATGATCTCCGCCCGGCGGCGCTGCTCCGGCTCCAGGGGCGAATCCAGCAGCAGCTCGGCCATGCCCATCACCCCGTTCATGGGGGTGCGGATCTCATGGCTCATGCTGGCCAGGAACAGGGACTTGGCCTCGTTCGCCGCCTCCGCCGCCGCGCGGGCACGGTCGCGCTCCTCCGCCAGGGTGGCGAGGTCGGCGGCCTGGGCCTCCAGCCGCTCCTGGCTGTCGCGCAGGGTGGCGTTGGCGGATTCCAGCTCGGCCGTCCGCTCGGCCACCCGGTCCTCCAGCCGCAGGTTCGCCGCCCGCAGGGCCGTCGCGGCCTGTCGCTCCGCCTGGAAAGCCTTGCGCAGGGCCGCGGCGAGGCGACGGACCTCCGCATAGCCGCGGACGTCGGGAAGCTCCTCCCCGTCACGCAGGCGGCCGGCGGCATCCGCCAGCCGGGACAGGGGGCGGGCCGCGACCCGGGCGGTCACCAGGCCGGCGCCCACCGCCAGCACGGTCAGCAGCGCGCCCGCCAGCAGCAGCGAGGCGCGCAGGTCCATGGCCGCGTCCAGGGCCATGTCGCGGGGCTGCCGGGCCACCACCCACCAGCCCAGGCCCGGATAGTCCCGGTGGCCCGCCGTCACGGCGGCGGCCGTGAAGTGGCTGTCCCGCCAGGGGGCGGCCTCCAGGTCCGGCCGGCCGCCCGCCACCGGCAGGGCGAGGCCCGGCGTGCCCGGCGGGCCCAGCAGCACCGTGCCGCCGGCGGACAGCACCAGCAGCTCCACCCCCAGCGCGCGCTGGGCCGGGGACAGCACCGCCACTTCCACCTGCCGGGCCCAGTCCCAGCTCAGGTGCGCGCCGATGACGCCCAGCAGCTCCCCGCCCGGCCCCTTCAGCGGTGCGGCCACGTCCACGAACCGCAGCAGCTCGGCCCCCGGCGGGGCCAGCAGCGACTGGAGCAGCTTGGCCTCATGCACGTCGCCGACGAAGGGCCGCTCCCGCGCCGCCTGGAACCAGTCCCGGGCGGCCACCGACTTGCCCTCCAGCAGCCCGCCGGTGGCGGCCAGAACGGTGCCGCCCGCGTCGGTGAAGCCGATCCAGGCATAGGCGGGATAGGTGGATTGCAGGCGCTCCAGCAGGGTGCGCCGCCGCTCGGGCGAGGCGCCGTCCCCGAACAGCGGGTCGAGGGAGGCGGCCACCTGGATGTCGCGCCAGCGCTCGAACATGCCCTGGTCCAGCCGGTCCCGCATCTGCCCGGCCGCGTCGGCGAGCTGGCGGCGCGCCTCCGCCTCCGCCCGCCGCCCCGCGATCTCCCCCAGCACCAGGCTGGTGCCCATGGTGGACAGGGCGACCAGGGCACCCAGGGCCAGGGCGAGCCACGCGGCCAGCGGCAGGGCCCTGCCCCTTGGCGCGTCGGGGATGTCGGAGGTGGTGGCGGACATGGGCGCGCGGCGGGTTCGAGGGGCGGATCGGCGTCAGGCGCCGCGCCCTCCCGGCCGGCATTCCACCCCAACCTTAGTGTCCGCGGGGGTACCGACAAAGCGACAAAGCAGATGGGTAATGCACGCGATAAGTCTTAGGCCGAATAGGCTAGGCCGCCTTGACCCCCGAATTGGGCGCGTCAGGGACCAGCGGAGATGTGGGGGTGATGAGGCCTTATGGCGGGGCGCCCCTCAGTTCCGCCCGGCCACCTGAACGGGTTGGCCCTCCGCCAGCATGCCGTTGGGGTTCAGGACCAGGGTGTCCTCCGCCGTGATCCCCGCCACCACCTCCACCTTGGGGCCGAGGGAGCGGCCGAGGGTGACGGGGCGGAAGCGGACGGTGCCGCCCTCCAGCACCGCCAGATGCGGGCGGCCGTCGCGGGTGACCAGGGCGGCCAGGGGGGCCTGGAGCGGCGGCGCGCCCGCGGATCGCGCCTCCAGGTGCCCGGCCATGCCGGCGGGGACGCGGGCGCCGGGGTTGGCCATCTCCGCCTCCACCCGCATGGTGCCGGTGCGGCGGTCCACCAGCCCGGCGGTGCGGGATACGGCGGCCTGGAAGGTCTCACCCGGGTACTCGGGGAAGGTCACGGCCAGCTTGGCGCCGGGGGTGAGGTCGCGGATGGCGCCCTGGGGGGCGTCCACCACCACGCGCAGCGTGTCCACCCGGGCGATGCGGAACAGGTGGCCACCCGCCTGGGTCTGGTCGGCGGCCACCAGATCGCCCCGCTCCGCCAGCCGTTCCACCACCACCCCGGCGAAGGGGGCCCGCACCTCCCGGAACCGCAGCAGCTCCGCTACCCGGGCCAGGTCCGCCGCGGTGGCATCGCGGCTGGCGGCGGCGACGCGGGCCTGGGCCTGCCGCTCGTCCAGGACGGAGCGGCTGACATGGCCCTGGGCCACCAGCACCTCCGCCCGGCGCAGGTTGGCGGCGGCAAGGACGGCCTGCGCTTCCGCCTGGGCCAGGGCGGCCTTCAGGCTCTCATGCTCCCGCACCAGCTCGGGGGTGTCGATGACGGCCAGCACCTGGCCCGCCTCCACCCGGTCGCCGATGTCCACCCGCCGCTCCTCCAGGAAGCCGGCGACGCGGGCGCGGACCAGCGCCTCCTCCTGTGGCTCCACCACCACGGGCAGGCGCAAGGCAGGTGCCTGGGCCGGCACCTCCGGCTTGGCGGTACGGACCTGGGGGACCGCGGCCGGGGCGGCGGGCGGGGTGGGCGCGCCGGTGCCGGAAACGGCCAGGGCCCCGCCCGCGGCGGCGATCCCGATGGTGGCGACGGCGGTGAGCAGCTTGATGCGCATGGAAGGGTCCTCCAGGAAAGGCAGGGTCACTCGGCCGCAATGGGGGCCGGCCGGGTGGCGAAGGTGGCGTCGGCGGCGGACTCCGACGGCTTGCGCCGGGCCAGCAGGGTGAACAGCAGGGGCACGACGGTCAGGGTGCCCACCGTGCCCAGGGCCAGTCCGCCGATCACGGCGCGGGCCAGGGGGGCGTTCTGCTCCCCGCCCTCGCCCGCGCCGATGGCCATGGGGACCATGCCCACCAGCATGGCGGTGGCGGTCATCAGCACCGGGCGGATGCGCGCACCCACGGCGTCCAGCGCTGACGTGAGGGCATCCGCCCCCTCCGCCAGCCGGTCGCGGGCGAAGCTGACCAGCAGGACCGAGTTGGCGGTGGACACGCCCACCACCATGATCAGCCCCATCAGCCCCGGCACCGACAGGGTGGTGCCGGTGGCCGCCAGCCCCAGGGCTGCCCCCGCCATGGCCAGCGGGAAGGCGCCGAGCGACGCCAGCGGCAGCGCCCAGCTCTGGAAGTTCACCACCATGACCAGGAAGACGAGGCCGACCGCCAGGGCGAGGCCGCCCGCCAGCTCCGCGTAGGCGTCGCGCATGGCGGCGGCCTGCCCGGCCAGGGCGATGGAGTTGCCGGGCTTCAACTGGCCGCGCAGCTCCCCCGCGATGCGCTCCACCCCCGCCTGGACGCTGCCCAGGTCGGTCCCGGCGCGGACGCTCACCAGCACGTTGAACAACGGCTGTAGGGTGGCGCGGCCGACGCTGGCGGTGGCCTTGCGCTCCTCCGCCCGCGCCACGGCGCGGAGCAGCACCGGCTGTCCGCCGTCGGCACCGGCGCGGACGGGGGTGTTCAGCACGTCCTCCACGTTCCGCAGCCGGTCGGGCGGCACCTGCACGGCCACGGCGTAGCTGACGCCCCGGTCGGCCCAGTAGCTGGGCTGCACCGTGGCGCTGCCGCTGAGGGCGACGAGCAGCGCGTTGGCCACGTCCTGCTGGCTGACGCCCAGCTGGGCGGCACGGGCGCGGTCCACCACCAGGTGCAGCTCCGGCCAGTCCATGACCTGCTTCAGCATGACGTCGGCGGCACCCGGCACCTCCGCCCGCACCCGGTCGGCGAGCTGGCGGGCGACGGCCAGGTTGCCCGCCCCGTCGCGGCCCTGAACCCGCACGTCGATGGCCGCGGCGGCCGAGCCGTTCAGGGTCTGGCCCACGATGTCCGCCGGGCGGAACAGGGCCTGCACGCCGGGGAAGCGGTCGGCCAGCATGGCGCGGATGGCGGCCACGTGGCCGTCGGTAGGGGCGTGGCCGGGGGCGAGCTGGACCAGCATCTCTCCCTCCGCCGGGGTGGCGGCCAGGCTGTCGGCCCAGGCCAGGTTGATGGGGTCGGGGGTGCCGATGTTCTCCACCACGGCCTGGATCTCCCCCGGCGGCAGGATGGCGCGAATCTCCCGCTGCACCTCAGCGAACAGGCGCGCCGTCTCCTCCACCCTTGTGCCCGGGGCGGCCCGCAGGTGGATGCGCATGGTGCCCGCGTCCACGGTGGGGAAGAAATCGCGGCCGAGCTGGGTGCCCACGCCAAGGCCGCCCGCCACCACAAGGCCGGCCACACCCAGGGTCAGCCAGCGGTGCCGGGCCAGGGTGGCCACCCGGCGCACCTGCCCGTCGCGCACCCCGTCAAGCCAATGCTCCACCCGGTGGTTCAGGGCGGAGAGGATACGGTTCTGCCGCCCTTCCGCCTTGGCCCGCACCTCCCCCGGCAGCAACAGGAAGGCCAGGGTCGGCACCAGGGTGCGGGACAGCACGAAGGACGCGGCCATGGACACCACCACAGCCAGGGCCAGCGGGGTGAAGACATAGGCCGACACGCCGGTCAGCAGGAACACCGGCACGAAGACGATGCAGATGGACAGGGTGGAGACGAACTCCGGGAACACCACCTGCTGCGCGCTGTCCAGCACCGCTTGGCGCACGGACTTACCCAGGGCGATGTTCCGGTTGGTGTTCTCGATCTCCACCATGGCGTTGTCCACCAGGATGCCGATGGCCAGCATCAGCCCGCCCAGGGTCATCAGGTTCAGCGTGTGGCCCAGGAGGTTCAGCGCGGCCACCGCTGCCAGCAGCGACAGGGGGATGGAGGTCAGCACGATGGCGGTGCTGCGGGCGCTGCCCAGGAACAGCAGCACGATCACGCCCACCAGCCCCGCCACCAGCACGCCCTCGTGCAGCACCGCGTCCACCGCGGCGCGGACGAACAGGGACTGGTCGAAGATCGGCTCGATGCGCATGCCTTCGGGGGCCGCGGCGCGCATCTCCGGCAGGCGGGCCAGCACCTGGTCCACGATGTCCACGGTGCTGGCCCCGCCCAGCTTCATCAGCGACACGAACACGCCGGCCGACCCGTCCACCCGGGCCACGTTGGCCTGCACCGCCCCGCCGTCGCGCACGTTCGCCACGTCGCGCAGGAAGACCACCCGGCCATCCACGGCACGCAGGGGCAAATCGTTGAAGGCGGCGGCCGCGTCGGGGCTGGCGTTCAGGGCCACGAAGGCTTCCCGCCCCTCCTCCCGCAACGACCCCGACGGCAGGGTCAGGTTCTGGGCGGAGACGGCGCGCGACACGTCCGCCGGGGTCAGGCCATAGGCGCGCAGCCGGTCCGGGTCCACGTCCACCATGATCTGCCGCGCCGCCCCGCCATAGGGCAGGGTCATGCGGATGCCGGGGATGCTCTGGATCTGGCCGCGCAAGGTCAGGCGGGCATAATCGTAGAGTTGGGATTCCGTCATGCTGTCCGACGACAGCGCCAGTTGCAGGATCGGCACGCTGCCCGCCGACCAGCGCACCACCAGGGGCGGCGACATGCCGGGCGGCATGCGGCGCAGGATGGTCTGCGACACGGCCGTCACCTGGGACAGGGCCATGTCGATCTGGACGTGAGGCTGGAACTCCACCCGCACCACGGCCACGCCGCTCGTCGTCTCCGACGTCACCGACCGCACGTCGTCCACGTTGTTCAGCAGCGAAATCTCGGAAAGGGAGGTGACCTTGGCCGCCATCTCCTGCGGGTTCAGGCCCTGGTAGGTCCAGACGAGCGTCACCGCCGGGATGTCGATGGCCGGCAGGATGTCCGTGGACATGCGCCGCGCGGCGCCGAGGCCGGCGACCAGGATCAGCACGGCCAGCACGGCGATGGTGTAGGGGCGCCTCAGCGCATAGGCGACGATCCACATGGGCGGCGGCTCCGAGGGCGGGGGCTACGGGCAAGGGAAGGCCCCGGGCGGCCGGGGACCGCCCGGGGGCGCGGGGGCCGGGGTCAGGCGCCGGGGGATTCCGGCACGGCCTCCGCCTGCTGGATCACGGTCCAGGCCCGCTCCTTGGCGGCCTGGGCCGTACGGGCATCGCCGCCGTCCAGGGCGGCGCGGGCCCTGCGGAGCTGCGCCTCGGCCTCCGCCTGGGCCACGGGGTCCAGCAGCCGGTTCACGCGTCGGGCCAGGCTCTCCGTTTCCGCCCGCGCGGCCGACAGGGCGCCGGGGTTCGGCATGGCGGCCACTTGGGCGTCCCGTGGGGTGGCGGACTGCTGCGCCACGGCCGGGCCGGCCAGCAGCGCCAAGGCCAGGGCGGTCAGGGTCAGGCTCTTCATCACATCCTCCATCATCTCGGGGGGACCCGGCCGGGCAGGCGGGGGAGCGCCCTGCCCGGCCGGGAGTTGCCGGTCCCGGGTTGGGGCGACCCGGCGGCGGGCCCCTTTCTGACGGGCGGATGTCGCAGGCTTTTGTCGGCGGGACCGGTTTTTGGTATCGCTTCGTGGCAGGCGCTGCCGGCTGACAAACCTTGATACAGTTTCCCGCTACGGGTCCGGCCCCCGCCCGTGGCACTGTCGGGAGGCAAGACGAGACGCCCCGGACCCCGCGCCATGCCCCTGGCCACCGACGAGCCCCAGGCCCACCTGCTGCTGGTGGACGACCACCGTGACATCCGCGAGACCCTGTCGCGCTACCTGGAGCGCCACGGGCTGCGCGTGACCGCGGCGGAGGACGCGGCCGCCGCCCGCCGCCTGCTGAAGGCCAGCGCCCCGGACCTGGTGGTCCTGGACATCATGATGCCGGGGGAGGACGGGCTGAGCCTCTGCCGCCACCTGCGGGAGGCCACCGACCTGCCCGTGATCTTCCTGACCGCGGTGGGGGAGCCCACGGACCGCATCGTCGGGCTGGAGATGGGCGCCGACGACTATGTCACCAAACCCTTCGAGCCGCGGGAGCTGCTGGCCCGGGTGCGGGCCGTGCTGCGCCGCAGCCGCAGCCTGCCGGTGGGGGCCGCGCGGCAGAAGGGGGACGGGGCGCGGGTCGGCTTCGACGGCTGGGTGCTGGATTTGGCAAGGCGGGAGCTGACCGCCGCCGACGGGGTGGCCGTGTCCCTGTCCACCACCGAGTTCCTGTTGCTGGAGGCCTTCGCCCGCCACCCCAACATGGTGCTGTCCCGCGACCAGCTTCTGGACCTGACCAAGGGCCGCGCGGCGGACGCCTTCGACCGCAGCATCGACAACCAGGTCAGCCGCCTGCGCCGCAAGGTGGAGGCGGACCCCAAGAACCCCACCCTGATCAAGACCGTCTGGGGCGGCGGCTACTGCTTCGCCGCCGAGGTGAGGGCCCTGCCATGATGCCAGCACTCCGCCGACTGGTGCCCCGCACCCTGTTCGCCCAGATGGTCCTGCTGCTGGCGGGGGCCGTCATCATCTCAAAGCTCGGCAGCTGGTACGCCTACATGGACGAGCGGAAGTTCGCTGTCCGCCAGATGCATGTGGACGACACCATCGCCCGCACCGCCGCCGCCCTCAGGCTGGTGGCCACGGCGCCGGGCGACCTGCGCAAGGACGTGCTGGACGCTGCCAGCGGCCGGGACTTCAAGTTCTGGCTGGACGACGAGGGCTGCGTGAAGGATGGCGGCACCCCCAGCGGGGAGGCCCAGGCCGCCCGGGACCGGCTGCGCGCCGTGGCGGGGGAGAAGGTGCGCGACGTGCAGGTGCAGATCCTCCGCCCGGACGCTTCCGCCGGGCCGAATGCCGCCGACGGCACGGCGGAGGTGGCAATCATGGTGGCCGCCCAGCTTGCCGACGGCACCTGGCTGAACGCCTCCACCTGGCAGACGGTGCGGCCCCCCGGCTGGGGCTGGCCGGCCACCATGTCCACCGCGTCGTCGGTGGTGACGGTGGCGCTGGTGGCCTTCTTCATCTCCCGCCGCATCTCCCGCCCCTTGCGCGCCATCGGGGAGGCGGCGGAGCGGCTGGGACGGGGCGACGCGGGGACCGCCCTGGACGAGGCGAACGGGCCGGATGAGGTGCGCCGCGCGGCGGCGGCCTTCAACGCCATGGGCGCGCGGTTGCGCCGCTTCGTGGACGACCGCACGCGCATGCTGGCCGCCGTAAGCCACGATCTGCGCACCCCCATCACCAACCTGCGCCTGCGGGTGGAGCTGCTGGACGAGGGGGAGGACAAGGCGCGCATGCTGGAGACCCTGGACGAGCTGCGCCAGACCGCCGAGGCGACCCTGGCCTTTGCCCGGGAGGAAGCCGGGGAGGACCCGCGGCTGGTGGACCTGTCATCGCTTGTGTGCAGCGTCTGCGACGATCTGTCGGACGTGGGCCAGCCGGTCACCTGCACGGCCCCGGACCGGCTGCCCGCAACCTGCCGGCCGGCTGCCCTGCGGCGGGCGGTGCGGAACCTGGTAGAGAACGCGGTGGCCTATGGCGGCTTCGCCAGCGTCACCGTGCAGGGCACCGCCGCGGAGGTGCGGGTGACGGTGGAAGACCAGGGCCCCGGCATCCCGGCGGCGGAGCTGGAGCGGGTGTTCGAGCCCTTCGTGCGGCTTGAGGCGTCGCGCAACCGGCGCACCGGCGGGGTGGGCCTGGGCCTGTCCATCGCCCGCTCCATCGCGCGGGCCCATGGCGGCGACATCAGCCTGGAGAACCGGCCCGCCGGCGGTCTGCGGGCCGTGCTGACCCTCCCCGGCCAACCCCCGGCGGTGCCTGCCAAGGCCCCTGCCCCTACGGCCAAGGCTGCGGCCACGAAGCGGCCCGCCCAGGCTTGAGGGGCGCCCAGCCAGGGGGGCGCTTGGGATATTCCCAGGGATTCGGCAAGGGCGCTGGAAATAGTCCGGCGCCGCAACTGGCAAAGCTGTGCTTATGTATAGGTTAAGCAGCTAAGCATTTTAGGGTTATCTGTCCCCTGGTGAGAACAGGGGTATGTTGGCGCTGCCAAGTCTTGGCCATGATGGTCATGGGAAGGACGCGCAGCCCATCGAAAAACCTGATCTCCGGCCGCGGTGGGCACCTGGGGCCACGCCGAGGTGAGAATCAACGGGGCTGGCAGGCGGTGGCCTGGCCGTCTGGGGGGACAGGATGCTGCGCATTTTCCGCACGCGGGATGCCGCGATGGATCGGCTGAAAGAGGCGCTGGGCCGGTCCCAGGCCATCATCGAGTTCGCGCTGGATGGCACCATCCTGACGGCCAACGAGAATTTCCTGCGGGTGATGGGCTACACGCTGGCGGAAATCCAGGGCAAGCACCACTCCATGTTCGTGGAACCCGCCCTTCGCGACAGCCCGGCCTACCGGGACTTCTGGGCCAAGCTGGCCAGGGGTGAGTTCCAGGCCGGCCAGTTCAAGAGGGTGGCCAAGGGCGGCAAGGAGGTCTGGATCGAGGCCACCTACAACCACATCTTCGGCCCCGACGGGCGGCCGCTGGGCGTGATGAAATGCGCCACGGATGTCACGGACCGGGTCACCCGGCTTGCCGACCTGCAGGGCAAGGTGGACGCCATCCGCAAGTCCCAAGCGGAGATCGAGTTCGCGCTGGACGGCACTGTCCTGTCGGCCAACGAGAACTTCCTGCGGGTGATGGGCTACACGCTGGCGGAAATCCAGGGCCGGCACCATTCCATGTTCGTGGATCGGGCTTTCCGCGACAGCCCGGCCTACCGGGCCTTCTGGGATAAGCTCGGCCGTGGGGAGTATGAGGCCGGCCAGTTCAAGCGCATCGGCAAGGGCGGCAAGGAGGTCTGGATCGAGGCATCGTACAATCCCGTGCTCGGCCCGGACGGCAAGCCCTGCAAGGTGGTCAAGTATGCCACCGACATCACGCGGCAGGTGACCCTGCTGAACAGCCTGAAGACCCTGATCGACCGCAACTTCGCCGAGGTTGAGGGGGCCGTCGGCTCCTCCGAGGACCAGGCGGGCACGGCCCAACGGGCGGCGGCGGAAACGTCGGCCAGCGTGCAGATGGTGGCCTCCAGCGCGGAGGAACTGGCCGCGTCCATCCGTGAGATATCGGAAAGCATGGTGAAGTCCCGCTCCGCCGCGGAGCACGCCGTGGAACGGGCTGGCGCGGCGGACACGGCGGCCCACAGGCTGGCGGACCTGGCCCGCTCCATGACCGGGATCGTGGACCTGATCCAGACCATTGCCGGCCAGATCAATCTGCTGGCCCTGAATGCCACCATCGAATCCGCCCGCGCCGGGGAGGCCGGCAAGGGCTTCGCCGTGGTCGCCAGCGAGGTGAAGAGCCTGGCACGCCAAGCGGCAGAGGCCACGGGCCAGATCGCGCGGGAGATCGGTGGGATCCAATCCGTTTCCGTCGATGTGGTGACGGCCCTGGCGGATATCCGCGACGCCATCGGCACCGTCCGCGAATATGTCTCCGGCACCGCCGCGGCGGTGGAGGAGCAGAGCGCCGTGACCCGCGACATGTCCCAGACCATGCAGGGGGCCGCCAGCGGCGTGGAAGCCGTCAACGGCAGCATCGGCCATATCGTGGCCGCCTTGGGCCAGGTCTCCGGTGCGGTGAACCAGACCAAGGAGGCCGCCCAGGTGCTGGCCCGCTGACCAGGCTGGGGTGTCCCTCCTACCCCCGTTGCTGATCTTTCCGCGCATTGGTGGGGGGTTGATCCCGATCAATTCCCGCATCCCATTATTCATCTACCGACCGTTCTCACAGCAGCGGGGCAAGCCTGCGGCGAGGGAGGGATGTGGATGCCGGAAAACCTCAAGCGCAAGGTCAAGCGGGCGGCCTTCGGGTCCCTGGCTGGCCTGCTGGCCCTGTTGCTGCTGATGCAGGCCATCTTCCTGGTGGTTGTGGGCGGGGAGCGCTGGGTGGACCATACCCACGGGGTCCGGCTGGCCGCCGAGCGCCTGCGCGCGGGCATCGGCAACGCGGAGGCGGCGCAGCGCTTCGTGCTGCTGTTCGGGGATACGACCGCCCAGGCGCGGTACGAGGCTGCCCGCGCAGAGACGCTCGGCGCCCTGGACACCATGGCCCGGATGGTGCGCGACAACCCCGCCCAGGTGGAGCGGGTGGAGGCGCTGCGGCCCTACGTGACCCGGCGCCTGGAGGATCTGGGCCGGGCCCTGGAGCTGGAGTTGGCCGGGGACCATGCGGGAGCCCTGGCCGCGGCGCGCGAGGGTGCTGCCCGCGCGGCACCGATTCCCGCCGCCCTGGCTGAATTGCAATCGGTGGAGGCCGGCCTGCTGGCCAAGCGGGAGGGCCGG
The DNA here is from genome assembly GCA_001939945.1 of Aerophototrophica crusticola. Taxonomy (GTDB): domain Bacteria; phylum Pseudomonadota; class Alphaproteobacteria; order Azospirillales; family Azospirillaceae; genus Niveispirillum; species Niveispirillum crusticola. The sequence continues at coordinate 2,509 of MOEB01000072.1, read as the reverse complement.
GTGGAGATGCTCCGTCTGGTTTTCGTGGGCGGGGGCATCGCCATGGCCCTGCTGCTCGGCGGCCTGCTGTGGCGCCAGTTCGGGGCGGCGGTGGCGGAGGTGGAGCGGGAGGAACGGGCGCGGAGGGAGCTGGAGGACCTGCTGGCCGAGAAGCTGCGGCTGTTGCGGGAGGTGAACCACCGGGTGGGCAACAGCCTGGCCATGGTGGGCGCGCTGCTGCACGTGCAGACCCGCGCTTCCGGCGACGACCGGGTCCGCGGCGCGCTGGAGGAGGCGCGTACCCGCGTCAATGCCGTGGGCAAGGTGCACCAGCGCATCATGAATGCCGGCACCGTGGACACCCTGGACCTGGGCAGCCACCTTCCGGCCCTGTGCGACGAGGTCGGTGCCTCCCTCGGCCGGCCGGGGGAACTGGTGGGCCAGGTACAAGGGGCGGCGGTGGTGCCGGTGGAGACCGGCGTGGCCTTGTCCCTGCTGGTGAACGAGCTGGCCACCCCTGCCCTGCTGGCCCGGCCTGGCGACTGGCCGATGGGGCCCCTGCGTGTCCAGGTGCGCCATACCCAGGCGGGGCTGGCCCTGACGGTCGAGGACCCGGAAGGCCACTTGGACGCCGACACGGACGAGGCGCGGTCCATGGTCATCGGCGCCCTGTCCGGACAGCTGGGCGCCGCCGGCCCCACGGGGGACGGCAAGCGCTTCACCCTGGACATTCCCCTCGCGGCCTGAGGGCGAATCGACAGGTCGCATCCCCGCATGGACGCTTGTCCTTTGCCCCGGCAGCAAGGATTCGCGGGCCGCAACCCCCGCGGTCCCTTGCAGCGAGATTTGCATCCATGGCGGAAATCCGCCAATTCGTGCGCCGGTCCGCACTGTTCGGCCCCGAATTGTCCCATATTTTAATTGTTGATTAAGAAGACAGGCACTAACCCTTCCGGCATAGCCAACCTGCCAGCGAGGGTTCGACGTGTCCCACCAGCAGCCAGCTACGGCTGTGGCCCTGACCGGGGTGGAGCGGTTCTTCGGGGATGACGAGGTGATCGTCACCAAAACCGACACGGGTGGCCGGATCACCTATGCGAACCCGGTCTTCCTGCGCGTCTCCAGCCTCGGGGAGGGTGAGGCGCTGGGCCGGCCGCACAACCTCATCCGCCACCCGGACATGCCCGCCTGCGTCTTCCGCCTGCTGTGGCAGGCGTTGGGCCGGGGGGAAGAGATCTTCGCCTATGTGCTGAACCGGGCCATGAACGGCGACCACTACTGGGTCCTGGCCCACGTCACCCCCAGCCTGGACGCCGACGGCAAGGTCACGGGTTACCATTCCAACCGGCGGGTGCCCGACCGGGCAGTGGTCACCAACACCATCGCCCCCCTCTACCGCCGCCTGCTGGAGGCTGAGCGGGCTGCCCCCACCCGGGCAAAGGGCATCGACGCCTCACTGGCCCTGCTGGACTCCATCCTGGCTGCGGAGGGCCTGGACTATGAACGCTTCGTCTTCTCTCTCCAGGCTTGACGCGGCCCTGGCCGCCGCCGCCGCCCTGGCCGTGGCGGCGGCAATCTCGGGAATGCTCGGCGCGGGCCTCGCCGCGGCGGCGCTCGGCTTGGCTGCAGCCGCCTGTGTCGCCGGGGGTTTCCTGGAGGGGCGGCGGGTCCGGCGCGACCTGGCCCGGGCCGGGGACGTGCTGGACCGGCTGAGGCGGGGCGACTTCGAGGCACGGGTGACCGGCATCCGGGACCAGGGACCCGTGGGGGCCGTGCTGCACGGGGTGAACGCCTTCGCCGACCAGGCCGACGCCTTCGTGCGGGAGGCGCGGGCCTCGCTTGAGGCGGTGGCCGGCCAGCGCTACCACCGGCGCATCGTGGAGCGCGGCATGCTGGGCGGCTTCCTGGGCGCGGCCCGGGCCGTGAACCGCGCCACCGGCGGGCTGGCCGGCAAGGTGGAGGGCTTCCGCGGCGTGGTGGGCCGGTTCGAGCGGCGCCTGGGCTCCGTGGCGTCGGCGGTGGCCACCGCCGCGGCGGAGTTGCAGGCCACCGCCTCGGGCATGTCCGGCACGGCGGAGCGTTCGGGCGCGGAGACCCTGGCCGTTTCGGCCGCCGCCAGCCAGGCCACGGGCAATGTGGAGGCCGTCGCCGCGGCGGCCGACGAGCTGTCCGCCTCCATCACCGAGATCGCCGGGCAGGTGGAGCGTTCCGCCACCCTGTCGCGGGCGGCGGCCGAGCGGGCGGACGGCACCGACCAGGACGTGCGCGCCCTGGCCGAGGCGGCGGCCCGGATCGGGGAGGTGGTGAAGCTGATCAACGACATCGCGGCCCAGACCAACCTGCTGGCCCTGAACGCCACCATCGAGGCGGCGCGCGCCGGCGAGGCGGGCAAGGGCTTCGCGGTGGTGGCGAACGAGGTGAAGGCCCTGGCCAACCAGACCGCCAGGGCCACCGACGACATCGGCCAGCAGGTGGACGCGATCCGCCACGCGGCAGAGGGGGCGGTGGCCGCCATCCGCGGCATCGGCGA
>MOEB01000071.1 GCA_001939945.1 Aerophototrophica crusticola | reverse complement strand
GGCGCGCCCCAGTCCGCCAGCAGGCCGCCCAAGGTGCCGCCCAGCACCGGCGCGGGGCCACCCGGGCCGACCGGGTCGGGCAGCGCCGCCTGCCACCAGGGCAGCGGGGCGGCCTCGGCTGGCGGCTGGTTGGGGTCGGTGGCCGGGGTGGGATCGTCCTCCCGGTAGAACTCGGGCATGGCGGCACGGTCTGCGGGGACGCCGCTGCGGCGGGCGAAGCCGCCGGCCAGCCGTTCCTCCGCCCTGTCCAGCGATGCGTCGAGGATCTCCCCGTTCCTGGCACGGTCGGCCATGTCCGACGGGACGGCCATGTCCGACGGCATGGCAAGGGCCGATGCGGCCTCGCCATTCCCGTCCTTCCCACGCCCCCTGCCGCCGGGCCACCGCCGCATCTTCCCCCCCTTGTCGACATAGGCGAACAGGACGTCGCCCACCTCCCCCCGGTATCCGTCCGCCCGCTCGTAGGCCGAGGTGCCAAGGACGATGTTCCCGGTGACGGGATCGTCCGGCCCCGGCGGCGCACCCGGGCCGAGGCGGGCGAGGCCCACCGAGGCGATGCCCCGGGCGGCCAGGGTCGCCAGCTCGCTCTTCTGGCTGACGCCGTCCTGGTTGGCGTCCTGCCAGACCAGGAACTCCCCGAAGCGGGCATCGCCCGCGTCGAGCCTACCGTTGCCGTCGGTGTCGAAGGCGGCAAGGCCCTCCAGGTCGGACGTGGCCCCGGGCAGGTCGTCGACGAAGGAGATCTCGGCCATGGAGGTGACCCGGCCATCGCCGTCCCGGTCCAGGGCCAGCAGGCCGTCGTCGGCCGCGACCCAGCCCGTCCTCTCCTTCCGGCCGTCGCCGTCGACATCGAAGCGGACACCGGACGCGCCCGCCTCCAGGATCTCCACCCCGTCGCCGTCAAGGTCCAGGACCACGGGGGCGATGACGTTCGGGTTGAACTGCACCGTGAAGGTGGTGTGGGCGCGGATGCCGCGGGCGTCCGTGAACTCGACCACCACGGTGTCCGTGCCGCCCTGGTACATGGGCGTGTACCTGGCGACCAGCCTGTGACCATAGGGGGTGGGGCCGACGGGGCTGGTGGGCCCGACCGCGCCATAATAGAGAGAATATGAGGCGATGCCCGACGTGGCGCCGGCCACGCCATTGACGCTGGCGATACGGTAGGTGACCGCGTCCCCGTCAGGGTCCGAGAAGTCGAGGGGCAGCCGGCGCTCCTTCATGGTCGGCGTGCCGATGAAGCCGCTGGGCAGGACGCCGGCGACCGTGGCCGGGGCGTACAGCTCGTTGGCGTCCTGCACCGACACCGTGACGGTGGCGTCCGCCGAGGCGCCGGACTGGTCGTAGGCACGGTACGACAGCGTGAAGGCGCGGTTCGCCGCGTCCTCGTAGTCCAACCCCCTGTCGAGGTAGAGGTTGCCCCAGGCGTCCACCCGGAAGAAACCGTTGGGGTCGCCGCCCAGCTCCTGGACATAGAGGCCGCCAGCCCCGCTCTCCAGGTCGTCGAAGACGCGGCCAAGGGGGAGCTGCGGGTTCCAGTTCTCCACCGGGGCAAAGGCGGTCTGCCCCACCGTCGGGGGGTCGTTCACCGGGTTGACATAGACGTCCACGTAGGCCGACCGGGTCGCCTCCCCGTCCGAAGCCGTGACCAGGACCCGCGCCACGCCGGACGCGTTCGCCGCCGGCGTGAGGACGAGGGCCCGGGAGCCGCCCGAGCCGACCACGGAGAGGGAGGCCACCAGGGCGCCGCCGTCCGCGACCGTCGCGGCAGCGGACACCGGCCCCGGCCCACTTTCCAGGTCACCGACCGTGAAGGCCAGTTGGTTCGGCCCGCTGTCCTCCGCCACCGCCCAGCTCGGCGCGATGTCCAGCTGGGGCGGGTCGTTCACCGGGTCCACGACCACCTGGACGTCGCGCGTCGTGGTGGCGGCCCCGTCGGAGACCACCAGGCGGATGGTCGCGGTGCCATTCGCATCGGGCGCCGGCGTGAGGACCACGCGCCGGTTCCCGCCGCCCAGGTCCTCCACCGCGACGGCCCCGACCAGGCTGCCGCCGAGCGACGTGGCCGTGAGGGCGAGCTGCCCGGCCGCGGTCTCGGCGTCGGCGACGGTGACGGCGAAGCCGACCGGCCCCTGGTCCTCCCGCGCCGGCCAGACCGGGTCGGCCACCAGGACCGGCGCGTCGTTCACGGCCAGCACCTGGAGCGACAGGGTCCGGCTGGTCGTCCTGGTCCCGTCCGACACCGCCAGCGTGATGGCCGCCTCGCCGAACGCGTCCGGGGCCGGGGTGAACCGCAGCCAGCGCATCCCCGCGCCGTCGCTTTCCACCGACACCGGCCCCGTCAGCGCAAGATTGCCGGACGTGGCGGTCACGGCCAAGGCGCCCGCCGCCGTTTCCGTGTCGGACACGGCAAGGGGGATCGACACCTGCCCGGGGTCCTCCGGGACGGTCCAACGCTCGGGCGCGTCCAGGGCCGGGGCATCGTTGTCGGGGGTCACCCGCACGACGAAGCTGCGGCTGGTAGCCTGCGCCCCGTCGCTGACCGTCACGGTGATGGTGGCCTCGCCCGAGGTGTCGCGCACCGGCGTGACCGACAGGGACCGGGCGGCCCCGCTCCCGCCCAGGGTGATGCCGCCGTCGGCGACCACCGTCTGGTTGGAGGAGGTGGCGGTCACCACCAGGGACCCGGCCGGGGTCTCCGCGTCGCCCACGGTGAAGCTCAGGGGGGCCGACGTCGCGTCCTCCGCCAGGTTCATGTCGCCCAGCCCGGCGATGACGGGGGCGTCATCGACCGCGTCCACGTGGACGGCAATCAGCCGCTCGACGCTGTCCCGGCCGTCGGAGACCACGACGCGGATCGTGGCCGTGCCGGACATCTCCGGCGTGGGCGTGAGCCGGAGGGTGCGTGACGGCCCGGTCCCCGCCAGGAGGATGCCCGCCGGGGCGAACAGGCCCGGGGTGCCGCCCACCACCTCCGCCCTGACCTGGAGGTTGGCGGCCGGCGTTTCGACGTCGCCCACGGTGAAGGGCAGCACCGGGGACGGCGTGTCCTCCGCCAGGATCAGGTCCCCCAGCCCGGACAGGGTCGGCAGGTCGTTGACGGCGTCCACGCGCAGGGTGAAGGATCTGGTCACGACGGCATTGCCGGGATCCTCCGCCCTTACCGTGACGACGGCGGTCCCGTGGCGGTCGGCCACGGGGCGGAGGGTGATCGTCCGGTAGCCTTGCGCGTCCGTCGGCCCGATGTCGGCCGGCTGGACAGGCAGCAGCGCGCGGTTGTCGGCCGTGACCTCGAGCAGGGTCTGCGCGCCGCCCGCCTCCGCGTCCGTCACCTTCACCCTGACCTGCAGGACGCCATCCTCCAGGATCGCCACCTCGCCCTCGGGCACGCCCTCCACCACCGGCGGCGTGTTGAAGCCCCACAGCGCGTCCAGCCTGGGCCGGATCGCGGCGAGGCGGGCGGCATGCTCCACCGCCGAGGCCGGCGGCGCGCCGGCCATGAGCGTGGCCAGCGCCTCCGCGTCCACCGAGCGCGTGAAGCGCTCGTTGGCGAAGAGCACGTCGATACGGCCGTCCCGGCCCTGGCCCAGGTTGGCGTACCAGCCCAGCACCCGGGTGCTTGCCAGCTTGCCGAACGCCCCGGTGCCGGGGTCGGTGCCCAGGACAGAGACCACCAGGTCGGCGGGGTTGTCCTGCGCCCGCTCGAACCAGAGCTCGTCATAGCGGACTTCCGTGGCGAAGCTCACCGCGTCCGCGGCACCGACGGAGTCCGCGTTGTCGACACGGTCGTGGCCGGTGTCCCGTCCCAGCACGTAGGTGTCGTCGCCAGGCCCGCCCACGAGGAGGTCGTCGTCCGCACCCCCCTCCAGCCTGTCGTCGCCGTCCCCGCCGTACAGCGTGTCGGCACCGGCCCCCCCGCGGAGCAGGTCGTCGCCCGCCCCGCCCTCGATCGTGTCGTCGCCGTCCCCGCCGTCCAAGACGTCCGCCGCCGCGCCGCCGAGGAGGCGGTCCTGGCCGGCCCCGCCGTCGAGGACGTCCGAGCCGTCGCCCCCGTCCAGCAGGTCGGCGCCGTCGCCGCCCAGCAGCGTGTCGTCGCCGGCCAGGCCGGACAGGGTGTCGTCGCCGGCCAGGCCTTCCAGGAGGTTGGCGCCCGCCCCGCCCTCGAGCGTGTCGGCGAAGGCGGAGCCGACAAGGTCCTCTATCCCCAGGAGCACGTCGCCCTGGGCGTGGCCGCCGGCGCCGAGGTTGGTCGCGAGGGAGACACGGACCGCGGCGTCGGACGCCCGGTACTCGGCCCGGTCGCGGCCCAGGCCGCCGCTGAGTTGGTCGGCGGACGCGCCGCCGTCGAGGATGTCGTCGCCGTCCCCGCCCTCCAGCACGTCGGTCCCGAGCCCACCCAGCAGCGTGTCGTTCCCCGCCCCACCCGCGAGGGTGTCGTTGCCGGCGAGCCCGGAAAGGGTGTCGGCGCCGGCGCTGCCATCCAGGAGGTTGTTGTTCCCGTCGCCCTCCAGCATGTCCGCGAAGGCGGACCCGAGGATGTCCTCCACCTGCGAGAGCCGGTCGCCCGCCGCCTCGCCGCCCTCGCCGCGCCCGGTGGCCAGGGACACGGAGACGCCCGCGGCCGAGGAGGCGTAGACCGCCATGTCACGCCCGGTGCCGCCGGTCAGCGTGTCCGCCCCTTCGCCGCCTTCCAGCCGGTCGTTGCCGGACGAGCCCGAGAGGGTGTCGGCGCCACCCAGGCCGCGGAGCACGTCGTTGCCCTCGTTGCCTTCCAGGCGGTTCGCGCCGCCGTGACCCTCCAGCGTGTCAGAGGCGGCCGAGCCGGTCAGGTTCTCGATGCCCAGGAGCCTGTCGCCCTCGGCGTCCCCGCCCCGCGCCACGCCCGCCGCGATGCTGACGATGACGGAGACGTTGGAGTAGGCCCAACTCGCCGTGTCGACACCGTCACCGCCGTCCAGCAGGTCCGCCCCGCCATCCCCGCGGAGCAGGTCATTGCCCTGGCCGCCCACCAGCGTGTCGTCACCCCGCCCGCCGTAGAGGCCGTCGTTCTGGGCGCCGCCCTCCAGCTTGTCGGCACCGTCGCCGCCCTCCATGTAGTCGTCGCCGCCGCCACCCAGGATGGTGTCGTCGCCGCCCTGGCCGTAGAACCAGTTCTTGTCGGCGTCCCCCTCGAGCCGGTCGCTGAAGGCCGAGCCCTCGACGGCCTCGACGCCCACGAAGACGTCGCCGAGGGCCTCGCCCCCGGTTCCCCCCGTGGCCAGGGACAGGGCGACCCCGGTGGCGGCGGAGCGGTAGGTCACGCCGTCATAGGTGCCCTCCCCGCCCTCCAGCCAGTCCGCGCCGGCGCCGCCGTCGAGGATGTCGTCACCCGCGCCGCCGACCAGCCGGTCGTCGCCGTCCCCGCCGTACAGCCAGTCCGCCCCGGCCCCGCCGCGGAGGGTGTCCGCGCCCGCGAAGCCGTTGAGCGTGCCGCCGCCGTCACCACCGTCGATGAGGTTGGCGACCTCGTTGCCGGAGAGGACGTCGGCGAAGGCTGACCCCACCAGGTTCTCCACGCCCGTGAGCACGTCGCCGGCCGCGTCCCCGGCCGTGCCGCCGGCGGCGGCCAGGGACGCCGTGACGCCCGCCGCGGCCGTCGCGTAGGACACCGTGTCGGTGCCCCCACCGCCGTCCAGCAGGTCCGCGCCGGCCCCGCCGTCCAGAAGGTCGTCCCCGGCACCCCCGGCCAGCGTGTCGTCGCCAGCGCCGCCTGCGAGCATGTCGTCGCCGGACCGGCCGTCGAGCCGGTTGGCCGCCGCGTCGCCGCGCAGCACGTCGCCGAAGGCCGAGCCCACCAGGTTCTCCACGTTGGCGAGCGTGTCCCCCGCCGCCGTGCCGCCGGTCGCGGCGGGGCCGCCCAGCGTCACTTGGACGGCGGCCTGGGCGTCCTCATACGTGGCGGTGTCGGTTCCCCCGCCCCCGTCCAGCACGTCGCCGCCGGCACCGCCGGCCAGCAAGTCGTCACCGTCGCCGCCTTCCAGGCGGTCGTCACCGTCGCCGCCCTCCAGCGTATCCGCGCCGCCGAGGCCGCGCAGCGTGTCGGCCCCGAGGAGCCCACGCAGGCGGTTGGCCTGCGCGTCGCCCTCCAGCGTGTCGGCGAAGGCGGAGCCCAGGAGATCCTCGACCCCTGACAGCCGGTCGCCCGCGGCCTCACCCAAGCTGCCCAGGCCGGCGGCCAGGGAAACGGCCACGCCGGCGCCCGCGTGGTCGTACCGCGCCTCGTCCCGGCCGACGCCACCGGACAGGGTGTCGGCACCGGCACCCCCTTCCAGCAGGTCGTCCCCGGCGCCGCCGTCCAGCCGGTCGTTGCCCAGGTCGCCGGTCAGGCTGTCCGTGCCGTCCCCGCCCTCCAGGCGGTCAGCGCCGTCCCCGCCGGCCAGCATGTCATCGCCGTCCCCGCCGGCCAGCACGTCGTCGCCGCCGTCGCCGCGCAGCAGGTCCGCTCCCAGGCCCCCGTCCAGGGCGTCCGCGTCGGCGTCGCCCTCCAGCCGGTCGTTCCCGTCGCCGCCCGCCAGCGTGTCGGTCCCCGCGCCGCCGACGAGGGTGTCGACCCCCGCGTCGCCCTTCAGGAAGTCCGCGCCCGCCCCGCCGTCGAGCAGGTCGTCGCCGAGGCCGCCGTCGAGCAGGTCGTCGCCGCCCCGGCCATGGAGCTGGTCGTCCCCGGCCAGGCCGTACATACGGTCGGCAAGGGCGTCCGAGCCCTGGCGCACGTCGGCCCCGGGGCTGCCCGTCCAGTCGTCATAGCCGGCGGGGCTGCCGGGCGGCCGCCAGAAATCGTCCAGCCGCTCGCGCACGGTCTCCGGCAGGCCCTCCGGCGTGGGCGGGACGGGGCCGGACATCAACGCTATGAGCCCCATCACCTCCGACAGGGCGAGGACCCGGCCGCCGGCCTCAACCGCCCGCAGGACGGGGCCGGTGGCCTGGAACTGCCCGACGACCCGCACCTGGGTGCCGCTGCCGATCACGTCCACCAGCAGGTCGGTGCCGGACCGGCGGAACCAGAGGCGGCCAGGCCCGACCCCGTCCTCCAGCATGAGGATGTCCACGCCCGAGCCGTCCTCGACCGTGGCGATGCCGCCCGCGAGGCCGACCAGGTAGGTGTCGTCGCCCTCGCCGCCGCGCAGCAGGTCGGCGCCCGCACCGGCGCGGAGGCTGTCGTTGCCGCGGCCGCCGGCGAGGACGTCGGTACCGGCGCCGCCGTCGAGCACGTCGTCCCCGTCGCCGCCCTCCAGGCTGTCGTTGCCGCCGTCGCCGGAGAGGTGGTCGGCATCGGCCCCGCCGGAGACCACGTCGTCCCCGGCGCCGCCGGACAGGAGGTCCGCCCCGGCCCCGCCCTCCAGGCTGTCGTTGCCCCCGTCGCCGAACAACCGGTCGTCCCCGTCGCCGCCGGCAAGGGTGTCCGCCCCGTCGCCGCCATGGAGGGCATCGCCGCCGCCGCCGCCGTCGAGCATGTCCGCGCCCGCGTCGCCAAAGGCCTGGTCGGCCCCGGCCCCGCCGAGGAGCCGGTCCGCGCCGTCGCCGCCGGACAACGCGTCGGCGCCGTCCCCGCCCTCGAGCACGTCGTCACCGGCCCCCCCCAGCAGCGCGTCGTCGCCGCCCAACCCGGCCAGCCGGTCGTTGCCGCCCAGGCCGGTGAGGCGGTTGTCCCCGCCGTCGCCCTCCACGTCGTCGTTGAACTCCGTGGCGACGATGTCCTCGATGCCGTCGAGCATGTCGCCGTTGGCCTCGCCGTACCAGAGGGTGTTGCTGGCCATGCGTACCAGGATGCCCCGGTTCTCCGCGGCCAGGGTCACGGCCGCGGAGGCGTAGTTGGCGGTGTCGCGGCCGGTGCCGCCGCGCAGGGTGTCGGCACCGTCGCCGCCGTCCAGAAGGTCGTCGCCCTCGCCGCCCGACAGGGTGTCGGCGCCCGCATAGCCCACCAGCACGTCGTTGCCGCCGTCGCCGTCCAGCGTGTCCCCGCCGCCCGAGCCCACCACGAGGTCCTCGCCCACGGTGCCCGGCCCGCCCAGCCGCAGGCCGGCGAGGTTCGCCGTCCGCCCGTCGGCGAGCTCGAGGGTCTCCAGCGCCCGCGCCGCGTCCGAGGCGCCTGCCACCCGCATGCTGGCGCCCGCGACGGACAGCAGGATGTCCGCCCCGTCCCGCGCGAAGGTCACTTGGCCGAAGCCGATGCCGGGCCGCAGCAGCACCGTGTCCGTGCCGCCGGTGTCGGACACCGTGTCCATGCCGTCGCCGGTGCCCAGGACGTAGGTGTCGTCGCCCGCGCGCCCTTCCAGCAGGTCGGCCCCGCCGCCGCCGTCGATTTCGTTGTCCCCGGAATCGCCGCGCAGCGTGTCCGCGAAGGCCGACCCCGCCAGGTTCTCGATGCCGGAATAGCTGTCGCCGGCCGCGTCGCCCAGGTTCTGGCCGGGATCGGCCAGGTCGGCGACTACGCTTGCCGCCGCCGTGGCGTGGCTGGCCGTGTCACTGCCGGCACCACCCACCAGGATGTCGGCCCCCGCGCCGCCGTCCAGGACGTCGTCGCCGGCACCGCCCAGCAGCCGGTCGGCGCCTTCCCCGCCCCGGAGCCGGTCCTGCCCGCCGTTCCCGTTGAGGATGTCGTCGCCGAGGCCGCCGGAGACGCTGTCGTCGCCGCCGTTCCCCGTGAGCCAGTCGGCCAGGTCCGACCCGTTGACCGTGTCGTCGCCGTCCGTGGGCGTCCCCGTGGGGGTCCCCCAGGCGCCGATGGACGCGGCGGACACGGCGCCGGTGTTGAAGAAGGCGATGGTCTCGATGCCCTTCGACACCCGCCAACGGCGCAGGCGAACCTGGTCGCCGATGTCGGCGAAGCGCCCCACGTCGGCGCCCGGTGCGGCGACCCCCATGACGAGGTCGTCGCCCTCCCAGCGCAGGTGGACGTCGTTGATGTCGACGCCGATGGCGAACTCCAGCGTGTCCTGGCCGCTGTTGCCGGGGTTGCCGGTGCGGTGGCGGCGCAGGGTCTGGGTCGGCCGGTCAAAGTCGAGGACGCCCAGCCATGTCCGGCCGTCGAACAGCACCGCCCCGTCGGTGGCGCGCCGGATGGTGCCGTCCGCGGCCGGCGCGAAGCCGGCGGCCCAACCGCCGGTGCCGGTCCAGACCGTCTCCCAGTCGTTGGTATAGCTGTCGTGCACGGTGTCGCGGCCGTCCCCGCGCGCGTAGACGAAGGTGTCGTTGCCGGACCCGCCGACCACCAGGTCGTCGCCGCGCCCGCCGCTCAGCCGGTCGTTGTTGTTGCCCCCGAACAGGTTGTCGTCACCCCCGTCGCCCGACAGCATGTCGTCGCCGCCGCCGCCCTGCAGCCGGTCGGCCCCGCTGCCGCCCACGAGGAGGTCGCGCCCGCCCTCGCCGACCACGACGTCGTCGCCAGCACCGCCGCTGCCGACGTCGTCGCCCTCCATCAGCTCGATGATGTCCGCGCCGTCGCCGCCAAAGGCGAAGTCGTTGCCGTTGGTGCCGATGATCAGGTCGTTGCCCGAGGAGCCTGCCCGGAACGTCTGGAAGTCGCCGATGCGGATCGCCTGGCCGTCGGCGAACCGCAGCCATTCCACCCGCCGGGTGGGGTCGGTCCAGTCCTTCAGGGTGATGGTGGCCGACACGGACTGGGTGCCGGTCGCGGGGTCGGTTTCCAGCAAGGTGAGGATGAGGTCGGGGCCTGGTGCCGCCGCGGTGCCGGAACGCTGGAGCCGGATGTCGCCGAGCCCGATGCCGGGGGCGAGGGAGATGGCGTCCTCGCCGCCCAGCGCGGAGCCGCCGATGGCGAAGGGGCCGCCGCCGGCCCAGCCGGCCGCGCCGGTGCCGGTGCTGGACCATGTGGGGCGGGGGCCGTTGCCGCCGTCCACCACGAGGTCGCCGCCGTCGCCGCGGCGCACCACGTAGGTGTCGCCCCCCAGCCCCCCGATGAGCTGGTCGGCGCCGGCGCCGCCGGCGAGCACGTCGTCCCCGGCGCCAGCGTCCAGCACGTCGTCCCCGCTGCCGCCCTCCAGCCACTCGGAGCCGTTGCCGCCGAAGAGCCGGTCGTTGCCCGCCCCGCCGTCCAGGTAGTCGCCGTTGCTCCGCCGGGCCGCCAGCTGGCCCTGGGCGTCGGCATAGAGCGTGTCGTCCCCGTCGCCGCCGAACAGCCAGTCGTTGAGGCGGCCGCCGACGAGGAGGTCGTTGCCCGAGCCGCCCAGGATGTCGTTGCCGAGGTCGCCGCCGATGACCGTGTCGTCCCCTTCACCCATGTCCACCAGCGCCGCGACCGGTATGGCATAGACGTCACCGGGGAGCGCCGAGCCGTTGAGCGCCAAGCCGCTTGCCGGTTCCAAGCTGTTCCCGCTGATGATGACCGTGTCTGCGAGGGCGGAGCCCTCGATCAGATCCTTGCTTCCATACAGCAAGGTGTCCCCAAAATAGCCGCCAGTGTCGCCGACCATTTCGCGTTCTCCCCTGAACAGCGAGAAGGACAACGAAGACGCGGCAACACTGTTACCCGCGAGGAAAGCCGACCACCCGCCGTGCCAGTCGGATTCATGCCTTTTGAAAAGGCCAAGCTCATCGGCCTGCTGCAAGGTAAGCGTCCATCCAGCGGCGAACGTCGTGTCGTCGAGGGCCGCCATGAGTGTCCGGATGTCGCCGCCCTCGTCGGACAAGAAACGTTCTACGTCATCGGCGACCGAGAGACCCGCAAGCACCTCCTCCGTACCGGCGTCACCTCGCGCGAGCGTGTTGAAAAGCGCCCGTTTCCCCAAAACGCTGCCACCGGCGAGCTCAAGGCTGCCGAGGGTGCCCGCGATACCGAAGGAGAGGGCGGCTCCGGCGTCGTCGAACGCCGACCTCGTGCCATTCTTGGTGACCGTGTAGCTTTTCTTTCGCAAACCGTACGTCGCCTGCAGCGCGTCATCCGGATTGGCAACCCTGGCCCCGAGCCGCTGCACGACCCCGTTCAACGTGTCGGCCGCGGAGGTCGCCAGCGCAAGCGCGCCCTGGCGTGAGCCGCCGTTCTTCGACCAGCTGTTGCCCACGACGAAGACGCCATCCGCGTCGATCATGACGTCCGCGCCGGACCTTGGCGTTCCGCCGAACAGCGAGCCGACCAATCCGCCGATGATGGTTCCCACGAAGGCGCCGATGAAGGGTGTCAGGAACGGGGACAGGCCCGCGCCGAATGCTTGGCCGAGCAGCTTGCCCGCCGCGATGACGCCGACTGCGCTCCCGATGGAAGAGCCGAGTTGGCCGCCCACCGTATCGAAGGAAACCACTTCTGACGCGAGCCGGTTCCCGATGTACGCGCCTACCGCGCCCTTGAAGCTGTCCGGGCTGAGCCCGCTGTCCCACGCCCGGCTGTTCACGAGGTTGTCGAGGACTTTCGAGATTGTCGTCTGTGCGGCGACGTTCAAAACCGCGCCGGCTTCGCCGTCGATGCCGAGGGCGTCCAGCAGTTCCGCTGCCAGCAACGAACTGACGGCGCCGATGGATGCCGAGGCAAGCGCGTCGCCGAACTCCAGGTCGATGTCGGCGACGACAGTCCGCGCTTCCTCCATCAGGAACGGTATCGTCAAGCCGCCGTTCTGGATGAATTCTCCGACGTTTCGGGTAAGGGCCCCTAGAGCTGACCCTGACAGAACTTGGAGGATCTTGTTGTCACCCGCGATGTACCGTCCCAGCGTGGAACCGAAAATCTCGCCTATGTCGCCAGCAGCCCGTAGGGCAACTTTTGTCTGCAAGTCTTCCTGGAAGGCCTTGTATTGGACTTCAAGTGGCAAAGTGCCCGGAAGCACTCGCCCACCCGCGGCAACGATGTCCTTCTCGAACTCCGTAAGGACCTGCCGGGCCACCAGCGATCCATCGGATGCGGCTGCCTCCCATTGGCTAACCGCATAGCCTGCACGGGATACGATCTGGTCCACCACTGACCGGCCGTCAGCCGAGAAGACGGTCACGCGTGACGAGCCGTCCGAATTCCGGATGATCTGCGTGAAGCCGCCATCGACCTCGTTGAAAAGCATCCCCACGCTGCCATCACGCGAGGACACCTCGACACACTCGTTGTGGACCCTGAACCCACCAGCCACGTAGGTGTTCAAACCCTCCACTTCGAAATTATAGACCTGGCAGCGGACAGGCCCGCCAGCCCCAAGGGTCGCGACCTTGGGACGTCCGTCAGTCCCGACAAGCATGACGGTGCCATCTCTGGCATGGGTAGCCATGAGCTCGCCGATTGGCCTGAATGAGCCATCCGGGGAAAGGAAGCGATGGTCCGGCGTAGCCCTGATGTCATTCACGACGATGCAGTCGGCGTCGCCTGCCGACCAAGCCCTGAGCACCCTGGCCGGTGTCAGGGCTCCCGTGCCGAATGCATCTTTGGCGTCGAATGCCAAAACCAGATCGCCCTCACGGATATGCTCAATCGGCACAACCCGGCCGTCAGCCATGAGGATTGGCGTTCCCGCTCCGAAGCAAAGATCGGAGGCGAGGGCTTCAAGCCGTTTTGAGAATTCCCCAGCCGGTATTCTGCCACGATATCCGACAATCAAGCCGCCAAACGCCGTTTCCGTTAGGACGACCCCCTCTCCCTTATAAACTGAGATAACCTTTGTTACAATTGGATCTCCATTAGGTTGATTTGTCTGGATTGTGGTAAAGAATTGTTCTATATATCCATCATTTCCCACGACGATGTAATCAACCTCGTACGCGCCGCCCGGCGATTGAGAATTGCTTGTCAATTCCCGCAGTTTTGATTGAATTATTACTTTTCCATTCTCAAGCTTAGAGGCAACATTGAAATTCTCATCGTCAATCGCACTTGGGCCATTCTTTAAGATTTTTTGGTATTCAGAGTAAATTTTCAGATCAAACATTTTTCCATTTGTTTCCGCATCCCAGGCCAAAGCTATAGCCTTATCAATGATGCTTATGTTATCGCCATTGATTCCAGCGGCTGAAGCTAACGGATCGACGCCGAAATTTCGAAGATCAGACAGCAAATCCTGATATCTCTGAAAAGAATAATCCGCCTTGGAAAGAAGTGTGTATTTTCGAGTAAAGCCAAGTTGGCCTGATGCTATCTTTCGGGAGGCCTCAAACTCGGTTCCAATCTCTAATTCTATCACTGAACCATTCGTTGTAATCTTTAAAATATCCTGCACAGACGCTTTCCCAGGGACTGCAGAGAGCCTGGTCAGCGGAATCGTAATCGAACCTTTCGGCGTAAGGCCATTCTTCATGAAATCTTTCAAACTCTGTTCCGCCCCGATCACGCCGTAGGCTGCCCCACCCTTAGCGTCTAATCCAGAAAGCGTGTTCAAGTCGAAGCCGGCTGACAACTTGCCGTCGACGATATTCCGCGTCACCACTCCCGGCCTATTTGTTGACAGGGCGATGCTTCCTGAAAGGTTGAAGCTGCGCAGGAGCAACGCCTCCCGGGACTGGGCGAAATCGGTCAGAACACGCTCGATAGACGCTCGGTCAATCCTGTCAAGGTTACGGATCGCATCATATAACTCCCTGACATTGGCAGGGACTCCGGCAGTGTCTCGCTGGATTCCAGTCATCGCCTTCTCCCGTTGGATTTAGTTTATCTGCCGGTCGTTTCTGGATGGAGCTCAGTCCAGCCTTCAATCATCTGAGGAAGGACTATTGACCTCACCTGCGCTCTGGACATTCCCCTACGCAGGTTTCCGGCGGTCCAAATCCGGTGGGCCGAGTTGAGGACGGGACTGGTGAACCAGACACGTCCGCCTTCCAAGGGCGACACGATCTTGTCAGCGGGGAGTTCGCCCACGCCGACGAAGCCGAAAAACAGGGAATGGGACAGCCAGTAGCAGGCCGCGCCCTCAAGGTCCAAGTACGGGGCGGCACGGTCCGGCCTGATCCTGATGTAGGCGCGCGTCCAGGCACGCCCCTCGTTCAGCGTGTGCCTTACCTCACAGGTATTCCCGCTCCAGGGCCGGACAACCACGTCCGCTTCCGAAACGCCTGGGCATAGTCCCGGGGTGGGTTTTGCCGTTGGTCCCGATGGCGGGAGGTCATTTACGAAATGCACCGCAAAGTCGCCGTCGTTGCGGTTCACCAGAAGCCATCGGCCCTTGCCCGGGAACCTGAACCTCATGACACTTCCGTGCATACCCGTGGCATACGCCACGAAGTTCACCATGGGGCCATCGGTCCAATCCCATGCGGTAACTACGACCGTGTCGTTCATGTTGAACTGTAGGGCGTCACTCTGGCACCCCGGTGGGAAGACGATATCCAGCGCCTCATCAAGGAAAGCCTCGACTTGGCTCTCCCGGCCGAACTCCCGAAGCGCGTAACCCATGCCGAATATTGCTTTCCCTTGCAGGGTCAGGATTTCATCCAGGGGGACGCCTGATGTCGGCGCGGCGGCTGGCTGGCCTTCACCGCTTACCCATGAGGGTTTGGAGTCGTGCCCCGGCAGCCCATCCGGTCCTTGGCGTGGAGGCTGGGCCCCCTGGGCCCCACCGAGAAGGCCGAGTGACAGAAGCGGCCCGAGGAGTATCGCGAAGCGCCATGGCTTCCGGTGGTGGCCGCCACAGCATGCCGAGGTGCTTCTCTCCTTGACCATGGCCTTTCGAGGTTTCGCCAGGTGGGCAAGCAGCACGGGGGTCCTCCATTCCTGACTTGTTCTGGCACGAGCTATAGAGGCGAAAGGTTGTGCTTTGCCTGGGCATGCCCTGCGATGGCGGCCTTGGCGAACCAGAACCGCGCAGAGGACAAGTCACGGGGCACGCCACGCCCCTGCTCGAACATCATCCCAAGCCGAAATGCCGCCTCTGGTAATCCATCGTCCACTTGCCTATTTGTTCCATAAGGCATGACTGTGCCGATGGACTTGCCTGGGAGTGGCGGAACATAAATGAATTCTTTTTCCTTGGTCACTGGTCGGGCTGCCAAGTAGTACCAACGACTGGCTGCCTCCATGTCCACGGGAACGCCTGAACCAGTCTCGAACGCCTCGCCCAAGGCGAGGGCTGCAAACCTGTCCTGGACTTCTTTCGAGCAGGCGGCTTGCGCTGCCTTCCCCTGCCAGCCCAAAGTCTCAAGGGACCCGCTGCCGCCCCCAATTGGAGAGCCGAGGCGAGATGACGGACAAGGGTCAGCCTGGGCACAGTCGGGGAAGCCGACACAGCCCAACGGGGCAACCTCGACACATGCGGCCACGGAAAGAAGCATGACAGCATGGATGCCCAACCTGCCGCGAAGAAACCGCCCAGGGTTCTGACCATCGGGTCTGCTGCCGTCCGAATTGGGCGTCACCGTTCCCTCCCCGCCTCTTGCGT
>MOEB01000070.1 GCA_001939945.1 Aerophototrophica crusticola | reverse complement strand
CCATTGGACAGGACGGGGGTGGCCGGCATGAACCACAGGCGCGAGATATAGTCGTACAGGCGCTGGGCGTGGGCCTGGTCGTCGGCGTAATAGCTGGCCACGCGGGCGAACAGGTCCTGGTAGGACTCGCCCGGCATGAGGTACCGGTCCTTCAGCGTCTCCTTGCCGAAGGCGGTCAGCAACTCATCCCGGGAATGGTCCACAACCACCGCCGGCTTCTTGGCGTACTGGACCTGGCCGAACACGTCGCCACCCTGCGGCGTCCACTCATGCACTTCGCCGTCACGCATCGGATTATCCCCGTTTTCCCCAGGCCCTGAACCAAGCCGCTTCTGTGGATAAGTTGGGTGTCGGCCCAATATCTAGCGGCGGCGGCGGCGGATCGTACCAGATGCGGGAACAGCCACAAGCGGCTTTTTGTGCCCTATGTCCATTAGGGGTGCCTCGGGGTGATAGGGGGTTTGCGGGGGCCCATGGCGGGCGGGGCGGAAGGATTCGGGCACGGATGAACGGGATGAAGGCCGGATGCACGGGGATGGCCTGGGGGATGCTTCGGGTGGGATGGGGCCGGTGGATTGGGGAAAAGGACATTCACGGACACACACGAACACACGCACGAACACGCACAAAAAGAAGGAATGCGGCTTCGCCGCGTTGGGGGAGCGCCGCAGGCGGCCGGATCTCCTGGGACTAGATGTAGTGGGTGGGGGATAAAGCGCTTGTGCGTGTCCGTGTGTGTGTTCGTGCGTGTTTCCCGCACTGCCCGCCGCGTGGCAGGCTCCATCCGGGACGATCCGTTATCCATCCCGTTCATCCGTGCCCGAGTCCTTCCGCCACGGTGGGGTCCCGCGCTATCCTCTCCGCCTCGCAGCGGTGAGGGACGGTGATGTTCATCCGGTGCTCCAACCTGATCACGCGCAACCCGGCGGCCCTGCATGGCGGGGTCAGCGTGGCGGACCTGGACGGGGACGGGCAGGACGAGATCGTCGTGGCCGGGTTCGCCGGCCCCAACCGGGTGCTGAAATGGGACGGGCAGGCGCTGGTGGACGCTGCCGACCCTGCCCTGGCGGACGAGCGGGGCAAGGCGCTGGCCGTGCTCTGCGCCGACCTGGACGGGGACGGGCGGGAAGAGGCCTATGTGCTGAACGGCGGCGCCCGGCGGCAGCCGGACCGGCTGTTCGCCGGGTTCGGCAAGCGCTGGGTGGACCTGCTGTCCCTGCCCGACTCGGACCTGGCCCCGGCGGCGGGGCCGGGGCGATGCGCGGGCGTGCTGGACCGGTCGGGCACCGGTCGCTACGGCTTCCTGGTGGCGGCGGAGGGTGAGCCGCTGCGCCTGCTGGAGCTGGGCCGCGACGGGAAGCTGGCCGACGTGGCGGAGGAGGCCGGGCTGGACGCGGAGGGGGCGGTGGGCTGCCTGCTGGCCGCGCCGCTGCTGGGGGAGCAGCCGGACATCTTCGTCGGGATGGAGGGCGGGCCGAACCTGCTGTACCGCAACCTGGGCGACGGCACCTTCGAGGAGGTGGGGGAGGACTGGGACCTGGCCGACCCGCGGCAGGACAGCCTTGCCGCCGCGCGCCTGGACGGGGACGGGCTGGCCGACCTGGCGGTGGGCAATGCAGACGGGCCGTTGAGGCTGTGGCAGCAGCGGGCCGGCGGCAGCTTCGCCGAGGTGGCGCCGGCGGATGTCTCCCTGCCCGCGGCGGTGCGGACGGTGATCGTCGCCGACTTCGACAATGACGGGTTCGAGGAGATCTTCCTGCACTGCCACGGGGAGGAGAACCGCCTGTTCGCCTGGCGGGAGGACCGCTGGCAGGAGATCGACATCGGCGACGCCGCCCTGCCCGACGGGGCCGCCACCGGCGCCGCCGTGATGGACCTGGACGGGGACGGGCAGCTGGAGCTGCTGCTGGCCCATGGCGACACGGAGGCCCAGCCGCTGGCCCTGTTCCTGGCGGAACCGCGGGGCCACCACTGGCTGCGGGTGCGGCCCCTGACCCGCGCCGGGGCGCCTGCCCGGGGGGCGGAGGTGCGGCTGTGGGCGGGGGGCCGGGTGCAGGGCCGCGCCATCTGCGGCGGCTCCGGCCACCTCTGCCAGATGGAGCCGGTGGCCCATTTCGGCTTGGGACACGAGCGCAAGGTGGAGAAGGTGGAAGTCCGCTGGCCCGACGGGACCGTGGCCGTGGTGGAAGGGCCGAAGCCTTGCCAGACGCTGGTGGTGAGGCAGCCGGGGTGAGGCGGCGGGCGTGGCTGTCTGGCGGTGTTGCGGAAGGACTCGGGCACGGATGTACGCGGATGAGGGACGGATCGTCCCGGATGGGGCGATTTGGCGGGCGGAGTGCCGTCAACATTCACGGACACGCACAAGGACACACACGAACATTCACGGCACTTCAGGCTGAGGGCTGGGCAACGCGCAAAGAGTTGGATGCCTGCGGCGCTTTTGTCGCCGCGGCGAAGCCGCATTCAATTCTTTGTGGGTGTTCGTGCGTGTGATTGTGGGTGTCCGTGAGTGTTGATGGCAGCCACGGCCCCGAAGCAGGCCCCATCCGGGACGATCCGGCGTCAATCCCGTTCATCCGTGTCCGAATCCATCAACACCGCCAGCCATGGCGCCTCACGCCTCCAGGTCCACCCGCCTTGGCAGGGGCTGGTCGATGGCGGCGGACCAGATGCGGGCCCAGAGGATGGCCATCAGGGCGGCCATCAAGGGCTGGACCACGGCGAGGCTGAGCTGGGTCAGCAGCGCCAGCAGCGGGTTGTCCGTGGCCAGGCTGGCGAAGATCAGCAGGCCGGGGATGATTTGCAGCGGCAGGTTCACCAGGGCGAAGGCCACGAAGGCGGGCAGGCCCCCCATGGCCGAGGTGGCCCGCCAGCTCTGCCCCAGCAGGGCCGGGCGGTCCACGGAGACGCCGGTCAGGCCCGGGCCCAGGCGCGACACCAGCCACATGACGATGCCCACCACCGGCACCAGGGCCAGCAGCACGGCGGCCACGCTCGGCCCCTCCCCCTCCCCCGGCGGGGAGGCGGTGAGGAACAGGCCCACCAGCAGCGAGGCCGCGATGAGGGCCAGCAGACCCGCGGCCATGAACATCAGCAGCACCCGGCCGCCCATCTTCCAGACGCGCGTTTCCGCCGGCATGTCCCAGAACTTCGCCGTGTCCTCCCCCAGCAGCATGAAACGCTGCCAGCGCACCACCCACAGCCCCTGGACCCAGACCAGGGCCACCACGGACAGCAGCATGAACAGGGTGCCCGACCCCGGCCCGGCGGTGAGCTGCACCAGCCCGAAGACGACGAAGACCAGGGCCGGCGCCCCGGCGAACCGCAGCACCCGGCCGGGGTCCGACAACATCAGGAGATAGGCCGCCAAGGCCTCCCGCACCGCGCCCGCGATCATGCTTACCTTGCTCCCCTTGTCCCGTCGGCAGGCTAGAGATAGGGGGACGGGCGGGCGAACGCCATGGGAAGGATGGGTCAGAAGTTCACGCTGAGCTTCACCGGGATGTACCAGCGCCCGCCCTCGTCGTTGATGCTGTTCAGGCCCAGGGCGGCCAGGGTGCTGTCGTCGTCGCGAAGCTCGCCATCATAGAAGATGCCCGTCTCAAGCCCCAGCACCACCCCGGCATAGGGGCTGCGCCAGCCGAAGGTCAGGCCGCCGGTGGGCACCCAGCTGGACTTGTAGAAGTCGGAGCCCAGCTCCGCCGGCAGGGTGAGCTGGGCGAAGCCGCCGGAGCGGAATTCCGCGTCCATGGCGCCCACCCGGCGCACGCCCGCCGTGACGCCCACATAGGGATAGAAGCCGGGGCTGACCTGGAAGTACTGGCGATAGGACAGGCGCGCGGTCCAGGCCTCGTAATCATCGAACTTGGCGCGCAGGGGCACGCCCGCCAGCTCACCCACGCCCAGGGACTCGGCCTCCGACCGGGTGTAGCCCAAGGTCAGGGCCAGCTCCGACAGGTCGGACAGGCCATAGGTCACCTCCCCCTCCAGCCCCAGGAAATACTCGTGGGTGCTGGTCCAGGTGCGGGAGCCGATACGCGCGATGCCGGCGGTGCCGCCGCCGTGGAATTCCCCGCCCACGCCGAACTCCGGCCCCACGGCGATGCCGAAGCCGATGGCGCCGACCTCCGGCGTCTTGGCCGTCTGGGCCAGGGCTGGGGCCGAGGCCAGCAAGGGGGCGAGCAGGAGGGCGGCCAAACGGGCGCGGGACGACATGCGGAGGCTCCGTCGTTCATTTCTGGGGCTTTCCCTCCGATGTAACCCCCCGCCCCCTTCCGAACCATCCCCCGAATGGGGGGCATCCCATCGGCATGGCCCACCGACCGGGGCCGCCGATCCCCGGCCCGCGGGCCGGGGGCGCCTGGGGAACCGCGAGCCCAGGCTTGCGCGCCGACCGCCGGATGGGGCTAGGATGGGGGTCCCGGCGACCCCGAGCGGAGGCCCGTGCCCCATGCGGATCGAGACCCCCTACCTGCTGTTCCTGGGCGACGCGGCCGACCCCCTTGCCGCCAAGACCGCCGCCGGCATCGCCCAGTGGCGGCCGGAAAACTGCCTGGGCCAGATGCGCCTGCCCGGCTGCAACGCCGACCTGGGCCTGCCCGACATGGGGATCGCGGAGGCGCGGGCCGCCGGCGTGCGGACGCTGGTGGTGGGGGCGGCCAACCGGGGCGGCAACCTGAACGAGGCCTGGGTTCCCCTGCTGATCCAGGCGCTGGAGGCGGGGCTGGACCTGGCCAGCGGCCTGCACCAGAAGCTGGCGGACATCCCCGCCCTGGCCGGGCTGGCCGCCAGCCTGGGCCGGCAGGTGCATGACGTGCGCCATCCCACCGGGACCTTCCCCATCGGGACGGGGGAGAAGCGGCCGGGCCTGCGGGTGCTGGCGGTGGGCACCGACTGTTCCATCGGCAAGATGTACACGGCCCTGGCCCTGGAGCGGGAGATGCAGGCCCGCGGCATGCGGGCGACGTTCCGGGCCACGGGCCAGACCGGCATCCTGATCGCCGGGTCGGGCGTGTCGGTGGACGCGGTGGTCAGCGACTTCGTGGCGGGGGCGGTGGAGCAGCTCTGCCCCGCCAACGCGCCCAACCATTGGGACGTGGTGGAGGGCCAGGCCAGCGTGCTGCACCCCAGCTATGGCGGCGTGACCCTGGCCCTGGTCCATGGCAGCCAGCCGGACGCGCTGGTCATGTGCCATGAGCCCACCCGGCCCCACATGCGCGGCCTGCCCCACCGGCCCCTGCCGCACCTGGCGGACTGCATCGCGGCGCATGAGGCGGCGGCCCGCCTGACCAACCCGCGGGCCAAGGTGGTGGGCTTCTCCCTGAACACCTCGGCCTTGTCGGAGGACAACGCCCAGCGGGTGCTGCTGGAGTTGGAGGAGCGGTTCGGCCTGCCGGCGGTTGACCCGTTGCGCACGGGCGTCGGCCCCCTGGTGGACCAGTTGGAGGAGATCGAGGCCCATGCCCTCGCTTGAGGCGAAACGCATCCTGCGGGTCCGGGTGGAGAGCTTCCCCATCCGCGGCACCTTCCGCATCAGCCGCGGCGCCAAGACGCAAGCCGCGGTGGTGGTGGCGGAGATCGACGATGACGGCGTGGTGGGACGGGGGGAGTGCGTGCCCTATGCCCGCTATGGCGAGACGGTGGAGCAGGTGGCGGCCGACATCCAGGCCCTGGCGGCGGAGGTATCGGCCGGGCTGGACCGGGCGGGGCTGCAATCCATCATGAAGGCGGGGGCCGCCCGCAACGCCCTGGACTGCGCCTTCTGGGACCTGGAGGCCAAGCTGACCGGGGTGCCGGTGTGGGAGAACGCGGAGCTGGCCGCCCCGCCGGGGCCGCTGAGCACCGCCTTCACCCTGAGCATCGACACGCCGGAGGCCATGGCGGTGGCCGCGGCGGGCAGCGCCGACAAGCCGCTGCTGAAGTTGAAGCTGGCGGGGGATGGGCTGGACCTGGAGCGGGTCGCCGCAGTGCGGACCCATGCGCCCAACAGCCGGCTGGTGGTGGATGCCAACGAGGGTTGGTCGCTGGACGACCTGAAGGTGCTGCCCGGCAAACTGGCCGATTTGGGCGTGGAGATGATCGAGCAGCCCTTGCCGGCGGCGGACGACGACGCCCTGCTGGGCTTCCGCAGCCCCCTGCCCCTGGGGGCGGATGAGAGCGCCCATGGGCTGGACAGCCTGGAGCGGCTGCGGGGCAAGTACCAGGTGGTGAACATCAAGCTGGACAAGACCGGCGGCCTGACCGAGGCCCTGGCCATGCGCCGGGCGGCGGAGGCGGCGGGGCTGGAGGTGATGGTGGGCTGCATGGTGGCCACGTCCCTGGCCATGGCGCCCGCCGTGTACGTGGCGCAAGGGGC
The DNA here is from genome assembly GCA_001939945.1 of Aerophototrophica crusticola. GTDB lineage: Bacteria > Pseudomonadota > Alphaproteobacteria > Azospirillales > Azospirillaceae > Niveispirillum > Niveispirillum crusticola. Next base: position 9,456 of record MOEB01000070.1, on the reverse strand, counting down.
GCGGTACGTGGACCTGGACGGGCCGCTGCTGCTGGCAAAGGACCGGGAGCCGGGCCTGCGGTTCGAGGGCACGACCCTGTACCCGCCGGGGCCAGAGGTCTGGGGGTGACGTTGCGTTCCTTCTCCCTGGGGAGAAGGTGGCGCGGTAGCGCCGGATGAGGGAGGTGGGTTCCTCGAACCGGGGTGGTTTGCGTTATTCTCTACGCCCACCTCCCTCACCCGCCTCGCTGTGCGAGGCACCCTCTCCCCAGGGAGAGGGAACTGAAGGTCACCCCCCCGGCTTTACGCCCGTGCCCACCTCCGTGGTCTTCAGCGCCTCGGCCAGCCTTGCGTTGGCGCTGCCGCGGCGGGCGGGTTGCTGCTGGGTGGTGGGGTCGGGGGACCAGGCGGCCAGGAAGATCACGTCGAAGGTGGCGGGGACGGTGCCGTCCTGTTCCTGGAACAGCTCGGCATAGCGTTCCATGGCGCGGGCGATGACGGCGCGGCGGGTGGGGGCCTTCAGCCGGGCCAGGGCGGCGTTCGTCTCCCCCATCCCGCGCAGATCCTGCATCAGGCGGACTGGGTTGGGGTAGCTGACGGTGATGCTGTCCATGTCCGCCACGGGCAGGGCGAAGCCGGCCCGTTGCAGCAGGCCCGCCGCGTCGCGCAGGCCGGCCATGGGGCTGATCCGGGGGGACAGGCCGCCGGTCACCTCCTGCTCCGCCTCGAACAGGCTGCGGCGCAGCTCGAACAGGGTTTCCCCGCCCAGCAGGGCCGCCAGGAACAGGCCGTCGGGCTTCAGGGCCTGGCGGGCCTGGATCAGGGCGCCGGGCAGGTCGTTCACCCAATGGAGTGACAGGTTGCTGACCACCAGGTCGAAGCTGCCGGGGGCGAAGGGCAGCAGCTCCTCATCCGCCGCCAGGGTGGGCTGGCCGTTGGCGGCGGCGGTGCTGGCCATGGCGGGGGACAGGTCGGCCTGCACCACCGTCTCGATGCCTGCCTTGCCCAGCAGGGCGCCCGCCATCTCCCCCCCATGGCAGCCCAAATCCAGGGCGCGGGGGAAGCTGCGGCGGATGATCTCCAGCCGGTCCGCCAGCCGCTCCGCCACCTCCTTGAACAGGAAGTCGTGCGCGGCGATGGCGGGTGCCGCCCGGTCCCGGTGCAGGCGCACCACCCGGCGGTCGAACACGGTCATGGAATCGGCGTCGGTCATGGGGGACCCATAGGACAGCGGCAGCCAGGGCTCAACCGGAAACGACGTCAGGCGTGTCGCGGCGATTGGGAACCTGCTAGTGTAAGGACATGGAAAGCACCATTCCCACACGCCCTGGCGGCATCACGCGTAGCCTCCGCGCCGGGGCGTTGCTGCTGCTCGACCTGATCCTGCCGCCCCGCTGCCTGTCCTGCGGGGCGGACGTGGCCCAGGCGGGGGCGCTGTGCGGGGCCTGCTGGGCCAAGGTGGATTTCCTGGGGCCGCCGCAGTGTGCCTGCTGCGGCCTGCCGTTCGAGGTGGCGGCCCTGGCGGGCGACCTGTGCGCCGGCTGCATCCGCAAGCCGCCGCCCTATGCCCGCTGCCGCAGCGTCTTCGCCTATGATCCGGACAGCCGCGGGCTGGTGCTGGCCTTCAAGCATGCCGACCGGACCGACGCCGCCCCCGGATTCGCCGCCTGGATGGCCCGGGCAGGGGCGGAGCTGCTGGCTGACGCGGACATCGTGGCGCCCGTTCCCCTGCACCGCTGGCGCCTGTTCCGCCGCCGCTACAACCAGGCGGCCCTGCTGGCCCTGGGGATCGGGAAACTGTCGGGGCGGACGGTGGCGCCCGACCTGCTGGCCCGCCGCCGCGACACGGGCAACCAGGGCGGGCGGTCAAGGGTGGGGCGTGCGCGAAACGTGGCCGGGGCCTTCACGGTGCGGCCGGCGTACAAGGAGCGGGTGAAGGGAAAGCGGGTGCTGCTGGTGGACGACGTCTACACCACGGGCGCCACGGCGGGGGAATGCGCCAAGGCCCTGCTGCGGGCCGGCGCCGCGGCCGTGGACGTGCTGACCCTGGCCCGGGTGGTGAAGCCGGTGGGAACCGACCTGGGGTGACCCCTGATCCGCATGCCACACCCGCCTTGCGTCCGCGAAGGGTTTCCCCACCGTCCTTGCGTTGTCATATTGGGGACGTGTCCCTTCAACAGCGACCGAGATTCACCATGCCCAAGGTCGAGATCTACACGAGCCCCTGGTGCGGCTACTGCGCCCGGGCGAAGCGCCTGCTGGATGCCAAGGGCGTGGCCTATGAGGAGATCGACGTGATGGCGGAGCCGCGCCGCCGGCCGGAGATGGTGGAGCGGGCCGGCGGCCGCACCAGCGTGCCGCAGGTCTTCATCGACGGGCAGCATATCGGTGGCTGCGACGACACCTATGCCCTGGACAAGGCGGGCAAGCTGGACGCCCTGCTGGGCGTGGGCGCCTGAGCCATGGCGGCGGGCATGCTGCGCGCGGCGGTGGTCCAGGTCAATGCGGGGCCGGAGATCGCCCCCAACCTGGAGGCGGCCGGCACCCTGGTCCGCCGGGCCCGGGAGGCGGGGGCCGAGCTGGTCTGCCTGCCGGAGAACGTGGCCCTGATGGTGCAGGGACGGGACAGGATCCTGCCGCTGGCGAAGCCGGAGGGCGAGCACCCCGGCGTGCCCTTCTTCCAGGATTTGGCGCGGGAGACGGGCGCCTGGCTGATGACCGGCAGCCTGCAATGCCTGCTGGAGGATGGCCGCGTGGCCAACCGGGCCTTCGTGGTGGACCCGGCCGGCGGCATCGTCGCCCGCTATGACAAGATCCACATGTTCGACGTGGACCTGGCCGGGGGCGAGAGCTACCGGGAAAGCGCCACCTATCGCCCCGGCACCCGCGCCGTGGTGGCTCCGACGCCCTGGGGCGGGCTGGGCATGAGCATCTGCTATGACGTGCGCTTCGCCTATCTGTACCGGGCGCTGGCCAAGGCGGGGGCGAGCATCATCACCGTTCCCAGCGCCTTTACCGTGCCCACGGGGCGGGCACACTGGCACGTTCTGCTGCGGGCCCGGGCCATCGAGACGGGCTGCTACGTGCTGGCGCCCGCCCAGACGGGGGTGCATGACGGCGGCCGGGGCACCTATGGCCACGCGCTGATCATCAGCCCCTGGGGGGAGGTGCTGGCCGACGCCGGGGAGGAACCGGGCTTCATCATCGCCGACCTGGACCTGTCCAAGGTGGCCGAAGCCCGCCGGATGGTGCCGTCCCTGACCCACGACCGGGGGTTCGAGGGGCCGTGAGGTTCGGGCCCTTTGACACGGACGGCACGGACATGCCACGGACGGACACGGACAGGATGCACCCGTCCTGACCCGTCCTCCTGGACAAGGACCTGAAGGCTGGCTGCGCCGCAGGCTTTAGAGTTCTTGTCCGTGGCTGTCCGTGTCCTCGTCCGTGCCGTCCGTGTCCCCTGGAACCACGCTCCCCATGACCCAGCGCTGGAAACTGACCATCGAGTATGACGGCCGGCCCTTCGTGGGCTGGCAGCGGCAGGACAATGGCCTGTCCGTCCAGGGCTGCCTGGAGGAGGCGGTGCGGCGCTTCTCGGGCGAGGCGGCCACGGTCCATGCCGCCGGGCGGACGGATGCGGGGGTGCATGCCCTGGCCATGGTGGCGAGCCTGGACCTGGAGAAGCAGTGCCGGCCCGACACGGTGCGCGACGCGCTGAACCACCATCTGCGGCCGCACCCCGTCTCCGTCCTGTCGGCAGAGCCGATGGCGGAGGATTTCCATGCCCGCTTTTCCTGCCGGGGCCGGTCCTACCTGTACCGCATCGTCAACCGCCGGGCGCCCCTGGCGCTGGAGGCGGGGCGGGCCTGGCAGGTGTCGGTGCCCCTGGATGCCGAAGCGATGCAGGAGGCCGCGCAAAGGCTGGTGGGGCGGCATGACTTCACCAGCTTCCGCGCCAGCCTGTGCCAGGCGAAGGACCCGGTGAAGACCCTGGACCGGCTTGACGTGGAACGGGTGGGGGAGGAAATCCGCGTCACCACCGCGGCCCGCAGCTTCCTGCACCACCAGGTGCGCAACATGGTGGGCACGCTGAAGCTGGTGGGGGAAGGCAAGTGGGCGGCCGACGCCGTGACGGCCGCGCTGGAAGCCCGCGACCGCGCCAAGGCAGGCCCCACGGCCCCGGCGGACGGGCTGTACTTCACCGGGGCGTGGTACTGAGGCTCAGCCCGCCCAGGCCGGGCGCCGCCGGTTGAGCCGGGCCAATGCCACATCGCGCAAAGCGAACAGGGCCAGCACCAGGGCGATGGCCATGTCCCAGGCCAGCAGCCGCACCATCCAAGGGGCGTGCAGGGCCGTGTGGTTGCGGAACAGCAGGTACCAGACGGGCACCACCAGGGCGGAGGCCAGCAGCAACTGCGCCCTTGGCCCCGAACCGGGCCGCCCGGCCAGGGTCAAGGCCAGGTAGCTGCCCAGCAGCATCACCCCCGCGCCCAGCAGGGCGAGCTGCCGGTGGCGGGCGTTCTCCAGGGGGATGATGACGAACAGCGCCTTCTCCAGCCGGTCCGCGACCTCCCCCACCCCGAAGCCGCCGCCGCCCGTCCGCTCGGTAAGCTTGGCGGCGAAGCTGGTCCAGACCGGGTCCCCGAACAGCAGGCCCGCCAGGGCGAGCTTCAACAGGAAGCACAGGGCGAAGGCCAGCAGGAACGCGGCCAGGGCGGGCACCAGCCAGGCGAGCACCTCCCGCAGGCCCTTGCGGGTTCCGGCCTGGATGGCGGCCACCGCGATGATGGCCGCCACCGCCATGGGCAGGGCGCCCACCAGGAACTCGAAGAAGGCGACCAGGCAGCCGAACCCGGCCATCAGGGTGTGGCGGGACGCGGGCCGCAACTCCTCCAGCCGAAGGAACAGGGCGGACAGCAGGAAGCCGGCCAGGATGATGTCGGACGGCGCCTGGGACAGGGACATGCCGTAGAACGGCAGGCCGTAGAAGCCCAGCAACACCGCGCCGATGCCGGCCAGGGCGAGGGACGGCACCGGTTCCCCCCTGGCCCCGGCCAGGGCGGCGCGGGCGAGGCCGAGGGCGAGCAGGGCGGCGAACAGGCCATAGGCCAGGCCCTTCAGCACGGCCCGCACCTCCTCCATGGTGAGGAAGCCGAGCAGGGCGGCGGCAACCACCCGGTGGCCATGCAGGTAGCGGTGGTACGGGTATAGGGACGCACGGAAATCGTCCGGGACGCCTTCCGCCAGCAGGATGCGGAGGATGCGGCATTCGCTGACCACCATCCCGCCACGGGCCAGGGTCACCGGCGCGTCATTGAAGATCACCGTGGGCGTCACGGCATCGCGCAGCCGGCTTTCCCCACGCAACAGGGTCATCTGGCCGATAAGGCAGTCATTGTACTGGTTGGCCCCGCGGGGATCGCCGAAGTCGGGCCAGTCCTCATCCCCCAGGGCGCCGGTGGCAAAGGATGCGCGCAGAGAAGCGGCCACCCGGTCAGCGGGCACCAGCAGGGAAGCATAACTTGCCAGCAGGAACAGGCAGAACACCCCCAGGGTGACGCCGACAGTCACCCGCAGCCAAGCCAGCCCGGCCAGAACGGGTCGTTCGCCCATCCCCCCATCCCCCCGCGGTTCCCCGGGGAGGAGTCTCGGTCCGATAGGGTGCCGAAGGCAGCCCGCGCATGCGGGTGGGGGCGCGGGCAAGGGGCGTAAAACCGACGACGGGCAAGCCCTATCCCGCCGCGACGGTCCCCATCGGCAGCATGCCGCGGGCCACGCTGTCCACGATGGCGCCGACGAACAGGTCCAGCAGCACGAAGCCCGCGGCGGCCAAGCCGCTGACGGCCAGGCTGGTGCGGGTGACGAACCAGCCATAGGCCAGGGCCCAGACGCTGGCCACCAGGCCGATGACCTGCTGCATGGGCACTGGCAGGCCCACCAGGCCGGACAGGCCCACGGTCAGCACCAGCACGCCCACCTGGACGACGCTGGACCAGTTGCCGGCGGTGATGAAGGCGGGCATGCGGCTGTCATCGCCCTGCATGGCCATGACCTGCCAGATCAGCAGCAGGATGCCCGCCAGCTTGGCCACGAAGGCGATGCTGGTCAGCAGCAGGAACGGCAGCAGCCCCGCCGCCTGTTCCTCCGGCGTGCGGACCAGGGAGGCCAGCACCAAGTAGGCCGGCAGCACCACCCAAAGGGCCTGGAAGCTGCGCCAGGCCGCGCCGGCGCTGGGGTCCAGGCTGGCCGCACCAGACGCGTCGAACCGGGCGAAGCGCAGGGCGGCGTGCAGACCATAGGCCGCGTCGCGGGCGAAACTCATGCCGCGGGCCGCCCGAAGTAAGAGGACAGCACCCGGTCATAGATGGATGCCAGGTCGCGCACGTCGGCAACGGACACGTTCTCATCCACCTTGTGCATGGTCCGGCCCACCAGGCCGAATTCCACCACGGGGCAATGGTCCTTGATGAAGCGGGCGTCGGAGGTTCCGCCGGAGGTGCTCAGCTCCGGCACGCGGCCGGTGACGGCGGTGACGGCGCCCGCCACCACCTCCACCAACGGGCCCGGCGGGGTCAGGAAGGCGACGCCGCTGGTCTGGAGCGACAGCTCCCAGGTCCCGCCCACCTCTTCCAACACGTCGCGGATATGGGCCTCCAGGCTGGCGGGGGTGTGCAGGTCATTGAAACGGATGTTGAAGCGCGCCGTTCCCTTGGCCGGGATCACGTTGCTGGCGGGGTTGGCCACGTCGATGGTGGTGAGGGCCAGGGTGCTGGGCTGGAAATGGTCGGTGCCTTCGTCCAGAGGGCTCTCCGCCAGCAGGGACAGGGCCTTGACCAGGCGCGGCAGCGGGTTGTCCGCGAGGTGCGGGTAGGCCACGTGGCCCTGGGCGCCCAGGGCGGTCAGGGTGGCCGTCACGCTGCCGCGGCGGCCGATCTTCATCATGTCGCCCAGGGCGCGGGGGTTGGTGGGTTCGCCCACCACGCAGGCATCCAGCCGCTCCCCCCTCGCCGCCAGCCAGTCCAGCACCGGCTTGGTACCGTTGACGCTGGGGCCTTCCTCATCCCCGGTGATCAGCAGGGAGATGCTGCCGTCCGGACGACCGTTGCGGTCGAGGAACGAGCTGACGGCGCCGATGAAGCTGGCGATGGCGCCCTTCATGTCTGACGCGCCACGGCCATAGAGTCGGCCGTCGATGATCTCGCCCCCGAAAGGATCCACGCTCCACCCGGCCCGGTCGCCCGGCGGCACCACGTCCGTGTGGCCGGCGAAGCAGAAATTCCGCCCGCCCGTGCCCAGCCGGGCATAGAGGTTGTCCACCCAATCCGTCCCCGGCGCCTGGAAGGGCAGCCGGGTGCAGGCGAAGCCCATCCCCTCCAGCGCCTTCTGCACCACGTCCAGGGCGCCGGCGTCGGCGGGCGTTACGCTGGCGCAACGGATAAGGTCCTGGGCCAGGGTGACGGGGTCGAGGGCCATGGTGGGGGTCAGTCCCGCAGCAGCTCGTTGATGCTGGTCTTCGAACGGGTCTTCTCATCCACCCGCTTGACGATGACGGCGCAATAGAGGCTGGGGCCGGGGCTGCCGTCCGGCAGGGGCTTGCCGGGCAAGCTGCCGGAGACGACGACGGAATAGGCGGGGACGCGGCCCATGAATACCTCCCCCGTCGTGCGGTCGATGACCTTGGTGCTGGCGCCGATGAAGACGCCCATGGAGATGACAGAGCCCCGCTCCACCACCACGCCTTCCACGATCTCTGACCGGGCGCCGATGAAGCAGTCGTCCTCGATCACCACGGGGCCGGCCTGCAAGGGTTCCAGCACGCCGCCGATGCCGACGCCGCCGGACAGGTGCACGTTCTTGCCGATCTGGGCGCAGGAGCCGACGGTGACCCAGGTGTCCACCATGGTGCCCTTGTCCACATAGGCACCAAGGTTGACGAAGCTGGGCATCAGGATCACCCCCGGCGCCACATAGGCGGAGTGGCGCACCACCGCCCCCGGCACGCCGCGGAAGCCGGCCTGGCGCCAGCGCGCCTCATCCCAGCCGGCGAACTTGCTCGGCACCTTGTCGAACCAGGTCGCCCCGCCGGGGCCGCCCTCGATCACTTGGTTGTCGTTCAGGCGGAAGGACAGCAGCACCGCCTTCTTCAGCCACTGGTTCACCACCCAGCCGCCGTCGCCCGGTTCCGCCACCCGGCGTTCGCCCCGGTCCAGCAGGGCCAGCGCCTGCTCCACCGCGTCCCGCACGGGGCCCTTGGTGCCGGTGTTGATGCCGTCGCGGGCATCCCAGGCCTGGTTGATGGCGGATTCGAGGTCGGCGTGGCTCATGGTCGGGGCTTCGCGGCTGGGAAAGACGCCGGACCATGGGACAGCCGGGCGGCCCCTGTCAACGGATGGGGGATGGCACCTTGGGCGGGGGTGGCACCACTTGCCGCATGGGGGCCGGAACCGGCAAGTATTACGGCGGCCCGTTCAAGAGTATTCGGCAATTTTGACTCGACTCTACCACGAAATCGAGTCGGGATTCCCCTTGTTTGCCGAGGGGAGTCAAAGATGCGCGCAAGTGTATTCTGTGGTTTACTTGTATTCCTGGCTACCCTTCCTGGACCGCCTGTCCGGGCGCAGTCGGATGAGGCGCTGAAGCAGGCGATCATCCAGGAATCCATCGCCGGCTACCCCGGCAACTGCCCCTGCCCTTACAACACCATGCGCAACGGGGCCCGCTGCGGCGGGCGCAGCGCCTATAGCAGGCCGGGCGGCTACGCACCCCTGTGCTACCCGGGGGACGTCACGCCGGAGATGCTGGCCCAATACAAGAAAGCCCAGGCCCGGAAGGCCCCGGCGAAGGCGGGGTGAAGGGCTTGTGGCCTCGCCATCACAGCCTGCTCAGCGCACCTCGATGCAGCAGCCCTCCATAGGAGAATGAGTCGAACGGCACCACTACGTACCCTCCCCCAGAGGGGGAGGGACAGGGAGAGGGGTTGGGCCCTTTCCGGAAAGGGCAACCTGCGACGTGGCGTCTGCTGTCCTGGTCGCACCACCCCTCACCCTGTCCCTCTCCCCCTGGGAGAGGGGACGGGACCGTGCCGTTCAACCCACATTCAGCCGGAATGACCGCGACGGCGTGCATTAGCAGGATGCCCCCGCGGCCCCCGCCGCATCCCTTACTTGCGCGTGCTGGGCTCGTTCGACAGGCCCACCTGCGAGGTGTCATAGGTGAATTCGGGCAGGGCGGTCAGTTGCTGGCGGTCCATGCCCTGGAGCACCAGGTCGTCACTGCCCTGCTTGGCCTGGAGCCGGTTGGCGTCCACGGCCACGTCCTTCTCATCATCCTCGATGTCGATGATGGCCTGGATGCGGGAGCCGTCGCGGCTCATCACCACGTCCTCCACCTCGCCCAGCTCCTTGCCCTGGGCGTCCACCACGTCGCGGTCGATCAGCTTGTTCAGGCTGACCCAGTTGGGGCCCTGCGCCACGCCGC
>MOEB01000007.1 GCA_001939945.1 Aerophototrophica crusticola | reverse complement strand
GGCGCGGCCCTGCGGGGCGGCGGGTGCCGGGGCCGGGGTGGGGGCGGGACGGGCGGCCGGGGCCGGCTGCTCCGCCTGGCGGACGATGTCCCCCAGGGTGGGGCCGCCCTGGGCCAGCGCGGGCAGTGGCAGCAGCAGAGTGCCCAGCAGCAGGGCGGTGCTTGACGACAGGCGACGCATCGGGACGGGCATGGGCTGGCAGCACTCGACCGGGGTAAGCCCGAGAGGGGCGGAAATCGGGGCGGAGTTAGGCACAGCCGCAAGCCCTTGGCAAGTCACCGCCGCGGTCACGGCGAAAGCCCTTCCCTTGCCGCAATGCCGTGCTACACCGCGGGAAGGCTGGGTTCCCGAATAGGGCGGCAGGTTGGGGCGGTGGATGATCGGGGTCTTCGATTCAGGGCATGGCGGGTTGACGGTGCTGCGGCGGCTGCACGCGGCCATGCCGGGGCACGACTTCGCCTATCTGGGCGACCACGCCGCCGCCCCCTATGGCGACCGCACGCCGGAGGAGATTTACGACCTGACGCGGGCCGCCGTGTCCCGCCTGTTCGACCAGGGCGCCCGGCTGGTGATCCTGGCCTGCAACACCGCATCCGCCGTGGCCCTGCGCCGCATGCAGCAGACTTGGCTGGAGGGGGCCTATCCCGGCCGGCGGGTGCTGGGCGTGCTGGTGCCCATGGTGGAGGCCATCACCGGCCAGCCCTGGATGGCGGACGTGCCCGCCGGCGGCCATGCGGGGGAACCGCGGACCATCGGCATCTTCGCCACCCAGCGGACCGTGGACAGCGGCGCCTACCCGCGGGAGATCAACAAGCGCGCCCCTGAGGTGACGGTTGTGCAGCAAGCCTGCCCGGAGCTGGTGCCGCTGATCGAGGCGGACGCCCCGCCGGCTGCCGTCACCGCCGCCGTGAACCGGTACGTGGACGGGCTGCTGACCCGGCTCGGGGGCGCCTTGCCCCAGGCCGTGGTGCTGGGCTGCACCCATTACCCGCTGGTGGCCGATGCCTTCGCCGCCGCCCTGCCGCGACAGGTGGAGATCCTGTCCCAACCCGACCTGACCGCCCGCAGCCTGTCCGCCTATCTGGAGCGCCACCCGGAGTTCGACCGGACGGGCAGCGGCCATGTGCGCTTCATGACCACCGGCAACGCCCCCGCCGTTACCACCCTGGCCACCCGCTTCTTCGGCAAGCCGGCACGGTTCGAGGGGGTGGGGGCCTGAGAGGTGGGGGCATGGACACGGACGGCACGGACACGCCACGGACGGACACGGACAGTCTCACCACCCAGACCAGCTCGCAAACCGAGGCAGGTTAGGGCTGCGGCAGCGATTCATCCTTGTCCGTGCAGTCCGTGGATCGTCCGTGCCGTCCGTGTCCCCTGCACCACCCTCACGCCGCCGGCTTCCGGAATTCGTGCAGGGTCCAGACCAGCAGGGTGATGACCAGGATGGCCCCGCCCTGGTGCGCGGCGCCCAGGGCCACGGGCACGGCGGCCAGCAGGGTGGCGATGCCCAGCAGCACCTGCAACAGCACGGCCCCCGACAGGCCCAGGGCCACCTTCTTGGTGCGGGCATCCAAGTCCGCCTGCTGCCCGATGCGCCAGGCATAGGCCAGCACCACGGCCGCGGTCAGGATGGCCAACCAACGGTGGGTGAACTGCACGGCGGCGGTGTTCTCCACCAGGTTCGACCACAGGGGCGACAGGGTCCACATCTCCGGCGGGGCGAAGGTGCCGTTCATCAGCGGCCAGGTGTTGTAGGCGAAGCCGGCATCCAGCCCCGCCACGAAGGCCCCCCAGACCACGGTGACCGCCACCAGCGCCAGGGCCGCCTTCCCGTGGCGGCGCAGGGAGACGGCCTGGGCCGCCCGGTGCGCCAGGGGCCGCGGGTCAAGCAGGCCCAGGGCCACCCACAGCAGCATCCCGTACAGCACCAGCGCCATGCCCAGGTGCAGGGCCAGCCGGTAGTGGCTGACGTCCGTGCGAACGGACAGGCCGGACTGCACCATGAACCAGCCGATGAAGCCCTGCAGCCCGCCCAGCGCGAAGATGCCCAGCAGCTTCGGCACCAGCGGCCTGGACAGGCGCCCCGTGGCCCAGAACCAGACGAAGGGCACGAGGAACACCAGCCCGATCAGCCGGCCCCACAAACGGTGGAACCACTCCCAGAAGAAGATGAACTTGAACTCTTCCAGGCTCATGCCCTTGTTGATGAGCTGGTACTCCGGGATCTGCCGGTACTTCTCGAACGCCACCAGCCACTGCGCCTCCGTCAGGGGCGGGATGGCGCCGGTGATGGGCTTCCACTCGGTGATGGACAGGCCGCTCTCGGTCAGCCGGGTGATGGCGCCGATGATGGCCATGGCGAACACCATGGCGGCGCAGGTCAGCAGCCAGGCGGCCACCGTGCGGGTGCTGGCCGACGCGCGGTCGGCGCGGCGGCCCATTGTCTCGGGGGAAAGGACGGTTGACGTCACGGGGCCTGTCCTGCCGGGGCTGTCTGGGGAAAAAGTTCCGTCGCGATATGGTCGCGGACCCCACCCCCGGACAAGCGCAGTTCTTGCGTCCCCGCGTCGCAGGCGGGGCCGCATGGCCCCGGCCTAACCGGATTGCATCCAGCGCGCGCATAATCATGGGCGCTTGAAAGTGTATGCGCTAGAAAAGGGAACGGCGGGCCGGGAATGGGTCCCGAACCCGCCGCCTACAGGGAGAAATGGCATGAGGAGAATGCCGTTCCTCTTGGTGCTCCGTTTTCCGGTCTGGAGACGACGCTCGGTGAGCCTCGTTTTCCTGATCGAGCGGACCTAGGAGCGGGCGGGGTGGTGCGCCAACACCACCCCGCCTTTCCCTTCTAGAATATAGACCCGATCGCCTCGCCCCGCAACGCCCACAACGAGCGCGGGAAAGACCATCCCTCAGGAATAGCGCTCCTCGGTCCAGGGGTTCCCCTCATTGTGGTAGCCGCGCAGTTCCCAGAAGCCGGGCTGGTCCTCGGCCACGAACTCGATGCGCTTCAGCCACTTGGCGGATTTCCAGAAATAGAATTTGGGGATGATCACCCGCACCGGGCCGCCATGCTCCGTCGTCAGGGGCTTGCCCTCCCAGCTATGGGCCAGCAGCACGTCGCTGTCGGCGAACACGTCCAGCCGGACATTGGTGGTGTAGCTGTCGTAGGAGTGGAAGACGATGTGCCGCGCCTCCGGCTTCGGCCGCACGGTGGCCAGGATGTGGGCGGCGGACACGCCTTCCCACCGGTTGTCGTAGCGGGACCAGGCGGTGACGCAGTGGATGTCCGACACCTCCTGCACCTGCGGCTGGGCCTGGAAGTCGGCCCAGCGCCACGTCACCGGGTTCTCCACCAGCCCGTCGATGGCCAGTTCCCAGTCGCCGGTGGCGATCTCCGGCTGGATGCCAAGGTCCAGCACCGGCCAGTTCTTTACCTCCCGCTGGCCGGGTGGAAGGCGCTGCTCCGGCGGGACCGGGGCGCCGGTCAGCAGGCGCCCGTCCTCGGCCCATTTCTGCTTGCTCTCCACCAGCTTGGCGTTGGGGAGGGGGTTCTGGTCGTCGGGTGCCATGGGATCGGCCTTCTTCACGTCGTCAAGATGCGCTCGGCCCCGTAACATAGCGTCGGCCGCCGGCTGGGGCGAGGGGGGATGCGGTCATGGTCGCGGCCTCCGCAAGCCTTGGCCTTTAGCACCATCCGGAGACACTGGCATTCGGCTTGTTGGCATGGCGCGCTTTGGCGTCTAACCTCCCGCCCGTTTTTCGACCGCAACCGTTGGATGGGCTGACCGAATGTCCCGCGTCCGCCGCCTGTGCCTGCCGGCGCTTTCCCTGATCCTGCTGCTGCTGGGAACCCTGCCGTCCCCGGCCCAGGTGCCCGTGCCCGCGCCGTCCAAGCCCGCCCCGGCGGCGGAGGTGGACCCCAAGCAGATCGACAGCTTGGTCCACACCCTGGAGGACGAGGGCCAGCGGGCCGCCCTGGTCAAGCAGCTCAAGACCCTGTCCGAGGCCCAGAAGGCGGCCGATGACACCCCGCCGGAAACCTTCGGCACCCGTATCCTGACCACCCTGTCCGACCGGGCGGAGGATGTGAGCGCGGAGATCAGCGCCGCCGGCCGCGCCCTGGTGGACACGCCCCGGGCGTTGCGCTGGCTGAACCAGCAGGTGCAGGACCCCGCCAAGCGCGCCACCTGGGCCCGGCTGTTCCTGGAACTGGTGGTGGTGGTGGCGGCGGGCTATGTGGCCCGGTTCCTGATGCTGTGGTTGCTGGCCCGCCCGCGCCGGGCCCTGTCCGCCCGGCCGGCCAACGGCGTCTGGTCGCGGCTGCCCCTGCTGTTCGTGCGGGTGCTGATGGACCTGTTGCCCGCGGTGGCCTTCGTGGCCGCGGGCTATGGCGTGCTGGCGGTCACCAACCCGCCCAAGGTGGTCAGCCAGGCGGCCCTGGCCTTCATCAGCGCCAGCATCGTCGTCCAGCTGGTCATGATCGCGGCGCGCGTGCCCCTGTCGCCGAGCGGGCCGAACCTGCGGCTGCTGAAGGTGTCGGACGAGACGGCGCATTACCTGGTGATCTGGGTCCGCCGCATCGCCTTCACCGCCGTCTACGGCTATTTCATCGCCCAGGCCGCCCTGTTCCTGGGCTTGCCGTCACGCCCCTATGCCGCCCTGCTGAAACTGGTGGGGCTGGTAGTGGCGGCCATGCTGGTGGTGCTGGTGCTGCAGAACCGGCACGCCTTCGCCGACTGGCTGCGCGGCACCCGCCGGCTGGAACCGGGCACCCAGGACCCGGCCGACGTCGCCCTGGCCGCCGCCGTGGCGGGGGAGTCCACGGGCGACCACCCGCCGGTCAGCGTCACCGCCACCACGGGCGCCAAGCGGGAGCCCCGACAGGCCTGGAACGCCGCCCGCCGCCGGCTGGCGGAGGTCTGGCACGTGCTGGCCATCCTCTACATCGTGGTGATCTACGGCATCTGGGCCTTGGACATCGAGGGCGGCTTCGAATACGTGCTGCGCGCCACGCTGGTGACCCTGGTGGCGCTGGTGGTGGGCCGGCTGGTTTCCCGCGGCGTGGACAGGCTGGTGGCCCGCGGCTTCCGCGTCGCCCCCGACCTGAAAAGCCAGTATCCAAGGCTGGAGCAGCGTGCCAACCGCTACCTGCCCATCCTGAACCGCGTGCTGAAGGGCTTCGTCTCCTTCGTCGTCGCCATGGTGGTGCTGGAGGCCTGGGGCATCGACAGCCTGGGCTGGCTGGCCACGCCGGTGGGCCAGCGGGTGAGCGGCAGCCTCGTCTCCATCACCTTCATCATCGTCTTCGCGTTGGTGGCGTGGGAGGTGGTGAGCGGCGCCATCGAGCGCTACCTGACCGCCACGGACACCAGCGGCCAAGTGGTCCAGCGCAGCGCCCGGGTCCGCACCCTGCTGCCCCTGCTGCGCAACGCCTTCATGGTGCTGCTGCTGACCATCGTCATCCTGACCACCCTGTCTGAACTGGGGCTGGACATCGCCCCGCTGCTGGCCGGCGCCGGCGTGGTGGGCCTGGCCATCGGCTTCGGCGCCCAGACCCTGGTGAAGGACGTCATCACCGGCCTGTTCATCCTGTTCGAGGACACGATCAGCATCGGCGACGTGGTCAACCTGGGCGCCCTGGGCGGCGTGGTGGAGGGCATCACCATCCGTACCATCCGCCTGCGCGACTATAACGGTGCCGTCCACACGGTGCCCTTCAGCTCCGTCACCACCGTCAGCAACCTGACCAAGGACTTCAGCTTCGCCGTGCTGAACGTGACCGTGGACTACCGGGAGGACACGGACCGGGTGGTGCAGGTGCTGGGGGAGATCGCGGAGGGCATGCGCCAGGACCCGAAATACGCGCCCCTGATCCTGGCGCCCCTGGACGTGGCGGGGGTGGACGCCTTCCAGGACAGCGCCGTGCTGGTGAAGGCCCGCATCAAGACCCGCCCCATCCAGCAATGGACCGTGGGGCGGGAGTTCAACCGCCGCATGAAGAAGCGCTTCGACGAGCTGGGCATCAACATCCCGTTCCCGCAGCGCACGGTCCATATCGCCGGCGGCCTGCCGGAAAAGGCCGACCCCAAGACCCTCGCCCTGGCCGCGGCGCAAGGGGCGGTGGATTGAGGGGGGGTGCCGCCCTGACCGCTGCCGGGTTCCCGGCAACACGCACGGACACGCACCATCCACTCACGGACACGCACGGGTGCCATGCGCCGAGCCGTTTCGCCGGCACCTGAGCGCCGCAGGCATTCTTCTCTTGTGCGTGTCCGTGAATGTTTCGTGCGTGTTCGTGCATGTTGAATGCGCACACGGGCATCAAAGCAGGCTTTCCGGGTCCTCCGCCTCCAGCACGCGCCGGGCCGTGTCCAGGTCGAAGCCGGCGCGGGCCATGGCGGACAGGTCTTTGTCGCGGCGGGCGCGGGGGTCTTCCCCTTCCCGGCCCGGGCGCTCCACCCGGAAGGGGCCGATGCGGCGGCGCTTGGCATAGGCGATGGCGGCGGCCAGGTCGGCCTCCCCGCTCTCTGCCCCCTCAAGGCCGCCCACCGCCTGTTCCACCAGGTCCGGGTCCACGCCCTTCGCGGCCAGCTTCTGCCGGATGCTGCGGGTGGAGCCGCCGCGGCGTTGCAGGCCGCCGGCCTTCATCTCCGCATAGGCCTTGTCGTCCAAGAGGCCGCTCCGCCGGTAACGGGCCAGCAGGTCCTCCACCCAGCGCGTTCCCTCCTCCGGGTCGGTGCCGTGCGCCCGGGCGGAGGCCTGGACCTTGCGCAGCAGCACCCGGCGCAGGTTCGCGCTGCTGCTGGCATAGCGCTCCAGGTAATGCAGCGCCGACCGCTCCAGGTACTCGGGCGAGACCTTGCGCGGCTGCTTGCGCTTCGGCGGCGGCTTGCGTCCCTCGTCCATCCCGTTCCCCATCATCGCACCCTGGCGGCCGGACCGCCGCATCCCTGCCAAAACCCCACCCGCGGTTGCCCCGTCCCCGCCGCTCCGCTAGGGTGCCGCCCGCCCGAGGCCCCGAGGTATCCCGATGAGCGAGACCAGCTTCCCCATGCCGCGCGCCGTCGGCGCCGTCAACTGGGTGGGGTTCCAGACCCTGGTGCGCAAGGAGGTCCGGCGCTTCCTGAAGGTCTGGGTGCAGACCATCGCCGCCCCCGTGGTGACGACGCTGCTGTTCTACGCCGTCTTCGCCCTGGCCCTGGGCGGGGTGGTGCGCACCGTGGGCGGCGTGCCCTACATGGAATTCCTGGCCCCCGGCCTGATCATGATGGCCATCACCCAGAACGCATTTGCCAACGCCAGCAGCTCCATGCTGGTCAGCAAGGTGCAGGGCAACATCGTGGACGTGCTGATGCCGCCCCTGTCAGCGACGGAGCTGACGCTGGCCTATGTGCTGGGCGGGTTGATCCGCGGGCTGCTGGTGGGGGTGGTGACCTGGGCCGCCATCGCCCTGGTGGTGCCGCTGCCGGTGCTGCACCCGGGCTACATCCTGTTCCACGCCGTGGCCGCGGCCACCCTGCTGGCCCTGCTGGGGCTGATCGGCGGCATCTGGGCGGACAAGTTCGACCACATGGCGGCGGTGACCAACTTCGTCGTCACGCCCCTGGCCTTCCTGTCCGGCACCTTCTATTCCATCGAAAGCGTGCCACCCACCTTCCACTTCCTGGCCCACCTGAACCCGTTCTTCTATTTCATCGACGGCTTCCGCTACGGCTTCATCGGCCTGACCGACGGCACCCTGGGCACCGGCATCCTGGTCATGCTGGGCGCCAACCTCGTCTTGGGCTTCGCCGCCTGGCGGATGATCGCCAAGGGCTACAAGCTGAAGGCCTGACCCCTTTCCCGCCACCCTTCCCGCCGCGGAACCCTCCCCCCATGCCGGACCCCACCACCCTGCCCGCCGGCGCCTTCCGGCCGGAGATCGACCGGCGGATCCCCGCCTTCCACCTGCCGGGTTTCCAGGCCCTGTTGCGGCGGGAACTGATGCGGGTGTGGAAGATGGCGGCCATGGTGGTGGTGGCGCCCGCCGTGATGGCGATGATCTATTTCACCTGCTTCCATTTCGGCTTGGGCGCCGAGCGGGGGACGGACACGGGCGAGCGGGTGCTGGACTTCCTGGTACCCGGCCTGGTCATGCTGTCGGTGCTGCTGCGGGCGGCGGAGAACACCAGCTTCAGCCTGCTCTATGCCAAGATCGAGGGCATGGTGAACGACCAGCTGATGGCCCCCGTCGGCGCGCGGGAGGTGGTCCCCGCCTATGCCCTGTCCGGCATGCTGTCGGGCCTGGCCAGCGGCACGGCCGTGTGGCTGGGGTCGCTGCTGCTCTGGCCCATGCCGGTGGCGCACCCGCTGGCGGCCCTGCTGTTCGCCGCCGGGGCCGCCCTGATGATGGGGTTGGCGGGGGTGCTGGCGGGCATGGTCAGCCTGAAGTGGGACCACATGTCCGCCTTCTTCACCTTCGTCTTCGTCCCGGTCAGCTTCCTGTCCGGCCTGTTCGCCCCGGTCAGCGCCATGCCCCCGGCCTTCGCCGCCATCGTCCAGGCCAACCCCATCTTCTATGCCATCGACGGCTTCAGATGGGCCCTGCTGGGCAGCAGCCAGCAAGACCCCGCCGTCTCCGCCCTGGTGGTGGCCGGGACTGGTGCCGTGTTCCTGGCCCTGTGCCTCAGGCTCTATGCCCAGGGCTGGCGGATGAGGGGCTGACGGGCGCGTCGTCGCCGTCAGCCTGGTCCTTGATGTCGTCCCCCTCCCGGTGGATCGCCTCGCTGTCCGGGTCGGCGGTGGGGTCCATCTGCTCGGCGGAGCGCATCAGCCGCTGGTGCGCGGCGATGCCCACCAGCATCAGCACCACCACGGCCAGCAGGATGGCCGGGTAGACCACGGTGCGCACGTCGTCCTTGCCGGCGTCGAAGATGAAGACCAGCGCCTCCAGGCTGACGGCGATGACCAGGATGGTCATGAACTTGGTCAGGGTCCGCCGCGCCTCCGTGGCGGAGCGCAGTTCCTTGTCCCGGACGATCTCCTCCTCCCAGAGGAACTTCGCCACGTCGAACACGGCCAGCGCGATGACAAGCAGGCCGATGGAGCGGAGCATCACCTCCACCACGTTCTCGCCACCCAGGGCGGCCTTGGCCACCATCCACCAGGCCCCGACGACGAACAGCATGGCCATCAGCAGCAGCGAGCCGGTGACCAGCCCGTAGATCACCAGCGCCAGCCGCGCCAGGACGGTGCTCATGCTCGGTTGCCCTCCCCCTTTTCCCCGTGGGTGTGGGAACGCTCCCGCGCGGGTTTCGGACCGGGGAAGCTTGCCCCGGGCGGGGCGGAGGGCGATGATGGGCAGGGGCCGGGCGTAACGGCCCGGTGAATTTTGTAAATGCCGTGCAACGCCGGCGGACAGGCCGCAACGGCCGCGCCATAGTCCCGGGGTAGAGCCATTCCCATGCGAAAGACCCGTCCCATGGATGCCAGCCCCCTCGCCGCCCGCCCGCGCCTGAACCCCGGCATCCCCGCGGGGGGCGTCGCGGCCCTGGCCGTGACCCTGGCCATGGTGGGCTGGGGCATCATGGCCGGCGGGTCGTCGGACCGGGGGTTCGACGTGGATTTCGACTTCGACACCGACCGGGCCGCCTTCCACGTCCCGGCACCCCCTGCCCCGCCGGCCCCGCCCGCCCCGCCCCGCGGGCCCGGCGCCCCGGGGGAGATCGTGGTGCGGGTGGACGCGGACGCCATCCGCCGGGCGGTGGAGGAAGGCCTGCGCACCGGCGACGTGGAGGCGATCCGGCGGGAGGCGCTGCGCGCGGCCGAGCAGGCCCGCGGCGCCCAGGCCCAGGCCATGGCCGCCCTGTCCGCCGGGCTCCAGGCCCAGGACGGCGCCCTGAAGGCCAGCTTCACCGCGCCCCGGGGCGTGCGGCTGGTGGACATCACCGGCGACGTGCGGGTGGAGGTGAGCCGCCGGGCCGACAAGGTGGGGCTGGAGGTTGAGGGCGGCGGCGAATCCCTGCGCACCGGCGTGGTGGACGGCACCCTGACCCTGGTGGGTCGCGGCGGCGACATCCCCGGCGCCGACATCAAGCTGGTGGTGCCGGATGAGGCGAGCCTGGAGATCACCGGCCTGGCCGGCGACCTGGCCATCGACGGCAACATCGACGGCAAGCTGACCCTGGACCTGCGCCGCGGCGACGTCACCGCCGGCCGCCTGCAGGATGCCAACATCACCGTGCATGAGGCCGGGACCTTCACCGCCGACCGGGTGGAAGGCAAGCTGTCCTTCAGCGCCCACGGCCATGGGGAACTGACCGTGGATCGGGCCGGCACGCTGAGCCTGGACGTGGCCGGCAACGCGGAAGTGAATGTGGGCCGGGTGGAAAGCGGGCTGACCCTGTCCATCCCCGGCCATGCCGACGTCACCGTGGACCGGGTGGAGGGCCCGGTGAAGGCCGACCTGCCCGGCGCCGGCACGGTACGGATCAACGGCGGCACCGCCTCCCCCCTCAAGGTGGCATCCACGGGGGCGGCGGAGTTCACCTTCGACGGCACGGCGGAGAACCCGGAGGTGCTGGCCGCCGGTGCCGGCAGCGTCCACGTCTCCCGCCACACCGGCACCGCCCGGGTGCAGAACATCGGCCAGGGCAGGGCCATCGTCGGCGATTGACGTCGGCGACTGACGGGCGCCCTGGACCACGGCGCCGGGGCGGCGCACACTTCCCCCATGCGCAAGCCCCCCGCCCAAACCCCGCCCCCGGCGGAGCCCGAGCCCGGCGCCCTGGACCACCGCCTGTCGGCGGCGGAGCTGGAGCGTCGGCGCAAGCGCGCCCTGGGCGACGGTTTCCGCAAGCGGGTGGAGGACCAGGCCCGGGCCGCGGGGGAGGACCCCTATGCCCTGCTCGCCCAGACGATCCGGAAGATGCTGCGGGACGGCTGAAGGGGGTATGCACCCCCCTCGCCTGCGCCACGCTGCCCTGATCTTGCGGCCACAAATCCGAAATGCCGCCAGGGACCTGCCCAAAACCGGCCACGGTTCGATCTCCAAACTAATGGGCAGCCGGTCGGGGGAAATACCCCGCCGGCGGGGCCGGGAAGGCCCGATGTCCTGAGCTTCGGAGGGAACAGATGCGTGTCCATGTCCTGGTCGGCGCCGCCGCCATCGCCCTGATCACCGGTGCCGCGAGCGCGGGCCTGGTGGGTGGGGTCACCGGTTCCGCCGGGGGGAGCGTGACCGGCACCCTGGGCGTCACCGGCCCGGCCGCCCCCGGCAACACCCTGGGCAGGGCGACCGACACCCTGGGCAAGACGCAGGAGCGGGCCGGCAGCCTGGCCGGCACCGCCGCCGCCCGGGCGGAGAAGGCCAGGGCCGCCGCGGAAGCCAAGGCTGCCACCGTGACCGATACCGTCGCCGCCAAGACCGACACGGCCACGGAAAAGGTCGCCGCCGCCGGCGACAAGGCGACGGCCACCGCAGCCACCCTGCCCGCCACCGCCGCGGACAAGGCGACCGCCGCCACCGGCAAGGCCGAGGGCCTGCCGGCCCAGGCCGCGGACAAGGCCGACGCCGCCGTCACCAAGGCCGCCGAGGCGAAGGCCGAGCCGAAGCCCGCCCCCAAGGCGGACCCCAAGCCCGAGGTGAAGGCGGAAGCCAAGCCGGACGCGAAGGCCAGCGCCACCCCGTCGGGCGTCCAGGCCGGCGCCGGCGTCAGCGCCACGGCAAGCGCCGGCACCGCCAAGTAAGGTCTCAACAGCCCGATACCCCAGGGGGGCGGTGCCAAGCGGCGCCGCCCCCTTCTGCTTTGCGGCGGGGGCGCTGCCAGGGGGTGACAAGCACCGCCCGTCTTTGCCACCTTGCCCCAGCCCCCAAGGACAAGGCCATCCCCTGCCCATGCTGCGACTGCCCCGCCTGACCTTCCCCCTCGCCCTGGCCCTGTTGCTGGCCGCCTGCACACAGAAGGCGGAGGAGCCGCCGCCCCCGCCGCGGCTGACCCTGTCCGCCGCCAGCCTCAACGACCTGCCGGGCTGGTCCGCCGACCGCCCGGCAGAGGCGCTGCCCGCCCTGGCCAGGTCCTGCCCCAAGCTGCTGGCCCAGCCTGCCGACCGGCCCGTGGGCCCCGACGGCATCATGGGCCGCATCGCCGACTGGCAGGAACCCTGCCGCGCCCTGGCCGCCGTGCCCGCGGGCGACGACGCGGCGGCGCGGGCCTGGCTGGAGCGCTGGTTCACCCCCTGGCTGGCCGCCAACAACGGCAAGGCCGACGGCCTGTTCACCGGTTATTACGAGGCGGAGCTGCGCGGCAGCCGCACCCGCCAGGGCGCCTACCAGACCCCCCTGTACCGCCGCCCGCCGGACCTGGTGATGGTGGATCTGGGGGAGTTCCGCCCGGCCATGAAGGGGGAGCGCATCGCCGGCCGGGTGGTGGACGGCCGGCTGAGGCCCTTCGAGGACCGCAAGGCCATCGAGGCCGGCGCCCTGGCCGGCAAGGGGCTGGAGCTGCTGTGGGTGGACGATCCCGTGGACGCCTTCTTCCTGCAGATCCAGGGCAGCGGCCGGGTGATGATGGATGACGGGACGGAGGCCCGCATCGGCTTCGACGGCCAGAACGGCCACCCCTATGTCGCCATCGGCAAAGAACTGGTGGCCCGCGGCGCGCTGGCCAAGGAACAGGTCAGCATGCAATCCATCCGCGCTTGGCTGGAAGCCAACCCGGCGGAGACGAAGGCCGTGCTGGACAGCAACCCGTCCTTCGTCTTCTTCCGCCCGCTGGAAGGGGAAGGCCCCCTGGGCGGCCAGGGCGTGGCCCTGACCCCCGGCCGGTCGCTGGCCATCGACCGCAGCTTCATCGCCTATGGCGTGCCCCTGTGGCTGGACGCCCAGGACCCGCTGGACGCCAACGCGCGCATCCGCCGCCTGATGGTGGCCCAGGACACGGGCGGCGCCATCCGCGGCCCCGTGCGCGGCGATGTGTTCTGGGGCCATGGCGCCGACGCCGAACTGCGCGCCGGCAAGATGAAGAGCGAGGGACGCTACTGGCTGTTCCTGCCGAAGACGGTCACGCCGCCGGTGTCGTGACGCCCCTCACCCCGCCCCGTTCGCCCCGTCGTTCGCCGCCAGGGTGCCGGGGGCGAACTCGTCGGTGGGGGAGCGTTCCAGTCGGTCGGCCACCACCTCGAAGGCGCGGGCGTTGTGGTCCATCTGGGGCTTGATGGGGGCGTTCTGGTCGCCGACCTGGCGGAAGAAGTCGGCGGCATCGCGCAGCAGCTGGGCGGCGATCTCGGCATTCGTGGGCATGGGTCTCGTCCTTGCTCAGGCGCTTTCACGGGTGGGCTCGGCCGGTTGGTCGGGCAGGTTCAGGGCGGCCAGCCGGTCCCGGTCCTCGCGCAACCGGTCCTGGTGGCCGGCCATGGCCTCCAGCACCTCTTCCGGCAGGTCCAGGTCCAGCATGCGGCCATAGACGGACAGGGTGGCTTCCTGCGCCGCCACCGTGTCGGCCAGGATGGCCGGGTCGCTGCGGGCACCCAGGGCGGCGGCCACCTCCGCCACCATCCGCCGGGCCCCGCCCATCAGGGTGCCGGTGGCCTCCGGCGCCCCCCCAAGGGCGGCCACGGTCCGTTGCAGGTCCCGCACGATGGCGCCGCGGCGGGCCGCCATGTCGTTCAGCAGGGCCTTGGTGGCCTCGTCCTTCATGTCCTCGGCCGAGCGCTGCAGGCCCAGATGGCTGTCCTCTGTGGCCTGGATCAGGTCGTTAAGCGTGTCGATGACGGCGTCTTGTTCCATGCCGCGTTCCCCCGGAGCCCGGACATCGCGCCCGTCCCAGGGAAACCCCGGGGCAAGGCTGCCGGTTCCCCCCGCGCTTCGGCGGAAAGGGGCACCGCACCAGGGGGCTTGGATTCGCCGGAAGGGGACGCTAGCCTAGCGGAAAGGAACGGGTCGGGATGCAACCCGTCGGCGAAACATCCGGTCCTGTCAGGGGCCGGCCCACAGGGAAAGGGAACGGGAAGGATGGGCGTGCTCGGGATCGACGCGCTGCTGGACCGGCAGGCGATCCAGGATTGTCTGGCACGCTACTGCCGCGGCATGGACCAGAAGGACCGCCGGCTGCTGGCCAGCGCCTATTGGCCGGAGGCCCAGGGCCCCGAGGGGGTCGAGGGGGGCCTGGCCGCCATCGGGGCCGCCATCGAGCAGGCCGTCGGCACGGGCTGCACGCCCCACCGTTGCATGCATAAGCTGGGCAACGTGCTGATCCGCTTGGAGGGCGACCGGGCCGAGGTGGAATCCTACGTCGTCGCCTACCATTGGGTCCGGGAGGGCGGCGTGGAGCGGCAGGTGGTGGTGGGCGGCCGCTACCTTGACCGGTTCGAGCGCCGTGATGGCGACTGGCGCATCGCGGAACGCCGCTTCGTCCTGGACTGGAACCGCAGCGACGCCCGCCAGGACACCGCCGAGGTGGGCCTGCTGTCCCTCCGCGGCGCCTTGATCGAGGCGGCGCCGTAGCCCGGAGAGGGCTGGGGTGCCGTCGGATTACGGCGCGTCGCGCCTGATCCGACCTGCGACTTCCCCCAACTCCCCGCTGAGCCGCAGCGTCACCAGCCCGCCCAGCTCCGCCTCCAGCGCGGGATCGTCGACCGCCGCCATCCCCGGCGGCAGCCAGCTCGCGACCAGCGGGGCCGGGTCCCGGCGGGCGGCGATGTGGAGGAACGGCCGCAGGTCGAACCGGAAGGCCCGGTGGCCGCGGGGGAAGCGGTCCAACAGGATGACGCTGGGTGCCTGCCCTGCCAGCACCGCCAGGGTGGCCGCGGCGCGGCGCTTCTTCCAGGCGTTGTCCACCGGCTCCAGCGTGTCCGGCCGGCAGACCAGGCCCGCCCCGTCCCCCACGGCGGGCGGCAGCGGCGCCACGGCCACGCCGGGGATGTCCGGCAGACCGACACCGCCCCAGGCCAGGGTCACGGCGAACCCCGCCCCCGCCAGCGCCCCGGCCATGGCCAGCAGCGGCGGTTCCTCCGCCCCGGACAGGGGTTGGGCCCAGAACAGGAGCTTGGTCACGCGGCCGGCACCACCACCCGGTCCCCAGGGCCTGCGGCTTCCAACAAGGCCAGCACCGCGGGCAGGTCCACGGCCACGCAGCCGGCGGTGCCCTCATACTCCGGCCGGGCCAGGTGCAGGAAGATGGCGCTGCCCAGGCCGGGCACGGGCGGGTCGTCATTGTGGCCCAGGATGACGACCACGTCATAGACAGGGTCCTCCCGCCACATCACCTCGTGGCTCGCCGCGAAGGGCAGCTTGACCGGGCGGTTGTAGTCGGGATGGGCGGGGTCGTCGCACCAGCCGTCGTCCGGTTCGATGGCCGCCACCGGCAACGCCGTGCGCGGCGCCGCCAGCCGGTCCGGCCGGTACAGCACACGGCGCAAGGGCCAAGCCCCCACCGGCGTGGCCCCGTCCCCTTCCCGCTTGTCGCCGACGATCCCGTTCCGCCCCACGGCACATCGGGCACCGCCGCCCGGCCAGGAAAGGCGCCAAGTCCCGTCGGCTTCACGTGAAACAATCAGGTCCATGGTCGCAGTCCTCGAGGCGAGGGGCTGATTTTCACGGACGACACGGACACTCCACGGACAAGCACGGACAGAATTTTTTGGCGCCAAGCGCCGCAGGCATCACCCTTTTTGTCCGTGTCCGTCCGTGGCTTGTCCGTGCCGTCCGGTCTATTGCAAAAACGCCCGGGTCAGAACGCCCTCGGCTCGAAGCTTGCCGGGGCCGGGTCCACCACGTTGACGCCGGCCCGGGTCACCTCCAGCACCGGCAGGCCCCGTTCCGGCAGGCCGTTGGGCAGCAGGCGGAAGATGCCGTCGATACCGGCGAAGCCGTTGGGGTTGGTCAGGGCGCCGGGGGTGAAGGGCTCCCGCCCGCCGCCCTTGGACAGCACCGCCGCCAGGGCCGTGGCGTCATAGGCCAGGGTCGCCAGCCGGTGCGGCCGGTAACCGTACAGCTCCTGGAAGCGCGCCTCGAAGGGCTGGCGGGACTCCGGGGCCGGGGCGGCGTACCAGCCGCCCAGCAGGGCAGGTTCCCGGCCCAGGCCCGGCTCGTCCCACAGGCCGGTGCCCAGCACCCGCACGGGCCCCGGGTCCACGTCGAAGAAGGGTAGCAGGCTGGCCAGTTCCTTCAGCTTGGCCCCGCCTTCGGCCAGCAGCACGGCCTGGTAGGGCAGCTCCCCGAAGGTGCTGGCGTTGGCGAGCCGCCTCAGCCCCGGCTCATCCCCCGCCTGGCGCAGGCGGGCGCGCTCCGCCTCCAGGGCGGCGCGGCGACGGTCGAACTCGGCGAAACGCTTCACCAGGTCGGTGGGGTTGGACGGGTTGGCGGCATAGCGCTCCACCTTCGTCACCTGCCCGCCGCCGGCCTGGGCCGCCTGGGCCAGGCTGTCCACCACGGCCTGGCCATAGGCGGTGTTGGGCGCCAGCACGCCGAAGCGGGTGATGCCCTGGGCCAGGGCGTGGTTCACCACCCGGCGCACCTGGTCCTGCGGCTGGAAGCCAAGGGTCCACAACCCACCCCCGGCGATGGCCCAGTCGCTGCTGAAGCTCAGCACCGGCACGTTGGCCGTGGCTGCGATGGGGCGGATGGCGGTGGCGTCATTGCTGAACAGGGGACCCAGCACCAGCTTGGCGCCCTCGTCCATGGCGGCCTGGGCGGCGGCGGCGGCCCCTTCCGGCGTGCCGCGGGTGTCACGGGGCAGCAACAGGAACTCATCCCCCGCCAGCTCGAACACCGCCAGTTGGGCGGCGTCCAGCATGCTCTTGCCGATGTTGGCGCCCCGGCCGGTCAGGGGCAGCAGCAGGGCGATACGGGTTTTCCCATCATTGGGGACCACCCGCGGCGGCGGGGCCACCACCTGGGGTAACACCTCGGCCTGCGGCGGGGGTTGCGGTGGGGGTGGCGGGGCCGGTACCGTCTGGGGGCTGGCGCAGGCGACGAGCCCGGCCAGTGCCATGCACGCGGCCACCCCGCGCATGCGCTTTCCCACCCGTTGCCGCGTGAAACCCAACAGCCCCATGGCCCAACCCCCTGACTCTGACGCCGGCGACCCCGACACGACTGAGGACAACGCCGCAACCGGCGGTCCGGATTTCGGCGCGGAGCCTACCGGCGTGAAGCCCGGCCGTAAACCCGGACCCGGACTCCACATCGTGGCAACCCCCATCGGCAACGCGGGCGACATCACCCTGCGCGCGCTGGAGACGCTGCGCGGCGTGGACGCCGTGGCCTGTGAGGATACCCGCACCACAGGCAGCCTGCTGCGCCGGTATGGCATTTCCGTGCCCTTGTTTCCGTATCATGAGCACAACGCCGCCAAGGTCCGCCCCCAGATCCTGGCCCGGGTGGCGGCGGGGGAGGCGATCGCGCTGGTGTCCGATGCCGGCACCCCGCTGGTCAGCGACCCCGGCTTCAAACTGGTGCGGGAGGCGCGGGAGGCAGGCCTGCCCGTCACCCACCTGCCCGGGGCCAACGCGGCCATCACCGCCCTGGTGCTGTCCGGCCTGCCCAGCGACCGGTTCCTGTTCACGGGCTTCCTGCCCAACAAGGGCGGCCCCCGCCGCACGGCGTTGGAGGAGCTGAAGCCCGTCCCCGCCACCCTGGTGCTGTACGAGTCCCCCCAGCGCCTGCCCGACTTCCTGGCCGACGCGGCCTCCGTGCTGGGCAACCGGGAAGCCGCCGTGGCGCGGGAGCTGACCAAGCTGTTCGAGGAGGTGCGCCGCGCCCCCCTGCCGGAGCTGGCCGCCCACTACGCCCAGGCCGGCCCGCCCAAGGGGGAGGTGGTGGTGGTCATCGCCCCGCCCGCGGAGGGGGCGGCGCAGGCCGAGGCCGCCGACCTGGACACGCTGCTGCGCCAGGCCCTGGCCAGCATGAGCGTCCGCGACGCCGCCGCCCACGTGGCCACCGTCACCGGCCAGCCCAAGAAGCAGGTCTACGCCCGCGCCCTGGAACTGGCGTCCGCGGCACGGGACGGGGGGCCATGAGAGCGCCAGCGACGCATGGCCCCAGGCCGGCGACCGCCGGCCCGCGGACGCGTGTCCGCGCAAGCCAAGCCGGCGGAGCCGGCGCCCGGCGCTTGAGGGAACAAGCGTAATGCCGAAGCAGCGGACGAAGCGCGACCGGCGCAGCGCCGAGCGGAAAGGCCGCTGGGCGGAGTGGCTGTGCTGCTTCTCCCTGTGGCTGCGCGGCTACCGCATCCTGGGCACAAGGCTGCGGCTGTCGGGCGGGGAGATCGACATCCTGGCCGTGAAGGGTAAGGCCCTGGCCGTGATCGAGGTGAAGGCCCGCCCCAGCCTGGAAGCCGCGCTCGCCGCCGTGTCCCTGCCCAACTGGCGCCGCCGCCACGCCGCCGCCAACCAATACCTGTCCGGCCGCTCCCACCTGCACAGCCTGGGCATCCGCTTCGACCTGATGGTGGTCCGCCGCCGCCGCTGGCCCAAGCACATCAAGGATGTCTGGCGGGCGGAGGGGTAGGCACTCCCGTAGGTCGGATTAGGGGCAAAGCCCCGTAATCCGACGGCCCCAGAACCCGCCGCCCTCACGTCGGATTACGCGAGCTTGCGCTCACTAATCCGACCTACGAACCGATATACCAGTCAAGCAACAGCATTCGTTAATTAATCCGGACCAGGCGATAGTCCAAAACCCAAAAGCCACACCGTGTCCTGACAGCTTCCTTCACGAAGATTGTCGCTTCATCGACACAACATGCGTTTTCCCTGTCACGGTCCCCCCTTGGCTTGGGTACCCATAAGCGGAAGACCACCCCCATTGCGGTTTGCCTGTCCCATGATTGTCTTGGCTTTGGTTAATTCCTGTTAACCATTGCCGCCCATCCTGCCCCTCGTCGCCCGGCACCCCCGGGACGGCAGCACCAGAAGGCCGGTGGGGTCCGCCCCGCCTGCCTTGGCGGTGGGGGCCAAAGCCCGGCGATGGCCGGAAACCCTTCCTCCCGGCCCCGCCCGCCAAGCAAGCGCGACCGCGCCACCCGACCCCGACCCGTCGCCAAGCGGGCCCAGGGGACGGGCGCGGCTTGCCGCCGGCCAGAAGAACGACAAGGGGACAGAGGCAAACATGACCCAGACCATCACCCTGCGCTCCGGCGCGGATGCCGACGACATCCTTTCCGCCGTCGCCAAGGCCGGCGCGGACGCCCGCATCGTCTTCCCGAAGAACGAGACCATCCGCCTGGACAAGTCGCTGTCGTTCGACCTGAACGGCCGCAAGATCACCTTCGACCTGAACGGCGCCACCCTGCAGCAGGGCAGCAAGATGGGCACCGTCATCAAGGTGGAAGGCGGGTTGGAGCAGGCCCACGGCGCCAGCGGCCTGTCCACCAAGGACGGCAAGCTGGTCATCGACCTGAAAGGCATGCCCCAGGGCATCCAGGTGGGCGACTGGGTCAAGGTCACCGCCGACGACAAGCTCCCCAACGCCAAGCATTCCGGCAACAACCCGGTCCGCATCGGCCAGGCCACCAAGGTGGTGGACATCCAGGGCGACAAGCTGATCTGCGACCCGCCCCTGCATGAGCAGTCGGTCTACAAGACCAACATCCGCGTGGCGGCGTTCGAGACGGGCAAGTTCACCCTGGTGGACGGCACCATCAAGGGCAATGGCGACAGCGGCGCCGCCCTGGTCAGCATCCGGTCCACCGTGAACCCGGAGGTGCACAAGGTGATGGTGCGGGACGGCGGCGGCCCCGGCATCGACTTCGTCAACACGGTCCTGGCCAAGGCGACGGAGGTGGCGGCCGTCAACCTGAAGGACGACATCGCCAACGGCCATTACGGCTACGGCGTCCACTCCGCCCAGTCTTACGGCACCCATGTGGACGGGCTGTACGGCCAGCGGGTGCGGCACACCGCCGACAACAACAGCGGCAGCGACCCCGCCAACTCCGACATGTCCAAATATGGCGGCGACATCGGCATGGTGGTAAAGAACGCCATCAGCTACGGCACCACGGCGGCCGCCTATTCCTGGCATTCCGAGGCCAAGCTGGGCGTCTATGACAGCGTCTTCGCCTTCGACAGCCAGCAGCTGGCCGTGCTGCGCGGGGTGGACAACGTCTTCAAGAACAGCGGCGGCAGCAACATGCCCCGCGGCATCCAGCTGTTCGAGTATGGCGACGGCGACGGCAAGCGCCTGCTGGTGGAGGACGTGGTCCTGCGCGACATGACCGACAAGACCCTGGTCACCGCCGGCTCCGTCACCAACAGCATCGTCCGCAACGGGGAGTTCGAGAGCGCCCGCCAGTGGCACTTCGGCGTGGGCGGCGGCGTGAAGCTGGAGAACGTGCAGCGCCTCTGGGACCGCGGCGGGGAGGACGAGACCCTGGGCGGCACCGCGGGCCAGGACATCCGCCTGGGCGGCGACGGCAGGGACACCATCACCACCGGCGCCGGCGACGACCTTGTCTGGGGTGGCCGCGGGGCCGACCGCCTGACCGGCGGCGCGGGCCGTGACCGCTTCCTGTTCAACGACGTGTCAGAGGCCGGGGATACCATCACCGACTTCCAGGCCGGCCGCGGCGGCGACGTGATCGACCTGGGCGCCCTGCTGGTCCGCGGCGGGCTGATGCTGGCCGACAGCTACGGCAGCCACGTGAAGGCGGTGCAGTCCGGCGCCGACACCAGGATCCTGGTGGACCTGGACGGGGCCGGCAGCGGCCGGGCGGTGGAACTGGCGACCCTGAAGGGCGTCCAGGCCAATAGCCTGACCGGGGACAACATCAAGCTGACCCTCGGCACCGGCTCCAGCCTGGGCTTGGTGGGCCTGTCCGACACCGCCACGGTGGACACGGGCTTGTTGTTGGGGTGAGGCGAAGAGCCAAGTGATGTCGGGGTTCCCGTTGGTCACCCCGACCTACGGTCCATCGTAGGTCGGGGTGAGGCGAAGCCGAACCCCGACACACCCCAATAACGACGGCGTCACCGCATCAACAGCGGCCCCAGCTTCTTCCCGCCGACGATGTGCAGGTGGTAGTGGGGCACCTCCTGGTGGCTGTCGGGGCCGTGGTTGGCCAGGATGCGGTAGCCGGTGTCCTCCACCCCCGCCTGGCGGGCGATCAGGCCCGCGGCGCGGGTGAAGCCGACGATCTCCTCCGGCGTCGCCTTCTCGCTGAAGTCGGCGAAGCTGACATAAGCGCCCTTGGGGATGACCAGGATGTGGGTCGGCGCCTGGGGGTGGATGTCGTGGAAGGCCAGCACGTGCTGGTCCTCATACACCTTCTTACAGGGAATCTCCCCGCGCAGGATGCGGGCGAAGATGTTGTTCGGGTCGTAGGTCATCCGTTGGTTCCTCCCGGTGGTGACGCGCGTTGGGCTATCCGGCCGGGATGGGGGTGATTGTTTCCCCCGCGAAGGCGGGGGCCCACGGTTTTTGACCCCAATCCCGCCGGACACCGATTCCAAGAACTGTGGACCCCCGCCTTCGTGGGGGAAGCAGGGGAGACGGGACAGGCAACCTTCCGGCCCTACCCCTTCCTGTTCTTCTTCTCCTCGATGCCGCTCACCCCCTTGCGGCCTTCCAGGATGCCATAGACCTCCGCCGGGTCCACGCCCGCGTCGGCCCACAGGACCAGCAGGTGGTACAAGAGGTCGGCGCTTTCCTCCGCCAGCTTCTGCTTGTCGCCGCGCACCCCCTCGATCACCGTCTCCACCGCCTCCTCCCCCAGCTTCTGGGCGATCTTGGCGCGGCCGCGGCTGAACAGGCGGGCGGTGTGGGAGGTTTCGGGGTCGGCGCCCTTGCGGGACAGGATGGTGGCGTAGAGCGCGTCCAGCACCTCCACGCCCGGCGCGCCGGCCTTCTTCTTGCTGTTCTCGGCCAAGGGTTGGCCCTTTCCTAGTGCCGGACGGGGATGCCGGCGGCCGCCAGGTGCGCCTTGGCCTGGCCGACGGTGAAGGTGCCGAAATGGAAGATGCTGGCCGCCAGCACGGCGCTGGCATGGCCGTCGCGGATGCCCGCGGCAAGGTGGTCCAGGGTGCCCACCCCGCCCGACGCGATGACCGGCACCGGCACGGCATCGGCCACGGCGCGGGTCAGGGCGATGTCGAAGCCGGACTTGGTGCCGTCCCGGTCCATGCTGGTCAGCAGGATCTCCCCCGCGCCCAAGCTGGCCATCCGCTGCGCCCAGGCCACCGCCTCCAGCCCCGTGGCGTTGCGGCCGCCATGGGTGAAGACCTCCCACCGCCCCGGCGCCACCTGCTTGGCGTCCACCGCCACCACCACGCACTGGGCGCCGAACTTCTCCGCCGCCTCCCGCACGAAGTCCGGCCGGTGCACGGCCGCGGTGTTGATGGAGACCTTGTCGGCCCCCGCCAGCAGCAGCTTGCGGATGTCCTCCACCGTGCGCACGCCCCCGCCCACGGTCAGGGGCATGAACACCTGCTCCGCCGTCCGGCGCACCACGTCGAAGATGGTGTCCCGGTTCTCATGGCTGGCGGTGATGTCCAGGAAGGTCAGCTCGTCCGCCCCGGCGGCGTCATAGACCCGGGCCTGCTCCACGGGGTCGCCCGCGTCCACCAGGTCGACGAAGTTGACACCCTTGACCACCCGGCCGTCCTTCACGTCCAGGCAGGGGATGATGCGCGCCTTCAGCATCAGGCGGCCCCCCGCAGCACGGCCAGGGCCTTGCCCGGGTCGATGCGGCCGTCATAGAGGGCCCGGCCGCTGATCACCCCCTCGATGCCCGTATGCTCCACCGCCTTCAGGGCCTGCAGGTCGGCCAGGGTGGAGACGCCGCCCGAGGCGATCACCGGCGTGGTCAGGTGGCTGGCCAGGTCCGCCGTCGCCTCCACGTTCACCCCGCCCAGCGCCCCGTCCCGGTCGATGTCGGTGTAGATGATGGCGGCCACGCCGCAATCCTCGAACTTCAGGGCCAGGTCCAGCGCCTTCACCTCGCTCGTCTCCGCCCAGCCCTCCACCGCCACATAGCCGTCGCGGGCGTCGATGCCGACACAGACCTGGCCGGGGAAGCGCTTGCACGCCTCCTTCACCAAAGCGGGGTCGCGCAGGGCGATGGTGCCCAGGATCACGCGCTTGATGCCGCGGCTGAGCCACGCCTCGATGGTGGCGATGTCGCGGATGCCGCCGCCCAGCTGGGCCGGCAGGCGGGTGCGGGACAGGATGCGCTCCACCGCCTCGGCGTTCACCGGCTTGCCGGCGAAGGCGCCGTTCAGGTCCACCAGGTGCAGCCATTGGAAGCCCTGCGCCTCGAACCGCACGGCCTGCTCCGACGGGTCGCTGCTGAACACCGTGGCCTGGGCCATGTCGCCGCGGACCAGCCGCACGGCGTTGCCATCCTTCAGGTCGATGGCGGGGAACAGGATCATCTCAGCGCTCCTCCCCGCCGTCGCGCGGGGCCGTTTCGTCCAGGTCCTTGTAGTAGTAGAAGCCCGCGAAGACCCGTCCATGTGCCATGGCGTAGCGGGGGTGGCTGCCCCAGCGCTTGTAGCCCAGGCTCTCATACAGGGCGATGGCCGCCTTCTGCGTGTCGCGCACGTCCAGGTTCAGCACCTTGAAGCCTTCCTGGCGCGCCCGCCCCTCCACCGCCAGGGTCAGCATCCGCGCCAGCCCATGGCCCCGGGCCCAGGGGGCGACGAAGGCCGTGGTCAGCCCGGCGGCGAAATGCTGGGCCTCGTTGTTGCGGGTGGGCCGGACCAGCTGGGCGGAGCCGGCGATCACCCCGTCCAGCCGGCCCACGAACAGGGTCCGCTCCGGCACCGCCAGCACGCCGCGCCAATACCGCTCCATCACGTCCCGGGGCGGCGGGTCCACCCAGCCGAAGCCGCCGCCATCCACGATGGCCGCGTCCGCCGCGTCGCACAGGTCGTAAAGGTCGCCGCGCCTGAACTCCTCGACCACCTCGACCGCGGTGGTGGCCTTCTGCATCATGTTCATCGGGGACCCTCAGGGATGCCAGCGCAGGAAGTTGGCGATCAGGGCAAGGCCGGTGGCCTGGCTCTTCTCCGGGTGGAACTGGGTGCCGACAAGGTTGTCCCGGCCCACCACCGCCGCGAAGGGCCCGCCATAGCCGCATTCCGCCAGGACCAGGGTGGGGTCGGCGGGGCGCATGCAGTAGGAATGGACGAAATAGGCATGGGACCGGTTGGGGATGCCGTGCAGCACCGGGTGCTGCGGCCGGACCACCAGCAACTCGTTCCAGCCCATGTGCGGGATCTTCAGGGCCGGGTCGGACGGGGTGAGGGGCCCCACCTCCGCGTCCAGCCAGCCCAGGCCCGCATGCTCCCCATGCTCGTGCCCCACCCGGGCCATCAGCTGCATGCCCACGCAGATCCCCAGGAAGGGCCGCTTGTGCACCAGCACCGTCTCATACAGCGCGGTGACCATGCCCGGCACCGCCTCCAGCCCGCCCATGCAGTCGGCAAACGCCCCGACCCCCGGCAGAACCACCCGGTCGGCCCGGCGCACCGCGTCGGGGTCCGCCGTCAACTGCACCACCACGTCCAGCCCGGCCTCAAGGGCCGCCCGCTCCAGCGCCTTGGCGGCGGAGCGCAGGTTGCCGGAGCCGTAATCGATCAGGGCGACGGTTTCGGTCATGTCAGGGCCTTCGATGCCGTAATACCGTAGGTCGGACTAGCGGCAACGCCGCATAATCCGACATCAAAACGTCGATGGTGGGCCGTCGGATTACGCTACGCTAATCCGACCTACAACGACCCGCCAAGCACGCCCTTCGTCGACGGGACGGCGTCGGCCTTGCGGGGGTCGATCTCGATGGCCGCCCGCAGGGCCCGGGCCAGGGCCTTGTAGCAGCTCTCCACGATGTGGTGGTTGTTCTCGCCGTACAGGTTCTCGACATGCAGGGTGGCGCCGGCCGTCTGGGCGAAGGCCTGGAACCACTCCTTGAACAATTCCGTGTCCATGTCCCCCAGCTTGTCCCGGGTGAAGTTCACCTTCCAGATCAGGTAGGGCCGGTTGGACAGGTCGATGGCGCAGCGGGTCAGCGCCTCATCCATGGGCAGGTAGGCATGGCCGTAGCGCTGGATGCCCTTGCGGTCGCCCAGGGCCTTGGCCACCGCCTCGCCGATGGCTAGCCCCGTGTCCTCTGTCGTGTGGTGGAAGTCGATGTGCAGGTCGCCCTCCGCCTTCACCGTCAGGTCCATCAGGGAATGGCGGCTGAGCTGTTCCAGCATGTGGTCCAGGAAGCCCACCCCGGTGGAGACCGAGTACTGGCCGGTGCCGTCCAGGTCCACGGACACCTGGATGCGGGTTTCCTTCGTCGTCCGGGCGACGCTGGCGGTGCGGCGGGGGGCGGGGGCGATGCTGTCCATGCCGGTTAGGTAGCAAGGGCCGGCGGCTTCGTCCACAACCACCCCCGCCATGCTGTCCTGCCCTGGGGTCTTGCCGGCCCTAGACTTGTAGGCTACCGTCCGCGAGCACACGCACCGCGGGAACAACGCCATGCACATAGCCGCACGGCTTTGGTTCGGCTTATACGCGCGGCTGTTGATCGTGACCGATCAACAGCCCCCTCAAGCGCCGGGCGCCCGCATCTGCGGGCTTGGCTCACGCGGGCATGGGCCCGCGGGCCGGCGGTCGCCGGCCTTCAACGGCATGAGCCTTTGCCTCAAGCCGTTAGCCCTGCTAGCCAGCCTGACCGGCTGCGGCCTGGGGGCGGGCCTGGGCGACGGCGGGCTTGGTCCCGCCCCGCCGCGTGAGGCCGTGGTCTGGGAAGCGTCCGCCGCCCGCACCCGCCCGGCCAGCGGCATGATGGTGCCCACCGGTTTCCAGAAGCTGGTGTTCGACATCCCCCGGGGCACCGATGTGGGCGGCTATCCCTTCAGCCTGCTCTGCGGCCCGCCCTATGAGCGGATGACCTGGGTCACCCCGCCCGGCGCCAAGCTGGGGTTGGCGGAGGTGGTGTATGAGGGGCTGTCCACCCTGGGCTATGACATGGTGGGCGACCCCGCCCGCCTGTTCGAGCTGGAGGAGGACTACCAGCGGGCGGAGGCGCTGCTGGCCGGCCGGGTGACCTTCGTCCGTTACGACCTTTGCAACGCCGTCAACTTCTGGACCGGCTGGCCGGAGGGGGTGACCGGCCAGGCCCAGGTGCGGGTAGACTGGGCGCTCTATTCCCGGGTGGACCGCCGCATGCTGGCCCAGGCCACGACAGAGGGGCACGGCAAGCTGGACCGCGCCAGCGCCGACGGGGAGTACCTGGTGCTGCAATCCGCCTTGGCGGACGCGGTGAATGCCCTGGGCGCCACGCCCGCCTTCCGCGCCGCCCTGACCCGCGGCGGGGCAAGCGCCCCCGGGGGCGACCAGGCCGTGGCCCGCAGCCTGCGCACCCTGCGGGAGGGCAGCCGCGACCCCGCGGAGGGCCTGCTGGAATTCCGCGGCGCCGCCGCACCCCCCGCCTGGACCGGCGGGGTGCCGGGGGAAGGCGGGCGGGAAGAAGCCGAAGGACCACCCGTCCGCATGGCCGCCGCGGCCGCGCCGGGCCTCTCGCCCGTCGTCGGGGCTCCCGGTGACCCACCGCCATCCGCACTGCCGGGCCAGGCGCCTGCCTGGGTGGACGGCCCTGCCCCGGCAATCGCCCTCACCGCCCCCGGTTCACCGGGGCCCGGCACCCCCCAGCCTTCCCGGCCCGACACCGACCTGTCCCCCGTTTCCGGCGGCCTTCCCTGGCTGGACCTGCCCGCTTTCCCCCTGCGGTCCAAGCCCCTGGACGGGCGGGTGCAGGACCAGGCAGTGCTGGTGGCGGCCGGGGGCGGGCACGGCTCCGGCTTCTTCATCGACCCGGACGGGCTGCTGCTGACCAACGCCCATGTGGTGGGCAATGCGGATCGGGTGCGGGTGGTGTTGCAGGATGGGGTGGCCCTGGTGGGCACGGTGGAGCGGGTGCACCGCAAGCGCGACGTGGCCCTGGTCCGCGTCCCCCGCGGCCGCTACCCCGCCCTGCCCCTGCGCTTGGCCCCCCCGCCGGTGAGCGAGACGGTGCTGGCCGTGGGTGCCCCCCTGTCCGAACGCATGCAGGGCACGGTGACCCAGGGCATCGTCAGCTCCCACCGCAAGGACCGGCTGACCGGCTATCCCCTGATCCAGGCCGACACGATCGTCCATCCCGGCAACAGCGGCGGCCCGCTGCTGGACGCCAACGGCAACGTGGTCGGCATCACCGTCGCCACCTTCAGCAACGCCGAGGGCCTGAACACCGGCCTGAACTTCTTCATCCCCATCGCCGACGCCCTGGCCCGGCTGAACCTGCGGGTGGAGGGGGGTGGGCCGGGAAGTTGACGGTGCAGGGCCCTTTGATTGGCGGTCGGTTTGGTGGTGGGGGGTGTGGGGAAAACGGAGTTGAACGGATCGAAACGGATTTGAACGGTAATGTTGGTGTGGCGAAAGGCGTAGGGATTTATCCGGCTATCAGAGTTCCAGTCTAATTCTCATCCCCTTTTTCGCGCCTGCGGCGTAATATTTCCTGACAACTTCCGCGGAGCAGACGAACACCTCCACCACCAACCCCGCCTACCGTTTACATCCGTTTCGATCCGTTCAAATCCGTTTTCCCAACACACGCCCTCGCCGGCACCCCGGCGCCAAGCACATCCCCGTGCCCTCCGCCACCATTGACGCCCCTACCCGCCCGCGTCACCCTGGACCCACCCAACAACCGCACCGGCAGGCCGGCCGTGAAGGAAAAGGAACTTCGGGTCGCGCTGGTCTGCTATGGCGGCGTGTCGCTGGCCGTGTACATGCACGGGGTGACGAAGGAGGTGTGGAAGCTGGCCCGGGCGTCCCGTGCCTGCCATGACCGGCGGCCGACCGCCGCCCCGGTGGAGGACAGCGAGGGTGTCTACCTGGACCTGCTGCGGCGGCTGGGGCGGGACCTGTCCCTGCGGGTGGTGGTGGACGTGGTGGCGGGGTCCAGCGCCGGGGGTATCAACGGCGTGCTGCTGGCCCGCGCCCTGGCCCACGATCTGAGCCTGGAGCCCCTGACCCGGCTGTGGCTGGAAAACGCGGACGTCACCCGCCTGCTGGGCGATGACCGCCGCGCCGGGAAATGGAGCAAGTGGTTCCTGCGCCCCTTCCTGTGGGCCGGCCTGCCCCGGCTGGAGCGGCTGGCCCCCGACCCGGAGGTGCGGGAGAAGCTGTCCCTGTTCGTCCGCTCCCGCTGGTTCCAGCCGCCCTTCGACGGGGACCGGCTGATGGCTTTCCTGCTGGAGGCCGCCTATGCC
Organism: Aerophototrophica crusticola; assembly: GCA_001939945.1. Classification (GTDB taxonomy): domain Bacteria; phylum Pseudomonadota; class Alphaproteobacteria; order Azospirillales; family Azospirillaceae; genus Niveispirillum; species Niveispirillum crusticola. Next base: position 126,355 of record MOEB01000007.1, on the reverse strand, counting down.
ATGGGCCCGGCCGACGACGGGCCGGAGGGGCCGAGCCTGCTGCCCCGCGGCCTGCCGCTGACCCTGTTCGTCACGGCCACGGACTTCCACGGCTACCGCACCCGCATCCCCGCCCACGACCCGCCCCTGGTGGAGGAGCGGGAGCACCGGCACATCTTCGCCTTCCGCTACCGCCGCGCCGCGGAGGGCCCGGTGGAGAGCGACTTCACCGATGCCAACGTGCCCGGCCTGGTCTTCGCCGCCCGGGCCACCAGCAGCTTCCCCGGCGCCTTCCCCCCGGCCCGCCTGCCCCAGATGGACCGGCTGCTGGAGGACCAGGGGCTGGACTGGCCGGACCGGGACAGGTTCCTGGCCGGCAACTTCCAGCCCTACCTGGCCGCGGGCGCCAGCCCGGCCCAGGCCTGCTTCATCGACGGCAGCGTGCTGAACAACAAGCCTTTCGCCGCGGCCCTGGCGGCCATTGCCGGCCGCCCCGCCTACCGTGAGGTGGACCGCCGCGGCGTCTATGTGGACCCCAACCCCGCCGGCCCCACCGGCCCGGGGCGGGCGGACGTGCCCGGCTTCTTCCGGACGCTGAAGGGGGCTTTGTCCGACATCCCCCGGAACGAGCCCACCCGTGACGCCCTGGGCGCCATCGCCGACGCCAACCGCCGGGTGGAGCGGCTGCAAGGGGTGCTGGACGCCGCCCGGCCCCGCATCGCCGACCAGGTGGCGGCCATCGTGGGCGGCCCCCTGCCCGACGCCCCGGGCATGGAGCAGGTCCGCCGCTGGCGGGAGGGCGCCAGCCGCCGCGCCGCCGCCCAGGCCGGCTTCGCCTTTGAGGCCTATATCCGCCTGAAGATCGAGGGGGTGCTGGAGGAGCTGTCGGGCCTGCTCTCCACCCTGTCCGGGCACCCCGACCCCGCCGGCCGCGCCGCCCTGCTGGCTGCCCTGAAGGGCTGGGCCCGTGCGCGCGGCATCCTGCCCGACCGGCTGGACGCGCCGGAGCCCGGCGGCCCCGCCCCCGCCTGGGTGGGGTTCCTGCAGGGGTTCGACATCGGCTTCCGCGAGCGCCGCCTGCGCTTCCTGATCCGGGAGCTGAACCTGCTGTATGAGGCGGTGGGCACCGGCGCCCTGGCCGATACCCGCCCCCATGACCTGGATGAGCTGAAGGTCGCCTTCTATGGCAGCCTGGAGGGGCTGCGCCGGGCCCGCGCGCTGGAGACCCTGTCGGCGGAGGACCGCCCCGCCCTGGCCGCCCTGCTCTCTGCCGCCGCGATCCCCGGCCCGGCCGACCTGGACGGGGCGTTGGGCATCCTGGAACGGGCCTGGGCCCTGGAAGGCAGCAGCCGGGAGGTGGATGAGGTCTTCGCCCTGATGGGCCTGAACTATCTGGGCCTCGCCGCCCGGCAGCAGCTTTTCGAGGCGTACCTGGGCTTCGCCTTCTGGGACGTGCTGACCTTCAGCACCAGCGGCTGGCAGGAGTTGGACGAGTTCCACGCCATCAAGGTGGACCGCATCGCCCCGCCCGACGCCCGCCTGCTACGCGAGGCCGGCGCCCCGCAGCAGATGCGCAGCGCCCGGCTGAACGCCTTCGGCGGCTTCTTCAGCCGCACCGATCGGGAGCACGACTATGTGCTGGGCCGCCTGCACGCGGCGGAGCGGGTGATCGACCTGGTCCTGGACAGCGCCGGCAACCCCCTGCCCCCGGCCGAGGTCCGCGCTGCCAAGCTGTCCGCCTTCCACGCCATCCTTGATGCCGAACGCCAGCGCCTGGGGTCCGGCAGCGCCGGTTTGTGCCAGGCGGAGGCTTGGGTAGAGCGGTGCCAGGTGCCATAAGGCGACGTCGGGCACGCGGAGCGAGTCTTCCAGGAGACACGGACGACACGGATGCCGCTTCGCGGCCACGGATAGGCACGGATGGCATTGGATGCCGTGTGGCCCTCACCGCACCGACACCCCGCGGCGAAGCCGCAAGAACATCCTACTGCGGCTTCGCCGCGCTTGGTCTTCATCAAGGCCGAACGGCCCCGTTGAACCGTCCGTGTCATCCGTGGCCGCGCAAGCGGCATCCGTGCCGTCCGTGTCCCCTGGCCGAACACCAGCCCCAGGCCCGACCGCCTCGATCGCACCGAAAGAAAAAGGGCGGGCCCCGCAGAGCCCGCCCCCTGTCTCCAGTCCAGGACCGGAACCTCACTCCTTGTCGGTGCCCTTGGCCCGCTCGAAGGACTCCATGATCAGCTTGGCGGCCTCGTCGGCCTCGCCCCAGCGGACCACGCGGACCCACTTGCCGTGCTCCAGATCCTTGTAGTGCTCGAAGAAGTGGGCGATCTGCTCCACCAGGATCTGGGGCAGCTGCCGGTAGCTGGCGATGTTGGAGTAGAAGGGGTGCAGCTTGTCCACCGGCACGGCCAGGATCTTCTCGTCCACGCCGGCGTCGTCTTCCATGATCAGCACGCCGATGGGGCGGCTGCGCAGGATCACGCCCGGCACCACGGCCTGGGTGCCCACCACCATCACGTCCATCGGGTCGCCGTCCAGCGCCAGCGTGTGCGGGACGAAGCCGTAGTTGGCCGGGTAGAACATGGCGGTGTGGAGGAACCGGTCCACGAACAGGGCGCCGCTGTCCTTGTCCATCTCGTACTTGACGGGCTGGCCACCCTGCGGGATCTCGATGACGACGTTCAGGTCCCAGGGGGGGTTCTTGCCCACGGGGATCTTGGTGATGTCCATGGTTCGGCCTTCTGACAATATAGGGAGCGCGGCCCCTGGGGCACCGCACGTCGCCGGGGCACTCTACGCCAGTGCAGGTGCGAAATGAAGGTTCCGGTGGTCGGGGCGGCTGTGCGTTTCCGACGCATGGACTTTGGTACTGCCCCTTGGGGACGGGTACCAGGTGGGCTGCTCCTCTTGCTCCTCGCCTTTCTTGTCTCTGCGCCCGTCCTGGCGGGGGAGCTGGGGCCGCCCCAGGCGGCCATCGCCATGCAGGGGGAACCGGCCCTGCCCCCCGGCTTCAGCCATTTCCCCTATGCCGACCCCGCCGCGCCCAAGGGCGGGCAGCGGCGGGAAAGCATGACCGGCGGCTTCGACAGCCTGAACCCCCACGCCATCCGCGGCAAGGCGGCCACCTACCTGACCGGCTGGGTCTACCAATCCCTGCTGGCCCGCAGCTGGGATGAGCCCTTCACCCTCTATGCCGGCCTGGCGGAGAGCTTCCGGGTCGCCCCCGACCGTTCGGCCATCGAGTTCACCCTGGACACCGCCGCCCGCTGGCATGACGGCCGGCCCGTCACCGCCGACGACCTGCTGTTCAGCTTCCAGGAGCTGAAGACCAAGGGCCGCCCCAACCACCGCAGCTATTACGCCCGCGTCGCCAGGGCGGAGCGGACGGGGGAGCGCAGCGTGCGCTTCGACCTGTCCCCCAACCCCGACGGCAGCATCGACCGGGAGCTGCCGCTGATCCTGGGCCTGATGCCCGTGCTGCCCAAGCACTGGTGGCAGGCGGAGGGCCGCGACGTGGGCAAGACCCACCTGGACCCGCCCCTGGGCAGCGGCCCCTACCGTGTCGCCGTGGCCGAACCCGGCCGCCGGGTGGTCTATGAGCGGGTGCCGGGCTGGTGGGGGGAGCGGGTGCCCGCCTACCGTGGCCACTTCAACTTCGACCGCATCACCATCGATTATTTCCGGGATGAGACGGTGGCGCTGGAGGCCTTCAAGGCGGGCGGCATCGATTTGCGGCGGGAGCCGGACGTGGCCCGCTGGGCCCGGGACTATGACACGCCGGCGGTGCGCGATGGCCGCATCCGGCTGGTGGCCCTGCCCCATGGCCGCACCGAATGGACCCGGGCCGTCTTCCTGAACCTGCGCCGCCCGCCCTTCGACAACCGGCTGGTGCGTGAGGCGGTGGCCCTGGCCTTCGACTATGACTGGATGGCCAAGAGCCTGTATTTCGGCCAGGTCCGCCCCATCGAGAGCCTGTATCCCAACGCCGACCTGGCCGCGCCCGCCGGCCCGCCCAGCCCCGCCGAGCTGGCCCTGCTGGAGCCCTTCCGTGACCGGCTGGACCCCCGCGCCTTCGGCCCGGCCTGGCGGGTGGCCCGCACCGACGGCACCGGCTATGCCATGCGCCCGCACCTGCGCCGCGCCATGGAGTTGCTGGCCCAGGCCGGATACCGCGTCGTGGAGGGGCGGCAGGTCGGCCCCGACGGCACGCCCTTGGAGGCGGAGGTTCTGTACCAGCTCCCCGCCGAGGGGCGGATGCTGCTGGAATGGTCCCGGTCACTGGCCCGGATCGGGGTGGTGCTGCGGCCCCGGCTGGTGGATGCCGCCCAGTTCCAGCAGCGCCTGGACCGCTTCCAGTTCGATGCCATCACCCACCGCTGGGTCAACAGCCTGTCCCCCGGCAACGAGCAGGCCCAGTATTACGGTAGCGCCGCCGCCGACATCCCCCGCAGCCGCAACTGGCCCGGCCTGCGCAACGGGGCCGTTGACGCCGCCATCACCGCCCTGGGCCAGGCCCGCACACGGGAAGAGCTGGCCGCCGCCACCGGCGCCCTGGACCGGGCCCTGCTCTGGGACTTCCCCATCGTGCCCCTGTTCTACAGCCCCGAGGACCGCATCGCCGCCTGGAGCCACATCGCCTGGCCCGACCGCGTGCCCTTGTACGGCGTGGTGCTGGAAACAGCCTGGGACAGGCGGGCGGGAAGCAGCATGGCAGCGGGGGGCTTGACCCACCAACCCTGAGGGACCAAGGTAGTGACTACACACTACTGGCACGGTGGGTGGCATGCCCGACGCCTTCATCTCAGCGACTGACGCCAACCGGAGCTTCTCCCGCCTCCTCCGCAGCGTGGAGGATGGCGCGCAGGTGACCATCACGAAGGATGGCAAGCCGGTGGCGGTCATGGTCCCCGCGTCTGCGGTGCCCGACCTCGTGGCAGAGGCCGCCAGGACCCGGATGCTTGAGATGCTCCAGAAGGGTATGGCCTTCCATTATGACGGCAAGCTGGACCGGGACGCGTTGCACTCCCGATGATCCGGGCGGCCTTGGACACCAATATCCTGGTTTATGCGGCCAACCCGACGCACGATGCCGGCAAGCATGGGATCGCCGTGGACATCCTGGCCCGCCTGAGCCTCGGGAACAGGGGCTTGCTGCCGATGCAGGCCTTGACGGAATTCTACACCGTCGTCACCCGGAAAGTGCATGCCGATCCGGGCAAGGCGAAGGAGCTGGTCGAGGTCTGGGGCGCCGTCTTTCCACCCCGCTCAGCGGAAATGGCAGATTTGGCTGATGCCATGCGGGTCCATCGGGACCACGGCATCTCTTTTTGGGATGGCATGATCTGGGCAGTCAGCCGCCGGGCCGGCGCCGCCTACCTGCTGAGCGAGGACCTGCAAGATGGCCGGGAGTTGGAAGGGGTGCGGTTCGTGAACCCCTTCAACCCTGCAAACCAAGACCTCTTGGAACACGTCCTGGCATTCTGAACATCCGGGCCAGGGGAGGTTTGCCCTCCCCCAGCCAATCCCCTCACCCCAGCTTCGCCTTCGCCAGCGCCTTCAGGTCGGCTTGGCTGCGGGCGCCGTAGTGGCTGATGATCTCGGCCGCGCAGATGGCGCCCAGGCGGGCGCAGTCCGTGGGGCTGCGGCCGGTGGTGTAGCCGTGCAGGAAGCCGGCGGCGAACAGGTCGCCGGCCCCCGTGGTGTCCACCACCTGGGCCACCGGCTCGGCCGGGACGCTGTAGGTCTGGCCGCCGGCCAGCACCACCGCACCCTTCTCGCTGCGGGTCAGCACGGCGGTGTCGACATGCTTGCGGACCGCCGCGGCGGCGCTGTCGAAGTCCCCGCCATAGAGGGCCGTGACCTCCCCCTCGTTGGCGAACAGGATGTCCACATGGTTGGCCACCAGCTCCAGGAAGCTGTCATGGTGGCGGTGGACGCAGAAGCTGTCCGACAGGGACAGGGCCACCTTGCGGCCGGCCGCGTGGGCCAGCTCCGCCGCCTTCAGGAAGGCCTGCTTGGCGTCGTCCCGGTCCCACAAATAGCCTTCCAGGTAGGTGACCTGGCTGCCCTGGATGACGGCCGGGTCCACGTCCGCCGGGGTCAGCAGGGTGCAAGCGCCCAGGAAGGTGTTCATGGTGCGGTGCGCGTCCGGCGTCACCAGGATCAGGCACTGGCCGGTGGGGGTGCCGTCGGTCAGGTCCGGCGTGTCGAAGGTGACGCCCACGCTGCGGATGTCGTGGCGGTAGACCTTGCCTAACTGGTCGTCGGCCACCTTGCCGATGAAGGCGCCCTTGCCGCCCAGCATGGCGATGCCGGCCATGGTGTTGCCGGCGGAGCCGCCGGACATCTCGATCCCCGGGCCCATCTTGGCGTACAGCTCCTCGGCGCGCTGGGCGTCGATCAGGGCCATGCCGCTCTTCACCAGGCCGTTGGCGGCCAGGAACTCGTCACTGGCCTGGGCGATCACGTCCACGATCGCGTTGCCGATACCCACCACATCGAACCGAGCCGCCACGGAAAAGCCTCCACCGGGAAAGAAAGTGCGGCGCAGTATAGGCGGCGGCGCGCTTGCGGCAAGGGCGGGCTTTCTCCTAGATGGTATTCCTCCGGCACCTGTTCGCGTGGCACGATGATCGACGCTTTCTTCAAGGCCGTTAGCCAGCTTACCGACCGGGCCTTCACCCGCGTGGTGCTGTTGTCGGTGCTGCTGACCGTGGTGGTCTTCGCCGCCGTCTGGGCCGGTTTCGGCTATCTGGTCACCCATACGGCCCTGTTCGAGACGCCCTGGCTGGACTGGGGCGTGGACCTGCTGGGCGGGGCGGCGGTGATCGGTCTGAGCTGGCTGGCCTTCCCCGCCGTGGTGGTCACCACGTCAAGCCTGATGCTGGACAGCATCGTGGAAGCGGTGGAACGGCGCTGGTACCCGCACCTGCCGCCGGGCCGTTCCCAGACGCTGGCAGAGGGGCTGTGGAGCAGCGCGAAGTTCCTGGGCCTCGTCCTCCTGTTGAACCTGCTGGCCCTGCCGTTCCTGTTTCTGGGACCCCTGTATCCGCTCATCTTTTATGGGCTGAACGGCTACCTCCTTGGGCGGGAGTACTACGAACTTGTGGCCGTGCGGCGCATGGATGCTCGCAGCATGAAGTACCTACGTTCGTCAGAGTCGTTGAGACTTTTTGTGGCCGGAATCATTATTGCCTTTATCTCCTCCATCCCAATCGTGAATCTGCTGGCGCCCGTCGTCGCCACGGCCTTCATGGTGCATCTGTTCGAACGGTTGCGCCGAGGCTTGCCGCGGACGGGGGGCGCATGATACCCGGACGGTGTCAGCCCAACGGCCAAGACGACCGTCGTCACCGCGCAAGCTTCCTGGGGGCAAGACCGCCATGTTCCGACGCACCAAGCCACCCTCCGGCCCCGGCACGCCCGTGAGCCCGCCCGCGGCGCCCGAGGCGCGCGTCCCGGACCCTGCGCCGAGCCCCACGCCGCCCGCAGCCGCCCAGCCCACCGACCCGCAGACGAGGCCCGCACCCATGAACACGCCCACCTCCTTCCCGCCGGGCACCGGCGCGTCCGGCACCACCCCGGCCGGCGGCAACCCGCTGACCCAGGGCTTCAAGCCCGACATCCCCCGCCGGGTGGTGGAGATCCCGGGCACCCCGCCGAAGCGGGTGGCCCCCACGGGCACGGAGGGCGGCGCCCCCGCCACGGAGATGCGCAAGCTGATCGTCGGCCGCGACATCAGCCTGTCCGGTGAGATCGCCGCCTGCGACGTGCTGGTGGTGGAAGGCACGGTCGAGGCCAAGCTGCGCGACGGCCGGGTGATCGAGATCGCCGACACCGGCCTGTTCAAGGGCTCGGTGGAGATCGACGACGCCGACATCGGCGGCCGGTTCGAGGGCGACATCACCGTCCGCGGCACGCTGAAGGTCCGCGGCACCGGCAAGATCACCGGCACCATCCGCTACGGCACCCTGGAGGTGGAGAATGGCGGCCAGCTGTCCGGCACCATCGAGGTGCTGACCGGCGGCCCGAAGCCCGCCACCGCCCCCGCGCCCAAGGCCCCCGAGCCCGCCGGCGCCTGAGGGCATCCTTCGGGATTGAGACGAGAAGCCCCGCCCCTTCGCGAGAGGGGGCGGGGTTCTTTATTCGGCAATCTGGTCAGTATCCATTAGCTCGTCCACACTTTCGCTTCTTGCAAACTGAACACCTCTTCGGACAAGTTCAGCCTGGAGAGTGCGATGGAGGGCATTCAGGTCAAAGCCATTTCCAGACCTCCAATACTTCATTATCTCATCTTTTCTAGAATAGAATACTTTGAATGCACTTTCATTTGGACGGACCCCAAATCCGCCAAAGAAAAAATATTCGTGATGCTCTTTGATGAAATCTCGTAATTCCTGCCGATTATGTTCTAACCATATCCTATCACAGAGAAGCAATCTAAACTCTCGAATTGCTGGATCAGCATGCCATATATCCTGCCATGTAAGTCCTTCTGAACTTAATTCTAAGCCATCAACATAGCTTTCTATTGTTACTTCAAGTGCAGATGTCTGATTCAAGGCTTTTTTCATACGAATAAGTTCAAGCTGGAAATCACTCTTATCGGAAAGTCGTACATTTAATTGGTTTCGCTTTTTTGTTCTCTGATTTGTCTGGGCGCTCATGACCTTCCCCGCCGAACTTGAAAGAGCTTAGGCGATTGTAAGCTATCAGAAATGCCCGTGAAATTTTCTGCGATCCCTTACCGCAGATTGACGCTTTCAACAGAGTGACAGGTGACAAAAATTTCCAAGTCATTTCAATTGCTTAGCAGCCGACCTAATGACACGTTGGTTCCAAAGAAGACACTTATCAACAGACGCACCAGATTTATCCACAAGTTGCTAACAGCCCTAGCAATTTCTATACACAAAAGCGTTTGCGAGAAGGGGGTAGGCTCTCCATCATAATGTAGCGTCGGCTTTCGCAGAAAACTCGCAAGATATGGAGGATGGAATGAAGGGGCCCCAAAGGAGCACGAAAAATTTTAAGCTGATCAGGTTGCTCGTGGCGACCAGCTTGTTGCTGGAAATTTGCCACAAAGTTTTAAGCATTTACGTCAGCTACTCCAGCATCCATTGATGGCTGTCGTATCTGGAAATCATCAGAAATGATTGCAAGATCTCATCGGAGCCAACGCAAAACAGACTCTTGGTTTTAGGGTGGAAGATTTTCTACTCGTGCTCAAATCACGCCGCCAGCGCCTGCTTCGGCTCGTTCAGGGCCAACTCGAACCCCACGGCGTCCCGGGCCTGCTCGACAGGGATGCCGAACCAGTCGGCGGCCGCCTCCACGTCGCCTCCCTCCGCCGCCCAGATGTCGGCGATGGCCCGGGTCGGGACCAGGGCGGGGACGATTGGCTGCCCATAGGCAATGCGGGGATCGATCAGGATGGTCGGGAAACTGTCCGGGCGGGGTGCCCAGCGGGCTGCCAGATGGGTCTGGGGATCGAAGCTGACGCCCTTGGCCAGCGTCGCCTGGATCACCTCCCACATCTCATACTGCCGGGTCAGCAGGTTCCACAGCCGCGTGTCCCCCGCCTCTTGCGCGGCCGGTTTCAGCACCTCCTCCACCAGCACGTTCTTGCGGTCGGCCGTCAGCAGGAAGCGGACCTTGTCGCTGGCCAGCGGCTTCGCCTCCCCGAACAGGGCGCGGGCAGCCTCCAGCGCCCGGCGCAGGGTGCGCACCTTCACGCCCTGCTCCCGCAAATGCTCCACGAACCGCACTTCCATCAGGTCCAGGAAGCTCAGCTCCTGGCGCCCGCCCAGCGGCTGGTAGTCCCGGTGCAGCAGCGGCCCGATCTGTCGGTCCGGGTAGCCCCGCAACCAGCCCAGGATACGGCGCGCGCTGCCGACCTCGATCAGCCGGGCGGCATCATCGACGGTATAGAACCCTGCGGCCAGCGGGTTCGTCGGTGTGGCGTTTCCCATGACCCGGTCCCGGACGGCCACCGGCATCGACGGCGTGCGGGCGGCTCCTACAAATGAATCTACCGGAAATCCAACCCAAGGCAACTTTCGCGTTTATGCATGCCCCTTGCCCGACAGGTGACAAAATTCCTAGGGCGTGCCATGCTCCTCCCACGCCCTTTCGGCGCGGTTCTTGGACAGGGTGAATTCCTCCATCCGCGGCTTTCCGGACATCATCCGTGGACATCCGTGTCCCCGTCCATCCGCTACACCTGTCAACAGGTCAGCACTCCTGACGCAACCACCCCTTAAGGTGACACAAAGCGCAACCCGGTCAAGTTAGTCGCCTTAAGGCACAAACCCCAGCAAAATCAGCCACATATAACTTAACCATGGTAAAGTTAAGCGTCACCTTTAGGTAAAGTTAGTCACCTTAAGGTCAATTTTGTCCAACGCTCACGCCTCCGGAGCCGTCCGGCCCTTGGCCATTTCCTCGGCGGTGGTCTTGGCGGGGTAGGCGCAGAGGTCGCGGACGATGCAGGCGGGGCAGTCGGGCTTGCGGGCCTTGCAGGTGTAGCGGCCGTGCAGGATCAGCCAGTGGTGGGCGTGCTGGCGATAGGGTTTGGGCACCTTCTTCAGCAACACCTGTTCCACCGCATCGGGGTCCTTGCCGGGGGCGAGGCCGGTGCGGTTGCCCACGCGGAAAATGTGGGTGTCCACGGCGATGGTGGGTTCCCCGAACGCCACGTTCAGCACCACGTTGGCGGTCTTGCGCCCCACCCCGGGCAGGGCTTCCAGGGACTCCCGGTCGCGGGGCACCTCGCCGCCATGCTTGTCCAGCAGGATCTGGGACAGCTTGATGACGTTGGCGGCCTTGTTCTTGTACAGGCCGATGGTCTTGATGAAGTCCCGCACCGTGGCCTCGCCCAGGGCCACCATGGCGGCCGGGTTGTCGGCCGCGGCGAACAATCCCTTGGTCGCCTTGTTGACGCCCACGTCGGTGGCCTGGGCCGACAGCACCACGGCCACCAGCAGGGTATAGGGGTTGCCGTACTCCAGCTCGGTCTTCGGCTCCGGGTCGGCCGCGGACAAGCGGCGGAAGAACTCCTCTATGGCGGCACGCTTCACGGGGGACCTCGAGATGGCGGACGGGACCGGGCAGCAATCTAGGGGGGCGACAGATCGCCCGCAATCGCCGGCACGGCAGGCCTTGCCCGGTTCGCCCGGCGAAGCATATTCTCGCCCCATGGATACGCGGGCAGACCATCCGGGGCAGGGGGGTCAGCGGCCGGTCCTGTTCCGGGCCGTGCTGCACCCCAACCGCAGCCTCAGCGCCAAGGGCTTCCGCCGGCTGATGCTGGTGGTGGGCGCCCTCAGCTTCACCCTCGGCCTGGGCTTCTTCCTGGCGGGGGCTTGGCCCATCGTGGGTTTCCTGGGCCTGGACGTGCTGCTGGTCTATCTCGCCTTCAAGGCCAGCTACCGCAGCGGCCGGCTGTATGAGACGGTGGAACTGGACGCGGACACGCTGACGGTGCAGCGGGTGGACCCCGCCCGCCGCGTCCGAACCTGGACCTTCCAACCCACCTGGCTGCAGGTCCACATCCAGGAACCGGTGCAGCATGACAGCCACGTCACCCTGTCGTCCCACGGGCGGCACCTGGTGGTGGGCAGCTTCCTGGCGCCGGAGGAGCGGTTGGACTTCGCCCATGCGCTGCGGGGAGCCCTGGCGCGTTGGCGCAGCCCGAAGGAACTGTCGGGCCATCCGGCCTGACCCCCATTTCGGGTAATGGACGCGGCCCCGCCCGGCGGGCCATGCTTTCCCCCGGAACCGGGACGCAGAAAGGGTGAGCGATGACGGTCCCAACCGGCAGGGGCGTGGGCTTCGCCGCACGCCTGTCCGCCCTGGCCCTGTCCGGGCTGGTCCTGTCCGCCTGTGTCGCCGGGGGTCGGGACAGCATCTGCCCGGGCCTGCCCGATTGCCAGTTCGCCGACCCCTGCGCCGCCCTGGGCCGCCCGGCGCAGGAGAAGGACGCCATGCCCTTCCAGCGGGCGCCGCTGCTGGCCATGGCCTACCTGCAGGCCTGCCAGGGTGACAAGGCCGCCGCCCTGGTCATGGGCGAAAGCTTCGAGACCGGCATCGGCGTGCCGGAGGATGCGGAACTGGCCTCCCGCTGGTACCGGCTGGCCGCGGTGAAGGGCCCGCCGCCCACCACCTACATCGTCGTGCCCGGCAACAACGCCTCGCCCCTGCCGGGCCCGCTGGACGGCCGGGGCCCCGCCTTCTACCCGGAGGCCGCCTTCCGCCTGGGCGTGATGCACATCGAGGGGCGGGGCGTGCCCCAGGACCTGAAAGCCGCCCGCCACTGGCTGAGGAAGGCCATGGACGGGGGCCACCCCCTGGCCGGGCGGGCCTTGCGGGCCATTGAGTGAGGCGCCGGGCCTGCGGCAATTGTGCGCCGCAATAAGCCGTCGGATAAGCCTGCTCACCCGCTTGAGGTATGTCATCGCCGCGTCGCGGCACAGGTTTATGGTGGGCCGCGCCGGCGGTTCGCCGGGCCAACCATTCCAGCTTTCACAGGGAAGGGCTGACATGACGATCCGCAACCTGGACCGGCTGTTCAAGCCACGCTCCATCGCGCTCATCGGCGCCAGCCGCCGGGCCCGCGCCATCGGCCAGGTGGTGGCCCGCAACCTGTTCAACGCCGGCTTCGACGGCCCGATCATGCCGGTGAACCCGCGGGAGCGGTCGATCGAGGGCGTGCTGGCTTATCCCTCCGTCGCCGACCTGCCCGTGGTGCCCGACCTGGCGGTGATCGCCACCCCGCCGCAGACGGTGCCCGGCCTGGTGCGGGAGCTGGGGGAGCGGGGCACCAAGGCCGCCATCGTCATCACCGCCGGCTTCGCCGAGCTGGGCGAGGAGGGCAAGGCGCTGCAACAGGAGCTGCTGGACGCCGCCAAGCCCCACCTGATGCGGCTGGTGGGCCCGAACTGCCTGGGCGTCATGGTCCCGGGGCAGGGGCTGAACGCCAGCTTCTGCCATGTGCCGCCCCTGAAGGGCGACATCGCCCTGGTGGCACAGTCGGGCGCCGTGGTCACCAGCATCGTGGACTGGGCCACGCCCCGCGGCATCGGCTTCAGCCACCTGGTCAGCCTCGGCTCCATGGCCGACGTGGATTTCGGCGACCTGCTGGACTATCTGGCCCAGGACAGCAGCGTGCGCGCCATCCTGCTGTACGTGGAGGCCATCACCCACGCCCGCAAGTTCATGTCCGCCGCCCGGGCCGCCGCCCGCGCCAAGCCGGTGATCGTCATCAAGGCCGGCCGCAGCGAGGAAGCCGCCAAGGCCGCCAGCAGCCACACCGGCGCCCTGGCCGGGGCCGACGCGGTCTATGACGCCGCCTTCCGCCGCGCCGGCATGCTGCGGGTGGCGGAGCTGGACGAGCTGTTCGACGCGGTGGAGACCCTGGCCACCGGCGTGCACATCCAGGGCGACCGGCTGGCCATCCTGACCAACGGCGGCGGCATCGGCGTACTGGCCACGGACGCGCTGATCGGGTCCGGCGGTCGGCTGGCCCAGCTGGCGCCGGAGACCATCGAGAAGCTGAACGGCGTTCTGCCCCCCACCTGGAGCCACGGCAACCCGGTTGACATCATCGGCGATGCCGACGGCAAGCGCTATGCGGACAGCCTGAAGATCCTGCTGGAGGACCGCGGCCTGGACGCCGTGCTGGTGCTGAACTGCCCCACCGCCGTGGCGGACGCGGGCGAGGCGGCGAAGGCCACCGTGGACGTGATCCTGGAGCACGCGAAGAAGCCCGGCGGCGGCCGCAAAGTGCCGGTGCTGACCAGCTGGCTGGGGGAATTTGCCGCGGCCGACGCCCGCAAGCTGTTCGCCCAGCACCGCATCCCCGACTACCACACGCCGAACCAGGCGGTGCGGGCCTTCATGCACCTGGTGCGCTACCGCAAGAACCAGGAACTGCTGATGGAGACGCCGCCCAGCGTGCCGGAGCAGTTCGACGTGGACATGGCCTCCGCCCGCGCCATGGTGGACGAGGCGCTGCGGGAGGGCCGCGCCTGGCTGACGGAGTTCGAGGCCAAGGAGGTGCTGCGCGCCTATGGCATCCCCTGCGTCCGCACAGTGGTGGCCAACTCCCCGGCGGAGGCGGAACGGGCCGCCAAGCGCCTGGGCGGGCGCATCGCCCTGAAGATCCTGTCCCACGACATCGTGCACAAGTCCGACATGGGCGGCGTGTCCCTGAACCTGCTGCCGAACCAGGTCTGGGCGGAGGCGGAGGCCATGCTGGAGCGTATCCGCACCGCCCTGCCGGACGCCAAGATCGAGGGCTTCACGGTGCAGGAGATGGCCCACCGCCCCGGCGCGCATGAGCTGATCGTGGGCATGGTGGACGATGTGCTGTTCGGCCCGGTCATCCTGTTCGGGGAGGGCGGCACGGGCGTGGAGGTGGTGGCCGACAAGGCCCTGGCCCTGCCACCCCTGAACCTGAACCTGGCGCGGGAGACGATGGCCCGCACCCGCATCTTCAAGCTGCTGCAAGGCTACCGCAACCGCCCGGCGGCGGACCTGGACGCGGTGGCCCTAGCCATGGTCAAGGTCAGCCAGCTGGTCAGCGACTTCCCGGAGATCGCCGAGCTGGACATCAACCCCTTGTTCGCCGACGAGAACGGCGTGCTGGCCCTGGACGCCCGCATCAAGGTGGTGCCGCTGACCCAGGCCGCCACCAAGCGGCTGGCGGTGCGCGCCTACCCGAAGCGGCTGGAGCACAAGGAGACGCTGCGCGACGGTCGGGAATTCTTCATCCGCCCGATCCGGCCGGAGGATGAGCCCCTGATCCACGACATGGTGGCCCACACCAGCATCGAGGACATGCGCCTGCGCTTCTTCGCGCCCATGAAGCGCCTGTCCCACCAGATGGCCGCCCGGCTGACCCAGATCGACTATGACCGGGAAATGGCCCTGGTCGCCACCTTCCCCGCGGGCCGGGGGGAGGAGCAGGACGCCCAGGACCCGATCTATGGCGTCGTCCGCATCACCGCCGACCCGGACAATGAGCGGGCCGAGTATGCCGTGCTGGTGCGCAGCGACATGAAGGGCAAGGGCCTGGGCCACATCCTGATGACGGAGATCCTGAAATACGCCAAGAGCCGCGGCATCAAGGAGGTGTTCGGCGAGGTGCTGCGGGAGAATTCGGGCATGCTGGCCCTCTGCCGCGAACTGGGCTTCACCACCCACGACAGCCCGGACGACCCCGGCATCAAGGAGGTGTCATACCGGTTCGCGGACCATCCGTGAGGACGGTCGCCGGCCGGGCCGCCTGCAACGTGCCGTTCAGCAGCCCTACCGGATTTTCTTGACTCCCAGCCTGGGACGGCGGCGGAATAAGGCATGTTGATCCCGTCCTACACACCGCCGCCGCCACCGGCATCGACACCAGCGCCGCAGCAGAACGCGGCGTTGGCCTCGGCCATGGTGACCGCGCAAAAGACGGCGCGGCCGACGGAGGTGCAGACGTCCCGCGCCACCGCCGCCGTGGCCCAGGCGGACCGGGGCCGGGAGAACCAGAGCAGCACCTTCCAGGGTTATTCCGTGGACACGGAAGCCGGGACCGTGCGCGCCAAGACCAACGGCGGCAGTGCCCGGGGCACCCGGCTGAATCTGGTGGTGTGAGCCGGCTTACGGCTTTCCCGGCGCTTTCAACCCTTGAGGCCCAGGTTTTCCTGCTTCCCCTGCGAAAGCAGGGGCCCACAGTTCTTCTGCGGCCGTGACGCGGAGATGGGAGTCAAAAACCGTGGACCCCTGCTTGCGCAGGGGAGGCAGTTGATGCTGCCAAAACAGGCCGGCCTACCAGGCACCCGGACAGCGAGGGTCTCCCACCCTCACCCCACCGCGGCCTTCGCCCCGTCGGCGGCGTTGGCCGGCACCGGCAGCTCCGCCCGGTTCTTCACGGCCCGTTCCACGCCCTGCGCCACGGTGCGCCAGCAATGCTCCGCCAGGGCCTTGCGGCTGCCCACCTGGTCCACGGTCAGGGCAGGGTGGAACTCCACCACCACGCGGATGCGCCCGGCCCGCACCATGCGCCAGAGGTGCGGCGGCAACTCCATGTCGCCATACCAGGCATAGAGGGCCCGCCAGACATGGCCCAGGGGCAGGCCGTCCAGGTGGGTGGCGGTGACGGAGACGGGCTGCACCAGCACCGGCGCCTCATCCACCTTGGTACCGGCCACGCTGAACAGGGCGGTCTTGAAGGGGAGCACGCGGTTGCCGTCGCTGCTGGTGCCTTCCGGGAACAGCACCAGGCAGTCGCCGGCCTGCAGGCGGCCGGCGATGCTGTCCCGCTGCTCCTGCGCCTTGGTGCGCTTCTCCCGCTCCACGAAGACGGTGCGCTGCAGCCGGGCCAGCAGGCCGAAGAAGGGCCAGTCGTTCACTTCCGACTTGGCCACGAAGGACACGTCGGCCACGGCGGACAGGACGGGGATGTCCAGGTAGGAGGAATGGTTGGAAATGAACAGGGTGGGCCGCTTGGCCGACGGCGCGCCCTTCACCACCACCTCGATGCCCAGGATGCGCAGGCAGAAGCGGTGGTAGGCCCGGGGGAAGCGGACATAGGCCTTGGTCCAGCCCAGGGCCAGGAACGCCGCCTGCACCGGGATGCCGGCCAGGGTCACCGAGACATAGGCCACGAGCCGCAGCACGCCGCGGAGGGTGGAGCCGATCTCCATTCTGGTGCGGCCCTCCCGTGCCGGCCGGTCAGAGCAGGGCGGAACCGCGCCGCTCGTAATGGCGCAGGTACTTGTCGGTGATCATGTCGGTCTTCACCACGATGGACACGTCGGTGGTGTTGAACTGGTGGTCCACCACCGCCCCCTCACCGACGAAGCCGCCCAGGCGCAGGTAGCCCTTGATCAGGGGCGGCACTTCCTGGATGGCCGTGCGCGGGTTGATGGCGTGCTCGTCCAGCATACGCATGTCCACATAGCGGTGCGGCAGCGCCACGGGGCGCAGGGCCGGCGGGGCCAGGTGGTGGTAGTAGAGGTAGGAGAGGGGGACCGCCAGCGCATCCGGCTTCGTGCCCGGCAGGCTGGCGCAGCCGAACATCAGCTCGACATTGTAGACCACCGCATAGGCCGCGATGCCGCGCCAGAGCAACTGCATGCTGCCGCGGGAGCGGTAGGCGGGATCGACGCAGGACCGGCCCAGCTCCAGCACCTCACCTGGGTATTCCTCGATGCGGGAGATGTCGTATTCGTCGGAGGAATAGAAGGACCCGGCGCGGGCCGCGGCGGGGCGGCGGATCAGCCGGTAGGTGCCCACCACGCCCGCGGCACCCGGGCCGAGGTTGTGGTCCACCACGAGCAGGTGGTCGCACAGGGTGTCATAGCGGTCGAAATCCCGCTTCTGGGCGGCGATCTCCGCCGTGGGGCGGGCGTTCATCTCTTCGTAGAAGACGCGGTAGCGCAGTGCCTGGGCGGCCTGCACCTCGGAGCTGGTCTCGGCGAGACGGACCTCGAGGTTGCCGAAGCGCAGCTCCCCGGAGGTCAGCGAGTCGATCGTGATGTCTGCCATGCTCTCGTTCGCGGTCGCTGGCGTTCCCGGGTGGGCACGCCCAGGGGACGTCTCGGCCCATTGGCATACCACAAAGCGGCGGAGCACGGTCAACCAACTCCGACACTGCCTACGGCCCGATCACGAAACTTTCATCCCAGCGGAAAGATTGTGCAACACCCCCCGCAAAAGGGGAGGGCCGGTGTCGCCACCGGCCCTTTGGTCTATCCGGACGGCCGCCGGGCGGTCGCATCCGCGCCCCTGGCTTGCGCGGGCATGGGCCTGCGGGCCGGCGGCATGGGTCAAGACGTTATGCCGCCGGTCCTTACCTGGTACGTGGAACCCTTACTCCTCGTCCGCACCGTTGCGGCGGGCGCGGGTGCCCAGGCCGATCTGCTTGGCCAGCTTGGAGCGCTGCTTGGCATAGTTGGGGGCGACCATCGGGTAGTCGGCCGGCAGCGCCCAGCGGTCGCGGTATTCCTCCGGCGTCATGTTGTACGCCGTCTTGAGGTGCCGCTTCAGCATCTTCAGCTTTTTGCCGTCTTCCAGGCAGATGATGTATTCGGGGGTGACGGACTTCTTGATCGGCACGGCGGGCTGCGGCTTCTCGCTCTGCACCACCGGCTCGGTCCCGACGTTGGACAGGGTGCGGTACACCTGCTCGATCAGGGCCGGCAGGTCCTGGATGCCCACTGTATTGTTGGAGACGTGGGCGGCCACGATCTCGGTGGTGAGAGACAACAGCTCATTCGTCGGGGACGTAGTGGACATCTATCTTTGCTCCAGCCTAGGAACTTTCCCGTGATATAAGTCTTCTCCGGTTTGTACGCAATATCGAATTACTCCCTTCGAAAAGGAAAACGCGGTGGCTGAAAGCAGTCCCGACCAGTTCCTGGACATCACCAGTCAGGTCTGCCCGATGACGTTCGTGCGGGCCAAGCTGGCTATAGAGCGGATGACTGCCGGGCAAATCATTGAAATCCGGCTGAATTCCGGGGAGCCGCTGGTCAACGTGCCCCGCTCACTTGCCGAGCAGGGACATGAGATTTTATCCGTTGCGCAGGAAAGTTCCGCCGCCGGAACGGGCGTGCATCGCCTGCTGGTAAGACGGGGAAGTTAGCGCTACTCAGGGAAGTGGGCGGGCCATGACCACCGCGTCCACCGGGCCGCCGCTCAGCCGGTAGTAGCAACGCCGGCGGCCCACAGCAGAGAAGCCGAAACCGGCATAGAGGGCCAGGGCCGCCGCATTGGTCGCCGCGACCTCCAGGAACAGGGTGGCGGCCCCCGCGGCCTGTGCCGTCCGGGCGGCCGCCGACAGCAGCCCCCGCGCCACGCCGCGACGCCGGGCGGCGGGCCGGGTGGCCAGGGTCAGGATCTCCGCCTCGTCCGCCGCGGTGCGGAGCAGGACGAAACCCAACGGGTCCCCGTCGCGGCCGGCCAGCAGGGCCGCGGTGCCGGGCAGGGACAACAGCTCCGTGAAGGCCTTGGCTTCCCAGGCGTCGCCACTGACGGCGGGGTCGAAGGCCTCCGCATGGATGGCGGCCAGCAGCTCCGCCCCCGCCGGCCCCAGGGTGGTGACCTCCGTCATGCCGGCCGGGTGGGGGCCAGCGTCACGTCGGGCAGGCGCAGGTAGAAGGGATCGGCCGGCCGGGCCGCGATCTCCTCCAACGACAGCGCCGCCGCCAGCCGGGCCACCGCCACGGCCTCCGCGGCCCCGGTGGTCTGGATGACCCGCAGGTCCGGCCAGGGCCCCAGCGCCGCGGCCCCACGGCCCACAGCGTCGCCCACCAGGGTCACGGGCCCCGGCGGCAGTACCCGGGCCGCATAGGCGGGCAGGTCCGCCGGCAGCACCTCTGCCGGGTCGGCCAGGGGGGCCAGGTCGGCGCCCCAGGGCTGGACGAACAGCTCGTCCCGCCGGCTTTCGATGCAGGCCAGCAGGGTCCGGCCGTCCCGGTCGCCCACGTCCAGGCCGCGCGCCGCGGCCTCCAGGCTGGTGACGCCGAGCAGGGGCCTGTCGGCGGCCAGGGCCAGCCCCCGGGCGGCGGCAAGGCCGATGCGCAGGCCCGTGAAGGTGCCGGGCCCCACCACGGCGGCGTAGCGGCCGATGGCATCGAAGCCCAGCCCGGCCGCCGCCAACGTCTCCTGTACCAGGGGGATCAGCCGTTCCGCCTGGCCGCGGGTCATGGCTTCCGCCCGGACGGCCAGGGCGCGGCCCTCGCCGGCGGACCAGACGGCGCAGGCGCAGGCGCTGGTGGCCGTGTCGATGCCGAGGGTGATCATGAGGCTGCCCCGCGTTCGCCCTGGACGCCCGTCCCGTCCGTGGTACAGGAGGCCGGCAGCAACCCACGGGACCCATGCCCCATGCGCTTCGTCGAGATCACGTCGCCGGCCGTCGATTTGGACCTCCGCTATGCCACGGCGGACAACCTGACGGGAAGCCCCATCTATCGCCGGCCCCTGTGCCTGCTGCACCCGGAGGCGGCACGGCGGCTGGAGCGGGCGCGGATGCTGGCGGAAGCCCAGGGGTTGCGGCTGCGCGTGTTCGACGGCTTCCGGCCGCCCGCGGCACAATGGGCCCTGTGGCGGGCCCTGCCGGACCCCACCTTCATCGCCGACCCGCGCCAGGGCTCCAACCACAGCCGCGGCGTGGCCGTGGACCTGACCCTGGCGACGGCCGACGGCACGCCGCTGGAGATGGGCACCGACTTCGACGACATGAGCGAGCGGGCCTACCACGCCGACACCGCCGTGCCGGTGGAGGCGCAACGCAACCGCCTGCTGCTGCTGGGCCTGATGGCGGCGGCCGGCTGGCAGCACTATACCTTCGAATGGTGGCATTACCAGCTGCCGGACGCCAAGCGCTATCCGCTGGTGGATGACGGGGCGCTGGGGCCGCGGGTGGCCTGACGGGGCGTAAGCCAAGCAGGCGGAGCCTGCGCCCGCGACTGAGGAAGCGAACGGCTGGACCGGTTTCCGGGCTCCGGAAACGTGTTTAGAGCGTGTTTACGCTGACCGTAAACACGCTCCGGCGGCGACTGCCGCCGCGCGGGCCCATGCCCGCGTAAGCCAAGCCGCGGATGCGGCGCCGGCGACTGAGGAACACGAAGAGCTAGACCGGTTTCCAGTCTGCGGGAAACGGGTCTAGCGCTTCGCCGCCACCTGCTGCACGCCTGCCGGTTCCGGCCGGATCACCTGTTCCGGCCCGTCCTGGCGCAGGACGGCGCGGTCGAAATCGTCCAGGCCGTTCTTGCGGATCAGGGTGCGGATGGTCTTCACGTAATCCGTCCCCCGCTCGGAGTATTTTTCCAGCGCGGCGACGAGCTGGATGCCCTCCAGCGGCTTGCCCTGCTTGCGCAAGGATGCCCGCATGGCCCGGAACTGCCCATAGGCCTGGTGGGTGTTCAAATTGTGGACATAAGCCTCCACCGCCGCCTTGGGGTCATCGAAGGCCCGATAGCGCCAGGTCTCACCCGGCACCCGGTTGCGGGGGGTGATGCCCCGGTGTTCGGTGTTGGAGGTGGTCTGCCCGAACAGCACGTTGCCCTTCTGGGCGATGCGGCTGGTACCCCAGCCGCTTTCCTCTGCCGCCTGGGCCAGGGCCAGGGAGGGCGGCACGATGTCCACCTTGCGCAGCAGCGGCCTCAGGTCGCCGCCCGTGTCCAGCTTCACCCCGTAGCGGTCGGCCAGTTCCAGCACCCAGCGCTGGTCCTGGGGGGCCAGGCTTTCACCGCCGTCGCGGACCGCCTGCAGCTTCTCCAGCCGGCGGCGGTCCGCCTCGATCTGTTCGTTGGCCATCAGCACCAGCGGCAGCATGGTCTTGACGAAGACCGACTTGCGGTCGTCCACGCTGTCCAGGGCACCCAGATCCTTGGGCAGGTCGGTCAGCACCAGCCGGGGCACGGCGGTGTCGCCGCTGCGGACCTGGTCGATGAAATAATCCTGCTCGTGGAACATGGCGAGCACGGTGCGCGCCTCGAGCTTTATGGTGACCTCGGTCTTCGCGGGCGGCAGCACGGCCGCCTCCACCGCCGGCGCGTCCACGGGGCGCAGCACGGGCAGCAAAACCTCTGGCGCCGACACGCCCCAGGGTCGGGACGACACGGTCCCGAAGACTGCGGATGGCAGGACCAGCAGCAGGGTCACCGCCATGGCAAAAAGGGAGGCATTACGCGGGCCTTGTCGGCCCTCGGTCTCATCACTCGGCATTGGCAAATCGCTCCGTCCCGTTTCCAAGGCCTAAGGAGTTGCCGGGGCGGACTTCTCCGCCCCAACGTCTCCGGTGCCGGAACTCGTCCGGTCAGATCCGCCGCCGACCTTGCCGCATGAGGTCGGAGCACGGATCCGGGTCGGTGTCGGCCGGGAGTCCCGTCACACGCGGGTGCATCCCTGTCGGCCTTTCCGACCCTTCGCGGGGGGCCAGTCGGGGTCTTCTACCCCGAAAGAGCACTGCTCCCTGGCTCCGCATTTGCCTGCCATTTCAGTCAAAATTTAGGCAGGTGCGCTTACCCTACCGGATTTGCCGCACCTCGACAACCTCTGGAATGTAGTGCCTCAACATGTTCTCAATCCCCGCCTTCAGGGTAGCGGTGGAACTGGGGCACCCCGCACAGGCACCCTTCATCGCCAGGTAGACGACACCCTGGTCGAAACCGTGGAAGGTGATGTCGCCGCCGTCCTGGGCCACGGCCGGGCGGACGCGGGTGTCCAGCAGCTCCTTGATCTGGGCGACGACCTCGTCATCGTCCTCCGACACGGCGTTGTCGTCCGCCTGCTCCGCCAGCAGCACCGGCCGGCCGGCGGTGAAATGCTCCATGATCACGCCCAGGATGCTGGGCTTCAGCAGGTACCAGTCCTTGTCGTCGGCCTTGGTCACCGTCACGAAGTCGGCGCCCAGGAAGACCCGCCTCACCCCCTCCACCTCGAACAGGCGCTGCGCCAGGGGGGAGTTGCCGGCACCCTCCGGGGCGGTGAAGTCCGCCGTGCCCCGGCCCAGCACGTCGCGGCCGGGCAGGAACTTCAGGGTGGCGGGGTTCGGGGTCTCTTCGGTCTGGATGAACATGGGGGTCGCCCTCGTGGGTCCGCGCCGCCCATCGTGCGGGGCGGTGGTCATTCCCCGCGAAAGTGGGCAGTATGCCGCGGCAGATCAAGCCATCCGTTGACCCGGGTGGACATGACCGGGACAGGTCGGCCATGCGGGATTCGGCCATGGGACAGCAGGATGACGGACAGGGCACGGGTTCCGGCGGGCCCCTGGGCCCCGCCGCACCCGTGGTCGCCTGGCTGTTGGCGGAAGGCTACCACCTCTCCACGGCGCCCACCTTGCTGGAGGGGTTCCTGGCCCATCTCCGCGCCCTGGGCCTGGGCATCGACCGCTGTTCCCTGAACGTCCGGCT
Source organism: Aerophototrophica crusticola (assembly GCA_001939945.1). GTDB lineage: Bacteria > Pseudomonadota > Alphaproteobacteria > Azospirillales > Azospirillaceae > Niveispirillum > Niveispirillum crusticola. Next base: position 103,466 of record MOEB01000007.1, on the reverse strand, counting down.
GCTGCACCCGCAGATCCGGGGCATCACCTACACCTGGCGCTCCGACCGGGACGGGGTGGAGCAGGTGAACCGCGAGCACGGGGTGGAGCACACGCCCGGCTACAAGACCAGCCCCATCGCCGCCATCATGGAGGACGGGTCGGAGGGCATCCGCGTCCCCATGGGCCGAGTGCCGCCGCCCTATGGCTTTCCCATCGTCGACGAGCTGGCGGCGGAGGGCTTCACCGACTATGCCGCCATGCCGCTGCTGTTCAGCAACGGCCGCCGCAACGTCTTCTCCGTCGCCACGCGGCGGCCGGAGGGCTTCACCACGGATGAACTGGCGTTGCTCTACGCCTCCCTGCCGGCCCTGACGGTGCTGCTGGAGACGCGGATGCTGCGGCTGCTGGCCAGCAACCTGCTGAACACCTATGTCGGGCCCGGCGCCGGGCAGCGCATCCTGGACGGCGACATCCGCCGCGGCAGCGGGCTGACCATCGGCGCCGTGCTGTGGTTCTGCGACCTGCGCGGCTTCACCGTGCTGGCCGATACGCTGCCCATCGGCCAACTGATCGCCCTGCTGAACAACTATTTCGAGATCATGGGCGGCGCCGTGCAGCGCCGCGGCGGGGAGATCCTGAAGTTCGTGGGCGACGCCATCCTGGCCATCTTCCCCCTGGACCCCGCGGGCGGCGACGCCGACCGCGCCGCCAAATGCGCCCTGGCCATGGGCGCGGCGGAGGAGGCCATGGCCGGCATGGAGGCGGTGAACGCGGAACGCGCCGCCTGGGGCATCCCCCAGCTGGGCGCCGGCATCGCCATGCATGTGGGCGACGTGCTGTACGGCAACATCGGCACCACGGACCGGCTGGACTTCACCGTGATCGGCCCGGCGGTGAACCTGGTGACCCGGCTGGAGGGCCTGACCCGCACCCTGGACCGCCCCCTGCTGACCTCCGCCGAGTTCGCCGCCGCCTGGCCCGGCGACCGGCTGAAGAGCCTGGGCTACCATCCGGTGAAGGGGCTGAAGGAGCCGGTGGAGGTGTTCGGGCTGGGGTGAGGCCCATCAGGGCAGCAGCTCGACCTTTTCCAGCAGCACCGGCGTGAAATGTCCACCCGTGTGCTGCCCGAAGGCCGAGCCCGCCAGCCGCACGGGCTTGCCCAGCAGCGGCCGTAGCTTGGCATAGGCCTGTTCCGACGGCAGGACCAGTTGGATGTCTGCCACGTCGTAAGCGGATTCGTACAGGCTGTCCGTTTTGTCTTCCGGCTCGAAGCAGGTGGGCTGGGCAAGGTGCAGGACGAACAGGGTCACGGCCTTATCGCCATCCGCCACGCTCTCATAGTTGGGCGGGCCGGGGAAGGTTTTGCGGACCACCGACCCTTCCAGCACCACGCGCTCGTCATAGCGGTGGCACGCCGCGGCGTGGACCGGCAGGCTGGCGAGGAGACCGAGGGCGATGAAGCTGCCCGACAGCAACCCCAGCTTGGACGCGAACGGCAAGGGACACCCCTGGGCGGTGGATACACGGTCTGGGGAAGGCTACTTGGCCCAGGGGAATGCCAGCGAGCTGTCGCGGGTTCGCCGGCATCGGGATCACCTGCGCCATCTGGACATACACGCCCCATACCCCTAATTCGGAAGGCGTGTATCGAAACAGTCAGGCACCTCACAAGGGAATTCTGGCATGGCTGACAGGCAGGAAGTCGTCACGGTAGCCGCCAAACGTGGTCCGACGCTTTTCCTTTTCCTGTTCTGCGCAATCGGCTCCGCGTTGCTGGCCTGGGAGGCTGTGACACCTGCCGGCTTCCTGTCGTATGCCGACGACAATGCGAACCTGGTCGTCGGGATGGTCCGGTGGTTGCGGGAGCAGCTCCCGCCATGGATGTCGCGTGGACTCCTCTGCCTGCTGGCCCTTGCCATGGCAATCCCGGCGATCAGGTTGGCACCGATGCTGTCCGGCCCCGTCCTGATAGCGGACCGGCGGGGCCTGGTGGTTTTGGACGGGCTGACGAGGCGCCGCCATGCCTGGGCGGAGGTCGAGCGGGTGGCTGTCGGGCCCGACCGAGTCAAGGTCCTGGCAAGGTCAAGTGGTCAGTCGCGGAAGGCCAGCTTGCAGGCTTCCCTGCTGGACATGCCGCCCTGCGACATAGCCCAGCTTTCGGCAAGGATCGCGCCGGACCCGGCGGTCGTGACCTTCACGGGAAAGCCAACCGGAAGCTGAGCGCAGCCGAAGCACTAGCCAGCTCCGGATCTGGCGAGGGTGCCCCTCACTCCGCCGCCAACGCCTGCCGTCCCGTGGCCTTCGCGTGCGGGCAGCCGCTGAACTGGGCGGGGCAGAGGCGGGTGCCGAAGGCGTTGCAGACCTTGGCGTCGCCGCCGGCGGCCCGCACCTGGCGCACCAGGTTGGCCAGCCCCTGGATGAACTCGGGCGAGACGCTGACCGTGGGCACGGCGGTGAAGTGGGGGACGCCGTTCTCCAGCGCCAAGTGCCGGTACTCGTCGCCGATCTCCACCAGCGTCTCCGAATGCTCGGACACGAAGGCGATCGGGACCACCACCAGGGGCACCCGGTCGCGGCCGGCGCGGTGCACCTCGTCATCCGTTGACGGGCCGATCCATTTCAGGGGGCCGACGCGGCTCTGGTAGGTGCTGACCCAGTCCAGGTCGGGGATGGCCAGTTCCTTGACCAGCGCCTCGGCCGTGCGTTCGCACTGCCACTGGTAGGGGTCGCCGTCCTTGACCACCTTCTCCGGCAGGCCATGTGCGGAGAACAGCACCCGCGGGGTGCCGTGCTTGCCGGCCTCCACCAGCGCTTCCCGCACCAGCCGGGCGTTGGCGGTGATGAATCCGGGTTCCGTGGGATAGCAGCAGATCAGCTTCGTGGGCTTCACCAGCCCCACCTTGGCCGCCGCCTCGTGCCAGACGCGGACGGAGGACGCCGTGGTGGTCGTGGAGAATTGCGGGTAGAGGGGCAGCAAGACCACCTCATCCGGGTTCCAGGCCTTCACCTCGGCCACGGCCTCATCCGACATGGGGTGCCAGTAGCGCATGGCGATGAAGCAGCGCACCTCCCCCTCGTCCCACAGCGCCTCTTCCAGCGCGCGGGCCTGGGCCACCGTGTTGGGCAGCAGGGGCGAGCCGCCGCCCATCTTTTCATAGATTTCCGCCGCCACCTTTGCGCGCCGGCCTGAAATCAGCTTGGCCAGCAGGTAGCGCACCGGGCCGGGGACCCGCATGATGGCGGGGTCGTTGAAAAGGTTGAAAAGGAAAGGCTTCAGCGACTCCAGCCGGTCGGGCCCGCCGAGGTTGAACAGGACGATGGCGATCTTGCGCCGCCCTGCGGGGGCCTTGAAGGGAATGGGGTCTGACACGGCTCTTCTCACCCGGTTTGGGTCGGACACCCTGCCTAGGTAGGCCGGGAGGCGGACCGATCAAGCTGGCGGGACAACAGCCGACAGCGACAAACCGCCCCGGATCACGGCCCCAGGACATGGGGCCGTGACCCTGGACCGTCGCCAGGGGTAACGCAAGGGGCTTGTGGCCATCGGATGCCGCCCAGGGCCGGCCCGCCCAAACCAATGCCCGCGGATGCGGGTGCCGAGGCCTTGGGAAGGCGAAATCAGCCCTGCTTGCGGAGCCGCTGCGCCAGCCGCGCCACATGCTCCGGCGGCGTCTCCTTCAGGATTCCGTGGCCCAGGTTGAAGATGTAGGGCCGGCCGGCAAGCTGTTCCATCAGGTCGTCGATGCCGCGGTCCAGCGCCTCGCCACCCACCAGCAGGGTGATGGGGTCCAGGTTGCCCTGCACGGCCAGCCGCGGCTGCAACACCCGCGCCGCCCAGCGCGGCGGCACGCCGGGGTCAAGGGACACGGCGTCCACGCCGGCCTCCAGCACGAAGGTTTCCAGGTTCAGGCCAGCCTGGCGCGGGAAGCCGATGATCGGGATGTCAGGGTGGCGCTGTTTCAGGGCGCTGGTGATCCTGCGGGTCGGCCGGATCACCCAACGCTCGAACTCCGCCGCCGGCAGGGCGCCGGCCCAGGAATCGAACAGTTGCAGGATTTCGGCCCCGGCCTCCACCTGGGCGGACAGGTAATCCACCGTGGCGTCGCACAGCAGGTCGATCAGCTGCTGGAATCCGGCCGGGTCGCCATAGGCCCAGCGCTTCACATGCGCATATTCCCGCGAGCCGCCGCCCTCCACCACATAGGACGCCACGGTCCAGGGGCTGCCCGCGAAGCCGATCAGCGCCGTGTCCGGGAAATCCTTCTCCAGGGCGGCGCGGATGTTGCGCACCGCCTGGAACACCGGTGCGGCCCGTTCCCGCAGGCGGCCCGGCTCCAGCCGCTTCAGCGCCTCTGAATCGCGGATCGGCTCCAGCACCGGCCCCTCGCCCTCGGCGAAGGCCACCTTCTGGCCCAGGGCGAAGGGCACGGTCAGGATGTCGCTGAACAGGATGGCCGCATCGAAGCCGTAGCGGCGCAGCGGCTGCAACGTCACCTCGCAGGCCAGTTCCGGATTCATGCACAGGTCCAGGAAGCCCCCGGCCTGGGCCCGGGTCGCCCGGTATTCCGGCAGGTACCGCCCCGCCTGGCGCATCAGCCAGAAGGGCGGCCGGGCCAGCCCCTCCCCCGCCAGCGTGCGCAGCATCGGTTTGCGCCGTGGGCCGGCGCCCTTCCCGTGGTCCGTCATCCTAGGTCCGTCATGTTCAAGGTCAGGCCGTCAGCTTATCCCAGGCCCCCCTATTACCCTCTCTGTTTTTTAGGGAAGGGATGGAGGGGTAGTGGGGCCTGTGGATATCGGTAATTCCCATTTGTCCGCATGATTGTCCACAGGCCGCGGACGGCTTTCGCGGCTGCGAAAAGTTTTGTGGAAAACTCCGGGCGTACGCGGCCGCAACCCGCATGGATGCTTGGCTTGCGGAACCATGAGTCTTGGGGAAAAGGAACGCTTCCGAACCGATTCGTCCCGGATTCACAGGCAAGCCCGACGCGGCAATCCCAAGGCCAGCAAGCGGCCTGTCAACAGACCCTGGTGCGGGGACACCTGATTCCGGGTTATCTATGCCCACCGGTTCTCCCAGGGTTCCCCCACAGATGTCCACAGCCCCCCCCTCCCCCCCGTCACCTGCCAAGACCTTCCACCTGCACCTGGTGTCCGACGCCACGGGGGAGACGATCAATTCCGTCGCCCGCGCCTGCGTCAGCCAGTTCGACCGGGTCCAGCCCATCGAGCATTTCTGGAACCTGGTCCGCACCGAGCGGCAGCTGGACATGGTGATGGAAGGCATTAGGGACAATCCAGGGTTGGTGATGTTCACCCTGGTGAACGACAAGCTGCGGCGCAAGCTGCAGGACACCTGCCGCGACCTGGCCGTGCCCTGCATCCCCGTGCTGGACCCGCTGATCAATGCCCTGGGCGCCTACCTTGGCCTGGAGAGCCAGAGCCAGCCCGGCCGGCAGCACGCGCTGGACGCGGAATATTTCGGCCGCATCGACGCCATGGACTTCGCCCTGAACCATGATGACGGGCAGAGCGGCTGGGACCTGCATGAGGCGGACGTGATCCTGGTGGGCGTCAGCCGGACATCCAAGACGCCCACCTGTATCTACCTGGCGAACCGGGGGGTGAAGGCGGCCAACATCCCCTATGTCCCCGGCGTGCCCCTGCCGGCGGAGCTGGACCTGGTCACCCGCCCCCTGATCGTCGGCCTGACCAAGGATGCGGAGCGGCTGGTGCAGATCCGGCGCAACCGCCTGCGCCTGCTGAACCAGGGCGACGACACCAGCTATACCGACCCGGAGCAGGTGCGCGCCGAGCTGACGGAGGCCCGCCGCCTGTTCACCCGCAAGGGCTGGCCGGTGCTGGACGTGACCCGCCGCAGCATCGAGGAGACGGCGGCCGAGATCCTGATGATCCTGGCCCGGCGCCGCGGCCCCGGCGCCATCCCGGCGGAGGTGAAGCCGTGAGCGTGTTCCTGTCCACCCAGCCGGTCATCCTGGCCTCTGCCAGCGCCACCCGCCGCCTGATGCTGGAGAATGCCGGGCTGGAGGTGCATGCGGAGGCGGCGGCCGTGGATGAGGAGGAGGTCAAGCACTCCTGCAAGGCCGCCGGCATGAAGGTGGAGGAGGTGGCGGAAGCCCTGGCCGAGTTGAAGGCCCAGAAGATCGCCCGCCGCTATCCCGGCACCTATGTCATCGGCGCCGACCAGATGCTGGAATGCGGCGGCGCCTGGTTCGACAAGCCCGTGGGCCGCGACGGGGCCCGCGACCAGCTCCGCCGCCTGTCAGGGAAAACCCATCGGCTTGTCTCGGCCGCCGTGGTCTTCCACAACGGCGCCCGGGTCTGGCACACCACCGACCACGCCACCCTGACCATGCGGCCGCTGGGGGAAGACTTCCTGGAACGCTACCTGGACGCGGTGGGGGAAAAGGCCCATGGCAGCGTCGGCGGCTACCAGCTGGAGGGGCTGGGGGCGCAGCTGTTCACGAACGTGACCGGCGACTTCTTCACCATCCTGGGCCTGCCCCTGCTGCCGTTGCTGGGGTTCCTGCGCGGGCGTGGGGTGGTGTTGGCTTGAGCCAGTGGAAGGATGCCAACTTCCCCCTCTCCCCGCCGGGGAGAGGGTTGGGGTGAGGGGGTGCCGGGAGCAGCAAGACGTCCAGCCCCGGTGCGGCGGAGACACCCCCTCACCCGCCCGCTAGCGCAGGCGACCTCTCCCCGGTTGGGAGAGGGGAAGATGGCTGCCGTCCTTGATGATCTCCCCCCTTCCCCAGGACGCGCGCACCCCCTACCCTGTCCCGGATATCTTATGGATGGGCACCGATGATCCTGAGTGGCAAGGCCAAGGTGGCGGGGGTGATGGGCTGGCCGGTGGGCCATTCCCGCAGCCCGCGGCTGCACGGTTACTGGCTGGAGAGCTATGGCATCGACGGCGCCTACATCCCCCTGGCCGTGCCGCCCGACGGCATCGCCCAGGCCCTGCGCGCCCTGCCCGCCCTGGGAATGAAGGGCTGCAACGTCACTGTGCCGCACAAGGAGGCGGCGTTCCGCATCGTTGACGTGCTGGACCCGGCGGCGCGGCGGATCAAGGCGGTGAACACCGTCATCGTCCGCCCCGACGGCAGCCTGGAGGGCCGCAACACCGACGCCTTCGGCTTCGCGGAAAACCTGCGGGAAGGCGCGCCGGACTGGCAGCCCGCGGCGGGGCCCGCGATGGTGGTCGGGGCCGGCGGGGCCGCCCGGGCCGTGGCCGTGGCCCTGCTGGACATGGGCGTGCCGGAGCTGCGGGTGGTCAACCGCACCCGGGCCAAGGCGGAGGAGCTGGCCGCCGACCTGGGCGCCGCCGTCACCGTGATCCCCTGGGAATGGCGGGGCCGCGCCCTGGCCGACTCAGGGTTGCTGGTCAACACCACCACCCAGGGGATGCAGGGCCAGCCGGCATTGGAGCTGGACCTCGCCGCCCTGCCCCCGGCCGCCGTGGTGACGGACATCGTCTATACCCCGCTGTTGACGCCCCTGTTGGCGGAGGCGAAGCGGCGGGGCAACCCGATCGTGGACGGGCTGGGCATGCTGCTGCACCAGGCCCGCCCGGGTTTCCAGGCCTGGTTCGGCCTGCTCCCCCAGGTGACCCCTGCCCTGCGCCGTTTCGTGCTGGAGGGGATTTGATCGTCCTTGGCCTGACCGGCTCCATCGGCATGGGCAAGAGCACGGCCGCCGGCATGCTGCGCCGGCTGGGCTGCCCGGTGCATGATGCCGACGCCGTCGTCCACAAACTTTATGCCCGGGGCGGCGGCGCCGTTCCGCGCATCGCCGCCCTCTATCCCCAGGCCATCCGCGACGGGGCCGTGGACCGCGCCGCCCTGTCCGCCATCGTGGTGGCCGACCCCACCGCGTTGAAGAAGCTGGAAGCCGTGGTCCACCCGCTGGTGCGGCAGGCGGGTGACCAGTTCCTGCGCCGGTGCGCCCGGGCCCGGGTGCCGGTCGCCGTGCTGGACATCCCCCTGCTGTTTGAAAGCCGGGGCCGCAACCGGGTGGACCAGGTGGTGGTGGTCACCGCCCCAGGTTTCATCCAGCGCCGCCGGGTGCTGGCCCGGCCCGGGATGACGCCGCAGAAGCTGGCCACCATCCTGGCCCGGCAGATGCCCGACCGTGACAAGCGCCGGCAGGCGGAGCATGTGGTGCCCACGGGCCTTGGCAAGCGCTACACGTTGACCAAGTTGGCGGGCATCGTCAGGATGCTGCGGGGACAGCGGGGCCGGGTCTGGCCCCCCATCCCCCGCAGCCGCCATTACCAGTCCCCGTGATATCAGGACCGCCCCCATGCGCGAGATCGTGCTGGATACCGAGACCACCGGCATCGACGCCCTGAACGGCGACCGGGTGGTGGAGATCGGCTGCGTGGAGCTGCTGAACCATGTCAGCACCGGCAACCATTTCCACGTCTACCTGAACCCCGAGCGCGACATGCCGGCGGAGGCCTTCGCCGTCCACGGCCTGTCCACGGAATTCCTGAGCGACAAGCCGCTGTTCTCCCAGAAGGTCGGCGACTTCCTGGAGTTCATCGGCGACGCGCAGCTGGTGATCCACAATGCCAGCTTCGACATGGGCTTCCTGAACGCGGAACTGGCGCGCATCGGCATGAAGCCGTTGCGCAACCCGGTGCTGGACACGGTGCAGGTGGCCCGCCGCCGCTTCCCCGGCGCCCCCGCCAGCCTGGACGCCCTGTGCCGCCGGTTTGAGATCGACAACTCCAACCGCACCCTGCACGGCGCGTTGCTGGACGCCCAACTGCTGGCCGAGGTTTACCTGGAGCTGATGGGCGGCCGGCAGCCGGACTTGGTCCTGGCCGGCGGTCCCACCAACGCGTCGGGCGGGGCAATCGTGAAGGTCGAGCGCCCCTTCCGCCCCGCCCGCCCGCATGCGCCCTCCGCGGAGGAGCTGGCAGCCCACGAGGCCTTCCTGAAAGGCTTCAAGGCCCCGCCGCTGTGGTTCGGGGAGAAGGCCGGTTGATGCCAAGCACGGAGTCACCCCGGGCTTGACCCAGGGTCCTTGGGAAAGCCGATGTGCCAAGGGGCGGCAGCGGGCCCCCGGGATTTGCACCAAACGCGACTTTCGAATTCGAAAGTGGGTGCAGGATAAGGAAAAGCGTGGCTTTCGGTGATCTGCATCGGCCGATCCCGAGGACCCCGGGTCAAGCCCGGGGTGACCTCACGTGCCCTGCACTTCCATGTTCCACGTGGAACATCACGGCAGCAGCACCGTGGAGCCGGTGGTCTTCCGCGCCTCCAGCGCCCGGTGCGCCTCCGCGGCGTCCTTCAGGGCGAAGGTCTGGTGGACGTTGATCTTCACCCGGCCGTCCCGCACCACGCCGAACAGGTCCGCCGCCGTTTCCAGCAGCTCATCCCGCGTGGCGGTATAGTGGGCGAGTGACGGGCGGGTCAGGAACAGGCCGCCCTTCTGGCCCAGCAAGGCCGGCGGCATGGGCGGCACGGGGCCGCTGGCGTTGCCGAAGGTGACCATGAAGCCGCGCAGCTTCAGGCAATCCAGGCTCTTCTCGAAGGTGTCCTTGCCGATACCGTCATAGACCACCTCCACCCCGCGCCCGCCGGTCAGCTCCCGCGTGCGGGCGGCGAAGTCCTCTTGCGCATAGTTGATGACGTGGTGGCAGCCGTGGGCGCGGGCCAGTTCCGCTTTGGCGGCAGAGCCCACAGTGCCGATCACCGTGGCGCCCAGGGCATTGGCCCACTGGCAGGCGATCAGCCCCACCCCGCCGGCCGCGGCATGGACCAGCACCGTGTCCCCCGCCCGCACCGGATAGGTCTTGCGCAGCAGGTAGCGGGCGGTCATGCCCTGCAGCAACATGGCGGCGGCTGTCTGGTCATCCAGCCAGTCCGGCAGGGGCACCAGCTTGTCCGCCGGGGCCAGCCGCACCTCCGCATAGCCGCCCACCCCGGCAGTGCAATAGCCCACCCGGTCGCCGGGCTTCAGGTTGGTCACCCCGGGTCCCACCGCCTCCACCACCCCTGCCCCTTCCGACCCCGGCGAAAAGGGCAGCGGGATGGGGTACAGGCCTGTGCGGTGGTAGACGTCGATGAAGTTCAGCCCGACGGCCGTGTGCCGCAGCCGCACCTGCCCCGGGCCCGGTTCCCCCACCTCGACCTCCTCCCACGCCAGGACCTCGGGGCCGCCGTGCTGGTGGATGCGGATGGCGTGGGGCATGGGATGGCTCCGGAATTGGGAAAAGATAAGGGGCGGGTGCCGCGCGACACCCACTCCAGGCATGATGGATCAGCTCTTCAGATACCGGGAGAAGAAAGCGGCCGTGCGCTCGTTGGCGGCCTTCGCGGCCTCCGGGTCCCAATGGATGCCGTCGGTGCGAGCGAAGGCGTGGTCCTGGTCCGGGTAGGCGTGGATGGTGACCAGCGGGTTGTCGGACAGGGTGGCCTTGATCTTTTCCTGCGCTTCGGGCGGCACGAACTTGTCCTTGCCGGCCATGTGCATCAGCAGCGGCTTGTCGATGGCCGTGGCCTCCCCCAGCGCGCCATCGATGCCGACGCCGTAATAGCTGACATTGGCATCCGCGTCGGAGCGGGTGGCCATCAGATAGGCCAGCTTGCCGCCCAGGCAGTAGCCGACGCTGCCGATCTTGCCGGTGACGGCCTCATGCCCGCGCAGGAAATCCAGCGTGGCGATCAGGTCCTCTACACCCTTGGCCTCGTTGAAGCCCTGGTAGAGCTGGAAGGCCTTCTGCCATTCCGCATCCGTCTTGTCGGAAATCTGGATGCCCGGTTCCTGCCGCCAGAACAGGTCGGGGCAGAGGGCGACGTATCCCTGGGCCGCGTACTGGTCGCACAGGCCGCGCATCACGTCGTTGACCCCGAAGATCTCCTGGATCACGACCATGCCGGGGCCCTTGCCGCCCGCGGGCAGGGCCAGATAGCCGGTAAAGCTGCCGCCGTCCTTGGCCTGGATGGTAACCTCGGTCATGCCTGCCCCCTGTTTGCTTGATGGCACGGCGCCCAGGGTCGGTGGCGGGCGCCGAACGGTTCGGCGGCACGATACTAAGCAGCCAAGCGCTTGTCACGGCAGGGAAAGCGGGGGTAACGCGATGTTCATGGCGCCCTCTCAGGCACCCGCGTCCGCGGGCTTGGGCCGCTGGTGTCACCGCCCGGGTGCCCTGCCCTCCAGCACGGCCCTGCCGATGGTGGTTTCCCACCGTGTCAGGGCCGAGGGCGGGATGGAAGCGTCGGCGGAGTCCAGGCTGGTGCCGGTGACCAGGTAGACGAACCCCCAGCCCCCGGCCGGGTCCACCAACGCCCCGCCGATCAGGCCATAGGCATCACCCAGGTGCCCGCACAGCATAGGGGCGCCAGGGGCGATGCGGTCGCCCTCCCCCGTGTTCAGGCAATGCACGCCCAGGCCCCAGCGCTGGTACAGCCCGCGTTCGGTGTCACCATCACCATTCGGGAAGGCCCAGGCGGGCGCGAGCATGGCGTCCACCGTTTCCGGCCTCAGCACCCGCACCCCGTCCACCGTCCCGCGGTCCAGCAGGACCCGCAGCATGCGGGCAAGGCCGCGGGCGGAGATGCGCAGGCCGCCCTGGGGCGCCAGGGTGGTGGCGTTGCGGCCGGGCTGGTAGGCGGACAGGGGAAGTGTCGCCGTCACGCCGAAGGGGCTGACGAAGCCGTCGGGCCGGACGCCCCGGTGATCGTCCACCTGGGCCGACCAGGTACCCCCAGGGTCGCTCACCTCCCCCGTCACCTTGCGGTAGACCGGGGCCAGCTTGGCAAAGGCGGGGTCGGGCAGGCGACGCACGTCGAAGCCGGCCTGGATGCCCAGGGGCCGGAACAGCACCCGGTCCACGGTCGAGTCGAACCGTTCCCCCGTCACCCGCTCCATCATGGTGGCGACGACGCCCAGATTGATGTTGGCGTAGCTGAACCAGGCGCCGGGCCCGCGGTCCCTGCCGTCGCCGTCCGGCTTGGCCCAGCGGCTGCCGTCCTTGTCCCAGGGGCCGCCGGGCCGCACCAGCTCCTCCAGGCTGTGCTGCACCGGCAGGGCATAGACCTCCCCGTCGCGCAGGCTGCTGGTATGGGTCAGCAAATGGCGCAGGGTGATGGGGCGGTCAGGCCAATGCGGGTTGCGTAAGGCAAAGCCCAGCACCGCGCCGGCATCCCCGTCGAGGGTCAGCTTGCCCTCCTCCACCAGCCGCAGCGCCGTGATCGCCACCGCCAGCTTTGAGATGCTGGCCACCCGCACGGGCGTGTCCACGTCCAGGGCCTGCTGCCGGGCCGGGTCCGCCGGGTCGATGACGGCCAGCCCGGCGGCGTTGGCAAAGGCCTCCCGCCCCTTGTCCAGCACCACCAGCGCCACCCCGCTGACCGGCGCCGTCTTGTCCGCCACCAGGGCCGCCAGGGTGCGGTCGAGCAGCTCCGTGCGCGTCTCCGCCACGGCCGGCCGCGCCAGCAGCGCCAAGGCCAGCAGGGCGGCCCCGCTCCCCCGTCCCAGCCGCATCAGCCGCCCAGCGCCTTCGTCAGTTCCGCCGGGTCGGTGACCGGCAGGCCGCAACTGCCATAACGGCAGACATAGGCCGCGGCCTTGCCATCCACCAAGCCCTTGCCTGCGGCCGGGTGCCCCTCCGGCAGGGCCATGCCCGGCGCCAAGGGTGTCAGCACCAGGGTGGGCAGGGACAGGCCATGGACGGCCGCCAGCAGGGCGCGCGTGTCCGCCGCCCCCGGTTCCCCAGCCACCACCACCTGCACCGCCGTCTCCAGCAGCTCGATCCCGTTCAGCCAGGTGGCCAGGGGGAAGAAGTTGCGGGTCAGCTCGCCACTGAAGGCATCCACCAGCGCGTCGGCCCGCTGGCGATAGGCCTCCTCTCCCGTCAGCAGCCACAGCCGGGCCAGCACCCCCACCATGGTGCCGTTGCCGGCGGGCACGGCGTTGTCATGGGCATGCCGCGGGCGGACGATCAGGTCGGTGGCATCGTCCGCGACGATGAAGTAGCCACCCCCTTCCCCATCCCAATAATGCTTGTCGAGCACGGCCACCCAGGCCCTGGCCTGCTCCACCAGGGACCAGTCGCCGATGACCTCGAACAAGGCCAGGGCGGCACGGGCCATGTTGGCGTGGTCCTCCAGCGTGCTGGCGTGCTTCAACTGCCCATGCCGCCAGCTATGCTTCAGCCGCCCATGTTCCTGCATGGAGGAGGCGACGAAGCCGAAGGCGCGGGCGGCCGCGTCGATCCAGGCCTGTTCCCCCAGCGCCGCGCCCGCCTTGGCCAAGCCGGCGATCATCAGCCCGTTCCAGTCGGCCAGCACCTTGTCGTCCCAGCCCGGCCGCACCCGCTTGTCCCGCACGGCCAGCAGCCTGGCGCGCTGGGCGGCCAGCGCCGTTTCCCGCTCCGCCCCCAGCCAGGACGTGTCCTTCAGCCGGTTGGGGATGTTCGTCTCCTCCCAGTTGCCATGGTGGGAGATGTCGTAGACCGCGCAGAACGCGTCCGCGTCGGCGCCCAGCACCGTGTCCACCTCCGCCTTGGACCAGACGTAGAACCGGCCCTCCTCCCCCTCGCTGTCGGCATCAAGGGTGGCGGCGAAGCCCCCGGCCTCGGCCACCATCTCCCGCAGGACCCAGGCGGCCGTCTCCCGGATGCGCGCCTCGAACAGGGGGTCGCGCGTCTCCTGCCACACCGCCGTCAGCAGCTCGAGCAGCTGGGCGTTGTCGTACAGCATCTTCTCGAAGTGGGGTGCCAGCCACTGGGCGTCCGTGCTGTACCGGGCGAAGCCGCCGCCAAGGTGGTCATAGATGCCGCCCTGGCTCATCCGCGTCAGGGTGTTGATCACGGCGCTGGCATAGGGCGGCTTGCCCGTCCGCTTGAAGGCCTGCCAGAGCAGGGTAAAGATGCTGGGCTGCGGGAACTTGGGCGCGTCGCCGATGCCGCCGTTGAAGGGGTCCACCTCCCGCACCAGGCGCTCCGCCACCTGGTCCAGCACGGCCGGTTCCACGCTGCCGCCCGGGCGGTTCTGCGACAGCTTGGTCAGCGCGTCCTTCAGGGCGCTGACATTGCGGGTCACCTTCTCCGGCTCCGTCCGGTAGGTGTTGGCCACCCCGCGCAGCACGTCGGGGAAGCCGGGCCGGCCCCAGCGGGTGGCCGGCGGGAAATAGGTGCCGCCCCAGAACGGCTCCCCGCCGGGCGTCAGGAACATGGTCAGCGGCCAGCCGCCCTGTTGCCCCAGCAGGGACAGGGCCTGCTGGTAGACCTGGTCCAGGTCCGGCCGTTCCTCCCGGTCCACCTTCACGTTGACGAACAGCTCGTTCATCAAGCGCGCGATCTCCGGGTCCTCGAAGGACTCATGGGCCATCACGTGGCACCAATGGCAGGCGGCGTAGCCCACGGACAGCAGGATGGGCTTGTCCTCCGCCTTGGCCCGGGCGAAGGCCTCCGGCCCCCAGGCCATCCAGTGCACGGGGTTGTCCGCGTGCTGGAGCAGATAGGGGCTCGTCTCGCGCCCCAGAAGGTTCGCGCCTTCGGCCATGGTCCCTTCCCTTTCCCCCGATTTCCCCCAAATCCCAACAGGCCGCGCGCCGCTTTGGCGTGGGGCCGCCGGGTCGGGGGCCGTTTGCGGGCAGTGTAACCTCGTGTAGACTGACCCGCGCCAGGAAAATGGCCTTGGATAACTTACGGTTATGGCCCCGATCCGCGGGCCGGCCGGTTCTTCAGCAGGGATGGGAGGGCGGCGATGAAGGTGACGGTCAACATCGACTGCACGCCGGAGGAGGCCCGGACCTTCTTCGGCCTGCCTGACGTGCAGCCCATGCAGCAGGCGCTGATGCAGCAGTTGCAGGATCGGCTGAGCGCCAATATCCAGGCCATGGACCCCGAGGTGATGGTAAGGACCTGGTTGCCTGCCAGCATCCAGGGCTTCGAGCAGATCCAGAAGATGCTCTGGAACCAGATGGCGGCCGCCATGGGTGCCGCCGGCCCGTCGAAGGATGGAAAGAAGTGACTGATCCCGCCCCCTATTTCCGCGCGCATGTCTTTGTCTGCACCAATGAGCGGCCGGACGGCCACCCCCGCGGCTGCTGCAAGGCCAAAGGGGCGGAGCAGTTGCGCGACTACATGAAGAAGCGCGCCTCCGCGCTTGGCCTGGGCAAGGCCGTGCGGGTGAACAATGCCGGCTGCCTGGACCGCTGTGAGCTGGGGCCGACGCTGGTCATCTACCCGGAAGGGGTCTGGTACACCTATGCCGATGAGGCGGACCTGGATGAGATCCTGCAGACCCACCTGGTGGAGGGTGGCCGGGTGGAGCGGCTGATGCTGCAGCCCGGTGACAAGAAGCCGGAGGACCGTGAGGCCCGGCTGGTGGTGGGGGCCTGAGCCATGGACATGGACCGCCGTGCCGTGATGCTGGCCGGGGCCGGTGCGGCCACCCTTGCCGCCCTTCCCGCCGCCGGTGAGGATGATGGGCCCCGCAAGGTGGTCGAAGCCTTCCACAAGGCCTTGGCCGCCGGCGACCTGGATGGGGCCGTCCGGCGGCTGCACATCGGCGTGACCGTCTATGAGCAGGGCGGGGTGGAGCGGTCGGCGCGGGAGTATGTGAACCACCATCTCCGCGCCGACATGGAGTTCGCCCAGGCCACGAGGCGGGAGGTGTCCAACTTCGTTTCCGGCCGTTCCGACGACCTGGCCTGGGAAGCTTGTGAGACCCGCACGACGGGCACGTTCAAGGACAAGCCCGTGGATGTGCGCGGGACGGAGACGATGATCCTGCGCCGCGGCGATGATGGCTGGCGCATCCACCATATCCATTGGTCGTCACGCAAGGCGTGAGCCGACCCAATGTTCCACGTGGAACACAGGCCATGAGCGACAGCATCTTCGCCCTCGCCAGCGCACCGGGCCGGGGCGGGGTGCAGGTCATCCGCCTGTCCGGGCCGGATGCCGGTGCGACCCTGGGGCATCTGACCGGCCGCCCCCTGCCCCCGCCGCGCCAAGCCACCCTGGCCAGCCTGCGCGAACCCGGCAGTGGCGAGGTGATCGACAAGGGCTTGGTGCTCTGGTTCCCCGGCCCTGCCAGCTTCACCGGGGAAGACGTGGCGGAGCTGCACTTGCATGGCGGCCGGGCCGTCCTGTCCGCCGTTACCGACGCCCTCACCACCCTGGGCCTGCGCGTTGCCGAGCCAGGGGAATTCAGCCGCCGCGCCTTCGAGAACGGCAAGCTGGACCTGACGGAGGCGGAGGCCATCGCCGACCTGGTGGATGCTGAAACGGCGGCCCAGCGCCGCCAAGCCTTGCGGCAATTGGATGGCGACCTGGGCCGCCTCTATGACGGCTGGCGTACCCGCCTGACCCGTGCCTTGGCCCACCTTGAGGCCGATATCGACTTCCCGGAGGAAGACCTGCCCGGCGGCCTGTCCGACGCGGTCCGGCCCGTGGTGGAAGGCTTGGCGGCGGAGATCGGGGCCCACTTGGCCGACAATAGCCGGGGGGAGCGCTTACGCGACGGCATCTCCATCGCCATCCTGGGCGCCCCCAACGCCGGCAAGTCCAGCCTGCTGAACGCCATCGCCCGGCGGGACGTGGCCATCGTCTCCAACACCGCGGGAACCACCCGGGACGTCATCGAGGTGCACCTGGACCTGGGCGGCTACCCCGTGTTGCTGGCCGACACGGCGGGCCTGCGGGAGGCGGCGGAGGCCATCGAGGCGGAAGGCATCCGCCGCGCCCTGGACCGGGCCTCGCGGGCGGACCTTAAGCTGCTGGTGTTTGACGGCAGCCGCTGGCCCTTGCTCGATCCAGCCACATTGGCGCTGCTGGACGAGGACGCCTTGCCCGTGCTGAACAAGGCCGACCTGGCCGCACACCCGGCCGAGCCCGTGGTGGGGGGCCGCCCCGCCCTGCCCGTCTCCGCCGCCACCGGCCAAGGCCTGCCCGCGCTGCTGTCGGCGCTGGGGTCGGAGGTGGAGCGACGCTACGCCCCCAGCGGCGCCCCCGCCCTGACCCGGGCCCGGCACCGATCCGCCCTGGAGGACTGCCGGGACAGCCTGCTCCGCGCCCTGTCCGCCCCCCTGCCCGAACTGGCCGCCGAAGACATCCGCCTCGCCACCCGCGCCCTGGGCCGCATCACCGGGCGGGTGGACGTGGAGGAGCTGCTGGACGTGATCTTCCGGGATTTCTGCATCGGGAAGTGATCGCCGATGCCAATCACTTGATGTCACCCCGGCCTTGAGCCGGGGCCCTTGGGAAAGCGGACGTGCCAAGGGGCGGCAGCGGGCAAAAGGACAAAGAAAAACACCGCTTTCGGTGATCTGCATCGACCGATCCCGAGGGCCCCGGGTCAAGCCCGGGGTGACATCAGCGCTCTGCATGGACGGCAGATGTCCCCCCTGTTCCACGTGGAACACTGGACTCCTCGGCCCCTCATCCATACATTCCGCGCCATGCGCAGCTATGACGTGATCGTGGTGGGCGGTGGCCATGCGGGATGCGAGGCTGCTGCCGCGGCGGCGCGTGCGGGGGCCCGCACGGCGCTGGTGACCCACAAGGTCAAGACTATCGGGGAGATGTCCTGCAACCCGGCCATCGGCGGCCTGGGCAAGGGCCATCTTGTCCGTGAGATTGACGCCCTGGACGGGGTCATGGGCCGGGTGACGGACCAGGGCGGCATCCAGTTCCGGGTGCTGAACCGATCCAAGGGCCCTGCCGTCCGCGGCCCCCGGGCCCAGGCGGACCGCAAGCTGTACCGGCAGGCCATGCAGGCCACCTTGGCCGCCCAGCCCAACCTGGACATCATCGCCGCGGCGGTGGAGGATTTGGTCATTGACGGCGGCGGCACCTGCGCCGGTGTCGTGACGGCGGAGGGGGAAGTGATCCGCGCCGGGGCCGTGGTGCTGACCACCGGCACCTTCCTGCGCGGCATGATCCATATCGGGGAGGAGAAGATACCGGCCGGGCGCGTGGGGGAGGCCCCTGCCCTGGGCCTGTCCGCCACCCTGGCCCGCTTCGGCTTCCCCCTGGGCCGGTTGAAGACCGGTACCCCGCCCCGGCTGGACGGCCGCACCATCGACTGGGCGGCGCTGGAGATGCAGCCGGGCGACGACCCGCCCCCGCCCTTTTCCACCCTGACCACGGCGATCACCACGCCGCAGGTGCAGTGCGCCATCACCTACACCACCCCGGCGGTGCACGCGGCCATCCGCGCCAACCTGCACCGGGCACCCATGTATTCCGGCCAGATCGAGGGCACGGGCCCCCGCTATTGCCCCAGCGTGGAGGACAAGGTCGTCCGCTTCGCCGACAAGGAGCGGCACCAAATCTTCCTGGAGCCGGAGGGGCTGGACGATGACACGGTCTATCCCAACGGCATCTCCACCAGCCTGCCCCGCGACGTGCAGGCGGAGATGCTGCGCAACATCCCGGGCCTGAAGCGGGCGGTGATGCTGCGGCCCGGCTATGCCATCGAGTATGATTATGTGGACCCGCGGGAGCTGACCAACAGGCTGGAGACCAAGCGCCTGCCCCGCCTGTTCCTGGCCGGCCAGATCAACGGCACGACCGGGTATGAGGAGGCGGCGGCCCAGGGCCTGGTCGCCGGGTTGAACGCCGCCCTGGCCGTGGCGGGCTCCGCCCCCTTCGTGCTGGACCGGGCGGAGGCCTATATCGGCGTCCTGATCGATGATCTGATCACCCGCGGCACCACCGAGCCCTATCGCATGTTCACCAGCCGGGCGGAGTACCGGCTGCTGCTGCGCGCCGACAACGCCGACCAGCGCCTGACCGACCGGGGCCTCGCCGTGGGTGTGGTGGGGGCGGAGCGGCAGGCGCACTGGCAGGCGAAGAAGCAGGCCCTGGCCGCGGCGCGGGACCTCGCCACCAGCCTCGCCGCCACGCCGAACGAGCTGGCAAGGCACGGCATCCATGTGAACCGGGACGGGGTGCGGCGCACCGCCCTGGACCTGCTGCGCTACCCGGACATCGACCTTGCCCGCCTGTCCACGGTCTGGCCGGAGCTGGCCGCCCTGCCCGCCGACATCGCGGAACAGGTGGAAATTGACGGCAAGTATGCCGGCTACCTGGACCGGCAGGAGGCGGACATCCGCGCCTTCCGCCGGGATGAGGATCTAGCCCTGCCCGCCGACCTGGACCCCGACCGCATCGCTGCCCTTTCGGCGGAGATCCGGCAGAAGCTGAAGACCGTGCGCCCCGCCACCCTTGGCGCCGCCGCCCGCATCCCCGGCATGACCCCGGCTGCCCTGACCGCGCTGTTGCGCTATGTGAAGCGCAAGCCTCCCGCGGCGGCGGTGGCCTGACATGGCGTGGGTTTATCTGGTCATCGCCGGCCTGCTGGAGATCGTCTGGGCCATCGGGCTGAAATACACGGAGGGGTTCACCAAGCTCTGGCCCTCCGTCTGGACCCTGGCGGCCATGGCCGGCAGCTTCATCCTGCTGTCCCAGGCGCTGAAGACCATCCCCGTGGGCACCGGCTATGCCATCTGGGTCGGCATCGGTGCCGTGGGCACGGCCATCCTGGGCATGGTGGTGCTGGGGGAGCCGGCAAACCTCGCCCGCATCCTGTGCATCCTGCTGATCATCGCCGGCATCGTCGGCCTGAAGCTGTTCAGCCCGGTCGCGTGATCCTATGGCGTCTATGACCCCCACCGACTTCGCCGCCACCTTCCATGTTCCACGTGAAACACTGGAACGGCTGCAAGCCTATGAGGCGCTGTTGCGCAAGTGGAACCCGGTGGTGAACCTGGTCTCCAAGACCACCCTCGCGGATGTCTGGACCCGGCACTTCGCCGACAGCGCCCAGCTCTTCCCCCTGCTGCCACCCGGAACCCAGACCCTCACCGACATCGGCTCCGGCGCAGGCTTCCCCGGCATGGTGCTGGCGATCCTGGGCGTGCCTCACGTCAACTTGGTGGAGTCCGACCAGACCAAGGCCACCTTCCTGCGGGAGGTGGCGCGCGTCACTGGCGCTCCCGCCACCGTGCATGCCAGCCGGATCGAGGCGGTGGAGCTGCCGCCGGCCGATGTGGTCAGCGCCCGCGCCCTGGCCGACCTGTCGCAACTGCTACCCTGGGCCCTGCGCCTGCTGAAACCGGGGGGCACCTGCATCTTCCCGAAGGGCAGGTCGGCGGCGGATGAATTGACCGGGGTGGCGGATTCCTGGACAATGCGGACCGAGGCGTTCCCCAGCCGGACGGACCCCGCCGGCACCATCCTGCGCCTGTCCGACATCTCCGCGAAGTAACGTCGCGCGAAAGGCCTGAACCCCGTGACGACCGCCCCCCTGCCCGTCCCCGCCCCTGCCGCGCGCGTCATCGCGCTCGCCAACCAGAAGGGCGGCGTGGGCAAGACCACCACCACCATCAACCTGGCCACCGCCCTCGCCGCCTGCGGCAAGCGGGTGCTGATCATCGACAACGATCCCCAGGGCAATGCGTCCACCGGCCTCGGCATCGCGCAAGCCGACCGGGAGTTCGGCATCTACGACCTGCTCTTCGCCGATCTGTCGGTGGAGGAGGTGGCGGTGCCCACGGCGGTGCCCAACCTGTCCATCGTCACCGCCAACGTGGACCTGTCGGGGGCGGAGGTGGAGCTGGTGAACGTGGACCGGCGGGAGTACCGGCTGAAGGATGCCCTCGCCCGCTCTTCCCGCGCCTATGATTATGTGCTGATCGACTGCCCGCCGGCCCTGGGGCTGTTGACCCTGAATGCCCTGGCGGCGGCCACGGCGGTGCTGGTGCCGTTGCAGTGCGAGTTCTATGCGCTGGAGGGCCTGTCCCACCTGGTCCGCACCATCGAGCGGGTGAAGCGCGCCTTCAACCCGTCCCTGGAGATCGGCGGCGTGGTCCTGACCATGTTCGACCGCCGCAACAATTTGTCGGAAATGGTGGCGGCGGATGTCCGCGGCTTCTTCGGCGACAAGGTGTATGAGACGGTGATCCCGCGGAACGTGCGGGTCTCCGAGGCGCCCAGCCATGGCAAGCCGGTGCTGCTCTACGACATGAAGTCGGCGGGCGCCCAGGCTTATATCCACCTGGCGGGCGAGATCCTGAAGCGTGAGCGCAAGCGGCAGATGGCGTGATGGTGGGAATGGACGAGTCGAAGAAGCAGCGCACGGGCCTGGGGCGCGGGTTGTCCGCCCTGTTCGGGGAGGCCCAGGGCGGCCAGGAGGAGCAGGTGGACCGGGTCCGCCTGACCCGGCTGGTCCCCATCGACCAGGTGCGCCCGGGCAAGTACCAGCCCCGCCGCAAGTTCGATGAGGAGGAGCTGCGCGCCCTGGTGGAGAGCGTGCGGGAGCGCGGCGTGCTCCAGCCCCTGCTGGTGCGCAAGGACCCTGCCGCCGCCCCCGGCGCCACCCAGTATGAGATCATCGCCGGGGAGCGGCGCTGGCGCGCGGCCCAGCTCGCCGGGCTGCACGAGGTGCCGGTGCTGGTGCGGTCCCTGACCGACCGGGAGGCGCTGGAGATCGCCCTCATCGAGAACATCCAGCGCCAGGACCTGACCCCGCTGGAGGAGGCGGAAGGGTTCAAGCGCCTGATGGACGAGTTCCAACACACCCAGGAGGACCTGGCCCACAGCGTGGGCAAGAGCCGCAGCCACGTGGCCAACATGCTGCGCCTGCTGTCCCTGCCGGACGGGGTGAAGCAGATGGTGCAGGACGGTCAGCTCAGCATGGGCCACGCCCGCGCCCTGCTGACCGCCGCCGACCCGCTGGAGCTGGCCAAGATCGTCGTGGAGCGCGGCCTGAACGTGCGCCAGACGGAGGCGCTGGTGAAGCTGGGCGCCCAGCCCGTCCCGGCCAAGGCGCCGACGCCCAAGGCCCCCGATACGGTGGCCCTGGAAAAGGAGGTTTCCCAGGCCCTGGGCCTGAAGGTGACGCTGAACTCCGCCGGCCCGAAGGGCACGCTGCAGATCCACTACAAGAGCCTGGACCAGCTGGACGGGGTGCTGACCCGCATCCTGGGCCGGCGGTGAGACAAGGGCTTCGTCTGCGATACGCTTACCCAAGGTAATCCGCGTCCCCCGCGAAGGCGGGGGCCCACGGTTTTTGATCCCGTCCCTACGTCACCGTCGCTGAAGAACTGTGGACCCCCGCCTGCGCGGGGGAAGCAGGAAGGGCGTTGGGTTTGACCTTGCACCTCCGGGCTTGCGCTGGGATGGCGGTAGAAGCAAAAGGATAGGTGCGGACACACCCTGTCCCGGCGCCCGTCCCCCTATCCCCGGATTTCACCCATGGCCGACACCCCCGACGCCACCCAGATCGCCGACACCATCGGGGCCGAGGCCGCCGCCTTCTTCGGCACCTACTCCGCCGCCTTCGCCAAGTACGACGCTGACGCGGTGGCTGCCCTGTTCGACCAGCCCCTGGCTGTGCTGACGGCGGACAAGCCCCTGTCCTACCCGGACGCCGCGGCGGTGCGGGGCTATGTGGAGGAGTTGCTGGGCGTCTACCACAGCATCGGCCTGGCTTGGCCGGTGCCCGCGGCGGTCTGGGCCTGGCCCTGCGGCCCCCGGCTGGCCCGGGCGGAGGTGCTCTGGCTGCTACGCAACGAGGGGCGGGAGGAGATCATGCGCTTCTCCACCAGCTATGTGTTGCGCAAGGCCGATGACGGCGCCTGGAAGCTGGCCGTGGTGATCTCCTACGAAGAGCCGGTGATGCTGCCCGCCGCCAACCCTGCGGCGTGATGCCGGCCGGCATCCCCCTTACCGTCCTGCCGGGGGAACTGGCGGTCTGCCGCCTGCCCCCGGACGCCCCGTTCCCTGCCTGGGCCGACGGGCCGGGTTTCCTGTCCCTGACCCGCACGGCGGAGGAGCTGTCCGTCGTCTGCCTCGCCGACCGGGTACCGGACGGGGTGCAGGCCGTCGCCCCCTGGCGGGCGCTGAAGGTGGAAGGGCCGCTGGACTTCGCCCTGACCGGCATCCTCGCCGCCCTGGCCCGGCCCCTGGCAGAGGCCGGCATCAGCTTGTTCGCCGTCGCCACCTATGACACGGATTATCTGCTGGTGAAGGCGGACATGCTGGACGCGGCCGTCGCCGCCCTGCGCGGGGCGGGGCACGCCGTCATCGGTTGACGTGACCCGCCACGGAACCAGTCCGGCACAGGCCAGGCTTGCGATGGCGTTGTCCCGCAAGCTGGCGACGTCACATATTCACAATGCCCCAATGATAGCGGATCGATATAGTATCCTTGTCGGGAAGGACGTGTGCCTCGCCGTTATCCGCTAATCAGGCATAAGCGTCGCGACGGCTATCGGAGAGCCGCGCCTCCTCCTCGCCAGCAAGGGGCTCGTCAACGGAGGACGCACCATGACTGTCACCATCCCTCCTGAAAGGGACCTGGACAAGAAAGACCCCCAGGGAAAGCCCGATCCGGTTGTCCAGGCGTACAAGGACGCGCTTGAGAAGATTCGCAAGGCATACGAGGACCAGGCCAAGCTCCCGGTACCTGCCAACACCTATGAACTCGCCCTGGTCCTGGGCGGCACTGTGTCGGCCGGGGCCTACACGGCGGGTGTCCTGGATTTCCTGCTGGAAGCGCTGGAAGAATGGGAAAAAGCAAAGCAGCTGCAGGCGAAGCCGTCCGCCAAGAAGACTGTGCCGACCCATAAGTTGATGGTGAAGGTCGTGGCCGGCGCCTCGGGCGGCGGGGTGAACGGGGCGATCTTCGCGAAGGTCGCTACCAACGGCTTCCCCCATGTCACGCCGGTGTCCGCCAACGCCGTGCGGATGCGCAACCCCTTCTACAACACCTGGGTCAGCAAGCTTGACGTGGCCGGCTTCACCGATACGTCTGACCTGAAGGGCAACCGGGTCGTGGAAAGCCTGCTCTGCCCGGCCCCGATCGACAGCGCTGCCTTGGCGATCGCCTCGTTCGCCGGCGATAGGGTCGACCGGCAGGGTTACTTGGCGGACCCGCTCGAACTTATCCTCACATTGACCAACCTGCGGGGCATGCCATACACCGTCGCCTTTTCCGGCGCGGCGAAGGGCCAGTATTTTACCGACCATGCGGACCATGTCCGCTTTGCCATCGGGCTGGACACGGCCAGCAAACCCAAGGCCCCGCGTGAAGCGGCAGGAGATTCTTTTCTCGTGGTGGCGGAGCCGGGCAACGCCGGCGACCTTCACCAGATAGACTGGGAGGAGTTCAGCCTCTTCGCCCGGGCCACGGGGGCGTTCCCGGCAGGCTTCCCTGCCCGCAAGCTGCGCCGCCCCCTGGAACATTACCTGTGGCGGCCGGCGGTGCTGCCCGGTGAGCAGGGTGGGCCCAGGGTTGTGCTGCGCACCCCCGTCTTCGACCTGCTGCGCGACCAGCGGGGGGTGCTGCCCCAGGATTACGAGTTCGTGGCGGTGGATGGCGGCGGCACGGACAACCAGCCGGTGGAGCTGGCCCGCACCGCCCTGGCTGGCGTGACAGGGCGGAACCCACGGAACGCAACGGAGGCCAACCGCGGCGTCTTGCTGGTGGACCCCTTCGCCGACATGCCCACCTTCGACTCGACCGACATCACCACCCAGCTCCTGTCGGCCGGGCTCCAGACGGTCGGGTCCCTGGTGGGGCAGGCCCGCTACAGCACGTCCGACCTGCTGCTGGCCCTGGACGAGACCGTGTTCAGCCGCTTCATGATCACGCCGGTCCGGGAGGATGGCGACGCCCCCCCCTTGGTCGGGGCGAAAGCCATTGCCAGCGCCGGTTTCGGCGCCTTCATGGGCTTCCTGGACGAGGCGCTTCGCCGCCACGACTACTTCCTGGGACGCAAGAACTGCCAGGATTACCTGAGGACGGAGTTTGTCCTTGATCCTGGCAACCTGGTCTTCGACCAGCAGGAGGTTGCCGCCGGCCTGGCGGCCTGGAAGAAGGCCGACGACCGCTTCCTGCCCATCATCCCCCTGGTCGGGACGGCTGCGGAGGAGCAGCGGCTGGAGCCCTGGCCCGCCGGGCGGGTGGTCGTCAGCAAGGTGGAGCGGCTGTTCCGCAATCGTATCCGCAAGGTCGTGGACCAGATCACGGACGAGGATCGGCCGAAGGGCTTCTTCAAGCGCTTCCTGATCGAGAACGTGGCCGACGGCGCCATCGCCGATTTCATCGTCGACAAGCTGGTGGAGAAGGTGGAGGCGGACCTGGAGACCTGGAAATTGTGATGTCCACGGCGGGGCGGCCATCACCGGCCGCCCCATCCGCTACCGCTTCCCGCGCGGCCGACAGGACCACCTGTTCCAGCCGGTCGGCCTCTTCCTCCGTCAACTCGGCGAAATGGCGCCGGCGCTTCTCCGCACCCACCTTGCCGTTCTGGAGCACAAGGTTGGTGAACAGGCCCGCCTTGCGGTCCGGCATGGCGCTGACCTCCATCAGGGCACGCAGGGCCCGGTCATACTTGGCGAGGAAGGCGATCTCCTGCTTCAGGTCCACCCGGATCGCCTCCGCCACGCAGCGGTACAGGAACTCCACCATGGGCGTGGCGTCGAAGTAGCGGTACAGGTCCGCGGTGTCGTTCTTCACCACGACGGTCGGCAGCCCGTCCGGGCCCGGGGTCCAATCCCAGTCGATGAAGGGCATGATGGCCTCAGAGAAGGCCTCCAGCGCCTCGTCATAGGCTCGCCGGTTGCGCAGGATGACGGCGGAAACGGGGAACAACAGGCCGGGCGGGGTGAAACCCAGCCGCTCCAACACATGGTGGATCAGGAAGCGGTGGATGCGGCCGTTGCCATCCTCGAACGGGTGGATGAAGACGAAGGCGAAGCTGATGACGGCGGCGGCGGTGATGGGGTCCAGCATGGCCGGCGGGTGCGGGATCGTCGCGCCGAATGCGGCCGACAAGCTCCTGTCGAACTCCACCTCCCCAAGCTGTCCACGTACCATCTTGGCGAAGCCGCCCATCAAATCGCGGATGTCCTCGGGCTGGGGGCAGATGTAGCGGACCCGGTCGGCTTGATTCAGAACCGTCTCGCCGATGTAGATCTGCGCGCCGCGCCAACCCCGGGCCCCATAACGTGGGTCGCCCACGATCAGGTTCTGCAAGCCCGTCTGGTCAGCCTCGCTGGCCGGGTCGAAATCCTGGACAGTGCGCAGGGCGGCAATGAAGCGCTCCGCCCGCGACCCGGCGACCTCATCCCGCTCGATGGCGAAGCTGCTGCGTGTCTCCTTGGTCAGCACGTATTGCACCGCCCGCGCCAGGACCGCGGGGTCACAGCCCTCGACCAAGGCGCGAACCTCCGTCCCAAGTTCGGTGACTTGCCTTTCGCGCAAGGTCCGGGAGAGGCGTACGACCGGGCAGAAAGCGGCCGAACCCAACAAATTATTGGAGACACGGTAGCGGCGTAGCGGCGTGGCCAGCATGCTGGTGACGTGCTTGTCCTCATCCAGCGCGTCCACCATGGCCCCAGCCGTCGCATCCGGCAGGTCCAGGCGCTCACCCATAAGCCATTCATAGAAGAACCAAGCACGCCGGGCGAACTTGCCCGTTGGCTTCTGGCGCACCCAAGCCTTCACGGGTTCCGGGCCCATGGTACGGAAAACCGCCTTCAAGATTCCGAGGTGCAGTGGCTCATAGCGCAGCGCGAAGGCTAAGTCGGACAGGGGGTCGTCGCCCTTGTCGTAGCTGGAGCCATACCGCTCCACTTGGTGCTCGGGCGTTTCATGGATTTGCAGACGCCCTGCCCCCACAATCGAGATCGTGTAAGGCGGCGGCACGCGCAGGCCGAAGCGATGGACCAAGCCCATCTGGCCGGTGTAGCGTTCGTTGGGCCCAAGCCGGATCGGCATCGCCCGCCCCTGCCGTCAAAATTCGTGTCAGCGCGGTGATGGTCGCACGAATTCTGTTCGGCCGGTAAAAATTCTGTTCGTTTGGGCACGTCCGGTAAAAATCCCGTACGGCCTCACCCCCGCCGCGCCAACTGCGCCAGTTGGAAGAACGCCCGCGCGCAGATCGTCTCGTCCGGGCTGTGGGTGCGTTTGCACTCGGCTTCGGCTTCCAGCAGGCGGTCCAGGGCCTGTTGCAGCAGGGGCAGGGTCCAGCGGCGGACCTGGGCGGTCATCTGGGGTTCCAGCTTGAAGAAGACGGGGGGCCGCAGGGTCTTCACCGCCTGCTGGGGGGTCTGGCCGCGGGCCACGTGGGCGACGGCGATGTGCAGGCGCTGGAAGTGGCGCTGGGCGGCGCGCAGGATCGGGACGACGCTGGTGCCCTCGGCGAACAGCTTGCGCAAGGACCGGTCCACCTCCGCCAGATTGCCGTCGGCTGCGGCCAGGGCGGGCTCGTCCATGTCCATGGCGGCGCTGTCGCCCACCACGGCCTTCACGTCCTCGATCCCGATGGCCTTGCTGCCCAGCATGTAGAGGACCAGCTTGTCCACCTCGCTGCGGGCCATGGAGCGGTCGCCCACCAGGTTGGCGGCCAGCCAGTCCCGCGCCTCCGGCGTGATCTGCATGCCGTGCTCGCCCACGATGCGGGCGATGGTGCCGGCCAGCTCCCCCCCCTCCTCCACATAGCAGGCGATGGCGGCGCCCACCTCGCCGGCGTCCTCCACCAGCTTGCGCAGCTTGGACCGACCGTCCAGCTCCCCCGCCTCCAGCACGGCCAGGCTGTCGCCCGGCGGCGGCTCCTTCAACAGGGCGGCGACGGCCCGCTCCAGCTTGTCGTCCACGTCCCTGATGCGGACCACCCGCCGGCCGCCGGTCAGGGCGATGGCGGCCATCTCATCAAACAGGCGGGCCGGGTCGGCGGCCACCTGGTCGGGCTTCAGTTCCGCCACGCGGAAGGGGTCGGACAGGTCCTCGCAGGCGGACTTGGCCGCCTGGGTCCCCCGCTCCCGCACCAGGCCGGCGTCGGGGCCATAGACCAGGACCAGCCGGGTGGCGGGGCCGGGCCGCTTGGCAAAGGCGTCGGCGTTGCGGGGTTGGACCTTCATGGGCGGGGGCCCGGCCGGTTCGGGGTCAAGAGGGCTGGCTGCCGGGGTCGCGCATGAAGAACAGGGCCAGGCGGGTGCGCACATCCTCCGCCAGTTCCGTCAGGGCGCGCTCATAGGCGTCCTGCTGGGCCACCAGGGTGGCGTATTGCGCCTCCAGCAGGTTGTAGCTGACCACGGCCCGGCTGAAGGTGCGATAGGCGACCTTGCCGGTCTTGGCCTCGATCAGCTCATAGCTGGCCTGGACTGTCAGGCGCGCGCGGGTGGCCGTGGCGTCCTTGCGGATGCCCAACCCCTCCTCCGCGGCCGCCAGATTGACCACCAGCCGGTAATTGGCATCGGCCGGACGCCCATTCTCATAGAACCGGTCGATCAACTTGTTCCGCAGGACCTGGCCCGTGCGCTCCGGGATCGGGTCGATCTGCACTTGCGCAAGTTGCTGCACCGGGGCGGTGGCCGCCCCGCGGGTGCCATAGACGGGCGTGAAGCCACACCCGCCCAGGGTCGTAGGGACCAGGGCGAGCACAGCCAGCAGGCCGAGGCGGCGGAAGACCTTGGGGGTCTCAGACCACGACATTGACGATCCTGTTCGGCACGACGATGACCTTGCGGGGCGGCTTGCCGTCCATGGCCTTCCGCACCGCCGGGTCGGCCAGGGCGGCCGCCTTGGCCACATCTTCCGCCGCGTCGCGCGGCAGGGCAAGGGTCGCGCGCAGCTTGCCGTTCACCTGCACCGCCACGGTGGCCGTGTCCTCCACCAGCAAGCCCGCGTCGGCGGCCGGCCAGGGCCGCTCCACCAGCAGGTCCTGGTGCCCCAGGCTCACCCACATCTCCTGTGCCAGATGGGGCATCACAGGCTGGACGATCTGGCTCAGGATCTCCAGCGCCTCCCGCACGGCCCAGGCCTCGTCCGCGCCCACGTCCTGGCTGTTGCCCTGCTTGGCGGCCAGCTTGGACAAGGCGTCGCCCAGGGCGTTGCTGAAGATGCGCAGCTTGGCCACGGCGCTGTTGAAGCGGTACTGCTCGATGTCCTCCGCCACCCCGTGGGCCGCCTTGTGGGCAGCGCGGCGGATGGCGGTGGCGTCGGCGCCGAACTCCGCCGGGGCAGGCGTGCCGGCGGCGGGCAGGGTGATGCCGGGCTCCGTCACCAGCCGCCACAGGCGGTTGATGTAGCGCCAGGCGCCGTCGATGCCGGCCTCCGTCCATTCCAGGTCACGGTCAGGCGGGCTGTCGGACATCATGAACAGGCGGGCCGCGTCGGCGCCATAGCTGTTCAGGATGCCTTCCGGGTCCACCACGTTCTTCTTGGACTTGGACATCTTGATCACGGGGCCGACGGTGACCGGGCTGCCGTCGGCCCGCTTCACCGCCTTGCCGCTTGCCAAGTCCACGTCGGTGGGGAAGATCCACTTGCCCTCCGCGTCCTGGAAGGTGGCGTGGGTGACCATGCCCTGCGTGAACAGGCCGGCGAAGGGCTCCGCCAGGTCCAAATAGCCACAATGGGCCAGCGCCCGCGTCCAGAAGCGGGAATAGAGCAGGTGCAGCACCGCGTGCTCGATGCCGCCGATGTAGTTGTCCACCGGCAGCCAGTACTTCACGGCGTCCTTGTCAAACGCCACCTCGGTGTTGCGCGGGTCGGCGAAGCGCAGGAAATACCAGCTCGACTCGATGAAGGTGTCGAAGGTGTCCGTCTCCCGCCGGGCCGCCTTGCCGCAGCTCGGGCAGTCCACATGCTTCCAGGTGGGGTGCCGCTCCAGCGGGTTGCCGGGCGCGTCGAAGGTCACGTCCTCCGGCAGGGTCACCGGCAGCTGCGCCTCCGGCACGGGAACCACGCCGCAGGCCTCGCAATGGATCACCGGTATCGGGCAGCCCCAATAGCGCTGGCGGGACACGCCCCAGTCGCGCAGGCGGAACATGGTGGTGCCGGTGCCGCGGCCCAGCTCCTCGATCTTGCCGATGGCGGCCTTCTTGCCCTCCTCCACCGACAGCCCGTCCAGGAACCGGCTGTTCCGCAGGGTGCCGGGGCCGGTGTAGGCCTCGTTGCCCACGTCGAAGCTGGCCGGGTCCTCCCCGTCGGGGACTACCACCGGCTTCACGGGCAGATCGTACTTGCGGGCGAAGTCCAGGTCGCGCTGGTCATGGGCCGGGCAGCCGAAGATGGCGCCGGTGCCGTATTCCATCAGCACGAAGTTGGCCACATAGACCGGCAGCTCCCACCCCGGCACGAAGGGGTGCTCTGCCGTCACGGGCGTCCGGAATCCCTTCTTCTCCGCCTGCTCCAATGCCGCCTCGCTGGTGCCCATGCGGTTGCACTCGGCGATGAACTCGCCAAGCTCGGCATTGCCCTCGGCCAGCTTGGCGGCCAGGGGGTGGTTGGGGCTGATGGCCACGAAGCTGGCGCCGAACAGCGTGTCCGGCCGGGTGGTGAACACCTCCAGCTCCTCATGCCCGCCGGACAGCTTGAAGAAGAACCGGCAGCCCTGGGACTTGCCGATCCAGTTCTCCTGCATGATCCGGACCTTCTCCGGCCAGCGGTCCAGGGTGGCGAGGGCCCCCAGCAGCTCGTCGGCGAAGTGGGTGATCTTCAGGAACCACTGGGACAGCTGGCGCTTCTCCACCAGCGCGCCGGTGCGCCAGCCGCGGCCGTCGATCACCTGCTCGTTGGCCAGCACGGTGTTGTCCACCGGGTCCCAGTTCACCCAGGACTCCTTGCGGTAGGCCAGGCCCGCCTTCAGGAAGTCCAGGAACATCTTCTGCTCGAACCGGTAGTATTCCGGCCGGCAGGTGGCGATTTCCCGGCTCCAATCGATGGCTAGGCCCATGGACTGCAGCTGGCCGCGCATGGCGGCGATGTTCTCATAGGTCCACTTGCCGGGGTGGACGCCCCGCTCCAGCGCCGCGTTCTCCGCCGGCAGGCCGAAGGCGTCCCAACCCATGGGGTGCAGGACGTTGAAGCCCTTGGCCCGCTTGTAGCGGGCGATCACGTCGCCGATGGTGTAGTTGCGGACGTGGCCCATGTGGATGCGCCCCGACGGGTAGGGGAACATCTCCAGCACATAGGTCTTGGGCCGGGACGGGTCAGCCTGGACGGCGAAGCTGCGGCGTTCGTCCCAGACGGCCTGCCACTTGGCCTCGGTCTCACGGACGTTGTAGCGGGACATGGGGTCAACCCCTCGGCATCTCGGGTGGCGCTCCGGCGGGGCGTCACCCAGGATGGGGGTCTGGCGCGCCCGCCGTCGGCGGAGTCAGAGCGTGACAGATATCAGCATGGGTGGTGTCACGCTCTGACCCTGTTGGGTGGTCGCGGGATTCACGCCTCCGGTCGTTCCGACCTGCAGCGATCCCGCTCAGCGGGCCGGCGCGTTCGCCTGGCGAAGCTGCCGCGCCCGGGTCAGGATGGTGTCCTCCATCTGGGTCACCGTCTCCGGCGCCACGGGGGCGTCCGTCCAGAAGCCGTTCTGGTTCACCTGACGGAACACCGTGGCCCGGATGCCGTCGGCCCGCAGCGCCGCGTCCAGGATGTACAGGTTGATCTTGAACCGCTCACTGGGGGTGGCGGGCGGGCTGAACCAGTCGGTCAGGATCACGCCGCCATAGGGATCGGCCTGGGTCACCGGCATGAAGGCCACGGTGTCCAGCGCGGCGCGCCACAGGAAGGCGTTCACCGCGGCACCGGCGGCCGGCACCGCGGCGGCGGTCATCCCGGCCACGTCGGACGTGTTCTGCCGGGTGACCATCATCTGCTGCGCGGTCTGCGGCTCATCCTCCGCGCCGATGCTGTTCAGCCAGGAGCAGCCGGACAGGCCCAGGGCAACCAAGCCCACCAGGGCGGTGCGGCCGAACAGGGTAACGCGACGAGTCATGGATGAACCACCTGGAACGCCAGCAGGGATCGGAGGAGAACCCTTAGAGCAAAAAAGCCGGGCTTAGGCAAGGCCGCCAGGGTTCCCGGACTTCCGCATCGCACGCAAACGGGGCAGGATTGCGGCAATCCAGCCCTGACACACGCGTTGCTCCAGGGGACGTGCGGTTGCAAGAGGATGCGGGTTGGGGTATAAGCGAAGGGCAGTCGGGCAGTGTTCGTGACACACCGCCCGACGCTCCTCACCGACGGATCGTCAGTTCGACAGAGATGCCGAACAGCCGAAGCCTCAGGTGAAGGAAGAAGGGCTTGCTCATCAGCCCTGTCCTCCAGGTGGCGGGGGTGGACCATCCACCCCCTTCACCACCGCTGCTAGAGTAGCGGCTACGGAATTTCTTGCATATAAGAAGAGGGGCCGCAGGTTGCCGCACCGGCAGGCCGGCGGTCGTTCATGCCGCCAACAGCCGCTCCAGGGCGGCTGAGACGTCGCCCATGCCCAAGCCGGACAGGTCGTCGCGCTTCAGCCAAGCGGCCCGGGGCCCCCAGGGGGCGCTGCGGGCCGGGTCCGTATGGTGGGACATCAGCATCAGGGTGGGGCAGCCCAGGGCCGCCGTCAGGAACACCGGCCCGGTGTCGTTGCCCACCGTCGCCTTGGCGAACCGGGCGAGGCTCGCCAACTGCCCCAGGCTGGTCCGGCCCACCAGGTCCACCACCCCGGGGAAGGCTTGCCCGATGGCGTCCGCGGCCTCCCGGTCGGCGCCCGTGCCCACCAGCACCGGGGTCAGCCCCAGCCCCTTCAGCCGCCGGGCCAGGGCGGCATAGCCCTCCGCCGGCCAACGCTTGTGCGGAAGGTGGGGGGAACAGCCAGGCACCAGCAGCACGAACGGCCCATCCGGCAGCAGTCCCGCCAGGTCACCCGTCAGCCAGGACAGGTCCGCCGGTCCCGCGTCGGGCACCCCGGCGGCGGCGATCTGGGCCATGTAGCGGTCGTGGTTGTGCCTGCCGGCAACGTCCGGGATGGGCCAGTCCGCCCCGGGCAGGATGCCGGACCAGCGGGCCTTGCGCCCTGGCGCCATCAGCTTCCGGTACAGGCTGGTGCGCGGCTTGTTCTGCAGGTCGTACACCACCGATAGCCCCGCCCCCCGCAGACGCGACCGCATGCGCAGGTAATGCAGGGGCGACCGGCTGCGCGGGTCCTCCCACACCTGGTCGAACCAGGGCATGGACCGGCCGAAGCCGGCGAAGGCGGGCTTGGTCAGCAGGATGGCCTCGGCCCCCGGATGGTGGGCGCGGATGGCCTGGAACGCGTCGAAGCACTGCACCAGGTCGCCCAGGGCACCCAGGCGGATGACCAGCACCCGCTCCCGGCTCACCGCCGCCCCCTGGCGACCGGGGCCCGTGCGGCCAGCAGCTCGGCATAGATGCCCAGGGTGGCGGCGCACATGCCTTCCTTGGTGAAGTGGGCGCGGACATGCCGCATGCCGTCCAGCCCCACGGCCTTGCGGGTCAGCGGGTCCAGGTCCAGCACTTCCCGGATGGCGTCGGCCAGGGCGCCGGCGTCGCCCGGCGGCACCACCAGCCCCGTCTCCCCCGCCACGACCGTCTCCCGCACGGCGCCAAGGTCGGTGACGATGACCGGCCGGCCCATGGCCTGGGCCTCCACGATGATGCGGCCGAAGGCCTCCGGTTCGGTGCTGGCGCTCACCACCACGTCGGCCAGCATGTAGGCGGCGGCCATGTCGTTGCAGTGGCCGGCGATGGTCACCTGCCCCTCCAGCCCCAGGGCGCGGATGCGCCCCTCCAGCTCGGCCCGGTAGTCGCTGCGGCCCTGGTCGCCGCCCACCAGAACGGCGCGGACATCCTTGCGCCCCAGTTTGGAGATCGCCTCGATCAGCACCCCCTGCCCCTTCCAGCGGGTCAGCCGGCCGGGCAGCATGACGATGCGCTGGTGCTCCGGGATGCGCCATTCCCGGACCAGGGCGGCCATGCGCCCCTGGGTCACCTTCTCCGGCGTCAGCAGGTCCACGTCCACGCCCCGGTGGACCAGGCGCAGCCGGTCCGGCCCCACGCCATAGTTGGCGGCCACATGGTCATAGACATAGCGGGACACGGCGATGACCCGGTCGCCCCGGGACATGACGCTGTTGTACCAGCGCTTCAGCCCGTTCTTGAAATTGTAGGGCGCGTGGAAGGTGGTGACGAAGGGGATGCCCAGCGCCTCCGCCGCCCACAGGCAGCTCCAGGCCGGGGCCCGGCTGCGGGCATGGATGATGTCCACCCCTTCCGCCTTCGCCAGGGCAGCCAGCCGCTTGGCGTTGCGGCGGATCACCAGGGGGCTTTTGCTGTCCACGGGCAGGGTCACGTGCCTGGCGCCGTACCGCTCCAGCTCCCGCGCCATGGGCCCGCCCGAGGAGACGACGATGGCCCGCCCGCCTGCCCGCTGCACGGCGGCGGCAATGTCCACGCAGCCGCGCTCCGCCCCGCCGGTCACCAGGCTGGGGATCACCTGCATCACCACGGGCCGGCCGCCGCCGAAGTGGTCCGCCGGGTTTACCGGGGCAGGGTCGGGCGATAGGGTGCCGGGGGCTGCGGCCAGGACGGACATGATGGATACGAAGGACCAGACGGGGGGCGGGATGGACGGGCCGATACATAGCCTAAGCCGTGACGGCGCCACCATAGCCTATCGCCACACCCCCGGGTCCGGGCCGACCATTGTCTTCCTGGGCGGCTTCCGCTCCGACATGACGGGCACCAAGGCGGTGGCGCTGGAACGCTGGGCCCAGGCGCACGGCCGATCCTACATCCGCTTCGACTACCAGGGCCACGGCGCCTCAAGCGGGGTGTGGGAGGACTGCACCATCGGCCTGTGGCTGGGAGACGCGCTGGCGGTGCTGGACCAGGTGGCGAAAGGGCCCGTTGTGCTGGTGGGCTCCAGCATGGGCGGCTGGGTCGCGTCGCTGGTGGCGAAGGCGCGGCCGGAACAGGTGAAGAGCCTGGTCACCGTCGCCGCCGCACCCGACTTCACGGAGCGCCTGATCTGGCAGCGCCTGTCGGCGGAGGCGCAAGGCCGGTTGCCGCTGGAGGGCAGCTTCCTGCGCCCCTCCGCCTACGACCCCGCCGGCTATCGCATCACCTGGAAGCTGGTGCAGGAAGGGCGCGACCACTTGGTCCTGGGCAAGCCCCTGCCCTTCACCGGCCCCGCCCGCCTGCTGCACGGCCTGCGTGACACGGACGTGCCTTGGGGCCTGAGCCTGGAACTGGCGGAGACCCTGTCCGGCGAGGACGTCCGCCTGACCCTGGTCAAGGACGGCGACCACCGGCTGAGCCGGGACCAGGACATCGCGCTGCTGCTGGAGACGGTGCGGGCGGTGGCTTCCTGATCCCTCTCTCTGGGGAGAGGGGAGAACTCACACCGCCAGATCCACCATGACCGGCACGTGGTCGCTGGGCTTGGGTTCCCAGCCGCGCGCCTCGCGCAGGACCTGGTACCCGGTCAGGGAGCCCGCCAGGGGCGGGGTGACCCAGATATGGTCCAGGCGGCGGCCGCGGTCGCTGGCCTCCCAGTCGGCGGCGCGGTAGGACCACCACGTGTACAGCTTCTGGTTGGCCGGCACGAAGCGGCGCACCGCGTCCACCCAGGACAGGCTGTCCTGCAGGGCGGTCAGCTTCTCCACCTCCACCGGCGTGTGGCTGACCACGTCCAGCAACTGCTTGTGGCTCCAGACGTCATGCTCCAGCGGGGCGATGTTCAGGTCGCCCACCAGCACCATGGGCTTGTCCTTGGACCGGTTGGCCGGGAACCAGTCCCGCATCTCGTCCAGGAAGCGCAGCTTGTGGGCGAACTTGTCGTTCACCGCCGGGTCCGGCACGTCGCCGCCGGCGGGGACGTACAAATTGTGGACCTCGATCCCGCCGGGCAGGGTGGCCAGCACGTGGCGGCAGTCCTGCTTCTCGCACCAATGCTTGACGTCCCCGCCCTCCAGGGGCAGGCGGCTGATGATGGCCACGCCGTTGTAGCTCTTCATCCCGTGGATCTGGATATGGACATAGCCCCGGTCCCGGAACTCCGCGGTGGGGAAGCTGTCGTCCACCACCTTGGTTTCCTGCAGGCACAGCACGTCGGGCCGGTACTCGTCCAGCAGCTTCAGCACGAGCGGCAGGCGCAGGCGGACGGAGTTGATGTTCCAGGTACAGATGCGCACGGGGGAGGGCCTTGGGGCGAGGGGGGATGCCGGCGCCCGGCCCCGGGCTCAGCCGGCCGCCGCGCGCTTCTGCTTGTCCGTCTCGGTGTAGAAGGCGTCGCCGTGGATGTCCACCCCGGCCATGCCCTTGGCCAGCAGCCGGGCCACGGCGCTCTCCACCATGACAGGCGGCCCGGCCAGATAGGCCTTGTGGCCGGACAGGTCCGGGAAGTCCGCCGCCACCACGTCGCCCACATAGCCGGTGCGGTGGGCGGTGGGCCCCGCCGGTTCCGACAGCACGGGCACGAAGCGGAAGTTGGCATGGCGGGCGGCCAAGTCCGCGAAGTACCCCGCCATGTACAGGTCCGCCTCCCCCCGCACGCCGAAATACAGGTGCACCGGCGCCTGATGGCCGCGGGCCAGCGCCTCCTCCACGATGGACTTCATGGGCGCCAGGCCCGAGCCGCCGGCGATGGCCAGGATCGGGCCGTCGTGCCCGTCATGCAGCACGGCACTGCCCAGGGGCCCCCGCAGGCCCACCCGCTCCCCCACCCGCAGCTGCCGCACGGCATAGCGGCTGGCGCCGGTGCCGTGGTCGCGGATGTGGAATTCCAGTACCGTGTCGCTGGGCCGGCTGGCGATGGAGAAATCCCGCCCCGGCAACCCGCCGAAGGACAGGTTGGCATACTGCCCGGCGCGGAAGGCGAAGGGCCCCGCCGGGGCCAGGCGCAGGATGCGGATGTCGGCCGTCACCAGCTCCGCCCCCACCACGGTCAGGTCCACGTCCCGCACGGGCGGCAGGTCGGGGGCGGTCAAGGCGGATTCGACGATCATGGCAGGGCCACCGCTGGTTCCATCAGGAAGCAGCGATATGGCGGAGGTCGCCGGGCTATCAACCCCGATAGGCGCAAGCCTGCTAGGCTGGCTGGGGCTGGCCCGTTCGTGACAGGCACGACCGCTTCCCCCGCGCAGGCGGGGGCCCACAGTTCTTGACCCGGTGTGTGCCGGCACTGTCGCTGAAAACAGTGGACCCCCGCCTGCGCGGGGGAAGCAGAAAGAGCAACGCGCCCAACAACCTAGCGCCCAAGAGCAGTCTCCCCTACTCCTCGTCCCCGCCCTGCCGCTCCAGCGCGTCCATGTCGTCGTCGCTGAAGCCGAAATGGTGGCCGATCTCGTGGATCAGCACGTGGCGGATCAGGTGGGTCAGGTCCTCCCCCGTCTCGCACCAGTAATCCAGGATGGGCCGGCGGTAGAGGAAGACCATGTCCGGCTCGGCCCGCGGGGCGGTGACGCTCTGCCAGGGCATGCCCACGCCCCGGTACAGGCCCAGCAGGTCGAAGGGCGATTCCAGCCCCATCTCCCGCTCTGTCTCCTCGTCGGGGAAGTCCTCCACATGGATCACCACGTTGCGTACGTGGCGCCGAAGCTCCTCCGGGATGTCGGCCGCCGCGCGCTCGGCGATGGCCTCCATCTCCTCGAGGCTGGGGGCGGTGGTGAAGCGGCGGAGGGAGGTGATGGTGGCCATGGGGTGCGGTGCTGCCGGTTGGGACCTGATGGGGTGCGGGTGGCACCCTTGCGACTTGACGGGGCCATCATCCTGCGCCACGTCAGGCCGCACCAGCGGATAGAACAGGGGGGACAGGACGATGGCACAGAAACTGGACGCCGCGGCGCGGGCCCAGGCCCTGGCAGGCCTGAAAGGGTGGGGCGAGGTCGAAGGCCGCGACGCCATCACCAAAAGCTTCCGCTTCGCGGACTTCAACGCCGCCTTCGCCTTCATGGCCCGCGTGGCGCTGCTGGCGGAAAAGATGGACCACCACCCGGAGTGGTTCAATGTCTACAATCGCGTGGACGTCACCATGGCCACCCACGACGCCGGCGGCGTGACCGAACTGGACATCCGCATGGCGCGGTTCATGGACGAGATTGCCGGGGAGTGAGGGAGGTCCCCAGCCGTGGCGCGGCGGAGGGGTGTGTTGGGAAAACGGATGGGAACGGATCACAACGGAATTGAACGGATAGCCGTGCGGCGGCGGCTTGCGCGGCCTGCTCGAGAGAAGTTTCCCGCGCCTGCGGCGCAATGAAGCCCAAACACTGGCGGGCTTTCCCGACCGCCGGGAAGCACCACCGGCCTACCGTTTACATCCGTTTCGATCCGTTCAATTCCGTTTTCCCCAAACAGGGCCCCACCCACGGAACGGCCGCGGAAGGGATACTCACCCCACCCGCCGCGGCACGCCCCAGAAATCGTGCATGTGGGCCTTCAGCCCGTCCACCAGGGCCTGCTTGGCGCTGTCCGCGCCGGGCCCCATGGGGGTGGCGGCCAGGCCCTGGACCACTTGCCAGGTGATCTGCCGGCCCAGGGCGAAGCGCTGGGGGTCGCGGGCGTACAGCTCGGGATAGGCAGCCTTGGCGGACTCGAACCCCCGCTCCTCGAAGCTGGCAGAGGCCGGGTACATCACCGCCCGCAACTCGTCATCCGTGCGGGCGGCGGCGATCAGCTCCCGCCAGGCGGTCCACAGCGGGTTGGTGCGCACCATCTCCCAGATCTTGTCGATGCCCTGGTCGATGGTGTCGGCCCCCGCGGGCAGGGCCTTCATGGCGTCGTCGAATTCCGCCAGGAAGCTGGTCTGGATATGCTCCGCCGTGGCGCGCAGCACCTCCGGCGTGGTCGGGAAGTAATATTGCACGGCACCCCGCGTCACCCGGGCCCGCTTCGCGATCTCCGACGTGGTCGTGCGGTGATAGCCGATCTCCAGGAAGCAGTGGATGGCCGCCTCGATGATCCGCCTGTGGGTGGCGATGCTCTTGCGGGTCTGGCGCACGCGGGAACTGGCCGGCAAGGGCAGTGGACGATCGGTGTCTTGGGGCCGGGTGGGGGCGGCGACGCTGGTCACGGAAGGGTCCATCAAGGAAAAAGGCTCAGGCCATGCCCATCTTTTACGCAGGGTGGGGGCAGCGGGCAATGGGCCGATACACGAAAAGGGTGAAGCGTTCCTTATCTGTCCGCCCGGCGGTATTGTCGGCCCGCCCCGTCCCCCCGTCAGCCCGGACCCTTGCCCCATGCCGCCCGATCCCGGCGTCACTGCCGCCGACCTGGAAGCCGGATTGCAGGCGGCCCTTCGCGGCGCGCCGGGTGACCCGGCCGGGCTTTTCGGCCCCACCTCCCCCATCTGGCGGGTGAACGGGGAGGCGGTGATCTTCCTCGGTGCCGCCAGGGCCCTGCTGCTGCAACTGGCCCACCCCTGGGTGGCCGAAGGGATCGTGCGGCATTCCCGCGCCCTGGCCGACCCGGTGGGCCGGTTCCACCGCACCTTCGGCCTGGTCTACCCCATGCTGTTCGGCACGGTGGGGCAGGCCTTCGGCGCCGCCCGCCGGCTGCACCGCCGCCACGCCGTGGTGACCGGCACCCTGCCCCAGGCTGCCGGCCGCTGGCCGGCCGGCAGCCCCTACCGGGCCGACGACCGGGCGGCCATGGCCTGGGTACAGGCCACCCTGGCCGACACGGCCCTGCGGGTCTACGAACTGGCCCTGCCCCCGCTGGACGCGGCGGAGCGGGAACGTTACTGGCAGGACACACGCCGCCTGGCCGGGCTGTTCGGCCTGTCCGGCGACGACCTTCCCGTCGACTGGGCCGGGTTCCAGGCCGCCTTCGCCCGTACCCTGGACCTCACCGGCACGCCCGGGGGGGAACTGGCGGTGACCGATGCCGCCCGCACCGTTGCCCGTGCCCTGTTCCATGACGTGAAGCCCTGGTTGCGCCAGCCGGCCTGGGCCCTGGACTTGACGGCAAGCCTGTTGCCCCCGGTGCTGCGTGACGGCTTCGGCCTGACCTGGGACGCCGCCAGCGAAGGCCGGGTGGCCCGCCTGACGGGCCGGCTCGCCCGCCTCTACTCCCGCCTGCCCCGTGCCGTCCGGCAGGTCGGCCCCTGGCAGGAGGCGCAGGCCCGGCTGGCCGGGCGCGCCCCGTCCTGGGCCGTCCGCGCCAACAACCGGATATGGCTGGGGCGCGATCTCCTGTGACCCGTTTGGGTTGAAGCTTGGCCCCTCACCCAATGGTCCGCGCCCACCCCCTCGACACCCGCCCCCGGGCTGCGCTATGGGAGGCGCGCGCCTGTGACCCACCCCCGATCCGCCGTCCGGAACCGCCCCGTGAAGACGCGTCAGAAGGCTTTGGAGCTGTTGCGTACCGTCGGGACCCTGCCCGACGACCGCATCGACCTTGCCGAGGCGGCCCTCGCCCTGGCGGTCCTGGACCAGCCGGGGGCGGAGCCCGAACCCTACCGCCGGCACTTGGCCCAGCTCGCCCTGGACGTGGCCGACGCCACCCAGGCCGCGGGCAAGGGGCCGTTGCCCCTGTCCACCCGGATCGCCGCCCTGCGCGACGTGCTCTATGCCAAGCACGGCTACCGCGGCGACAGCGATACCTATGAGGATTTGCAGAACGCCAACCTGATCCGGGTGATCGACCGCCGGCTGGGCCTGCCGGTCGCCCTGGGCATCCTGCTGATCCATGCCGCCCGGGCCCAGGGCTGGGGCATATTGGGCCTGTCCTTCCCCGGCCATTTCCTGGTGCGCATGGATCTGGACGGGGAACGCGCCATCCTCGACCCCTTCGATGGCGCCGCCCGGCGGGAACCGCGGGAACTGCGCGACCTGCTGAAGCAGACCGCCGGCGCGGAGGCGGAGCTGACGCCGGAGCATTATACCCCGGTGACCAACCGGGAAATCCTGCTGCGCCTGCAGAACAACCTGAAACTCCGCCACCTGCGGTCCGACCGGGCCGACCAGGCGGTGGAGGTGATCGAGAACATGCTGCTGTTCGACCCGGAGAACCCGGGCCTGTGGCGGGAGGCCGGCCTGCTGAACGCCCACCTGGGCAAGCTGACCGCCGCCATCCAGGCCTTCGAGACCTTCATGGTCCAGGGCTCCAAGCTGGGCGCCTCCCCCCAGCTCCTCCACCAGACCGCCAGCCTGGTGCAGCAGTTGAAGACGCGGCTGAACTGAGAGGGCTGCGTAGGTCGGATTAGCCGCGCCAGCGGCGTAATCCGACAGCCCCCCGGGCCCGGTGCCGTCGGATTACGCGGCCGCCCGGCCGCTAATCCGACCCACCAGTGCCGCGCATCCCCTTGACAGCGACCCCGCCCCCGGCGTCCGTTGCTGCTCCCGCACCCAGCCGACAAGGGACGTGACCCATGGGCCTGAAGGTCGCCATCCAGATGGACCCGATCCAGTCCATCAACATCGACACCGACAGCAGCTTCATGATGGCGCTGGAGGCCCAGCGGCGGGGCCATGCCGTCTGGCACTACCACCCGCGTGACCTGGCCCTGCGCGGCAACCGCCTGTTCGCGTCCGTGCGGCGGATGGAGGTGCGGCGGGAGCGGGGCAACCACTTCACCCTGGGCGACGCGGAGGTGGTGGAGCTGACCGGCTTCGACGTGGTGCTGATGCGCCAGGACCCGCCCTTCGACATGGCCTACATCACCGCCACCCACCTGCTGGAGCATGTCCAGCCCCAGGTGCTGGTGGTCAACGACCCGGCCTCGGTGCGCAACGCGCCGGAAAAGCTGTTCGTCACCCACTTCCCCGACCTGATGCCGCCCACGGTGATCACCTCCAGCAAGGATGAGGTGCTGCGGGCCCGCGAGGAGTGGAAGGACATCATCGTCAAGCCGCTGTTCGGCAACGGCGGCGCCGGCGTCTTCCACCTGAAGCCGGACGATGAGAACCTGGGCGCCCTGCTGGAGACCTTCACCCAGCTCTACCGGGAACCGGTGATCGTCCAGAAATACCTGCCGGAGGTGCGGGAGGGCGACAAGCGCATCCTGCTGGTGGACGGCGAACCCGCCGGCGCCGTCGCCCGCATCCCGCAGAAGGGGGAGGCCCGGGCCAACTTCCATGCCGGCGGCAGCGCCCGGAAGACCAGCCTGACGGCGCGGGAGCGTGACATCTGCGCCGCCATCGGCCCGACGTTGCGGGACCAGGGCCTGGTCTTCGTCGGCATCGACGTGATCGGCGACTACCTGACGGAGATCAACGTCACCAGCCCCACCGGCATCCAGGAGATCAACCGCCTGGACGGGGTGCAGGTGGAGGTGACCCTGTGGGACGCTATCGAGCGGCGCAAGAACGGGGGCTGAGAAGCGGCCGTGGAAGGGGGGCGGGCGCAACTTCCGGGTGGCGGGGGACAGGCCGTGGCGGCACCCTGCCCCCATGCCGCTCCAGAACCGCGTCACCCCCTTCGGCCACATCATCGCCCACCCGGCCCGGGGCCTGTTCATGGGCAACCGGGGCCGCCTGCATGACGACCGGCAAACCCTGGCCAGCCAGGGCTGGCGCTCGCGCCTGTGGATCACCTGCCTGACGTCGTTCAAGGACCGCCGGCGCCCCCTCATGCGCCCCGGCCACTACACCGAGCTGTTCTTCCTGGACGAGGCCACGGCCCTCGCCGCCGGCCACCGCCCCTGCGCCGAGTGCCGCCGGGCCGACTACCGCGCCTTCCGCGACGCCATCACCACCGCCCTTGCCCTGCCCGCCCCACCCCGGGCGGCCGACCTTGACCGCCTGCTCCACGCCGCCCGCATCGACCCCGCCACCCGCCAACGCCGGACCTGGCGCGCCGACCTGTCCACCCTGCCGCCCGGCACCATGGTGGTCCGGGACGGCCAGCCCGACACCGCCTGGCTCCTGGGCCCAACCGGCCCCTGCCCCTGGTCCCCCGACGGCTATGGCCCGGCGCAGGGGTTCACGGGCGCGGTGACGGTCCTGACCCCCGAACCCACCGTCGCGGCCCTGCGCCAGGGCTACCGGCCCGTCCTGCACCCGACCGCGATGACTTCGTATGTCGGATTAGCGGCCACAAGGCCGCGTAATCCGACACCATCCCGCCACTTTCGAATTCGAAAGCCTCAAACCGGCTCCAGCACGCCCCCATAGCGGATCACGAACCCCAGCCCCGGCAGTGTGACGGGGATGTCGAAGCGGAAGCGGCCCTCGTGGTCCTGCCATTCGCGGGCGGGGCAGTGGGGGACCAACGGCCGGGGCAGGGGCAGGCCCAGGACGGACATGCTCTCCAGCGTCAGGTGCAGCATCCCGTCCCCGTCCAGCCGCGGGCGGAAGCGGAAGCGCAAGGGCCCCATGTGCTCCACCAGCAGGCCCGCGTCCCGGCCGTCGCCCGCCTTGAACCGACTATGGTAGCGGCGGCGGGCGAAGCGGCGGTCCCAGTGGTCGCTGCCTGCGCCGTTGTCGAACACCAGGGTCACCGGCACGTCGCGCCCTGGCTCCGGCAGGCGCAACAGGGCGCAGAGCAGCCAGGGCAGGGGGCCCTTGCGCCGCTCCACCTGGGCGAGGCCGGTGAACCGGTGCCTGCCGGGCGTGGCGTGGGCCCGGCGCAGGGTGGGGGGCAGGCGGGCGGCGTCGGGGCCCAGGGCGGTGGCGAGGGCGGTGCTCACAGGGGGATGTCCGGCTTGGCGACCATCAGCCAGAAGATGATGATGACACCCACGAAGGCCGGCCAGCCCAGGGCGAACCACCAGCGCGCATAGGTGCGGTAGAGGGGCGGCAGGGGCGTGCCCTGGCACAGCGCCGCCTCCGCCATCCGCCGCATGCGGAGTTGCAACCAGACCACCGGCAGCCAGCAGGCGCCCACCAGCCCGTACAGCAGGATCGCCAGCAGCAGCCAACCCGTGGTCATGGGGTACCCGGCCTGCAGCGCCAGCCAGACGCCGGTCACCGGCTGGGCGATGACGGCGGGGGTGGTGAACAGCCAGTCGGCCCAGACCACCTGCCGGTTCACCACGG
Organism: Aerophototrophica crusticola; assembly: GCA_001939945.1. Lineage (GTDB taxonomy): Bacteria > Pseudomonadota > Alphaproteobacteria > Azospirillales > Azospirillaceae > Niveispirillum > Niveispirillum crusticola. Next base: position 59,729 of record MOEB01000007.1, on the reverse strand, counting down.
CGGTGGCCTGCAAGTTGCCGGACCGGTTTGCCATGAAGCCGTGGAAGGCGGTGCCCAACCCCGTGCCGAACAGCAGGGTGCTGCTCAGGATGTGCACGGTCTTGACCAGCAAATACTCATCCATGGTCGGCCTCCAGCGCCATCATGGCCAGGGTCGCCCCGGCAACGGCCAGGTTCTTGGACAAAGGCCCGAAGGGGTGCAGCCACCAGTCGGGTTGCCCCACGGTCAGGATGCCGGTGTAGCCCAGCATCAGCACCAGGCTCAGCGTCCCCACCAGCGCCGGCCGCCAGCGCACGGCCAGGGCCAGGCCGATGCTCAAGTCCAGCAGCGCCGCCCCGTACAGTGCCCCCAGCGCCACGCCGCCGGTCAGCCCCACCCCGGCCAACAGCTCCAGGCTGCCCGCGACCGGGTACAGCCCCAGCGACACGATGCCCGTCCATAGCCACAATGCCGCCAGCAGCAGCCTCAACGGCGCCGGCAGAAAGAACAGCCGCGCCCGCCACCGCTCGGCCACCCCCGCCGGGTGCCGCGCCAAAGCCTGGGCCAGCGGGCGCGGGGTGAAGCCAAAGGCGGCGCGGAAGCCGTCTACCGGGGCGGTGTTGCCTGCCTCCAGCATGCTCAGGCTTTCCCCCGTCGCCGGACCAATACCCACCTTGTCGCCCAGCCAAGCCGTGGCGGCCAACGCCCAGCGCGGGATGGGGATGAAGGGGGCAGGGGCCATCCCCAGCCATTGGCGGAAGGTGGCCGTCACCGCGTCCGTGGTCATGGGCTCGGGCCCGACGCAGTCCACCCGACGGGCGAACGGCCCCTCCCGCCGCAGCAGGGCCAGCACCGCCTCGACAAGGTCGTCCACATGGATCGGCTGCACAGCCCAAGTCCCCGGCCCCAGGCGCAGCGGCCAGGGCAGGGCGCCCAGGGCTGCCAGCAGGTCGCCGGTGGCGTTGCCTGGCCCGATGACCAGCGACGGGCGCAGCACCGCCCAGTCCATTGTTTCGCCGGTGGGGTCCAAGCTCGCCAGGAAATCGTCCGCCGCCTTCTTGGTCCGGTGATAGCGTGTGGTGCCGCCCTCGTCGGCACCCAGGGCGGAAATTTGGATGACCCGCCGCACGCCTGCTTGCCGGCAGGCCTGGAACAGGGCGATGGCGCCCTGCTCATGCACTTGGCCGAAGCCGCCCTGACCGTCGCGGATCAGCCCGGCCAGGTTCACCACCGCGTCGACCCCTGCCAGCCGGGGCAGCCAGTCCGCCACCCCGTCCCGCGCCAGGTCGCAGGCTTGGTACCGCATCCCCGGGAACAGCCGCCCCAGCCGGGCCGGCGACCGGCCGGCGGGGATGACGCACACCCCCTCCCCCGCCAGCCGCCCCACCAGGTGCCGGCCGATGAAGCCGCCCGCCCCCACCACCAGCACCTTGAGGCCCATGTCCGTCACTCCGCCCCCGCCACCCCGGCCAGGCTTTGGCCGCGGGGCGGCGCCTCGGCCGGGCGGTTGCTCCACACGGTCCAGCCCACCGCCACCAGGGCCAGCCCGATGCCGCCCAGGGCATAGAAGACGACCCCTTGCACCAGCCGCGTCAGGTTCTCGTCAGTGCCCAGCAGGGTGACCGCCAGCATGGGCAGCAACACCATCATGATGGTGGCATAGACGGTCCAGAAGCGCGACCGCTGCTCCGTCGCGCACAGCTCCCCCAGCAGCACCCGCATGGGATGCCACAGGATCGCCGCCACGAACCCCGCCAGCACCAGCGTGATCCCCCAGGCCAGGAACAAACCACCCAAGCTACCCATCGTCCCCTCCATCCGTGTCCGGCCACCCCGTCGGCGGCCGCTGCCAAGTGGGACTGCGAATGGCATGCCAGATGCTGTGACGGGGGGCAGCCCCGGCAGTTCAGCCCTTCCGCGCGGACAATGACGGGGATCGCTGCTACCATCGTGGACAGGGGAACGGGGGTCGGTATCAACGATGTTGACAGTCGCGACGGGTCCCGGCTTCGCGCAGGCCTACCTGGCCGCCCTGGCGGCGGCGGCGTTGGCCAGCCTCGCCCTGGCCGGGCTGCTGGCCTGGCGGGCGCGGCACGTGCCGGTCTGGGGGGTGCTGGCCCTGTTCCTGCTGGGCGTGGCGGGGTGGAGCGTCGGCATGGCCCTGCCGGCCCTGTTGGGCCCGGCGGCGGATCCCTGGGCCAGCCTGCTGGTGGCCCTGTCGCCCCTGCCCTCCGCCGCCTTCGTCCACCTGGTCTTCGCCTTCGTGCGCTGCGGCGCCCTGACGCCCGTGGCCCGGGCCGCCTATGCCGCCGGCGCGGTGGCGGCCCTGGGCGGGGTGGTGCTGGACACCGGGTCGGTGGAGCCCTGGCGCGGCTTCCCCGGCATGTTCGTGCCCAGCCTCGCCGGCTGGGCCGTGATGGGGACCAGTGCCGCCTTGTCCGTGCTGGGGCACCTGCGCCTGGCCCAGGGCTGGTGGCAGGCGGAAGGGTTGCGGCGGCGCCAAGCCGGGGCGGTGCTGCTGTCCAGCGCGGTGGGCCTCGCCTCCCTCACCGGGTTCCTGTTCCCGGCGCTGGGCGTGCCGGCCGACCCCTGGCCGGTGCTGCTGCTGCCGGCCTATTCGCTGGTCATGGTGTACGGCATCCTGCGCTACCAGTTCATGGACGTGAATTTGTGGGCGCGGCGGCTGGTGGCGTGGGGGCTGCTCAGCCTTGTGCTCGCCGCGGGCAGCGCCTTGGTGGCGGCCCTGCCCCTGGCCCTGGGCACCGGGTTGGCGAGCCCCGGCTTCTGGGAGCGCTGGGCCCTGCTGGCGCTGACGCTGCTGCTGGCCCTCGCCATCCTCTCCCCCCTCCAGCGCCTCGCCACCCGGCTGGTCTTCCCCGGCGGGGCGGTCACGGCGGCGGACCAAGCCGCCTGGGCCGCCGCCCTGGGACGGGCGCGGGACTGGCCGGGGTTGCTGGAGACGGCAAGGACCCTGCTCTCCGCCCGCCTGGGCACGGCGGTGGCGGTGGTGAAAGGTGATGCGTCCTCCCCCATCCCCACCCTGTCCCTGTCCCAGGCGGAGGGGGGCTGGTCCGTAAGCCTGCAAGGCTGGCAGGATGCCCCGCCGGGGCCCTTGCACGTAGCGGGGCTGTTCGGCGCCTGCCTGTCCGCTGCGGCCGGGCGGCTGGACCAAGCCCTGGCCCTGGCCGCGCAGGAACGGGAACGGCAGCGGCAGGAACGGTTGGCGGAGCTGGGCCAGCTCGCCGCCACCGTGGCCCACGATTTGCGCAACCCCCTGAACATCATCGCCATGGCCGCCGCCGGGGCAGCGCCTGACGTGCGGGCGGAGGTGGCGGCCCAGGTGGCCCGCATGGAGCATCTGGTAGCGGACATCCTGGACTACGCCCGCGGCGGCACCCTTTCCCCCCGCACCGTGGACCTGCGCGACCTGGCGGACCAGGCGGCCCAGGGGCTGGCGGGGCCACGGCCGGACATCGCCATCCCGCCCGGCACCCTGGCCCGGGTGGACCCCAGGCGCCTGGCCCAGGCCCTCGCCAACCTGCTGGCCAACGCCGCCGCCCATGGCAGCCGCGTGGCCGTGTACGCGGAGCGCGACCCCGCCGGCGGCCTTTCCCTGCATGTCTGCGACGACGGCCCCGGCATCCCGGCGGAAATCCGGGACAGCCTGTTCCGCCCCTTCGTCAGCCGCCGCCCCGGCGGCACGGGCCTCGGCCTCGCCATCGTGGCCCGCATCGCGGAGGCCCATGGTGGCACCGCCAGCCTCACCGACCGGCCCGGCTGGTCCACCTGCATCACCCTGGCCCTGCCGGCGGAGGCCGCCACCCCATGACCCTGACCGGACACATCCTGCTGGCGGATGACGAGCCCGCCTTCCAGCGGCTGGGCAGCGCCTGGCTGAAGGGGCTGGGCCACCGCGTCACCCTGGCCGGCGACGGGGACGCGGCCCGCGCCGCCTTCGCCGCGGACCCGGCGGACCTGGTGTTGCTGGACCTGTCCATGCCGCCCCACCATGACCCGGCGGCCGGGTTGGCCCTGGTGCCCACCTTCGCCCCAGCCCCCGTGGTGGTGGTCACCGGCCATGCGGACCACGAGCTGGCGTTGCGGGCGGTGGAGGCCGGGGCCTGGGACTTCCTGGCCAAGCCGCTCGACCCGGACATGCTGCGCGTCGTCGTCGCCCGCGCCTTGGAACGGGCCCGGCTGGCGGCGGAGCTGGCGGCCTTGCGCGCCAAGGCGGGGGCCGCGGACGACCTTGGCATGGTGGGCACCAGCCCGGCCCTGCGCCGGCTGCGCGACCTGGTCCGGCGCCTCGCCCCCACCGGGCTGCCCGTGCTGGTCCTCGGCCCCAGCGGCACGGGGAAGGAGCTGGTGGCCCGCGCCCTGCACGCTGCCGGGCCCCGGCGCGACCGCCCCTTCGTCGCCGTCCATTGCGGCGCCATCCCGGCGGAGCTGCTGGAGAGCGAGCTGTTCGGCCATGTGAAGGGCAGCTTCACCGGCGCCCATGCCGACCGGCCGGGCCTGGTGGAGACCGCCCACCGCGGCACCCTGTTCCTGGACGAGGTGGGGGAGATGCCGGCGGCCATGCAGGTCAAGCTGCTGCGCTTCCTGCAGGACGGCAGCTACCAGCCGGTGGGCGGGCGGGAGCCGCGGACCGCCGACGCCCGCATCGTCGCCGCCACCCACCGGGACCTGGAGGCCATGGTGGCGGAGGGGACCTTCCGCGAGGACCTGTACTACCGCCTGCGCGGCATGGTCCTGCGCACCCCGCCCTTGGCGGAACGGGCGGAGGACGTGCCCGTGCTGGCCACCCTGTTCCTGCGCCGCGCCCTGCCCGGCCCGGCGCGCTTCACCCCGTCCGCCCTGGCCTGGCTGGCGGAGCGGCCGTGGAAGGGCAATGTGCGGGAACTGCGCGCCGTGGTGGAATGCGCTGCCGCCCTGGCGGCCCCCGGCCCCGACGGCACCGTCACCCTGGGCGCCGACGACCTGGACTTCGCGGCCGGCGGCGGCACCCTGCCGGACCCCGTGCTGGACTTGGCGCCGGGGGCCCCGCCCGCCGGCCGCCGCACCCTGGACGAGGAGGTGGAGGCCCTGGAGCGCCGCCTGATCACCAAGGCCCTGGCGGAGACGGGCCACAACCACACCCACACCGCCCGCCTGCTGGGCCTGTCCCGCATGGGCCTGTTGAAGAAGCTGGACCGGATGGGCCTGCGATGACCCCGCCCCCTGCCCCCTTGCCCGACGGGCCCCTGTACCTGTTCGACGGCGCCTGCGTGTTGTGCAGCGGCACCGTGCGGTTCTTGCTGCGGCACGAGGCCGACCAGCGGATGCGCTTCTGCGCCGTCCAGTCCCCCGCCGGCCAGGCTTTGCTGGCGAGCCTGGGCATGGACGCCATGCCCGACACCTTTCTGTTCATCGACGACGGGACGGTCTACCAGCGCTCGGCCGCCGCCTTCCGCCTCGCCCGCCACCTGAAAGCCCCCTGGCGCTGGCTGCGGGTGCTGTCCCTGCTGCCGCGGGGGCTGACCGACCGGGCCTACGACTGGGTGGCCCGGCACCGCTACCGGATCTTCGGCAGGCACGAGGTGTGTTTGGTGCCGGAGCCGGGTCAGCGGGGGCGGTTTCTGTGAGCATTCGCCGCTAGAGGGCGGTATCATGATTGACGCCCACCGGTTGATAAAAATATATTTTCCCTTACTCGATTTATGAGGGGGCGGTATGCGAATTGGCCAAGGTGTCAGCGTCAGTGATGAACTGAAATTTCTGGAGGGCGCTCTCCATCAATTCCATGAAAACCTGACTTACTATGCTGAGGCGGGAGGTTGGGAGGACCTTCCCCATTTTTATAATGAGCGGGCCACCCTCTCGTTCCTGGCCGCAGCGGCTTGGCAAAAGAAGCTGTTGGCCATCGAAGAGTTTGTGAATTGGAAGAAGAAAGAAGACGTCGATTATCTTGGCCGGTGTGATATCTGGATTGCCGAGCGTGACAAGCAGCAATCCGCTTCCATCGAAGTAAAGCAGTTCTGGCCAAAGCCAGGCACGCGATCCGAAACCTTCTCGACTTGGCTGTCCCATGGGGACAAGGCTGCCGCCGGAAATCCCCGGTATGGGTTCAGGGTGGCGATGACCTTCTTCTCCCCCGTCATCCCCGTCGGGTCGGAGACGGGGGAAACCCTGGCCGTGGTACGGAAAATCGCGGAAACCGTCGAGCGCGACGGCAGTGATGGCATCGCTTGGTGGTTCCCCGATGCCGCGATGGAACGCGGTCTGCCGCGACGGGATGGGAAAGGTATGGCCCATTGGCCGGGTTTGCTGACGGTAATGCGGAATCTCGGGCAGGCGTCGCGGCGGCGGACGATCATCGGTCGCCCCTTTGATCGCCCGGCGTGGTGGCCGGGCTGATCTGCCCGCGCTGGCTGGCCTCGAACTAGGCGAAGGCGCGCTTCGCGGCTTCCAAGTCCAGCCCCATCAAGCATTGAGCGAGCAGGCTGAGGCAGCCCGCCGCTCCACCCGCACCACCCCCTTCGTTTGCGCGTGCAGGTTCGCGACCTCAGGCTGGAGGAACGCGAAGGGAAGGCGTGGGTCAGCGTTCCTGCAGCTATCTATGGAAGCATTTGCAAGGCTGCAACTGGCAAAATTTTCAAGGCTGATAATATGACAAATAGTCAAAGAGTCTTTCCATATCGGCAAGTCGCGGGATAAAAAATCCTACATCGGCATATAACGGACATTGTTCCCGCGTGTATCTGGACCGTGTTCGAGCGTCAAACGGAGATCAGAGTGCAAACAGCGTTGCAGATCATCAAGTATTGGTTGTCAATCGAGTATCTTCAACCCGCAACCGCTCCCGATGAGGATGCAAAAAATCGCGTATGGACTATAGAAGCGAATGGCGAGTATCCATGGCAAGATCAAATAAAAATACGAACTCAACCGTATATCGAAAAGAAAGTCTGGCAGTCCATACTGTACGTCGGCTTGATGGATATGTCTTGGGTTGTCGAAAACTTGCGTAAATCTTTGGGTCTGCTCGAAGAACAAGAGGAGTTCCAGCCGTCCAAGCCAGCAGCCATGCTGTCATTCACCGTCGATGCGGAAGGTCGCATCGCGTCAGACATATCTATCAGCAGCCTTGTCTGGGCGGCAGGGAAAATCAGGCACCAACCTCAGATGCCGCTCGATCCGGATGAGTTTGAGGATTTCTGTACCCAAGCCGTATCGCGCGTGCGGGCACTGGTCGTTGAACGGGCAGTGCTGTCCCCGGCTTATGCAAAGGGTTGCGGCCTGGACGCGGATACCGTTTGCAAGACCCCCTTAACCCACGACGACATCGCCGCGATACGGGAACTTGTCGAGAGGCTGGCCGAGTATTCCCCCCAGATCGCCGTTCCGGTGCGCGCCAAAACAGTTTCCGTTTCAATCGAAGCCAATGGCGATCGTTCCGACGACGAAATCCTGAACAGCTTCATCGCGCCGGACCTGAAACTTGTGCAGGACGCGGTGAGGGCGGGGGACGTCGGCGTAGCGTTCCAATCGTACCTGTTCGGGACGCGAGAGGCGAAGAAGGACGTGGCGAATGACCGCAACGCGGCCTTCGCCATGGTCGCTCCCGAAAAGTTCCCCTTGGGACGCTGGGCGTCCGAGCACCCCTTGGCCTTTGCCCAGCAAGCCGGGGTGAACACGATCTTCGAGCGCCTGGCCGACGAGGGGATTTTCTCGATCAACGGCCCGCCCGGGACAGGCAAGACGACGTTGCTCCGGGATGTGGTTGCCCAGATCGTGGTCCAACGCGCGCTGGTGCTGGCAGAGTTCGGATCGCCGGAAAAAGCCTTCACGAAATCGATCCGGATCGAGGGCCAGCAATACCCTTATTACGCGATTGACGAACGTCTGATGGACTTCGGGATCGTCGTGGCGTCGGCCAACAACGCGGCAGTCGAGAACGTCACGCGGGAACTGCCGGGCATCTCCGCCCTCGGGAAGGGCTACGGGTCCTACAGGCACTTCGCTGACGTCGCGGACACCCTTGCCTGCACCGAGAGGAACAGCCGCTCGCCCGGCGCGACCTGGGGCTTGATCAGCGCCGTGCTGGGGAACAAGGCCAACCGAAGTGATTTCATTGGCCGCTTCTGGTTCGCGCAGCAACCGGAAAGGGGAAGGGTTAACGCCACGGGCGCCGTGTCAATCCAGACGGCGCTGGCGCAGGAGGCTGAGCGTAGCCCAAGCTGGGATGACGCGCGTAAAGCCTTCTCGGCAGCCTTGGATCGGGCGAAAGAGGCCCTCGCCCGAGTGCAAAAGCTTGCCCAGGCGCTGTTGCGGCATGACCAGGCCAAGGTCGAGTCCGATAAGGCCGAGGCGGGCCTACCGGATGCCCGACGGGAGGTGACCCGTCTCTCGGAAACGTTGGCCGCGGCAAGGCAGCAGCGCGACCTGCGACAGGCCGCCTTCCAATCGCTCTCGAACGCCCATAAGGCACTGGTCGAACGGGACACCCTGCAGCAGAAGCTCCAGAAACTTGACAAGTCCCGGCCCACCCTGGACGTGGAAAAGAAGAAGCGGGAAAAGAATGATGCCGAACTTGGCGTGAGGCAGGCCCAGCGGGCATATGACGACGCCAGAAGGGACTATGAGAACCATCTGGCTTTGCGGCCTGGCGGCCTGCGGAACCTCCTGAGTTTGGGCAAGGCATTGAGAGAATGGGAGAGGGAGAAGTCCGAGAAGGCGGCAAAGGTCGAGCAGGCCAGGACGGCCCTGGACGCCGCGGAGAACCGGCTGAGGGGGATCGTTGCCCAGCTTGAGCAAGCGGAAAGCTGGCATAAGCGATGGGTGAAGGCATCGACGGAGTTGAACGCCGCCCTAGGCCGGCTGCGTGACCTTGGCGTGGCCCAAGACGCCGCGGCCGAAGGGGTCAGGCAGCAGATGGCGACCGCAGAGGCTGAGTTCGGCCGCGCCCATGCGGCAATGACAGCAGCGGAACAGGCCTGCGCGGGTGCCCAGGTGAAGCTTGGCGCCCTGGAACGGGCGATCGTGGGCAATCAAGCGATCATGGCGGCCAGCTTGGGCGAGATCACCCGAAACGGGACCACGCTGGAAGCCCTAGGTAGATGGCGCAAATTCCATGCGCCAGTGGACGAGCTCCAGCTCTGGGCGCCTTGGGATGATGAAACGGCACGGGAGGCCAGGGCAGAGCTGTTCCTTGCCGCCCTCGACCTGCATCGCGCCTTCCTGGCCGGGGCACAGAAGCGGTTTGCGGCCAACATGCGCGTCTTCGTGGAGCTGCTGCAGGGAAGCATGCACCACAGTCGGCTGCATGATGGCGGGGCGACCCTCTGGAATACCTTCTTCCTCTCGGTTCCCGTCGTGTCCACGACCTTCGCGTCGTTCGGCCGACTTTTCCCCGGGCTGGGGCGGGAGAGCATCGGGTGGGTCCTTGTCGATGAGGCAGGGCAGGCAACGCCGCAGCTCGCCGCCGGGGCCCTGTGGCGTGCCCGCCGCGCGGTGATCGTCGGCGATCCTCTCCAGGTGGAGCCTGTGATGACGGTACCGAAGCGCGCCATCTCGGCGCTGGGGCGGACCCTGGGGGTGACCGAGGCCTGGGACCCGTCCCTCCACTCCGTGCAGGTCTTGGCGGACCGGGCCAATCCCCTGGGGACCTGGATCAAGCAGGACGAGACACCCGACGACGGTAACGAGGACGGTAACGAGGACGGGGGCCGGATCTGGGTCGGCTCCCCCTTGCGGGTCCATCGCCGGTGCTTCCGCCCGATGTTCGACATCGCCAACACCATCGCCTACAAGGGCCTGATGGTCTACGGGACCATGGGCAAGGATACCAAGCCATGGCTAGGGGCGAGCTGCTGGATCGACGTGGTCGGGGCCAGCAATGACGGGCACTGGCTTCCCGACGAAGGCGCACGGGCCTTGGAATTGCTGCGCGCCATCGCCAAGCAGGAAGGCGGGCTGATCCGGGATGACGGAAAGGCGAACGTGTATGTGATATCGCCCTTCCGGCGTGTCGCGGATGAAATGCGCAAGCTGATCGCCGGCGCTTTCAACTGGCAGGTCGCACGCCAGATTTGCGGCACCGTCCACACCTTCCAAGGAAAGGAAGCGGATGCGGTGGTCCTGCTGCTCGGTGGCAATCCCAGCCGGCCTGGGGCCATCACAACCTATGCCGGGCGCCGGCCGAACATCCTGAACGTCGCGGTCACCCGGGCAAAGCAGCGCTTGTATGTGATCGGTAACCACGGGCACTGGGCCCGGCACCAATTCTATTCAGAGTTGGCAGCACAGGTCCCGCGCCTCACCTGGGACGTGTTCAAAAAGCAAACCGCAAAGCCATGACCCGAGGCAGCGGCGGCCCCAAGCCTGGGCCGCCGCACCCTTTTCCATCTCGTAAGGGCCAACACTCCTCCGGCTACGCCTCCAGGAACGGGAACAACCCCGGGCTGCCACCGCGTGGTCGCGGGACGCGGTGCCGTCCACCACCCCCGCGGCCAGCCAAGTCCCCGCCACCCGGCGCAGGGGCACGGCGGTGGAGGGGCGCAGCAGCCCGTCGGCGAAAAGGTTGTCCAGCAGCGGCCGGACCTCCGGCGCGTCGAACGGCACCAGCCCTTCCGCCCAGCCGCCTTGCGTGGGGGAGAGCTGGCGGTACAGGAACGGCTCCCACTCCCGTTGCAGCAGGGCCAGCAGCTCTTCCTCCTTGCCCTGGTCCAACAGCCGGCCGAAGCCGATGCGCACCGCCTTCGGTCGGGCCTTGGCGAAGCGCTTCTTGCCGCCGCCGCGGTATTGCTGGAACTCGCCCCACATATGCTCTTCCCGCTGGCGCTCCATCTCCGCCTGGTCGGCGGGTTCGGGCACGTACCAGACGCCGCTGGCCAGCCGCTTGGTCATCGGGTCGTCCGGCTGCATGTTCAGGAAGGCGTGGCGGGACTGGCGCAACAGGCGCAGCAGCTTCTCCGGCACCGGCCGGTCGCCTTGGTATTGCAGGAAGTTGTAGCGCAGCAGGTCCTTCAGCTCGATGTCCTGCTCCTTCGCGGGCCAGGTCTGGGCGGCGTCCTTGTAGGGGTTGTACAGGTCCTCGATGCTGCGGGGTTCCCGCTCCAGCTCCTGGTGAATTCTTTCAGAATCCAATCGCATCGATTGCGTTATGACGACAGCCTGAAACAATAGAAAATGTGCAATAACCGGAGAAAAGGTCTTTTCAGCATTGAAGGCTGGCCACATTCGCCCTTACGCCGAAGGTGGAGAACACTCGATACCAAATGGGCTCCTTATGCAGCGAGATATTCACCGGCTCTTTGACCTGGGCTACGTGACAGTTACCCCAGAATACAAATTTGAGCTTAGCAAATCGGTCAAAGAGGATTTTTCAAATCGCAAAGAATATTATGGATTGCATGAATTGAGCATCCTTTTGCCCAACAACCAAGCTGAGAAGCCTGACCCTAAAATTTTAATGTAGCATAATGAACACGAGTTCCTCACCTGAATAGCTAAGGCCGGTCTTGCCCTCCGCTACGTCGTCGGCATAGGACAGCGCATCGTACACGTCATCCGGGTCATGCGGCCGGCCCACATGGGCCACGAACTCCCCCAGGAACGGGTTGGGGCAGGCGGTGAACCAGGGCGGGTCCGACAGGCGCAGGATGGTCGCGTCATCCGCCTGGGGAAAGCCCGGCTGGTCGCGGAACCCCGGCTCCCGCAGCTTCTCAGCCAGCCGCGCCAGGTACCAGTCCCGCCGCGCCCCTTCATCCGGAAACCGCCGCCCCAGACACTCCACCGGCCCCCCGGCCCCCGCCGCCGCCCGGGCACCCCCCCAACCAACCCCAACCCCTCAACTCCCGGAAGGCAGCGACCATAGCCGATAGGGCCGGGGGGATGGGGTGGGGGGCGTGGGGGGTGGCGGAATGATGGCGCGCGATGTTACTATGGCATTAGTGCGGAGGAAAAAATGACAGGCTTGGATAGCACTCAGCTTGATGTTCAGCAGAAGCCGCACGTCGATAACGCTGGTCTCGGTCAAAACGAAAATTTCGACATATTAGGTAAAATGGCTGCTGATCGTAAACTTCGCGATGAAAAGTCGCGCAGATCAGGAAAGCTTATGAAAACAATCAAATCAGATATAAATAAAACCTACACAGACTTCCTGGCCCCGGAAACCGAGGGAAGCATTCTTGGATACTCATGGGCTCCGGCAATGGTTTTCATTATTGCGGCGATACACAGATTTTTTCTTGTAGAGTATATTGATAATTCATATAGAAGTCAATACGAAAATATAGTTGAGCTTGCGATGATTGCTGGAGGCAGCGGGTATATTTTCCTTATCCTTATATTTTTATTCAGAAGGTTGGCTTTCTATCTTAACGACCACAAAAGTTATGGATCAGAAAAGAAATTAGATAGCTCTCTTATGAATACAACTGATTCTTCTGATCGATTCGAAAATAAAGATGTTTCTTCACGAGAACATCATTACAATATTGAGCATAATCTGGGCAAATATTCAGCATTATCAAGTAAAAATACGGATGATCAAGGTTTGTCTGCTGATGTCCTCCAACCTATTCAGTCACTGTTGTCCGATGTTCCCGGGCTACACAGTATTATTCTACGTAGCCTATATTTTGAATTGCAAAGAGCAAAAGACCGCCTTGCAGCGGAAGTAGAAAGCTTGACACGCCGTGGGAACGTGAACTTATTGATTGGAATTGCAATAAGCACATTAGGAATCGGCATCCTAATATTCAGTTTATCAGACTTCAATCAATCAGAAATGTCTGGATCAAAATTCTGGATTTATTTTATACCGAGATCAAGCGTAGCACTTTTGGTCGAGATTATAGCATTCTTCTTCTTAAATCTATATAGAGCTAGCCTATCAGAGATAAAGTACTTTCAAAACGAGATCACAAACCTCGATATGCGTCTTGTTGCTCTTCTTGCCAGCACGGCCGACCCAAAGGGCAAAGCCTTTGTGGACGCTGGCAAAGAACTGCTGAAGGTGGATCGAAACCAACGCTTGAAGAAAGGCGAGTCCACCATTGAGATCGAACGGGAGAAGCTCAACCCCGCCCCGTTCGAGAAGATGTTTGACAAGATGCTGGACACCGCCGTGAAGCTGCGCGGCGAGGGGAAGGGGGGCAAGGCGGGGGAGTAGGCGCCCCGTCCCCATACCCCTTCGCCCCGTCCTGGAAGGTCACGCGCACCTCCGCCTCCGTGTGACTGCCCAGCAGGGTGCGCAGGTCGGTGTTGAAGCGGTCGCGCAGGTCCTTGACGGTGGTGGGGGCGCCGTCGCCAGGCAGGGCGGCCAGCAGGGAGGCTTCCTCCAGCGTCACCGGCCGCAAGGATTGCAGGGCGGCGCGCAGGGCTGCGACGAAGTCGTCCTCGACCGGCTCCGGCAGGGCGCCGTCCTCCAGGAAGTCCTCCACCATCCGGCGCTCCGCCGCCGACAACAGGGCCAGGCCCTCCTGCGCCTGGGGCCGCGCCAGCTCCGCCCGCAGGGACTGGGTCCAGGTGTCGCCCAAGCCGTGCAGCCGGTTCTCCAGGGTGGACAGGGCCCGGGCCATGTCGCGGCCGAACAGGGCGTCCTGGGCCGGGCGGAACTGGCAATGGGGGCAGGTGGCGGTGTGCTCCAGCTCCTGCGCCGCCAGCATGTGGCAGTCCGCCAGCCGGGCCGTGGGCAGGATGGGGATGGCGGACAGGCGCTCCAGGTCGAGCCGCAGCCCCCCTTCAGCCGGGCGTCCCGCTCCGTCGCCTGCGCGCTGGTCAGCCGGGCGGCGGCGTGCAGGCGGCGGTAATGCTCCACATAGTCGCGCTTCACCGCCTCCAGCGACTTGTGCAGCCCCGCGTGGGCGGCGGGGTCGGTGCGGCGGGCGGGGTCGGCGAACAGGGCCCGCACCTCCTCCCGCACCGCGGCCAGGCTGGCCTGGAACGGGTCGTCGGGACGCAGCACCCCCTCCGCCTGCATCAGGTAGTTGGTGGGGGAGGATAATTGCTCCACCGCCTCGCGGAGGGCGACCACCTGCGCCACGGCGTGCCGGCCGGGGGCATGGCTGGCGATGGTCTCCAGGTCCCAGCGCAGGCTGCGCAGCTTGGCCGGGCAGTCATAGGCGCGCAGGGCCTCCAGGAACTCCTTCCACCGCTCCACCTGGTGGCCCAGGCCGCCTGCTCCCCCGCCGTCAGCGGCGGCAGGCCCCAGAGCTGCAGCCCGCCTTGCAGCTCCCGCTTGGCGTTCAGGGCGTTTGTGATGGCCAGCTCCGCCTGGGCGCGCAGGTCGGGGACCAGCTCCTCCCAGCCGCGGTCGGTGGCCAGCTTGCCCTCCGGGATGCCCTTGGGGCGTTGCAGCACGCTGAACCCGGCCACCCGGGCGCTGCATAGCCCGGCCAGCTGGCGCAGCCGGGTGGCGTCATACTCCACCCCATCAATGCGCAGCGCCGCGTCGCCCTGGTGGACCAGGGCGACGACGGACACGGACAGGTACTCCGGCTCCAGCCGGAACGGCTCCCACAGCACCGGGTCGGTGCCGCGAACCAAATCGGCCCGGTTCACCACCTGGCCCTCGCCCCGCTGCTCCAGGATGGCCTTGGCATAAGGGGAGCTGCGGGTGCGGATGCCTTCCCCCTCCCGCAGGCGCAAGACCTCCAGCACGGCAAGGCCCTGGCGGGAGCGGTCCATGCCCGCCAGCAGGCGCAGCGCGTCGTCGCAGAAGGGCTGCCGCTCCTCTTCCCCCACCCGCACGGCGAAGCGCGGGTAGTGGGGGTACTTGTCCTCCAAGGCGGTGGCCAGCAGGTGGCCCATGGCCAAGTCCAGCAGGGACATGGGGTCCCGCCGCTCCGACGGCTTCAGCCTGGCGTCGGCGGCCAGGGCGGACAGTGCCACATCGCGCCCATTCAGCCGTGCCGACAATGCGGCTTCCAGGTTGTCCCGCAGCCAGCGCGCCAAGGTGGCGCGGTGGCTGTCGGCCCGCCGTTCATACTCCTTCCGCTCCCCCTTGGTCTTCAGCCGCGACAGGGACAGTCGCCCTTGGCCAAGCGGTGCCGCTGGGCGGCGAAGCCGGCCTCCGCCGCGGCCACCACCATCAGCAGCAACAGGCGGCGGGCGGCGAGGGACGGGGACTGGCCGGCCACGAAGCGCGCCGCCGCCAGCTCCCGCGGCTCCACCATCTCGGCCCCGTCATGCTGGCGGGCAGCCCGGGCAACCCGGACCATGCGCCCGGGCGGAGGCAGGGCGTCGGCGCTGGTCATGGCGGCCGCCCGGCGGGGTGGGCGCCCTCCCCCAGGACCTCGGGCAGCAGCCCCCGACTCCTCGGGATGTCGCCCCCGATCCCTCGGGCAACGCCCCCGATCCCTCGGGATACGGCGCGTAAACCTTTGTTCCGGCCCGCTGCTTACCCAGTGCTTACCCGGACAAAGCAAAAGGGCCGGGTAAGCACCCGGCCCTTTTGCTAAACCCTTGATTTGACTGGAGCGGGCGAAGGGATTCGAACCCTCGACCCCAACCTTGGCAAGGTTGTGCTCTACCCCTGAGCTACGCCCGCATCGCCAGTCAATTCGCCGTTTCCGGCGGCCCGTTTCAGGGCGCCACCGGGTGGTGCCCGGCGGTGAGCGCGGAATATAGCCAGCAAATTTGGCCGCGCAAGCCTTTTGTTGGGCCTTCATGAAAAAACTTGGGGGCCCCTGCGCGCCTCGCCCGGCTGCCCTGTTGGCGCAACGGGGACGGGTGGCCTATATAACCCCGGACAGCCCCGGGACCCGCCCCGGGCCGGGGCCACACGCGAAGAAGACCACGGGACGGACGACAGCCATGCAAGGTTTCCCCATGGGCCCCGGCGCCAAGCCGGCCCCCGCCAACGCCCCCGCCGGAGCCGACCCGGTGAAGGACGGCACGGACGCCAGCTTCATGGCCGACGTGATCGAGGCGTCGCGCAACGTGCCCGTCATCGTCGATTTCTGGGCCACCTGGTGCGGCCCCTGCAAGACGCTGGGCCCCCTCCTGGAAAAGGCGGTCCGCGCGGCCAAGGGCGCCGTGCGCATGGTGAAGATCGACACGGACAAGAACCCGGCCGTGGCCGGGCAGCTCCGCGTGCAGTCCATCCCCACGGTCTACGCCTTCTTCCAGGGCCGGCCCGTGGACGGCTTCCAGGGCGCCCTGCCCGAAAGCCAGGTGAAGCAGTTCGTGGACCGGCTGGTGCAGATGGCCGGCGGCGCTGCCGGCGGCCCCGACCTGGCCCAGGTGCTGGAGGAGGCGAAGCAGTTGCTGGAGGGCGGCGACCCGCAGCAGGCCGCCGCCCTGTACAGCGCCGTGATGCAGGAGGAGCCGGAGAACGCCGCGGCCTATGCCGGCCTGATCCGCTGCCTGCTGGCCGTGGACCAGACGCAGGAGGCCGAGCAGATGCTGGCCGAGGCCCCGCCGGCCCTGGCCAAGGCGCCGGAGCTGGCGGCCATCCGCACCCAGCTCGACCTTAAGAAGCAGGCCGCCGAGGCCGGCCCGGTGGGCGAGCTGCAGGCCAAGGTGGCCCGGGACCCCGACGACCACCAGGCCCGTTACGACCTGGCCATGGCCCTCTATGCCAACGGGCAGCGGGAACCGGCGGTGGAGGCGCTGTTGGAGATCGTGAAGCGCGACCGGGAGTGGAACGAGCAGGCCGCCCGCAAGCAGCTCGTCAAACTTTTTGAGGCTTTCGGGCCCACGGACAAGCTGACGGTCATGGCCCGACGGAAATTGTCCTCTATCTTATTTTCATGACCGCAAACCCGTTCGACCCCACCTTCGAGCAACTGCCGGGCAGCATCCCGGTGTTCCCCCTCATGGGGGTGCTGCTGCTGCCCCGGGGCAAGCTGCCCCTGAACATCTTCGAGCCGCGCTACCTGGCCATGGTCCAGGACGCGCTGGCCTCGGACCGGATGATCGGCATGATCCAGCCCCAGGCCACGGAGGCGCCGGAACGACCGCCGCGCCTCTATGGCCTGGGCTGTGCCGGCCGCATCACCTCCTTCGCGGAGACGGATGACGGCCGCTTCCTCATCACCCTGACCGGCGTCTGCCGGTTCGCCCTGGGGGAGGAGCTGCCCACCACCCGGGGCTACCGGCGCGTGGTGCCGGACTGGACCCCCTTCGCGGCCGACCTGGCGGAGGAGGTGGGCGGGGTGGACCGCGACCGGCTGGTGCCGGTACTGCGCCAGTATTTCCGCCAGCAGGGCATCACCGTGAACTGGGACGCGGTGACGGGGGCGGAGGACGAACGGCTGATCACCTCGCTCGCCATGATCTGCCCCTTCGACCCGCCGGAGAAGCAGGCCCTGCTGGAGGCGCCGTGCCTGAAGGACCGGGCCGACCTGCTGCAGACCCTGATCGAGATGGCGGTGCACGACGTGCCGGGCGGGGAGACGGCGCGGCATTAGGGGTTTTGCCCTTGGGAAGGCTGGTCAACCCGGCCACCCCGCTGCTACACCCGTATCGCACGCGAGAAGAGGAGGCACCCCATGCCCGAGCCCGCCAAGGTGGACCCCAAGCTGCTGGAGATCCTGGTCTGCCCCCTGACCAAGGGCCCCCTGCGGTATGATTCCGAGCGGCAGGAGCTGGTCAGCGACCGCGCCGGCTTGGCCTATCCCATCCGCGACGGCATCCCCATCATGCTGGTGGACGAGGCCCGCCCCCTCGACGCCCCGGCCGCCTGAGGCATGGGCATGGCCGAGGAACGCTTCGCCACCGACCCCCACGGCACCCGCCACTGGCCGGAGGAGATCAAGCTGAAGCGGGCGGAGCGGGTGCTGGAACTACGCTTCGACGACGGCGCGACCTTCCGCCTTCCCGCGGAGTACCTGCGGGTGGAAAGCCCCTCGGCCGAGGTGCAGGGCCACGGCCCCGGGCAGAAGCAGACCGTGGCCGGCAAGGCCACCGTGGCCGTCACGGGCGTGGAGCCGGTGGGCAACTACGCCGTTCGCCTGATCTTCGACGACGGCCACGACACCGGCATCTACAGCTGGACCTACCTGTACGAGCTGGGTGCCAAACAGGACGAGAAGTGGGCCGCCTACCTCTCGGCACTGGACGCCAAGGGCCTCAGCCGGGAGCCGCGCGGGCGGCGCTGAGGCCGGGAACCGGCCCGGCGGCGACTGCCGCCGCGCGACCACGTGGTCGCGCAAGCCAAGCCGCGGATGCGGCGCCAGCGCCTGAGGAACTGGAAATCTTACGACCCGCCCGCCCGCTGGGCCAGCACGCCGCTCTCGATGATGCCGTCGATGACGAACTGGCAGGCCAGGGCGGCCAGCAGGATGCCCAGCACCCGGTTGATCACGTTGATGCCGGTGACGCCCAGCAGGCGGCTGACCTCCCCCGCGAACAGCAGCACCAGCAGCGTCCCCGCCAGCACGGCGGCCAGCACGCCCAGCACCGCCGCCTGGGCCAGCGGGTCC
Source organism: Aerophototrophica crusticola (assembly GCA_001939945.1). Taxonomy (GTDB): domain Bacteria; phylum Pseudomonadota; class Alphaproteobacteria; order Azospirillales; family Azospirillaceae; genus Niveispirillum; species Niveispirillum crusticola. The sequence continues at coordinate 41,333 of MOEB01000007.1, read as the reverse complement.
CCGTCGGCGCGCCCCATCAACAGCACGGTGCTGGTCATGGCGCCCGGCCCGGCGATCAACGGGATGGCAAGCGGAAAGACGGAGATGTCGGCCTTGTGCAGGGCCTCCTCCTTCTCGTCCGGGGTGGCGGTGCGCAGGCCGCTCTCCCGGGCGAACACCATGTCGATGGCCACCATCAGCAACAGGATGCCGCCGGCGATGCGGAAGGCGCCGGTGCCGATGCCGAGGCTGTTCAGCAGCAGCTCGCCCACGAAGGCAAAGCCGAACAGCAGCCCCGCCCCGATCAGCACGCCCTTCACGGCGGTGCGGCGGCGATAGCGCGCGTCCATCCCCGCCGTCAGCCCGGCGAACATGGGTCCCAGCCCGATGGGGTCGATGGTGACCAGGAAGGCGATAAGGGTGGAGAGGAGGAGGTCGGTCATGTCAGGTCCAGCCGCCCCGACGGGGGATCCCGCCCCGGGATAGGGGCGGGACCGTCAGGGGCGGGGGAGACCTAACGTGGAAGAGGTGCCCGGTCCATGGCCGGCCGCGTCATACCGGGGATGCGGGGACTTTATCCGGCCTTCTTCTCCCGGAACTGGTCATACGCCTCCACCGCCTGGGCGGCGTACATGACGGAGGGGCCGGCGCCCATGTAGATGGCCATGCCCATGGTCTCCATCACCTCTTCCCGGCTGGCGCCCTGCTCCACGGCGGCCTTGGCGTGGAAGGCGACGCAGCCGTCGCAGCGGGTGGCGACGGCGATGGCCAGGGCGACAAGCTCCTTCGTCTTGGTGTCCAGGGCCCCGGGCTTCAGCGCGGCCTGGGCGATGCCGCTGAAGGCCTTCATCACGTCGGCGGCACCCCCGCGCAGGTCGCGGATCGCGCCGTTCAGCTCCGTCGTCATGGCGGGCCAGTCCTTGTGCATGGCATGCTCCCTTCAAATCGGGTGGTCGTTGATCCTGCATATCTTCAAACGTATGCAGATATCAAGCCCGGTGCGTCGTCACGACACGGGGGAGCACCAGACTTGAAACCTGATTCGATTTTCACCATTCTGCCCCGTGCGGCTGATTGACAGGGCCGCGGGCGCCCCTTAAACCCGGACGCACCGCACAACCAGGAGGAGGCCGACAGGCACGCCCATGAGCAACAAGGTCTATGCGGACGCTGTCGAGGCGCTGGCGGGGCTGCTGCGCGACGACATGACCATCATGGCCGGCGGCTTCGGCCTGTGCGGCATCCCGGAAAACCTGATCGCGGCCATCAAGCTGTCGGGCGTGAAGGGCCTGACCGTGGTCTCCAACAACGCGGGCGTGGACGGCTTCGGCTTGGGCGTCCTGCTGGAAACCAAGCAGATCCGCAAGATGGTCTCCTCCTATGTGGGGGAGAACAAGCTGTTCGCCCAGCAGTACCTGTCCGGCGAGCTGGAGCTGGAGTTCAACCCCCAGGGCACCCTGGCGGAACGCATCCGCGCCGGCGGCGCCGGCATCCCCGCCTTCTTCACCAAGACCGGCGTCGGCACGCTGGTGGCGGAGGGCAAGGAGGTGCGGGAGTTCGACGGCGAGACCTATGTGATGGAGCGGGGCCTGCGCGCCGACCTGGCCATCGTCAAGGCCTGGAAGGGCGACACGGAAGGCAACCTCGTCTATCGGAAGACCGCCCGGAACTTCAACCCGATGATGGCCATGGCCGGCAAGGTCACGGTGGCGGAGGTGGAGCAGCTGGTCCAGGTCGGCCAGATCGACCCCGACCATGTCCACACCCCCGGCATCTTCGTGCAGCGGCTGGTCCAGGGGAAGGACTACGAGAAGCGCATCGAGCAGCGCACCACCCGGAAGCGGAACTGAGGGAGGGCGGATAAATGGCTTGGACCCGTGACGAGATGGCCGCCCGCGCCGCCAAGGAACTGCGCGACGGCTTCTATGTGAATCTGGGCATCGGCATCCCCACGCTGGTGGCCAACTACATCCCCGACGGCATGCATGTGACCCTGCAGTCGGAGAACGGCATGCTGGGCATGGGTCCCTTCCCCTTCGAGGGGGAGGAGGACCCGGACCTGATCAACGCCGGCAAGCAGACCATCACCGAACTGGCCTACAGCAGCTATTTCAGCAGCGCCGACAGCTTCGCCATGATCCGCGGCGGCCACATCGACCTGTCGGTGCTGGGCGCCATGCAGGTGGCGGCCAATGGCGACCTGGCCAACTGGATGATCCCGGGCAAGATGGTCAAGGGCATGGGCGGCGCCATGGACCTGGTGGCCGGGGTGAAGAAGGTCGTGGTGGTGATGGAGCACTGCGCCGTCGACAAGAAGACCGGCGCGCTTGAGCCCAAGCTGCTGAACGCCTGCAACTTGCCGCTGACCGGCACGCGGGTGGTGGACATGGTGGTGACCGACCTGGGCGTCTTCACCATCGACAAGCATGGCGAGGGCGGCCTGACCCTGGTGGAGCTGGCCCCCGGCGTGACGGTGGACGAGATCACCACCAAGACCGAGGCACCCTTCACCGTCGCCGTGTGACGGGGCGCGAAAGTCCGGATGAGATGAGGGCCGCCCTGGCGACGGGGCGGCCCTTTCCTTTTGCGGGCCGGCGCGACCGTCAACCTGTCAGGCCTCAGACCGTCAACCGGTCCCGAAGCTCCGCCATCTCGCCAGGGTCCACCAGGTTCAGCTGTTGCAGGTCGCTGACGCTGCCGAAGGGGCCGTGCTGGTTCCGGTGGGCGATGATCTCATCCGCCCGGCCGGGGCCGATGCCGCGGACGCTCATCAGCTCCTCCCGGCCGGCCTTGTTCAGGTTGACGGGCTTGTTGCCCACCTGGTGGCGGATGCTGCTGCCCTGGATCTGGTCACGGGGCTGTTCGGCCATGGTGGTCCTCCTCGCTGGGTGTCGAGAACCAACCGGTGGCCTCCAGGGGAGTTGCGCCCCCCTCAGAACATCATCTCGATCACCCGGTCCGGCGGGGTGTGGCCGTCCACGAAGGTCTTCACGTTGACGATGACCTTCTCGCCCATGTCGATGCGGCTTTCCAGGGTGGCGCTGCCCATGTGCGGCAGCAGGACCACGTTGTCCAGCTTCAGCAGCTTGGGGTCCACGGCCGGTTCCTGCTCGAACACGTCCAGGCCGGCGCCGGCGATCTCCTTGCGCTGGAGCATCCTGGCCATGGTGGCCTCGTCGATCACCTCGCCGCGGCTGGTGTTGACGATCACGGCGCTTGGCTTCAGCAGTTGCAGCCGGCGGGCGTTCAGCAGGTGATAGGTGGCGGGGGTCCGGGGGCAGTTGATGCTGATGATGTCCATGCGGGCCAGCATCTGGTCCAGGCTGTCCCAGTACGTCGCCTCCAGCTCCGCCTCGATCTCCGGGTGGACCTGTTTGCGGTTGTGGTAATGGATGGACAGGCCGAAGCCCTTGGCCCGCCGCGCCAGGGCCTGGCCGATGCGGCCCATGCCGATGATGCCCAGCCGCTTGCCGGACAGCCGCGACCCCAGCATCAGCGTCGGCGACCAGCCGGTCCAGCGGCCGGACCGCACCAGCCGCTCCCCCTCCGTGATCCGCCGCGCCACGGCCAGGATCAGGGCCATGCACATGTCGGCCGTGTCCTCGGTCAGCACGCCGGGCGTGTTGGTGACGACGATGCCCTTTTCCTTGGCCGCCTTCAGGTCGATATGGTCCACGCCGTTGCCGAAATTGGCGATCAGCTTCAACTGCGGCCCGGCGGCGTTGATCACCGCCTGGTCGATCCGGTCGGTGACGGTGGGCACCAGCACGTCCGCCGCCTGCACGGCCTGGATCAGCCCGTCGCGGCCCAGCGGCACGTCGTCCGGGTTCAGGCGGGTGGTGAACAGCTCCATCATCCGGGTCTCGATGACATCCGGCAGCTTGCGGGTCACCACGATCAGGGGCTTCTTGCGCTCGGCCATGGCCCGCCTCCTCCGCTGTTCTTCGGCATAGGGGTAGCAAGCGGCGGGCTTCGCTGTCCAGCCGACCGCGACAAGGGGTGTCCGGCACCGCACATCCCTTGACCCGCCGCCTGCCGCTTTGCACAAAAGGGGAACTTTTTCGGAAAGGTTAAAGGCTCGATGGCTTCCAGGGTCTGGACGGGATGGTTCGGCGGCGCGGCTTGCGCCCTTGCCTTGGCGGCATCGCTGCTTCTGGCGCCAATGCCCGTGCAGGCCACGGAGGAACCGAACGAGGCCGACCCCAAGCCGGACGCCATCGTGCGCAGCGGCCTGCCGGTGCCCCGCTTCGTCACCTTGCGCTCCGGCCAGGTGAACGTGCGCACCGGCCCGGGCAAGAGTTACCCCATCGAATGGGTGTTCACCCGCCCCGGCATGCCGGTGGAGATCACGGCGGAGTTCGACACCTGGCGCCGCATCCGCGACGTGGAGGGCACCCAGGGCTGGGTGCACCAATCCATGGTCTCCGGCCGCCGCGGCCTGGTGGTGACCGGGGAGGTCCGCACCCTCCGCCAAGCCGCCAGCGGCACCGCCCCCGCCATCGCCCAGGCGGAGCCGGGGGTCATGGGCAAGCTGAAATCCTGCAAGGGCGACTGGTGCGAGGTGGAGATCCAGGGCTACGATGGCTGGATGAAGAAGGGGGAGTTCTGGGGCGCCTACCCGGCAGAGGAGGTGAAGGATTGATCGGCACTCGCGCGCGGCTCGCCGCCGACCTCCTCCGCGTCGCCCAGGCGCTGAACCCGCTCGGCATCAACCAGGGCAAGTCGGGCAATGCCAGCGTCCGCACGGCGGACGGCTTCCTGGTGACGCCGTCGGGCGTGCCGTATGAGGAGCTGACGCCGGACATGCTGGTGGAGGTGACGGCGGCGGGCTATCGCGGCCCCCTGCGCCCGTCCAGCGAATGGCGCATGCACCGGGACATCTATGCCGCCTATCCCGCGGCCGGCGGGGTGGTGCATGTGCACAGCGCCCATGCCACGGCCCTGGCCTGCCTGCGGCAACCGATCCCGCCCTTCCATTACATGGTGGCCGTGGCCGGCGGCCACACGGTGGAGGTGGCGGACTATGCCACCTTCGGCACCCAGGCCCTGTCCGACGCCATGCTGGCGGCGCTGGGTCCCCGCCGGGCCTGCCTGCTGGCCAACCACGGCCAGATCGCCTGGGGCGCCACCGTGGCCAAGGCGCTGGACCTGGCGGTGGAGGTGGAGTCCCTGGCCCGGCAGTACAGCCTGGCCCGCGCCCTGGGCGACCCGGTCCTGCTGACCCCGGCCCAGATGGATGAGGCGCTGGCCCGCTTCGCCGCCTATGGCAAGCCGGCGGCGGAGCGCACGGCGGAAGACGACGCGGTGCTGGAGTTCCCGCCGGCGCTGGGGTAACCCGCACGGCCCTTCCGGAAGGCCCCGCCTGCCCGTTACACTCCCCGGCAAAACGAACATCCGGGAGAGGAACCCCCATGCCGCTCGACGTGCCCGCCGGCTATGAGATCCTGACGGAGGCAGCACTGCCCGGCTTCCTCGCCGCCATCCCCGGCGTGGCCGACCGGCTGGGCGGGGACCCGGGCGGCTGGTCGGTGCGGGAGGTCGGCGACGGCAACCTGAACCAGGTTTTCCTGGTGGACGGGCCGGCCGGGTCCGTCTGCGTCAAGCAGGCGCTGCCCTACCTGCGGCTGGTGGGGGAGGGCTGGCCCCTGGGCCTGAAGCGGGCCTGGTTCGAGCAGAAGGCCATGCGCGTCCACGGCCCCCTGGCCCCCGGCCGCATCCCGCACCTGGTCCATTATGATGAGCGGCTGTTCGCCATCGTGATGGAGAAGCTGTCGCCCCACATCATCCTGCGCCGCGGCCTGGTGCAGGGCCACCGCTACCCGCACTTGGCCGAGCACATCGGCACCTTCATGGCGGAGACGCTGTACGGCACCAGCGACCTGGCCCTGCCGGCGGCGGAAAAGAAGTCGCTGGTGGCCGACTTCTGCGCCAATTCGGAGCTGTGCGGCCTGACGGAGCAGGTGATCTTCACCCAGCCCTACATGACCCACCCCAACAACCGCTGGACCAGCCCGCAGCTGGATGGGTGGGCGGAGCGGGCGCGGTCCGACGCGGACTGGAAAATGGCGGCCGCGCGACTGAAGTCCAAGTTCCTGGCCAGCCCCGAAGCCCTGGTCCATGGCGACCTGCACACCGGCAGCATCATGGTGACGCCCGATGACACGCGGGTCATCGACCCGGAATTCGCCTTCTTCGGCCCCATGGGCTTCGACCTGGGCGCCATCCTGGGCAACCTCTGGCTCAACTACTTCGCCCAGGACGGCCACGCCACCGGCACCGACCCCCGCGCGGACATGCAGGCCTGGGTGCTGGACACGGCAGAGCAGGTCTGGACCCGGTTCCGGGCACGGTTCCTGGCCCGCTGGCGCGGCGGGGCGACGGGGGACGCCTATCCCGCCGCGCTGTTCGCCGACGACGCTGGCATCCGGGCACTGGAGGCGGAGCGGCAGGCATACATGGACCGGCTGTTCGCGGACGCGCTGGGCTTCGCGGGTGCCAAGATCACCCGCCGCATCTTAGGCATTGCCCACAACATCGACCTGGAGCTGATCGCGGACCCCGACCGCCGCGCCCTGTGCGAGGCCCGCTGCCTGACCCTGGCCCGCGCCCTGATGGTGGAGACCGCCCGGTTCCGCACGGTGGCGGACGTGACGGCCGGGGCGAAGCGCATCCGGGAAACGGTTCAAGCCCCCTGAACCTCCCACGCCAGGGTCACCGTCGTGCCCCTGGTCCCGCTGTCGAAGGACAGGCGGCCGCCCACCTGGGCCGCCAGGGCCCGGACCAGCAACAGGCCCAGGGCGCCGTCCCGGGCCTTGGCCTCCGTCAGGCCCCCGTTGCCCTGGTCGGCCACGGTCAGCACCGCCTCCCCGCCGGCCACCCGCAGGTCCACCGCCACCGGGCCGCTGCCGTCGGGATAGGCGTGGCGCTGGGCGTTGGTCACCAGCTCGTTCACGGACAGCCCCACGGGGATGGCAAGGTCCGCCGGCATCAGCAGCCGGTCCGCCCGGATGGCCAGGCTGCCGCCGGACAGGCTGGCCAGGGGCTGGGCCATCTCGCGCAGCAGCTCGGCCACGTCCACCTCCTCGATGGCGCTGCCCTGGTACAGCATGCGGTGGACATGGGCGATCATGTGGACCCGGGCCACCATGTCGTCGAACACCCGGCGCTGGCCCGGGTCCGGCACCTTCTCCCGGTGCAGCGACAGCAGCGAGGCCACCATCTGCAAGGAATTCTTGACCCGGTGGTTGATCTCCCGGAACAGCAGCCGCTGCTGCTCCACCATGGCGGCCAGCCGGCCTTCGCTTTCCGCCAGGGCGCGTTCCAGGGCGGCGACCCGATCCTGGTCTGGGGGGCATCCCTGGGCGGTGGCGGTCGGGTCCATCAGCCTGTCCATGTGGCACGGGCGCTAACCATAGCGCGCAGCCCGGAATATCAGCAATCAGCCTTACGGTTGCATCGCTGTGACCTCCGACCGTCATGGCGCCGAATCCCAGATACGCTGCCCCGGCCATGTCGCCGCGATTCCCGGAAGGGCGGCGACATGGCGCCCTCATTCCGCCGCGGCCAGGGCCAGTTCCCCTTGCCGCGGCAGGGCGTGCTCGTAATGGAACCGCAGCGACACGAAGCGGCCCCGCCGCTGCTCCTCCACCCACCAGCGCTTCAGCCCGCCGGCCCGCACCATGTCGTCGAAGGCCTGGCGGCAGTCCTGCTTGAAGGCGCGGCGCTTGGTGGGCGCCTCCTCCTTGATCTTGCGGCCGGACAGCTCGCCCAGCATCTCCTCGTCGATCCAGGTATGGCCGGGTTGGCTGTCGATATAGGGCCAGAAGGTCTTGGCGTAATCGGACTTCAGGGCGAAATAGACGTCGGCGTTCAGGCTGACCAGGTGGCGCAGCTCGAACACGCGGCGCACCCACTCGCCATACTCGACGATGACCCGGTCATCCAGCTTGGGCCCGTCCCAGCTGATCTTGCCCAGCAGGCTGTCGGAAAAGCCACGCCCCTTGGGGATGCGGCCGGTGGCCAGCGCCTTCTCAAAGGCGTCCGGCCCGCCCTGGTAGACGCGGATGGAGACGGAGCGGATCTGCTCCAAACTCTCCAGGACGGTGCCCAGGTTGTTCACATGCTCCGTGCGGTTCATGATCCGCAACAGGTCGCGCCAGGTGGTCTCCACCTGGAACAGGGTCAGGTACGGCTTCTCTGCCACGCCGATGGTGCGGATGTTGGGGTTGTGGTTGGGGTTGGGCACCCGCCGCTCCACCGCCCGCATGCGGAACAGGGCATAGATCACGTCCCGGTGCTGGCTGCCCAGCTCCCGCCCCTTCACCTCCACCACGCTGTGGTAGGTCAGGGAATAGACCCGGCTGAAATTGGCGTCCGTGTTCAGGTTGCGCCGCCGCGGGGCAAAGGCGGAGGTGCGGGCCAGGTCGGTGGGCATGACCGACGGCTTGCGCCGGCCGCGCCGGTTCTTGAACCGCTCCAGCCGCTTCAGCTCCGCCTCGGAAAGCTGGGGCTCCAGCGCTTCCATGTCGCCGCCATTCCCGTCCATGCCCGCCTCGCCCGTCATGTCGCCGCCATTCCCGCAACCGTGATCCGGACGGCAGGGTAGGGGCGGAACGGCGGCGACAGCAATGATTCGCCCTCCCAAATATTGGGGGTGGAGGCGCGACAAGAGCCCAACATATGCTCCAGCCCCCTGGAATCGCTCGGACTCCAGGGGAATCGCGGCGACATGACCGGGAGGGGCGGCGACATCACGCCCACCACCGCCCGCGGGCCGGACCCCACCCGCCCAACCCGTTGGAGTCAGGCCGGACTCCCCGGAATGGCGGCGACATGAAGCGGAATCCTGCTGCCCCGAACCCCCGCCGACTCCGCTCGACTCGCCCGGAATCGCAGCGACACCACCCGGTGGCCCCAATATGGCAGGCAAGGGAAATCGCCCCGGCCATGCCAGCCATGCCCCTGGCGGGCAGCCCGGATGGTTGCCGCGCCGAACCATCCCGGTACCCTGAAGAACCTTGGGGGCTTGCCGCCCGGCCCCCGGCTGGTCCCGGGGCGGCCACAGGGGGTGGGGATGCAGGTGGGAGAGCTTGCCTGGCTGGTGTCCGTCGCCGGCTTCGCCCTGTCCATGTCCGCCACCCCCGGCCCCAACAACGCCATGGTGGCGGCGTCCGGGGCCACGTTCGGCTTCCGCCGCACCATCCCGCACATGCTGGGCATTTCCGTGGGTTTCCCGGCCATGATGGTGGCCGTGGCCTTCGGCGCGGGGGAGCTGTTCCGCGCCCTGCCCTGGGCCCATGGCGCCCTGCGCTGGGTCGGCGCCGCCTACCTGCTCTGGCTTGCCTGGCGTATCGCCACCGCCAAGCCGACGCCGCCGGAGGGGGAGGCGGGGTCACGTCCGCTGTCCTTCACCCAGGCCGCCCTGTTCCAGTGGGTGAACCCCAAGGCCTGGGTGGTGGCGCTGGGTGCCGTGGCCACCTACACGGTCGCCGGGCCGGACCTGGCGCTCCAGGCGGCGCTGATCGCGGCCATCTTCCTGGCCGCGGCCCTGGCTTCCACGGCCCTCTGGACCCTGGTGGGCGTGGGGGTGGGGGCGCTGGTGCGCACGCCGGCCGGCCTGCGCGCCTTCAACCTGGCCATGGCGGCGTTGCTGGTGGCCTCGCTGGTGCCGCTGTTGGTGGGATGAGGCCCGGCGGACTTGTCCACAGGCCCCCGGTCTTTCCCTGACTCTGAGTCAGACTCTCAAGAGTCTATGAGTCGCAAGTAGTTGATTCAGAACGGCTCTGTGCGAGTCGGTGTCGCCGCCGTTCCGGGTGGTGCCGCCGGGATTCCGGTCGGTGTCATCGGGATTCCCGCCGCTGTCGCCGCCATTCCCGCCCGCGGCCCCGGAATGGCGGCGACATGAACCACGCTGAACCCTGACAGGGTCAGCCCAGCATGGCCCGCAGCGCGTCCCGGGACAGGGTATGCAGGGACCCCCGCAGCCGCTCGATCTCGTTGGCCGCGGCCTCGTAATCCAGGATCAGGCCGCCCACCAGGGTGTTGGGGTCGTCCGCTTGCTCCGGGTACCGGTCCTTCGCCTTCGCTGCCCGTCGGCGCAGGCGGCCCACGATGTCTTCCTCGGCCATGTTTCGCTGCCATCCCGTGATTACCTCCCCCGCTTAAAGCATGGGGGCCCGCCTGGTTCCAGGACGGTGTTGGGGCGTGTTTACGCTGACCGTAAACACGCCCCGGCGGCGGCGGCGGCACCTGCGGGGTAGCAGCCCTATTCCTGGGGATCAGGACGTCTGCAACTGGCATGCAGCAATGGCAAGAATTCAAACAAAATCGGCGACAATTTTAAGGATCAACCTCCGCCGATCTTCCTATACCTTAGGTACAGAACTCGGACCAACCCAAGAATCCACCTTGCGTCTCAGCCAAACTCCGTAAATATGAGGTACTTCGATCGGCAACTGTATGACCCGGTATTGGAGGGTACTCAATGATCCGTCCCATGCAACTGCTTCTCACCCTCCTGGCAGTGACCTTGACCCAGACGGCCCCGGCACCGGTTGCCGCGGCCTCCGCCGGGGCGTCCCACATCTGCACCACAAGGGCTGGCAACCCTGCCTGCACCTATGTGGCGGAGCGGGAAGGCATCTACCTGATCGAAGGGGAAATCCCCTCCACCCTGGCCCGTCCCGGGATCACCCTGACCATCGGCGGGCATGAATGCGTGACGTCCCCGGCCGGCCCTACCGGGACGGGCATGGTGCGCCTGTCCTGCTATGCAGCCCTGATGGGGGGCCGCGCCTATGAGCTGTCGGGAAAGGGCGTCCAGGGCAGTCCCGTGGCCTTCAAGGTCGTCTCCTCGATCCCCAGGGGCGGGGAAACGGTGGTGAACATCCCCTGACGGCGTCCCCCGGCACCGGCAGGAAGCAGGAAAAAAGGGCGGGTCCCCCGGGGGGCCCGCCCTTTCCATGTTCGCCGTCCGTCAGCAGGGATCAGTCAACCTTCAGCACGCCCCGGCGGATCTGGTCGCGCTCCATGCTTTCGAACAGGGCCTTGAAGTTGCCCTCGCCGAAGCCGTCGTCGCCCTTGCGCTGGATGATCTCGAAGAAGATCGGGCCGATGACGGTCTCGGTGAAGATCTGCAGCAGGTACTTGCCGTCCTTGCCGTCCAGCAGGATGCCGCGGGACCGGATGGCTTCCACGTCCTGGCCGTGGCCCGGCAGCCGCTCCTCCAGCATCTCGTAATAGGTGGCCGGCGGCGGGGTCATGAACTTCACGCCCTGGGCCTTCAGCGCGTCATAGGTCGCGATGATGTCGTGGGTCAGCAGGGCCACGTGCTGGATGCCCTCGCCCTTGTAGGCCTGGATGAACTCCTGGATCTGGTCCACCTTCTCCGAGCCCTCGTCCGACTTGGACTCGTTGATGGGGATGCGGATCTTGCCGCACGGGGCGGTCAGCGCCCGGCTGGTCAGGCCCGTATACTCGCCGGTGATGTCAAAATACCGGATCTGCCTGAAGTTGAAGATGGGGCCATAGAACTGGTCGGAGAAAAAGTCCATCCGGCCCTTGCGCACATTGTGGGTCAGGTGGTCGATCACCGTCAGCCCGGCGCCCGCCGGGTTCTGGTCCACCCCCGGCAGCGGCACGAAGTCGATGTCATAGATGCTGGGGGCCGTATAGCGGTCCACCAGATAGATCAGGCTGCCGCCGATCCCCTCAATGGCAGGGATGTTCAGCTCCATCGGCCCGACGGTGCCCTTCACCTCCTTGGCGCCGTGCTCCACGGCACGGCGAAGGGCCCCGGCCGCGTCCTTCACCCGGAACGCCATGGCGCAGGCGCTGGGTCCGTGGGCCCGGGCGAACTGCTGGGCCAGGCTGTCCTTCTCGGCGTTGACGATGAAGTTGATGCCGCCTTGGCGGTACAGGCTCACATCCTTGCTGCGGTGGCGGGCCACCTTGGTGAAGCCCATGGACACGAACAGCCGGTCCAGTGCCTCGGTATCCTCCGCCGTGTACTCCACGAACTCGAAGCCGTCAGTGCCGGCGGGGTTCTCCCACAGGCTCTCGCCGTCGATGCCCTTCACCATGCCGTCCGCCATAGCGTCCCTCCCAGGATTGCATGCCAATTTGCCGCAGGATACGGCGGGAAGGCGGGGCATGTCCTTGCGATTCGCAGCCGATAAGCGCAGGATCGCGCAATAATTCACCCAAAGAACCGGGGGCAGGGGGCAGACCATGGGGAAATCCACGCTGGATGGGGCAGATATGCGCATCCTGGACGCGTTGCAGCGCAACGGCCGCCTGTCCAACGTGGACCTGGCGGAACAGGTGGGCCTGTCCCCCAGCCCCTGCCTGCGCCGTGTGCGCGACCTGGAGGAAGACGGCTATATCCAGGGCTACGCCGCCATCCTGGACCGCCGCAAGCTGGGCTTCGGCGTCGTCGCCTTCGTGGAGGTGAAGATCGACCAGAACGCCGAAGGCGACCTCCGCTTCCGCCGCGCGGTGGAGGCGATCCCGGAGGTGGTGTCCTGCTTCGTCATGACCGGCACCATGGACTATTTGCTCCAGGTGGTGGTGCCCGACCTGGACGCCTACGCCGAGGTCAGCATGGGCAAGCTGCTGCAGATCCCCGGCGTGAAGGACGTGCGCTCCAGCTTCGTCCTGGACGTGGTCAAGCACAGCACCTGTTTGCCTCTGCCGAAGGGGCGGTGAGGGCGTGGGGCCGCAGTCGGGGTAGGGGGCCCCGGGCGGCTTGCGTCCTCCCGGCAGGGGTCCAATATGACCCGATCATGACACCTCCCACCCGCCGCGACGCCACCATCCGCCTGCCCGACGGGCGCGCCCTGGGCTATGCCGAGTATGGCGACCCCGGCGGGCCGCCCGTGCTGTACTTCCATGGCTATCCCAGCTCCCGGCTGGAGCCGGAGCTGTTGCCGGACCTGCCGGCTGTGCGGCTGATCTCCCCCGACCGGCCGGGCTACGGCCTGTCGGACGCCAAGCCCGGCCGCCGCCTGCTGGACTGGCCGCCGGACGTGGCGCACCTGCTGGATGCGCTGGGCCTGGACCGGGTGGCGCTGGTGGGCATGTCCGGCGGCGGGCCCTATGCCGCCGCCTGTGCCCACGCCATCCCCGACCGCCTCTCCGCCACCGCCCTGGTCTGCCCCCTGGGCCCGGCAGGGCAGGGGTGGGAAGTGGGCAGCCCCTCCAGCCTGCTGTTCAACCTGGGCCGCCGGCCCCTGGCCATGCGCCTGACCGCCCACATGGCCCGGCGGCTGGTCAACACCCGCGACCCCGTGGCCCTGGCCCAGATGCTGCGCAACCGGCTGGGCATGCCCTATGCCACGCCGGACCTGTTGCGCAACCGGTTCGGCGACCGGCTGGTGAACGGCTGGCGCGAGGCGCTGCGGACCGGCATCCACGGCCCCCTGGACGACGCCCGCACCTATGCCACCCCCTGGGGTTTCGACGTGGCCAGCATCAACGGCCGGGTCACCGTCTGGCACGGCCTGGCCGACGTCACCGTCCCCCCCGCCTCCGGCCGCTGGTACGCCCAGCACATCCCGGGCGCCAAGGCCAACTTCATCGCGGGCGAGGGCCACTTCTCCCTGGTCTTCAACCACAGCCAGGCGATCCTGGAGGACGTGCTGGCGGCGTAGCCCCCGCACCGCACAAACTCCTTCAGCAAAACATTGCGCCGCCGAACCGCCAAACGGCAGGAAATCGCCCCTGTACCCGTCCACCCCGACACATCCGCAAGGAAATGCCCACCCCGCGGCGGTAAAATTGCGCCAACAGGCTGAACCAGCGGGGACTCCACATCATGACCACGGGGGATGGCTTCAAGGCCGCCACGGCGAGCTCCGGCAAGACGGCGAAGGAGCTGCGCGGCGATTACTCGTCCATGGCCGCCGACTTCACAATCGACCAGGGCTGGGACCGGTACACCGACACGGACCACGCCCTCTGGCGCACCCTCTATGACCGGCAGAGCAAGCTGCTGCCGCGCTATGCCGCCAGGACCTTCATGGACTGCCTGTCCCGGCTGGACGCGGGCGACGGCGTGCCGGACTTCCGCCGCGCGTCCGACATGCTGGAAAAGGCCACGGGCTGGCGGATCGTGGCCGTGCCGGGCCTGATCCCGGAGGGCGCCTTCTTCGACCACCTGGCCAACCGCCGCTTCCCCGTCACCAACTGGATCCGCAAGCCGGAGGAGATGGACTATCTGGAGGAGCCGGACGTCTTCCACGACTTCTTCGGCCACGTGCCCCTGCTGCTGCACCCGGTCTTCGCGGACTACATGCAGGCCTATGGCAAGGGCGGCCAGCGGGCCCTGGGCCTGGGCCGGATCGAGAACCTGGCCCGCCTCTACTGGTACACGGTGGAATTCGGCCTGATCCGGGAGGACGGGCAGACCAAGGTCTATGGCGCCGGCATCCTGTCCTCGGCGGGGGAGACGCCCTATGCCATCGAGAGCCCCTCGCCCAACCGCATCGGCTTCGACCTGGAACGGGTGATGCGCACCCGCTACCGTATCGACGATTACCAGCAGACCTACTTCGTCATCGACGACTACGACCAGCTCTTCACCGCCACCGGCGTGGATTTCGGCCCGTTGTATGAGCGGCTGGCCGGCCCGCCGGAATACGCCCCCGCCGACGTGCTGCCCACGGACAAGGTCTACACGAAGGGCACGCAGCAGCGGGTGCTGGGCACGAAGACCGCGGCGGAGTAGGGGGCGCTTATCCGGCGGCGCTGGTCCAGGAAACATTCACGGACACGCACAAAAGCACGCACGAACATTCACAAGAGAACAAAGCCTGCGGCAGCACCAAACCGCGGCGAAGCCGCAGTTCCTTTTCGGCTTTGTGCGTGTCCGTGAGTGGATGGTGCGTGTTCGTGCGTGTTCTTTGGACCAGCGGCCAGCAAGCACGGGAACGGCCGCCCCCCTTGCATCGGCACGCCACCTCGCCCTAGATACCGTCCCGTCCCGGAACGAGTGTCGCCCCGTGCCCGCACGCCCGCCTTTGTCCCATCCGTCCCCCGGGCGCGGCCGGCCATGACCCCTTCCCTGGCCGTCACCCGGCTGACCGTGACCCGGTTCCGCTCTTACGCCGCCGCGCGGCTGGACTGTGACGCGCGGCCCGTGGTGCTGACGGGCCCCAACGGGGCCGGCAAGACCAACCTGCTGGAGGCGGTGAGCTTCCTCTCCCCCGGCCGCGGCCTGCGCCGGGCGAAGCTGAGCGAGGTGGAGCGCATCGGCGGCGGGGCGGAGTGGGCGGGCCCCGGCTGGGCCGTCGCCGCCACGGTCCTCACCCCCACCGGCCCGGTGGAGCTGGGCACCGGCCGCGACCCGGGCGCGGAGGCCGGCAGCGAGCGGCGCCTGGTGCACATCGACGGCCGCCCCGCCAAGGGCCAGGTGGCGCTGGCGGAGCATGTGGCCATGGCCTGGCTCACCCCCCAGATGGACCGCCTGTTCACGGACGCCGCGAGCGCCCGCCGCCGCTTCCTGGACCGGCTGGTCTTCGGCTTCGACCCCGCCCATGCCGGCCGCTTGACCAAGTATGAGAATGCCCTGCGGGAGCGGGCCCGAATCTTGCGCGACGGCCCCCACGACCCCGCCTGGCTGGGCGCGCTGGAGGACCAGATGGCCACCCTGGGCGTCGCCATCGCCGCCGCAAGGGCCGACATGGTCAGCCGCCTCGCCGCCGCCTCGGCGCAAGGCGTCGGCCCCTTCCCCGCCCCCGGCCTGCGCATGGAGGGGGAGGTGGACGCCACCGTCGCCGACCGCCCCGCCCTGGAGGCCGAAGACACCCTGCGCGCCGCCCTGCGCGACTCCCGCCGCCGCGACGCCGAAAGCGGCGGCGCCGCCGTCGGCCCCCACCGCAGCGACCTGTCCGTCACCTACCTCGCCAAGTCCATGCCGGCGGAGCTGGGCTCGACCGGCGAGCAGAAGGCCCTCCTCGTCTCCATCATCCTCGCCAACGCCCGCCTGATGAAGGCGGAGACGGGCACAGCACCCCTGCTGCTGCTGGATGAGGTCGCCGCCCACCTGGACGCGGACCGCCGCACCGCCCTGTTCCAGGAGATCCTGGCCACCGGCAGCCAAGCCTGGCTGACCGGCACCGACGCCGCCGTCTTCGCCGAGCTGGGCGCCGCCGCCACCCACATCCGCGTGGAGGACAGCCACCTCACCACGCTGGACCTTGCCGCCCTCCCCCTCTCCCCCCCGGGGAGAGGGTCGGGGTGAGGGGGAGCCCCCCAACTTCTTGCTGAATTGCGTTGCGATAACCCCCATATAAGGGTCCAGGTTTCTCCCCCCTTGGCGGGCGAAATCGGCTAAGCTGCTGTCCCGTTCCTGTCCGTCGTACCAAGTCCGAGAAGCATGTCCCAGGAAGCCCATCCCCCCGTCGCCGCCGCCTCCGCCGTTGAGGAGTATGGTGCCAGCTCCATCAAGGTCCTGAAGGGCCTGGACGCGGTGCGCAAGCGCCCCGGCATGTACATCGGCGACACGGATGACGGCTCCGGCCTGCACCACATGGTGTATGAGGTGGTGGACAACGCCATCGATGAGGCTTTGGCCGGCCACGCCGACCGGGTGGAGATCACCCTGAACGCCGACGGCTCCGTCACGGTGAAGGACAACGGCCGCGGCATCCCCGTGGACATCCACGCGGAGGAGGGCGTGTCGGCGGCGGAGGTCATCATGACCCAGCTCCACGCCGGCGGTAAGTTCGACCAGAACAGCTACAAGGTCTCCGGCGGCCTGCACGGCGTCGGCGTCTCCGTCGTCAACGCCCTGTCGGAGGTGCTGGACCTGCGCATCTGGCGCCAGGGCCGGGTGTGGGAGATGCAGTTCCGCCACGGCGACGCCGTCGCCCCGCTCAAGGACGTGGGTGAGGCCCCCAACTTCGAGTCCGGCCCCCGCGCCGGCAAGCCCTTCACCGGCACCCAGGTCACCTTCCTTCCGTCGAAGGAGACCTTCACCAAGACGGAGTTCGACTTCCAGACCCTGGAGCACCGGTTCCGGGAGCTGGCCTTCCTCAACTCTGGCGTCCTGCTGGTCTTCACCGACGCCCGCGGGGTGGAGCCGCGGACGGTGGAGCTGCATTATGAGGGGGGCCTTGAGGCCTTCGTCCAGTACCTGGACCGCTCCAAGACCCCCATCCACAAGCCCGCCATCTATGTCCGCGGCGACCGCGCCAGCGACATCGGCACGTCCATCGGGGTGGAGTTGGCCCTGCAATGGAACGACAGCTACCATGAGACGGTGCTGTCCTTCACCAACAACATTCCCCAGCGCGACGGCGGCACCCACCTGGCCGGCTTCCGCGCCGCCCTGACCCGCACCGTCAACAAGTACGCGGAGGAGTCCGGCATCCTGAAGAAGGAAAAGGTGGCCCTCTCCGGCGACGACATGCGCGAGGGGCTGACCTGCATCATCTCCGTCAAGGTGCCCGACCCCAAATTCTCCAGCCAAACCAAGGACAAGCTGGTCAGCTCGGAGGTGCGGCCGGTGGTGGAGAGCATCGCCGCCGACGCCCTCTCCACTTGGTTTGAGGAACACCCCGCCGACGCCCGCAAGATCGTCGGCAAGGTGGTGGAGGCCGCCGCCGCGCGGGAGGCCGCCCGCAAGGCCCGTGAGCTGACCCGCCGCAAGGGTGCTTTGGACATGGCCAGCCTCCCCGGCAAGCTGGCCGACTGCCAGGAGCGGGACCCGGCATTGTCGGAGCTGTTCCTGGTGGAGGGTGACTCGGCCGGCGGCTCCGCCAAGCAGGGCCGCTCCCGCCAGAACCAGGCCATCCTGCCCCTGCGCGGCAAGATCCTGAACGTGGAGCGGGCGCGCTTCGACAAGATGCTGTCGTCAGCGGAGATCGGCACCCTCATCGCCGCCCTGGGCACCGGCATCGGCCGGGATGAGTTCAACATCGACAAGGCGCGCTACCACAAGGTCATCATCATGACCGACGCGGACGTGGACGGCGCCCACATCCGCACCCTGCTGCTCACCTTCTTCTATCGCCAGATGCCGGAGCTGATCGAGAAGGGCTACCTGTACATCGCCCAGCCGCCCCTCTACCGCGTGAAGCGCGGCACCGCCAAGGAGCGGTACCTGAAGGACGACCGCGCGCTGGAGGATTACCTGATCGGCCAGGGCACCGACGACGTGTCGCTGGAGGCGCTGGAGACCGGCCTGTCCGGCACCCTGCCCGGCCCCGTTATGGGCGAACAGCTCCGCGGTCTGGTGGAACAGGCCCGTGCCGCCCGCGCCGCCCTGGCCACCCTGTCCCGCAAGGTCGGCAGCCGTGAGGTGGTGGAGCAAGCGTCCCTGGTCCCCGGTGCCCTGTCCATCCGCGCGGTGGATGACCCCGCCCTTGCCGCCACCGTGGCGGCAGAGGTCGCCGACCGCCTGAACCGCCTGGCCCTGCGCCGGGCAGAGGCCGCGGGCGACACCCTGGCCCCCGGCGCCACCGCCGCCACCCTGGGCGGCTGGCGGGGGGAGGCGTCACCGGATGGCGGCTACGTCCTGCTGCGCCACCGCCGCGGCGTCACCCACCGCCACCCCGTGGACGCCGACCTGCTGAAAAGCGCTGAGGCCCGCCGCGTGGACGCCATGTCCGCCGACCTGTCCGCCACCTATGCCCAGCCCGCCCGGCTGATGCACCGCGGCACCAAGCAGCTCGCCACCATCTTCGGCCCCGCCGGCCTGTTCGAGGCGGTGCTGGAACAGGGCCGCCACGGCCTGACCATCCAGCGCTACAAGGGCCTGGGCGAAATGAACCCCGACCAGCTCTGGGAAACCACCCTGGACCCCGCCAACCGCACCCTGCTCCAGGTCAAGGTCAGCCACGCCGACGAGGCCGAGGACGTCTTCAGCACCCTGATGGGCGACATCGTCGAACCCCGCCGCCAGTTCATCCAGGACAACGCGCTGAAGGTGGCGAACTTGGATGTGTGAGCTGTATGGAGCCTACAATGCTGAAGATTTCTTCTAATTTTCGTCTTGATGATGCCGAAACGGTTTTACTTCATCTCGCAAAGGCTCCCGAGCATGATAGGTATATAGAGTTGCCTGCGAGCTATGACAATCAATCTTCAGGCGTTTCTGCGGCGATTGCTCAATGTATTATGACCTGGGCTCATCGGTTCGGAGGTCAGGGATTCTTGATTACGAAAAGTCGCCAGAAAAGTAGTAACGATGTAGCGATGGATTATACTGGAAAACTTCCAGGTATAGTCGCCGCCTGTTTAGCAAAAGAAGTTAGAGGCCCAGACCAAGTTCTTTCTCTTACAAAAGCATTTAATGAGGCTCTCGATTATCGATTCACATCTATGAACAAGAAGGATTTTCAAAATACCCAGAAAGGCAAATCAGTACTATTAATGGCCGCTGACGAGAAATCTAGTGCGAAACTAGATTTGCTATATGCTGCCAATATAAATGATTATGAGATACGTAATGATCCCTTTATTGATGATGCAGAATTTGAAGTTCTTGTCAAAAAAATTCTTTCGTCGATGCTTACACCAACAAGGGTGGCAAAGATAACTGGAGATAACATCAGCTCTATAGCATCTGTGGCCAGGGAGCTTTTTGCTAATACTTACTTCCATGCTAGAACAAATGCTGACGGAACGTCAGTAAGGAAACCCATAAGGGGAATCTATTTTTCATTCCAGAAAATAGAGCAAGGGAATGTGTATTGGATTACGGGTGAAGATCGGCCCCTTCAAAGATATATTGAATATCAGAAGAGTCGGTTCGGCGACAATACAACCTTTCTGGAAGTGAGCGTGTTTGACAATGGACCTGGGCTTGCTGCAAGGGTGATGGGTCGTGAATTAAATGAAGATGACGGTATAGATGATGAATACAAAAGCGTTTCTCAGTGTTTTAAGCGAGGGTTTACGACTAGAAAAATTGATACTGCGGGTCAAGGCTTGCATGAGCTAATTGCGATACTTAAAACGCAAGCTGGTTATTTCCGTCTACGTTCTGGCCGGTTGTCTCTCTTCAAGCAGTTTAAAACGCGAGCACCGTGGGCGCAGAGTTTGTCAGAACAGGATTTAGAGCTTCTAGATACAGACACTCAAAGTTCAAGGCCGACAAAGCTCCCATTTGCACGCGGGACTCTATTTACGGTTCTTCTGCCTCTGAATGAACGCATGTGACAAAATTGTAAACCACGGGAAGCAGTCCAATGTTCAATTTCAGAGCCAAACTCCTCAGCGAAGGTCAGAACAAGAGCGTTGCAGTCTACTTTATACCCTCCTTATCATTGAATGAAAGCAGCTTCTTTTTTTCTATGGATACAGACGTTACCACCAACCTACGTCCGCAAGCCCTAATTTTTCTAGTGCGTGACGACGCAGTGGACTCGATTAGAGCCATTGTTAATGAGATGCTTAAGAAAGTGGCCAAATGGCGATCTGACCCGACCAAAATGCCTGTTGTGCTCCTGTCCTTTCATAGCAATGGCTCAATGGGGCGAGTTATTAATTTAACAGCCATGAAATTAACTATTAAGCAAACGGATTTTGGCAATTTGATTTATTCGGGAGCCAAAAAAATCTTTCAAGTTCGAGAAGGCTTAATTCAACCCAAGGGAACTTATCATTTTGTACATCCGTCCGGCCGGCATTCTAAAGCCTTCATTCGTGTTGCTAACTTGATGCAGATGGGCACAGAATTAACCCTCCTTTCATTAGCTCTTCTGCCAGCTCTTGAGAAAAAACCTGATCATATTTTCATTGACTCATCGACAATAGGTATTGTGGTGAAAGCAGCATTGGCCCTTAAGCTGTCCATGACGGGTGATCGCGGATATTTCCCTACAATTGAAAGCTTCTCTTCTTATGGAAATTTGGAAAGAATTAAAACACCTGGCACTGATAACTATCTGATACTTATCTCTGCGACTACTAGCGGAAACATGTACAAAAAGATCATAAGCATGGGCATTGAACGAAAGTACGTGATGAATTTAATCTCCTTCGCACCTAAGGCTTCGGGGTGCAACACGATTTTTGATTTTTTTGATGATCAAAATCTCAACCCAAATGGAATGTTTTCTGGAACTACAGATTATGACGCAGAAACATGTCCGTATTGCAAGGAGGGATCCCGCGCCGTGCATTTTGCTGGAGAGCAATTCCTCACCGACAGCAATAACATTTCCAGCTATGTCGTGAAGGCTGAGGACTCACCAGTAGCTCTACGAAATTTGATGAGCCGCTATGCCGGCAAGGGTTTTTTTCGCGTCAAATTCCCACCCGACTCACGTCATCTTGCAGGTGACTTGTTCATCGATGTAAGAATATTGGCGCAGGATGCTGAGCTGCACTCCCTATTTTTGGAAAGACTATTGAGATACACGCCAGTGAACGCGGCCGCAATCATTTATGTAGACACAGAAGATTCGAAAACCTTGGCAGAAATCGCACAAAAAGCTATCGCTGAATGGCTGGGCCGCGATATACCCTTAATTTACCATAGAGATTTAGGTGTTTGCGCGATCCGGGAAAAATCTTCAGTTTTGGTTATCTCCTCCGTCATTGACACAGGGGTGTCTTTGCAGAGTGCAAGCCTTGAGTTGAGGGATAAGATTAAGAACCAGCCCAGAGTCTATTTATCATATTTTGCCAAACACACACATGAGCCTCGCTATAGAACTCTCGTCAGTGATCTGGAATATAACAACAAACTCCCAAAGCATACTGTGGAAAGCATTGAAAAACTTACGTTTCCTTCCCGGTCTGGCACTAATGCGTGGACTACGGAAAAGGAATGTCTACACCAGATTACAAGGATAGATGACGAAAGTAGCGAAAAATTCTTGTCCGCTGATGAGCGTAAAGCGGTTGATGAGCGGCTTGATGAACTGCGATCTGGCGGTTTAGTGAAGCTTAACACCCTTTTCCTGAAAGGCCCCACTGGTGACCCACTGCGACTTCGCGAGACATTCGCATTCTGGGATAAGAACAATGCTGTATCAGACACTTCCCAAGAAGACGTATACGTGACTGTCGCTTGTGTGTTGGATGGCATTAGAACGGGCGATAAAGCCAAATTAACCTCTGGTGCATTTCATCAAACTCTTTTGGCTCCGGAATGCTTTGGAAGATATAACGATGGCATTATACAAGCTGCTTTCCTGCGGGGAGCTTTTCCGGAGGAATTAGATTATACCCAGAACAGTGAATTGAGCTTCTTGCTTCGATCTTTCGTCATCCGCATACTGGAGAACGCGGATAATGAACTCGGTGAAGCAGCATCGGAGTTTTTACTGGCTATTTGTGCAAGTCGATTGAAGTTGGCCAAGAATGACATTCGCGAAGTGCTGCATTTCCATGGGACACTACCGCCACTTGCAGGGTGCTTTCAGAAGTTTCTAAGGATTAAAGTAGGGATCTGAAGACTCAAGCTATCCTCAAAATTACACCTTTTGATTGCTCGTCAGTAGAAGAGACAAACTCAATACCATTTGACATAAAAGAGCGTACTATCTGGTTCAAAGTCGCTGAAATCGGCACCCGCTTCCCATTCTCAAAGTTCGTGATCGTTGGACGCGCCACCCCGCTCCGCCGTGCCAGCTCCTCCTGGTCCCAGCCCAGGAGGGCGCGGGCGGCTTTGCATTGGCGGCCGGTGATGGCAAGGCGGTCTTCGGATGGTGTTTTGGGTGTTGACACGGGGCGCCTCACAGCGTTACGCTACGTAGCATTCACGCCGCAAGCCTATACGCAGCGTGTAACCTCGTACCGTATCCCATCCAACCCACCAGGCAAAGGCCCGCGTCGGGCCGAGGGGGATTTGCATGTTGTCGCCGGCCGTGAAGCGGATCGTGGGGTTGTTGGAGGAGATTGACCGGACGCCGCGCTCCGGCCTGCCGGAGGACGAGTTGGGGGAGATGCTGGACCGCAAGGGCCGGCTGACCGTGCTGTTGGCGCATGAGCCCACCTGTACCGTGGCCGACGCGGCTGCAAAGCTGGGGGTGGTGCTGCGGCGGCTCAGGCATGACCTCGCCCCCGACGACCCCGGCCGGGTCACCACCTTCATGCTGGCCGAGGCCGTCCTGGACAGCCTGAACACCCTGGCCTTCACGGCCCCGGTGGCGGGGGCGCCTGCCGCGGTGGCATCCCCGGTGGCCAGCTAGCCAACCCGGGTCCCCCCTTCCTGCTTCCCCCGCGAAGGCGGGGGTCCACAGTTCCTTTCCGCCTGTCCCGGCAGACCCCGGGTCAAAAACCGTGGGCCCCCGCCTTCGCGGGGGAAGCGGTGGAGCTTGATGGCTGGCAAAGTGATGGTCGTTGAGGGATTGGCGCTCGGTCCCTACGCCCACCTCCCCCCGCCTCCGCGGGGGCAGGCTCTCACCCGCCGCCTTCGGCGGCACCCTCTCCCCAGGGAGAGGGAACGCTAATGACAACTTTCCTATCTCATGCCATACTCACCCTGCCCCTGGGCTGCCCGGGGGCGGGTCTTGGGACAAGTGGGGTCGTGGGGTTATGGGGTGCTTAAGGAGACTAAGGTGACGTGGTCCGAACCCGGTCGCGTTTGTCTCCTTAAGGCGGAAATCCCAACGATATCAAGGGCCGGATAGGAGACGCGTGTCACCTTAAGCGTCACCTTTGGTCACCTTAAGGTCTCCTTTGGTCACCTTTGGCGTGACGCGGGTCGCCGTCCCCCGGGGGCTCAGCGGGCCGGGACCATGCTGGTGGCGGCCAGGCGTTGCAGCCGGTCGGCGGGCAGCCAGACGGTGGCGGTGGTGCCCTCGCCCTTGCGGCTGTCCAGGGTGAAGGCGCCCTCATGCAGCTCCACCAGGGCCTGGACCAGGGGCAGGCCAAGGCCGGCACCGCCCGCGGCGCGGGTCAGGTGGCTGTCCAACTGGCGGAAGGGCTCCATGGCCCGGGGGATGTCGTCCGGGTCCATGCCGATGCCGGTGTCCCGCACGGTCAGCATCAGCCGCCCGTCCGGCGCCACCCGGGCCCCGGCGGTGACGCGGCCGCCGGCGGGCGTGAACTTCACGGCGTTGGTCAGCAGGTTGGACAGCACCTGCTTCAGCGCCACCTCGTCCGCCCGCACGGGCGGCAGGCTTTCCGGCAGGTCGGTCTCCAGCGTGATGCCGCCGGCCAGGGCGCGCTCCCGCACCAGCCGCAGGCAGGACCAGATCACCCGGGGCACGTCCACGCTGCGCTCATGCAGCTCCTTCTTGCCGGACCCGATCTTGGACAGGTCCAGTATGTCGTTGATTAGGTCCAGCAGCAGCTTGCCGCTGTCATGGATGTCGCGGGCATACTCGGCATAGGACGGGTCGTCGATGGGGCCCAGGGTCTGGTTGCCGATGATCTCGCTGAAGCCGATGATGGCGTTCAGGGGCGTGCGCAGCTCATGGCTCATGTTGGCCAGGAACTCCGACTTGGCGCGGTTGGCCATGTCGGCCTGCTCCTTGGCATGGCGCAGGGCCTCGGCGGCACGGTGCCGCTCGGTCACGTCCTGGGCGGTGCCCTGGAAGGCCACCAGCCGCCCGGCCACGTCCCGCACGGCCCGGGCGGTCAGCTCCATCCACAGGGTGCTGCCGTCCTTGCGGCGCACCTCGGCGGCGAACCCGGTGACGGAACCGCCCTCCAGCACGGCGCGGACGAAGGCCTCCCGCCGGTGCGGGTCCACGTAAAGCTGGCGGGCCGTGTCGCGCAGGGTGGACACCAGGTCCCCCTCGTCGCGGAAGCCCAGCAGCCGGACCAGGGCCGGGTTGGCGCTGACGAAGCGGCCGTCGGGGGTGGTGGTGAAGATGCCCTCCACCGAATTCTCATAGATGTCGCGGTACCGGCGCTCCCCCTCGCGCAGGGTGGCCAGGGCCAGCTCCTTTTCCGCCAGCCGCCGGGTCAGGCGCTGCACCTCCCCCGTCATGGCGGTGGCGTCGGCCTCGGTGTCGCGCAGGCGGCGGTGCAGGGTCACGGTATGGCCGGCGGCCAGCAGGCTGAAGCCCAGGCCCAGCAGGGTGACGGCCCCCGTCTCCCACAAGGTGCCGTGGTCCATGCCCAGATGGTGGTGGCCGATGATCAGGCCCAGCAGCACGGAGCAGCCGGCGCCGAAGCCCAGCACTCCGGCCGGGCGGCCCAGCATCCCCCGCAACGCCAAGCGCGCCCGGGGCCGCTCCCGCCCCGGGGCCGAGGCACCCGCCGTGGTCTCTGTCCAGTCGCTGTTCATGGGGCGAAGGCTAAGGGCCGGAATCCTAAGACAAGCTTAACAGATTAACCCCTTTTCGCGCGATCGGACGGGGTAACGACAGGCGCTGGATTTTCCGGCGCGGGCGCCTAGTTTCCTGGGCAAGAACTTGAAACGCCGGGACCCCCATGCCAAGCGCGCCCACCACCGCCATCATCGGCGCCGGCCTCTCCGGCCTCGCCTGCGCCCGGGCGCTCCTCTCGGCGGGGCTGCCGGCGCGGGTCTTCGACAAGGGCCGCGGCCCCGGCGGCCGCCTCTCCACCCGCCGGGTCGGGGACTGGCGGTTCGACCATGGCGGCCAGTACCTGACCGCCCGCGACCCGGCCTTCCGGGCCGTGATGAACACCCTGATCCGCGACGGCCACGCCGCCCCCTGGCCCGGCCGCCTCGTCCGCCTCCACCCCGATGGCCGGGTGGAGGACAGCCCCGGCGAGCGATTCGTCGGCCTGCCCGGCATGAACGGCCTGGTGAAGGCCCTGGCCGACGGGCTGGACGTCACCTGGTCCCTCCGCGTCTCCACCGCCGCCCGCACCGCCGCCGGCTGGCATCTGGTGGCGGAGGACGGCACGGACCTGGGCACCTACGACCGGCTGGTGGTCGCCGTCCCCTCCCCCCAGGCGATGCCCTTCCTGGAAGGGGCGGCGCCCGCCCTGGCAGCGCAGGCCGCGGCCGCCACCATGGCCCCCTGCTGGACCGCCATGCTCGCCCTGCCCCCCGGCCCCCACCCCGCCTGGGCCGGCGCCTTCGTGGCCGGGGCCGGCGGGGACGACCGCCCCCTCTCCTGGCTGGCCCGCGATGGGGCCAAGCCCGGCCGCGGCGACCTGGACACCTGGGTCCTGCACGCCGCCCCCGCATGGTCGGCAAGGCACCTGGAGGAGACGCCGGAGCAGGTGCTGCCTGCCCTCCTGTCCGCCTTCCGCGCCCTGACCGGGCTGGAGGCGAAACCCACCTACGCCGCCGCCCACCGCTGGCGCTACGCCCTGCCCACGGCCCCGCTGGGCAGCGGCTACCTGCTGGACTGGGACCTGGACCTGGGCGCCTGCGGCGACTGGTGCCTGGAGGCGCGGGGGGAGGCCGCCTGGGTCAGCGGCCACCGCCTCGGCCAAGCCCTGGCGGAGGCCGCCCGATGAGCACCACCCCCGACCCGGACGACTATGTGAAGAGCCCCTGCGTGCGCGTCTGCCAACTGGACGCCCGCCGCACCTACTGCCTGGGCTGCCTGCGCACGCTGGAGGAGATCACCCGCTGGGGCGGCATGACCCCCGACCAACGCCGCGCCGTCCTCGCCGCCCTCCCCGGCCGGGAAGCGAGGCGGACGGTGGCGTGAGGGCGTGTCAGGCTCCCGGCACGCCCTTGCTGGTGGAGTACTCGAAGTGCAGCGCCTCGCCCGGGTGGACCAGGGGGTGGATGGCGTGGGCGGCCATGGCGGCCTCGCTGAAGCCGCAGAGGATCAGCTTCAGCTTGCCGGGGTATGTCGCGATGTCGCCGATGGCATGGATGCCCGGCGCGCTGGTGGCCAGGGTCCGCTGCTCCACGGCGATGTGGTGCTTCTCCAGGGTCAGGCCCCAGTCGGCGATGGGGCCAAGGTTCATGGCCAAGCCGAAGAAGCACAGCAGGGCGTCGGCCCCCAACACCTTCTCCTGCCCGTCCAGGTCCGCCACCCGCACGCCGGTCAGGGTGCCGCCCTCCCCCTCCAGGCCGGAAAGCTGGTAGGGCACCACCATCTCCACTCGGCCCTCCTTCACCAGGGCTTCCAGGCGGGACACGCTCTCCGGTGCCGCGCGGAACTTGGCACGGCGGTGGACCACCATGACCTGGGCCGCCACCTCGGACAGGCTGATGGCCCAGTCCACGGCGCTGTCGCCGCCACCGGCGATGACCACCCGCTTGCCGGCAAAGTCCTGCCGCCGCTTCACCAGGTAGAAGATGCCCGTGCCCTCATACCGCTCCAGCCCCTCCAGGGGCGGCTTGTTGGGGCCGAAGGCGCCGACGCCGGCGGCGATGATCACCGCCTTGCAGTCGATGACGGTGCCCTTGTCCGTGCCCACCCGCCAGCCGTCCCCCTGCCGGGTGAGGGAGGTCACCTGCTGGCCCAGATGGTAGATGGGGCCAAAGGGGGCGGCCTGCTGCGCCAGCCGGTCGATCAGGTCCGCCCCGTCGATGGCCGGGTGGGCGGGGATGTCGTAGATGGGCTTCTCCGGGTACAGGGCGGTGCATTGCCCGCCCAGCATGTCCAACGCGTCCACCACATGGGCGCGCATCTTCAGCATGCCGCACTCGAACACGGCGAACAGCCCCACGGGGCCGGCGCCGATGATGACGACATCGGTGGCGTGGACGGTATCGGACATGGGCTCTGCTCGGTCCTGTGTGGCGTTCCCGGACAACATATGGCCCGTTTCCTGCCCCGAATCGATCCGGGGATCAACCGACATTGCCCCCGCTTTGGGCCTTGCGGGCGCATGGCGGGATGTCGAGAATGCGCGGCCTTTGATCCCTGACGCCCCATGACGCCCAGCACCACCCTGACCATCCCCCTGGAAGACGAGGCCGCCACCGCGGCCCTGGCGGCCCGGCTGGCCCCGCTGCTGCGGCCCCGCGACATGGTGGCGCTGCGGGGCGATTTGGGCGCTGGCAAGACCGCCTTCGCCCGCGCCCTGGTGCGGTTCCTGTCCGGCGACCCGGAGGAGGAGGTGCCCAGCCCCACCTTCACCCTGGTGCAGACCTATGCCCTGCCGAGTCTCGAGCTGTGGCACTTCGACCTGTACCGCCTGACGGCACCGGAGGAGGTGATGGAGTTGGGCTGGGAGGAGGTGCGGGCGGAGGCCTGCGCCCTGGTGGAATGGCCGGACCGGCTGGGATCCCTGCTGCCCGCGGACCGGCTGGACATCACCCTGCGGACCACCGGACCCACCAGCCGGGTGGCGGAGCTGGCGGGGTTCGGGAGTTGGGTCGAGCGCGTGAGGGGATTGCAGGAATGACCGGTTTGGATCCCGTCCGGGACCAGGAGATCACCCGTTTCCTGGCCGCGTCAGGCTGGGGCGGGGCGGGGCGGCAGGCCATGGGGGCCGACTGGTCCTCCCGCCGGTATGAGCGGCTGACGCGGGCCGGCGCCACCGCCATCCTGATGGACGCGCCGGGCCCGGCGGCAGCCCAGGTGCCGCCCTTCGTCCGGGTGTGCAGCCTGCTGCGCGGTGCCGGCCTGTCGGCACCGGAGATCTTTGCAGAGGATGCGCCCGCCGGGCTGCTGCTGCTGGAGGATTACGGCGACGCCACCTTTGCATCCCTGCTGGAAGGTGGGGTCGACCCCTGGCCGCTCTATGCCGTGGCCACGGACGTGCTGGCGCACCTGCATGCACGGTTCGAGGTGGGCAGCGCGCCGGACCTGCCGCGCTATGACTCCGCCCTGTTCCGCAGCCAAGTGATGCTGTTCGCCGACGCCTACCTGCCGGCCGCCGCCGGCGCTGCGCTGGCGGAGGGGAAGCGGGAGGCCTTGGCCGCCGCCTGGGACGCGGTGCTGCCGCCGGCCCTTTCCGTGCCGCAGGGCCTGCTGCTGCGGGACTACCACCCCGGCAACCTGATGCAGTTGCCCCGGGCCGGGGTGCGGGGCTGCGGCCTGCTGGACGTGCAGGATGCCGGCATCGGCCCGGTCAGCTATGACCTGCTGTCCTTGCTGGAGGATGCCCGCCGCGACGTGCCCCCGGCCATCCAGGCCGCCATGGTGGAGAGATACCTGGCCGCCATGCCGAACCTCGACCGCCAAGACTTCGCCGCCAGCTATGCCGTGATGGGCGCGGTGCGCCATGCCCGCATCCTGGGCCGGGTGGCCCAGCTGGCGGCCGGGGGGCGCAGTGCCCGGCAGCTCGCCTTCCTGCCGCGGGTCTGGGGCCAGTTCGCGGCCGCCCTTTCCCATCCCGCTCTGGCCCCGGTGGCCGGCTGGGTCAGGTCCCATTTGCCGGCCGACGGCGCCGTCAGCCGCATCCTTGGTTCGGAGTAACAAGATGATTTCGATCCGCACGGCCATGGTGCTGGCCGCGGGCCTGGGCCTGCGCATGCGGCCCATCACCCTGGAAACCCCAAAGCCCCTGGTCCGGGTGGGTGGGCAGACCCTGCTGGACCATGCGCTGGACCGGTTGGAGCAGGCCGGGGTGCGGCAGGCGGTGGTCAATGGCCACTGGCTGGCGGACAAGATCCGGGCCCACCTGGAGGCCCGGACCCGCGGACCTGCCACGGTTTTCTCCTATGAAGAGACGGCGCTGGAGACCGGCGGCGGGGTGCGCAAGGCGCTGCCTCTGCTTGGCACGGACCCGTTCTTCGTGGTGAACGCGGACATCCTGTGGCTGGACGGCCCCGTGCCCGCCCTCCGCCGGATGATGAACGCCTGGGACCCGGCGCGGATGGACGCGCTGCTGCTGCTGGCCCCCACCGTCTGGGCTGTGGGGTATGAGGGGCGGGGCGACTATTTCCTGGAACCCGCCGGCAGCGCCCGCCTGCGCCAAGCGGACGAGGTGGCGCCCTTCGTCTTCGGCGGCGTGTCCATCATGAAGCCGGAGCTGTACGAGGGTTCGCCGGAGGGCCCCTTCTCCAACCTGGACCTCTGGAAGAAGGCGGAGGCCGAGGGCCGCCTGTATGGCCTGCGGCACGAGGGACCCTGGTACCATGTGGGCACGCCCGAGGCGATCGCCCTGGTGGACCAGGAACTGCGCCAGCCCGCCAGCCAGTATGTGGAGCCGTGAGAGGGGCTGCGCTGCAAGGGCGAGGTGCCGTACCTCCCTGACGCGTCGGGCTGTGTCTGTCATCACCCCGCAGAAATGCCGGGGTGATGACGAAGCAGCCATCTGCCTCCCACAGGAACCATCGCCTCCCCTGCGAAAGCAGGGGCCCACGGTTTTTGACCCGCCATCCAACGGCCCCAAGATTGAAGAACTGTGGGCCCCTGCTTGCGCAGGGGAAGCAGGCAAAAAGGGTCGTAGCGGTAGATCTTACATCCGCCGCCCGGCCGTGACCGCGCTGAAGCCCACCTTGCGCGGGCCACCAGCGGCCGGGGCGAAGCTGTCGTTGGCGCCGCCGGGGCGGCGGGAGCCGTCCTCGTCGAACAGCTCGGCCAGCTTCTCCATCATGGTGCCGCCCAACTGCTCCGCGTCGATGATGGTGACGGCGCGGCGGTAATAGCGGGTGACGTCGTGGCCGATGCCGATGGCCACCAGCTCCACCGGGCTGCGGTTCTCGATCCACTCGATCACCTGGCGCAGGTGCTTTTCCAAGTAGCTGCCGCTGTTCACCGACAGGGTGCTGTCGTCGACGGGGGCGCCATCGCTGATCACCATCAGGATGCGGCGCTGTTCCGGCCGGGCCATCAGGCGGTTGTGGGCCCACAGCAGGGCCTCCCCGTCGATGTTCTCCTTCAGGATGCCCTCGCGCAGCATCAGGCCCAGGTTCCGGCGGGCCCGGCGCCAGGGGGCGTCGGCGGACTTGTAGATGATGTGGCGGAGGTCGTTCAGCCGCCCCGGCTGGGTGGGCTTGCCTGCCGCGATCCAGCGTTCCCGGCTCTGCCCGCCCTTCCAGGCCCGGGTGGTGAATCCTAAGATCTCCACCTTCACGCCGCAGCGCTCCAGCGTGCGGGACAGGATGTCGGCGGAGATGGCGGCGATGCTGATGGGCCGCCCGCGCATGGAGCCGGAATTGTCGATCAGCAGGGTCACGACCGTGTCTCGGAAGTCCGTCTCGTTCTCCCGCTTGAAGCTCAGCGGCGTCATGGGGTTGATGACGATGCGGGCCAGGCGGGCCGCGTCCAGCATGCCCTCTTCCAGGTCGAACTCCCAAGACCGGGTCTGCTTGGCCAGTAGGCGGCGCTGCAGCCGGTTGGCCAGCTTGGCGATGACTCCGTGCAGGTGCTGCAACTGCTGGTCCAGCATCAGGCGCAGGCGCGACAGCTCATCCGGGTCGCACAGGTCGGCGGCGTCCACCACCTCGTCGAAGGCGGTGGTGAAGGCCTTGTAGCCCGCGGTGTCCGGCTCGTTGCGCCAGCGGTCGCTGCGCTGGGGCGTGCCGGGGTCGCCCGGCTCCTCCGTCCCCTCGCCCTCGCCCATCTGGCTGAGGCTGTCCTCCGCCTCCGCCTGGCCGGATTCCTGCTGCTTCATCTCCTTCTGTTCGGACGCGGCGGCCTCCTGCGGCTCACCCGCCGACTGCTCGCCCCCCTGCGCGTCCATGGGGGCGTTGTCCTCCTGGGGGGAGGGGGCGTCGGCCTGGTTCTCCTCCTGGCCCTCCTCCGCTTCCTC
This sequence comes from Aerophototrophica crusticola, assembly GCA_001939945.1. Taxonomy (GTDB): domain Bacteria; phylum Pseudomonadota; class Alphaproteobacteria; order Azospirillales; family Azospirillaceae; genus Niveispirillum; species Niveispirillum crusticola. The sequence continues at coordinate 9,866 of MOEB01000007.1, read as the reverse complement.
CTGGTCGGCGCCCACCTCCATGTCCAGGTCGGACAGCAGGCGGCGCACGGTGCGGGCGTAGGCGTCCTGGTCGCCCATGACCTTGGTCAGGTCGCCCAGCTTGCCGACCAGCTTTTCCTCCACCCAGCCGCGCCAGAGGTCCACGGCCTGGGTGGCGGACGGGGGCGGGGCCTCCCCGGTCATGGCCTCCCGCGCCAGCAGGCGCAGCGCGTCGGCCAGGGGCACCTGCTCCCGATCGGTGATGCGGTCGAAGCCCTGGCGGCGGTACTTCTCCTCCAGGTTGGCGCCCAAATTGGCGGCCACGCCGGACATCTGGGTGGCGCCGATGGCCTCCACCCGCGCCTGCTCCAACGCCTCATAGGCTTGGCGGGCGGTGTCCCCCGTCGGCATGCGGTGGGCATAGACCCCGGCGTCATGGTGCTTCAGTCGCAGGGCCGCCGCGTCCGCCGCCCCACGCACCAGCGCCACGTCCCTGGGGTTCAGGTCCCGCGGCGGCAGGGGGACGCGCACCCGGGTCCCCGTGACCCCCGCCGGCTCCGCGGAGAAGCCGACGGCCAAGTCCTTCTTCTCCGCGATCGCCCGCACCGTGGCCGACGTGGCGCGCTTGAAGCTCTCGAGGGGGGATTCCTGGGTCATCTTGGCCACTCGGGTTGGCGATGGAGTACGGCGAAGTGAGGCGGGCACTAGGTCACAGGATAACCCGCCGGAAGGCAACCTTCGGCAGGCCGAAATTGAACAGCAGGCCGACACGCAGGCCGCTCACCCTCAAATAGTTCAGCACCTGGCCCACATGGGCGTCGGCGAAGGCCTCGGCCACCTTCAGCTCGACGATCACCCGCCGACCAACGACGATGTCCGCGAAGTAGGTACCCACGGTCCGCGTCTTGAACCGGATCGAGAAGGGAACCTCCTCCTCTACGGGGACGCCGCGGTCTTCCAGTTCCCCCAGCAGCGATTTTCTGTACACATTCTCTAAGAAACCATGGCCCACGCAGCGGGAGACCTCGAACGGGGCACCGATCGTTGCCTCGCACAGGGCTTTCGTTTCCGGGTCCAGGTCGGCGTAGTCCATATCCGTCGTAAGGGCCGATGGTGGAGGGGGCGTTCAAGTTGACGGAGAGGCTGCTGGTGAAGGCGCCTTCAAGTTGACGGTGGGGCCAGAAACATTCACGAACACGCACAATCCACACACGAACATACACAAAAAGAAAATGCCTGCGGCGCAGCCAATTTAACCTAGTTTGGTTCGATTTAGTTTAGTCGTGTATGTTTGTGCGTGTGTTTGTGCGTGTCCGTGAATGTCCAATTTTTCATTTCACCAGGGGACGTCACCCCCTCACACCAGCGTCACGCCCCCGCCCGTCACCGGCAGTTCCTTGCCGAAGCAGCGCTGGTAGTACTCGGCCACTGTCGGCCGCTCCACCTCGTCGCACTTGTTCAGGAAGGTGACGCGGAAGGCGAAGGCCACGTCGCCGCCGAAGATCTCGGCGTTCTGGGCCCAGGTGATGACGGTGCGGGGGCTCATCACCGTGCTGATGTCGCCGGCGATGAAGCCGCTGCGGGTCAGGTCGGCCAGGCGGACCATGGCGCTGACCAGGCCGCGCTTCTCCTCCGTGTCATAGGACTTCACCTTGGCCAGGATGATCTTGGTCTCCTGGTCGTGGGGCAGGTAGTTCAGGGTGGCCACGATGTTCCAGCGGTCCATCTGGCCCTGGTTGATCTGCTGGGTGCCGTGGTACAGGCCCGTGGTGTCGCCCAGGCCCACCGTGTTGGCGGTGGCGAACAGGCGGAAGGCCGGGTGGGGCCGGATCACCTTGTTCTGGTCCAGCAGGGTCAGCTTGCCCTCCACCTCCAGCACGCGCTGGATCACGAACATCACGTCCGGGCGGCCGGCGTCATACTCGTCGAACACGATGGCGCAGGGGTGTTGCAGCGCCCAGGGCAGGATGCCTTCCCGGTACTCCGTCACCTGCTTGCCGTCGCGCAGCACGATGGCGTCCTTGCCGATCAGGTCGATGCGGCTGATGTGGCTGTCCAGGTTGACGCGGATGCAGGGCCAGTTCAGCCGGGCCGCCACCTGCTCGATATGGGTGGACTTGCCGGTGCCGTGATAGCCCTGGATCATGACGCGGCGGTTGTAGGAGAACCCGGCCAGGATGGCCATGGTCGTCTCCCGGTCGAACCGGTAGGCGTCGTCGATCTCCGGCACGTGCTCGGTGCGGTTGGAGAAGGCGGCGACCTGCATGTCGCTGTCGATGCCGAAGACCTCGCGGACGGAAACCTTGACGTCGGGAAGCTCGTGGGTCGCGGAGGCGGAGAGGGGTGCCATTTCGGGTGCCATCATCTCTGTCTTTTTGTCGTTTCCGACGGGTCGTGTCCGGCAGGTCCGGCCCGGGTTCAACCGGCGCCGAGGCTGGCCTTCAGGGTGTTATAGGCCTGGTTGATCGTCTTCAACCGTTCTTCGGCCTGCTTGCTGCCGCCGTTGGCGTCCGGATGGTGTTTTTTCGCCAATTCGCGGTAGCGGCGCTTCACCGTGGCGAAGTCCGAGCCCGGGTCCAGGCCCAGCACGTGCAACGCCTCCTCCTCCGGGGTGCGGGGCTTGGGGCGGGGCGCCTCGGCCTTGCGCTCCTCCCCCCACTCCGCGCCGAAGGCGAAGCCGCCGGTGAACACCTTGTCGCGCATCGCCCGCTCACGGGTGCGCCAGTTGCCCATGGGCCAGGTGGGGCGCTGCCAGGTGGTGTCGTGGCGAACCTGGTTCTCGATCTCCGCCTGGTTCATCCCGGCGTAGAAATCCCAGGACTTGTTGTACTCCCGCACATGGTCCAGGCAGAACCAGTAATAGTCGTTCAGCCGGTCGCGGGCCTTGGGCGCGCGGTAGTCGCCGGCCTCCCGGCAGCCGGGGTGCTCGCACGCCTTCACCGCCGCCCGGGGCGGCTCACGGAAGTCGAAGGAAAGGCCGGGTTTGTTGCGCTGCATTGCCCGAGTATGGGTGGGCCGCGACCCCCTGGCAAGGCGCCGCGCGGGCGCGCCCCACGAAAGGCTGACCGGCCCGATCCGCCCTTGTCCGACGGGAACTTTGGTTTACCTGCTCCCTCAAGCGCCGGGCGGGCTGGCGCTGGCCCTGATGCCCGCCTCAGCGCTTCCGGTCGGCCAGGGCCACCAGCACCAACCCGGCGCCGATCAGGGCCAGGCCCGCCAGGTTGGCCAAGCCCAGCGGCTCCCCCAACCACCAGGCGCTGGCCACCAGCCCCACCAGGGGCGTGCCCAGGGTGGACAGGGACAGGGTGATGGCCGGCAGCGCCCGGTTGGCGCTGACGATGGCCCAGAAGCCCAGGGCCGTGGCGATGGGGCCGTTATAGACCAGGCAGGCCCACAGCTCCCCCGTCCAGGCCACCTGCCCGGGTTCCTCCATCACCAGGGCCAGCGGCACCAGCAGCACCGCCCCGACCAGCAACTGCCAGGGCCCCAGGGACAGGGGCGTGCCCTCCCAACGGTGGCGGCGCACCTGCACCATGTTCACCGCCCAGGCCAGGGCGGCCAGCATCAGCAGGCCGTTGCCCAGCAGCATCTCCCGGTCGCCCCAGTCCAAGGCCAGCGGATTGAACAGCACCCCCACGCCGGCCAGGCCCAGCAGCAGCCCGGCCACCTTCATGCGGTTCAACGTCTCCCCCAACCAGACCAGGGCCAGGGGCACCACCCACAGGGGTGTGGTATAGGCCAGGATGGCGCTGCGCCCGGCGGGGACATGCTGCAACGCCAGGCTGACGCAGAGCAGGAACACCGCCATCTGCAGCAGCCCCACCCACAACACGATGGGCAGGTCGTGGCGCGACGGCAGGCGCAGCTGCCCCGCCGCGGCCGCAACGGCGAACAGGGTCAGGCTGCCCAGCACCAGGCGCGACGCGGCGAAGCTGACCGGCGGCATGGCCTGGACCGCCACCTTCATGACCGGCCAGTTGCCGCCCCATAGCAGCATCACCAGGCCGAGCAGGACCAGCGCCGTAACCCGCCCGACGGGGCGGCTGGCGGCCCGGTCGGCCGTCCGCGGGGCGGCGGCACGCAGGTCCCGCAGGTCGGTTGGGCTGGCATCCGGCATGGGAAATCCCTATCAGTGACAGGGGTCAGGTAAGCCACGTCCCCGTCGCCGTGAAGTGACGGGCGCGCAGCCCTGCCCCCCGCCCGCCTTCCAACCCCAAGGTCGGACCATGGAATACGCCACCCGAATCCAGACCAAGCTGACCCAGGCCCTGGCCCCAACGCGCCTGCGGGTCAAGGACGTGTCCCACCGCCATGCGGGCCATGCCGGCGCCCGCCCGGAGGGGGAGACGCATTTCGACGTGGAGGTGGTGTCCGCCGCCTTCGAGGGGCTGAACCGAGTCGCCCGCCAGCGCCTCGTCTATGACACGTTACGGGACGAACTCGCCGAACGGGTGCACGCCCTCGCGCTCAAGACCCTGACCCCGACGGAGGATTCGGCGCAGGGTTGAGGGGGCCTGCAGAAGGATTTATGCCCGGTAGCGCTATTCGGTGTTGATTGGTCATATAACCTCGCATATTTCTATATGCGACGCCGCGGTTGGCCGCGGCGCGATGGCCGACCAGACAGCGTACCGGGAGTCCACAGGTGCCACCCCGTTCCGAACGACTGACGAAGCACGTCAAGCCCAACAAGAACGACCTCGTGATCCGCAATGTCACCGTGCTGGGCAAACGCACCAGCATGCGGATGGAACCCCAGATCTGGGATGCCCTGATCGAGGTGACCAAACGGGAAAACCTGTCGGTGCACCAGCTCTGCTCGCTGGTGGCGGAACGGTCATGCCGGCCGGAATCCCTGACCGCCGCCATCCGGGTGTTCCTGCTGGCCTATTTCAGGTCGGCCGCCACGGAGGACGGGCATCTGCGCGCCAAGCACGGCAACAGCGACCTGCTCGGCCAGATCTCCGCCGTCTTCCCCGACGTGGCCAACGACAGCGGGGCCCCGACCCGGCCGCACTGACCCGCGGCCGGGGTGCCGCGGGTCAGTCCCGGGCGCCGGTTTCCCTGGGGCCGGTATAGAACTCCGGCCAAGCCTGTTTCACCACCGGGCCGTCGCTGGAGAAGGCGTGGCAGGTGTCGATCAGCGGCGGCCGCCGGCGGGGCCTCACCGGGTCGCCCCGGTCCGCGGCGGCCTTGCGGCGCTCCTCCGCCTCTTTGTTCAGGATGGGGGCGATGGTCTGGAAGGCGGTGGTGGCCACCGGCCCGAGCAGTTCCACCAGGTGCGTGCAGCCCTCCACCCCGCCCAGCCGCTCCTTCACCGCCGCCGTCCAGCCGGACGCGATCCGTAATCCCACCAGCCGCTGGAAGTTGGGGGTGATGTTGGGGCAGAGCGGGAAGGGCGAGGCGTCCGTCACCGCCGCCACGGCCCGCACGGTGAAGTCATTGTCCACCGTCAGCCGGACCCACATCTCATGCACGAAGTCTCCCGGCGCCACATGGCCGCGGCTGGTGCTGTCGAAGGGATAGGTCTTCTCATCCGTGATGTGGCCCTCGATGTCCCACATCCCGTCGGAACGCCGGTAGCCGGTGCAGGTCACCTTGCGGGTATGCAGGTGCTGGCGGTCGCAGTCGGGCGGGGGCAGGGGCATGGCACGGTCCTCAGGGCACGGGTGCGGGTAGGAGTATAGGGATTCCCTTTACGTAATCGTCAAGGACGGCGAGCGGGAGGGAGCCGAGCGTCCAGGGCTGGCGACCGGCCCCCCCGCGCCCGGACAACAGCCGCCCCCTGCGGCATCGGGGCTTTTGAACCGGGCGTGATCCGCGCTACATGGGGGAAAGCCCTTGCCGCACAGGATCCGCCGTCATGACCGCCCCCCCCACCGACCGCATCTTCGTCGCCTTGGACATGACGGACGTGGCCGGCGCCCGCGCCATGGCGGGCAAGGTCGCCGGGATGGTGGGTGGGGTGAAGCTGGGGCTGGAATTCTTCGTGGCCCAGGGGCCGGCGGGCATCCGCGCCGTGGTGGACGGGCTGGACCTGCCCCTGTTCCTGGACCTGAAGCTGCACGACATCCCCAACACGGTGGCCGGGGCGGTGCGGTCCGCCGCCCCGCTGGCCCCGTCCTTCCTGACCGTCCATGCCGCCGGCGGGCCCGCCATGCTGCGGGCGGCGGCCGACGCGGCGCGGGAGGAGGCGGAGCGCCTGGGCCTGCCCCGCATGCGCATCCTGGCCGTGACGGTGCTGACCAGCCTGGGCGAGGAGGACATGGAAGCCACCGGCCAGCAGGGCCCCGTGGCCGCGCAGGTGGAACGGCTGGCCCGCATGGCGCGGGACGCCGGGGTGGATGGCATCGTCTGCTCCCCGGCGGAGGTGGCGGCGCTGCGTGCGGCCCTGGGCCCCGACTTCATCCTGATGGTGCCGGGCATCCGGCCCGCCTGGGCTGCCGCCAACGACCAGAAGCGGATCATGACCCCCGCCCAGGCCGTTGCGGCCGGGGCGGACCATCTTGTCATCGGCCGTCCCATCACCGCGGACGCCGACCCCGGCGCCGCCGCCCGGCGCATCGCGGAGGAACTGACGCCATGACCGTCCAGGCCAAGATCTGCGGCATCAACCACCCCGACGCCATGGAGGCGGCGGTGCAGGGCGGGGCCCGCTACATCGGGCTGGTGTTCTATGAACGCTCCCCCCGCTACGTGCCCCCGCCCACCGCCGCCCAGCTCGCCCGCCTCGCCCCCACCGGGGTGCGGGTGGTGGGCCTGTTCGTGGAGCCGGATGACGAGTTCCTGGAGCGCGTCGTCACCAACGTGCCCCTGGACATGATCCAGCTGCACGGGGAGGAGATGCCGGCCCGGGTGCGGGAAATCCGCGAGACCTATGGCATTGAGGTGATGAAGGCCGTCAAGGTGGCGGATGCCGCCGACCTGGACGGGGCCGCCGCCTACCAGGACGTGGCGGACCGGCTGCTGTTCGATGCCAAGCCGCCGAAGAACGTGGCCGCCCTGCCCGGCGGCAATGGCCTGTCCTTCGACTGGACCCTGCTGGCCGGCCGGACCTGGACGAAGCCTTGGATGCTGTCCGGCGGCCTGACCCTGGACAACGTGGCGGAGGCGGTGCGCGCCACCGGCGCCACGGCCGTCGACGTCTCCTCCGGCGTGGAGGACCGGCCGGGCCACAAGGTACCGGCGAAGATCAGGGACTTCCTGCGGGTGACTGGGGCGTTGTAGGGCGGGGTCCATCGTTTCGGATATTGCGTTTACGGCCCCGTGGATCCATTCTGCATGGAATAGGCGAGGGCTCCGACTGATGAACACCCTTCTGGAAAAGCCAGATACCGTGGTCCCGACGGAGGACGACACGCGGCTGGCCACTGAGTCCAGCCGTGTGCTGGCGGCCCATGGGCTGGACAGGGAACTCCGGGTCCAGCTCGGCGACGGGCAGGTGCTGCCCCTGCCGCGGGCGGCCCAGCACCTGCTGGCCCATCTTCTGGTGGAGATGTCGCAGGGGAACGCCGTTACCCTGATCCCGGTACATGCGGAGCTGACGACACAAGAGGCGGCCGACTACCTGAACGTCAGCCGGCCGCACTTGGTAAAGCTGCTGGAGAGCGGGGAGGTTCCCTTCCGCAAGGTCGGCTCCCACCGGCGGGTGCAGTTCCGCGACCTCAAGGCATTCAAGGACCGGACAATGGCCCGGCGGTCCGGCGCGCTGGACCAACTGGCTGCCGAGGCGCAGGAACTCGGCCTGGGCTACTGAATGGCGCGGTTCACCGTCATCTACGATGCCTGCTGCCTGTATCCGGCACCATTGCGCGACTTCCTGATGGAGTTGGCGACGCGGGACCTGTTCCGCGCCAAGTGGAGCCGGGCCATCCATGACGAGTGGACGCGGAACGTACTGGCGAACCGGCCAGACCTGACGCGGGAGCAGTTGGAGCGCACCTGCGCGTTGATGGACAGCCACGCGCCCGACTGTCTGGTGGAGGGGTACGAGTACCTGGTCCCGGCCCTTACCCTGCCGGACCCCGATGACCGCCATGTGCTGGCTGCCGCGATCCATGCCCGGGCGGACGCCATCATAACCTTCAACCTGGGGGATTTCCCGGCGGAGGAGTTGGCCCGGCACCATGTCGAGGCCATCCACCCCGATGACTTCATCAGCGACCAATTCGACCTGCAACAGGCCGAGGTGGTCACGGCGGCCGTCCGCCACCGTGCCCGGTTGAGGAACCCGCCCAAGTCGGCGACCGAGTACCTGGATACGCTGTTGGCCCAGTCCCTGCCCAAGACGGTGGCGCTGTTGCGCCCGTTCGCCGCCGTCCTCTGACCCTCACAACGACAGCGCCGCTTCCTTCTCCGCGATCTGGGCGGCGTATTCTGCGGCCAGGGTCTTGTGGACCTCCAGCTGGGCGGCGCGCATGGCGGCGGTGGGGCGCTGGCTTTCGGATTTCAGCTGGCCGCAGGCCGCCAGGATGTCGCTACCCCGGGGGGTGCGGATCGGGCTGGCGTAGCCGGCCTCGTTCACATAGTCGGCGAAGCGCATGATCTGGTCCCAGTCGCTGCACTCGAACGGGGCGCCGGGCCAGGGGTTGAAGGGGATCAGGTTGATCTTGCTGGGGATGCCGTGGATCAGGCGCACCAGTTCCCGCGCGTCGGCCAGGCTGTCGTTGACGCCCTTCAGCATCACATATTCCCAGGTCACCCGGCGGGCGTTGTTCAGGCCGGGATAGGTGCGGACAGCATCCATCAGCTCCCGGATCGGGTATTTCCGGTTGATGGGGACGATGCGGTCGCGCAGCTCGTCATTCACGGCGTGCAGGGACACGGCCAGGTTCACGCCCAGCTCCTCCCCGCAGCGCTTCATCATGGGCACGACGCCTGATGTGGACAGGGTGATCCGGCGCTTGGAGATGGCGATGCCCTCCCCGTCCATGACGATCTTCAGCGCCTTGGCCACGTTCTCATAGTTATAGAGCGGCTCCCCCATCCCCATCATGACGATGTTGGACAGCATGCGGCCGTCCGGCGGGCTGGGCCACTCGCCGATGGCGTCGCGGGCCAACATGACCTGGCTGACGATCTCGTCCGCCGTCAGGTTGCGCACCAGCCGCTGGGTGCCCGTGTGGCAGAAGCGGCAGGTCAGGGTGCAGCCCACCTGGGAGGAGACGCAGAGCGTGCCCCGGTCCTCCTCCGGGATGTGCACGGCCTCCACCTCCTGCCCGTCATGGAAGCGGCAGAGCCACTTGCGGGTGCCGTCCTCCGACAGCAGGTCCTTCACGGCCACGGGCCGGTCCACCACGAAGTGGGCGGCCAGCTTTTCCCGTGCCGGCTTGGCCAGCGTGGTCATGGCGGCGAAGTCGGTGACCCCGCGGAAATAGATCCAGTGCCAGACCTGCCGCGCCCGGAATTTCTCCAGGCCAGCAGCGACCAGCGTCGCCTCCAGCTCCTCGCGGGAGAGGCCGACCAAGTTCGTGCGCCCGTCCGCCCGGGTGGGGGCGAAGGCCTTGCTGTGATTCTCGATGCCCATGACGGGCCTAGATGGGGCAGGACGGGCGCGGAGTCAAAGGCTGACGGTGGATAAGTGCCGTGCGTCCCGGGTAAGGCGGGGGGTCACCCCCCCGCGTTGCTCCCGCCCACCGGCCCGGCGTTGGTGTCGGTGGGGGTCTGGCCCTCGGCGCGGGCCTTCTCATAGTCACCGACGGCACGGCCCGCGGCGGTCTGGCGGCCGGTACCCTCGCCGCGCTGGCTGTCGCCCACGGCGGGGGCGGGGCTGCCCGGCATGTCGGTGGGGCCGCCGCTTCCCAAGCCCGTGGTGCCGCCTACGGGGCCGCTGGCCTCGGGCAAGCCGCCCTGGCCGGGGTCGTCCGTGCTGGTGCTGGCGCCCGAGC
>MOEB01000069.1 GCA_001939945.1 Aerophototrophica crusticola | reverse complement strand
CGGGCCGCCCACGGCGTAGCCCTCCCGGCGCACCACGGGCTCCCAGCCGTCCGCGAAGGCGAGGTGCCCGCCGTGCCGAAGCGCCCCCTCCAGCGTGGCCGCGAACCGGTCGGCCTCGTCCCCGTCCAGCGGGCGGCCGCGCCACACCTCCAGCACGGCGTGGGGCCCGCCGGGGCCTCCCCAGCCCACGGCCACCGACCCCCGCGTGATGCGCCCGATCCTGGCCCCCACCGCCGCGAGCAGCGCCCGCTGCCCGTCGCCGTCGTGCCATACGGCCATCTCCCCTGCCCCTGCCGCGGGGCCCCGGCCCTCCCGCATGTCCCCTCCCGCCCATTCTCCCCGGCCAGCGGCGGCCGGCTGCCCGGAGGGGACCAGACGGCGCCCCGGCATTACCAGCGTTTCCGGCCAGCATTCGCCGCATGCGCCGTCCCACCTCACGCGCGTGGCCACGGCCCCGCCCATCTGGCCGAGGCGCTTGCCAAGTCGCGCGGGGCGGGCCAGCCTAAGGCACGGGGTCCGGCCAAGCCGGCAGCCGGGACGCCCAGGCGGAGGCCACGGAGACCGGCGGCCAGCGGTCCCGCCAGGGCTGCGCCGCCTCAAGCTCGTGGGCCAAGCCGAGCAGCAGGTCCTCGGCCCCGCGGTCCCCGGCGAACATGACGCCGACGGGCAGGCCGTCCGCCGCCCGATGCAGGGGCAGGGTGATGGCCGGGGTGCCCGCCACGTTCTGCAGCGGCGTGTAGCCAAGCCACCCGAACATGCGCTCCATCAGCAGGTCGGCCGGCACGTCCGGCGCCATGAAGCCCAGCTCCGGCGGCGGGCCGGCCAAGGTGGGGGACAGGATGACGTCCTGCTCCCGGAAGAAGGCGGCCAGCCGCGCCGGCAGGCCGGACAGCTGGCCATAGGCGCGTTCCAGCGCCTCCGGCGGCAGGGCCCCGGCCAAGCGGCCCAGGGCGTTGGTCCAGGGCTCCAGCAACTCCTCCGGGTCGCCGCCCGCGGCGCGCACCGCGTCCACGCAATCTGCCCCCACATGGCACCACAGGGTGCGCTCGGCCTCGTCCACGGCCGGCCCGTCAAAGGGCCAGGCCCTGCGCTCCACCCGGTGGCCCAGCCGCTCGCACAGGTCGGCGGCGTGGGTCACCGCCTCCAGCAGGACCGGGTCCGGCATGGCGCCCCGCAGGGTCGGGAGCACCACGGCGACGCGCAGCCGGCGGCGGGCCGGCCCCGTCACCGGGGGCGGGCGGTCGGGGTGGGTGGCCGCGAACCCCCAGGCCGTGTCGCGGACCGTGCGGGACATCAGGCTGTCCCCCACCAGGAGGTCCTCCACCACATGCCGGGCGCGGACCCGCACGGTGGCGCCGCGCCCCGGCTTCAGGCCCACCAGCCCGCAGCAGGAAGCGGGGATGCGGATGGAGCCGGCCCCGTCGCTGCCATGGGCCAGGGGCACCAGCCCGGCGGCCAACGCCGCGCCCGCCCCGCCGCTGGAGCCGCCGGGGGAATGGGCGGGGGACCAGGGATTGCGCGTGGGCGGCGCGATCCGGGGCTCCGTCACGCCCAGGAGGCCGAACTCGGGCATGGCGCTCTTGCCCACCGGCACCAGCCCCTCCGCGTCCAGGCGCCCGACATAGGGGAAGCCGCGGGAGACCGGCGCGGCGGGCCGGCTGGCGGAGCCGGCGCGGCTGGGCATGCCGGGATAGTCCAGGGAGTCCTTCAGCAGGTAGGGCACCCCGGCCAGGGGCCGGTCGGGCAGGGGCCCGGCGGCTTTGGCGCGGGCCTGGTCGAAGGCCCGCCAGCTGACCGAGTGCAGCCGCGGGTCCAGCGCCTCGACGCGCAGGATGGCGGCCTCCACCAGCTCGGCGGCGGACAGTTCCCCAGCCCTTACCAGGGCGGCCTGGTCGTGGGCGTCGAGGCGGCCGATGGCCATCGCCTCGGCGGTGGTCAGGGTTCCGGTCATGCCTGGGCCAGGCTCCATTCCGCGAAGGCCCAGAACAGGGCCATCTGGTTGAACTGGTCGGACAGGCCGGCGGCGCTCTGGTGGCCGGCGGCCATGTCCACCCTGAACAGGACCGGGGCCTTGCCCGTCGTCTTCTCCCGCAGGGCGGCGACCCATTTCGCCGCCTCCCAATAGGACACCCTGTCGTCCCGGATGCCCGCCGTGGCCAGGATCGGCGGGTAGGGTTGCGGCCGGACATTCTCATAGGGGGAGATGGAGGCGATGTAGTCATAGGCCTCCGGGTCGGACAGCGGGTCGCCCCAGTCCGGCCGGAAGGCGGGGACCAGCGGGTGGTCCGCGTCGCTCATGGTGTTCAGCATGTCCACGAAGGGCACCTGGGCGATGACCCCGCCCCACAGGGTGGGCGCCAGGTTGGCGACGCCGCCCATCAGCAGCCCGCCCGCCGACAGCCCATAGGCCACCACGCGCCCGCGGGCCGTGTAGCCCTGGCCCGCCAGGTGCTCGGCGGCGGCGATGAAGTCGGTGTAGCTGTTCCCCTTCCTGAGGCGCCGCCCCTCCAGGAACCAGGCCCGTCCCCGCTCCGACCCGCCGCGGACATGGGCGATGGCGAAGACCCAGCCCTGCTCCACCAGCGCCAGGGCGGGCACCGAGAACTCGGCCTCCGAGGAGATGCCGTAGGACCCGTAGGCATAAAGCAGCAGCGGGTTCTTCCCGTCCAGCCTGGTGCCCTTGCGCATCAGCACCGTCACCGGCACCAGCGCCCCGTCGGCGGCCGGCGCGTCCAGGCGCCGGACCTCGTAACCGTCGGGGGAGAAGCCGGGGCCCGCCGGCTCCGCCCGGGCCAGCCGGCGGCTGCCGGCGGCCATGTCCACGTCGAGCCATTGCCGGGGGGTGCGCGGCGATTGGTAGACCAGCCGCAGCACGCTCCCGTCATGCTCCTGCACCGGGCCCAGGGAAAGGGCATAGGCCGCCTCCTCGAAGGCGACCTGGGATTCCGCCCCGCCGCCGCGGGGGGTGATGGCCAGGGTGGGGCGGGCGTCCACCCGCTCCAGCCGCACGAGATGGTCCTTGAATGGCCGTATCTCCAGGATCTGGCGGCCGGGCCGGTGGGGCAGCCATTCCCGCCAGTGGGCGCGGCCCGGCCTGTCGGGGCTGGCCCGCATCAGCTTGCCGTCCAGCGCGCCGTCCGCGTCGGTCAGGATCACCAGCTCCCCGCCCCAATCCTCCACCTGGTAATGCAAGCCGGGCCGGCGCGGCTCCACCAGCAGCGGCGCGCCGGTGGGGTCGGCGGCCGGGACCAGCCGGACCTCGTCCAGGTCCGGCCCGTGGGTGTGGATGACGACGTAGTTGCCGGAGGCGGTGCGGCCGACCGCCATGAACAGGGCCGGGTCCCTCTCCTCATAGACCAGCACGTCCGCGCCGCCGCGCGAGGGCCGGCGGTAGAGCCGCATGGGCCGGCTCAGCAGGTCGCGCCAAATCCAGAACACGTACTGCGAGCAGGGGGAGAAGACGACGCCCCGGTAGCCATAGGCATCGGCATTGGGGGTGGCCGTGACCTGGCCGGTCCCCAGGTCGCGGACGCAGACGCGGTGGCGGTCGCCGCCCTCCAGGTCCTCGGCCCAGAGGAAGAACCTGTGGTCGGGGCTGTGGGCGGCCTCGGCCAGCCGGAAGTAGGCATGCCCGCGGGAGCGCTCCTGCGCGTCCAGCAACACCTGCTCCGGCCCGCCGCCGCGGGGCCGGCGCGCATGGACCGGATGGTCCTGGCCCGGCCGCACATACTGGTAGTATTCCCAGGGCCCGTCGGCCACGGCCAGGGGTGCGCCCCCGGTCCCGGCCAGCGCCAGCATGCGGGCGGCGAGGAAGTCCTGCCGCGGCCGGGTCGGCGCCAGCATGGCGTCGGCATAGGCGTTCTCCGCGTCCAGGTGGGAGCGGATCTCCGGGTCCAGCAGGCTCGTGTCGCGGGACGCCTTGGCCCAGTTGGGGTCGCGCAGCCAGGCATAGTCGTCGATCCGGGTACGGCCCAGCTGCACGATCCGCTTGGGCCGCTTCGGCGGCCGGGGAGGGGGGGGGGCGGCCCCGGGGGCACCGGCCCCGCCCGTCCCGTCCCGGGTGCCCGCGCGACCCGCCAGGGGCAGCAGCCCCATCGCCAGGGATGTCGCCAGGAATCGCCGCCGCCGCATCGCCACTCACCCTTGTCCTTTCGTCCGGATTTGGAAAGGATGGCCGGGGGGCGGGCCTCCGCCGCCGCCCCGGCCATCCTGTCACAGGGCCCAGTTCAGGGTGACCCCGAAAGTGCGGGGCCGGATGATGCCCTGGCTCAGGCCGTTGGCCTCCAACACGGTGCGGGTGATGCCCTGCCTGTCCGTGACGTTGGACACGAACAGGGTCGCCCGCGTGCCGCCCAGGCTGGCGCCCAGGCGGACGTCGAAGATGTTGTAGCCGCCCTGGCCACGCACCTCCGCGTCCGGCACGGCCGAGTTCAGGTCGCTGATTCCCTTGGACAGGTAGCGGTGGGACAGGGTGAGCGTCGGGTCATACGCCGCGTCGAACCGGTAGGCCGCCGTGTTGGCGACGGACCAGTCGGCCGACCCCGGGAGGCGGGACCCCTTGGGCGCCGTGCCGAAGAACAGGATGAACAGGTCCTCCTCCAGGCGGGCCTCCTGGTAGGTGATGCTGGTCTGCAGGTCCAGGTTCTCGGTGGCCTGCCAGGAGGTGGAGACCTCGATGCCCTTGATGTCCGCGGCGCCGCCATTGGCGGCGTAGTTGAAGTTGTCCGGCGTGGACAGGCGTAGCTGGATGTCCGTCCAGTCCACATGGAAGGCGGTCACGTCCAGCAGCAGTTTGCCGTCCAGGTGGCTGCTGCGGAAGCCCACCTCATAGTTCTTCAGGCTGTCGCTCCTCGACCCGGCCGGGACGGGAAAGGCGCTGAGACCCGTGTCGTTGGGCGTGCCGAAGCGGAAGCCCTCGGAATAAAGGGCGTACAGCATCAGGTCGCCGTTGGGGGCGTAGGTGACCGATACCTTGGGCGAGAAGCCGTCCTCCTTGGTCTTGTCCCTGGTCGGCGCCGCCGGGGTCGGGTAGGCCGAGAAGCCGGCGGACGACGCGATGCTGGTGACCTTGGTCTGGAACAGGCGGCCGCCCGCGGTGACCTTGAACTCGGGCGTCAGCTCATAGCTGGCCTCGCCGAACAGGGCGGACTCCTCGCCCTTCACCCGGGTGTGGAAGGCGTTGAAGACCTCCCCGCCCGGGGCGATGGCGGCGCCGGCCCCCGGCCCGTACAAGGGCGAGGCGTCGAAGGCCGCCGCCGCGCCCGCCGCGCCCAGCTCCTCGGACAGGTCCTTGTCCGTCTCGAAATACATGCCGCCCACCAGCCACTTGAAGGGGCCGTCGCCGGTGGAGGCGAGGCGCAGCTCGGCGCTCTTGCCGTCGCTGTCGCCGCCGCTGCGGACATAGAGCGGGCTGGTCAGGTCCAGGCCGAGGTCGGCGTTGTAGGCCGGGCGGTAGGGCGTGAAGTCGAAGACGAAGCCCTGCTCCTTCTCCTGGTAGGCGCCAAGGGCCGTCAGGCTGGCGAAGCCCAGGTCGCGGTCGACGCGCAGGCTGTGGACCTGCACCTCGGCCTCATGTGGCTCGGCCAGCGCGGTGGAGCGCCTGAACGTGCCCAGGGCCGGGTTGCGGTAGGGGGCGTCGTCGGCCTCGGTCTTCTGGTAGAGGCTGAGCCAGGAGACTTCCGTCATCTCGTCCGGGGTCCAGACCACGGAGGCGCGGCCGCCCCCCACGTCGATGTCGCTGGAGCCGTCCTTGCCGATGCCCACATTGTCCAGGTAGCCCTCGTCGCGCCGGAAGCTGCCGACGGCGCGGGCCGCCAGCTTGTCCGCCACCACGGGCAGGTTCAGCATGGCCTTGCCGGTCCAGGAGGGGTCGGCGTTGCGGGTCTTGGACAGGGTTCCCTCGAGGGCCGCGTCGGTCTTGCGGGAGTCCGCCTTGTTCGCGATGTAGTTGACCGCGCCGCCCATGGAGGCGGAACCGAACAGCGAGCCCTGGGGACCGCGCAGCACCTCCACCCGGTCCACGTCGAAGGTGTCGATGTCCGGGATGACGATGGTCCAGCCCGGCTCGGTCAGCGGCACCTCGTTGATGTAGTAGCCGGTGGTGCCCTGGCCCTGGACGTTGCCCGAGTTCGTTGCCACGCCGCGGATCACCACGTGGGAGGTGCCGGGCTGGAACTCGTTGAACACCACGCCCGGCGTGCGCTGGATGTAGTCGGCGAAGCCCTGGGCGCCGATGGCCTCCAGCTGCTCCCCGGTGACCGCCGAGACGGAGCCGGAGACGTCGCGGACGCTCTCCCGCCGCTTGGTGGCGGTGACGATGATCTCTTCCAGCAGGACGCCCTTGCCGCCGCCGTCCTGGGCGACGGCGGGCAGGCCGAGGCCGAGGCCGGCGGCACCGGCCAGGCAGGCCGCACGGATGGAGTTGGGATTAGCCATTTCAAGACCCCCTGTTCGCGCTTGGTCACGGGCCGCGTCCCGGCCTCTGTTCTGGGTTCAAGCGTATGCGGACCGGGGGCGGCCCGGCACGCCCGTCGGGGTCATTTACTAACGCGATCGGGCCAAGGAAGTGATTTGTGCGGTGAAATGTTGCTGCGGCGCGGCGCAAGCGCCCGCATCCGTTTCCCGCCGCAGCCGCTGTCGGGAAACAGTGTTTCCGGCTGCCCGCGCCCCATCCGCCGGTCGGCGCGGGTGGGTCAGCGCCCCGGGTTGCTGCGCCGCATGATGGCGGCCAGGCCGTCATCCGCGGGCAGGCTGCCCAGGATGTCCCGGTAGATCTCCGGCCGCTCGTCCTGGCCCAGCTTGAAGCGGGCGTCCAGCCGGCGCACCTCCGCGTGGAAGGCGACGATGGCCTGGGACAGGCGTTCGTAGCGCGGGCCCATCTCCGCCACCGTCCAGGGTGCGGCCCGGTCCCGTTCCATGCTGTCCACCAGCCGCGTGAGCGCGGCGTGGTTGTCCCCCGGCCGAAGGGTGACGTCGGCCTCGACCTCCACCACGGCATAGTTCCAGGTGGGCCCCCAGGACCGGTCGCGCACGACGCCGGGGGAGACATAGCCCTGCGGCCCCTGGAACAGGATGAGCGCCCGCGGGCACTCGGCCAGCACGGTGGCCAGGCGGTTGCGCCGGGCCATGTGGCCCACCAGGCGCACCACCCGCCCATCCCCGTCCAGGTCGGCCAGCAGCGGCAGGGGGGAGGCGGCGAAGCCCGCGGCGTCCCCCCGGGCCACCACCCACGCCAGGGGGTGTTCGGCGACCAGCCGGGCGACTTCCCCGTCGTCCAGGGGCCGGAAAGGGTCGGGCATGCCTCAGGCCCCTGCCAGGTTGCCGGCGAGCCAGGCGGAAGCCTCGGCCAGGGCCCGGTCGGCCAGGGGGGAGATGGAGACGGCTTCCAGGAAGCTGTGGCTGGCCCCCTCGTAGACGCGCTCCTCCACCGCCACCCCGGCGGCGCGCAGGGCCGCCGCCATGGCGACGTTGCCGTCCAGCAGGATGTCGCAGCGGGCGATGGCCATGAAGGCGGGCGGCAGGCCGCGCAGGTCGGCGCGCAACGGCACGGCCAGCGGGTTCCCGCAATCCCCCGGCCCGCGCAGGTAGGCGTCCCAGAATACCGCCATCTCCGCGCTGCCCAGCATGTAGCCGTCCCCGCCATAGCGGTCGTGGGAGGGCGTCACCGCGTGGTCGAAGGCGCCATAGTTCAGCAGCATCGCCCGCAGCACGGGCTTCCCCTGCTCCCGCAGCAGCAGGTTGGCGGCCACCGACATGTTGCCGCCGACGCTGTCCCCGCCGATGGCCGCGCGCGACGGGTCCAGCCCGTGGGACGCGCCCTCCGCCCGCACCCAGTCGATGACGGAGACGATCTCCTCCAGCGCCCGCGGGAACCTGGCCTCCGGCGACAGGCTGTAATCGATGCCCACCACCGCCACGCCCGCCCGGGCCGCGTATTCGCGCATCAGCCGGTCATGGGTGTCCAGGCTGAACAGCATCCAGCCGCCGCCGTGGACATAGAACAGCACGGGCAGGGTCGCGCCCGCCTGGGGCCGGTGGACCCGGACGCGGACGGACAGGCCCCCCACCCGGCGCTCCTCCGTGGCCGCCATCGCCGGGCCGCCGCGCGCCCAGGGGGCCCGCACCAGCTCCGCCACCCGCCGGCTGTCGGCGACCGTGTGGCCGGGGCCCTTGGGATGGGCGGCGTAGCCGCCTTTGATGGCGTGGTGGAAGCGCCGGATCTCGGGGTCCAGGTCCCCGGCCGGGATCACGTCGGCTGGCACGTCTGCGACTCGCGTGGTGGTTCCTCTGCGCGGGATGCTAGCGGACACGCGGGGCGCCGGGCTCCCGCGGACGGGCCATTCACCGGCGGGATCGGGCCGAACGGCCGTCCGGCCCTTGACCCGCCCGCGCCGGGTGCCCTTCAATCGGCCCGTTCGGGCCAGGCATGGCCGGGGGCGGGCGGGGCGGGGCATGAAGCGCAGTGCCGATTACCTGGTGACGCGGCGGCCGGTGGTCGCCTTGCAGGACGAGTATCCCCCGGGCTTCGTCGACCCCTTCCACAGCCACGGGCACACCCAGCTGCTTTACGCCTCCGCCGGGGTGATGTCGGTGGTGACGGACACCACCTCCTTCGTGCTGCCGCCGCAACGGGCGCTCTGGCTGCCGGCGGGCACCCCGCACGAGGTGTCCTGCCGTGGCCCGGTGTCGCTGCGCACGCTCTACATCGACCCGGCACGGGACCGGGAGCCCGGGCCCTGCCGGGTGGTCGAGGTGTCGGACTTCCTGCGCGCCCTGGTGCTGGAGGTGGTCAGCTTCCCGCCCGACTATGACCTGGAGGGCCGGGAGGGGCGCATCGTCAGCCTCCTGCTCGACGAGATCGGGCGCATGCCCAACGCCCCCTACCAGGTCCGCATGCCCGCGGACGGGCGGCTGGTCCGGGTCTGCCGCGCCATCCTGGCGGACCCGGCCGACGACCGCGACCTCGACGACTGGGCCCGGGTGGCAGGCATGAGCCGCCGCACCTTCACCCGCCTCTTCAAGCAGGAGACCGGGATGGGCGTCGCCGTCTGGCGCCAGCAGGCACGTCTGATGGAGGCCCTGTCGTTGCTGTCCAGCGGCCGGTCGGTCACCACCGTGGCCTTCGACGTGGGCTACGACAGCCCCAGCGCCTTCACCGCCCTGTTCCACCGCACCTTCGGCGTGCCGCCCAGCTCGTACCTAGCGCGCTGAGGGCAAGGCGCGCGCGGTTGCCCCACCGCGCGGGTTCGGGCCAGCCCCTTGTCGCCCCCCGGAGATGCGGAAGGTCCGAGGTCCCTGTCGGGCGTCGAGGCGGCAAGGCACCTGGCGACCCGCGGCCTGCGGAACTTCGCGTCGATCTTCAAGATACAGATGGCTGGCGTCGAGGTGGGCGTGGAACCCGTGCTGGGGATGGCCGAAGCGGGCGACCTCCAATACGACCTGCCGGACCTGTTCACGGCGATCGGCAAGGCCGCCCAGGCTGCGGGGCGTGGATGGCTATTCCTGATCGATGAGGTCCAGTACCTGTCCGGGCCCGACTTGTCGGCCTTCATCGTCGCCCTGCACCGCATGTTGCAAGATGGCCTGCCTGTCCGGGTGGTCGGCGCCGGCCTCCCGCAGATCGCCCGCTTGGCGGGGGAGGCGAATTCATACTCGGAACGGCGGTTCCAATATCCAGCCGTGGGGGCCCTGGCCCCGGCCTCTGCCAGGCAAGCCATAGATAAGCCGATCGTCGAGGAGGAGGCCACGATCGCGCCGGAAGCCTTGCACGTCATGATTGACCGCACGAAGGGCTATCCATTTTTTCTCCAAGAGTGGGCCTCGGTTGCATGGAACAATTCGGAAGGGCCGGAAATCACCGTTGCCGATGTCCAGCAATCCTATCCGGAAACACTCGCCCGGTTGGACGAGGGCCCGGCGTTCCTTGTCCGTCCATGGGGTCCCTTGTCCGGCGAACACATGTCACGATGGCCTCGATTGACCTCGGGCGAATGGTTGGCTATCCACGAGGATTAGTTCTTTCGCGGAACAGAAGGGTCGGGTCGATGGAAGCTTCCAAGCAGCACCACGGGGTGGCGGCGTCCGGCGAGGGTGGGGGCGCGCTGACGCCCTGGTCACCGCCGGTGTTGACGGTCGGGTCGGTCAACGAGGTGACGCGCGCGGGCACGACCTCATCCAGGAACGACGGCGCGTCCGTGTTCTCCCCCTCGTGACGCCGCCAAGCGCCCGGGACGGTTTCCGGCCGGCGCCATGACCGCTACCCAGCCGTCGCGGCAACGATGAGCAGCTTCGCGGGCATCGTGCGCTGGTCGGACAACCGGCCGCTCAGCCCATGGGAGCGCGAGCGTCTCGGGGCGGCCGTCCAGCCCCCGGGCCGCAGGCGGCCGGCCGTCCTGTCCGCGGGCCCCGCCCACCTGGCCTTCTGCCAGGCGGTGGTGACCCCGGAGGACCAGCTGGAGCGCCAGCCCGTGGCGGGCGGCGGGCTCGTGTCCCTGTTCGACGGGCGCGTCGACGGCCGGGAGGACTTGGCAAGCCGCCTCGCGATGCCGGCCGGCGCCGTGCCGGACGGGACCCTCGCGTTGGCGGCGTACCGGCGCTGGGGCGCCGACGCGGCCCGCGAGGTCCTGGGCGAGTTCGCCTGGGCCGTGTGGGACGGCGCCGCGCGGCGGCTGGTCCTCGCACGCGACGTCTCGGCGTCGCGGTCCCTGTATGTCTACCGCGGCGGCGGCCTCGTCGCCTTCGCCACCGGCCTGCGGGCGCTGCTCGCCCTGCCCGGCGTCCCGCGCGAGGTGGACGACCAGGGCCTGGCGGAGTTCGTCGCCCTGATGCCGGGCCAGGGCGGGCGGACGGTGTACCGCGGCCTGCTCCACGTCATGCCCGGCACGACGCTGTCCGTCGGCCCGGACGGCGCGCGTCAGGCGGCGAACTGGGAGCCGCGGCCCTGTCCCGCGCCCCGGGAGCCGGGGGCGTGCGCCGAGGCGGCCCGGGAGGTCTTCGGCCGGGCGGTGCGGGACCGGCTGCGCGCGGCGGGGGCCACGGCGGTCGCCCTGAGCGGCGGCCTCGACTCGTCCATCGTCGCCGGGGTGGCCGCCAGGCAACGGGACCCCGGGACGGTGCTCGGCCTCGCCCTGGTGCCGCCCGCCGGCGTGCCGCTCGCGGTGGAGCCCGGATGGGCGCCGGACGGCCGCACGCAGCTGCGGGCGATGGGGCGCCACCACCCCAACCTGCGCGTCCAGTACCTCGAGCCCCCGCCCGACCCGGTCGACGCCGACCCTGTGCCGCTGTTCGTGGCGGCGGGCCAACCGGTGGGCCTTGCCCCGAACCTGGGCTGGATGCTGGCCGCCTGGCGCGCCGCGGCGGCCTCCGGCGCGCGCGTGCTGCTGACCGGCGACGACGGCGAGATGTCGCTGGCCCACTACGGGTCCCTGCCCGCCCTGGTCCGCCAGGGCAGCGCCTGGCATGCGCTGCGCGAGGCATGGCGCCTTGCCCGGCGGGGCCAGGGGCGGCTGCGCGGCCACCTCGACGCCGCCTTCCTCGGCGGCCGCCTGGCCCTGCTCCGGCGGCGGGGCCCCCGGCCCGGCGACTGGCGGCACTTCAGCCCGATCCACCCGGACCTCGCGGAGTCCGCCGGGGTGCGGGACCTGCTGCTCGCCGAGGGGTTCCCCGGGGGCTTCCGGCACCAGCCGCCCGGCTATGCGGAGACGCTCGGCATCTACCTGCGGCGGCGGGCGGGCACCGTCGACAACATCGCCGCCCTGCGGGCGCTCACCGGGCTCGACCACACCTGCCCCTTCGCCGACCGGCGGGTGCTGGAGTTCTGCCTGTCTCTCCCGGAGTCGATGTTCGTGCGGGACGGGCAGTACCGATGGCTGGCCCGGGCCGCGTTCCGCGACGTGCTGCCGCCGGAGGTGCGCGACAACGCGTCGAAGGCGGAGCAGAACCCCGAGTGGTTCCACAACCTGACCCTCCGGCGCGGCCGGCTGCGGGAGCAGCTCGAGCGGGTGGAGGGTTCCGCCCTCGCCCGACGCGCGCTGGACATCCCCCGCCTGAAGGCGCTGCTCGACCGCTGGCCGGCCACGGCGGAGGCGGCCCGGGCGGCGGGCCCGGCCTACCGCTCCACCCTGGTCCGCGGCCTGCACGCGGGGGCGTTCCTCCGTTGGCTGGACCCGGCGAACGGGCCGTAGCGGCTACAGGTATCCCAGCTCCGCCATGACGTCGCGGTGCGCCGCCTCGATGGCGGCGGCCTGCGGTGCCGTCAGCGTGTCGCGCCAGCCCCCGGCCACCCCGCGGCGGAAGAACCGCACGTCCGGCCAGGCCCTCTCCCGGAAGCCGTGCCGCTCCTCGGCGGCGCGCAGGGTGTCGAACCGGGTGGCGGCCACCGCCCTGGCCACGGCCCCGGGCCGGGGCTCCCACCCGAGGTGCCGGGCGGCGCGTGCCAGCGCCGCCGCCGGGTCGGCCAGCATGTCCTCGTACCGCAGGAGCAGCGGCCGCGCCGGCGCGCCCAGCCAGCTCCGCACGTGCCCGCCCCAGGTCAGCAGCCTCTGCCGGAGCTGCGGCGAGCCGTAGTGGCCGCCCCGGGCCAGCGCGGCCCCGTCGTCGGCCATGAAGGCGATCGCCTGGTCGATCCCGGTGGACAGGTGGTGGGCCAGGCTCACGGCCACGTCCCGGGGGTCGCGCACGACATAGATGGCGCCCGCCGTGACGTCCGGCGGGAACAGGGGCTCCCCCGCGGGCGTGAGCGTCCAGGCGTCGTGCACCTTGCGCAGCTGCTGCCCGCCCAGCCAGGCCGCCTCCAGCCTGAAGAAGCCCGGCAGGACCGCCTCCGCCTCGGCCGGCGTCAGGTCGGCGGTGTCGGCGTCGGCCATGTCGTCGACGGCCGCGCGGTCGCCCGCGACGGGGGCGAAGAGCTCGACGGCGGCGAAGTCGGGGGGCGTCCCGCCCCGCGCGAGGCTTCCCAGCGAGAGCCGCAGCCACGTGTTCCCCGACTTCGGGTAGGAGGCGAGCCAATGGTAGCAGGTCATCCCGCCACACCCGCCCCGTGGCGGGCCGCGATGCCCGCCGCCGTGGCGTCGAGCTGCGCCATGTCCATCACGCGCGAGAGCCGCACCCCCGGCACGGCCGTGAGCCGCATCAGCGCGGCCATCACCGCCTCGCGCCGGCCCATGCGGAAGGCGGACATGCGCCGGTAGACCGCCTCCACCAGGGCGGCCACCGACGCCGCCCCGCGCAGCGCCTCCTCGCCCGCGTGGCGGCGGTCGCTGACCGTCCTGAGGTGGTAGACCGCGCCGAGGGGGAGCGGCGTGGCGCGGAAGCCGGCCCCGACGGGCACCTGGAACTTGTCCAGGTCGCGGCGGACGCGGTCCAGGCCGCCGGCCGGGATGCCCATGCCCTCCAGGGCGTCGCGCCACAGCTTGACCCGGGGGAAGGACGGCAGCACGAGCGGCCCGCCCGGGGCGGCGAGGTCCACGACCGTGACGTCGTCGGCCAGGATCGGGAAGCCTTGGCGCATGAAGGCGGCGGTGAGCGTGGACTTGCCAACGCCCGAGTGGCCCGCGAGGGCCACGGCCTTCCCGTTGACCTCGACGCAACCGGCATGCAGCGGCAGCAGGCCCCGCTGGTGGCACAGGAAGCCGAAGACGCTGCCGAGGAGGAACACCCGGACGTCCGCCGCGCCGGCGTCGGCCCACGGCCGGACGGTCACGCGCCGGCCGCCCTCGACGAGGTACGAGGCCACCCCGGCGATGGCGTACAGGCAGGTGCCGTCCCGGGCCGCCTGGAGCAACGGGCCGGCATGCGCCGGGTCCTCCAGGCGGGGAGGCACGTCGCCGAGGCGGACCTCGATGTCGGCGGGGCGGTCCTCGCCGACCCAGGGCAGCAGTTCCGGCAAGGGCAGCTCGGACGCGACCCTCAGGCCGCACAGGGCATAAGTCATCATGGGATCCCAACGAATGGCCCCGGCAGAGGCTGGCCCGCTCAGGGGTCGTACTTGACCGTCTCGGGGAAGAGGCGGCGCCCGCCCGTGAGCTCGAGGTAGCTCTCGTCGCCGACCCGGTAGGCCTGCCGGATCCACATCACCAGGGCCTGCCCGCGCGGCACCCGCCTGGTGCCCGACGGCGGCGCGGCGACCAGGGAGAGCAGCGCCCGCTCGACCCCGGCCAGGGCGTCCGGGAACGCGTACCTGTCGGAGGGGCCGCAATGCATCTCGTACTCGGTGCACCCGCGCTTTATGGACACGGGCACCGCCGCCAGGCGGTCCTGCCGGTCGAGCGTCGCCCTGACGTCCCGGTAGACCACCCGCGCCTGCTCGAGCCCGTCCGCGTAGAAGTACGCCCCGTAGAGGTCCGCGGTGTAGTGGCCGTCCATGTCGGGCTGGAACTTGGACGGGTAGGGCTTGCCCACGGTGGCGTCGTGCACGGCGACGAGGTCGGTCACCGTGCGGGGGCTCACCTTGACCTTGTAGCAGTTCCGGCACGTCCACGGCACCTGCGCGCGCTCGTAGACATGGTCGAACAGGAACAGGAGCTTCCTGCAGGGGTATGGCCAGGCGACGTCGTTGCGGACCGTGCGGTCGTTGGGCCGACGGTCCGGCGGCAGCGCGTAGCCGCCGCCCTCCGCCCGGGCCAGGGCCCCCGCGGCCACCGCCCGCTCCAGGTTCTCCCCGACGGGGCGGCGGCCGACGCGGTGCGACAGGGGGTCTTCGGCCGCGCCGCCCCCCGGGCCTCCCGGGCCAGGCTCAGCCAAGCTTGACGAGCCCATGCTCGGCCATCCTCAGCAGAAACGCCGACAGGTCCCGCCCGATGGCGCCGGGGTCGGCGGCGTAGGTCCCCGACAACGCGGCCGCCAGGTCCGCGACGGTCGCCGGCGTCTCCAGGCGCCGCCAGATGTCGCTCCCGACCGCGTCGAGCCCGTAGTAGAGCCCGCTCTCCATGTCCATCATGACCACCTCCCCCTCCACCTCGGTGGAAAGCACCGGCGGCACCCTGGCCACGCGGGTCCCCAGGTCGAGCTGCAAGTCCTCGGGTACTGGCATTGGCATTAACCCTGAAGTGGGGATATGCTGCCACGATAGCGGCTAATCCCGCTTTGGCAAGCGCGGCGCCCCGGGACGCCGCAACTTGCCACAACCACCCCATGGACTGGCCGCACGCATGAAGACATACCAATGCAACCTGCGCCTTGCCGGGGAGGCCCTGGCTGGGCGCGCCAGCCAGGCGGGGACGGGGCGCGCCGCGGTGGCCTGCCGCCTGGGGCGTCCCGGCGGGGCGGGGCGGCCCACGGGTGGGCGGTGGGCGGCGCGGTGAGGCCGCTCCTGCGCTGCCTGGCACGCATCCCCGGGGCCGCGTTGGCCCTCGGGGTGCTGCGGGGTGGGGACGCCAGGACGTCCGCGCTGCTGGCGCTGTCGCGGCCGGAGGGCCTCTTCCAGCCCCATGGCACCACCCTGGAGGACCGGTACCCGCGGGTTTTCCGGCTGGCCCGCGCCGAGCTCGGCGACGGCCCGGGCCTGCGCCTGCTGTCGTTCGGCTGCTCCACCGGCGAGGAGGTCTTCACGCTGCGGCGCTACTTCCCCAGGGCCCACGTCACCGGCATCGACATCAGCCGGGAACGCATCGCCACCTGCCGCGCGCGGCTGGCGGCGATGGGCGGGGACGACGGGATCGCCTTCCGGGTCGCCGGGTCCGCCCGGCACGAGCCGCCGGACCACTACGACGCGGCCTTCGCCATGGCGGTGTTCCGGCATGGCGCCCTGGGGGCCATGCCGCCGGCCTGTGGGCACGTCCTGCGGTTCGAGCGGTTCGGCCGGGAGGCGGCGGCCCTCGCCAGCTGCCTCAGGCCTGGTGGGCTCCTGGCCATCTGCCACTCGAACTTCCGCTTCGCGGACACCGCGGCCTCGGCATGCTTCGAGGCCGTGCTGCAGGTCCCGCAGGACCCGCGCACCCCCATCTACGGCCCGGATAACCGGCGCCTGGATGGCGTCAGGCGGGAAGCGGTGCTCTTCCGCAAGGCCGGGCCGGCCACGGGGGCACCGCCGGCCCCTTGAGGCCGGGCCGGGCGCCGTCGCGGGGGCCCCGCCTCCGCGGGGATGGCCTGGGCGGGAGAGGGAGCCGGGTCGCGGGCCACGTCCGCCAAGCCCGCGTGGGGCTGGCCGCGGCCTGGGGTGGCCATCGGCCAGGCTGCCCCGGGGTGGGGGTCGGACTG
>MOEB01000068.1 GCA_001939945.1 Aerophototrophica crusticola | reverse complement strand
CGACACACGTTCACACGAGCACGCCCGTGCGCCCCGCCGGCCTGGTGGCCCTTGCGGGGGCCCCAACACCCGATCCCATCCCGAACTCGGCCGTGAAATCCCCCAGCGCCCATGGTACTGCGTCCCAAGACGTGGGAGAGTCGGTCGCCGCCAGGCCCGCAGGGCGCACGGGAAACAGTGCCAACGCCTTCCGCCATCCACGCCGCCCAGGCCCCGGACACCTCCCGCGGGGTGGAGCAGCCCGGTAGCTCGTCAGGCTCATAACCTGAAGGCCGCAGGTTCAAATCCTGCCCCCGCAACCAAAGACAAACGCCCGCCCGGGACAACCCGGGCGGGCGTTTGGCTTTCCAGCATCCCGGCCAAGGATCAGGCCGCCCAGCTCCCCACCGCACCCGCCATCACCGGCAGGGGAGGGAAGGCGCCGGCCTGTAGTGCCAACTCCACAGCCCGGCGCAGGGCGTGGGGCGTGAAGGGCTTGGGCAGCACGGCCGTGGCCCAGACATCCCGCGCCTCCGTCTCCGACGCCGTCGCGCTCGCCACCAACACCGGGATTCCTTGCCGGAAGCCGGCCAAGGCCACGTCCCGGCCGCAGCCGCCATCGGCCAAGCGCCAATCCAGCACCACCAGATCGACCGCGCCCTCCGCGAGTGCGCCGAGGGCCCGCTCCCGGCTGCCGACGCCCTGGCACCGGTGCCCCGCGGCTTCCAGCACGGCCAGGATGCCCAACCGGATCAGCACGTCATCCTCTACCACCAGGATACTAGCCATCGCGGTGATCCTTCGGAAATCGATCTAAATATGGTGGTATATGAGGCGAGTCTCCGGGGAAATGTCCGACATGGCGGTAACGCGAAAGACTCCACGCCGGCTCCGCCTGCTACCCCTTTCGCGCAATGACAAAAACCCCGCGCCGGGTCGGCCGCGGGGTCGTCGGAAGCGGGTTTGATGAGGGGGGATCAGCGCCGGGACCGTACCCGCGCCGACACCGGCTCCGGCCGGGTCGCGACCCAGGCAGCGGCGGCCGTGAGGCCAAGGCCTGCCAGCAGGAAGATCGCCGGGTGGGACAAGACCAAGGGCGACAGCACGATGGCTGCGAGGGTCATGCCCGACAACGCTATCCCCTTGCCCTGCCGGCTCACCGCCCCTGTCTCAAGGAACAACCGCACCGGCCCGCCGAAACGGGGATGGGCCAGCAGTCGCTCCACCCGCCGATCCCCGGCCCGCAGCAGGCAGACCGCACCCAGGATCCAGAAGATGGTCGTCGGCATCACCGGCAAGGCCATGCCCACGAATCCCAGCAGCACAAGGCCGTAGCCCGCCAGCTTCCATCCCGCCCGGGCCAGGGGGTGCCGTACCATCGTCACAGACCATCCCTCATGTCATGTCCCCCGTCCGCTGCGCGACCCTTTGTCCTGTGGAGAAACCTAGTCTTGGCATCATCTGTGATGAAATCGATTGTTCAGATTGATATCATCGGAAGCAGCTATGGTGAACCCGGGCCGGCAACCGGCCCCACAGCCTTTTCCCAGGGACGACCGATGAACCTGCGGGACCTCCGTTACCTGCTCGCCGTGGCGGAACACCGGCATTTCGGCCGGGCCGCCGAGGCCTGCAATGTCAGCCAGCCCACCCTCAGCGGCCAGATCCGCAAGCTTGAGGAGGAGTTGGGGGTTGAGGTGTTCGAGCGCACCAACAAATGGGTGGTCCCGACCGAGGTGGGGGAGCGGCTGCTGACCCAGGCGGCAAAGGCGGTGGAGGCGGCGGACGGCCTGGTTGCCGCGGCGCGGGCGGCGCGGGACCCCTTGGATGGTCCCCTGACCCTGGGCGTCATCCCCACCCTGGGCCCCTATCTGATGCCGCTGGTCTTCGGGCCCTTGCGGGATGCCTACCCGAAGCTGCGGATCGAGCTGTGGGAGGACACCACCGACAATGTGCTGGAGCGGCTGCGCGCCAAGCGGCTGGATGCCGCCCTGATCGCCACGGACCCGCCGGAGGGGCTGGTGGACATCCCCCTGTTCACCGAGCCCTTCCTGGCCGCCCTGCCGGAAAACCATCTCCTGGCCGGGCGCGCCCGCGTGGCGGAGGCGGACCTGGCGGATGACCTGCTGGTGCTGGCGGACGGGCACTGCCTGCGCGACCAGGCCCTGGCCGCCTGCGGGCGGGCCGACGCGCGCGCCGGCGCCTTCCGCGCCGCGGGGCTGGAGACGCTGTTGAACATGGTGGCGGCAGGTTACGGGACGACCCTGGTGCCTGGTCTTGCCGCCGGGGCCCTGCGTGGCCGGGGGATCGCGTTGCGGCCTTTAGAGGGTATGCCGGGCCGCACCGTGCGGCTCGTCAGCCGGCCCAGCTTTCCGCGGGGCAAGGCCCTTGAAGCCGTGGCCGATACGGTCCGCCGGGTTGCCCCCCGCTGCGACGAGGCTCCCGTCGGGGTTGACGCCTAAGTCACGGGCGCGGGCCAGTCGTAGGGCCAGAGGCATCACAGCCAGGCCCAGCCCCACGGCGAACCACAGGGTGGCCACGCGGCAGACCATGGTCGCGGGCACGGCCACCCCCATCCCCACGCCGGCCACGGCCAGCAGGCCCAGCATGGTGGCTTCCGTCCCGCCCAGCCCGCCGGGGACCAGGGTGGCCCCACCCACCAGCATGGCGGCGGTGAAGATGAAGGTCGCGGTCAGCACGCTGACATCGGCGCCCAACGCCTGGAGCACCAGGTAGAAGCCCACGCATTCCGCCAACCAGCCCAGGGTAGCCAGCACCATGGCCCCGGCCAGCATGCCGGGGGTGAACAGGTTGCCGGTCAGCCGGGCCGCCCGCCGGGCCTTGCCGAACAGCCTTGGCCAGCGCCCCACCACCCGATAGCCCAGGGTCACCGCCAAGGCGGCCAGGCTCGGCCGGGCCGCGAACAGGCCCAGCATGGCCAGCACGCCCACGCCTACGGCCACCATCCAGGGCTGGCCGGACGCTGCGGTCAGCCCGGCCAGCAG
This sequence comes from Aerophototrophica crusticola, assembly GCA_001939945.1. Classification (GTDB taxonomy): domain Bacteria; phylum Pseudomonadota; class Alphaproteobacteria; order Azospirillales; family Azospirillaceae; genus Niveispirillum; species Niveispirillum crusticola. Next base: position 13,335 of record MOEB01000068.1, on the reverse strand, counting down.
CAGCAGGGCGATGCCGCCAAGGTCCGTCAGCCGGTCCGCCACCAACAGGGGCAGGGTCCGCTCATAGGGTTCGCGCTCACACCGTTCCATCAGCCACAGCCGCAGCACCTCCCCCACCTTGCCAGGCGTGGTGGTCAGGGCGAAGCCGGCCACATAATACAGGGCCGACCGGCTGGGCCGCACCCGCATGCCCAGGTGCCGGCTGTACAGGTGCCAGCGCCAGGTGCGCAGGGCATAGTTCAACAGCGACAGGCCGAAGACGGCGGCCACCAGTGGGATGCTCAGGCGGGACAGGCTGGCCAGGACCTTGTCCCCGCCGGCAAAGGCCGCGGCGGCAGCCATGATGGCTGTGAACAGCAGGATGGTGGCGGCGACCGCCCATTCCACCCGCCGGCCCGGTGCCACGACCTCGATCTTCATTCCATCCCCGCCATCCGTTGCCTGCCACCCGGTCCCCGGGACCGTGGACGCGGCCATGCGGCAGTGCAAACAAGCCAGGGGCCGCCTTTTGTCAGGGGGCCGGAAGGGGCAGCCCATGCGAACCAGCTCAGGCCCGCAAACCGGCCCGCTACGGAATTCGAAAGGGGTGGCGGCACGGCCAAGGCCGCAGCTCGCACCCCGTCCGGGGCACTGTCCCCTTGGCCGGGAATGGGTTAATGGAACCCGACAGCCCGCCCGGCGCCTTCTTCCCGCCGCCACCGACCCCTTCTGCCGGGGGCCTGTCCCCTCCGGTGAGCCCAACACGGGTCTGGGCTGGCCAATCCTTTAACCGCCGTCTGTCCCCCATCGGTCACGGCTGGAAAAGCCATGCTTAGCCGGGGGTTAACCATGCTGGCGCCAGTCTCCCCGGCACCATGACCTCCCGGATGAACCTGCCCTTCCGCCCCGCCCGCCTCGCCCGGATCGCCGGCCTCCTGCCGGTGGCCCTGGCCCTGGCCGCCTTCGTGGCGCCGAGCGCGCCTCCACCCCCGGCCCCGGCGGTAGCCCACCTGCCGCCCGCCCCACCGGTGCCGCTGCTGCGCCAGGAGATGCGCCGCGTCTGCCAACTGGTGGGCGAGGTGGAGCGCGCCACCGGCCAGCCCACCCTGAACCGGACCGAGAGCCGCTTCGGCTTCTGGGGCACGGACCTTGGCGCCTCCTTCACCCACAAGGACCGCACCGTCTTCCTGTTCGGCGACACCCATGTGCGGCCCGGCCTCGCCCGGCCCAAGGATGTGGACTTCATCGCCAGCACCGCCGACAAAGACCCGGAGGACTGCCTGTCCCTGGACGTCCCCACGGCGCCGGACGGCGGCTTCCAACCCTTCGTCCTGCCGGACACCTACCAGGGCGCCTTCGGCGTTCCCACCGGCGGTTTCAGCCTGAATGGCCGGATGCATGTGTTCGCCTCCGCCGAATATGCCCCCGGCAACGTCATGGCCCGCAGCGTGCTGGCCACCTCGGACGATGACGGCCACAGCTTCGCCGTCCGGTTCGAGCTGTCGCGTGAGCGCTTCATCAACGTGGCCCCCGCGGTGGTGGAGCGGCGGGACGTGCCCGGGCTGCCGCCGGGGGAGGGGCAGGCGGTGCTGCTGTGGGGCAGCGGCCGCTACCGGGCCAGCGACCCGTTCCTGGCCGTGCTGCCCGCCGACCGGGCCGACGACAAGGCGGCCCTGCGCTACTTCGCCGGGCTGGACCCGGCCGGTGCCCCGCGCTGGAGCGAGCGTGAGGCGGACAGCCAGCCCCTGTTCAACCAGCCCTGCCTGGGCGAGATGTCGGTCAGTTGGGACCCGCGGCTGGGGCGCTGGCTGATGCTGTACAATTGCGGTGCCCCGCGCTCGCAGATCGTCATGCGCAGCGCGATGCAGCCCTGGGGCCCCTGGTCGGCCCCGCAGGTGCTGTTCGACCCGGAGCGGGACGGCGGCTTCTGTGAGTACATCAACCCCGGTCCCCTGCGCATGGTGGCCCAGCCCGTCGGCCGGGTCTGCGCCGCCCGCGGCGACCCGCACGTGCCCGACGCGGTGGGTGACGCCTATGGCCCCTACCTGTTGGCCGGCGCCGGCAAGGTCAGCGCCGACGGCCGCGGTTCCGACGTCTATTTCCTGATGAGCACCTGGAACCCCTACACCGTCGTCCTGATGCGGGCCACCCTGTCCCTGCCGCCGGGAAGCTGACGGCAGGGGTGATCGAAGCGCAGGCCGGCGCCGGTCACGCGACCATGTGGTTGCGGGCCGGCAGTTGCTGATCCCCGGCGGCATGGGCGGCAGGCTCCCGCCGCTGTTGTGAGAAGCCCACCAGGCACAGCAGCAGCGCCCAGCCATAGGCGGAACCCAGCGTGGCCTGCTGCCAAGCGGGGGCGGCCATGAAATGGTCCAGTACCGTGGGCACGGGGATCACCAGCAGGGCCGCGGCCAGCAGCAGGGCCGGGTTCATCCGGCCGGACAGGAAGGCGGGCAGCAGGAACAGGCTGTAATGCACCCAGGCCAAGGGGGAGGCCAGCAGCGCCCCCAGCAGGCCCAGGGTGCTGGCCCGCATCGGGTCGGGCCTCGATCGCCAGGCCCACCAGGCCAGCCCCGCCAGCAGGGCCAGGCTGGCCAGCTTGCCCGTGCCATGCAGCCCCATCCGGTCCAGCAGCCCCGGCAGGCTGGCATTGGTCAGGAAGACGCCCCTGTTGATGTCATTGGCCACCACCTGGGCCCACTGGGCATAGGTCTCGAACCCGAACACCAGCCCCGCAAGCAGGCTGAGGGCCAGGGCGCAGGCCCCTGCCGCCAGGGCAGGCACGAAATGCCCCGCCAGGAACAGCAGCCCCGGCCAGACCAGGAAGTTGGGCTTAACGGCGATGACGATCCCGATCAGCAGCCCCGCCGCCACGGGCCGTCCCTTGTCCAGGCACAGCCAGGCCCCGACCGCGGCCAGGGCCAGGGGCACATAGATCTGCCCCAGCACCAGCGTGTCCCAGAATCCCGCCAGGGCGAAGGCCCACAGGCCGGGCAGCAGCGGGTCCTCCCGCCGATAGCGGCGCAGCAGCAGCAGGACCAGGATGCCATAGGTGACGAAGCTCACCGCCCACCAGATCCGGAAGGCGTGGAACGGCTCCAGCGTGGACAGGGGCCCGAACAGCAGCAGGCCCACGGGCGGGTTCAGGTTGGGGTTCCAGACATCGAAGCCCGGCAGGACCACGTGGAAGGTCAGGGGCGGGTACAGGCCATAGGGGTCCAACCCCTCCAGCGCCGCCTTGCCCGATCCCATGAAGGACCCGAAATCCAGCAGCCCCGGGCCGGGCAGGGACCGGGACAGGGCCCAGCCCGCCAACAGGGCCAGCAGGGCACACAGCAGTCCCGCGGCCCAGCGCGGAAGGGGCCGGGGGGAAAGTGCGGGAACCCTGTCCTGCATCAGCTTGCCTCCTGCCGGTGGGCGACGGACTCCGCGGGCGGCTGCTCCGGCGCGATCTCCAGGATGGTCAGTTCCGGCCCGCACTCGACCACCCAGGCCCAGGGCTGGTCGGGGACGGTGTCGCATCCCTTGTCGAACAGCAGGGCGAAGACCTTGCTGTCGCTGCCCGTTTCGGCCAGGGCCCGGGCGGCGGCGTGGGTCTGCTCCAGGAAGCCGCCAAGCTCCTTGTCCGTGACCACCCGGGTGATGGGGTTCCGGCCCAGGGGCAGCAGCTCCTCGACCGCGGGGGTATAGACCAGCGGGTTCTGGCCCTTGCGGGCGAAGATGTTGGTCACCGCCGCATCCCGCCGGATGGCGGCATAGGCGGCGGTATGCTCATGGGTGGGCCACAGGCCGCGGGTGCTGATCCAGCCCGGCATCTCGAAATACCGGCCGAAGGCGGGGACCACCACGGCGCCCTCCGGCAGCTTAGCCACGCTCTCCAGCACCCGGTCATAGGAACGTTCCTGCGCCCGCCAGTCCTCCAGCACCAGGGCCGACCGCGCCCCCAGCAGGGCCAGCAACCCGACAGAGGCGATGACGGCCACCTTGCCCCCCGCCACGTCAGGCCGCGGCACCAGGGCCACGGCCAGCAGCAGGAACACGGCGATGGCGATGCGGGCGTCCAGGAAGAAGGACCCCATGGCCGTATAGGGCAGGGCGATCACCAGCAGGGCATATGTCCCGGCCGCCAGCAGCAGGGCGCCACTCGCCCTCACCCGCCCGGTAACGATACCCAGCAGGGCCAGCAGGGCCAGACCGGCCAGTGTGGCGTAATCCGCCGCCGTGTCGCCGGTGGACAGCACCCGGGTGAAGGGGGACAGCTTGCCCCACAGGGTCATGTCCCAGGCGAAGGCCATGGGCAGCCCGCCCGCCGGGCTGCGGGACAGGAAGATGGCCAGGGGCGGCCCGAAGATCAGGGCGGAGACGACCAGCCGGCCCAGCACGGGCCCGAAGCCACGCTGCCGCTCCCGCCAGGCGCGGCACAGTTCCAGGATGGCGATGCCCACGGCGAACAGCCCGAACGCCACCAGGTGGGCGAAGAAGACCAGCAGCGCGAATGCCACGCCGCTGAGCAACTGCCCGGCCCGTGTGCGCCGTTCCAGCCAGACCCAGGCCGCCAGGCCCCACAGCAGCAGGGCCAGCCCCAGCTCATAGTTCAGGAAGCCCCAGATGAACATCTCATGATAGGCCAGCCCCGCCACCAGCAGGGGCCAGGGCGACAGCCGCCCGGCGATGGCCCAGCCCAGGGCGGCCCCGCCGGTGACGATGCCGCCCAGGATCAGCAGCAGCAGCACCTTGCCCGCCGCCTCGATCCCCATCGCGGGCTCCAGGGCCAGCAGCACCAGGTCCGACAGCACGTTGGGCAGCAGCAGCGCGTCGCGGGTGAAATTCTCCTGGAAGGCGGGCACGCCCTCCCAATTGGCCAGCACATGGACCCTGGCCAAATGGTTGGCATAGTCGAACAGCGGCGGTGTCTCCACCAGCAGCACCGGCAGGGCCATGATGCCCAGGCACAGCGCCAGCAGCAGCAACATGCCGCCGTTCCCGATGCTTGCCCGACTGGAATGCATGCCTAGCCCGTATCCTGTCCGTCCCGGCCACCCGGACGGGCGACCGGCAGGAAACGGCGTCAGGCCACCATCGGCGCAGCCGACCTTCGGCTTAGCCCTGGCGGGGGAGCAACCCGGTCTTTCTTGACCAGAGCCGCTGCATATAGGCCTGCAGGACGGCCACCTCGCTGGGATCGGCGGCCGCGCAGCGCACCATCAGGCGCCGGATCAGGTCCGGCAAATCCCGTGGTGGGGTCGAGCCGTGGCGGAACCGGGCCAATTTGCCGTCCATCCCAACCTCCTGTCCAAAAACCTCCCCAACCGCGGCCCCGGTGCCTTTGCGGCCCGGTGCTTCTCGTTTGGCATGCTCAGACATTGCATAAAGGATGCCAGAGCGGGGCGGTTCCGCAAGGGGTGTGTGGATTACGGGGATGGCACAAAAGCGCTCCCGGATTTGCCGGAAGCGCCCCGGGCAAAGTCAGAGGATTCTCAATCCGCGGATATCCGGCCGCTGGTCCAAATGGTGGATGCGGTCGATCAGGGCCACGGCCTCCGCGGCCTGGTCGATCTCCCCGAACAGCAGCAGCAGCCGGGCATAGGCGTCCAGCGCCTCGGCCACCACCTCGGCGTCGGTGGCGCCCTGGGCGGGGAACCCGTCCTCGTCCAGCACCAGGGCGCCGTCGTCGGCCAGCGCCTCTGCCACGGTGGTCACGGCATCGGCCAGGCCCGACTCGTCCCCCTCCGGCACGGTCAGCACGTGCTCCAGCAGGTCGATGCGGGCAAGGCGGGCGGCGACGTATCCGGCCATGTCTTCGGGCCCTCCGGCGGTCGGGTCAGGCAGCATGCGCCAGGTCCGGGCCGCCCAACAGGGCAAGCGCCGCCCCTTGCGCGGACACCAGGTCAGGGTGGCGGGAAACGTCCCGCCCGTCCACGCGGATCGACCAGCCACCCGCACCGGGGACGGCCAGGTAGACCAGCGCGATGGCCTTGCCGCCGGCCTTCAGGGCCAGCCGGCGCGGGGTCTGGAAGAACCAAACAGGGGAACTCGTCATCATCTCTCTAGCCAGCGCCGGAACGGCCGGCGGCATCGGGGCACCCGGCCCCTGGGGAACGGCACGAATATGGGCGGCTGTTCCCGCCGGTCCCAGGGGTTGGGCGTCAGACCTGCTTTGCGAGTCGCCCGGGTCGTCTGCGCGCCCCTTGTCCCCGGCCGGGCGTGCATCACCCTTTCCCCGATGCTAAGCATGCGCAAACGATTCCGGAGGAAGCCCCCGTGACCCCACCCCGCGTCCTTGAGGACCCCGCTGGCAGCGATGCCGCCATCGCCCGCGGCGTCCCCTTGAAGCCCATCGAGTCCGTGGCCGCGGAGCTGGGCGTCCCGGCCGACGCGGTCTACCGCCACGGCCCCTTCAAGGCCAAGCTGGCCCTGGACTGGGTGCTGGCCCGGCGGCCTGCCAAGCCCGGCAAGCTGATCCTCGTCACCGCCATCAGCCCCACCCCGGCGGGGGAGGGCAAGACCACCACCACCATCGGCCTGGGCGACGCGCTGCGCCGCATCGGCAGGCGTGTCGCCATCTGCCTGCGGGAACCCAGCCTGGGCCCGGTCTTCGGCGCCAAGGGCTGCGCTACCGGCGGCGGCAAGGCCCAGGTGGCGCCGATGGAGGAGATCAACCTCCACTTCACCGGCGACCTGCACGCCATCACCGCGGCCAACAACATCCTGGCCGCGCTCATCGACAACCACATCTACTGGGGCAACCCGCTCAACATCGACCCGCGCCGGGTCACCTGGCGCCGCTGCCTGGACCTGAACGACCGGGCCTTGCGGAACATGGTCATCGGCCTGGGCGGCGCCTCCCAGGGCGTCCCGCGGGAGGACGGGTTCGACATCACCGTGGCGTCGGAGGTGATGGCCATCCTCTGCCTCGCCACCGACCTTGAGGACCTCCAAGCCCGCCTCGGCCGCGTCATCGTCGCCCAGACACGGGACAAGAAGCCTGTCACCGCCGCCGACCTGGACGCGGTGGGCGCCATGACCGCCCTGCTGCGCGACGCCATGGCCCCCAACCTGGTGCAGACGCTGGAGGGCACGCCGGCCCTGGTCCATGGCGGGCCCTTCGCCAACATCGCCCATGGCTGCAACAGCGTCATCGCCACCCGGGCGGGCCTGTCCCTGGCCGACTATGTGGTGACGGAGGCGGGGTTCGGCGCGGACCTGGGTGCCGAGAAGTTCCTGGACATCAAGTGCCGCCTCGCCGGGCTGGAACCCTCCGCCGCCGTGGTGGTCGCCACCGTGCGGGCGCTGAAGATGCATGGCGGCGTCGCCAAGGCGGACCTGAAGGGGGAGAACGTGGCCGCCGTCACGGCGGGCTGCGCCAACCTGGTCCGGCATGTGGAGAACATGCGCAAGTTCGGCCTGCCCGTGGCCGTGGCCATCAACCGCTTCACCGCGGACACGGAGGCCGAGCTGGCCGCCGTGGCGGAGGCCTGCCGCGCGCTCGACGTGGAGGTCCACCTCTGCAACCATTGGGGGGAGGGCGGCGCCGGGGCGGAGTCGCTGGCCCATGCCGTCGCGGCCCTGGCGGACGGGGGCACCGCCGCCTTCAAGCCGCTCTACGCCGCCGACCTGCCCCTGACCGAGAAGATCCGCACCATCGCGCGGGAGATCTACCGCGCCGACGACGTGGAGTTCCCGGCCACCGTCCGCGCGCGGCTGGCGGAGTTCGAGGCCCGCGGCTTCCGCGAGGCGCCGGTCTGCATGGCCAAGACCCAGTACAGCTTCTCCACCGACCCGGATGCCAAGGGGGCGCCCACCGGCTTCACCCTGCCGGTTCGGGAGGTGCGGTTGTCCGCCGGGGCCGGCTTCGTCGTGGTGCTGTGCGGCGACATCATGACCATGCCCGGCCTGCCCAAGGTCCCGGCCTCCAGCCACATCGGCGTTTCACCCGCGGGCCACATCGTCGGGCTTAGCTGACTGCATACATTTGCGCCCGATTTCCGTCAGCCAGCGACTTTTGGATACTTCCCGAAGATGTGCCGAACCGGATAGGTTGCTTTTGGCGTTTATGCGGTGTGTCCAGGCCCGGGCACTACCGCTTGCGAACGGGGCGCTTCATCGCCGTTTACTCGCCTTCGGGCGTCGCGACGGCGTACTGGACAGGCAAAAGCTGATTTCTGGGGCTTGCACCTATCCGAAAGCGTCCCATTTGCTCTGTTAAATGGGCTGTTAATGGGGTTTAATGCTATCCCATGGCGAAGAGAACAGATGACGAGCTGATCGCGGCCGCTTTGGCCTACGATGCGGCGCTCGCGGATGAGGACCAGGCCGCGATAGCCCTGGCCCTCTCCAAGTTTCGTGAGACCTGTGCCCGCTACCGGGCCGCGGGGCATGAGGCAGGCAACGTCCTGTCCGCGCTGACCCCGACCCAACTGGGCATCCTGACCCGGATGTCCGCGGGCGACAGCAACGTGGAGATCGCGGAGGCCCTGGGCATCAAGGCGGGAACGCTGAAGGTGCACGCCACCGCCATCTTCAAGGCCCTGGACGTGCGCAACCGCATCCAGGCCATCGACACCTACTGGCGCGCCATGGGCGAACCGCGCGGCATCGAGGGCAAGCTGTCCCAGCTGCCCAAGCTGGCCAACCTGTTCCGCCCGGGTGAGAACAGCCGCAGCAACAGCAACAGCAACTCCCCCGGCAACCTGAACTACGCCCTGGCCGCCATGCGGGCGGGCGACGAAGGGGACCTGGTGGCCATCGACCGCCTGCAGGAAGCCGGCATCTTCGAAAGCCTGCCGGACGTGGAAACCCCCGCCCCGGCCGCTTCCGAGAAGCCGCAGCGGGCCCGCCGCGAGAAGTGATCGGCAGACGCCATTGACAGCCCAAGGGGCCCGGGACGGCAAGCCGCCATCCCGGGCCCTTTGTTTTTCACCAATTGTCAGCGTCGGCCTGCTCCCGGCACCCCCTCACACCGACGTCCCCGGCACCGGCTTGCCGTCGGCGCCCACCACCACCTGCCCGTCCTCCTTGGTGAACTCGCCCTGCTGCGGGTCCGGCAGGATCTCCAGCACCTTTTCCGAAGGCCGGCACAGGCGCACGCCCAGGGGCGTCACCACGATGGGCCGGTTGATCAGGATCGGGTGGGCCGCCATGGCGTCCAGCAACTGGTCGTCCGTCACCGACGGGTCGCCCAGGCCCAGCTCCGCATAAGGTGTGCCCTTCTCCCGCACCACCTCGCGCACCGGCACGCCCATGCGGCGGACCAGGTCGGCCAGCTCCGCCCGGCTGGGCGGGGTCTTCAGGTACTCCACCACCCGCGGCTCCACCCCGCTGTTGCGGATCATGGCCAGGGTGTTGCGGGACGTGCCGCAGGACGGGTTGTGGTAGATGGTAACCTCGGTCATGCCTTTCCCCCTCGGAATTGTTGCCGCGCCGCAGCATAGGTCCGGGCCTATGGCGGCCATAGCCTATGATACGCATAGCTAACCGCCCCCGTCCGATCCCGCTAGCGTCCCCCTCGTGCCCCCGCGTCGCGGGGTGCCGAACAGGAACTGAGGGAGAGACGTCATGAAGAAGTGGTCCAAGCCCCGCGTCGTCGAGGTCTCCGTCGGCTGCGAGATCAACTGCTACGCCTGCGCCGAGATCTGAGGCCGTACCCCGCCCGCCACCGACGAAAGGGACGAGACGCCATGCGCATCGTGATCCTGGGTGCGGCGGCAGGCGGGGGCTTCCCCCAGTGGAACTGCAATTGCGGGGGCTGCCGCCGCGCCCGCGCCGGTGACCCGGCCGCCAAGCCCCGCACCCAATCCTCCCTGGCCGTCAGCGCCGACGGGGAGCGGTGGGTACTCCTGAACGCCTCGCCCGACCTGCGCCAGCAGATCCTGGCCAACCCGGCGCTCCACCCCCGCCATGGCGCCCGGCACAGCCCCATCGGCGCCGTGGTCCTGACCAACGCGGACGTGGACCACATCATCGGCCTGATCGACCTGCGCGAAGGGCACCCTTTCAGCCTCTACGCCACACCGGAAATCCAGGACGTGCTGGCCGCCAACCCGGTGTTCGGCGTGCTGAACCCGGCCCTGGTCAGCCGCCGCCCCTTGGCCCTCAACGGACCCGTGGAGATCGACACCCCCACCGGCCCTAGCGGCCTGAGCGTGGAGATGTTCCCCGTCCCCGGCAAGGTCGCCCTGTTCCTGGAATCCGAAGGCATGCGCCTGGACCAGGAAACCGGCCACACGGTGGGCCTCGAACTGCGCGCCAACGGCCGCCGTGTCGTCTATGTCCCCGGCTGCGCCCGGGTGTCGGATGCCCTGTTCAACCGCATGCACGGGGCGGACGTGGTCTTCTTCGACGGCACCGTCTGGCATGACGATGAGATGCAGGCCGCCGGGGTCGGCACCAAGACCGGCCGCCGCATGGGCCACCTGCCCATCGCTGGCCCGGACGGCTCCCTGGCAGCGCTCCAACACCTGCGCGCCGGCCGCAAGATCCTCATCCACATCAACAACACGAACCCGATCCTGCTGGACGACAGCCCGGAACGGGCGGCCCTGGCCGCCGCCGGCTGGGAGGTGGCGGAGGACGGGCGGGAGGTCACGCCATGACGGAATTGCTCAGCGCCGCCCAACTGGAAGAACGGCTCCGGCATGTGGGGGAGACGCGCTACCACCACCTCCACCCCTTCCACAAGCTGCTGCACGGCGGAAAGCTGACCAAGGGTCAGGTCCAGGCCTGGGCGCTGAACCGCTACTACTACCAGGCCAGCATCCCGCGGAAGGACGCGACCCTGCTGGCCCGCCTGGACAACGCCGCCGACCGCCGCGCCTGGCGCCAGCGCATCATCGACCATGACGGCATGAAGGAGGGGGAGGGCGGCATCGCCCGCTGGCTGATGCTGACCGGCGGCCTGGGCCTGGACCAGGACTATGTGGAGGGCTGCCGCGGCATCCTCCCCGCCACCCGCTTCGCCGTGGACGCCTATGTGCACTTCGTGGCCGAGCGGTCGGTGCTGGAGGCGGTGGCGTCCAGCCTGACGGAGATGTTCAGCCCCATGATCATCGCCAACCGGGTGGCGGGCATGCTGGCGAACTACGACTTCGTCAGCCAACAGACCCTGGCCTATTTCCAGAACCGCCTGACGGAGGCACCGCGCGACGCGGATTTCGCCCTGGCCTACGTCAAGCACCATGCCCGCACGCCGGAACAGCAGCAGCAGGCCATCGCCGCCCTGACCTTCAAGTGCGACGTGCTCTGGGTCCAGCTCGACGCCCTCTACCACGCCTACGTGGCCCCGGGCCATGTCCCGCCCGGCAGTTTCGTGCCGCAGGAGTAAGTGATGCCGGCCGTCACCGCCGAAAGCCGCCCCAAGCTGCCCCGCCATGCCAAGCTGCGCTTCGACAAGGCCCGCGACGGCTGGGTCCTGCTGGGGCCGGAGCGGGTGCTGATGCTGGATGAGGTGGCGGCGGGGGTGTTGCGGCGCTGCGACGGCGCCACCACCCTGGACGGCATCGTCACAGCCCTTGCCACCGAGTATGAGGCCGACCCGGCGGAGGTCCGCGGCGACGTGGAAACCCTGCTCCAGGACCTGGCCGACAAGGGGATGCTCGACCCATGACCGCCCCCGCGCCCCCCCTGGCCCTGCTGGCCGAGCTGACCCACCGCTGCCCGCTGGCCTGCCCCTACTGCTCCAACCCGGTGGAGATGGTGCGTGCCGCGGGGGAACTGCCGACCGAGACCTGGAAACAGGTGATGACGGAGGCCGCCGATCTGGGCTGCCTCCAGGTCCACTTTTCCGGCGGCGAACCCACGGTCAGGAAAGACCTTGAGGAGCTGGTGGCCCATGCCGCCCAGGTCGGCCTCTACAGCAACCTCATCACCTCGGGCGTGCTGGTGGACACGGCCCGCCTTGCCGGGTTATCCGCCGCCGGCCTGGACCATATCCAGGTCAGCTTCCAGGACACGGAGGTCGCGTCGGCCGAGCGGATCGGCGGCCTGCGGGGTGCCCAACCCAGAAAGCTGGCCTTCTGCCGCGCGGTGCGGGAAGCCGGCCTGCCTCTGACCCTCAACGCCGTCGTCCACCGCCAGAACCTGGACCGGCTCCAGGAGATGATCGACCTGTCCCTGGACCTGGGCGCCTCGCGGCTGGAGGTGGCCCATGTGCAGTATTACGGCTGGGCCCTGAAGAACCGCGCCGCCCTCATGCCCACAAGGCAGCAGTTGGAGGCGGCGACGGCCGTGGTGGACGCGGCCCGCGTCGCGCTGAAGGGCCGCCTGGTTATCGACTACGTCGTCCCCGACTACTACGCCAGCCGCCCGAAGCCCTGCATGGGCGGCTGGGGCCGGCGCTTCATCACCGTGAACCCCAGCGGCAAGGTCCTGCCCTGCCACGCGGCGGAAAGCATCCCCGGCCTGGAATTCCAACGGGCGGGGGATGTCCCCCTGGCCGACATCTGGGACTGGGGCCCCGCCTTCGAACGCTTCCGCGGCACCGGCTGGATGCCGAGCCTCTGCCAGACCTGCGAGCACAAGGAACGCGACTGGGGCGGCTGCCGCTGCCAAGCCCTCGCCCTCACCGGCGACGCCACCGCCACCGACCCCGCCTGCGCCAAAAGCCCCTTCCACCGGGATTTGGTTGCCGTGGCGGAGCGGGAGAGTGCGGCGGATGTGGGGGAGTTCGTGTACCGGCGGTTTTCATAACGTGAGTGCAAATCGCTGATGTCACCCCGGCCTCCGAGCCGGGGTCCTCGGGATCGCGTCGTGCCAATCACCGAAAGCCCAACCCGCTGTCCACGGCTCAACCTACAGGAACAGTGATGACGGTGATGGCCAGGGATGACAGTGATGCCTCGCTCCTTTTCGGGCCACAGCGCCCGTGCCCGGCCGGGTTCTGGAACGCAGAGGACGCAGATGGCCGCAGAGGACACAGAGGGGTCGGCGCGCCGGTGCCGTAGAGCTAGACCCGTTTCCCGCAGACTGGAAACGGGTCTAGCCTTTTGGGTTCCTCACTCGCCGGCGCCGCATCCGCGGCTTGGCTTACGCGGGCATGGGCCCGCGCGGCGGCAGTCGCCGCCGGAGCGTGTTTACGGTCAGCGTAAACACGCTCTAGATGAAGCCCCCAAGCTGCCCGGCGCCGCAGGCGCCAGACAAATCCATTCTCACGCAGGCACCGACTCCCGTCCAAGGCCGAACCCATCACTGTCATCCCGGCCATTACCGCCATCACTGTTCCAGTAAGTCCAAAACCTCTCTGTGTCCTCTGCGGCCATCTGCGTCCTCTGCGTTCCAAAGATCCCCATCCGCCGCATCGACGCTCATCGGAATGCCCGCTGCCGCGCCATCGGCACTACGGCTTTCCCAAGGGCCCCGGGG
>MOEB01000067.1 GCA_001939945.1 Aerophototrophica crusticola | reverse complement strand
GGACATCGTGCCCGCCCTGCAGGCGGCGGGGGCCACGGTGTCGGCCTATGACCCGGCGGGCATGCACGAGGCGGAGAGGCTGCTGCCGGGCGTGGAATGGGCCAAGGACGCCTATGCCGCGCTGGAGGGGGCGGACTGCGCCCTGGTGCTGACGGAATGGAACGAGTTCCGCGCCCTGGACCTGCGCCGGGTCGCCAAGCTGCTGCGCGCGCCCGTGCTGGTGGATTTGCGCAACGTCTATGACCCGGAGGCCGCGGAGATGGCCGGCCTCGAGTACTCCTGCGTCGGCCGGTGCTCACGCCTGGGCAAGCCGGCGGCGCCGGTCCAGGTGCGGGAGCCGGTGCAGGCCTGACCGGCACCTGTTGGACGCAGTGACCTAACGCAGGGCGGCCGGGCGATCCGGCCGCCCTTTTTCCATGCCCAGCCAACCCTTCCCGAAGCCCAGGTACAGGAAGACCCCCGCGGGCAGGCAGAATGCCGCCAAGTTGCCCAGGATCGCCGCGGGATCGTCCGGCAACACCGCCAGTTCGGACCTTCCCGCCAGGTTGGGGATGGCTTCGCCACCCGCGCCCAGGACGAAGACAGCCAGCATGTTCTGGGCAAGGTGGATGCCGACCGCCGGCTCCAGCCGCCCTGCCTTCCAGGTGACCAGGGCCAGGAAAAGGCCCATGGCCGCGATCTGGACCCGTAGGCCCCAGGGATCGCTGGCTTGGTTTCCCTCATGCAAGGCCGTGAAGACGAGTGTCGTCACCAGGACGGTGGTGACCGGTGACCCCGTGAGGCGGGCACAGGCCTGGGCCAGGTAGCCGCGGCAGAGCATCTCCTCCGCCGTCACCTGGGCCAGCACCAGAGGCAACCCGATGGACGCCACCAGCAGGACCCTGGGCCAGTCAGGAGAGAGAGACATCTCCCCCGAGGCGAAGCCCAGCGCCACCAGGGGCAGGAGCACCCCGGCCCACAACCCCGCACCCCGGGCCAGCAGGGCCCAGCTTACCCGGCCGGTGGCATTGACAAGGCTGGCGGCCGTTCGGCCGTGCACGGCCCTGACCACCACGGCCATGGGAATGATCGCCGACCCGACCACTGGGAAGATGGCCAGCCCCTCGACGACCTGTCGCGCCGATGGACCTCCCAAGGCATCCGCCAGGAAAGCGACACCCATCATCACCATGAATGCCAGTGGGGCGACCATCAGGATGCCGACCACCAGCGCGATGATGCCCCCGACATAATGGCGACGGGCCTCCTGCCGCGTCAGGCCAAGGTCCCAGAGGGTCAGGCAGGGCGGGGAGTCCGGTCGGGGGGCCATGGGCATCCATGCTGGCTCGGCTGCCCCCAAGCCCTCCCACATGGGGCATGGCCGCGCAAGGCCGGTGCATCAGCCCAAATGGAAAGGGCGCCCGGACCTGCCGGGCGCCCTCCATCATTCCACGACGGGGTAGGGGTTCAGAGCCCTGCCTGGGGCGGCACCGTCAGGCAGCCATGACCGGTCTTGGCCAGCCGCGAACAGGCTTGGCGGGCGGTCTTCTCATCCATGCCCATCAGGCGGGCGCGGTAGATGGGGCCCTTGGCGGTGGAGACCTCCAGCACGTGGGGGATCGCCTTGTCCAGCAGCGAGCCGGCCCGCTGCGTGGCGGCCGAGACGGCGCGCTGGCCGGCGGCACGGTCGTTGAACGCGCCCACCTGGATGCCCCAGCCGCTGGGACGGCCCTTGGGGACCGCAGCCATGGGGGCGGCGACGGCGGTGCGGGGCAGCACCAGCTCGCCGGCGCCAGACGCGATGCTGCCGGCGGCCTTGGCGGCAGCGGCGACCACCTTCGGCGCGACGTCCTCGTCATCACGCTCCACCGGGCGGTTGCGCTGGTTGGCCTTGGGCGACCGGGCCCGGTCGGCGGAGGCCACCAGGACGGGCGTGCTGCGGCCGGCGAAGGCCTCGTCCAGCAAGCCGGCCATGTGGTTGTCACGCCAGCCGGCGGTCTGGCCGCCGAACACGACGCCAATCAGGCGACGGCCATCACGCACCGCGGAGGACGCCAGATTGAAGCCGGAGGCCCGGATGAAGCCCGTCTTCAGCCCGTCCATGCCGGGATAGCGGTACATCAGCCGGTTGTGCCCGGCCACGGTCACGCCGCTGAACTCGAAGCTGCGCTCACCGAAGTAGTGGTAATATTTGGCGTGGTCGTAGATCAGCGCCTGGGACAGCCGCGCCATGTCGCGGGCCGTGGAAAGCTGGCCGGCGTTGGGCAGGCCGGAGGCGTTGCGGAAGGTGGTGCGGGTCATGCCGAGCTGGCGGGCACGCTCGGTCATCATGCGGGCGAAGTTGGCCTCCGTCCCGCCGATCGCCTCCCCCACCGCTGCCGCGCAGTCGTTGGCGGACTTCACCGCCATGCCCAGGATGCAGTCCTCCAGCTTCACCGTGGAGCCCGCGCGGAGGCCCAGCTTGGACGGCGCCTGCCCGGCGGCGTGGGCGGACACGGGGATGCGCTGGTCCAGCTTCAGGCGACCCTTCTCGATGGCGTCGAAGGCCATGTACAAGGTCATCATCTTGGTCAGCGACGCCGGGAAGTTCCGGGTGTCCGCGCCGGCGGCATGCAGGACCTGCCCCGTCTCCGCGTCGATGACGATGGAGGCGTACTTGGCAAGGGCGCTGGCCGGGGCGGCCATCGCCAGCGCCAGCAACCCCAAAAGTGCGAAGACCTTCCGCGTGCGGCGCGTCGCTACCCCCACCGGTCGGATGCCCCGCGTGCCCACCATCATGAGATGCCCCCTGGAATCAGCCTTGCCCCGGCTGCTGCTTGTCAGCGTAAATGCGAACGGAATCAGTGTCTAGCGCAGATTCGTTAATCTGTTGACTACACGACGGGCCTGTGGCTTCGCCGTCCTAGCCGAAGGGGTTATAGCCAGGGGCAACCGGGGCAGGCTGTGACAAGGAAGTCGGGTCGGCGGGAACTCACCCCAGCAGCTTGCCCACCCAGGGCCCGTCGGGCAGGCGGGTTGCCAGGTCGGTGATGTGGCGGTTCCACCACTGCCGCTGCTCCACCAGGTCGTCATAGTCGAACTGGGCTTCCCGCCATTGCTGGTCGGCCTGGCGGTAGGTGATCAGGTCGATGGGATAGCCCACGTCGGAGGAGGAATAGCGGCTGCTGTCGAAGGACAGGTACGCGATCTTCAGGGCTGTCGCCATGGGTGTGTGGGGCTTCAGCGCCCGGTCCAGGATGGGCTTGCCATAGGCGGTGGAGCCGATGGACAGGTAGGGCGTGCGCTCATCCACCTCGATCCAGTTGCCCTCCGGGTAGACCAGGAACATGGTCGGCTCCCGGTCCTCCGCCAGCCGGCCGCCCAGGATGGCGTGCAGGTTGAAGGGCAGGTTGGACGCTTCCAGCGCCTCCTTGTCCTCTGCCGCCACGGCGCGCAGGCACTTGGTGAAGGCGCCCACCGCCTCCAGCATCGTGGCGAAGGGCACTGTCCCCGGCGCGGCCCCGGCCCGCGCCATGTCGCGGCGCAGATAGGCCAGGGTCTTGTCGCGTACGCTGCGCAGGCCTGACGTCATGATGAACAGACGGTCGGCCTTGTCCCCCACCATGGTCACCTTGCGGGCCACGGAAACCTGTGTCCCGGCCGTGATGCGGCCGTCGGACAAGCCGATCAGCCCGTCCTTGATCTTGATGCCGAGACAGTAGGTCATCCTGGGGGTCCGCGCGGGGCAGGGGGTGGGGGAAGGGCGCGCATCGTGGCACGCGTCCCGGCCAACGTAAAGCGGCAGAAATCCTAAGGATCGGTAGCCATGCGGGCGGCGAACGGTTGCGATTTCGTCGTTGTGCAGTGCACAAAAATCCCTTGACCTGTCCCGTACCGTGCCGATATAAACGGCACATGCTGCACCGCAGCATAAGGCTCCGGGCGGCCGACAGGTTGACCGGACAGAGCGGCACCCGGTGCCGGGGCTGCTTTGTGCAGGCCGGCACCCATCGCGCGCAACCCTGAAGGAGACTACCCATGGCCACCGCGCCCCGTACCCCCAAGGCCCCCAAGGTCGAGACTGTCCCCGCCGACGTGAAGGACACCATCGAGGCCACCGTCACCGCCGCCCAGGACGCCGCCACGAAGAACGTGGAGCAGGCCGTCGCCTACACCAAGGAGCAGGTGGAGAAGGTGTCCAAGCAGGTCTTCACCGCCTATGACGAGCTGGCCGGCCTGCAGAAGGAGACGGTGGACGCCGTCCTCGCCTCCTCCAACATCCTCGCCAAGGGCTTCGAAGCGCTGTCCAAGTCCGTGATCGCCTTCACCCAGTCCCAGCTGGAGCAGTCCGTCTCCGTCGCGAAGGCCGCCATCGGCGTGAAGACGCTGAAGGAGCTGGTGGACCTGCAGACCGAGTATGCCCGCAGCAGCTTCGACGCCCTGGTCGCCGAGACCACCAAGGTCTCCGAGATGACCGTGAAGGTGGCCAACGAGGCCGCGGAGCCGCTGACGGCCCGGGTCAACGCCACCGTGGAGAAGCTGTCCAAGGTGAAGCTCGCGGCCTGATGCCGAGGGGCGAAAGCCTTGACCCTCGGCATCCGCGCCGACCGGCGCGGCGGCGGCCCATGCCGCCGAAGCCCGGAACCCTGACGGGTCAGGGTATCGGGGCCGGGAAAGGTTTCCGGCCCGACCCCGACCTTGGTCGGGGCCCGTATGATGGAAGGACCCGGTGGCCCCAGGGCTGCCGGGTCTTTTTTCTTTTCCGGCTGGCGCGCAAGGCCTTCCACAAGCCCTTGGCGGCCTTATCTCTCCTTATCTGGGGAGGGGCGGGAAGGCGGCCGTCAGGGGCGGTAACCCCGGTGGCATCCCGGCCGGGCGCGTGACTTGCGTGACGGAGCCGTGTTCTCCTTGGGACGTGAATATGGCCCCTTCCAACCGGGCCTCCGGATTTCATATGATCGAGGGATGCGGACCCGCGTGATGGCTTCCTGAACAGACATGGCCGACGACGACAAGAACGGGGACGAGGGCAATTCGACGGGCGTGGTCGTACAGGCCAAGCCGAAGACGAAGAAGCCCTCGATGTACAAAGTGTTGATGTTGAATGACGACTACACCCCCATGGAGTTCGTCGTTCACGTCCTGGAGCGCTTCTTCAACAAGAACCGCGAAGAGGCGACGCGCATCATGTTGCATGTGCACCGCCGGGGGGTCGGGGTCTGCGGGGTCTTCACCTATGAGGTGGCGGAGACCAAGGTGACGCAGGTCATGGACTTCGCCCGGCAGCACCAGCATCCTTTGCAATGTACCCTGGAGAAGGATTAGCCCCGAATGCTCTCGCGTAACCTCGAGCAGACGCTCCACCGGGCCCTTGCCAACGCCAACGAGCGACGCCACGAGTACGCTACCCTTGAGCACCTGCTGCTCGCCCTCACGGATGACCAGGACGCCGTCGCCGTCCTGCGCGCCTGCGGCGTGGACATGCAGAAGCTCCGCGCCGAGCTTGTCGAGTACCTCGACAACGAGCTTTCCAACCTGATCACCAACCGGCCCGACGATGCCAAACCGACTGCGGGATTCCAGCGCGTCCTGCAGCGGGCGGCCATCCACGTACAAAGTTCGGGCCGTGAAGAGGTGACGGGAGCCAACGTGCTGGTTGCCTTGTTCTCCGAACGCGAGAGCCATGCCGTCTATTTCCTGCAGGAGCAGGAGATGACCCGGTTCGACGCGGTGAACTACATTTCTCACGGCATCGCCAAGGCTCCCGGACGTACCGAGACGAAGCGGGTTTCCGGAGCCGACGACGACGCCCAGGCGGAGAAGGTCGTGAAGAAAGGCACCGAGGCCCTTGAGGCGTACTGCGTCAACCTGAACAAGAAGGCGGCCAGCGGGAAGATCGACCCGCTGATCGGCCGGGAGCAGGAGGTGGAACGCACCATCCAGATCCTGTGCCGCCGCTCCAAGAACAACCCGCTCTATGTGGGCGACCCCGGCGTGGGCAAGACCGCCATCGCCGAGGGGCTGGCCCGCCGGATCGTCCATGGCGAGGTGCCGGAGATCCTGAAGAACGCCACCATCTATGCCCTCGACATGGGTTCGCTGCTGGCGGGCACCCGCTACCGCGGCGACTTCGAGGAGCGGCTGAAGAGCGTGGTGTCGGAGCTGGAGGCCCTGGACGGCTCCATCCTGTTCATCGACGAGATCCACACCGTGATCGGCGCCGGGGCCACCTCCGGCGGCGCCATGGACGCCAGCAACCTGCTGAAGCCGGCGTTGGCCAGCGGCTCGCTGCGCTGCATCGGCAGCACCACCTACAAGGAATACCGGAACTACTTCGAGAAGGACCGGGCGCTGGTGCGCCGCTTCCAGAAGATCGACGTGAACGAACCCTCCATCGAGGACGCGATCAAGATCCTGGAAGGCATCAAGTCCTACTACGAGAAGTACCACAAGGTCCGGTACACCAAGGACGCGGTGCGCTCGGCCGTGGAGCTGTCGGCCAAGTACATCGGCGACCGCAAGCTGCCGGACAAGGCCATCGACGTGATCGACGAGGTGGGCGCCGCCCAGGCCCTGCTGCCGGACAGCAAGCGCAAGAAGACCATCACCCAGAAGGACGTGGAGGGCGTGGTCGCCAAGATCGCCCGCATCCCACCGAAGTCCGTCAGCCGTGACGACAAGGAAGTGCTCCTGAACCTGGAGCGCGACTTGAAGACCATGGTCTTCGGCCAGAACCAGGCCATCGAGACCCTGGTCGCCGCCATCAAGCTGGCCCGTGCCGGCCTGCGCGACGCGGAGAAGCCCATCGGCAACTACCTGTTCTCCGGCCCCACCGGCGTGGGCAAGACCGAGGTGGCCAAGCAGCTCGCCCGCACCCTGGGCATCGAGCTGACCCGCTTCGACATGTCGGAGTACATGGAGCGCCATACCGTGAGCCGCCTGATCGGCGCGCCCCCGGGCTATGTGGGCTTCGACCAGGGCGGCCTGCTGACCGACGCCATCGACCAGCACCCGCACTGCGTGCTGCTGCTGGACGAGATCGAGAAGGCGCACCCGGACCTGTACAACATCCTGTTGCAGGTCATGGACCACGGCAAGCTGACCGACCACAACGGCAAGACGGTGGACTTCCGCAACGTCATCCTGATCATGACGACCAATGCGGGCGCCGCCGACATGGCCAAGCCGGCCATCGGCTTCGGCCGTGAGCAGCGGGTGGGTGAGGACTCCGAGGCCATCAACAAGATGTTCACCCCGGAGTTCAGGAACCGCCTGGACGCCATCATCGCCTTCGCGAACTTGGCCCCGGAGACGGTGACCCGCGTGGTGGACAAGTTCGTGATGGAGTTGGAGGCGCAGCTCAGCGACCGCGGCGTCACCATCGAGCTGACGGACGCGGCCCGCGACTGGCTGGCCAAGAAGGGCTACGACCCCGTCATGGGCGCCCGCCCCCTGGCCCGCACCATCCAGGAGCACGTCAAGAAGCCGCTGGCGGAGGAGCTGCTGTTCGGCAAGCTCACCAAGGGCGGCGCCGTCAAGGTCACCCTGGACGAGGCGGCGGACAAGCTCGGCTTCGAGTATGCCGAGGGCAAGCGCCGCGACGACAAGGACGAGGCGGTGGAAGAGATGGTGGACGCGGACTGAGTGGCCGCGCTCCCCTGACGACCAAGGAGGCCCCGGGGTGACCCGGGGCCTTTTCCTTTTTTGCTGGCCGTGGGTGCCAGGAACATTCACGAACACGCACCATGCACGCACGAACATTCACAGAAAAGGGTTGCCTGCGGCGCCACCTGGGTGAGGCGAAGCCGTGGTCAGCTTTCTTGTGTGCGTGTTTGTGTGTGTCTCGTGCGTGTTCGTGAATGTTCCTTGGCACTCGGCCGGGTGGATATGCCCCTCCCGTCCTTGCCCTCGCCCCCCGCCCTGTGCAATCTCCCGCCCTGACCAGAGACGGACCGGCGGGCCACGCCGGCCAGGGGGAGGGGAGTGACCATGCCGGCCTTGACCACGTCCATCGACACGCGCGACGCCGCCTTCGCGGACAACGTGCGCGCCATGGAGGCCCTGGTGGCCGACCTGAAGGCCACCGTCGCCGACATCAAGCTGGGCGGCGGGGAGAAGGCGCGGGAAAAGCACCTGGCCCGCGGCAAGCTGCTGCCCCGGGACCGTGTGCGCTTCCTGCTGGACCCCGGCACCCCCTACCTGGAGTTCAGCCAGCTCGCCGCCCATGAGGTTTATGAGGACAAGGTGCCGGCCGCCGGCATCCTGACGGGCATCGGCCGCGTCTCCGGCCAGGAATGTGTGGTCGTCGCCAACGACGCCACGGTGAAGGGCGGCACCTACTACCCCCTGACCGTGAAGAAGCACCTGCGGGCACAGGAGATCGCGCGGGAGAACAACCTGCCCTGCGTCTATCTGGTGGACAGCGGCGGGGCCAACCTGCCGAACCAGGACGAGGTCTTCCCCGACCGCGACCATTTCGGCCGCATCTTCTACAACCAAGCCACCATGAGCGCCGCCGGCATCCCCCAGGTGGCCGTGGTCATGGGCTCCTGCACCGCGGGCGGCGCCTATGTGCCGGCCATGGCGGACGAGAGCGTGATCGTGAAAGGCCAGGGCACCATCTTCCTGGGCGGCCCGCCCCTGGTGAAAGCCGCCACCGGCGAGGTGGTGAGTGCTGAGGACCTCGGCGGGGCGGAGGTGCATACCCGCACCTCCGGCGTGGCCGACCACTACGCCCTGGACGACCGCCATGCCCTGTCCATCGCCAGGCAAATCGTCGGCAACCTGAACCGCCGGAAGCAGCCCCAGGTGACGGTGGCCGAGCCGCGGGAGCCCCTGTTTGACCCGGCGGAGCTGTACGGCGTCATTCCCGCCGACACCCGCAAGCCCTTCGATGTGCGCGAGGTGATCGCCCGCATCGTGGACGGGTCGGAGCTGGAGGAGTTCAAGGCCAACTACGGCACCACCCTGGTCTGCGGCTTCGCCCGCATCTGGG
The DNA here is from genome assembly GCA_001939945.1 of Aerophototrophica crusticola. Taxonomy (GTDB): domain Bacteria; phylum Pseudomonadota; class Alphaproteobacteria; order Azospirillales; family Azospirillaceae; genus Niveispirillum; species Niveispirillum crusticola. The sequence goes on along the minus strand of MOEB01000067.1, from coordinate 8,617 downwards.
GCTATCCCGTGGGCATCATCGCCAACAACGGAATCCTGTTCAGCGAGAGCGCGCTGAAGGGCGCCCACTTCGTGGAGCTGTGCTGCCAGCGCGGCATCCCGCTGGTCTTCCTGCAGAACATCACCGGCTTCATGGTGGGCCGGAAGTATGAGAACGCCGGCATCGCCAAGGACGGGGCCAAGCTGGTGACGGCGGTGGCCTGTGCCGCCGTGCCCAAGTTCACCGTGGTGATCGGCGGCAGCTTCGGGGCCGGCAACTACGGCATGTGCGGCCGGGCATACTCACCGCGGTTCCTCTGGATGTGGCCCAACGCCCGGATCAGCGTCATGGGCGGGGAGCAGGCGGCCAACGTGCTGGCCACCGTCCGCCGCGACGGGCTGGAAGCCTCTGGCAAGGGCTGGAGCGCCGAGGACGAGGAGGCCTTCAAGGCTCCCATCCGCGCCCAGTATGAGCGCCAGGGCCATCCCTACTATGCCAGTGCCCGGCTGTGGGACGACGGCATCATCGACCCGGCGGAGACCCGCACGGTGCTGGCTTTGGGCCTCAGCGCCAGCCTGAACGCGCCGGTGCCGCGGACCAACTTCGGCGTCTTCCGGATGTGAGCGGGTCTGGACTCGGCAGGGCTGGCTAAGGATTGGCGGCCTAAATGCGCCATGTCCTGAAGGGACGTGGCCAGGCGTCACTCATCATCCTCATCCACCACCGGCAGCACGGCACCGGTGGTGATCGCGCCCTCCAGGTTGGCGCCGCGCAGGTTCGCCTCGGTCAGGTTGGCGTTGGACAGGTCCGCGGCGCGCAGGTCGGCGCCCGACAGGTTGGCGCCGCGCATCCAGGCCCGCACCAGGCTGGCATTGCCCATCTGGCTGCCGGACAGGTTGGCCGGCCATTTCCGGCCGGTGGGACGCCCGTCCGGGCCCTTGATCTCCACCGATCCCACCTTGGCCGCGTCCAGCTTGATGCCGGTCATGTTGGCCTCGCGCAGGTTCGCGCCGTCCAGGGTGGCGCCGGATAGGTCGGCATATTGCAGGCTGGCCTTGGACAGGTCGGCCATCACCAGCAACGCGTCCCGCAGCTTGGCGCCGGACAGGTTCACCCCGCGCAGGTTGGCCCCGCCCAGGTTGGCGCCAGCCAAGTCGATGTGGGACAGGTCCTGGCCCGACAGGTCAGCCCGTTCGCCCTTGGCGCCGTTGCTGGTGATCCAGGCCTGGTGCTGGGCCAGCAGCTTCTGGATGCTGGCGGAGAAGGTTTCCGCCGACCGGCTGAAGTTCGCCCCCAGCAGGTCCACCCCGGTCAGGTCCACCCCGTCCAGGTTGGCGCCTTGAAGGTCGGCGTTGCGCAGGTTGGCGCCGGACAGCACGGCGCCCGTCAGGTTGCAGCCTTGCAGGTTCGCCCCGGTCAGGTTGGCACTGGCCAGGTTGACGCCCCGCATGTCCGAGCCCTTGAAGCTCGTGTTCTTCAGCACGGCCCGGCTCAGGTTCGCGCCGGTCATCTGCGCGCCGGAGCAGTCCGCCCCCACCATGCTGCACTCGCTGAGGTCGGCGCCTGCCAGGTTGGCGTCGGACAGGGTGGCGTCGTCCATCTCCGCCCCGCGCAGGTCCGACGGCTCCATCTTCAGCGTGTTGGGGTTGCGCCGGTCCAGCAGGGCCCCGCCGCGCAGGTCGGCCCCGCGCAGGATGGCGCATTTCAGCCGGGCACCGCGCAGGTGGGCGCCGCGCAGGTCGGCATTGGTCAGGTTGGTGTTGACCAGCACGGCCCGGGTCAGCCGGGCGGCGAACAGGTCGGCCCCGGTCAGGTTGGCGCCGGTGAAGTCCGCGTCCGTCAGGTTGGCGCCGGACAGCTTGCAGCTTTGCAGGTTGGCGCCGGTGAAGGACATGCCCTGGAGTTCGGCCAGCGCCAGCATGGCACGCGTGCCGCCGGTCAGGCGCTTCAGCCAGCGCTCATGCTTCTCGATGACCGCGATCAGTTCGTGGGGCGTCATGATCCCGGCGTGGCCGTGCAAGGGGTTGGACCCATAGGCTGCCACAAAGCCGGGAGGATGTGTTAGACCGTTATGGCACCTTTCGCGACACGGATTTGACTTTGGGGGACCGACGTGGACGACGCGAAGACGACGCAGCCGACGCGCCATATCGTCAATGCCTATGACGTGGAGCTGCGGCAACTGCATGCCCTGATCATGCAGATGGGGACCCTGGCCGTGCAGCAGATCGACGACTCCATCCAGGCCATGGTCCGGCGGGACGTGGAGGCGGCGGAAGCCGTCATGCAGCGGGATGCCGAGCTGGACGCCCTGGAACGGAAGGTGGAGAACCAGACCATCCGCCTGCTGGCCCTGCGCCAGCCCATGGCACGGGACCTGCGCGACATCGTGGGTGCCCTGCGCATCGCCAGCAACCTGGAGCGCATCGGCGACTTCGCGGCCAACGTGGCCAAACGCTCCCTGGCCCTGCAATCCCTGCCGACAGTGGAGCTGACCGGCTCCCTGGCCCCCATCGGCCGGACCGTGGCGGACATGCTGAAGTCCGTCATCCAGGTCTACGAGTCGGACGACCTCGCCGGGGCCCTCGCCGTGCGCGACCGGGACGAGGAGGTTGACCGCGCCTACACCGCCCTGTTCCGGGAACTGCTGACCTACATGATGGAATCACCCCAGCGGATCACGGCCTGCACGCACCTGCTGTTCGCGGCCAAGAACCTGGAGCGCATCGGCGACCACGCCACCAACATCGCCGAGACCATCGTCTTCCGCATCCAGGGCCGCCTGCCAGAGGAGGAGCGGCACAAGGGCGACGATTCCAGTTTCACCGTGCTGGGCACGGACCGGGTCTAGGCTTTCGATTGCCTCAGTCGCCCCCGGCCTGGCGGCCGGGGCAGACTCCGCCGGCGTGTGGTTACGGTCGGCGTAAACACGCCTGGGGCCTGGCGGAACCCGGCACCCCCGCCCCCTGTTCCGCAGGCAGACAGGGGGAACCGAATGATCATCACCTGGATCGAGGACGACCACCGTGCCGGCGGCGCGCTGTTGCAGGATGTGGGCAACGCCGCCGAACCCGGGACGGAGGAGAGGCGGAACCGGCTGGAGGCCTTCGCCCGCCTCTGGACCGCCCATGGCGACATGATGGCCGCGGCGGTCCACCCGCGCCTGGGCAGCGTCCAGGCCTGGCCCGACCCGGTGGCCGCAGCGCTCGACCTGCAGCAGGAGGTGGAGACCCTGGCCGTGGATCTGGCAGAGCGGGAAGCGCAGGGGGATGGGCACTGGCAGCCCGCGTTCCAGCGCCTGCTGGACGTCTTCGCCCGCCAATGCCGGGTGGAGGAGACGGACCTCGTCTCCGCCCTGAAGGCCCTGCCGCCGGAGCAGGTGGCCGAGGCGACCCGGACGGCCGAGCAGCTGCGGCGCTGAGGCCGGCCCTCAGCCCGATTGGATGATGCTGAACAGGCTGTAGAAGAACAGCCCCACCACGATCAGGATTCCCACCAGGGGGCCCCAAGGCAGGCCCTCGCCCGGACCATGGCCGGCCTGGTGGCCGGCGTGGCCGTGGTCGGGCGGGTGCTCGGTTCCGTCCATGCTTGTCTCCCTCCGTCGCGTGGCACCCCGTTTCCCCAGGGATGGCCCGGCTGGAGGTGAACCCCGCGCGCGGGGCCGGGTTCCCCGACGGGAAGCCATTGCCGTCCCCCCGGATCGCGTCTAGGCTGAATACAAACGTGGTCGCCGCATCGTACGGATGCCACCAAGGGGAGGACATCGTGGAACCGGCCTTCACCCTTGGCCCGGTCACCAGCCCAGCGGAGCTGCGCGCCGAGCCCCTTCGTCGCCTGTTCCTGATATGGCAGGCCGCAGGGCCTGGGTTGCCCCTTGGCGCCTCCTTGTCGATCCCGAAGACGGACCCGCTGCACGGGCTGCTCTGGCAGTTCGAGGTGATGGGGCCTTGCGAGGATTTCCGCTGCGTCATGATGGGGGAGGGGACGGCCCGGACCTATGGGATCGACCCGACCGGTCAACCCGTCACCAGCCTGGCGCGCAGCCCGTTCGTCGGGCGGGTGATCAGCATCCTCCGCCTGACCTGCCGGGATATGGCACCGGTGCGCTTCGCCTCGGAATCCTCCGTCATCCCCGGCCGGGACCTGTATGACATCGAGGCCCTGTCCCTGCCCTTGGGCGGGCCCGGCGGCGGCGTGGCCGGCATCATCGGCGCCACCGTCGCCCGCGACCGGTAGGCTGGCATGCGGGTTGCTTCGGCTCCGGCAGCCCCGCGACCCGCCGGAAGCCGCCCCATGACCCGCCACCCACGCCCCCGCACCGCCCTGTCCCGCGCCGGCCTGCTGCTTGCCGCCGCCCTGGCCGGCCTGTCCGCCTGTTCCAGCCGCCCGCCGGCGGTACCGGTGGCCCTCCGCCCGCAGCCGGTGCTGCAGTCCGCGGCCCATTGGCAGGTGGTCGCCACCGATGTGGCCTCGGCAATTTCCGCCCACCTGGAGTTCCAGACCGGCAAGAAGGTCCCCGTCCAGGTCTACATGATGCGCAACGCGTCCTCCCCCTTCGGCACGGCCTTCGCCAGCGCGGTGGAGACCCGGCTCGTCGGCCTTGGGCATCTGGTGGCGGTGGACCCCCGGCCCGACGTGGTGGCGGTTGGCATCGACATGCAGATCGTCCGCACCGACCCGACCCGCGTCGCATCCCACACCACGCCCGGCCCGCTGACCGTGCTGGCCAGCGGCATCGGCGTGGCTGGCGTGTTCATGGACCGGTTCCCCTGGGGCATCTCCGCCATCGCCGCCGGCCTGGGGTTGGATTACGCGGCGAATCGGCCTTTGGAGACGGACACGGAACTGGTGCTGACCCTGTCCATGGAGCGGGGCGGCTTCTACACCTTCCGGACCACGGGCGTGTACTACATCAACGGCTGGGACATCGACCTGTATGAGGGGGCCGACCCGCGGCGCGCGCCCAACCTGAACGACGTGCCACAACGGGCCATCGCCTATGACCTGGCCGGCATGCCCTATGTGGTGAAGTAAGGGGTCTCCACGGAGGCCGTTAGAGCGTGCCCCCGGGCCGGGGGCGAACAAGCCGGGACAAAGGAAAACCCCCGCCGGATCGCTCCGGCGGGGGTCGTCACAAGGTCCAGGCGTTCCGGATCAGAACTGGATCTGGGCGCGCATGGTGAAGGCGTCGGCCTCCGTGTCCACCAGGACCGGACGCTCGATCTTGATGATGTTGTAGTTGGCCATGAAGCGGATCGCCGCGTTGGCGTACCAGTTCACGCCCAGGGTCCAGATCTTCTGCTTGCCCTCGGTGGCGTTCGCGACGTCGTCGCGGGTCAGGTCAGCCTCGGAGTAGCGGGCGGCCAGCTCGAAGGCGCCGGGGCCGTAGCTGGTGGTGGAGAACGGCCACTGCACCCGCGGCGCGCCGAAGGCGCCGGTGGCGACGTTGTAGGGGCGGCGCTCGCCGGTGACCAGCCAGCCGGCGGCCACGTACCAGCTGTCGAAGTCCACGTCGGGCAGGCCGCCACGCTGGCTGAACTCATGGCGGAAATACTCGGCCATGGTCCAGAAGCTGCGGTAGGTGGCGCCGAACTCGCCGCCATACACCGCGTAGTCGTCGGTGTTGATGCTGCCGGTGTTGAAGTTCAGGCCGCTGCCGCCCAGGCCGCCGATGCGGGTCTCGGGACGCTCGGACAGGGAGTAGTTGCGGGCCGGCACGCCAGCGTCGGCGCCCGCCTCGTACATGTAGCCGCCGGAGGTGCCCAGGTGCACGTCAAAGGTGGGGCCGGTGGCGGCCAGCACGCTGGCGCGGGCGATGATGGAGGCCTGGTCGTCGCGGGACGCGGTGCCGACCTGGTCGCCCGTGGCGTAGACGGAGACGCGGTACCGCTCACCCCAGTGGCGGAAGCCGGCGGACAGGCGGGCCTCGTTCGCCACGATGCTGACCGCCAGGTTGTTGGTCTGGGTGCGCTCGATGAACGGGATGTCGTTGGAGCTGATGCTGTCCATCAGGGTGAAGGACGGCTGGATGGCGCCGATCTCGAACGCCCAGTTCTTGATGCCGTTGTAGGACAGGCCGAAGTTCTGCAGGCGGCCGGAGCTGTTGGCGCGGCCGGAGAAGTCGACGGTGACGTCGTAGCCCCAGTCCTTGAACACGGTGCCGTTCAGGCCCAGGAAGACGCGGCGGAAGTTGAAGCCGTCCGGCAGGTCCGTGGTCAGGCCCTGGTCGACGAACCAGTAGCCGTAGTCCAGGTGGACGCGGGAACGGATCGCCACGTCGAAGGCCTTGTCGGCGGACTGGAAGCGCGGGCGGCCATTGGCCAGGGTCACGGTCGGGGCGTCGGCCACCTTCTTGTCGACGGCCTTGATGTCCTTGCCGACCTGCTCCTTCAGGCCCTCCAGCTGGCTCTGCAGGGCCTGGATCTGCTTGTTCAGCGCGTCCACCTGGGCGGCGGTCACGGCCGGGGCGGACGGGGTCGCGGCCGGGGCGGTCGTGCGGGCGGTGGTCTGCGCCAGGGCCGGCGCGGACACCAGCGCCGCGACACCCAGGACAGTGCCGGCGAGCAGGGTGGTCTTGAACGTCATGAGTCTCTCCTCGGTCGGTGGCTTTTTTGTGCGCCGACTTCTCGAAAGCGGGGATGTCCTGCCCGCCGGAACGACGACCAGGGCCACGCGTGGGGGTACCAGAGAGTTCGTGACGCTAAGATCACCGCCAGATTGCACATTTGTGACGGCCGGCAGTGCCGCGGCATGTGTGGCAAAGCTGCGACAGCAGTGGTGATGAAAGCCGACCGATCGCGCCAAGCCGGGCCCGGCCGGTTGCGCGGTCTCATGACCGGGGAGTGATGAAGGCGGGGGGTGTTGGGGCTGGTGCCGGCTGTCAGGATTGAACTGACGACCTACCGCTTACAAGGCGGTTGCTCTACCGCTGAGCTAAGCCGGCGATCCAGGGGCCGGGGGTGGGGACCCCCGGCTGGCGTGGGGCGGCAGACTAGCGCCGCCGCGCGACCTCGTAAAGCGCCACGGCAGCGGCGTTGGAGACGTTGAGGCTGCCCACGGGGCCGCCGGTGGGCAGCTTGGCAACCTCGTCGCAACGTTCCGCGGTCAGGCGGCGCAGGCCTTCGCCCTCGCTGCCCAGCACCACGGCGGTGCGGCCGGTCAGGTCCACCTGGTGCAGGGGGCGGGCGCCGCCCTCGTCCAGGCCCACGGACCAGAAGGCGGCCTGCTTCAGCTCGTCGATGGCACGGGCCAGGTTGGTGACGCGCACCAGCGGCACCACCTCCACCCCGCCGGACGCGGTCTTGGCCAGGGTGCCGGTCAGCGGCGGGGCGTGTCGGTCCTGCACCACCACGGCCTTGGCGCCGAAGGCGGCGGCGGAGCGGATGATCGCGCCCACATTGTGCGGATCGGTCACCTGGTCCAGAACCACCACCAGGGCGTTGGGGTCGTTCTGCGCCGCAATGACGATGTCCTCGATGGCCACCTCCGGCAACGGCGCGCAGTCCAGGGCCACACCCTGGTGCACCGCGCCGGGCGGAAGCAGCTTGTCCAGGGTGTCCTTCTCCACCAGGGTCGGCTCGGGCCGGTCCAGCTCGGCCTCCATGGCCTTGCCCATGGCATCGTCCAGCGCCTCCAGCCCCGATTCGGTCACCCAGAGGGTCCGGCAGGTGCGGGTCGGGTTGGCCCAGGCGGCGGCCACGGCATGGATGCCGTAGAGCAGGTGGTGCTTGTTCACCGGGCGCCCGGCGGACCGGACGACGGGCGAATCATCCTCCAGCCCCAGCTCGGACGCCGCGCTGCGCCGGGCCGGCGCCTGGGAGCGTAGGGGCCGGGACTCCTGCCGTTCCTGGCGCTGGGCGCCTGTACGGGTGCCCATGCGCTCGCCCTCGCGGGCGGGGCCGCGCTTGGGTCCGCGGGCATCCCCGCGGGCATCGTTGGTCTTGGTGCCATAGGCGGGCTTTCCGCCGCCCGAACCAAAGCCGGGCTTGCCGCCGGCGGGGCGGGCGGGACGGCCGCTTGGCTTGTCGCCGAAAGCGGGCTTCCCCCCGGCAGGTTTGCCGCGGGTGGGCTTGCCTGGGGCGGCGGGACGACCCTCGGGGCGCGAATCACGCCCACGGGGGGAGGAGGGGCCACGGCCACCGGAGCGGGGACCGTTCGATCTGCTGTTCTTCATGGGCGCCATCCTTGCCGAAAGTTTCGTTCCGGTGCCATGGGATTCAGTCCCCGCAGAAAACATGACAGACAGGTGTTGACAGCCGATCGGCGATTTGCATAGTGCGCACACCTCGTTCCGGCCCCGGCCGGGGCAAGGTCCCGCGGAAGGGTGGCCGAGTGGCTAAAGGCAGCAGACTGTAAATCTGCCGGACTCAGTCCTACGTAGGTTCGAATCCTACCCCTTCCACCAGTTCAGGCGCGCCCCAGATGATGGGGCGCGCCGTTCTGCTTGTCGGGGCCGTGCCACGTTGGGAACGGGCGGGCAAGCCGTGCGGGTGTAGCTCAATGGTAGAGCAGAAGCCTTCCAAGCTTACGACGGGGGTTCGATTCCCCTCACCCGCTCCAGTACATTCTCCCACCGGCGTCTGAAGTCGGACCAGGCAAGGGCAACAAGGCTATGGCGAAGGCTAAGTTTGAGCGGACG
>MOEB01000066.1 GCA_001939945.1 Aerophototrophica crusticola | reverse complement strand
TTCGTTCTGAGCCAGGATCAAACTCTCAGGTTTCACTTCGGCAACCCCCGGGGCAGAACCCCAGGCGCGCCTCAAGAGTGCCGGCCAAGGCCAGACACCAAAGCAACCTGCTTCCCAGCTACCCATCCCAACGGGATGGGGGCACAAGAGCATGCTACCAAGATGCACATGACCTCAGGCCAACGATCCGGGGCCATCCGCCCCTTGCCGCTGCGCCCGCCGCCTGCGCATCCCTTCTCGACACTTCACTTGTCCAAGATCCGTGCAGCCCGCCCCGGCAGGGGAGGCCACCTTGGCCCTCACGCCCCCTTGCGGGACGGTCACGGGACCGTATCTCACGGTTGAACCGCCGACGACGCGTTGAAGGCACCCTTGCGGGCGCTTCGTCGAACCACGTCTTGTCAGGCGGGTCATCGTCGCGGCGTGTGCCGCTTGATGACCGCTTAGTTACGCCTTCCGGGGCAGCCTGTCAAGGCCGTCTCAGCACCGAATTTCATTTTCCGGCGCCGTAAGCCGCAATCGGGCGGCTTGGAAGGCGACATCCGTAATCCAGTCGCGCCTTGCAGAAAAAACCAGCTCTCTCCGATTGCTCAGTTGTCGGCTGATTCATTTCTGGCAAGAGGAAACCAGAAGCGGATACTGTAAGCGTTCATTCTTTTATTCAAGAACCACAGCGTGTTTTCTTGCGCTGCCCCGGTTCGTCGGCGTCCGCCGCGTCGGGGAGGCGGCTTATATGGGCGGGCGCCCAGGTGAGTCAACAGCAAATTTCACCGGCACGATCCGGCCCACCAGCGGCGCCCCGCCCCCGGCATCGCGGCACCCCACCGGGGCCGCACCGGAGTTCCCGGCGCGAAGGGCTTAGCCGTCCTGGCGCGGAGGCCTCCCCCATAGCGCCGTGCCATTCACCTGCCCGGACAGTGGCGGTTCCCCGTTGAACGCCCGAAGTGGCTAGGGGCACAGGACAAGAAAAGGACACCGAGGGGATGAGCCGACGGGTGGTAGTGATCGGGGCCGGCCCGGGAGGGCTCGCCGCCGCGATGCTCCTGGCGCGCAGCGGCGCGGACGTGACGGTGCTGGAGAAGGCGCCGCGCGTGGGCGGGCGTACCGGGCGGATCGAGGCGGAGGGGTACCGCTTCGACATCGGCCCCACCTTCTTCCTGTATCCCCGCATCATCGAGGAGATCTTCACCGCCTGCGGCAGCGACATGCGGCGGGAGGTGGAGATGGTCCGGCTGGACCCGCTGTACAGGCTGGCCTTCGAGGACGGGCAGGACCTTCGCATCCATGCCGACCCGCACAAGCTGGCCGACGCCATCCGTGCATTCTGCCCGGCGGATGCGGACAAGCTGGACAGTTTCTACCAGGACAACCGGGCCAAGCTGGCCGCCTTCCGCCCGGTGCTGGAGAAGCCGTTCCGCGGCAAGCGGGACCTGCTGGACCCCGCGACGCTGAAGGCGCTGGCCCTGCTGCGACCTTGGGCCAGCGTGGACCGGGACCTGTCGCGCCATTTCAGCGACCCGCGGCTCCGCCTCGCCTTCAGCTTCCAGAGCAAGTACCTGGGCATGTCGCCCTTCCGCTGCCCCAGCCTGTTCACCATCCTGGCCTTCCTGGAGCATGAGCACGGGGTCTGGCACCCGATGGGTGGCTGCAGCGCCGTGATGGACGCCATGGCGCGGGTGGCCACCAGCCTGGGCGCCCGCATCCGGCTGGGGGAGGGGGTAGAGGAGATCACCTTCACAGGCCGCAAGGCCAACGGCGTGCGGACCGCCCGGGGCGAGTACCCGGCCGACGCCGTGGTGGTGAACGCGGACTTCGCCCAGGCCATGCGCTCCCTGGTGCCGGACCGGCTGCGCCGGCGCTGGACCGACGCGAAGATCGGGACGAAGAAGTTCAGCTGCTCCACCTTCATGATGTACCTGGGCGTGGAAGGGCCGGTGGACCTCGACCACCACACCATCCTGCTGTCCCGCGACTACCAGCGGAACCTGGCGGAGATCGAGGACGGCACCACCCTGCCGACGGACCCCAGCCTTTATGTGCAGAATGGTTGCGTCACCGACCCGACCCTCGCCCCCCATGGCAAGAGCGCCCTCTATGTGCTTGTCCCGGTTGGGAACCTGGCCGGCGGCATCGACTGGTCGCAACAGATGCCGGGCTTCCGGGCCCGGGTGCTGGAGCGGTTGAAGCTGCTGGGCCTGCACGACCTGGAAGGCCGCATCCGCTACGAGAAGGTGCTGACGCCACAAGGTTGGGCGGAGGACCTGTCCATCTTCAGGGGTGCCACCTTCAACCTGGCCCACAACTTGGGCCAGATGCTGCACAACAGGCCGCGGAACAAGTTCGAGGACCTGGACGGCGTCTACCTGGTGGGCGGCGGCACCCATCCCGGCAGCGGCCTGCCGGTGATCTTCGAGGGGGCCAGGATCAGCGCCCGCATGGCGGCCGGCGACCTCGGCCTGCGATTCCCCGATGCCGCCATCCCCCGTTTCGGCGTTGAGGTGGAACGGGGCACCTGGGCCGGGACGCGGGCCGCGGAATGATCCTGCTGGACCAACGCACGAGAAGACGAGAGGAAAGGGACGGGCATGGACGGCATGGCGTTGGGACCAAGTTCCATCGGGAGCCTCACCGGGCAGGGCGACCAGCCCATCGGCATCATCGGCGGCGGCCTGGGCGGCTTGGCCGCCGCCTGCACCCTGGCGGCCCGCGGCCACAAGGTGGCACTGTTCGAGGCCAACGACTGGCTGGGCGGCAAGGCGGCCGTGCATGAGGAAGGCGGCTTCCGCTTCGACATGGGGCCCACCATCCTGACCGTCCCCCGGGTGCTGCGCCGCATCTTCGGCGAGGCCGGGCGCGACCTGGACCAAGCCCTGGACCTGGTGCGGCTGGACCCGCAATGGCGCTGCTTCTTCGACGACGGCAGCGTGCTGGACCTGCTGGAGGAGCCGGCGCAGATGGTCGCCGGGCTGGAGAAGTTCGCCCCGGGCAGCGGTGCCGGCTATGAGCGGTTCCTGGCCATGTCGGCCCGGCTGCACGACATTTCCGACCGGTTCTTCTTCTGGAAGTCGGTGGAAGACCTTGGCGACACGCTGGACATGCGCCGCAGCCTGGACGTGAAGACCCTGTCGGACATCCTGGCCCTGCGCATGGGCCGCACGGTGGCCGGGACGGTCCGTGGGGCGGTGCCGGAGAAGCGGGTGGCGCAGATGCTGGACCATTTCGTCCAGTATGTGGGGTCGAACCCCTTCGCCTCCCCCGCCGTGCTGTGCTCCATCGCCCACATGCAGACCCGCGACGGTGTCTGGTACCCCATGGGCGGCACCCGCGCGGTGCCGGAGGCGCTGGAGAAGCTGGCGCGCGAGCTGGGGGTTGAGATCCACACGGGCGCCGCGGTGAAGCGGATCGCCGTGCATGCCGGGCGGGCGGTCGGCGTGGAACTGGACCGGGGCGACTGGGTGCCCCTGTCGGCGGTCGTGTCCAACATGGACAGCGTGCGCACCTACCGGGAGCTTCTGGGCCAGCCCTATGCGCCGATGATCGACAAGAAGCGGTCGTTCGAGCCCGCCTGCTCCGGCGTCGTGCTGTACCTGGGCCTGGACAGGGCCTATGAGCACCTGGCGCACCACGACTTCGTCTTCTCCCGCGATGCGGAGGAGGAGTTCGACTGGATCTACCGCAAGGGGGAACCGGCGCCGGACCCCACCTGCTATATCGCCGCCCCGTCCCGCACCGAGCCGGGCGTGGCCCCGCCGGGCGGGGAGGCGCTGTACGTGCTGGTGCACACGCCCTATTTGCGGCCGCACCATGACTGGAAGCAGATGCTGCCGGTCTACCGCCAGGTGATCCTGGACAAGCTGAAGCGCACCGCGGGCCTCACGGACATCGAGGACCGCATCCGTGTGGAGCGGGTGCTGACCCCGCAGGACATCCATGACCGCTACCGGGTGCTGAACGGCGCCATCTATGGGCTGGCCAGCCATGGGCGGTTCCTGGGCGCCTTCAAGCCGGGCAACCGCCGGTCGGACGTGCCCGGCCTCTACCTGGCGGGGGGCAGCGCCCACCCGGGGCCGGGCATGCCCATGGCCCTGATGTCCGGCTGGATCGCCGCGGACAGCCTGGACCAGGACGTGCGCGCCGGCATGTCGCTCGCCACCGCCGGGGTGGCCTGAGATGGCGGCGGCCGCGCCGGACCCGACCCTGCCGGACCCCGTGGGCCAGCGCTCGCCGGCGCTGGTGCGGTTCTTCGCCCGGGTCATGGCGCGGCAGATGGCGCGGAACTTCCACGCGGTGCGGGTGGCGCGGCCGGGCATCCCCGCCGTGCCGGCAGGGGTGCCGGTGCTGGTGTACAGCAACCACCCGTCCTGGTGGGACGCGGCCTTGCTGATCCTGCTGGCGACGCAGGGCTTCCCAGGGCGCCGGAGCTTCGCGCCGATGGAAGCGGCGGCCCTGGAGAAGTACCGGTTCATGGCCCGCATCGGCCTGTTCCCTGTGGCCACCGGCACCGCGGCCGGGGCCGTGGCCTTCATGAAGGTGGGGGAGCGGCTGTTACAGGACCCCGCCAGCATGCTGTGGGTCACGGCGGAAGGGCAGTTCACCGACCCGCGGCGGCGGCCGGTCCAGCTCCGCGGCGGCATCGCCCACCTGCTGGTGCGGCTACCCCGGGTGGTGGCCCTGCCCCTGGCCGTGGAATACCCGTTCTGGGATGAGAAGACGCCGGAGGCGCTGTGCCGCTTCGGCCCGCCCATCGACACGGGCGAGGTGGACGGCCGCTCCCCCGCCGGGCTGCACCAGCTGCTCGAGCGGCGCCTGGAGGAGACCATGGACGTGCTGGCGGCCGGCGCCATGGCACGCGACCCCAAGGCCTTCGTCACCCTCAGCGAGGGCCGGGCGGGGGTGGGGGGCGTGTACGACCTCTGGCGCCGGGCGCGGGCCTGGGGGCGGGGGGAGCGGTTCGACGCGGCCCACGGCGGGGGTGAGCCTTGACGGTCCTGGCCTGGGCCTGCCTAAGTCTTGCCCTGCTGCCCCTGGGGCTGGGGCTGTGGAACATGCTGCTGTTCAGGACGCCAAAGAAGTATGATTTACCTGGGACTTCCGTCTCGATCCTCATCCCCGCCCGCAATGAGGAGGCGACCATCGCCGCGTCCGTGGGGGCCGCCCTGGCCAGCACCGGCGTGGCGGTGGAAGTGGTGGTGCTGGACGACCATTCCACGGACCGGACCGCCGACATCGTCCGGGGCATCGCCGAACGGGACCCGCGGGTGCGGCTGGAGACGGCGCCGCCGCTGCCTCCGGGCTGGTCGGGCAAGCAGCATGCCTGCTGGGTGCTGGCACAGCGGGCCCGGTATGGCCTGCTGTTGTTCCAGGACGCGGATGTCTGCCTGAGCCCGGACGCGGCGGCGCGGGCGGCGGGGTTCCTGATGCGCAGGCCGGACTTGGGCCTCGTCAGCGGCTTCCCGCGGGAACTGACGGGCAGCCTGCCGGAACATCTGGTGGTGCCGCAGATCCATGTGCTGCTGCTGGGCTACCTGCCCATGGGCATGATGCGGCTGCTGCGGGCGCCAGGGCTGGGGGCCGGGTGCGGGCAGTTCATGCTGGCCCGGCGCGATGCCTATGAGGCGGTGGGCGGGCATTCGTCCATCCGCACCTCCCTGCATGACGGGGTGACCCTGCCGCGGGTCTTCCGCCGGGGCGGGTACATGACCGACATCTTCGACGCCACGCGGCTGGCCCGCTGCCGCATGTACCGGGGATGGGGGGAGGTGTGGTCCGGGTTCGGCAAGAACGCGACGGAAGGGATGGCCACCCCCGTCGCCCTGCCGGTCTGGACCCTGCTGCTGGGCGGCGGGCATGTGCTGCCCTGGCTGCTGGCGCCGGTTGCTTGGCTGGCCGGGGAAACGCAGGCGCTGGACTTGCTGGCATTGGCTCTTGTCTGCTCAATGGGTTACAGGGTGTTGCTGGGTTTCCGCTTTCGCCAGTGCCCGGCGGGGGTGCTGCTGCATCCCCTGGGCGTGGTGCTGATGCTGGCCATCCAATGGGCCGCCCTGCTGGGCAAACGCCGCGGCCGGGCGGCGACGTGGCGGGGAAGGACCTATCCCAGCGCGGGGTGACCGGCGGGCCGGCTCGGCCAGGGGAACAGGGACGGCCACGCCCGAACGGGCTTGGGCTTGCCCCGTCCTGGTGGCCATGGCTGCGCCGCGTGCGGTGTTCCTTGTCGGAGTTTGCCCGTGCCCGAGGTTCGTGTCCGAAGGCAAGCAGGCCAGTCCCCCGCGACACACCCACCCCTCGCCTGTTGCCCCATTCCACAGGCTTCAGGGAAGGGCACGCGGGTGCGGATCGGGTTCTGCTGCAAGATGATGTCGCCCACCGGGGACGCGGCCGAGGACAAGCGCTGCAACGTCACCACCACCACCCTGGCGGCGCTGCGCCGCCTGGACCGGGACGGGGCTCGGCAGAAGCTGTCGGCCATCATGGAGACGAACCTGGGCGCCTTGCGCCGGCAGGTGGACTATGTGGCAGGGCAGCCGCCGCTGGAACGGGCCCTGCGCATCAGCAGCGACATGTTCCCGGCCTATGGCCACCCGCTGGGGGAATGGTTCTACAAGGACCCCGGCGTGCGGCGGCGCATCGCGGACGAGCTGGCATCCATCGGCGACTGCGCGCGGCGGCACGACCTGCGCCTAAGCCTGCATCCTGGCCAGTTCTGCGTGATCAACTCGGTGGAGCCGGCCACCCTGGACAACGCGGTCAAGGAGCTGGAGTACCACGCCGACATCATGCGCTGGCTAGGCTATGGCGAGGGGTGGCACCCGGGCGGGGCGCACATCAACATCCATGGCGGCAGCCGGGCCGGCGGGGTGCAGAACTTCCGGGCCGGGATGGCGCGCCTGTCCGCGACCGCCCGCAGCCTGCTGACGGTGGAGAATGACGAGGTGTCCTTCGGGCTGGACGACCTGCTGCCCCTGGCGGAGGACCTGCCCATCGTCGTGGACCTGCACCACCACTGGATCAAGAGCGGCGGGGAGTACCTGCAGCCAGAGGACCCCCGCCTGGAGGTGGTCCGCGCTTCCTGGCGGGGCGTGAGGCCCATGGCCCATGTCAGCGTCAGCCGGGAGGACCTGCTGGTCGGCCACCCCGCGGACAGCCTGCCGGACCTGCCCACCCTGGCCGCGCGGGGCATCAAGCCGCGCGACCTGCGGGCCCATTCGGACCGGATGTGGAACAACGCCGTCAACGACCTGGTGCTGGCCCACCTGTCCTGGGCCGACTTCGAGGTGGAGGCCAAGCATAAGAACCTGGCGGTGGACGACCTGGCCCGCCACATCGGCCGCCGCCTGGCGGTCGCCCCGGCCGCGTGACAAGGCATTATTGCCCGGGGTGAGGCACACGGCACCCTCGGTCGCGTTCCCTCCCTGCGAACAAGGGACGGGGAGGATGCAGCATGCGCGACCTGGTCGGGGCACCGGGCACGAGGGGCAATGCCGCCCAGGTGATGCGGAGGTCGCGGGTGGAGGAGGGGCTGCCCTACCCCCTGGGCGCCACCTGGGACGGGCTGGGGGTTAACTTCGCGCTCTTCTCCGCCAACGCCACCAAGGTGGAGCTGTGCATCTTCGACCGGGAAGGCAAGCGTGAGCTGGAACGCATTGAACTGCCTGAATATACGGATGAGGTCTGGCATGGTTACCTGCCCGATGCCAGGCCCGGCACCGTCTATGGCTACCGCGTGCACGGCCCCTATGACCCCGCGGCGGGGCACCGCTTCAACCCGCACAAGCTGCTGATCGATCCCTATGCCAAGGCCCTGGTGGGGCCGCTGAAATGGTCGGACGTGCTGTTCGGCTATAGGTTGGGCTCCGCCCGCGGCGATCTGGTCATGGACCGGCGGGACAGCGCGGCCGCCATGCCCAAGTGCCGGGTGGTGGACCCGGCCTTCACCTGGGGGCGTGACAGGCACCCGGCCACGCCCTGGTCCCGCACCATCGTCTATGAGACGCACCTGCGCGGCTATACCATGCGCCATCCCGCGGTGCCGCCGCACCTGCGCGGCACCTTCGCCGGCATGATGCAGCGGGAGGTCGTGGATTATATCCGCTCCCTCGGCGTGACGGCGGTGGAGTTGCTGCCCTGCCATGCCTTCGTCGACGATCGGAACCTGGTTGAGAAAAACCTGAGAAACTATTGGGGATACAACACGATCGGCTTCTTCGCCCCGGACCCCCGCTATCTGGCCGGCCCGGTGATCAGCGAGTTCAAGGAGATGGTGGCCACCTTCCATGATGCCGGGATCGAGGTGATCCTGGACGTGGTCTACAACCACACGGCGGAAGGCAACGAGCTGGGGCCGACCCTGAGCATGAAGGGCATCGACAATGCCAGCTATTACCGGCTGATGCCCGACGACCCACGCTATTACATCAACGACACCGGAACGGGGAACACGCTGAACCTGTCGCACCCACGCGTGCTGCAGATGGTGACGGACAGCCTGCGATACTGGGTGCAGGAGATGCACGTGGACGGGTTCCGCTTCGACCTGGCCACCATCCTGGGGCGGGAGCCCTACGGCTTCGACGAGGGGGGCGGGTTCCTGGACTCCTGCCGGCAAGACCCCATCCTGTCCCGCGCCAAGCTGATCGCGGAACCCTGGGACATCGGCCCCGGCGGCTACCAGGTGGGCGGCTTCCCGCCGGGCTGGGCGGAGTGGAACGATCGCTATCGCGACACGGTGCGGGCCTTCTGGAAGGGGGACGAGGGCAAGCTGCCGGACCTGGCCGCGCGGCTGACCGCGTCCGGCGACTTCTTCAACAAGCGGGGCCGCAAGCCCTGGGCCAGCGTGAACTTCGTCACCGCCCATGACGGCTTCACCCTGCACGACCTCGTCTCCTACAACGACAAGCACAACGAGGCGAACGGGGAGAGCAACCGCGACGGCCACTCCCACAACCTGTCCTGGAACCACGGCGTGGAGGGGCCGACGGACGACCCGGACATCAAAGCCCTGCGGGAGCGGCAGAAGCGCAACCTCCTCGCCACGCTGCTTTTTTCCCAGGGCACGCCCATGATCCTGGCGGGGGACGAGTTCGGGAAGAGCCAGCAGGGCAACAACAACGCCTACTGCCAGGACAACGAGGTGAGCTGGGTCGATTGGGAGGGGATCAGCGACGAGGGGGAGGAGTTGCTGGACTTCACCCGACGCGTGATCGCCATCCGCCAAGCCCACCCGCTGCTGCGCCGAGGCCGGTTCCTGACGGCGGAGGTGAACGAGGACCTCGGCGTCAAGGACGTGACCTGGCTGACCCCGGCGGGGACTGAGATGGAGCCGGAACAGTGGCAGGACACCCATGCGCGCTGCCTGGGGATGCTGATGGACGGCCGCGCCCAGGTCAGCGGCATCAAGCGGCCGGCCGCGGACAAGACCCTGTTGCTGGTGGTCAATTCCTACCATGACGTGGTGCCCTTCACCCTGCCGGAGGTGGTCGGCGGCAAGGGTTGGCTCTGCCTGCTGGACACGGCCCGGCCGGAGCTGGACGAAGCGGAACGGCTGGAGGTGGGCACCGTCTTCGACGTGCCCGGCCGCTCCCTGCAACTGTTCGAGCTGACGCCGCGCGCCGCCAGGCAGCGACCGGGCCAGGGCAGGACTTCACAAGGGGCTTAATGCTTTCGCGTACCCCCACCGGGTACCGCGCATTCAGGATCCGTTAAGCAACAGGGTGCTTCATTGGCTCCAGACAGGCGGGGCCCCGCGCCCCCCCGACGGACCCCTGGAGACGAGGTTCCCATGCGCCGCCCCATGAACAGCAACCTGGAAGAAGCCGCGTTCGTGCAGGCCCGGCTGCTGGACCATTTCATCGCCATGGCGCGGGAGGTGCAGGACCAGGAGGGCGGCTTCACCCGGGACAGCCTGAACGACCTGATCGACAATTTGCGGGAAGAGCGGCGCAACATGGGCCAGATGACGCGCCCGCGCCTGGTCAGCGTCGCTGGCTGACCGACTCAATGGGTTAACACAGGCGACCCGCATCCGACCCTGTTTTCATCCGAAAAAGGGGCAGCCGCGGGCGCCTGATGGTCGTATAGTTCTTCTGACCGCGCTAGTACCTGGGGCGCCATCGGTTTTCACCGATGGCGCTTCTTTTTTATGGCCAATTTCGAGCCACCCGGACTTTCCCGGCTTTGGTGCGGCGCGTCAAAGCCTCAGGCGGGGATGCCCTGAATCGGCAGCATCCCTGTCCCATCCGGCCATGACCGCTACCCAGTCTGCACCCTTGCCAGGGGGGTGGCGTCAATGGGCGAAGATCATCGACTCGTCCTTGAAGGCCTTGAATTCCAGGGCGTTGCCGCTGGGGTCCAGCAGGAACATGGTGGCCTGCTCCCCCACTTGGCCCTTGAAGCGGATCCCCGGCTCGATGATGAAGCGCTGGTCGGCGCCGCGCAGCCGGTCGGCCAGGGCATGCCAGGCGTCCCAATCCAGGATCAGGCCGAAGTGCCGGACCGGCACGTCATGCCCGTCCACCGGGTTCGTGGCACCCTTGCCCAGCTCGTCCGGCGCGAGGTGGGCGACGATCTGGTGGCCGTGGAAGTCGAAGTCCACCCATTCCGGGCTGCTGCGCCCCTCCGGGCAGCCCAGCAGCCCGCCATAGAAGCGGCGAGCGGCCTCCAGGTCGTGGACAGGGAAGGCGAGGTGGAAACGGGGCTGGCTGGCCATGGCGTCCTCCGGCTCTGTCGGGAAGCGCCATGCTAACGGTGTCGGCGGGCCGGCGGAACCGGCGATTCGGGAAACTATTTGGCCGCGATGCTGATGGTGACCGTGTCCTCATACTCCCCAGCCTGTGCCTGGGGATTGGCGGGGACGGTGACCGCCAAAGTGCTGCGGCGCACGTCGCCCGACGTGCCGCGCTCCGCCGTCAGCCTGCCGCCCTGGCCGGCGCCTGCCTCACCATAGAACAGGGAGTAGGGCACCCCCGCCCCGCCGCCCACGAGCTGGCCGCCATTCTGGGAGCTGACGCTGACCACATAGCCGCCGGCGGCGTTGCAGCGCTCCTCCACCGAGGCAACCGTGCCCAGGCTCTGCCCACGGGCGATGTCCACCGTGGCGCTGCTGGCGCTGACGGAGATGGAACAGGTGGCGGGGACCGTGCCCCGGAGCTGGATGGTGCCCCGGTCGGCCGTCAGGGCCACCCCGGGGATCAGCAGGCCGGCCGTGAGGGCCAAAGCCACAGTCTGTACGCGCAAGCCCTGGACGCGCATCGCGCCTCTCTCCGCCCGTTTTGGGCATCCCGGCAGGCAGGACCCGCCTTCGTTGAGCACCACCCGGCCCGCCATTTTAGCGGGCCGTCACCGTCAGGACGAGGTTGTCACGGTAGGTGCCGGCCAGCGCCCTGTCCACGGAGGGGACGGAGACCACCAGCTCATACCGCTGCACCCCCTTGCCGCCCAGCCGCAGCGTCACCGGGCTGGACAGCGACATCGACCTGCCATCGACGGAAAGCTGGTAGGCGATGCCGGAGGAAAGGCCCGGCGCCGACAGTTGGCCCCGGTTCTCTGATTCCAGGACCAGATCATAATCCCCGTTTCCCAATACCTCCAACGAAAAAGAGCCGCTCCTGTTCTCCGCGAGGTTGCCCAGGTCCAGCACGCCCGCCGTGCCCGCCAGCGGCGCCCAATTGCCGCCTACCACCACGGCCGCCTGCACCACGTCCCGCACCCGGGTGCGCACCTGCACCGTCTGGGAGGAGACAGGGCCGGTCCGCACGCCGTCGCGCACCTCATAGATGTTGAAGCGCACCTGGTCCGTGTAGGTGCCCCTGGAGACGAGCTGCCCCGGCAGCACCCGGCTGAAAAGCTGGAACTGCTGCGAGTCCTTCTTGCCGTCCAGGGTGGCGACGAACAGGCCGCCCTCCTCCCCGAACACGTCGTTCACCCGCTGCTTCAGGCTGGCATCCTTGTACAGCTCATAGGCCAGCCGCTCGCCCCCGTCCTCCATGACCCGGGTGCCGTTGCGCCCGTCGTCGATGCCGACCACCACCGTGCAGGGCGAGCCATTCTGGAAGTCGACGGAGAATTCCGCATAGGCCGGCGGGTCGTCGTCATAGGGCTCGTAGTCCGTCGGGCTCGGCTCGATGCGGGAGATGTCGGAGATCTTGGCCCGGCAGCCCTGCGCCTGCGCGGATGCGGTGGCGAGCAGGCACAGCAGCGGGAGGAGGGTGATGCCGAGGAGGCGGAGACGGTTCATGGTGCCGTGAGGATACACGGCCCGGGACCCGGACGCCACGGCGCCAGAAAAAAGGCCCCGGCACGAGTCCGGGGCCTGAACAGGTTCACAGAAAGGGTCCGAGGACCATACACAGCCCCGGCCCGCCGGGACGACCGGACGGAAGGCATAGGCGCGTCGGAAATTCTGCTGAGGCCAGGCCGCCCCCCGCCTATCCCGGCCGGTGGGGGACCTGCGCTCACTGTACCGTGGTGACGGCCCGGCGGTTGCGGGACCAAGCCTGCTCGTCGGCGCCGGTGGCCTCTGGCCGTTCCTTGCCGAAGCTCACGGAGGTGACCCGCAAGTCGGCCACGCCCCGCGCCACCAGATAGTTGCGCACGGTCAGCGCCCGGCGGTCGCCCAGGGCCAGGTTGTACTCACGGGTGCCGCGCTCGTCGGCGTGGCCCTCTATGCTGACGACAACGTTGGGATAGCGGCGAAGCCAATCCGCCTGCCGGTCCAGGATGGCCTGGGCCTCCGGCGTCAGGTCGAAACGGTCGGTGCCGAAGTAGATCCGGTCGCCCACTGTCTGGGCCAGATCCTGCTGAGAGCCGGGGACGACGCCCCCCGGCAGGGTGCTTGCCGAGACGTCGGCCATCCCGCCGGCGCCCATGCCGCCCTGGCCGGAGCCGGAACCCGCGATCCCGCCGGCCCCCTCCTCATACCCGCCGCCACTGCGGTCGGATGCCGTGCCGGCGCTGCGGCAGCCCGGCAGGGCCAACACCATGGCGGCCAAGGCCAACCCTGCCCATGTGCGCCTGTCCATCCTGTCCTGCCCTCCACCTGTTGGTTCGGGCGCGGGACCTTAAAGGCTGTGACCAGGAGGGCAAGTGACCTAATGGGGCGCGGCCATCCATGGCGGACGGGCCGCACCCCGGAACACGAAGACCTTACCAGGCGCCGCCGCCGACGCTGCAGGGCGGGCACACGGCAGCCACCTGGACCGGGGCCTGCTCCTGCTCCACCCGGGCGAGGCCCACGCCGAGGGCCGCCGCCAACGCGCTGACAGCCAGGGTGGCGCCGACGATCTTGCGGAGGGCGACGCGGCGGACGGCGATCTGCATGGTATTCCCCTGTTGCTGGAATTGCGGCGGATAGAAAGGTGTCCCGGTAGGCTTGTGCCCCCGAACTGATGTGCCATCTTAGGTCAAGTTTTGCTTAGATGGCAATATCACTTAAGTACTCCTCAAAAAATCAGAGGTGATAGTGTATCTGTATGGCTTTGATTCGATCGACCAGGGACGACCGGGTTCCAGCGTGCTCAATAAATTCTTTACCATAGGGGTCGCCATTGCTGCCTTTTCCGCCGGGAATGCCGCGGCGGAGGTACGGGACGTGACCATGGTCTTCCCGGACATGGCGCCTTACCTGGTCTCGGACCCGGTCACCGGGGCCGTCGACGGGCCCGTGGCGCACCGCGTGGAACAGGTGGCCCGGCTCGCGGGCGTGCATGTCCATTGGCGCGGACCGGTCCCGCGGGCGCGCATCCTGTCCGACCTGGCGCGCCTGCCGGATGTCTGCACGCCCAACGTCTTCGCCACCCCGGAACGGGAGGCCCTGTTCAAGTTCAGCGCGCCCCTGTCGGGCGGCATCGATTGGGTGGTGGTGACCCGGCCGGACGCCGATTGGATGAGCGCGCACCCCAGCTTCGCCAGCCTGCTCGGCGACGGCCGCCGCAGCTTCGGCAACCTTCTGGGCGCCAGCCGGGGCGAACGGGTCGACGAGATCGTCGAGCGCCATGCCGCCAACACGCGGATGTTCCGCGGCACGCCCGGCGACATGCTGAAGCTGCTGCTGGCGGGCCGCGTGGACTATATCCTGATGAACGCGGCGGACACGGCCTATGCGGCCCGGTCCCTCAACCTGCCCGCCGACAGCATCCTCGAACACCGGTTTCCTGACCTGAACACGGATGATGCCGGGCGGATCATGTGTTCCAAGGGCGTCGACGACGCGGTGATCGCCAAGCTGAACGACGCCATCGCCCGCGCGCCACAAGTGCGTTGACGGCTCAGGGCCTGGAAGCGGGCAGGGGGCAGGTCAGGCGCACCGTGTAGCCCGGCGCCTCCACCACCTCCAGCCGCCCGCCGAGCTGCCCGGCCAGCATCCCCATCAGGGTGATGCCCAGGCCCGTGCCCGCCGGCCCCGAGGACGAGCCGGCGCCCTGGTCCGACACCTCCAGCCGCATCAGGCCCTCCAGCGCCCGCAGCCGGACCGTGACGCAACCGGGCCCGCCGCCATAGCCGTGCCGGCAGGCGTTGGCGAAGGCCTCCGCCACCACCAGCCCGACCGCCAGGGCCGAGTCCACGTCCAGGGACAGGGCTGCCACGTCCACCCGCGCCAGGACCCCGGGCCCCTCCGCCTCCGCCAGGGCCTGGCACAGCGGCTCCAGGAACTGCCGCATGTCCACCCGGTCCAGCGCCTCCGCCCGGTACAGGTGGGCATGCACCTGGCCCATGGCCTCGATCCGTCGGGTCAGGGCGGCGATGGAACGGCGGGCGTCCCCTTCGGCCAGCCGCAGGGCGGTCGCCTGGGCCAGGGCGGCCAACCCTTGCAGGTTGTTGCGCACCCGGTGGTGGACCTCCCGCAGCAGGGCCGTGCGCTCCTCCAGCGCGTCGTGCAGCGCCCGGTCCAGCCGCCGCGCCTCCATCTCCGCCATGGCACTCTCCGCCAGGTCGGTCAGCAGGGCCTGCTCCTCGGGTGAAAGGCCGCCGGGGCGGGGCTTCGTGTCGATGACGCAGACGGAGCCCAGGCGGTAACCGTCCGGCGCACGCAGCGGGGCGCCGGCATAGAAGCGGATGTGGGGTGGCCCGGTGACCAGCGGGTTGTCCCGAAAACGGGCGTCCGCCGTGGCGTCGGGCACGACGAAGACGGCGTCGCGCTGGATCGTGTAGGCGCAGAACGCCTGCGACCGGGGGGTCTGGGGCACGCCCAGCCCGTGGCGCGCCTTGAACCATTGGCGGTCACGGTCCACCAGGGAAACCAAGGCAACGGGGGCCCGCAAGGCGGTGGCGGCCATGCGGGCGATGCGGTCGAACATGGACTCCGCCGGGGTGTCCAGCACGGCGTAGCGGTCCAGGGCCGCGAGGCGCCCATCCTCGTCCGGGCCGGGCAGGCCCATGGGCGGCGGCTCCCGCAGGCCATCGCCCGCCCCGGACCCTTTCGCGGCCCCCACGGCACAGGCTGCCGTCATCCCACCACCCCACAATGGCTGCCCGGAACCGGCGCCCCAGGCCGGCAGGGCAGGCTTGCGGTTTTCGCACGCGCCTGTCATGCCCGCATGCGGGTTACCCCGCCACCCCCGGGGAACCCCGGTTCCCGGCGGTTTGCACCCTTGGGCGCCGGACCGGCGCTTGTCCTGCCGCCCCCGCGTCTGGGGTATGGCGCCGGAACGCTGTCGGGGGCATCTGTTCACCGGGGGCAACCGTTGCCGCCCGCCCCCGCCATCAATGACAGCCATCGAGAGGGTTTCCATGGAACACCGCCTGCTCGGCCGCTCCGGCCTGAAGGTCCCCGTGCTCAGCTTCGGGACCGGCACCTTCGGCGGCACGAACGAGTTCTTCGGGCGCTGGGGCAAGACCGACGTGGCCGAGGCCACGCGCATGGTCGACCTCTGCCTGGAGGCCGGCGTGAACTTCTTCGATACGGCGGACGTCTATTCCGGCGGCGCGTCGGAGGAGATCCTGGGTCAGGCCGTCAAGGGCCGTCGGGACCAAGTGCTGATTTCCACCAAGGCCACCTTTTCCATGGGGCAGGGGCCGAACGACGTGGGCTCCAGCCGCTACCACCTGGTCCGCGCCTGCGAGGCCAGCCTGCGCCGCCTGGGCACGGACCACATCGACCTGTACTTCATGCACGGCTTCGACGCCCTGACCCCGGTGGAGGAGACGCTTCGCGCCCTGGATGACCTGATCACCAGCGGCAAGGTCGGGTACATCGGCGCTTCCAACTTCTCCGGCTGGCACCTGATGAAGTCGCTGGCGGTGTCGGAGAAGTATGGGCTGGGGCGCTATGTGGCTTACCAGGGTTATTACTCGCTGGTGGGCCGGGACTATGAGTTCGAGCTGATGCCCCTGGGCCTGGACCAGGGCGTGGGCCTGATGGTCTGGAGCCCCCTGGGCTGGGGCCGCCTGACCGGCAAGATCCGCCGCGGCCAGCCGGCGCAGGAGGGGCGCATCGCCTCCGGCGGTTCCGTCGGCGGGCCGGAGGTGGAGGAGGAATACCTGTACCGCGTCGTTGACACCCTGGAAGAGGTGGCGGGTGAGGTGGGCAAAACCATCCCCCAGGTGGCGCTGAACTGGCTGCTGACGCGGCCCACCGTTGCCAACATCGTCATCGGCGCCCGCAACGAGGAGCAGTTGAAGCAGAACCTGGGCGCCGTGGGCTGGACCCTGACGCCGGAGCAGGTGGCCAAGCTGGACGCCGCCAGCCACCGCACACCGCCCTATCCCTATTGGCACCAGCGCGGCTTCGACAACCGCAACCCCAAGCCGACCAGGTGGTGAGGGCACAGACTTGTCTTCGGGCCTTCCGTAACTTATCGTTGTCGAGGTGGGCGGGCCGGAGGTGCTAGCTCCGGCCCGCCCGCTCCTAGGCTCGGCTTACGAGGACGACGATGCTCACCGAGCGTCGCCGCCAGATCGGAAGGCGGAGCACCAGGAGGAACGGCATATTGCGCATGCCAGTTCTCCTTGCTTGTGGCGGGTTCGGGGCCAATCTCCGGCCCGCCATTCTCTTTCTAGAATATGCTGGATGGGAGCACGAGTGTATATCTTGCCGCCATACTCTATCAACGCGGGCAATCACCGATAATCATCATTATGAAAAAAGACGCGCGGGCATCTAGAACCCGCCGGCCCGGACACCCTAACACACAAAGTGGTAATCCCTTGGAATAGCCGGTACCATCCTGTCCCAAAGAAGAAGCCGGGAGATGCCTTGTCCACATGAAGGCCATCCCGGGGCGATGGCAAGGAATCGAGTCTTGGTGTCCAGCAATCTGTGGCCGGCCGCGCGGGCCGGTGCCCCCGACGATGCCCTGGCGGCCGTCGCCCCCAACCTGCTTGCCGCCTTGCCGGACATCGTGCGGGAGGCCGGGCAGGACCTCGCCGGCACCGGCGCCGCGCCCTTGCAAGCGGGCGTGGCGGAGGCGGCACTGGCCTTCTGGCGGGATGTGCTCCAGGGCGGCCCGGCCCCGGTGCGGCTGGCGCGGCAGGCGGCGGACGCGGAGACGCTGGAGCTGTTGCGCCGGCTGGACATGCGCATCGCCGCGGCCCTCGCGGCGTTGGTGCCCGCCCAGGCCCGCTTC
>MOEB01000065.1 GCA_001939945.1 Aerophototrophica crusticola | reverse complement strand
CGTCCGCTCAAACTTAGCCTTCGCCATGGTCTCGTCCTCTCTCCTCGTCCCGTGTCTTCAAGCGATCTTGGCGCGGACGCCGTCCGCGATCGCCTGGGGCACCGGCTCGTAATGGTCGAATTTCATGCTGTAATGGGCCCGCCCCTGGCTGCGGGAGCGCAGGGCGTTGACATAACCGAACATGGTGGCCATCGGGGCCTTGGCCCCGACCAGCCGTGCGTTGCCGCGCACGTCCAGGTCCGTGACCTGGGCGCGGCGGCTGTTCAGGTCACCGATGACATCCCCGACATACTCCTCGGGGGTCACCACCTCGACCCGCATCACGGGTTCCAGCAGGGTCGGGCGTGCCTTGGCCAGCACCTCGCGGAGGGCCGCGCGGCCGGCGATCTCAAAAGCCTGGGCCGACGAGTCCACGTCGTGCGCACCGGCATCCAGCAGCTCCACCCGGGCATCGATGACCGGGAAGCCAGCCACCACGCCCGATTCCTTCGCGGCCTCGACGGCGCGCTGGACGGCGGCGGCAAACTCCTTCGGCACCGTGCCGGCGGGCATGCGGTTCTCGAACTTGAAGCCCAGGCCGGGCTCCCGCGGCTCCACGGCCAGCTTCACGCGGGCGAACTGCCCGGTGGTGCCGATGGTCCGCTTCATGGTGTGGTCCACCTCGGCGCGGGCGGCCACCGTTTCCCGGTAGGCCACCTGCGGGGTGCCGACGCTGGCCTCCACCTTGAACTCGCGCCGCATGCGGTCGACGATGACCTCCAGGTGCAGCTCGCCCATGCCGCGCAGGATGGTGCGGCCGCTTTCCGGGTCGCGGCCCACGCGGAAGGACGGGTCCTCCGACGCGAGTTTGCCCAGGGCCACGGCCATGCGGTCATGGTCGAGGGAGGTCTTCGGCTCCACCGCCACCTCGATCACCGGCTCGGGGAACTCCATGCGCTCCAGCACGATGGGCGCGTTGGGGTCGCAGAGGGTGTCGCCGGTCGTGGTGTGGGTCAGGCCGGCCAGGGCCACGATGTCACCGGCGAAGGCCTTCTCGATGTCCTCGCGCATGTTCGCATGCATCAGCAGCATACGGCCCACATGCTCCTTTTCCCCCTTGCCGGCGTTCAGCACGTGGCCGTCGGCGGACAGGGTCCCGGAGTAGATGCGCGCGAAGGTGAGCGGGCCCGCGATGGGATCGTTCATCACCTTGAAGGCCAGGGCGGCGAAGGGTGCCTCGTCCGCCGTGGCACGGGCCACCGTCTCACCCTGGACGCCCTGGCCGAAGACGGCCGGCACGTCCAGGGGGGACGGCAGGTAATCGACGATGGCGTCCAGCATGGGCTGGATACCCCGGTTGCGGAAGGCAGCGCCGCAGATCACCGGCACGACGGACAGGGCAAGCGTGCCCTTGCGGACCAGCGCCTTCAGCCCGTCGGTGTCCGGCTCGGTCCCGTCGGCCAGGAAGGCACCTAGGGCCGTGTCGTCCAGTTCCACCACCCGCTCCACCAGGTCCTGGCGGTACCGGGCGGCCTGCTCGGCCATGTCGGCCGGGATTTCCGCCACGGCAGGGGCGGTGCCCGGCCGGTCGTCGTTCCAGACCAGGGCATGGTTCGCGACCAGGTCGACAACGCCCTGGAAGCCGGCCTCGGTCAGGATCGGCAATTGCAGGACCAGCGGCTCGGCACCCAACCGCTCCCGCACCATCTGGACGGTGCGGAGGAAGTCGGCGCCGGGCCGGTCCATCTTGTTCACGAAGCAGAGCCGGGGCACCCGGTAACGGTCGGCCTGGCGCCAGACCGTCTCCGATTGAGGCTCCACCCCGGCGACGCCGTCGAACACCGCCATCACCCCGTCGAGCACCCGAAGGCTGCGCTCCACCTCGATGGTGAAGTCCACATGGCCGGGGGTGTCGATGATGTTGATGCGGTGCTCCCGCCAGAAGCAGGTCGTGGCGGCGGAGGTGATGGTGATCCCCCGCTCCTGCTCCTGCTCCATCCAATCCATCGTCGCGGTGCCCTCATGCACCTCGCCGATGCGGTAGGACTTCCCGGTATAATACAGGATGCGCTCAGTGGTCGTCGTCTTGCCGGCATCAATGTGCGCGGCAATGCCGATGTTCCTGTAGCGATCGAGTGGGTGGGACCGGGACATGGCTGGGATGGCGCGACGGCGCCGCCTCCGTTCGGGTTACCAGCGGTAGTGCGAGAAGGCCTTGTTGGCCTCGGCCATGCGGTGCGTGTCCTCGCGCTTCTTCACGGCGGAGCCACGCTGCTGGGCCGCGTCCATCAGCTCACCCGACAGGCGCTCGGTCATGGTGTTCTCAGACCGGTTGCGGGCGGCGGCGATGATCCAGCGGATGGCCAGCGCCTGGGCGCGCTCGGTGCGCACCTCGACCGGCACCTGGTAGGTGGCGCCGCCGACGCGGCGGGACCGGACCTCGAGGTACGGGCGGACGTTGTTCAGCGCGTCATGGAACAGCTGAAGGCTGTCGGCCTTGGCCTTCGCCTCGATCCGGTCGAGGGCGCCATAGACGATGGACTCGGCCACCGACTTCTTGCCGTCGTACATCAGGCAGTTCATGAACTTCGTCAGGACGACGTCGCCGAACTTCGCGTCGGGCAGAACTTCACGCTTCTCGGCCTTGCGACGACGAGACATCGAGCACTCTCCTTCAATCGGACGCCTTGCCACCGCTGGCCGCGACGCCCTTCGCCATGCCTTGCCCCCAAAGGGGGCGCCTAACCGTGCCCCCGGAGGGAGCGCTTGAAACCCCAGCCGACCCGCTGCGTAATGACGAAAGCGCCCGCGGGCGAAGCGTTGTGCTCCGCGCGGGCACCTGCCAAACGCCGTCCGAACAAGGACTCGGGTGCGGCTATCTGTGTCTCGGGGGGTTCCTGGCGCGGACCGCCCGGCCTGGTTCAGGGGCCGGAAAGCCGCTTGGGGACAGCGTCTAGGCTGCACGCGGGCAGACTACAGCCTGCCCCCCGAAAAACGGTCACGGGGTTATAGGGAGAGTCCCCAGGGTTGTCAACAACAGTCCCGGTAGAGTCTGCCGGTAGGCGGAACGCGAAAGGGGCCGGCGCGTTCCGGTCGGTCAGGCCTGCTCGTCGAGCGGAATAGCGCGGTAGATCTCCGCCATGGGGATGGTGAGGTCCAAGCTTTCCAGGCGGACCTCGCCGCCGAGGTCGCGGACAGTCCCCTCCTCCACCCAGAACTCACCTCGCAGCCTGTAGGCCCGAACCTCCGCCGTGTCCTGTTCGACCTCCAGCACTTCCCGGATGCCGGCCAGGGCATAGTCCCGGCGGCGTCGCGAGAGCTCGCGCGCCGTGTTGGAGGGCGAGACCACCTCGATGGCCAACACCGGGTCATTTGCCTCGAGTTCCGACTTGCCGCAACGGACCAGCAGGTCCGGCGCCCGCACCGTGTCCCTGGCGTCAATCCGAAGGGTGCTCCCCTGCTCCGGCGCGCAAGGGCGGTCGCCAGAGCGCAGGCGGGTCCCGATGGCGATGCCCAGGTTGGCCGTGATCCGCCCGTGGGGCGTGCTCGGCCAAGCCTGCCCGACGGGGAAGCCCTCCACCAGCTCATAGCGCAGGCCGTCGTCCGGCGGGGTCCAGGCGAGGAACTCCTCCACCGTCATGCGCCTCCTGGCCGGCAAGCCCATGGCCACCTCCCCTCCGCTGCCACGCGCTTGAGCATAAACGAAAAGGGCCGCCCGGTCACCCGGGCGGCCCCCTCGCACGCTAACCTGACAAGCCTTACTCGGCCGCCGTCTGCTGGGCGTCCGGCAGGGCCGGGGTGTCGCCACCCTCCTCGGCCATCTGCAGGGCCTTGTCCCGCTCCGCCGCAATCTGCTTCAGGCGGTTGACCACGGAGCCCGTGCCGGCCGGGATGAGGCGGCCGACGATGACGTTCTCCTTCAAGCCCTCCAGGTTGTCCACCTTGCCCTGCACCGCGGCTTCGGTGAGGACGCGGGTGGTCTCCTGGAACGACGCGGCCGAGATGAAGGACCGGGTCTGCAGCGAGGCCTTGGTGATGCCCTGCAGCACCGGCTTGCCCTGGGCGAAGCGGAGGTCCAGCTCCCCCTCGTCCAGGCGACGCTGCACCTGCCGGTTCTCCTCCTCGAACTCCACGCGATCCACCTGTTCCCCGGTGAGGAAGGTGGTGTCGCCGGGCTCGGTGATCTCGACCTTCTGCAGCATCTGGCGGACGATCACCTCGATGTGCTTGTCGTTGATCTTCACGCCCTGCAGCCGGTAGACGTCCTGGATCTCGTTGATGAGGTAGTTGGCCAGCGCCTCCACCCCCATCACCGCCAGGATGTCGTGCGGCACCGGGTTGCCGTCCATCAGCAGGTCACCCTTCTGGACATAGTCACCCTCCTGCACGGAGATGTGCTTGCCCTTGGGGATCAGGTACTCCTTCTCCTCCTGCGTCTCGTCGTTCTTCACGACGATACGGCGCTTGGTCTTGTAGTCCTTGCCGAACTCCACCCGGCCATCGATGTCCGAGATGATGGCGAAGTCCTTCGGACGACGCGCCTCGAACAGCTCGGCCACGCGGGGCAGACCGCCGGTGATGTCGCGGGTCTTGGAGGACTCGCGCGGGATACGTGCCAGCACGTCGCCGGCCCGCACCTTGGCACCGTTGTCCACGGACAGGATGGCGTCCACGCTCATGTAGTAGCGCGCCTCCAGCCCGTTCGGCAGCTTCACCACCTCACCCTTCTCGTCGGTCAGGGTGACGCGGGGACGCAGGTCGGCGCCGCGGGGCTGCTGCCGCCAGTCGATGACGACCTTGCTGGAGATGCCGGTGGCCTCGTCCATGACCTCGCGGACGGACACGCCCTCCACCAGGTCGACGTAGGTGGCCGTACCTTCCTTCTCCGTCAGGATCGGCAGGGTGTACGGGTCCCACTCCGCCATCCGGTCGCCCTTCTTGATGGGCGCGCCGTCCATGGCCAGGGCCTTGTTCAGCTTCGCGCCGTAGGGCACCCGGTGCTTGGCCCGCTCGCGGCCCTGCTCGTCCAGCAGCGCCAGCTCGCAATTGCGGCCCATCACCACGGGCACGCCCTCGGAGTTGAGCACCAGGTTGCGGTTGCGGACGATCACCTTGGCGTCCAGGGTCGCCTCGATGAAGGACTGCTCCGCGCCACGCTGGGCGGCACCACCGATGTGGAAGGTACGCATCGTCAGCTGCGTGCCCGGCTCACCGATGGACTGGGCGGCGATGACGCCGACCGCCTCGCCGATGTTGACCCGCGTGCCGCGGGCCAGGTCACGGCCATAGCAGTGGGCGCAGACGCCGTCCTGGGTCTCGCAGGTCAGGACGGAGCGGATGTGCACCTGGTCGATGCCCGCCCGCTCGATCAACTCCACCTCCCGCTCGGTGATCAGGTCGCTGGCGGGGACGATGACCTCGCCCGTCAGCGGGTGGATCACGTCGAAGGTGGCGGTGCGGCCCAGCAGGCGCTCGCCCAGGGGCACGACCACGTCGCCGCCGTCCACCACGGCCTTCACCGTCAGCCCGTTCTTGGTGCCGCAGTCGATCTCGGTGATGATCGCGTCCTGCGCCACGTCCACCAGGCGGCGGGTCAGGTAACCGGAGTTCGCCGTCTTCAAGGCGGTGTCGGCCAGGCCCTTGCGGGCGCCGTGCGTGGAGTTGAAGTACTCCAGCACCGTCAGGCCTTCCTTGAAGTTGGAGATGATCGGCGTCTCGATGATCTCACCCGACGGCTTGGCCATCAGGCCGCGCATGCCGGCGAGCTGCTTGATCTGGGCCGGCGAGCCACGGGCACCGGAGTGGGCCATCATGTAGACGGAGTTGACGCCCACGCCCGGCTTCGGCTGCTCGATGACCTTCATCATCGCGGTGGCGACCTTCTCGGTCGTCTCCGACCAGACGTCGACCACCTTGTTGTACTTCTCGCCCTGGGTGATCAGGCCGTCCAGGTACTGCTGCTCGAACTCCTTCACCCGCTCCTGCGCCTCGCGGATCAGGCCTTCCTTCTCGGCGGGGATGACCATGTCGTCCTTGCCGAAGGAGATGCCCGCCTTGAAGGCGTTGGTGAAGCCCAGCTTCATCATCCGGTCGGCAAAGATCACCGTCTCCTTCTGACCGCAGTGGCGGTAGACGATGTCGATGATGTTGCCGATCTCCTTCTTGGTCAGGAGCCGGTTGATCATGTCGAACTTGATGGCCGGGTGGCGCGGCAGGATCTCGGACAGCAGCATGCGGCCCGGGGTCGTGGTCACGCGGACGGTGATGGGCTTGCCCTCGTCGTCCACGGTCCTGTAGCGCGCCTGGACCCGGGCGTGCAGGCTGACCACCTTCTCCTGCAAGGCGTGCTCGATCTCGCCGATGGAGTGGAAGGCCATGCCCTCGCCCTTCATCGCCGGCAGCTCCATCGTGATGTAGTACAAGCCCAGGACGATGTCCTGGGACGGCACGATGATGGGGCGGCCGCTGGCGGGCGACAGGATGTTGTTGGTGGACATCATCAGCACGCGCGCCTCCAGCTGGGCCTCGAGGCTCAGCGGGACGTGCACGGCCATCTGGTCACCGTCGAAGTCGGCGTTGAAGGCGGTGCAGACCAGCGGGTGCAGCTGGATGGCCTTGCCCTCGATCAGGGTCGGCTCGAACGCCTGGATGCCGAGGCGGTGCAGCGTGGGCGCCCGGTTCAGCATGACCGGGTGCTCGCGGATGACCTCCTCCAGGATGTCCCAGACCTCCGGCCGCTCCTTCTCCACCATGCGCTTGGCCGCCTTGATGGTGGAGGCGAGGCCGTACAGCTCCAGCTTGGCGTAGATGAAGGGCTTGAACAGCTCCAGCGCCATCTTCTTGGGCAGGCCGCACTGGTGGAGCTTCAGCTCCGGGCCCACCACGATGACCGAACGGCCGGAGTAGTCGACGCGCTTGCCCAGCAGGTTCTGGCGGAAGCGGCCCTGCTTGCCCTTCAACATGTCGCTGATGGACTTCAGCGGACGCTTGTTGGCGCCGGTGATGACGCGGCCGCGGCGGCCGTTGTCGAACAGCGCGTCGACGGCTTCCTGTAGCATGCGCTTCTCGTTGCGCACGATGATGTCCGGCGCCTTCAGCTCGATCAGCCGCTTCAGGCGGTTGTTGCGGTTGATGACGCGCCGGTACAGGTCGTTCAGGTCGGACGTGGCGAAGCGGCCGCCGTCCAGCGGGACCAGCGGGCGCAGCTCGGGCGGGATCACCGGCACCACGTCCAGGATCATCCACTCAGGCCGGGTGGCCTCCGGGTAGACCTTGAACAGCGGGCGCTGGTCCGGCCGCTCGATCTTGCGCTTGTAGCCCTCGAAGCGGTGGAAGGCACCCTCGTCCTCCACCTCCTGGGGGATGCCCAGGAAGGCCTCGATCAGCTTCAGCCGCTTCACCAGCTTCTTGCGCTTGGCCTCGCTGGCGGTCTCCCTCAGCTCGTCGCGGCAGACGTCCATCTCCTCGACCAAGTCGATGGAGGTGAGCAGGTCCTTCAGGGCCTCGGCGCCGATCTTGGCGGTGAAGGCGTCCTCGCCGAACTTGTCCTGCTTGTCCAGCAGGTCGTCCTCAGACAGCAGCTGGTGCTGCTTCAGGTCCGTCAGGCCCGGCTCGACGACGACGTAGTTCTCGAAATAGAGGATCCGCTCCAGGTCCTTCAGCGTCATGTCGAGCAGCAGGCCGATGCGGCTCGGCAGGGACTTCAGGAACCAGATGTGCGCCACCGGCGAGGCCAGCTCGATATGGCCCATGCGCTCGCGGCGGACCTTGGACAGGGTCACCTCGACGCCGCACTTCTCGCAGATGATGCCGCGGTACTTCATGCGCTTGTACTTGCCGCACAAGCACTCGTAATCCTTGATCGGACCGAAGATGCGGGCGCAGAACAGGCCGTCGCGCTCCGGCTTGAAGGTCCGGTAGTTGATCGTCTCCGGCTTCTTGATCTCGCCGAAGGACCAGGAGCGGATGCGCTCCGGGCTGGCGATCGAGATGCGGATCTGGTCGAAACTCTGCGGCCCCTGCGGCTGGCCGAAGATGTTCATCAACTCATTCATGTGCCGTCTCCCCTCGGGGTGGGCCGGGAACGCTGGCCCTGGCGTCTCGTAAAATTCGTGCGGCGCTCGGCACGCGCGGCTGAAGACCGGGCAAGGGGCCATCAGGTGGTCCCCCAGCCCGGCCGGTTCAAGCGCGGTCAGTAGGCCTTCTGGTTCAGCTCGACGTTCAGGCCGAGGGAGCGCAGCTCCTTGACCAGCACGTTGAAGCTCTCGGGGATGCCGGCCTCGAAGTTGTCGTCCCCGCGGACGATGGCCTCGTAGACCTTGGTGCGGCCGGACACGTCGTCCGACTTCACGGTGAGCATCTCCTGCAGCGTGTAGGCGGCGCCGTAGGCTTCCAGCGCCCACACCTCCATCTCGCCGAAGCGCTGGCCGCCGAACTGGGCCTTGCCGCCCAGCGGCTGCTGGGTGACCAGGCTGTACGGGCCGATGGAGCGGGCGTGGATCTTGTCGTCCACCAGGTGGTGCAGCTTCAGCATGTAGATGTAGCCGACGGTCACCTTGCGGTCGAACGGCTCGCCGGTGCGGCCGTCCACCAGGGTGGACTGGCCGGAGCGATCCAGCCCTGCCCTCTCCAGCATGCGGACGATGTCCTCCTCCCGCGCGCCGTCGAAGACGGGCGTGGCGAAGGGGATGCCGCGGCGCAGGTTGGTGGCCAGCTCGGTCAGCTCCGCGTCCGACATGGTGGAGATGTCGGCCTCATAGACCTCCTCGCCATAGATCTCCCGCAGGCGGGCCTTCAGGTCCGTCACCGTCTTGGCCTTGATGGCCGCGTCGGCGGTCTGCGAGCGGATCCGGTCCAGCATCTCCCCGATCTGGCGGCCCAGGCCGGCCGCGGCCCAGCCCAGGTGCGTCTCGAGGATCTGCCCGACATTCATGCGCGAGGGCACGCCCAGCGGGTTCAGGACGATGTCCACGTTCCGCCCGTCCTCGAGGTACGGCATGTCCTCGATGGGGGTGATGCGGGAGATGACGCCCTTGTTGCCGTGGCGGCCGGCCATCTTGTCGCCGGGCTGCAGCTTGCGCTTCACCGCGACGAAGACCTTGACCATCTTCATCACGCCGGGCGGCAGCTCGTCGCCGCGCTGCAGCTTCTCGACCTTGTTCTCGAACCGCTCCTGAAGGCGCTGGACGGACTCATCGAAGACCTTGCCGGTCTGCTCGATGTGCTCCATCACCTGGTCGTTCTCCAGGCTGACCTGCCGCCACTGGCCGCGGGTCAGGCCCTTCAGCATCTCCTCGGAGACCACGTCGCCGGCCTTGATGCCCTTCGGCCCGGACACGACGCGCTGGCCCACCAGCAGCTCGCGCAGGCGGGTGTAGAAGGAGCGCTCCAGGATCGCCTTCTCGTCGTCCCGGTCCTTGGCCAGCTTCTCGATCTCGGCCCGCTCGATGGCCAGGGCGCGCTCGTCCTTGTCCACGCCGCGGCGGGAGAAGACGCGCACCTCCACCACCGTGCCCGACACACCCGGCGGCAGCCGCAGGGAGGTGTCGCGCACGTCGGAGGCCTTCTCGCCGAAGATGGCGCGGAGCAGCTTCTCCTCCGGCGTCATCGGGCTCTCGCCCTTCGGCGTGACCTTGCCCACCAGGATGTCGCCCGGGCGGACCTCGGCGCCGATATAGACGATGCCGGCCTCGTCCAGGTTCTTCAGAGCCTCCTCACCCACGTTCGGGATGTCGCGGGTGATCTCCTCCTGGCCCAGCTTGGTGTCGCGGGCCATCACCTCGAACTCCTCGATGTGGATCGAGGTGAAGACGTCATCGCGCACGATGCGCTCGGAGATGAGGATGGAGTCCTCGAAGTTGTAGCCGTTCCAGGGCATGAACGCGACCAGCACGTTCCGGCCCAGGGCCAGCTCGCCCAGGTCGGTGGAGGGGCCGTCGGCGATGATGTCGCCCTTGTGCACCCGGTCACCCACCTTCACCAGCGGCTTCTGGTTGATGCAGGTGTTCTGGTTGGAGCGCTGGAACTTCAGCATGTTGTAGATGTCGACGCCGGGGGCCGCCGGGTCCGTGTCCTCGGTCGCGCGGACCACGATACGGGTGGCGTCCACCTGGTCGACGATGCCGGCGCGCTTGGCCACGATGGTCACGCCGCTGTCGCGGGCCACCGTCGCTTCCATGCCGGTGCCCACCAGCGGGCTGTCGGCCTTCACCAGCGGCACCGCCTGCCGCTGCATGTTGGAGCCCATCAGCGCGCGGTTCGCGTCGTCGTTCTCCAGGAACGGGATCAGCGCCGCGGCCACGGACACCAGCTGCTTCGGCGACACGTCGATCAGGTCGATCATGTCCGGACGGGCCAGCAGGTACTCCCCGCCCTTGCGGCAGGACACCAGCGGCTCGGCGAACTTGCCCTCGCCGTCCAGCGGCGCGTTGGCCTGGGCCACCATGTAGCGGCCCTCCTCCATGGCGGAGAGGTAGACCACCTCGGAGGTGACGCGCTGGTCGATGACCTTGCGGTACGGGCTCTCGATGAAGCCGTACTGGTTCACCCGGGCGTAGGTCGCCAAGCTGTTGATCAGGCCGATGTTCGGGCCTTCCGGCGTCTCGATCGGGCAGATGCGGCCATAGTGCGTCGGGTGAACGTCGCGCACCTCGAAGCCGGCACGCTCACGGGTCAGGCCGCCCGGCCCGAGGGCCGAGAGGCGACGCTTGTGCGTGATCTCGGACAGCGGGTTGGTCTGGTCCATGAACTGGCTGAGCTGCGACGAGCCGAAGAACTCGCGCACCGCGGCCGCCGCCGGCTTGGCGTTGATCAGGTCATGCGGCATGACCGTGTCGATCTCGACGCTGGACATGCGCTCGCGGATGGCGCGCTCCATGCGCAGCAGGCCGACGCGGTACTGGTTCTCCATCAGCTCGCCGACGGAGCGGACGCGACGGTTGCCCAGGTGGTCGATGTCGTCGATCTCGCCCCGGCCGTCCTTCAGCTCCACCAGGATCTTCAGGATCTTGAGGATGTCCTCCTTGCGGAGCACGCGCACCTGGTCGTCCGTCTGGAAGTTCAGGCGGGCGTTCATCTTCACCCGGCCCACGGCCGACAGGTCGTAGCGCTCCTGGTCGAAGAACAGGCCGGTGAACAGGGCCTCGGCGGACTCCAGCGTCGGCGGCTCGCCCGGGCGCATCACCCGGTAGATGTCGATCAGCGCATCCTCACGGCTGGCGTTCCGGTCCGCCGCCATGGTGTTGCGGATGTAGGGGCCGACATTCAGGTGGTCGATGTTCAGGACGGGCAGCTCGTCCACGCCCATCCGCTCCAGCCGCTCCAGGGCGGCGGAGGTGATCTCGTCACCCGCCTCGTAGATGACCTCGCCGGTCTTCTCGTCGATGACGTCGATCGCCAGGTAGCGGCCGATGATCTCGTCGACGCCGACCTTGATCTCCGACAGGCCCTGCTCGGTCAGGCGCTTCAGCACGCGCGGCGTCACCTTGGTGTCGCGCTGCAGCAGCACCTCGCCCGTGGCGGCGTCCACCAGGTCGTTGGCCAGCTTCTGGCCCTTCAGGCGGTCGGCCACGAAGGGGGTCTTCCAGCCGTCGGCGAAACGCTGGTAGGTGATGGTCTCGTAGAAGGAGCCGAGGATCTCCTCCTTGGCCATGCCCTGCGCCTCATAGGGCAGCAGGTCCTTGCCCTGGGCCTTGCGGGCGGCGCGCGCCTCGGCCGTGTCCGCGCCGTCCAGCGCGTACAGCAGGGTGGTGGCGGGCAGCTTGCGGCGACGGTCGATGCGGACATAGACGATGTCCTTGGCATCGAACTCGAAATCTAGCCACGAGCCGCGGTAGGGGATGACGCGGGCAGCGAACAGGTACTTGCCGCTGCTGTGGGTCTTGCCCTTGTCGTGGTCGAAGAACACGCCGGGCGAGCGGTGCATCTGGGAGACGATGACGCGCTCGGTGCCATTGATGATGAAGGTGCCGTTGGCCGTCATCAGGGGCATGTCACCCATGTAGACGTCCTGCTCCTTGATGTCGCGGATGGAGCGCAGGCCCGTGTCCTCATCAACGTCGAAGACGGTGAGGCGCAGGGTGACCTTCAGCGGGGCGGCGAAGGTCATGCCACGCTGCTGGCACTCCTCCACGTCGTACTTCGGCTGCTCCAGCTCGTAACGCACGAAGTCCAACACCGCGCGCTCGGAGAAGTCCTTGATCGGGAAAACCGACTTGAAGACCTCCTGGAGACCCACGTTGGCGCGCTTCTCGGGCGCCACATCCATTTGCAGGAAGTGGTCGTACGAGCTCCGCTGCACCTCGATGAGGTTCGGCATGCGGGTGACTTCGGGGATACGCCCGAAGCTCATGCGGATACGCTTACGTCCCGTGAACGACTTGGCCATAGAGTGCCTCTCGTGAACTCGCCCGGATCAGTGCGCGCGCAACACTTCTCGGCACCACGGGTTGAAGGCAGGGCCCCCTTCCCAAGATGCGCGAATGGACGCGGGCAGCGGCCCTTGCGGGCCGCCGCCTGTCCGCGTCCTGAACCTCGTCCTGGCTCCCGCCCCCCGCCGCGTACGCGGGGCGGTCCGCCTTGTGCTTGCGGGTGTCGGGACCTCTCGGACCCTCCCCCCGTTCTACTTGCCGGCTGCCGGCGTTGCCGCCTTGGCCGGAAAAGGCAGACGACGCCGGGCGGGGCGCGCCCCCTTCGGGGGTCGGCCACCGTCCGGCGCCACCTGTCAAACCGCTCTGGTCAACAGTCTTACTTAACTTCGACCTTCGCGCCAGCTTCTTCAAGCTGCTTCTTGATCTTGGCGGCCTCGTCCTTGGACACGCCCTCCTTGACGGTCTTCGGAGCGCCCTCGACCAGGTCCTTGGCCTCCTTCAGGCCCAGGTTGGTGATGGCGCGGACTTCCTTGATCACGTTGATCTTCTTGTCGCCGCCATCGGCCAGGATGACGGTGAACTCGGTCTGCTCCTCGGCGGGGGCAGCGGCAGCGGCGCCACCGCCGGCGGCGGGAGCAGCGGCCACGGCCACCGGAGCGGCGGCGGACACGCCCCACTTCTCCTCGAGCATCTTGGACAGCTCGGCCGCCTCGATGACGGTCAGGGCGGACAGGTCTTCAACCAGCTTCTCAAGCTTGGACATGATGGTCTCCTAAGGGGACTCTATGGTCTGGTACTGATCGATGCGGCTCAGGCCGCCTCGTCCTTCTTGGCGTAGGCCGCGAGAACGCGGGCCACTTGGCCACCCGGCTGCTGCAGGATGCCGGCGATGCGGGTCGCGGGCGTCTTGATCATGCCGAGCAGGCCAGCGCGCAGCTCGTCGAGCGACGGCAGCTTGGACAGGGCTTCGATGCCCTTGGCGTCCAGGAGCTGCGTCCCGAGCCCGCCGCCGACGACCTGGAACTTGTCGTTGGCCTTGGCGTACTCGATGGCGACCTTGGCGGCCGCGACCGGATCCTTGGAATAGGCGATCGCGGTCGGGCCCTTGAACAGGTCCCCGGTGTTCTCGAACTGCGTGCCCTTCAGGGCGATGCGGGCGAGCCGGTTCTTCGTCACTTTGTAGCTGGCGCCCGCGGCCCGCATCCGCCGCCGCAGGTCACTGACCTCTGCCACCGTCATGCCCGATTGCTTGGTCACGACGATGAGGCCAGCCTGCTGCAGCTGGGTGTTAAGGGCCGCGATCGTCGCTTCCTTCTGTGTACGATCCACGGTTCGCCTCCAAACGTGGGACAAATCGGTTCCGGTTTCCCGGCGCCGGTCTTCCCGGTTCACGGATCGGCCGCCGTTCCGCCCGGACTGCCCGGTCGGCGTGCGGCCGTAGGTTCACCTGTCCCAGAAGCGTTGCCATCATGTCCGGGCTCGGGCGGGAAAGCCGTCGCCGGAAACTCTTGCTGCGCTGCTGTCTATGCAGGGGATTAAGCGTAGCGGAGAAACCCCGCGCGGCACCTGCAGTCTCGGACAGGGTGGGCCCGCCTTCCCCGGTTTCCCGGATCGTCGGGCCCGGCCCGGCCGGCGGGGCGGACCCCACCGGCCGGAAACTCGGGATGCCTTAAGCGTTCACCGCGGCGACCAGGGCCGGGATGTCCAGCTTCACGCCGGGGCCCATGGTGCTGCTCAGGGACACCTTCTCGATGTAGGTGCCCTTGGCGCCGGCCGGCTTCGCGCGGCTGATGGCCTGCACGAAGGAGCGGATGTTCTCCTCCAGCGCCTCGGCGGAGAAGCTGGCCTTGCCGACGCCGGCATGCACGATGCCGGTCTTCTCGGCCCGGAACTCCACCGCGCCACCCTTGGCGGCCTTCACGGCCTCGGTGACGTTCGGGGTCACGGTGCCCAGCTTCGGGTTCGGCATCAGGCCGCGCGGGCCCAGCACCTTACCCAGCCGACCCACCACGCCCATCATGTCCGGGGTGGCGATGCAGCGGTCGAAGTTGATGTTGCCGGCCAGGATCTGCTCGGCCAGGTCGTCGGCGCCCACCACGTCGGCACCGGCGGCGCGGGCCTCGTCGGCCTTGCCGGCGCGGGCGAACACGGCGACGCGGACGGTCTTGCCGGTGCCGTTGGGCAGCTGCACCACGCCGCGGACCTGCTGGTCGGCATGGCGGGGGTCGATGCCCAGGTTCATGGCGATCTCGATGGTCTCATCGAACTTCGCCGTGGCGTTGCCCTTCACCGCGGCGACCGCCTCGGTCAGGGCGTAGAACTTGTCGCGGTCGATGGTCGCGACGGCCTTCTTCAGGCGCTTGCCAAGCTTGGCCATTGGATCAGCCCTCCACCACGTCGATGCCCATGGAGCGGGCGGAACCGATGATCATGGTCATCGCCGCCTCCACGTCGTTGGCATTCAGGTCCTGCATCTTGGTCGTGGCGATCTCACGGACCTGGGAGGTGGTCACCTTGCCGACCGAGGCGCCCTTGCCCACGGTGGAGGACCCCTTGTCGATGCCGGCCGCCTTCTTCAGGAAGTAGGTGACAGGGGGGGTCTTGGTGACGAACGTGAAGGTACGGTCACCGAACGCGGTGATGACCACCGGGATCGGCATGCCCTGCTCCATCTGAGCGGTGCGGGCATTGAACTGCTTCACGAACTCCATGATGTTCAGGCCGCGCTGGCCCAGCGCCGGGCCGATGGGCGGCGACGGGTTGGCCTTGCCGGCCGGCACCTGCAACTTGATGTAACCGACGATCTTCTTCGCCATCTCATCCTCACTACGGGCGGCGGGTCATGCCGCCCTGCTGCTCCGGCCCCGCCCCGAGGTTGGGGGCCGGTGGGATTGCGTGGTGCGGCGGCCCTTGGACTTGCGGGCGACGCCTCCCACACGGAACCGCCGGGGCCCTTGGGCACCGGCGGAAACTGGTCAGACCTTCTCGACCTGGGTGTATTCCAGCTCGACGGGGGTGGCGCGGCCGAAGATGGACACCGCCACCTTGACGCGGGACTTGTCCTCGTCGACCTCTTCCACCAGGCCGGTGAAGCTGGTGAAGGGGCCGTCGGTGACGCGCACCTGCTCACCCACCTCGAAGGTGATGGTGGGCTTCGGCCGCTCCACGCCTTCCTTCACCTGGTTCAGGATCCGCATGGCCTCGGCCTCGCTGATGGCCTGCGGCTTGCCGCCGCCACCCAGGAAGCCGGTGACCTTGGGCGCGTTCTTCACGAGGTGCCAGGTCTCATCCTGCAGCTCCATCTTCACCAGCACGTAGCCGGGGAAGAACTTGCGCTCGGAGTTGATCTTGGCGCCACGGCGCACCTCCACGACCTCCTCGGTCGGGACCAGGATCTCCTCGAACTTCTCTTCGAGACCCTTCTGGGCGGCCTTCTCGCGGATCGCCTGGGCGACCTTCTTCTCGAAGCCGGAATAGACGTGCACGACGTACCAGCGCATGGCCATGGGTCAGCCTCCGATCCCGAGGATGAGGCGCACGCCCCACGACAGTGCCAGGTCCACCACCAGGAAGAAGATGGAGGCCAGGATAACCATCAGGAACACCATGGCGGTGGACACGGTGGTCTCCTTCCGCGTGGGCCAGGTCACCCGGGCCACCTCGCGGCGCACCTCGCGCACGAACTCTGCGGGACTCGTCTTCGCCATGGCGTTTGGGGCCATCGTTCCTGGTTACGCGTTACTGGGATGCTTCCCTGTGCGGCCCTGCTCGGGCAATGCCACAGCCTTGCGGGCGGTGGCAGGAGTGGAGGGGCTCGAACCCCCAACCCCCGGTTTTGGAGACCGGTGCTCTACCAGTTGAGCTACACTCCTTCACGCACGACCCCCGGCGAGGACACCGGCCAGGGCACCGAAGCAGCGCGTCGCGCAGGCAATAGGCACCCTCGCCCGAACCAGCGTCGGGGAGGACGGGTGTTTAGCCCAGGACCGCCGCCAACGCAACACCTTTCCGGACCCGCCAATGGCGGCGGGGCCACTTTCTGACCCCCGTCAGGTGCAGGCCTGTCCTGCCCCGCCGACGGCCCGCGCCGGCGCTTGCCGGGCCGGCACGCTACCCCTAAAGGAGGGAGCGCCCACCCCCGCCGCCAGGAATGCCATGCTGGTCCGCCTGATCCGCAATTATCCCGACCCCGGCTGGCGGGCGCAATGTCCCGGCGGGACGGGAACCCTGGGCGGCATCACCTTCACCGACGCGCCGGTGGCGGAATGCGACGCCGTCATCATTTGCAACCATAGCCCTGAGGACGTGGAGCTGCGCTGCCCACCGGCCAATGTCTGGTCCGTGGTGCAGGAGCCCTGGTGGCCCGGCTCCACCGAGTGGATCACCAGGGCGAATGCCGGCATCGGGCGGATCTACTCCCACCATCCGGTGCGTCAGGCGCCGTGGCGCCGGTCGCACCCGGCGCTGCCCTGGCATGTGGGCAGATCCTGGGACGCGCTGCACGGAATGGAGCCGCCCGACAAGGCCGATGCAATCTCCATGATCGTCAGCAAGGCCAGCTTCTACCGCGGGCACCGGAAGCGGCTGGATTTTGCCGACGCCCTCTCCGCCGACCTGCTGGAGCGTTATGGGAAGGGCGTGCGGCCCGTGGCCGACAAGTGGGACGCGCTGGCGCCCTTGCGCTATTCGGTGGCCGTGGAGAACAGCGCCAGCCCGGATTACTGGACCGAGAAGGTGGCCGATTGCTGGCTGGCCTGGACCCTGCCCTTCTATGCCGGCTGCCCCAACCTGCCCGACTATGTGCCGCCGGAGTCCTTCATCCGCATCGACCTGTCCGACCCGGGGGGCGCCGAGTCGCTGATGCGGGAAGCCGTAGCCTCGGGACAGTGGCACCGTCGGTTGGAAGCCATCGCCGAGGCTAGGCGGCAGGTGCTGGCACGCTGGGCCTTCTTCCCTTTCTTCGCCGCGGAGCTGGCCCAGGCCCCCGCCGGCCCGCGGGAGACGGTGCGGATCGCGGGCTATGACCGCCGCCGGTTGTCGCCGTTGGCCAAGCTTCGGCGCAAGGCGTGGCGGCTTGCCAATGATCTGGAGCAACAGATCTGGGCGTGGCGCCGGGGCGGGGTCTGACGCGCGGTTTCGAATTCGAAAGTCGCTTCAGGCCGTCCGGTCCCGGTCCAGGCGGCGCCAGTGGCGCTTGGAGCGCGCCTTGTCCAGGCTTATCCGGAGCCGGTCCAGGCGGTTGGGTTCGTGCAGCCAGCGGCCCCCGGCATCCTGGATGCTGGAGACAAGGCTTTCCGCCGTGGTGACCGCCCAGGGGGTGACGGCATAGAGGTCGGCGCCGCTGTGCCAGTACCAGTCCAGCAGGGCGTCATAGGGCACCCGCATGGACCGGTGCCGCCGGTCCGTCAGCAAGGCGGCACCGGCGCGGGAGACCAGATAGG
This sequence comes from Aerophototrophica crusticola, assembly GCA_001939945.1. Classification (GTDB taxonomy): domain Bacteria; phylum Pseudomonadota; class Alphaproteobacteria; order Azospirillales; family Azospirillaceae; genus Niveispirillum; species Niveispirillum crusticola. The sequence continues at coordinate 654 of MOEB01000065.1, read as the reverse complement.
CGTGGGAGCCGTAGGCCGGCTTCCAGGGTCGGGCCAGGGTACGGCCTTCCCCCAGGGTCCGCACGGGGTCCATGGGGACGGTCGCAACGCCGCCCAGCTTCACCACGTCCCAGGGGTGCGGCAGGTCCAGGACGGCCCGGATCACGTCCGGCAGGTCGGGGTCGAGGATGGCGTCATCCTCCAGCACCAGCAGGGCCTCCGACCCACTGGCCAGGAAACCGTCCAGCAGGGACAGGTGGCTGGCGTAGCAGCCCACCTCCCCCGGGTTCAGGGGCACGCGGCTGCGTAGCGGTTCCCCCACGGACAGGCCCAGCCGGGCCAAGCCCTCCGCGCCGACAGCCCGGCCGTCCACCGCGTCGAAGAAGTGGAAGGGCAGGCCAAGGGCATCCAGTTGCCGGGCCATGTGCGCCCGGCGCTCCCCGGCCCGGGGAAGGCTGATGACGGCGATGTCGAGCGGTTTGGACATGGGGGCGGCCTGACAGGGTCTTCCACCCTTCTTACACCGGAAGGGTTAACCATCCCAGCCAAGACAAGGGGGTGGCGGCGACGGGGACGGGCAGTGGCCAAAGAAAAAGGGCCGCCCCGTGGGGGCGGCCCTTCCAGTCACCGCGGCAAGCCGCGGCGGACTTACTTTATGATCTTGGAGACGACGCC
>MOEB01000064.1 GCA_001939945.1 Aerophototrophica crusticola | reverse complement strand
GGGGGCCGGCGCGCCCGCCTGGCCGCGCACAACATCGTCCCCAGCCGCAAAGCGCCGGGGCGGCGGCTCCGCGCAGCCCGCGGCCAGCAGCACCGGCACCAGAGCCAGGGCCGCCGCGCGCCCCCTACCGCCTTTCCAGCGTCCCCCCATGGCCAGGCAATCCCCGCCGTTCCTGCATGGCCCTGCCGGCCACACTTCCTTTCGGGTTTACCGGCGGTGCGGCATTGCCCGCAACGGAGCCTTCGGGACCGGCGCACGACACCGGGAGGGGGCGCGGGAACATCGGGGGTGCCACACCCGGGGCGGCATCTGCCAGGCGTCACCGGCTTGTAATATCAAGATTTTCCACGCAGCGGCCGCGGTAGGCGACGTTGCCGGCCGGCCTTCCGTAAGGGTCCGCCCCCCGGGGGAGGAAGGCGCGGGACAGCACCACGTAACCTTGGGGGCAATGCCCGCCCTGGGCCAGGTAGTCGCCCAGCCACCCGAGCCGTTGCCCCTCTGCCCAGCCGTCGGCACGGGGGGAATAGAACAGGGACGTTGCCGCCCGCATCTCGAACCCGCCCTGCCCATCCAGGGTGAAGTGCGACCGCTCCGCCCGCTCGATCCCGGCGCAGGCGGACAGGGCAATTGTCAGGGCCAGCAGCAAGGGACGGTTCATGGCGGCCTCCGCAGCACGGTCACCGTGGGGAAACGGCCGGGGTCAGGCGATGGCTCCTGCCCTGGGTGTCCCGCTTCCCGCGCCCGCATCGCCGAATGAATGATCCGAAGGCCGTCGTCCCACCACCAACGGGGCCGTGCGATCTGCCGTTCGCAGGTGGTAAGCAGCGAAGCAGAGCCCGGCGCCGACGGACGCCGTCGATGGGGAGCCCATGCCCGCCGACCTGCCCCTCCCGACCCTGGACCCGTCCGCCACCCCGGCCTCCCCGCCGGGGCGTGACGCGTTCGAGCGTGACCTGGCCGCCCGGTTGGTGGCCCGGGGCACGCTGGACCCGGCCTCGGCGGAGCGGGCGCTGCGCCTGCGGGCCGGGGGTGACGGCACCCTGGCGGAGATCCTGAGCCGGCTTGGCTTGGCGCCGGAGCGGGACGTGGCGCAGGCCATGGCGGAGGTGCTGGGCCTGCCCCTGGCCGGGCCGGAGGACTTCCCCGACACGCCGGTGCTGGAGGCGGCGGCGCCGAAGTTCCTGCGCAAGGCGCGCGCCCTGCCCTTGGCGGAGGGTGACGGCAGGCTTGACGTCGCCCTGGCCGACCCGCTGGACCACGCCACCATCCGGGCGTTGGGCTTCCTGTCGGGCAAGCCGGTCAGCGTCCACGTGGCCGCCCCGTCGGACCTGGAGGCGGCGCTGGAGCGGCTGCATGGCGGCGGGCGCGACGGGATCGGGGAGATCGTCGACGATATCGCGGACGGCGACGAGCTGGACGAGGACGTGGGCCGCCTGCGCGACCTGGCCAGCGAGGCGCCGGTGATCCGCCTGGTCAACGCCCTGATCGCCCGGGCGGTGGAGGCGCGGGCCTCGGACATCCACATCGAGCCTTTCCATGACCGGCTGCGGGTCCGCTACCGCGTGGACGGGGCCCTGCGGGAGGCGTCCAGCCCGCCGTCCCGCCTGCGCGCCGCGGTGGCCAGCCGCATCAAGATCATGGCCAAGCTGAACATCGCCGAACGCCGCCTGCCCCAGGACGGGCGCATCCGCATCGCCATCCGCGGCAAGGATTATGACCTGCGCGTCGCCACCGTGCCCCAGTTGCACGGGGAGGCGATCACCATGCGCATCCTGGACCGCGGCAGCCTGGTGGAGGATTTCGCCACCCTTGGGTTCCGCGACGACACGCTGGCCCGCTACCTGGCCCTGCTGGACAGGCCGGAGGGCATCGTGCTGGTCACCGGTCCCACCGGCAGCGGCAAGACCACCACCCTCTACACCAGCCTGATGCGGCTGAACCTGCCGGAACGGAAGATCTTCACCGTGGAGGACCCGATCGAGTACCAGCTCGACGGCGTCAACCAGATCCAGGTGCGGCCCCAGGTGGGGCTGACCTTCGCGGAGATCCTGCGCACCCTGCTGCGCCACAACCCCAACATCATCATGGTGGGGGAGATGCGGGACCTGGAGACGGCGCAGGTCGCCATCCAGGCCTCGCTGACCGGCCACCTCGTGCTGTCCACCCTGCACACCAACGGGGCCGCCGCCTCCGTCACCCGCCTGCTGGACATGAAGGTGGAGGACTACCTGGTCACCTCCACCGTCACCGGGGTGCTGGCCCAGCGGCTGGTCCGCCGCCTCTGTCCCGCCTGCCGCCGGCCCAAGGAGATCCTGCCCGAGGCGGCGGAGCGGCTGGGGTTCGCCGCCCTGTGCGCGGGCGTGCCCGTCGCCCATGAGGCCGTCGGCTGCCCCGCCTGCCACGGCAGCGGCTACCGCGGGCAGACGGCGCTGATCGAGGTGCTGGTGATGACCGACGCCCTGCGCCGCATGGTGCTGAACCGGGCGGAGGTGCTGGAGGTCCACCGGGCCGCGGTGGCGGAGGGCATGCGCCCCCTGTACCAGGACGGGCTGCTGAAGGTCCTGGACGGCACCACCACCCTGGAGGAGGTGCTGCGGGTGACGAGGGACGCCTGACATGCCCCGCTTCACCTACCGGGCCGTGGCGGCGGTGGCGGGAAGCGCCCCGGTGGAGGGCACGCTGGAAGCACCCAGCCGCGCCGCCGTGGTGGACCGCCTGCACGCGCAGGGCCAGATCCCCATCCGGATCGAGGAGGCGGGCGGCTTCCGCTTGTCCCTGCCCGGCCGCCGCGGGGGCGTGTCCCACAAGGCCCTGACGCTGCTGACCGGCCAGCTCGCCACCCTGCTGAACGCCGGCCTGCCCCTGGACGAGGCGCTGGCCGTGCTGCGCGACGGCGCCCGCACCGAGGCCGAGCGGCAGGCCCTGGGCACCCTACTGGAGAAGGTCAGCGGCGGCTCCTCCGTCGCCGACGCCATGGCCGGCATGCCCGCCACCTTCCCGGATTCCTTCGTGGGCATGGTCCGCGCGGGGGAGGCGGGCGCCACCCTGGCCCCCACGCTGGAACGCCTGGCTGCCCACATGCAGCGGGTGCAGGAGACGCGGGAGCATATCCGCTCCGCCCTCACCTACCCGGCCGTGGTGGCCGCCACCTGCCTCTTGTCCCTGGTGGTCCTGTTCGTCATGGTGGTGCCGCGGTTCGAGCCGCTGTTCCGCCAGGCCGGCGCCGCCCTGCCCACCAGCGCCGCCTTCCTGCTGGGCTTCAGCCGTTTCATGGCGGAGTGGTGGTGGCTGCTGGTGCTGGCCCCCGCCCTGGCCCTGCTGGCCTTCCAGCGGCACCTGCGCGCCCCCGCCGCCCGGCTGCGGTGGGAGAGGCGGCTGTTCGCCGCCCCGGTCATCGGCCCGGTGGCGCGGCAGGTGCAGGCTGCCGGCCTGTGCCGCACCCTGGGCACCCTGCTGCGCAACGGCGTTTCCCTGCTGGGGGCCCTGTCGCTGACCCGCGCCGCCACCCGCAGCAGCGTCTTCACCCAAGCCCTGGACCGGGTGCTGGAACAGGTGAAGGCCGGGAAGGGCCTGGCCGAGCCCATGCGCCAGTCCGGCGCCTTCCCGCCCGTGGTCCTGCGCCTGGTCCGCGTGGGGGAGGAGACGGGCCGCCAGGACGAGATGCTGCTGAAGGCGGCCGAGCTGATGGAGGCGGAGAGCCGACGCGCCATCGACCGCGCCCTGGGCCTGCTGACGCCTGCCGTCACCATCATCCTGGGGCTGGTGGTGGCCGCCGTCATCCTGACCATCCTGACCGCCATGCTGAGCGTCTATGACATCACGCTGTGAGGGGCCCGTTCCCATGACCGAGAGACGAAGCCACGCCGCCGGGTTCACCATGGTGGAGCTGCTGGTGGTGCTGGTGATCCTGGGCCTGCTGGCCTCCATCGCCGCGCCACGGGTGCTGGGCTACCTGGGCCGCGCCAGGGGCGACACGGCGGAGCTGGAGATGCGCAACTTCCAGACCGCCATGGACCTGTTCGCCATCGACGTGGGCCGCTTCCCGACACAGCAGGAAGGGCTGGCCGCCCTGGTCAGCGCCCCGGGCCGCGCCCCCGGTTGGGCCGGCCCCTACCTGCAGGTAGACAAGCTGCCGGACGACCCCTGGGGCAACCCCTACCAGTACCGCATCCCCGGCAATGAGGGCCGGCAGTACGAGATCTTCACCCTGGGCGCCGACAACGCCCCCGGCGGCACCGGCGACGCGGCCGACGTGGTGGTGGGGCGCTGAGCCATGCGGGCGCGGCAGGCGGGCTTCACCCTGCTGGAGCTGCTGGTGGTCCTGGCCATCATCGGGCTGGCCGCCGCCGTCGCCCTGCCCGCGCTGAACCGTTCCCCCGGCCGGGCGGAGCTGGCCCGCGGCGCGCAGGAGGTCGCGGCCGCCCTGCGCGCCGCCCGCGCCCTGGCGATCACGGAGAACCGCCCCGCCAGCTTCACCGCCGACACCCTGTCGGGCCGCTTTGCCGCCGACGGGCAGGCGGATAGGTATGTCCCCGACGGGATCGGCCTGTCCGTCACCACGGTGCAGGGGCAGGCCGCGGGCGACGTCGCCGATATCCGCTTCTTCCCCGACGGCAGTTCCACCGGCGGCGGGGTGGTGCTGTCCCGCGGGGCGCTGGCCTACGAGGTGCGGGTATCCTGGCTGACCGGCGCGGCCACGGTTCGGGAGCGGTCCGATGCGGGGGGCTGAGCGGGGCTTCACCCTGGTGGAGGTGTTGGTGGCCTTGGCCGTGCTGCTGGCCGTGCTGGCGCCCCTGTACGACCTTTTCGCCCTGGGGGCACGGGCGGGCGACCGGGCGCAGGACCAGGGCCGTGCCCTGCTGGCCGCGCAGAGCTTCATGGACATGCTGCTGGCCGACCCGGCCCTGGCCGCGGGGGAACGGACGGAAGAGGCAGGCGACGGCGTGGCCCGCCGCGCCGCCATCCGCCCCCGCCCGGACCTCGCACCCCCTAGCGGCACCGGCATGGCCCTGCTGCCCCTGGAGGTCACGGTGGAGGTGGCCTGGACCGAGGCCGGCCGCACCCGCCAACTCTCCCTCACCGGCCTGACCCTGCGGGAAGCGCCGCCATGATCGGGGCAAGGGATCCCAGGGCCGGCTTCACCCTGCTGGAACTGCTGGTGTCCATGGCCCTGCTGGGCATGTTGGGCCTGCTGCTGGGCGGGGCCTTCCACATGGCCACGAGCCATGTGGGCCGGCGGCAGGAGGCCCTTGACCGATCCGCCGAGCTGGTGGCGACGGAGGCCTTCCTGCGGGAGCGGCTGGCCGCCGCCATCCCCGCCGTGCCCCAGGGCTGGGGCGAAGGGGCGGTCCTGTTCGATGGGGAACCCGATGGGCTGAGCTTCGTCGCGCCCGCGCCGGACAGCGTGCCCGCCGGTGGCTTCCTGGTCTACACCATCGTCCACGCGGGCGACGGCCTGGTGCTGCGCTGGCGGCCCTACGACGGCACGGTGCCGGAGGGGCCGGGCACGGACACGCTGCTGCTGCCGGGGGTGCCGGAAGCCCGCTTCTCCTACCACGGGGCCCGCGACGGCGACGCCCCGGCCTGGCATGGGCGCTGGAAGGAGCAGCCCGCCCTCCCCGCCCTGGTCCGCCTGGCCCTCACGGACGGGGACGGCCGCCCCCTGCCCGACCTGGTGGTGGCGCCCCGCGTGGGGGTACCCTGACACTGCAATCGATGCGCGCGCCGCTGCCCCTTTCGCGCAAAGCTTCGCAAAACTGCAACGTCCCTGTCACAGCCCGCCGCTAGCGTCCCGGCGCTTTTTCGGCTGCGACAATGGGGAAGAAGATGCGGCGGATGGGGATGATGGTGTCGGCGCTGGCCCTGCTGGCGACGGGTTTTCCGGCGGCGGCCGACCCGGCGGTGATCGACCTGGTGCTGCGGCCCGGCACCAAGTCCGGCGAGGGCAGCATCTCCGTCGTCCAGCCGCTCTATGACAGCGAGGTGGCCCGCACCTTCATCGACCTGCGCGCCGCCGCCAGCAGCAAGAAGCGCAGCAGCGTCAGCGTCGGCCTGGGCCAGCGCTACCGGCCGGGCGGGGGCGACTTCACCCTGGGCGCCTTTGGCTTCTTCGACTGGCACGACAGCCGCAACAGCAACGAGTTCCGGCAGGCCACCTTCGGCCTGGAACTGCTGACCCCCGCCTTCGAGCTGCGCGGCAGCGCCTACCTGCCCACCAACCGCGCGGCGGACGTGGGCCCGGTGACCTTCACCACCCCGGTGATCAACGGCAACAACATCCAGCGCACCGTGCTGCAGCCGCGTGAGGTGGCCATGGACGGCTTCGACGTGGAGGCGGGCCTGCGCCTGGCCAGCATCGGGGAGTATGACCTGCGCGCCACGGCGGGCTATTACCGGTTCGAGGACGACCTGGCCCCGACGGTGAATGGCTACAAGGGCCGGCTGGAGGCCTGGTCCGGCGACCAGTACAGCTTCGGCCTGGAGGTGCGGGACGACAAGCTGAACGGCACCCAGGGATTTGCCGTTTTCCGCGCCCGGCTGGACGCCTTCACCCCGCGGGAAAAGCGCGACCCCGCCCGCACCCGCATGGGCTGGGCCATCGAGCGGCAGCCCGGCGTCTTCGTGGCTTCCCCGGACCGCGCCACGCCCCGCGCCGTGCGGACGGAGAACCTGAACCTCGCCACCGGCAACTTCGCCGCCGCCGGCACGCGGCTGCTGTTCGTCAACGCCGCGGCCACCGCCGCCGGCACGGGCAGCTTCGCCCAGCCCTTCAACAGCCTGGGCGCCGCGGTCGCCGCGTCGCAGGTGAACGACGCCATCTATGTCCATGCCGGGACCTACACGGGCAACCTGACCCTGAAGGATGGGCAGATGCTGTGGGGCGCGGGCACGGCGCTGACCGCCACCTCCGCCGGGACCACCACCACCCTGATCCCGGCGGGCACCCGGCCGGACCTGACGGCCACCACGGGCAACGTGGTGACCCTGGCCAACAACAACCTGGTGACCGGCCTGCGCATCACCGCCCCGGCGGGCAGCGGGGCCGCCAACCGCGACCAGTTCGCCGCCGTCTATGGCAGCAACGTCTCCGGCTTCAGCCTGCGCAACAACGACTTCAGCGGCAATGTGGGCACCGGCGGCACCAGCAGCGTCGGCGTGCGGCTGGACAACATGGCGGGCGTGGCGGGCACGCGGTCGGAGACGCGGCACTTCGTCAGCAACAGCAGCGTGCTGCCCTACCACGCCACCTATGACACGGGCCTGGGCGCCAACAACGCGGAGATCATCAGCTTCGTGGAGAACAGCCTGGGCAGCTTCGGCGTCATCTCCGCCGACGCGGCGGGCGTGGTGGACGTGGTGCGCCTGGGCACCGACGACATCGAGGGCCTGCCCATCCTGGTCCGCCGCGACAATGTCCGCGCCGGCATCGCCTCGGCCGTGGGCGCGGGTGCGGCGGGGGAGCTGACCACCGTCACCCTGCACCCGACCCAGGACCTGTACCTGGTGGCGGTGAAGCACACCGACCTGCTGAGCAACGGCTTGGTGGAGATCCGTCGCCGCAGCACGGGCGAGGTGCTTCAGCGCGTCACCGTGGGCGTGGGCCCGGACGGCACCGCCATCAGCCCGGACGGCCGTTTCGCCCTGGTGGCGAACGAGGCGGAGGCCCTGAACGCCCCCGGCAGCGTGACCCTGATCAACCTGGCAAACGCCGCCACCGGCGGGGCCACGGCGACGCAGATCGCGCTGCAGGACCAGACCGGCAACTTCTACGCCAACCCCGCCGGGACCGGTCAGCGCTTCACCGACGTGGACGGCATCACCAATGGCCCGGTGACCCATGACGCCAACGGGCTGCAGCCGGAATATGTGGCGTTCAGCCCCGACGGCCGCTACGGCTTCATCACCTTCCAGGAAAACAACGGCGTGATGGTGGTGGACCTGGCCACCGGCCAGCCCGCCAACATCCGCTACTTCAACCTGGGCAACGCCTCCGCGAAGCCGGCGGACCTGACCAACAGCAGCACCAACCCGCCGGGCATCAACTTCAACCAGACCCTGCCGGAAATCCCGCGGGAGCCGGACGGCATCGCCGCCTTCACCATCGGCGGCCAGCTCTACTTCGTGGTCACGGAGGAAGGCGACACCACCCAGCCCGGCCTGAACACCAACCAGCGCTACCGCGGCGGCCGCACCATCTCCATCTTCAACGCCACGACGGGGCAGTTCGTGTCCGACCTGGGCGGCACCCTGGACCAGGCCCTGCTCAGCCAGGGCAACGCGGCCATGCAGGCCAACCCCGCCATCTATGGCGACCTGGCCCAGGCCCCGCGCTACTACCCGGACAGCCGCTCCCGCCGCGGCGGCGGCGAGCCGGAGGTGCTGACCGTGTTCGAGCAGGGTGGCCGCACCTACGCCATGGTGGGAATGGAGCGGGGCGCCAGCGTCGCCCTGGTGGACCTGACCAACCCGGCCGCCCCGACCCTGGTCACCCTGGGCCTGCTGCCCCGGGACATGACCCGCGTGGTGGACACGGTGGCCCTGGGCGCGAACCCAGAAGGCATCGTCACCCTGCGGGCCAGCGCCTCGGGCCGCCGCTATGCCTATGCGGGCCTGGAGGACAACGGCAAGGTCGCCATCTGGCGGTTCATGCCGAACTGAACCTGACCTGCATCTGAACTTGGGAGGACGGGGGACGGCCTGAGCGCCGGCCCCCGTTTTCCATTCGTGCGGCGGCATCTCGGCCCATCGTCCTACCCCCTTTACCCCGCCCGTCCGGGTTGCGGCGGCCCCGCCCCACCGCCTAGCTTCGCCACCGCGCGGAATGGTTTGCTGGCGAACGGTATGGTGAGGGGCCTGCGTGCCACAGCGGGATGAGATCCTGAGTTTCGCCCGGGTATCCCTGGGCTCTGTCTGGGCGCTGGAGGTGCTCCTCCTCCTGCGCCGGACGGTGGCGCGCGACTGGACCACCCCGTCCCTTGTGGCGGAGCTGCGCAGCAGCCCGGCCGCCGTGGACGGGGCGCTGGACCGGTTGCGCCAGGCGGGTCTGGTCGTCACCGACACGGGCGGGGTCCACCGCTTCCAGCCCATCGCCCCGCCCCTCGAGGCGCTGGTGGCGGACCTGGCGGAGCTTTACGCCGGCCACCCGGTCACCGTCATCAACGCCATCATCAGCCCGCCCGACAGCAGCATCCGGTCCTTCGCGGACGCCTTCCGGATCAAGAAGGACTGACGCCATGGAATTGCTCGGCGCCGCCACTTACCTGCTCTGTTTCGTCACCAGCCTCACCTGCATGGCCCTGCTGGCCCGCGGCTATGCCCACAGCCGGTCGCGCCTGCTGCTGTGGAGCGCGCTCTGTTTCGTGGGACTGGCCTTCAACAACCTGATGCTGTTCGTGGACCTGGCCGTCCTGCCGACGGTGGATTTGCGCCCGTTCCGCTATGCCACCTCCCTGTTCGCCATCAGCGTGCTGGTGGTGGGCCTGGTGATTGAGACGGATTGAGGCGGGAGGGAACCATGGAACCGACCCTGCCCCCCTCCCTCGGCTTCCTGGCCGGCGCCTCCACCATGGGGTTCGCCGTGGCCGGGCTGTTCTTCCTGCGCTTCTGGCGCCGCACCCGCGACGGCTTCTTCCTGGCCTTCGCCGCCGCCTTCTTCCTGCTGGCCATCGACCAGGCCATCGGCGGGCTGGCCGGCCCCCGCATCGGCCAGCCCTGGGCCTTCCTGCCCCGGCTGTTCGGCTACGGCATGATCATCGCCGCCATCATCGCCAAGAACATGCGTGGCCCGCGCTGACAGGGTTGGCGTCCGCGGGTGGCACGGGGGGCCCGGCCCCGCTTCCAGTTTCCTGGAGGGGCGCCGGGCATGTCGACGCGCCTACTTCACGATCTCCACCAACTCCATCATGCCGTTGTCCTCGTGCGTCACGTTGTGGCAGTGCATCACCATCTTCCCGGTGTAGCGCTTGGCCTGGCTGACGAACTGCAAGACCTCGCCATAGGCCTGGTTGGTGTTCCCTGGGCTGGTCAGGCCACCGGGGAAGGTGCAGTTGCCGCTGCCCACCACCGGCGCGCAGTTCACCAGGGCCGTGTCCCGCCAGACCGGGAAGGCATAGCGCACCTGGCCCCGCTGGAAGATCTGGAAGCTGTTGGTGTGGATGTGGAACATGTGGGTGTCGGCCGCACTCTGCACGCCCCAGCGGTCCACCTGGTCCAGCTTCAGGGTCCGCTGCACCCGCTCCTCCGTGAAGGGCCGCCCGTTCACCACGCTGGCCCCGCCGACGGATGAGGCATAGGTACCGCTGGTGAAGCCGAACACCACCCCCTGGGTGGGCTCCGACGGCACCGTGTCGGGAAGCTTGGCGGTGTCGGTGACAATGGGCTTCGGCGTGGCCAGGGTGTTGAGCTGGGCCTGGGTCGGCACCAGCTCGTTCACCCCCTTCTTGGTGGGGACCACGTCCACATACATGACGAGCTGGCTGGCCGGGACCTTGCCGCCGGCTTTCAGCCTTTCCCCGGGCTGGCACAGGCCGCCCAGGGCGGGCGGGTTGTTGGGGTCGGGCTGGGCCAGGATGTAGCGGCCCGGCTTCGACGGCGCCTTCACCATTAGGTCCAGCCGCTGGCCGGGCGCCATGAACTGGAACTCGTTGTTGACCACGCCCGTCGCGGCCGCGTCCGAGCCCGGGTCCAACAAGCCCTGCGGGCCCATCAGCCTGAACGGCAGTTCCTTGTCCGATGATACCGGCCGGTGCACCGGCACCCCGTCGGCAGCCAGCACGAACAGCTCCGGCGCGGCGGCGTCGCCCGTCTCCGGCACCAGGCAGAAGGGCACCGTGTTGCCCACGGTCATGTTCACCACCCGCCAGAGCTGGGCCTCCCCCGCCTGCATGGTGATGGTGGGGTCGAACTGCCCGTTCACCGACAGCTTGGCGTTCGGCGTGCCCGTGGTTGCCGCCGCGGCCTGCCCTTCAAAGGTGCAGGGGCTGAAGCCGTAGACGGCGTTGCAGGTGACCTCGTTGACGCCGGTGTTGCTGCCGGTGGGGGCAAAGGTGATCTCCTGCAGCAGCAGGATCTTCTCCGCCGCCTTGGCCGCCTTCACCGCCGGCAGGCTTTCCAACCCGTTCCTGTCATCCTCGATCAGCAGGGCCCCGGCCATGCCGCTGCCCAGGTGCAGGGCCACGGCGCCATGCTTGTGCGGGTGGTACCAGTAGGTGCCAGAGGGATGGTCGGCCGGGATCTTGTACTCATAGTCGAACCGGCCCTTCTTGCAGAATTCCGGCCCGCCGCCATGGCCCTCATGCTCGCAAGTGTGCATGCCGCCCGGCGGGGTGGACGCCGGGTAGACCATCAGCAGCACGTTGTCGGAGTTGCCCTCCGGGCTGACATGCAGGCCGTGGGTGTGCAGGTTCAGCACGTCGAAGCCGTGCGGCTCCGTCGTGCTCATGGCGCTGTCGCCCTCGGCGGGGCTGAAGTCCAGCTCGTTGCGGAAGGTGAGCCTCACCGTGTCCCCCGGGCGCGCCCGGATGGTCGGGCTGGCCAGCAGCGGGCTGTCCGCCTGGAAGGAGCGCACGCGGACATTCACCGGCGCGCCAGCCCCCGGCATCTGGAAGGTGCGCATGGACGCGGTCAATTGCAGCGTCCCGCCATTGTCCCGCGGTATTTCCGGCGGGTTCTGCAGTTCGGCCGCCCCTGCCGCTCCGGCCAGCCCCACCAGGGCTGCCGCGGTGGATAGGCCCCACGCCCGTGCGCCTCGAGTCATTTCCCCCTCCCCATTGTTGGGTACCCCAAACGCATAGGACTGTAGGGCAAAGTCTTATCCGCATCCAGGACTCGAAGCTGTCGGTTGCACCAATCGGGGCACGCCACAGTCGAAGGGCGTACCCTTGACCTGCGTCATGGCACCAGCCGCCCCGCCCCACCACACTGCCCGGCGGGAGGTCAGGCCATGTCCAGTGATGAGTTGCGCCTGCTCGCCGCCACCGCGGCGCTTGCCCCCGGGCACACGCCGCGCCACGCGGTGATCCTGGATTTTTCCGGCGTGCTGCACATCGATGAGCCGGTGTTCCGCGATACCCTGGCCCGCTGGCTGGCGGGGGAGGACAAGGACGCCACCGGCGGCCCGCCGGTAGAGCTGTTCCAGCTCGCCCATGGCCGCATGGTGCTGCTGATCCCGGACGAGCGGCTGGCGGAGCGGCGGGCCGCCCTGGCCCAGGTTGCGGCCCGGCTGGAGGCCCATGCCCGCGGCCTGCCCCATGCCGAATGGTTCTCCCTGTCGCGGGAGCCGGAGCGCTTCGCCGACGCCGTGCGCCTGCTGGTGGCGGAGGGGCTGGCCGGCGACCATCCGGAGGCCCCGCCGGCCAGCGATGACCTGGATCGCTTCCTGGCGATGGAGCGCTCGCTGCACGCCGTGGACCTGTCCAGCCTCGTCCGCCAGTCGGTGGTCTACCGCCTGCTGCCGGGGGGCGGGCTGGAGCCCGACATGCTGGAGATGACCGTGTCCCTGGCCGCCGTGGGCCGGCTGTTCGGCATCGACCTGTCCGCCAGCCCCTGGCTTTACGACCGGGTGACCGCCCTGCTGGACCGGCGGATGCTGTACCACCTGCTGCGCGACCATGACGAGCATGCGCTGCCCGTGGCCGTGAAGCTGCACGCCGCCACCGTGGCGGGGTCGGAGTTCGCCGCCATCATGACCCGCCTCCCCGCGCGCTGGGCAGGCCGGCTGGTGGTGGAACTGCCCCATGTCGAGTGGCAGGCGGACCGCGCCGGGATGGTGGCGGCCATAACCGCGGCGCGGCAGGCGGGGCTCGGCCTCGCCCTGGACCATGTGCCGCTGGACGTGCTGGGCCCGGCAGACCTGCCGGAGGTGGACTGGTACCGCATCCCCTGGACCCGCGATGACGGCAGCCGCATCGACCTGTCCAAGGCGGCGGACGCCCTGGCCCATGTGGGGCCGGGCCGCTGCATCCTGGCCCGTTGCACCGACCCGCGGGCAGTCCGGGATGCCCGGGCCGCCGGCATCCCTCGGGTGGAGGGGCCGGCCGCCAACGACCTCGCCCGCCTGGGCGAGGGGGAGGATGCGCCGGAGCGGGAGGTCACCCTCCGCCCCGACAACCGCAAGGCCCCGGAAGCGGCCGACAGCGCCCCGCCGGAACCACCCGGGCTCCTGTCACGGCTGGCGGGCTGGCTGCACCCCGCCCAGCCCCCGCCGGGCGAACCGGCAAAGGGCGGGGACGAGGCTTAAATATCCGCTCCGGCGTCGATATAGCCGTTGAACAGGTGGTCCATGGTCAGCGACGGGTCGATGCCGTCGTCCCTTGCCACCACCTTGGCGGGGATGCCGGCCACCGTGGTGTGGGGCGGCACGGCCCGCAGCACGACGGAGCCAGCGGCCACCCGCGCGCCGTCCCCGATGGTGATGTTGCCCAGCACCTTGGCATGGGCGCCCAGCAGCACGCCGTTGCCCACCTTGGGATGGCGGTCGCCGCATTCCTTGCCGTTGCCGCCCAAATTCACCCCGTGCAGCATGGAGACATTGTCGCCCACCACGGCCGTCTCGCCGATCACGATCCCGGTGGCGTGGTCGACCATGATGCCCTTGCCGAAGCGGGCGGCCGGGTGGATGTCCACCCCGAACACGGCCGAGGAGCGGCCTTGCAGGTGGTACGCCAGGTCCTTGCGCCCCGTGGCCCAGAGCTGGTGCGCCAGCCGGTGCGTCTGAAGGGCATGGAAGCCCTTGAAATGCAGCACCGGCTCCAGGAACCGGGTGCAGGCCGGGTCGCGGTCATAGACGGCCTGGATGTCCGCCCGGATGGCCATGCCCAGATCCGGCGCCCCGTCCAGCGCCTGCGCCAGCGTCTGGCCCAGCACCACCTCCGGCACGTCCGCGTCGGCCAGGCGCGAGGCGATGCGGCGAATGATGGCATCCTCTAGCGTCGGCTGGCCCAGGATGGTGGCGCGGATCATGGGGGCGAGCAGCGGCTCGGCATTGCAGGCCACCTCCGCCTCCGCCCGCAGGCGGGACCAGACGGGGTCGGCGGAGGCCGTCTCATACGGCACCGGGTCGGGCTTCCGGTTCTCGCAAGGCAGCGCGCGGATCTGGGCCATGGCCCACCTGTCGGCAATGGGGTCAGGGAAACGGAGCATGAACCAGGGTGTCCCCCCCTGTCCACGCCCCATCGGGTCGGGCCAGCCCTGCCCCCAGCGGGCAGCGCCCCCGCTTGAAACACCAGGGCGCCACCCCCGCCCCCAGAAAAAATGCACCCACCCCCGCCGAAGCAGTTTACAAGCGCCAAACCCCTGGGCTATGGTCCGCCACCGTTCGGGACCGGCACCACCGGCCCGCCGCAGAGCTGGACCCGTAGCTCAGCTGGATAGAGCGCTGCCCTCCGAAGGCAGAGGTCGTACGTTCGAATCGTATCGGGTCCGCCAACCTTTCCAAGCACTTGCAGAACGTACCCGCAGGCCCTCTCCCCAGCGCCGCCTCGGCCCGGTGTGGAACCCGGCGGACGTGGGCCTTCCCCGGAAGTGTCGGTCTGATCTCCGCTGGGACAGCAATTGGGCGCACCTGCGAAATGCCCGCTTGGCCGCAACGCTTCCCGTGGGATGGTCAGGCCGTCAGCCCTTACCAGGCCCCTCCGCCTGGGGCGACCCGGACCAGCTCCAGCCAGGGTGGGGCGCGAGTGGGACCACAACCCGTCGGCCAGTCACCGCCGGGATGCGCTGCCGGGTGCCGCCCCAAGTCCTGTCCGTGGACTTCTCCAACCTGCCCGCCGTCGGACGCGAGGACCGTCCGCAGTTTCCCACCGTCAGTCCGCCCCGGCGGCCTCCGCCACGCGGGATCCCGCGGGCTCGTCCCGCCCCTCGGGCACGACCCGCAGCAGGAGGCCGGCCACCCAGCGGGTGAAAGGCAGGAAGAGGAGCACGCCCAGCACGTTGAAGGCCACGTGGGCGTTGGCGATCTGGCGGGGCACGTCGCCGCCCGCCGTCCCCGCGGCCCAGGCCGTGAGCTGGTGTACCAGCAGCAGCCCCAAGGCCACGGTGACGATGTTGAACACCAGGTGGAACAGCCCGGCCCGCACCGCCCCGCGCGACCGGCCGATGGTCGCCACCAGCGTGTCGGCGCAGGTGCCGATCTCCGCCCCCAGCATCATGGCCACGCCGGCGGGCAGGCTGACCAAGCCCTGGCTGGCCAGGGTGATGATGATGCCCATGGTGGCGCTGCTGGACTGGATCAGGATGGTCGCCACGCAGCCGGCCACCGCGCCCAGCAGGGGCGTCTCCATGCGCTCCATCCAGCGCAGCAGGTCCGGGTGGCCCTCCAGCGGGGCCACAGCCTCCCCGATCACGTGGAGGCCGAAGAAGATCAGGCCGACGGCGAACAGGGTCAGCCCCGCGCGGCGCCAGCGCTCCGCCCGGGGGATGAAGGCCAGCAGCAGGCCCGCCGCCAGCGCCAGGGGCGCGTACTCGTCGATGTCCAGGGCGAAGATCTGGCTGGACAGGGTGGTGCCGATGTTGCTGCCCATGATCACCGGGATGGCCTGGGCAAAGGGCATCAGCCCCGCGTTCACGATGGCGATCAGGATGATGATGGTGACGGAGGAGCTGTCGAGCACGAAGGTGGCCAGCGTCCCCGTCCCCACCCCCACCACACGGTTGCGCGAAGACGCCTCCAGCACTTGCCGCATGCGCGGGCCCGCCACCTCCCGCAAGGTGTCGGACAGCAGGGTGACGCCATAGAGGAAGAGGGAGAGGCCGGCGACGAACTCGATGGACAGGCCCAGCCAGTCCACCCGCCCCGGCGCGCCGTCCTGCGCGGAGGCGGGCAGCGCCACCGCCAGGGCCGCGGCCGCGAATGCCAGGCACGCCGTCGCCCTGGCAGGTGCGGGCTTGGGCCCCGGGCGGACGGCTTGATTGTGGCGAAACGTCATCATCGGGCGTCTCCTGCCGTGGGTTGACGCCCTGCAACATCCCCCGCGGGGGAGAGTGGCTGCCCGTTTCCTTGAACTTTGCGTGACGGCAGCCCCTGCCCGGCGCCTTACCGGCCGGCGGCCCCCTGCCCCGCGCCGGGGCGGAGGGCTGCGACGGCATGGGCGGGGAAGTCGCTGAACACGCCGTGCACGCCAAGGTCGCGGAACTGTCGGTACTCCGCCGCCCAGTCGCCGTGCAGCGCCTTGTGGGCGGGGTCCGCCGGCTCGCCCCGGCGCAGCCCCGCGGGCAGGAAGGCGTTCTCGCTGCGGAAGGTCCAGGCGTGCACCAGCAGCCCCGCCGCCTTGGCCTTCGCGGCCAGGCCGGTGGGCGCCAGCGCCTCCCCGCCGGGGCCGCGCGGGACCAGCAGCGCCTTCTCCAGCCCCACCCCGTCGGCGTAGGCGCGCACCCGCGCCAGCCCCGGCCCCGTCAGCATGTCGGCATAGGTGCCCGGCTCCCCGGCCGCCGCCCAATCCGCCGGCGCCCCCGTGGCGGCGATGAGCTGGACCAGCCGCAGCCCGGTCATGCCCCGCAGGGCCCGCAGGCTGCCCACCTCGAAGCTCTGGATGAAGACGGGCGCGCCCGGCCCCTCAAGGCCGGCGGCATGCAGGGCCTCCACGAGCCGCCCCTCCAGGGGCAGGCCGATGGACTGGAAATAGGTCGGGTGCTTCAGTTCCGGGTACAGGCCGACGCGCCGGCCGGCCTCCGCCCCCTTGCGGCGGACCAGGTCGATGACCTCCGCCAGGGTGGGCACCGGCTCCTGTCCGTCGAAGGCGGCACTTCCGGGGCGCAGGTCGGGCAGCCGCTCCCGCGCCCGCAGGGTCTTCAGCTCCGCCAGGGTGAAGTCCTCCGTGAACCACCCCGTGACCGGCTCGCCGTCAATGATCTTGGTGGCCTTGCGTGCGGCGAACTCGGGCCGGCTGGCAACGTCGGTGGTCCCGGATATCTCGTTCTCGTGCCGGGCCACCAGGACCCCGTCCTTGGTGGCGACGATGTCCGGCTCGATGAAGTCCGCGCCCTGGTCGATGGCGCGGGCATAGGCTGCCAGCGTGTGCTCCGGCCGCTCCCCGCTGCTGCCGCGGTGGGCGATGACGAGCACCTCCGCCGCCCATCCCCCCGTCGGCGCCAGCGCCCCCAGCACGACCGTGAGGGCGAGCGCCGCGCCCCATGCCTGTCCCCACCCCATCGAACCGCCCCCTGCCCTTGTTGGCCGGGGAGAGTAACGGCGAGCCATGACGATCCCGTGACAGGGAGCCGGCACGCCAGCAGGGGTGCTTGCCCCGTCTCCCGATGCCTGGAAACGGGCCCAGCCCGCGCGGCAGCGCCGCGACAAGGGGCTTTGCCAAGGATGTGGTGCCCGTCATGGGCGTCCTCTATCGTCAGGGCTCAGGCTTGCCGGCGGTCCTCAGCCGACCGGTTGCTGGGCCAGGGGCACGGGGCTGCCACCGTCCAGCCCGGCACCGGGTCGGGCCTGCCGTTTGCCTCAGCCGCCGGCTTCCGACCGCCCGGCGCGGTCGCCGCGCCAGGGCAGGCGGCCCTTGATCTCCACCTCCAGGGAGAAGCTGAGGAAGGTGCGGATCAGCACCACGAGGCCCAGGGCGGCCAGGCTGTCCAGGTCCAGCGGGGCCGCCACCGTGCTGATGATGTCGGCGGCCACCAGCAGTTCCAGCCCCAGCAGGATGCCGCGGCCCAGGTTGGCTCGGTAACGCTCATAGGCCTCGCCCCAGCCCAGGCCCCCGAGGCGATCGCGCAGGAACAACCCGGTGGCGAGCACCGCGCCACAGACGATGACGACGACGCCCGCGACCTCAATGGCTTGGGTCACCCAGTCTGCCAGCGCCGTCACCAACGCGCCGCCCCCCGGTTCCTTGCTGCCGCCCTCCCCGGGATGCCCGGCGGCGCTCGGCCCGGACCAAGTGAACCCCGCCAGGGCCAACACGACGGCACCGGCGATGGCCCGGACAGTTTCCGGTCTGTGCGCACGCATCCTCGTCCTTTCCTGCTGGTGGTTGGGCCAGCCCATGGGCGGCGCGTCGAGAGTTATCGGGCCGACGCGCCAGGCGGTAACGTCGCGGCCCGGCCGGCGGTCCGCGAGGCGCTCATCGGCCAGCAACCCGACCCAGGGCTGGAGGCGCTCCGACCGGAGCCGTGGGCCCGGACGGTGAGCCGGCACAGCGTGCCACCACACCTCCCGCCGCCGCCGCGGGATGAGGCGGCAGGTCTGGCCAGCAGAACCCCAGGCCACCGCGATAGGGCGAAGGAATGCCGCGCATCTGCGGCTCATGGCCGAGACTTTCCGGCCCCGGGCCGGTTGGTCGCCGACAGGCCGCCGATCCCGCGCGGCGAGGAGGAACGGTTGCAGCCCATCCCCGCCACCGGCGCCCCGGACGACACCGCCGCCCTCCTGGCCGGGGGCTACCGCTTCATGCCCCGCCGCTTCATCGGCCTGGGTACCGATGCCTTCCGCACGCGGCTGATGCTGTCCCCCGCCAACTGCGTGCGGGGCAGCGGATTCGTCATCACGGGCGTGCGGCGACGCCCCTAGGCGGCGTTCCGCCCCTACCCCCATGGCCGCCCCGTCAGCCGCAGGAGCCCATCGCCCATGCCGTTCCCCGACCTCCCCGACCCCATCGCCCATGCCCTTGCCGCGCGCGGCTACGCCGAGCCCACGCCGGTCCAGGAGGCGGTGCTGCGCCCGGAGGCGTCCGGGCGGGACCTGCTGGTCTCGGCCCAGACCGGGTCGGGCAAGACCGTGGCCTACGGCCTGGCGGCCGCGCCCGACGTGCTGGCGGCGGGCGGCCCCGCTGGCCCCGGCCGCCCGCCGCGCCTGCTGGTGGTGGCACCGACGCGCG
>MOEB01000063.1 GCA_001939945.1 Aerophototrophica crusticola | reverse complement strand
GGTGCCGGCGCCGCGGCTGCCCACCCGCGTGGTCCGGGTGGAGGAGGGCCGCGTGGACCGGCTGGTGGGCCTGGCCGGGGAGATCGGCGTGGCCAGGAACGGGCTGGGCTGGCTGCTGCGCGGCGCGGACGGCGCGGTGTCCGACCCGGGCTGGCGGCGCGGGTTGCAGGACCTGCACGTCACCCTGGACCGGCTGGCGCGGGAGCTGCAGGACGCCGCCCTGCGCCTGCGGCTGGTGCCTCTGGACCAAGCCTTCCAGGCCCTGCCCCGGCTGGTGCGCGACCTGTCGGCCCAGCTTGGCAAGCCGGCTCGGCTGGTGCTGGAGGGCGGGGAGGTGGAGGCGGACAAGTCCGTGGTGGAGCAGTTGCCGGAGCCGCTGCTGCACCTGGTCCGCAACAGCCTGGTCCACGGGGTGGAGCCGGGGGCCCAACGCCTCGCCGCCGGGAAGCCCGCCACCGCGGTGGTGACGGTGCGGGGCTTCCAGGACCGGGGCCGGGTGGTCGTGGAGGTGGCCGACGACGGGCGAGGCATCGACGCCGCCTCCGTGCGCGACCGGGCGGTGGCAAGGGGCCTCCTGACGGCGGAGGAGGCGGCCGCCCTGCCGGAGGAGGAGGCGGTGCGGCTGGTCTTCGCCCCCGGCCTGTCCACCGCGGACGCGGTGTCGGAACTGTCCGGCCGGGGCGTGGGCATGGATGCCGTGCGGGCCATGGTGGAGCGGGCGGGCGGCAGCGTCAGCCTGTCCAGCGTGCAGGGGCAGGGCGCCCGCGTGCGCCTGTCCCTGCCCCGGTCCCTGGCCGCCGCCCGGCTGCTGCTGGTCTCCGCCGGCGGGCGACGCTTTGGCGTGCCGCTGGAGATGGTGCGGGAGACGGCCCGGGTGCCGCGGCCCGACATCCGCCGGGTGAAGGACCAGCCGGTGGTGGCCCTGCGGGGGCAGGTGCTGCCCGTGCTGCGGCTGGACCGGCTGCTGGGACTGCCCCCGGCCGCGGACGGGCCGGAGGCGCTGCTGCTGCTGGTCGAGCTGGACGGCAGCCCGGCCGCCCTGGAGGTCGACGCGGTCGACGGCCGGCTGGACGGGATGCTGCGGCCCATGGACGGGCTGCTGGCCGGCCTGCGCGGCTACCTCGGCACCACCCTGCTGGGCAACGGCGAGGTGCTGCTGGTACTGGACCTGCGGGAGCTGCTGCGATGACCGTGCGGGCCGGGGACGGGGTGGTTTTCCTCGAGGGGGACTGCCCGGTGGAGGACGCGGAGCCGCTGCTGGCCGCCCTGCTGGGGGCGCCGGGCAGCGTCCTGGACCTGTCCGGCTGTGCCGGGATGCATTCGGCGGTGTTCCAGGTCCTGCTGGCGCTGCGGCCGCGGACCAGGGGCAAGCCGCCGGACGGTTTCCTGCAGCGGTGGGTGGTGCCGCTGCTGGCAAGCGCGAATAAAGATGGCGGCTCCGCCGAATGAATAGGAAACCCAACTCACCCCTTCTCGCACTGGTTATGTCTTTGTGAATAGGGTGATACTGTCAACTCAGCCGGCACGCACGGCTCGACACGCTCACGGGGAAGGGATGTCTCGGACAATCATAGTGGTGGACGACAGCAGGCTGGCCCGCATGGTGGTGGCGGGCATCCTGGGGCGCGTGCAGCCCGACTGGCGGATGGTGGAGGCCGGCAGCGGGGCCGAGGCCCTGGCCCTGGTGCGGGAGGGCGGCGCCGACGTGGCGCTGGTGGACTTCAACATGCCCGACATGGACGGGCTGGCCCTGGTGGAGGAGCTGCGGGGGGTGCGGCCGGACATGCCGGTGGCCGTGATCTCCGCCAACGCCCAGGACGCCATCGTCGCCCGGGCGCGCAACCTGGGCGCCGCCTTCATCGAGAAGCCGCTGAAGGACGAGTCCCTGAAACCGTTCCTGTCCGGCGCCGCGCTCAAGCTGGGGCGGGCCGGCCCATGACGGCGGCCCTCCCCGAGCTCGCGGAGATCGAGCGCGACGCGCTGACGGAGATCGTCAACATCGGGGTGGGGCGGGCCGCCCGCAACCTCAGCACCATGATCCGCTCCCCGGTGCAGCTCTCCGTCCCGCGGGTGGAGCTGCTGCCCCTGGCCCGGGCGGCGGAGCTGCTGGCCCGGCGCTCGGGCCATTCCCTGGTGGCGGTCAGCCAGGACTTCCAGGGCAGCTTCTCCGGCCGGGCGCTGCTGATCTTCCCGGAGGAGAACAGCCTGGAGCTGGTCCGCGCCGTGGTGGGCGACGGCATGGACATCGACGAGATCATCGACCTGGAGCAGGAAGCCCTGGCGGAGATCGGCAACGTCATCCTGAACGGCTGCCTGGTGGTGGTGGCCAACATGCTGCGGCATGGGCTCAGCATGTCCCTGCCGCGGGTGGTGCGCGGCAGCAGCCGGCTGGTCATGGCCGACCCGGCAGGGCCGGCGGACGGCGACTGCGTCCTGTTCTTGCGCATCGACTTCAGCGTCGCCGCGCGGGACATCGACGGCTACATCGCCCTGCTGATGGACCTGCCCTCCCTGGCCGCGCTGCGGCTGCTGATCGGGGACTTCGTCGCCGGCATCGCCGACGGGGCCGCCGGGGCATGAGCGGGGGCGACCAGTTGTCGGGCGGGCTGGCCCTGGCGCTGCTCGACCAGCTGAGCGGCGGCGTGGTGCTGCTGGGCGCGGACCGCCGCGTGCGGGTCTGGAACCGCTGGATGGAGCAGGCGGCGCGCCTGCCCGCCGGCAGGGCCCGGGGCGCCACCCTGGAGGAGCTGTTCCCCGCCGTGGCGTCCACGCGGCTGCCCGGCGCCGTGGAGGACGCGCTGGGCACGGGTGCTGCCAGCCTGCTGACCCACAGCCTGAACCCCGCCCTGCTGCCCCTGGCCCTGCCGGACGGGGGGCCGCTGCTGCATTCCGTGGTGGTCCGCCCCGTGGACGCGCCGGGGGGGCGGGCCTGCCTGCTGCAGGTGGAGGACCAGACCGCCACCGTCCTGCGGGAGCGGGTCCTGCGGGAGCGGGGCAACGCCCGCTACCGCGCCATCGTGGACACGGCGCCGGAGGCCATCGTCACCATCGACCCCGCCGGCACCATCCAGTCGGCCAACGACGCCGTCTCCGCCCAGTTCGGCTACGGCCCGGACGAGCTGGTGGGCAGGCCCGTCGGCCTGCTGCTGGCCGACCCCGCGGCGGGGCAGCGGGCCTGGGGGGAGGCGTCGGGCGGGCCGGGGCACGGGGCCATGCTGGAGCTGGCCGGCCGCCGCCGCGACGGCACCACCTTCGACCTGGAGGTGTCGCTGGGGGGCTGGGCCAGCCAGGGCCGCCGCTTCCTGACCGCCATCCTGCGCGACGTCAGCGCCCGCAAGCGGGCCGAGGACGCGTTGCGCCGCCTGAACGCCACCCTGGAGGCCCGGGTGGAGGAGCGCACCGCCCAGCTCCGCCGCGCGGCGGACGAGGCGCGGCGGGCCGAGGAGGCGCTGCTCCAGAGCCAGAAGATGGAGGCCGTGGGCCAGCTCACCGGCGGCATGGCGCACGACTTCAACAACCTGCTCCAGGCCATGCAGGCCTGCCTGCAGCTCGTCGCCCGCAAGACCCGGGACCTGCCGGAGGTCGAGCCCCTGCTGGACGCGGGGCGGCAGGCGGTGGACCGGGGCGCCAGCCTGGTCAGCCAGCTCATGGCCTTTTCCCGCAAGCAGACGCTGCGGCCCAAGGCCTTCGACATCCGCGACGCCCTGCTGGGCATGCGCGGCCTGCTGGACCGGGCCATCCGGGCCGACATCCACCTGGAGTTCGGCTTCGGCCCCGGCCTGTCGCCCGTGCTGGCCGACCCGGTGCAGTTCGAGCTGGCGGTGCTGAACCTGGTGGTGAACGCCCGCGACGCCATCTCCGCCGACGGGCGGATCGTGGTGTCGGCGCGGAACCGGGACCTGGACGGCGTGGGGCCGGAGCGGCTGTCCGGCCGGTTCGTGGAGGTCAGCGTCGCCGACAACGGGTCGGGCATGCCCGACGACGTGGCCCAGCGGGTGTTCGAGCCCTTCTTCACCACCAAGGCCGTGGGCAAGGGCACCGGCCTGGGGCTGAGCCAGGTCTACGGCTTCTGCCGCCAGTCCGGCGGCACCGCCACCGTCACCAGCGCCGCGGGCCGCGGCACCACCGTCTGCCTGGTGCTGCCGGCCTCCGCCGCCGCCCCGGCGCAGGCCGGGCCCGCCCTGTCCGCGCTGAAGCCGGGGGCGGGCGCCCGGGTGATGTTCGTGGAGGACGACCCGGTGGTCGGCCCGATCATCGCCACCGCGCTGGAGGAGCTGGGCTATTCCGTGGCCCGCTTCGCCACGGGGGAGGAGGCGCGGGCCTTCCTGGTGGCGGGCGGGGAGGTGGACGTGCTGTTCACCGACATGGTGATGCCCGGCGGGGTCAGCGGCATCAGCCTGGCCCGCGCCGCCCGGGCCCTGCGGCCGGAACTGCCCATCCTGCTGACCACCGGCTACAGCGAGGAGGTGGCCGGGGCGGAGGAGTTCGCCCTGCTGCCCAAGCCCTACAAGGTGGAGGAGCTGTCCGACGCCCTGGACCAGGCCCTGCGCGGGCAGGGGGCCTGAGCGGGGCGGCGGCGCGGCCTCAGCGCCCCGCCGCCGGCTTGCCGGAGAGTCCCAGGTACAGGGTCGGGTGCACGTCCAGCGGGTTGTCCACCCAGCCGGTCACGGCCGGGTCCACCAGCCGGGTGCTGGAATAGGTGAACAGGGGGATGACGGCGTAAGCGTCCACCAGCCGCCGCTCCGCCTGTTCCAGCAGCGCCCGCCGCGCGCCCGGGTCCACCTCCCGCGCCGCGCGGTCCAGCAGGGCGTCGAAGGCCGGGTCGGCGTAGCCGGCGGGGTTCTCCGGTCCCATGTCGCCGCGGAACCACTCCAGGAACACGTTCGGGTCGTCATAGGCGCCGATGTAGCCCTGGCGCGACAGGCCGGGGAAGTCCTTGGTCCGGCGGGTGTTCAGGAACACCTTCCATTCCTGGTTGGTCATGCGGGTCCGCACGCCCAGTGCCTGCTGCCACATGCCCGCCAGCCCCACCCCCACCAGCCGGTGCAGGTCGGAGGTGTCGAACAGCAAATCCACGGTCAGGCCCTTGCCGCCGGGGTACCCGGCCTCCGCCAGCAGGCGCCGCGCCTCCTGGACGCGCTTTTCCATCGGCCAGGAGGCCCAGGCCGGTTCCTGCCGCGTGTGGCCCGGCACGCCGGGGGGCACGTAGGCGGTGGCCGGCAGCTCCCCGCCGCGGGTCAGCTTGGACACGATGGTGTCGCGGTCGATGACCATGGCCAGGGCCTGGCGGAGCTTCGGGTTGGACTTCCAGGGCTCCCGCGTCAGGTTGGGGGCGTAGTAGTAGGTGCCGAGCTGGGGCGTGGCGCGCAGGGCCTGGGGCAGGTTCTCCCGCGCCCAGTCCACCTGGACGGGGGGCAGGGCGTAGGTGGTGTGCAGCTCCCCGGCGCGGAAGCGCTTCAGCTCCGTGCCCTCGTCCTCCGTCGGGTAGAAATAGACCGCGTCGATCCGGGCCCTGGCCGCGTCGCGGTGGCGGTCGTTGCGCACCAGCTTCACGTGGCCCTGGGGCACGTGCTCCGCCAGCCGGTAGGGGCCGGCGGAGACGAGGGTCCCCGGCCGGAAGAAGTCCGCCCCGTGGCGCCGCACCGGCGCCTCCGGCAGGACGGTCAGCATGGGCCAGCCGAGCACCTTGGGCAGGTAGGGGGCCGGGTGGTCCAGGGCGATCTCCACCGTCGAGGGGCCGGTGGCGCGGACGCCCAGGGCGGCCAGATCCTTCACCCGCCCCTCGCTGATGGCCTTGGCGTTGGTCACGGGCCACAGGTAGTTGGCGTTGCGCCCTTGCGTCGCCGCGGGGTCCACGACGCGGCGCAGGGAGAAGACCACGTCCGACGCCGTCACCGGGGTGCCGTCGGACCAGGCGGCGCCGGGGCGCAGGTGGAAGGTCCAGGTGCGCCCGTCGGCGCTGGCCTCCCACCGCTCCGCCAGGCCGGGCCGGGTGGCGCCGTCGGGGCCGCGGCTGGTCAGCCCCTCATACAGGTCGTAGAAGATCTGGGCCTCCGGCAGGCCCGTGGCCCGGTGGGGGTCCAGGGTCTCCGGCTCCGCCATGTTGCCCCGGTGCAGGGCGGTCTCCGCCAGGGCCGGCGTGGCCAGCAGCAGCATGGCGGCCAGGGCCGCGCGAACTCGGTTCAGCATCCCGTCTCCCCCGACTGTTGCCGGGGAAACAGGCGGCGGGGCGATCCGGCCGGGAAAAAGCGCCGCCCCGGAACGCGAAAGGCCCGGCCGTCGCCGGCCGGGCCTTGTCTGGTCAGCGTGCCGGAACGGTCAGCGCTGGGCCACCTGGGTCACGTGGGTGACGGCCAGCCGGTCGCCCTTGCGGGCCACGTCCACGCGGGTGTCGGCGGCGAGCTGCAGCGCGGCGCCCTGGCCGTCGGCCAGCTTGTGGACGGTGCGCAGGGGGCGGGAGCCGTCATTGTTCGCGGCCGTGGTGACGACGGCGAAGGTGCCGTCCACGGTGGCGACGTGGATGACCGCGGTGCGGTCCTTCAGGTCGATGCTGGTCGCCTGGTTGGCGCGCAGCTCGACGGTGCCCGCGGTGGCGGCCGCGGAACCGGCCAGGGCGGCGAACAGCCCGGCGGCGGCCAGGGCGGCGATGCGGGTGGTCTTCATGGTGGTACTGCCTGCTCTCAATGGGTAGATGCCCCACCATAGAGCGTCATACCGCGCCGCAGCATGTGATTTTTTGCACCGCACCCAAGTAACCGGCGCAATCGTGGCAAATGGAACACGCCCCGTCTTCTATCGGGCTATTTGGAAGTCTTATCGACGGCCGGCCCGTCAGGCCGGGCGGGGCCAGGGCGTCTCCGCCACCGGGGTCAGCGGGCCCTTGCCGGAGAACCAGGAGACCAGGTTGTCCACCGCCAGCTGGCCCATGGCGTCCCGCGTGTGGACGGAGGCGGAGCCCACATGGGGCAGCAGCACCACATGGTCCATGGCCACCAGCGCCGCTGGCACCCGCGGCTCGTCCTCATAGACGTCGAGGCCGGCCGTCAGGATGGTGCCCGCCCGCAGCGCCTCCACCAGCGCCCCCTCGTCCACCACGCTGCCGCGGCCGACATTGATGAGGATGCCGTCCGGGCCCAGCGCCGCCAGCACCGCCGCGTCCACCAGGTGGTGGGTCTCCGCCCCGCCCGGCGCCACGGCCACCAGCAGGTCCACCGCCCGCGCCAGCTCCACCGGGGTGGCGTGGTAGGGGTAGGGCACGTCCGGCTGCCGCCGGCGGCCGGTATAGGCGACGGGCACGCCGAACGCCTCCAGCCGCCGGGCGATGGCCTTGCCGATGCGGCCCAGGCCGATGATCCCGGCCTTGCGGCCCCGCAGGGTGGCGGTCAGGGGGAAGGGGCCGCCCAGCCACTTGCCGGCGCGCAGGTAGCGGTCGGCCTGGGGCAGTTGCCGGATGGTGGCCAGGATGAGGCCCAGGGCCAGGTCCGCCACCTCCTCCGTCAGCACGTCGGGGGTGTTGGTGACGACGATGCCCCGCCGGCCGGCCTCCGCCGCGTCCACCGTGTCGTAGCCCACGCCGAAATTGGCGATGACCTCCAGGTTCGGCAGCCGGTCCATCAGCGCCGCGTCCACCCGCCGGTGCCCGCCCGACGTGGCGAGGCCCCGGATGCGGGGGCCGGCCTCCGCCAGGAAGGCGTCCAGACCCTCCGGCCCCGGGAAGGGACGCAGGGTGAACTGCCGGTCCAACCCCTCTGCCACCAGCCGCATCATCGGCCCCGTGGTCGCGACCTCGACCCCCTTCATCCCCGCCCCCGCCGCTCTTGTCCCAAGCACCATCCCTGGGACAAGGCGGGCGTCCTGGCAAGCCCCCGCTGCGGCCGATGCCCTTCGGGGGAGGGGGGCCGCCTCAGGGCCCCGTCCGGGCCAGCCGGAAGCCGGCGTGGGACAGCAGCGCCTGCCCGCCCTCCGCCCACGCCTCCACTACGCCCCCTTCCCCCATGCCCTGCCCGGCGACCACGGCGACGCCGTCGCCCTCCGGCCGCAGGGCGATGCGGGCCTCGTTCCCGTCAGCGCCCCACAGGGGGCTGTCCACCCGCATGCGCAGCACCAGGATGCCGTCCTCCTCCGCCAGCCTGATGTCGCGGGCGGAGAGCTGCCCGTCCGGGTCCAGCAGGGCGTAGGTGCCCAGCCGCGCCCGCCAGGCGGGGGGCAGCGGGGCGGGCTCCACCCGCTCGAACGGCAGGGGCTCCGGCGTGCCCTCCAGGACCGCCAGCCGCCGGCCGCGCCCGTCCGCGAACCGGACGGACAGCCCCTCCAGCGGCACCCGCAGCATGCCCAGCACCTGGGCCCGGGGCGCGAACCGGCCGCCGCCCAGGGGCAGCAGCTCGATGGTGCGGCCCTGGAACGTCGTCTCCAAATGGTCCCCGCGGCGGGTGATGGCGGTGAGCGCGCCCATGACCACATACCGGCCCGCCACCGCGTCCAGCGCCGCGCCGGGGACGGCGGCGGGAACGGGGGCTGGCGGCGGTGCCGGCTCGGGCAGCGCCCGGCCGGTGCGGGATTCCAGCGCCAGGGCCAGCGCCCGCCTGCCCAGCCGCATGGCGAAGGCGGAGGCATCCTCCCCGTTGGCGAGCACGACCACGCCCAACCCTTCCGCGGGCAGCAGGGCCACATGGGCGTGGTACCCGGGGTAGGTGCCGTTGTGCCACGCCGTCTCCCCCACCCCGGGGACGGGGTTCCCGGCCAGCATCCAGCCCAGCCCCGTCACCTGGCCCAGCCCGTCCCGCGCCGCCGGGAACTGCTCCCGCAGCAGCTCCGCCGCGGGCAGGCCGCCGGACAGCATCGCCTGGAGGAAGCGGCCCATGTCGTCCGCGCTGGACCACAGGGCCCCGGCCGACGCCTCCCGCAGGCCCACCTCCGGGATGCGCCGGCCGCCGCGGTGGGGCAGCGCCCGGGGCCCCGCCGGGGGCTGCCCGAAGGAGGAGGACGCCATGCCCAGGGGCCGCAGCAGCCCGTCCGCCGCCGCCTCCGCGAAGGGCCGGCCCGCCGCCAGCTCCACCAGCCGGCCCAGCACGCCATAGCCCAGGTTGGAATACTTGTAGGAGGTGCCGGGGGGCGCGGTGAGCCAGGCTTGCCCGGCCAGCGCGGCGCTGGCCTCCGCCCCGGCGGGCCGGTCCGACCACATCCCCGCCAGCAAGTCCGAGGGCAGGCCTGAATGATGGGCCAGGAGCATGCGGGGCGTCACCGGGTCCGCCGCGGCGAAGCGGCTGCGCGGCGCGAAGCCGGGCAGCAGGGCCGCGACGGGCTGGTCCAGGCCGACCTTCCCGGCCGCCGCCAAGCGCGCCACCAGGGCCGCCGTCACCGGCTTGGAGACGGAGCCGACGCGGAACGGCGTCGCCGGGCCCACGGCGTCGCCGCCCCTGTGCGTCACGCCATAGCCCTTGGACCAGATCGGCCCGTCCCGTGAGACCAGGGCGACGGCCACGCCGGGCACCTCGGCCCGGTCCATCTCCGTCTGCACGGCCCAATCCATCGTCTCCGCCAAGTGGCGCAGGTCGCCGGGGGCGGCACCCGGCGGGCGCGGCGGCGGGCCGCTGGCCGCGCAGGCGGTGAGGACAAGCAGCAGGGCGGCGACCGCCACCCGGCGCGGGTTGGTGCGTCTCAAGGTCTGGATTCCGTGTGTGGGGCGCTCAGGGAGCGACCGGGCGGCTGTCGCAGCGGTCGGGGTGCTGGCGGCACCAGCTGCGCGCGCTGGCGCCGACCACGTCGCGCAGGTCCGGCACGGCGGTGCAGCCCGCCAACAGGGCGGCAAGGGTGGCGAGGGCAATCAGGCGGGCGGTCATGGCAGCCCCCGGGGCGCCCGGCCGCCGCTCAATCCTCCTCCGGCTCCAGGTCGGCGGGGTCGAAGTCGTAGTCCAGGATGTCGGCGGGCTTGCAGCCCAGGGCGGCGCAGATCCGGGCCAGGGTGGAGAAGCGCAGGCCCTTCACCTTGCCGGTGCGCAGCAGGGACAGGTTGGCCTCCGTGATGCCGACCTTGGCGGCCAGCTCCCGGCCGCTCACCCGCCGCTCGGCCATGGCGCGGTCCAGGGTCAGCCTCACCGGCATGGCGCGCGCCCCGGCAGGTCAGAGGATCTGGGCATCGTCCGCCGCCAGCAGGGCCGCGTCCAGCATCACCCGAGCGATCAGCAGCAGCACCCCGCCCAGCAGGGCCAGCCACGCCTCGTCGCTGCCGAAAGCCAGGGACAGGCCGGGCGTCCCCAGCCGCCCCGCCGCCGACAGGGCCGCGCTGGCCACGAGCGAGCCCAGGGGCCCCGCCACCGCGGCGGCCAGCAGCGACCGGGCGAACCGGTCGAACCGGCTGGCCGCCTCCGCCGTCAGCACCTGCCCGGACCCGTAGCCCCGGAACAGCAGTCGGAGCTGCAACACCCCCCAGACCAGCGGGGCCAGGGCCACGGCCATGCCCGCCAGCAGGCAGGCCGAGCCCACGGGGTCGAGCACCGGGGGGACGCCGTCCAGCCCGGTCAGCCAGGGATGGCGGGCCGCCCAGCCCGGGGCGGCGAAGCAATAGGCCGCGGCGCCGGCCGGCACCGCGACGGCGGCGAGGCCGAGCGCCCGCGCCATGGCCCGGCTCGCCGCCGCCAGCCGGCGGTTCAGTGCCTTGCGCGTGGGAAGGGGTCGCATCGCTGCCGTGGGGTCGCGCCTGGGGAGGGCGGGAGGGTAGGGGGGCATGGGTCAACTGTCGAGCCCTGCGGACGTTGTTTTCTGTGAAACAATAAGCACATTATCGTTCCACAGAAAAGCGTCAGTCTGCCGCGGCCACCTCCGCCCCCGGGATGAACAGGGAAGGGGCGCCGGCCACCTGCTCCACGATGAAGTCGGCGGCGGCCCGCACCGGCGCCAGGGTGCGCAGGTCGCTGTGGACCAGCAGCCAGAGGGTGCGGATCAGCCGCACCGCCTCCGGCAGCACCCGGCACAGCCCCTGCTCCTGCCCGGCCATGAAGCAGGGCAGGACGCCGATGCCCGTGCCCGCCTGGATGGCCCGCATCTGGGCGATCAGGCTGCTGCTCTTGAACATGGGCCGGATGTCCCGGTGGACCTGGGGGATGTAGTCCAGCTCCGGCGTGAAGATCAGGTCGTCGATGTAGGCCACGAAGCGGTGGGCGGCCAACTGGGCGGGGTCCGTGATCCCCGGGTGGGCGGCCAGGTAGGCGGGGGCGGCGTAGAGGCCCAGCTCATAGTCCGTCAGGCGCCGGGCATGCATGCGGCCGTGCTCCGGCTGGCTCAGGGCGATGGCGATGTCCGCCTCCCGCCGGGACAGGCTGAACAGGCGGGGCATGGCCACCAGCTGCACCTCCAGCCCCGGGTGGCGGCGGCCCAGCTCGGCCATCCGGGGGGCCAGGAAGTAGCCGCCGAAGCCGTCCGGCGCCCCGACGCGCACCACGCCCGCCACCTCCTCCCGCGGGCCGGCGGCCTGGTCCAGGGCGCGCAGGGCCAGGGCCTCCATCGCCTCCGCCACGCCCAGCAGCCGCTCCCCCTCCGTGGTCAGGGCATAGCCGGTGGGGTCGCGGTGGAACAGGGGCACGGCCAGCGCCCCCTCCAGCGCCGCGATCCGGCGGCCCAGCGTGGTGTGGTCCACCCCCAGGCGGCGGGCGCCGGCGGTCAGGCGGCCCGTGCGGGCCACGGCCAGGAAGGCCTGGAGGTCGTCCCAGTCGAAGCGCGGCGGCAGGGGCATGGCGGGGCATCGGTGGTATGTGGATTTCCGCACAGCGGTTTCGGAAAATATCTCATGGATTCCCATACCGCAGCAAAGCTATTGCTTGGGCAACGAAGGGGAGGAACGAAAGGTGCGCGTCCGCCGGGCATGGCCCTGGGCGGCGGGTCGGTCTTTCCCCTTCAGGAAACGCACCCCAGCCCGCGGACGAGAAGCCATGACCGACCATCCCCTGACCGTCACCCTCGACCCCTACGCGCTGGCCCGGGAGCTGTCCGGCAAGCACCTCATCAACGGCGCCCTGGTGCCCGCGGCGTCGGGCAAGACCTTCGACGTGGTGAACCCGGCCAAGGGCGAGGTGGTGGGCCAGGCGGCCTTCGGCGAGGCCGCCGACGTGGAGGCCGCCGTGGCCGCCGCCGCCAAGGCCCAGAAGGAATGGGCCAAGCGCCCGGCGCGGGAACGCGGCAAGCTGGTCGCCGCCTGCGGCCAGGCCCTGCTGGCCCACGTGGAGGAGATCGCCCGCCTGATCACCCTGGAGACGGGCAAGGCCCTGCGCACCGAGAGCCGGGTCGAGGCGGGCGTGCTGTCCGACAGCTTCACCTTCTACGGCGGCCTGGCCCCGGAGCTGAAGGGCGAGACGGTGCCCTTCAGCCCCACCGTCATGACCATCACCCAGCGGGAGCCCATCGGCGTCGTCGGCGCCATCATCCCCTGGAACGTGCCCCTGCTGCTGATGGCGCTGAAGATCGCCCCGGCGCTGGTGGCCGGCAACGCGGTGGTGGTGAAGTCGGCGGAGGAGGCGCCCTTCGCGGTGCTGCGCGTCTGCCAGATCCTGAACACGATCCTCCCGCCGGGCCTGTTCAACATGCTGAGCGGCATGGGGCCGGAGTGCGGCGCCCCGCTGGTCACCCACCCGAAGGTGGGGAAGGTCACCTTCACCGGGTCGGTGGAGACGGGCCGCATCGTCTACAAGGCCGCGGCGGAGAAGCTGATCCCCGTGACCCTGGAGCTGGGCGGCAAGAGCCCGATGATCGTCATGGGCGACGCCGACCTGGACAAGGCGGTGGCCGGCGCCGTGGTGGGCATGCGCTTCACCCGCCAGGGGCAGAGCTGCACCGCGGCCAGCCGCATCTTCGTGCACAGCTCCATCCATGACGAGTTCGTCAGCCGCCTGAAGGCCAAGGTGGACGCCATGGTCATGGGCGACCCGCTGGACGAGAAGACGGACATCGGCACCATCGTCAGCCCCGGCCAGTTCGAGAAGGTGAAGGCCTACATCGAGCAGGGCCGGAAGGAGGGCGGCACCGCCCACGCCTGCTCCGCCATGCCGACGGCGGAGGCGCTGGGCCGGGGCCTGTACGTGCAGCCGGTGATCTTCACCGGGCTGACCAACCACAGCCGCCTGGCCCGGGAGGAGATCTTCGGGCCGGTGACCTGCGTCATCCGCTTCGACGACTACGAGGACGCCATCAACCAGGCCAACGACACGGAGTACGGGCTGGCCGCCACCATCTGGACCAACGACCTGAAGAAGGCCATGGACGCCACCCAGCGGCTGGAGGCGGGCCTGGTGCAGGTGAACCAGAACCTGGTGGTGCAGCCGAACATCAGCTACGGCGGCGTCAAGACCTCCGGCCTGGGCAAGGAGGCCAGCCTGGAGGCCATGCTGGAGCACTTCACCCACAAGAAGACCATCATGATCAACATGGCCTGACAACCGGGCCCGGACCCTGCCCCGGCCGGCGCCCGTGCCGCCGGCCGGACTTCTTCCCCGCGAGAGGCCACAGCCATGGACTTCCAGCTTTCCGACGACCAGCGCGCCATCCAGGACCTCGCCCGCGGCTTCGCGGCGGAGCACCTGGCGCCCCACGCGGGGGAGTGGGACGAGACCCAGACCTTCCCCGTCGAGGCCATGCGCAAGGCCGCGGAGCTGGGCTTTGCCGGCATCTACTGCCAGGAAGAGTACGGCGGCACCGGCCTGGGCCGGCTGGACGCCGCCATCTTGTTCGAGGAGCTGTCCGCCGCCGACCCCTCCACCGCCGCCTACATCTCCATCCACAACATGGCGGCGTGGATGATCGACAGCTTCGGCGATCCCGGGCAGCGGGAGCGGTTCCTGCCCGCCCTGTTCAGCATGGAGCGCTTCGCCAGCTACTGCCTGACGGAGCCGGGCAGCGGGTCCGACGCGGCATCCCTGCGCACCCGGGCGGAGCGGGACGGCGACCACTACGTGCTGAACGGGTCCAAGGCGTTCATCTCGGGCGGCGGCGCGTCGGACGTCTATGTGGTCATGGTCCGCACCGGCGGGCCGGGGCCGAAGGGCATCTCCGCCCTGGTGGTGGAGAAGGGGACCCCCGGCCTGTCCTTCGGCAAGAAGGAGCGCAAGATGGGCTGGAACAGCCAGCCCACGGCCCAGGTCATCTTCGAGGATTGCCGCGTCCCCGTGGCCAACCGGCTGGGGGAGGAGGGCGAGGGCTTCCGCATCGCCATGAAGGGGCTGGACGGCGGCCGGGTCAACATCGCCTCCAGCTCCCTGGGCGGGGCGCGGGCCTGCCTGGAGGCGGCGCGGGAGTACATGACCGTCCGCAAGCAGTTCGGCAAGGCGCTGGCGGAGTTCCAGGCCCTCCAGTTCAAGCTGGCCGACATGGCGACGGAGCTGGAGGCCGCCCGGCTGATGGTGCACCGGGCCGCCGCCGCCATGGACCGGGGCGACCCGGAGGCCACCACCTGGTGCGCCATGGCCAAGCGCTTCGCCACCGACGCGGGCTTCCAGGTGGCGAACGAGGCGCTGCAACTGCACGGCGGCTATGGCTACATCCGGGAATACCCGGTGGAGCGCATCCTGCGTGACCTGCGCGTCCACCAGATCCTGGAAGGCACCAACGAGATCATGCGCGTCATCATCGCCCGGCGCCTGCTGGGCGCCTGATCAGCAAGAACCAAACGGGGAGGGACCAATGTCCACCATCGCGTTCATCGGCCTGGGCAACATGGGCCTGCCCATGGCCAAGAACCTGGCCAAGGCCGGGCACCGGGTCATCGGCGTCGACGTCAGCGAGGCCAACCTGGCCGCCGCGGCGGAGGCCGGGCTGGAGCGGGGCGCCTCCGCCGGCGACGCGGCGGCGGAGGCCGACGTGGTGGTGACCATGCTGCCCGCCGGGCCGCACGTCCGCGGCGTCTATCTGGGCGAGGGCGGGGTGGTGGCGCGGGCCAAGCCCGGCACCCTGTTCATCGACAGCTCCACCGTCGACGTGGAGACGGCCCGTGCCGTGGAGACGGCGGCGACGGGGAAGGGCTTCCTGATGCTGGACGCGCCCGTGTCCGGCGGCGTGGGCGGGGCGGCGGCCGGCACCCTGACCTTCATGGTGGGCGGCAGCGACGCGGCCTTCGAAAAGGCCAAGCCGGTGCTGGAGGCCATGGGCAAGACCATCGTCCATGCCGGCGGGCCCGGCACCGGGCAGGCGGCCAAGATCTGCAACAACATGGTGCTGGGCATCAGCATGGCCGCCGTGTCGGAGGCCTTCGCCCTGGCGGACAAGCTGGGTCTGGACCGGCAGAAGCTGTTCGACATCAGCTCCAAGTCCTCCGGCCAGTGCTGGGCGCTGACCAGCTACTGCCCGGTGCCGGGGCCGGTGCCCACCTCCCCCGCCAACCGGGACTACCAGCCCGGCTTCGCCGTGGACATGATGCTGAAGGACCTGAAGCTGGCCCAGCAGGCGGCCCACGCCGCCGGGGCCGCCACCCCGCTGGGGGCGCAGGCGGCGGCGTTGTACCAGATGCTCTCCAGCTCCGGCCGGGGGAACCTGGACTTCTCCGCCATCTTCACCATGCTGCGGGGGGCGTGAGCCATGGCCGCGACGCCCGCCAGCGAGAACCTGTACCATCTGGTCGAGAGCCGGTTCCCCGCGGACCGGGGCACCGTGTTCCTGGAGGCGGCGGACGGGCTGCGGGCCGGCAGCCGCTGGACCTATGCCGACCTGCACGCCACCAGCGCCCGGATCGCCCACGCGCTGGTCTCGCTGGGCGTGCAGCGCGGCGACCGGGTGGCCGTGCAGGTGGAGAAGTCGCCGGAGAACCTGTTCCTCTACCTGGCGACGCTGCGGGTGGGGGCGGTCTACCTGCCCCTGAACACCGCCTACCAGCGGGGCGAGCTGTCCTATTTCCTGGAGGACGCCAGGCCCGCCCTGTTCGTCTGCCGCCCGGCGGACGAACCGGCGATGCGGGAGCTGGCCACCCAGGCCGGCGTGCCGGCGGTCGCCACCCTGGGCCCGGACGGGGACGGCACCCTGGTGGAGCTGGCGCTGGGCCAGCCGGACAGCTTCGACACGGTGAGGCTGGCGGCGGACGACCTGGCCGCCATCCTCTACACCTCGGGCACCACGGGGCGGTCCAAGGGGGCGATGACCAGCCACGGCAACCTGTCCAGCAACGCCCTCGCCCTGCACCAGCTTTGGCGCTTCCAGCCGGGCGACACGCTGCTGCACGCCCTGCCCATCTTCCACGTGCACGGCCTGTTCGTGGCCACCAACACCACCCTGCTGAACGGCACCGGCATGCTGTTCCTGGCCAAGTTCGACGCGGACCGGGTGGTGGAGCTGCTGCCGCGGACCACGGTGATGATGGGCGTGCCCACCTTCTACACCCGCCTGCTGGCCCATCCCGGCTTCACGAAGGAGCTGGTGGGGCACATGCGGCTGTTCATCAGCGGCTCCGCCCCGCTGCTGGCCGACACGCACAAGGAGTTCTCCGCCCGCACCGGCCACGCCATCCTGGAACGCTACGGCATGACCGAGGCGGGGATGATCACCAGCAACCCCTATGACGGGGACCGGGTGCCGGGCACGGTGGGCTTCCCCCTGCCGGGTGTGGAGCTGCGGGTGGCGGACGAGCACGGCAAGGTCCTGGGCACCGACGAGATCGGCGTGATCGAGTTCCGCGGCCCCAACCTGTTCAAGGGCTATTGGAACAAACCGGAGAAGACGGCGGAGGACATGCGCGCCGACGGCTTCTTCATCACCGGCGACGTGGGCAAGGTGGACGCCCGCGGTTATGTCCACATCGTCGGCCGGGCCAAGGACCTGGTGATCTGCGGCGGCTACAACGTCTACCCCAAGGAGGTGGAGACGGTGGTGGACGCCATCGACGGGGTGGTGGAGAGCGCCGTCATCGGCCTGCCGCACCCGGACTTCGGCGAGGCGGTGGCCGCCGTGGTGCAGCGCAAGCCCGGCCGGGACGACGTGACCGAGGAGTCCATCATCGCCCACGTGAAGGGCGAGCTGGCCAACTTCAAGGTGCCCAAGCGCGTCTGGTTCGTGGAGGAACTGCCGCGCAACCAGATGGGCAAGGTCCAGAAGGCCCTGCTCCGCGACCAGCACAAAGAGACTTTTAAAAAGGCTTGAGACAGGCCGCCCAAAAACCAACGGGGAGGAAGACCATGACGGCACGGGGTGCGGCGTTCCTGGCGGCCCGGGACGGGTTGCTGGCGGCCGGCAACGACTATGCCCGGGCGCGGGCTGAGTTCCGCTGGCCGGAGGCGGGGCCTTTCAACTGGGCGCTGGACTATTTCGACGCGGTGGCCCGCGGCAACGACCGCCCCGCCCTGTGGGTGGTGAACGAGGACGGCAGCGGCGAGAAGGTCAGCTATGCCGAGATGTCCGCCCGCTCCAACCAGGCCGCCAACTGGCTGCGCGGCCAGGGCGTGCGGCGCGGCGACCGCATCCTGCTGATGCTGCCCAACGTGCCCCCCCTGTGGGAGGTGATGCTGGCCGCCATGAAGCTGGGTGCCGTGGTCATCCCCGCCACCACCCTGCTGGTGGGCGACGAGCTGCGCGACCGGGTGGAGCGCGGCGGGGCCAAATTCGTCATCGCCATGGCCGACCAGACGGCCAAGTTCGACGCGCTGGGCGACCTGGGCGGCATCGGCAAGGTCGCCGTGGGCGGCGCCGCCGCCGGCTGGCAGGACTATGCCGAGGCCCGCACGGCCCCGGCCGACTTCACCCCGGACGGGGAGACGGGGCCGGACGACCCGCTGCTGCTGTACTTCACGTCCGGCACCACGGCGAAGCCCAAGCTGGTGCTGCACACCCACCGCAGCTACCCGGTGGGGCACCTGTCCACCATGTACTGGATCGGGCTGAAGCCCGGCGACGTGCATTGGAACATCAGCTCCCCCGGCTGGGCCAAGCATGCCTGGAGCAACGTCTTCGCCCCCTGGAACGCCGAGGCGACGGTCTTCGTCTACAATTACGGCCGGTTCCAGGCCCGGGCGGTGCTGGACGTGCTGGTCAGGCACGGGGTCACCACCCTCTGCGCCCCGCCCACCGTGTGGCGCATGCTGATCCAGGAAGACCTGAAGGCCTGGCCGGTGAAGCTGCGGGAGCTGGTGGGCGCCGGCGAGCCGCTGAACGCCGAGGTCATCGACCAGGTGCGCGAGGCCTGGGGCATCACCATCCGCGACGGCTTTGGCCAGACGGAGACGACGGCCCAGGTGGGCAACAGCCCCGGCCAGCCGGTGAAGCCCGGCAGCATGGGCCGGCCGCTGCCCGGCTATGACGTGGTCCTGCTGGACGCCGACGGCAACGAGGCGGACGAGGGGGAGATCGCCCTGCGCCTCACCCCCCGCCCCGCCGGCCTGATGGCGGGGTACCAGAGTGCCGCGACGGAGCCGGTGCGCCCGCCGGAGGGCGACTATTACCGCACCGGCGACGTGGCCAGCCGCGACGCCGACGGCTACCTGACCTATGTCGGCCGGGCCGACGACGTGTTCAAGGCCAGCGACTACCGCATCAGCCCGTTCGAGCTGGAGTCCGCCCTGATCGAGCATGACGCCGTGGCGGAGGCCGCCGTGGTGCCGTCCCCCGACCCGGTGCGGCTGGCCGTGCCCAAGGCCTTCCTGGTGCTGGTGGGCGGGAGGGAGCCCAGCCGGGAGCTGGCCCTGGACATCTTCCGCCACATCCGCACGACCCTGCCGCCCTACAAGCGCGTCCGCCGGATCGAGTTCGCCGACCTGCCCAAGACCATCAGCGGCAAGATCCGCCGCGTGGAGCTGCGCAAGGCCGAACTGGCCCGCCAAGCCCCCACCAAGGGCCCCATGGAGTTCTGGGAGGAAGATTTCCCCGAACTGAAGTGACCCCACCCCGGCCCGTGCCGCCCCCCGGCGCCACGGGCCGGTTGCCGTCCGGCATGGCGGCCGGGGCGACGCAAAGGTGACCAAAGGAGACCTTAAGCTGACGAAAGGTGACGCTTAAGGTGACAGGTGTCACATATCGGGGCGTTGATAAGACGGGGTTTTTTGGCTTAAGGAGACAAAGGTGACGGGGTCTGGCCTGTCGTCTCCCCAAGGGCCTCTGCCACCCGCTGGACCGGGCACGCCCCGGCCCGGAAATCCTGTCCGAACCCACCATGTCCAAGAGCCGCCCGCCGGGGTGGCGGGTGGTGTATGGTGGCATGCGATAGGAAAAATGTCCAGGCGAGGGGCCCGCGGTTCTTGAACCGCCATCCGACGTCCCCCTGGACGGAAAACCGCGGGCCCCCGCTTTCGCCGGGATGACGGTAGTCGTGCGACAAGGGCGCCGAGCCATCGGGATGGCTCGTGGGCATCGACAAGGCCCCCGGGGCCAAGGCCGCACCCCGTGGTTTGCGGGGGCGGGGCTGCGGCGTTCCCCCTCACGGCCCCGTGGCGGCCAGGGCCGGTTTGGGTTTCAGGGGGAGGATGTCGGGGGAGAGGGGGAGGCGCAGGGTGCAGCGCAGGCCCTCCGGCTCGAAGGTGATGCTGGCGGTGCCGCCCAGCTCATAGGCGACGCTGCGCTCGATCAGGGTGGTGCCGAAGCCGCGGCGGGTGGGGGGCTGCACGGGGGGGCCGCCCTTTTCCTGCCAGGTGACGTGCAGGGCGGGCTGCGGCCCGGCGCGGTCCACGTGGCCGGACAGCAGGACCTGGCCGCCGGCGCGGCCCAGGGCGCCGTACTTCACGGCGTTGGTGGCCAGCTCGTGGAACACCAGCGACAGGGTGAGGGCGGCCCGGGGCAGCAGCTCCACCGGCTCCAGCGCCAGGGTCACCCGGGCGCCGCCGTCCTGGGCGTAGGGGCCCGTCTCGTGCCGCAGCAGGTCGGCCAGCCCGACCCGGCCCCAATGGTGCTGGGACAGCAGGTTGTGGGTGGCGGACAGTGCCTGGATGCGGCCGCGGAAGGCCTCGGCCAGGGTCTCGGTGTCCGGGGCGCGGCGGCGGGTCTGCTCGAAGATGCTGGAGACGGTGGCGAGGGTGTTCTTCACCCGGTGGCTCAGCTCCGCCATCAGCAGGGCCTGGCGCTGCTCCGCCCGGCGGCGCTCGGTGACGTCCACCAGCTCGATCACGGTGCCGGACAGGTCGCCGGAGGCCGGCAGGCGGGCCAGGGAGAAGGTCACCGGCACCTGGCCGCCGTCGGGCAGGGCCAGCTCGGCGGCCCGGTCCCGCACCGGCGCCCCGTCGGGCGGCGCCCCCTCCGCCCCCAGCAGGGCGAAGACGCCGCCGGGTTCCAGCGTGCCGGCGTCGAAGCCCAGCAGCCGGGTGGCCGCCGGGTTCTGGAAGGTGACGCGCCCGCCCCCGTCCACCAGCAGCAGGGCGGAGGTGACGTTGTCGGTGATGGCCCGGGTCACCTGGGCCTGGTGGGCCAGCCGGGCGTTGGCGCGGGCCAGCTCCTCGTTGGCGAGCGCCAGCTGCCCGGCCAGGGCGGCGCGGGCCTCCGCGGCGTCGCGCTCCGCCTCCAGCCGCAGGGCGCGGCCCTCGTGGTTGCGGAACTCCTCCAGCAGGGAGCGGTTCTGCGCCTCCACGAAGCGGCGGCGCAGCAGCGCCCGCAGCCGGGCCCGCAGCACCGCGGGCTCGCCGTCGATGTGCAGGATGTCGTCCGGGGCCAGGTCCGCCGGGGCGGGGGGATGCCCCGCCTCCTCCCGCGCGACCACCAGCAGGCAGGCCGGCGGCTGGGCCGGGCCGGAAACGCCGCGCAGGGCCGCCAGGG
>MOEB01000062.1 GCA_001939945.1 Aerophototrophica crusticola | reverse complement strand
CCGCGGCCCGACCGCGGAAGGCCCGGGCCAGCGTTTCCAGCGCGGCGCCCACGGCGGCGGCGGCCGGCCGGGGCAGGGCCGGGTACAGGGCCCGCAGGGCCAGCAGGTTCAGCCCCACCCGCAGGGCGGCCAGGGCGTCGTCCAGGGCGCGGGGCCGCCCCGGCCCTTCCAGGGCGGAGCGGAGGGCAAGGTTGTGCAGCCGGTCCCCCATGCGGGTCTCGAAAGCATGGCGGCCGATGCCGGGGTCGCCCGCGGCCAGCCGCGCCAGGTCCCGGTTGACGGCGACGGTCAGCCGGTGCACGGCCCAGGGAACGCCCAGGGGCCTTGCCAGGGCCAGCACGGCCACGGCCAGGCTGATCCCGGCGATCTGGGCGACGGCCGCGTTGGCAAAGCCGGCGAAGTCCACCACCCGCTGGTTCTGCGGGTCCAGCACGGCCACCGTGGTCACCAGCAGCGGCAGGGCCGTGCCCCACAGGCTGGGGATGGCCAGGGCGGCGCCGGCCACCAGGAAATAGGGGGCCAGCAGGGCTGCCAGCATCTCGAACCCCGTGGCAGCGGGCAGGATGGCGAAGGCATAGGTCGCCCCCACTAGCGTGGCCACGGCCGACATGCGGGTGAAGCCCCGGGCCACGGCCGCGGGGTTGTCGGTGGCGGCGAACAGGCTGCACCCCACCGCCACCATCATCGTGGCGATGGACCCGCTGGGCCAGCCGGTGGCGATCCAGAAGGCGGCGCACAGCAGGGTGCCCAGGGTGGCGGACAGGCCCGACAGGGCGGCGGTCAAATGGTCCCGGTGCAGGGCCACGGGCGGGTACCGCGTGTCCGGGCGGGACCCGGCGGCGATGGCGGCGCGTAGCCGGTCACATTCCTCCCAAGTGTCCAGCAGGTCCCGCAGCCGCGCCAGCAGGGTGGCGCGCAGCAGCGCGGCCCAGTCCCCGCGCAGGGCGTCCGGCGCGGGGTGGTGCCGGTCGATCTCCGCCCGCAGCACGGCCGTTTCCGCCGGGGACCCGTTCTCCGGGTGGCGGGCGATCCGCCGGAGCAGGGGGGCAAGGCCGTCCAGCCCGCCGGGGTGGCGGCGCAGGGTGGCCAGCCGGTCCTCCACCGCCACCAGCAGGGCGAACAGGCCCTGCAGGCGCTGCTGCAGGCGGCGCACGTTGCCCTCCGCTGCCTGGAGCGCGGGCGTGTCATAGGCGGCATGGACCCGCAGCGCGTCCAGCGCGGCGGCGTCGGCCAGGAAGCGGCGGTGGTCGGCGGCACCCCTGGGTGCCTCCCCCTCACCGGACAGCACGTCCCGGGTCCAGGACCGGGCGGCGTCCAGGCAGTCGTCGATACGGCGGAGCAGCAGCGGCCCCACCCGCTGCGGCAGCACCAGCAGGTTCACCAGGGCCAGGCAGGCGATGCCCAGGATGATCTCCTCCGACCGCGCCAGGGCGGTGTCGAACACGGCCTGGGGCGCGTCCACGCTGGGGAAGCCCACCAGGGCGGCGGTGTAGCCGGCCAGCAGGGTGGCATAGTTGCGCGGCGGCCGGACCAGCATGGCGGCATGGACGCAGGCCCCCACCCACCCCGCCAGCACGAGGCAGAGCAAAGGCGGCGCGTCGATGAAGGCGGTGACCGCCGCCACCGCCACGGCGCCGCCCAGGATGGTGCCCGCCACCCGGTACAGGGCCTTGGACTGCACCATGCCCGCATAGGGGCTGGCGACGATGTAGACGGTCAGCATGGACCAGGCCGGCCGTTGCAGCCCCGCGGCGAAGGCGATGAACAGCGCCAGCATCGCCGCGGCGAACACCTTGGCGGAAAAGACGAACTCCTGGCGGCCGGGCAGGGTCATGGGGCGGGAGGGGCAAGGCGGGGGGCGTCGGCCCGGAAATGGGTCAACACCGCGGGCACACCCCGGGGTCCGCCCCGGGGGCGCAACCGAGCCATGCCCGGCCTCGCCATCCCTATCCTATCCCGCCAAGGGGCGGCGGCCGGCCCTCAGGTCAGCCGGTCCAGCAGCACGCCCAGCACGGCCGCCGGGGCCACCACCCGGACCAGGAAGCGCCAGGCCCGGAACAGGGCCGTGTCGCCGGTGCCGAACTCGGCCGCCGAGACCTCCTTCGGCAGGGCCCAGCCGGCGAACACCGCCAGCAGCGCGCCGCCCAGGGGCAGCATGACGCTGGAGGTGAGGTGGTCGATCCAGTCGAACACGGTGCGGTCGCCGCCCATCGGGCGCACGTCGGCCCAGATGTTGAAGGAGAAGATGGTGAGCAACCCCAGGCCCCAGGCCACGGCCCCCACCCCGGCGGCCCAGGCCTTTCGGCTGCCGCCATGGCGCCCGGTGCCCCAGGCCACCACCGGCTCCAGCAGGGACACGGCGGAGGTCAGTGCCGCCACCACCAGCAGGGCGAAGAACACCGCCCCGAACAGGGCCCCGGCCGGCATCTGGCCGAAGGCCACGGGCAGGGTGACGAAGACCAGCCCCGGCCCCTCCGACGGGTCAAGCCCATAGGCGAAGACGATGGGGAAGACCGCGAGGCCCGCCAGGATGGCGCAGGCCGTGTCGCACAGGGCGATGACCACGCTGGTCCTGGGGATGGAGACGTCTGCCGGCAGGTAGGAGCCATAGGCCAGCATGGTGCCCAACCCGACGGATAGGGAGAAGAAGGCCTGGCCCGCCGCGGCCAGGACCAGCCCGCCGTCGATCTTGGAGAAATCGGGCTTCAGCAGGTAGGTGGCGCCCCGGGCGAAGTCGCCCGCCACCATCCCATAGCCCACCAGGGCCAGCAGCATGGCGAACAGGGCGGGCATCAGCCAGGTGGAGGCCCGCTCCACCCCGCCGCGCACCCCGCCGGCCACGACGAAGACGGTGGCGGCCATGAAAGCGGTGTGCCAGGCCAGCAGCGTGCCGGGGCTGCCCAGCAGCCCGGCGAAGGCGGCCTGGGTCGCGGTGCCGTCGGCCCCGGCGAAGACGCCGCCCAGGGCCTTGGGCACATAGGCCAGGGCCCAGCCGGCGATGACGCTGTAGAAGCTCAGCACCAGCAGCGCCGTCAGAACCCCGGCCCCGCCCACCAGCCCCCAGGCCGGGGTCCCCCCGAACCGGGCGCCCAAGCCCGCCATGGTGCCCACCGGGTCCTTGCCGCCGCGCCGGCCCAGCATCAGCTCCGCGACCAGGATGGGCACGCCCACCAGCAGCACGCAGCCGACATAGACGGCGACGAAGGCGGCGCCGCCGCCCGTGCCGGCCATGTAGGGGAACTTCCAGACATTGCCCAACCCGACGGCCGACCCGACGGCGGCCATGACGAAGGCGAAGCGGGATGACCAGAGGGGGGCGCTCTGCTGGACCAAGACGGGGCTCCGGCGCGGTGGGGCCGCGCGGAGCGCGGCGGAAAGTCGCGACAATGCCCAGGGAAATGCCCCTGTCAAGGACGCTGCCGGGGAGGCGCGGCTTGCGGCCGGACCGGGATCGGGGAAACATACCGCACGGCACGGCGTTTGGCCTGCCATCGGGACAAGCGGGCCGTGGGAGGGTCGTGTGGCCGGACAGAAGCAGGAGTCGGGTGGTGGCCGGCGCAAGGCGCTGGGCCTGCTGGTGGCCGTGGCGGCCTTCGTCCTGCTGCTCCTGTTGCCGGCCCCGTCGGGCATGCCGCCGGAAGCCTGGCGGGTCATGGCGGTGGCGGTGCTGATGGCCGTGCTGTGGGTGACGGAGGCGCTGCCCCTGGCCGCCACCTCGCTGGTGCCGCTCGTGGCCTTCCCGCTGCTGGGCATCTCCAGTACCAAGGCCGCCGCCGCCCCCTATGCCGACCCGCTGATCTTCCTGTTCCTGGGCGGCTTCGTGCTGGGGCTCGGGTTGCAGCGCTGGAACCTGCACCGGCGCATCGCCCTGGCCATCGTCGGGCGCCTGGGCACCAGCCCGCCGCGGCTGGTCGGCGGGTTCCTGCTGGCCACGGCCTTCCTGTCCATGTGGGTCAGCAACACGGCCACGGCGGTGATGATGCTGCCGGTGGCCCTGTCGGTGGTGGGGCTGGTGGAAGGCGCGGGGGATGAGGGCGGGGCCGCCGACCGCCGCAACCTGGCGGTGGGCCTGCTGCTGGCGGTGGCCTACGGGGCCAGCATCGGCGGCCTTGCCACCCTGATCGGCACGCCGCCCAACGCCCTTTTGGCAGCCTACATGTCACGCACCCATGGGGTGGAGGTGGGCTTCGCCCAGTGGATGGCGCTGGGGGTGCCGCTGTCCCTGGTGATGCTGGCGATTACCTGGGTGCTGCTGGCCAAGGTCATCTACCCCGTCGCCGCCGGCGCCGTGGCCGGCGCGGAGGAGGCGGTGGGGCGTGAGGCGCGCGGCCTGGGGCCCCTGTCGGGGCCGGAACGGCGGGTGGGCCTGGTCTTCCTGCTGACGGCGACGGCCTGGGTGTTCCGGCCTCTGGTTTCCGACCTGGTGCCGGGACTGGACGACACGGTCATCGCCATCGCCGCGGCCCTGGCCCTGTTCGCCCTGCCATCGGGCGCGCCGGGGGGCGGGCGCCTGCTGGACTGGGCGGCGGCGCGGGAGGTGCCCTGGGGCGT
The DNA here is from genome assembly GCA_001939945.1 of Aerophototrophica crusticola. Lineage (GTDB taxonomy): Bacteria > Pseudomonadota > Alphaproteobacteria > Azospirillales > Azospirillaceae > Niveispirillum > Niveispirillum crusticola. The sequence continues at coordinate 18,458 of MOEB01000062.1, read as the reverse complement.
GCTGCTGCTGTTCGGCGGCGGCCTGTCCCTGGCCGCCGCCATCGCGGACAGCGGCCTGGCGGGGTGGCTGGGCGCCCTGATCCAGGGCTTGGGCGGGCTGCCCGGCATCGTGGTGGTGCTGGCGGCCACCCTGGCCATCATCTTCCTGACGGAGCTGACCAGCAACACGGCCACGGCGGCCGCCTTCCTGCCGCTGGTGGGCTCCGCGGCCGTGGGCCTGGGCATGGACCCGTTCCTGCTGACGGTGCCGGTGGCGCTGGCGGCATCCTGCGCCTTCATGCTGCCGGTGGCGACTCCCCCCAACGCCATCGTCTATGGCAGTGGCCACCTGGCCATCGCCGACATGGCGCGGGTGGGGCTGTGGCTGAACCTGCTGGGGACGCTGGTCATCACCGCCGCCGCCTATGCCGCCGTGGGCACGCTGCTGGTGACGCCGGTGAAGGGGTAACCTCTAGTAGGGTCAGCCCCCCAGGAAGAAGTCGATGTCCACCACCAGGGCCAGCGGCAGCTCCGAGCCCGCGGGCGGGGCGGGCAGGGGCTCGGCCCGGCGCACCGTGTCCAGGGCCTCCCGGTCCAGGGCGGCATGGCCGGAGGAGCGGGCGAGGGCGGCCTCCAGCACCCGGCCGCGGCCGTCCAGGGTGAAGCGCACCTGGGCGACGCCTTCCTGGCGGCGGGCGCGGGCGGCGGTGGGGTAGCGCCGCGCCTCCCGCAGGCGGGCCAGGACCTGGGCGTGGTAGGAAGCCTCCCCCGCCTGGGCCGCGGCCGGGGCCACAGGCGGGCTCACCGGGGCCGCCTGGGGTGTGGGGACGGCGTTGGCCGGTGACGGGGTGGGCCGGGGGGCGGGCGGCGCCGGGCGCACAGGAACGGCGGCTACCACCACCTGCGGGGTGGGCAGGGTGACCCGGGGGACGGGCGGGGTGGGCTGGTCGGGGGCCTTCACCGGCTCCACCACCGGTTCCGCCGTGTCCGGCCGGGTGGTGACAAGCTCCACGCTGATGGGGGCGGAGGCCTCCGTCGGGGACAGCAGCGGCCCCGCCCCGGCCAGCAGGATGAGGAGCGCGGCGCCGACATGGCCGGCGACGGCGACGCCCAGCCCCACGGCCCGGCCCCCGCCGGACCGGGCTGCCGGAACGCAAACAGCCGGCCTGTGCAGGCCGGCGACCGGGCGAGGCTTGGGCCTTCGGTGCCCGGTGTCCCGGTCCGTGTCGAAACGCCCCAACCCCGTCTCTGCCACGCAGGCCATGCCCGCCCCCTTCTCCAGCCCCAGGACCGGTCCTCCCCCCACCGGCAACCGGCCCCACACCGGCCGCCAATGATCGGATGGGGGTCGCGCCATGCCCGCCCAAGGGCCCGGCGCGACCCCGGCTTGCTCAGAACCGGGACGTCAGCGACACGCGGAAGGCGCGCGGCGAGCCCGGGGTGATGTTGTTGTTGCTGTGAGCGTTCAGCGCGTACTCCACGTCGAACAGGTTCTCCACGTTCACCTGGGCGCGCAGGTTCTCGTCCAGGGTGAAGTAGAGGGCCGCGTCGAAGCGGGTGTAGCTGGGTAGCGACACCAGGTTGTCGGTGGAGGTGTAGCGCTTGCCCTGGTGGATCACGCCCAGGCCCGCGCCCCACATCTCCGTGAAGTCATAGCGGTTCCACAGGGCGGCGCTGTGCTTCGGCAACTGGGCCAGGGTGGCGCCGTCCCGCGCCGTGGCGGAGGCGGTCGCCGTCAGCTCCCCGTCCTGGTAGGCGTAGGACGCGATGATGCTCCACTGGTCGGTGACCTGGCCGGAGGCGCCCAGCTCCACGCCGCGCACCCGCTGCCCGTCCACCAGGATGGAACGAGTGGGGTCGTTGGGGTCGGTGATGGCCACGTTGCCGCGGTCGAGCTGGTACACGGCCGCCGTGGCCACCAGTTCCGGCAGGATCTCCCACTTGGCGCCCAGCTCGTAGTTCTTGAACTCCTCCGGGTCCAGCGCCTGGTTGCTGGCGCTGAGGGAGGCGAGCTGCTCACCCGCCCGCGGCAGGTAGGACAGGCTGTAGCTGGCATAGAGCGACAGCGTGTCCATGGGCTTGAACACCAGCCCGGCGCGCGGGGACCAGAGGTCGTCCTCGCTGCTGAACTCGGCGCCGGTGCGGTTGTTGCGCAGGTCCGCCTCGAACCGGTCATAGCGCAGGCCCAGGATGGCCTGGAACTGGGGGGTGATCTCCACCTGGTCCTGGACGTAGAAGGCCGCCTGCTTGGCCACGCCATGGTTGTTGGCGTCGGTCGCGCTCTGCCGGAAGGTCACCGGCAGGGTCGGGCGCGGGTTGCCGATGGGCACCACGTTGGACGTGGCGGTCGGGCCGAAATAGCCGGTGTTGCGGAAATTGTCCGTCTCCTGCCGGCCCAGCTCCATGCCCGCCAGCAAGGTGTGGTTGATGGACCCGGTGGCGAGGTAATAGTTTAGGTCCGTCTGGTTGAAGATGGTCTCACGCTGGGTCGCCTGGTTGTAGGCGGCCAGGGACACGGTGGTGGCCGCGTCGTTCACCGCGCCGGGGAAGACGTTCTGGTAGAACTTGTCGTACTCGGCAAAGCGGAAGCGGTTGCGCAGGACCAGGCCGTTGCCGAACTGGTGCTCGATGGCCGCGGTGACGGCGTCCACCGTGCTGTCGCTGTTGCTCAGGTCCGGGTCGCCGAAGAAGGTGGAGGGGTCCACGTCCAGCGGCTTGCCGCGGTAGGAGGGCACGCCGCGGTCGGCGGTGCGCTCATCCTCCGCATGCTCGTAGCCGAGCTGGACCAGCGTGCCCTGGCCGAGGCGCAGGGCAAAGGTGGGGTTCACGGCCCAGCGCTCCAGCTCGAAGCCGTCGCGGTAGCTCTCGCTGTTCTCATAGAAGCCGACGATCCGGCCGGCGAAGTTGTCGGTCAGCGTCTGGTTCAGGTCCGCCGTGGCGCGGGCGTTCTCGTCGGAGCCGCCCTGCAGGATGACCTCGCGGCTGTTGCGGAAGTTGGCCTGCTTGGTCACCCGGTTGATGACGCCGCCGGAGCCGCCGCGCCCGAAGATCATGGCGTTGGGGCCCATCAGCACCTCCACCCGCTCCACGTTGTAGAGGTCGCGGAAATACTGCACGTCGTCACGGATGCCGTCGACGAACAGGTCGGCGGTGCTGGAGGTGCCGCGCAGGATGGGCGTGTCGCGGTTGCCCTCGCCCTGGGCGATGCCGGCGCCGGGGACATAGCGCAGCGCCTCGCCGATGCTGCGGATGTCCTGGTCCACGATCTGCTGGCGGGTCACCACGGTGATGGACTGGGGCACGTCCACCAGGGCCGTGTCCGTGCGGGTGGCCGTGGTGGCGCGGGTGGCCGCATAGCCCTTGTCCGCCGGCGGCTGGATGGTGAAGCCGCTGTCCGCCTGCCCCTCGACCTTCACGGACCCGATGGAGGCCGGCTGGCCCTGGGCCAGGGCTGAACCGGCCACCAGGCCCAGGGCGGTGGAGACAAAGAGGGAGCGTGCCCAGCCCGCGGCGCGGGCCGGCCGGAAACGGCGGACCATATGAAACCCCATCGTTACGCGGCCCCTTGCGACGGGGCCGTCAGTCGTTCATCGAGTGCCAGTGCGAATAATTCGCAAATGATGGGGCTTCCTAACGCGAACGGTTCGCATTTGCAAGGGTAGAGTGGGGATATTCGCCGCGCCGCGCCGTCCGCGACAACCTGCCCCGCCCGGCCGAAAGACAAAGGGGGCGGTGCCGCGGCACCGCCCCCTGGGAAAGCCCGACGGGAACCGGAGGTCAGGACGCCTTGGCCGTCCCCGCTGCCGGCTTCTCCACGCCGTCCGTCTCCGCGTCGCCGCGGCGCAGGCGCTTCTCCCCCAGGTACAGCAGGATCGGGGCGGCGATGAAGATGGAGGAGCTGGTGGCCAGCACCACGCCGAACAGCAGCACCCAGGCGAACTCCCGCAGGCCCTCGCCGGCGAACAGGGCCAGCGGCAGGGTGGCCAGGAAGATGGCCAGGGAGGTGCCGATGGTCCGGCTCATGGTCTCGTTGATCGACCGGTCGATCAGCTCCTGCAGGGGCATCTTGCGGTACAGCCGCATGTTCTCGCGGACACGGTCGTAGACCACGACCTTGTCGTTGATCGAGTAGCCCATGATGGTGAGGATCGCCGCGATGGCCGTCAGGTTGAACTGCATGCCGGTCAGGGCGTACAGGCCGATGGTTTTTGTCACGTCCAGCAGCATGGTGATGACCGCGCCCACGCCGAACTGCCATTCGAAGCGGAAGGTGATGTAGGCCAGCATGGCGATGGCCGCCAGGCCCAGGGCGATCATGCCCTCCCGGAACAGCTCGGCGCTGACGCTGGCGCCCACGGACTCCACCCGGCGGAACTCGATCCCCGGCACCGCCTCGGTCAGGCTGGCCTGGATGGACTTCACGGCGGCGGCCTGGGCCTGCTCGCCCCCGTCCTGGCGCTCCAGCCGCAGCAGGGCGTCGTTGGGGGAGCCGAACTCCTGCACCGCCACGGGGCCCACGTTCAGCCGGTCCACGGTGGTGCGGATCTGGTCGGGGTTCACCGGCTCCGGCGTCCGCACCTCCATGACGATGCCGCCGGCGAAGTCGATGCCGTAGTTCAGGCCCGGCTTGAAGAACAGCACCACCGACAGGGTGGACAGCAGCACCGACAAGCCGATGCCCAGGTGGCGGCCCTTCATGAAGCTGATGTTCATGTTCTCCGGCGCCAGCCGCAGCCAGCGGCCCAGGTGCAGCGTCTTCGGCCGGACGCGCTTGTACCAGATGGCGGTCAGCAGGCGGGCCACCATGGTGGCGGTGAACATGGAGGTGATGATGCCCAGGCTGATGGTCACGGCGAAGCCCTTCACCGTGCCGGTGCCCACGGCATAAAGGATCACCATCTTGATCAGGGTGGTCAGGTTGGCGTCGGTGATGGTGGAGAAGGCCTTGCTGTAGCCCGCCTCCAGCGCCGACAGGGCGGTGCGGCCCTTCTTCGCCTCCTCCCGGATGCGCTCGTTGATCAGGATGTTGGCGTCCACCGACATGCCCAGGGTCAGCAGGATGCCGGCGATGCCGGGCAGGGTCAGGGTCGCCTGCAACAGGCCCAGGGCCGCCAGGGTCAGGAACAGGTTGAAGACCAGGGCGATGTTGGCGAAGACGCCGAACAGGCCGTAGCTGGCCACCATGAAGCCCACCACCAGCACCACGCCCACGGCGACGGAGACCAGGCCGGCGCGGATGCTCTCCGCCCCCAGCTCGGGGCCGATGGACCGCTCCTCCACCACTGTCAGCGGTGCGGGCAGGGCGCCGGCGCGCAGCAGCACCGCAAGCTCGGTGGCGCTCTGGGCTGTGAAGCTGCCGCTGATCTGGCCGCGGCCGCCCAGGATGGGCTCGTTGATCCGGGGGGCGGAGATCACCTTGCCGTCCAGGACGATGGCGAAGGGCTTGCCGGTGTTGTTGCGGGTCACGTCGGCGAAGCGGCGGGCGCCGACGCCGTCGAAAGCGAAGGTCACCACCCACTGGCCGGTCTGGGGGTCGGAGCTGGGCTGGGCGTCGATCAGGGTGGCGCCGTCCACCTCCACCCGCTTGCGCACCAGCACCCGGCCGCCACCGGCGGCGCGGTCGGCATTCTCCAGCCACTCCGTGCCCGGGGGGGCGGCGGAGCCGGGGGCCACCGTGCTGTCGGCCACCAGGTGGAAGGTCATCTTCGCGGTCTGGCCAAGCAGCCGCTTGATGCGGCCGGGGTCGGTCACGCCGGGGAGCTGCACCAAGATGCGGCCCTGGCCCTGGCGGGCGATGACCGGTTCGTTCACGCCCGTCTCGTCGATGCGGCGGCGGACGATCTCCAGCGACTGCTCCACCGCCTTGCCCACGCGGGCGGTGAGGCCCTGCTCGGTCAGGGTCAGGCGCAGGGTCCTGCCGTCTCGGGACGCGGCGAACTCCGGCTGGGACAGGTCGGGCGGGGCCAGCAGGGGGCGCAGCGCTGCCTCTGCCGCCGCCACCTGGCCCTCGTCGGGCAGGCCCACCTGGATGTCGTTGCCCTGCACGGCCACGCCGGTGGGGCGGATGTTCTGTTCCCGCAGCAGGGAGCGCACCTGCTCCGACGCCGCCTCCACCCGCTCCTTGCGCACGGCCTCCCGGTCCACCTCCAGCAGCAGGTAGGAGCCGCCCTGGAGGTCGAGGCCAAGGTTGAAGTGGCGGGCCGGGACCCAGCTCGGGATCGTGCCCGCGGGCAGCAGGCTGGGCAGTGACAGGATCACGCCCAGGAAGCAGACCACGAAGATCAGGATGGTGCGGGAACGGGTGAAATTCAGCATGGGAACGGGACCGGTCCAGGACAGCAAAGCCTGACGCCTAGACGTGCCGGTGTCGCCCGTCAACCGAAATCTGTCAATAAAAGCAATGGATTACAGAAGGTTCTTGGCGGTGCCGGGCAATGTCGCGCCGGTCACCGCCCCCGAGCGGGGGCGGCGGTCCTCAAGCCCTTGCGATGATTGGGGAAGCGGTTGAACCCGGCGGGCCGCGGGCACGCAGGTCAGCCGGCGCGCGGGAAGAGGGTCCCGCCGTCGGCACCGCCTCGGCCATGGCGCTGCCGGGGTCGGCCAGGTCCGGGGGGAGGGTGGGAAGGTCCGCCGGGTCGCCGCCGTCGCGGGCGGCCAGGATCGCGGCGGCCAGGCGCTTGGCGGGCAGGGCGCTGCTGGGGATGCCCGGCTGCTCCCGCCCCGCCACGGCGGTGCGCGGTCCGCAGCCCGCGGCCATGCCGCTGCCCAGGCTGGGCACGCCACCCCCGTCCGGGGCGAGCAGGGCCGCCCAGGCCAAGGCCAGGATGCGCAACAAGGGCAAAAGGGCGGCGGTCACGGCCGGGCGTCTTCCACTATCACGGCCCGAGGCATAGGCCCTTGCCGGGCAGGACGCAAGAAGGATCGGGCCGGTGGGGGGCGCCGCGTCCCACCAAAGGAAAACCCCCGGGGCGGCGGGCGCCCCGGGGGTCATGGCACCCGGCAGGCGTGCCGGGGTTATTCCGCCGCCATCGGCCGGTGGCTGGCCGGGGCGAAGGGGTCCACCTCGGGGATAGCCTCCTCCTCCTCGGCATGCTTGTGCTCCGCGGCGACCAGCACATAGATGCAAGGCAGGACGAACAGGGTGAACACCGTGCCGATGGCCATGCCGGCCACCAGCATGATGCCGATGCTGTTGCGCGCCTCGGCACCCGGGCCCTCCACCAGGACCAGCGGGAAGTGGCCGATGACCGTGGCGAAGGTGGTCATCAGCACCGGGCGCAGGCGGGTCAGCGCCGCCTCGCGAACGGCCTGGAGCTTGTTCAGCCCCGTCTCCTGCAAGTGGTTGGCGAACTCCACGATCAGGATGCCGTTCTTGGCGATCAGGCCCACCAGGGTGATCAGGCCCACCTGGCTGTAGATGTTGATGGTGGTCGCCCCCAGGAAGGGGAAGATGAGGGCGCCGCTCAGCGCCAGCGGCACGGAGCCCAGCAGCACCACCAGCGGGTCGCGGAAGCTGTGGAACTGCGCCGCCAGCACCAGGTAGATCAGCACGATGGCGAAGCCCAGCGTGCCCAGCAGGGTGCTGCCTTCCTGCTTGATCTGGCGGGACTCGCCGGCGAAGTCCAGGCTGAAGCCCGGCGGCAGGATCTTCGCCGCCGCCTCCTCCATCACCTGCAGCCCCTGGGCCTTGGTGACGCCGGGGACGACGCCGCCATAGACGCGGAAGCTGTCGGTCTGCTGGAACCGGGTCAGGGACCGCGGCGCCGCCCGCGTCTCCAGCCGCACCAGGCTGGAGAGGGAGACCTGCGCCCCCTCCGGCGTGCGGATCTTCAGGTCCAGCAGCTGGTCCGCCGTGGCGCGGGCGCTCTGCCCCACCTGCGGGATGACCTTGTAGGCCCGGCCGTCATAGTTGAAGCGGTTGACGTAGTTGCCGGACAACAGGGTGGCGAGCTGCCGCCCCACCTCCGCCAGGTCGAGGCCGAGGTCGGCCACGCGCTGCCGGTCCACGCTGATCTTCACCTGCGGCATGTCCACCTTCATGTCCGTGTCGGCGAACATGAACTGGCCGGACTCGAAGGCCGCCTGCACCATCTGCTGGGCATAGCCGGCCATCTGCTCCGCCGAGCCGCTGCCCTTCACCACCAGCTCCACGTCATAGTTGCCGGCCCCGGGCAGGCTGGGGAACAGGACCGGGAAGACCTGGATGCCGGCGATGCCGGAGAAGGCGGCGAAATAGTCCGGCAGCTGCTCCATGGCGCTGCGTTCCCGCGTCCGCCAATCCTTCAGCTCCACGCCGCCGAAGGCGTTGGTGGGGAACACCACCTGCCAGACCTGGCCGCTGTCCGGCAGGGTCTTCGCCTTCTCCACCACCTCATCCATGTGGCTGCTGGTGTAGTTCAGCGTGGCGTCGGGGGCGGAGCTGGCGATGATGATCACCATGCCCTGGTCCTCCACCGGCGCCAGCTCCTTGGCGGAGAACATGTAGAAGGGGATGGCCAGCAGCAGGATGAAGACGCCCACCACCAGCACCTGCGGCCGGTTGGCCAGCACCGTGTCCAGGCCACGGGAATAGGTGTCCCGCACCCGGTCGAAGGCCCGGCCGACGAAGCGGGTGAACCGCCCCTCGTGCCCGCCCTCCGGCGCCACCCAGCTGCTCATGATCGGCGACAGGGTGATGGCCACCACGCCGGACATGATCACGGCGATGGCCAGGGTGAAGGCGAACTCCTTGAACAGCACGCCGGTCAGCCCCGACAGGAACCCGATGGGGGCATAGACCGCCGCCAGGGTGATGGTCATGGCGATGATCGGGCTGAACAGCTGGCGGGCACTGACCAGGGCCGCCTGGGTTCGGCTCATGCCCTCGCGCATCAGGCGGGAGACGTTTTCCACCACCACGATGGCGTCGTCCACCACCAGGCCCACCGACAGCACGATGGCCAGCAGGGTCAGCAGGTTGAGGGAGAAGCCCAGGGCCAGCATGGCGCCGGCGGCCCCCACCAGGGACACGGGGATGGCCACCAGCGGCACCAGGGCCGTGCGGGCCGAGCCCAGGAACAGGAAGACCACGATGCCGACGATCAGGACCGTCTCCGCCAGGGTCTTGCCGATCTCCCGCAGCGCGTCCTCCATGTAGAGGGTGGCGTCGAAGGCCATCTTGACGTCCACGCCGGCGGGCAGGCTCGGCTTGATCTCCTCAAGCGCGGCGCGCAGGGCGTAGGCGACGGTGATCTCGTTGCTGCCGGGCAGGGGCCAGACGGACAGGTAGATGGCGTCCAGCTTGTCCAGCCGCACGTCGGCCATGGCCTCTTCCGAGCCCAGCTCCACCCGGCCGATGTCGGACACGCGGATGATGGCGTTCCGGTCCTCCCGCACGATGAGCTGCTCGAACTCCGCCGGGGTCTTCAGGTCCGTGTCGGTCAGCAGGTCCACCTGCACCGAGCCGCCCTTTGCCTGGCCCACCGCGGCGATGAAGTTGTTGCGGGTCAGGGCGGCCTGCACCTCCTCCGCGCCGATGCCGAAGGCGGCCATGCGGGCGCTGTCCAGCCAGATGCGCATGGCCTGGGGGCGGGCGCCCTCCAGCCCCACGCGCTGCACGCCGGGAAGGGTGGTCAGGCGGGGCTGCACCTCGCGGGACAGGTAATCCGTCAGCCGCGGCTGGTCCATGGAGGTGGAGGTGACGCTGACATAGAAGCTGGCATAGGGCCGGTCGGCGCGCTGCACCTCCACCGTCGGCGGCTCCGCCTCGGACGGAAGCTCGTTGCGGATCTGGTCCAGGCGGTTGCCCACCTCCGCCAGCGCCACGGTGCTGGGGTGGTTCAGGGCCAGGCGCACCGTCACCGTGCTGACGCCGGCGACGCTGGACGACTCCACATAGTCCACCCCGGCGATGGACGACACCGCCCGCTCCACCGGCGTGGTGATGAAGCCGCGGATCACGTCGGCCGGGGCGCCGATATAGACCGTGGTGACGACGATCGAGCTGCTCTCGATCTTCGGGTACTGCTGGATCGGCAGTTCCTGCGCGGCGCGCCACCCCACCAGGATCAGGATGAGGTTGACGACGATGGCCACCACGGGCCGCCGGACGAACAAATCGACGAAACGCATGGGGTGCGTCCTTCCTTAATTGTCCGCCCGGTCAGTTCTTGGGCTGCGGCGCGGCGGGCGCCTGCGCGGGACCATTCCCGGCCGCTTGCGCGGTCTGGGGCGCCTCGATCATCACCGCCAAGCCTTCCCGCAGCTTGAAGCTGCCCTTGGTGGCGATGCGCTCACCCTCCTGCAGCCCTTCCAGCACGACGATGTCCTCGCCCTGGACGGGGCCCACCTTCACGAAGCGCTGCTTGGCCCGCAGCTTGTCGCCGTCCTGCACCAGGGTGAAGACCTGGTCGCCATAGGGCGCGCGGCGCACCGCCGTGACAGGGATGTAGAGCGCCGGCCGCGGGGCGGCCACGGTGGCGTGCACGTCCAGGAAGGCGCCGGGCTGCAGCACCTCCCCCAACCCCTTCACCACGGCGCGGAACTTGACGGAGCGGGTCACGTCGTCCACCGCCGCTTCCCGCGCCAGCACTTGCGCCTCCACCTCCGCGCTCTGGCCGCCGGGCAGGCGGCCGGACAGGCGCACGCTGGTGCCCACGGCGATCACCGCCGCCTCGTCCTGCGGGAAGGAGAAGTCGACGAAGGCGTCGGCGTCCACACCCTGGAGCGTGGTGATGGTGGTGCCTTCCGACAGGTAGGCGCCGGGCTGCAGGTCGCGGATGCCCACGCGGGCCCTGAAGGGCGCCCGGATGGTCTTCTTGTCGATCCGCACCTGGTTGGCGTCCACCTGGGCCCGGGCGGCGGCCAGGGTGGCGCGCGCCTGGTCCAGCTCGGCGGCGGTGCCGGCGTTGTTGGTGACCAGCTTCTGCCGACGATCCAGGGTCAGGCGGGCCAGTTCCGCGTCGGCCTTGGCGGCGGCGAGGTCAGCCTCCTCCGCGCGGGTGTCCAGCTTCAGCAGGACCTGCCCGGCCTCCACGATGCTGCCGGACTCGAAGCCGATGTCCGTGACGGTGCCGGCCAGCTCGTTCCGCAGCACCACCTGGCGGGTGGCGACCACCGTGCCCACGGCGCGGCTGCTGGCGGACCAGGTCCCGGCGCGCACGGTGGCGGCGGCCACGGTCTCCATCGGCTCGGGCATGGACATGGCCTGCGCGATGGCGCTGGAGATCTGCATGTACTTGAAGCCGCCCAGGGCGGCGGTCGTCACGACGATGCCGGTCACGACGACGGCCCAGGATTTAACGCTCATGATTGCCCATCCCTGCCGGCTTCTAGGGCGACCGGCTTGCCCGAATTCTGCCACACTCCTACGGGGCTTCCCCCGGCCCGGCGGTGACCGCCATCACAGGGGGAAGCAGGCGGGACAACCCATGTGTGCGGTGCAATGCTCACGCACGTGCATCGCACAACCCACCTCTGTGCAATGCACAATGTACGGTGGGTTCGGGCCGTCCGCCAGTCTTTTGTTCATGGCTTGTTCCTAGTCCTAACACACTTGGCCGCAGGAGTCCTCCCCTGCTTGGGCTTTCACGACCAAGGACGGGCGGTGTTAGGCTTTTTCGACAGTCCCTGACAAAAATTCCGGGGGAGATGCTTTCATGTTCGACGACCAGCCTGAACTCGCCAGGAACGCAGCCAATTTCGTGCCCCTGTCGCCCATGACCTTCCTGCGCCGGGCGGCAGAGGTGCACCCGGACCGCACGGCGGTGGTCCACGGCCATGTGCGCATGACATGGGGCGAGGTGGCGGACCGGTGCCGGCGGCTGGCGGCCGGCCTCGTGCGGCTGGGCATCGTGCGCAACGACACGGTGGCGGTGATCGCGCCCAACACCCCGGCCCTGCTGGAGGCGCATTTCGGCGTGCCCCTGGCCGGCGCGGTGCTGAACGCCCTGAACACCCGACTCGACCCCTCCAGCCTCGGCTTCATCATGGAGCACAGCGGCACCAAGCTGGTGCTGGCGGATTCCGAGTTCATGCCCGCCATCCAGGCGGCCATCGCCGGCATGGGCCACCGGCCCCGTGTCATCCGCATTGACGACGCGCTGGGCCCGCAGGGGGTCAGCGGCGGGGAGATGACCTATGAGGAGCTGCTGGCCAGCGGGGAGGGGGCGGAGCCGCTGCCCCTGCCGCGGGATGAGTGGGACGCCATCAGCATCAACTACACCTCCGGCACCACGGGGGACCCCAAGGGCGTGGTCTACCACCACCGCGGCGCCTACCTGAACGCCATGGGCAACGTGGTGACGTGGGAGCTGCCGCGGCACCCGGTCTATCTCTGGACCCTGCCCATGTTCCACTGCAACGGCTGGTGCTTCCCCTGGACCGTCACGCTCCAGGCCGGGACCCATGTCTGCCTGCGCCGGGTGGAAGGCAACGCCATCCTGGACGCCATCGAGGCGCACGGCGTCACCCACCTGTGCGGCGCGCCCATCGTCATGGCCATGATGGCGGACGCGGCCAAGGCCCGCGGCACCAAGCTGGACCGGCCCGTCAAGATGCTGACCGCGGGGGCCGCCCCGCCCGCCGCGGTGATCGAGCGGTTGGAGTCCACGGGCATCGAGGTGACACACGTCTATGGCCTGACGGAGGTCTACGGCCCCGTCACCCTGTGCGAGCCCCAGGCCGACTGGGCCGGCAAGTCGCCCCACGAGCTGGCCATGCTCAAGGCCCGGCAGGGCGTGCGCTACGCCACGCTGGAGGGCGCCTATGTGGCCGACCCCAAGACCCTGGAGCCCGTGCCCCGGGACGGGGAGACCATGGGCGAGATCATGATGCGGGGCAACACGGTGGCGCGCGGCTACCTCAAGAACCCGCGCGCCACGGCGGAGAGCTTCGCCGGCGGCTGGTTCCACACCGGCGACCTGGCCGTCATGCACCCCGACGGCTACATGGAGATCCGCGACCGCTCCAAGGATATCATCATCTCCGGCGGGGAGAACATCAGCAGCATCGAGGTGGAGGGCGTGCTGTACCGCCACCCGGCGGTGCTGGCCGCCGCCGTGGTGGCCAAGCCGGACGAGAAGTGGGGCGAGACGCCCTGCGCCTTCGTCGAGCTGCGCCAGGGCATGGAGGCGACGGCGGAGGAGCTGACCCGCTTCTGCCGGGAGCACATGGCGGGATACAAGGTGCCCCGGACCTTCATCTTCGGCCCGCTGCCGCGCACCTCCACCGGCAAGGTGCAGAAGTTCGTGCTGCGCACCCAGGCCAAGGCGCCGCCGCAGTGACCTTGCCGTGACGGGCCCTTGGCCGGGGCCGTGACAAAGCCCCGGCATAACCCTTTGGTCAGGGGTGCCTTGTCCTACATCAATGCCCCCGCGCCCCGCTTGGCTGTATCGCAACGCAGCAATTCTGGGTTGGGGGTTCCGATGCGCGACAATGGGCCGGTCACGGGGCATGAGCTTGTCCTGGCGGAAGGGGACATCCTGGTGTCGCGCACCGACCCGGGCGGGCGCATCACCTTCGTCAACCAGGCCTTCGTCGACATCAGCGGCTATGCGGAGGCGGAGCTGGTGGGCGCGCCGCACAACCTGGTGCGCCACCCCGACATGCCGAAGGAAGCCTTCGCCGACCTGTGGGCCACGGTGAAGGCCGGGCGGCCCTGGGAAGGCGTCGTCAAGAACCGCGCCAAGTCCGGCGACCATTACTGGGTGCGCGCCAACGTCACCCCCGTGATGGAGGACGGCAAGCTCACCGGCTACATCTCCATCCGGCAGAAGCCCAGCCGGGAGCAGGTGGAGGCGGCGGAGGAGCTGTACCGCCGCATGCGCAACGGTCAGGCCAACCACCTGCGGCTGAGCGAGGGGGTGGTGGAGCGGCAGGGCGCCCTGGCGGCCCTAGGCCGGGCCGTCGCCGGGATCAAGGGGCGGCTGGCGCTGGGGACCGGCGCCATCTGCCTGTTCCTCGCCCTGGCGATCTTCCTGGGGGAGGACGGGGCGGGGGAGGCTTGGCGCGTGGCGGCCCTGCCCTGGGTCTGCCTGGCCGCCGCCCTGGTCAGCCTGGCCAACGCGGCGCAGGTGCTGCGGGCCACCGTCGCGCCCCTGAACCAGTTGGGCGGGCACCTGGATGCCACCGCCCGTGGCGACCTGCGCCATGCGGTGGAGCTGCCCGACGTGCCGGAGTTCCGCCGCATCGCCGGCCAGGTCCGGGCCCTGCGGGCGCGCCTCGCCTATGGCGTGCTGGAGCGGGTGGAGCAGGAGCACCGTGCCGCCGTGGAGCGGGAGCGGGCGCTCCAGGGCATGGCTGACACGGTGGAGCGGGAATCCAACGCCGCGGTGGGGGAGGTGGCGACACGCACCGGGGCCATGGCCGCCGATGCCGACGGCATGGCCTTGTCCGCCAGCCGGGTGAGCGAGAACGCCACGGGCGTCGCCTCCGCCGCCGACCAGGCCCTGGCGAATGCCCAGGCCGTGGCGGGCGCAGCGGAACAGCTCGGCGCCTCCATCCGGGAGATCACCGGCCAGATCACCCAGGCCAGCACCGTCAGCCGCGAGGCCGTCAGCGAGGGTGAGAGGGCCCGCGCCGCTATCGAGGCCCTGGCGGCCGAGGTCGCCCACATCGGGGAGATGGCCGACAGCATCAAGGGCATCGCCGCCCAGACCAACCTGCTGGCCCTGAACGCCACCATCGAGGCCGCCCGCGCCGGGGAAGCGGGAAAGGGCTTCGCCGTCGTCGCCAACGAGGTGAAGGCCCTGGCCAACCAGACCGCCAAGGCCACGGAGGAGATCGAGGGCCGTGTCCTGCGCGTTCGGGAGGCTACCCTGGAAGCCAGCGAGGCCATGCGCGGCGTCGCCCGCACCATCACCCGGGTGGATGAGGTGTCCGGCGCCATCGCCGCCGCCATGGAGGAGCAGAGCGCCGCGACCCAGGAGATCACCCGCAACGTGGTGGAGACGGCCCACGCTGCCCGCCAGGTCTCCGAACTGATCGGCGAGGTGGCCCGCGATGCCGACGAGACCCGGGCCCAGGCCGGCTATGTCCATGAGAATTCCGACCAGGTGAAGCAGGGCATCGGCGCCCTGCGGACGGCCCTGGTCCGCGCCGTCCGCACCGCCACGCGGGAGGCGAACCGCCGCAAGCTGCCCCGCTACCGCGTCGACTGGCCCTGCGAGGTGACCACCGGCACCTCGACCCTGTCCGGCGTGCTGCGCGACCTGTCGGCGGCCGGAGCCACCGTGTCCGGGGTGGCCGTGCTGGGGGTGGGACAGCAGGCGACGCTGTACCTGCCGGGCCAGAACCTGACCCTGCCCTTCGAGGTGCGCGGCGTCTCGCCGGAAGGCGCCCACCTCCACTTCACCACCACGGAGCCCCGGCTGGAGGCCCTGCTGGCGGTGGAGGAGAGCTCGGGGACGCTGAAGGTGGCCTGACCGCCAAACATCGCCCCGTCCCGGCTGTTGTCGCGGTGCGGCAGGGCGGGGAGGGGTGGCGATGGTGGCAACGCCGGAGGAGCGTGAGGCGGCGCTGGCAGAGGCCCTGGCCAAGGCGCGGGAGCTGCTGCAGGAGGTCCACCACCGCACCCGCAACAACCTCCAGGTCATTGCCACCCTGATGGACATCGAGGCCGCCGGTGCCGACCCGGCGGCCCAGCCCGTCCTGGCCCGGCTGCGACGGCGGGTGGGGGAGCTTGGCCGCCTGCATGAGAACCTTTATGGCGGCGGGGCGGCGGTGGAGTTGGGCGGGCTGCTGTCCCAGATCTACCGGGAGGTGGCGGCCACCGCCGACCCCACCGGGGCCGCCACCCGGATGCCGGACCTGGGCGAGGCGGTGCTGCCCATCGGGAAGGCCCTGGCGCTGGGCCTGCTGCTGGACGAGCTGCTGGAACGCGCCTTCGCCGTCGCCCTGATGGGCCAGCCGCCGACGGGGGTCGCCCTTTACCTGGATGGCGATGCCGACCTGGGGTTTGCCGGCCTGCGCCTGGTGCTGGACCCCGTGCCCGGTGCCGCGCCGGGTGCGATGCTTGAGCCGTCCCTGGCGGACACGGCCCTGTGCCAAGCCTTGCTTGCCCAGCTCGGGGCCCGGGTGGTGGCGGAGGCGGGCGGCCTGTCGGTGCGGGTATGAGGGCGGGGCCCGGCCGCGGGTCGGCGGGGGCGGATCGGGGTTAGGGGTAGCCGCCGGCCACCCCCTTGGGCATGGGCGGGCAGCAGGGTTGGTACGACGCCCGATGCACGCCCAACGCCACCGGGAAGCGGGCCACCCGACCGGTGTAGGGTCCGCTCCCCACCCGTCGGGCCCTCCCCGGGCCTGCCCCCCTTCGCCCAGCGTTCCAAGCCCGAGGCCCCATGACCCTGCCGACCTCTCCCGGCCGCGCCGAGGCCGTGTCCGCGCCCCTGCGCGTCCTCGCCCTTGGTGACAGCATCACCCACGGCTATGTGACCCGCACCGACAACCAGGGCGGCGGCTACCGCAAGGTGTTGTGGGACATGGCACAGCAGGCGGGCGCCGACATCGACTTCGTCGGTTCGAGGCAGGACGGCCCCGCCTCCCTGCCGGACCGGGACCATGAGGGCCATGGCGGCCGTACCATGGACTGGCTGCTGCCCCGGGCCGACGGCATCGTGCGGGCGGCGGATCCGGACGTGGTCCTGCTGATGATCGGCTCCAATGACACCCGCAGCGACGGCGTCAGCACCATGCTGTGGGAGATGTCGCGGCTGGTGGACGCGGTGGCCGCCGCGGCGCCGGGGGCGCGGATCCTCGTCGCCTCCTTGCCGCCTATCCATCCGGGGGCCCAGCCGCAGGACCGTATCGACCGTGCCGCGGCCTTCGACAAGGCGCTGCCGGGATTGCTGGCGAAGAAGGCGGCGGAGGGCAGGGATGTGGGCTTCGTCAGCATGGAGCACCTGGCCCTGGCCGACCTGACCGGGGCGGTGGACGACAACGGCATGCACCCCAACGCCGCAGGCTATCGGAAGATCGGGGAAGCCTGGTACGGCGCCATGGCGGAGGACGGGCTGGTCCCCCCGGTCGGGGCGGCGGTGACATCCCCCCGTACGGTGCGCGGGACCGACGCGGACGACACCATGCTGGGCCGCGCAGGCGCGGATTCCCTGGCGGCCGGGGCGGGCAACGACCTGGTCAGCGGGCTGGGCGGCGATGACCGGCTGGACGGTGGCAGCGGCGACGACCTGCTGTACGGCGGCGCCGGGGACGATACCTTGCTGCCCGGCCGGGGTGCCGACCTCGTGGAGGGCGGCACGGGCATGGACACGGTGGTGCTGGACCGGCCGCAGGCGTCCTTGCGGGTGGTGGTCCAGGCCGACGGGGTCGTGGTGGTCACTGACGGGTCGGCCGACCCGCTGGGCACCAAGGTGCTGGCAGGGGTGGAGCGGCTGGCCTTCGCCGACGGCGTGCAGGACATCCCGGCCCCCGCCGCGCCAGACACGGACCCGCTGGTGGATGACGGCTTCTACCTGCTGCGCGACCCCGCCCTGGCCGGACAGGCGGACCCGGACGCCCAGTATGCCGCCAGTGGCTGGCGTGAGGGCCGCGACCCCAATGCCTTCTTCTCGACCGCCGGCTATCTGTCGTCCCAGGGCGATGTCCGAGCGGCCGGGGTCGACCCGCTGGCGCATTACCGGGAGTCCGGCTGGAAGGAGGGGCGGGACCCGTCCGCCGCGTTCGACACGACGCTTTACCTGTTGCGGAACCCGCAGGCGCGGGAGTCGGGGCTGGACCCGCTGACCCATTACCTGACCGTCGGCCGGGCGCAGGGGGACGAGGCGGCGCCGGCCCTGGGGCGCGGCATCGGCGATGGCGGTTTCGACCGGGAGTTCTACCTGCTGTCCAACCCGGACGTGGGCGCGGCGGGGGTGGACCCGCTGGAGCATTTCCTGCAATCCGGCTGGCGCGAGGGGCGCGACCCCAATGCCTGGTTCGACACCTCGGGCTATCTGGCGGCCTATGGGGACGTGGCGGCGGCGGGGGTGAACCCGCTGGAGCACTATCACCAGCTCGGCTGGCGGGAGGGGCGCGACCCCTCCGCCCGCTTCGACACCAGCCGCTACCGTGATGCCTATGCGGACGTGGCCGAGGCGCAGGTCAACCCGCTGCAACACTTCCTCCAGCACGGGGCCTATGAGCTGCGGTCCGGCTTCGGCGACGGGCTGTTCGGCTAGGGCGTGTTTGCGCTGACTGGCAAAGGGGCCGACGGCTTTCCCGCCGGCCCTGGCGGGCAGGCAGAAACAGAAGGGCCCGCCCCCGGTCTCCCGGAGGCGGGCCCGCAAGGGGGGCTGTTGTCCCCCCATCCTGTCAGGCTTAGCGGAACAGGCCCAGCAGGGACTGGGGCTGCTGGTTGGCGATGGACAGCGACTGCACCGCAAGCTGCTGGCGCGCCTGCAAGGACTGCAGGCGGGCGCTCTCTTCGGCCAGGTCGGCGTCCACCAGGGCGCCCAGGCCTTCCTTCAGCGCGTCCATCAGGTTCTTGGAGAACTCCTGCAGGCCCTGCA
>MOEB01000061.1 GCA_001939945.1 Aerophototrophica crusticola | reverse complement strand
CGAAGCCGCCGATCAGGGCGGGCATGACGACGAAGAACACCATGATCAGGCCGTGGGCCGTGATCAGGACGTTCCAGAACTGGCCCGGGTCGTCGGCCAAGAAGGACAGGACCTGGATGCCAGGCTCCTGCAACTCCATGCGCATGATCACCGAGAACAACCCACCGATCAGCCCGGCGATGACCGAGAAGTAAAGGTAGAGAGTCCCGATGTCCTTGTGGTTGGTGGAGAAAAGCCAGCGCTTCACGAAGCCTGGCTTGTGATCGTGGTCGTGGGCGTGAGCCCCGGTCACAGCACCCATTGTCTCACCCTCTTTCCGGAGCCGGTTACTTCGCCTCGGCCGCCTGGGCGACCTGGCGGGGCTCCGCCCCATTCGAATTCATGGCCTGCTTCTGGCTGGCGACCCAGGCGTCGAACTTGTCCTTGGTCACGGCCTCCACGGCGATGGGCATGTAGCCATGGCCGGTGCCGCAGATCTCGGAGCACTGCCCGTAGAACACGCCCTCGCGGTCGGCGCGGAACCAGGTCTCGTTCAGGCGGCCGGGAACGGCGTCCTTCTTCACGCCCAGGGCCGGCAGGGCCAGGGAGTGGATCACGTCCGCCCCGGTGACCAGCACGCGGACATCCACGCCCACGGGCACCATGATGCGGTTGTCCACCTCCAGCAGGCGGTGCTGGCCCGGCTTGATCTCATCGTCGGGGATCATGCGGACCTCGGCGGTGATGCCGTCATGGTCCGGGTACTCATAGCTCCAGTACCACTGGTGGCCGGTGACCTTGATGGTCAGCTCGGGGTTCGGCGCCTTCTCCATGAAATAGAGCAGGCGGAACGACGGCACGGCGATCACCAGCAGGATCAGCACCGGCACGCCGGTCCACAGCACCTCCAGCAGGGTGTGGTGCGTGGTGGTCGACGGCGTCGGGTTGGCCCGGCGGTTGAACCGGATCATCACGTAGACCAGCAGCCCCAGCACGAACAGGGTGATGGTGGTGATGATGATGAGCAGCAGGTCATGGAACTGGTCCACCTGCTCCTTCACGGGGGAAGAGGCTTCCTGGAGCCCGAGC
The DNA here is from genome assembly GCA_001939945.1 of Aerophototrophica crusticola. Lineage (GTDB taxonomy): Bacteria > Pseudomonadota > Alphaproteobacteria > Azospirillales > Azospirillaceae > Niveispirillum > Niveispirillum crusticola. The sequence continues at coordinate 21,942 of MOEB01000061.1, read as the reverse complement.
TGCCACTCGGTGGGCGCCCCCACGACGCGCCCCGCTTCCTGGGCCAGCGCCGGAAGGCCGCCATACACCAGGGGGATCAGGAAGGCCGCCAGGGCGGCGCCGATCTTGCGAACTGACATCCCTTACCACTCTCGTCGTTGCCGGGGGCTTTGCACCCCCTTTCCTGGCCGGACCGGCCGATCGACCGTCGAACCCGCGGTTACCGCGACACGGGGAGATGCCGCCCGGCCCCGGCGTGGCAAGCCGCCGGTCCCGCCTTGCGGGCGGAGCGGAGGTGGCTTGATCGGCAGGGACGCAACACGGGTCACCACGGGCCGCCCGACCGGGGCGCTTTTCGTCGCAGACCATACAGACGGCGGCGACGCGGGTAAAGATCGACCACCTTCCGCGGGGTTCCAACCCCTCGGGCAATGCGTCGCAGCCGACATAGATCAATGCGGACCGCGAAAATGCGCTTCCGAAGGCGCATGCGCGAAGGGGGCAGGGGCCGAATCCGCCTAAAAAATTGGCGCCGGAAATGCTATAACCATTTGGCAGCAGAACAAAGGGGATGTTTCACGCATTCCGAGTCGCGATCTCCGGAAGCATGTTTTTACCAGAACTTATTTTGTCTGTGAATCTTGCCGTGACCGACAGGTTTTGTTTGCCGGGTGCACCGTAACCGGCGGGATGACATGAGCGCGCCCCCCCGATCCCGGCCCGGATACCACCCCCGTGGGACGGGTCTGCGCCCCACCCCATCCGCGCCATCCCTGTCGCTTGCCCTGCCCTGCCCCGGTCGCCATTGTATAGGTGTCATCCCCGCGGAGAGAGCGATGTCCAACCTGGCCCTGACCGACGACCTGTTCTACACCCGCGCCGGCCTGGACCGGTCGCGCACCGAATCCCTGGTGGGCGACGCGCTGCGGGGGGCGGACGACGGCGAGCTGTTCCTGGAATACGCCCAGTCCGAGAGCTTCGCCTGGGACGACGGCAAGCTGAAGAGCGCCAGCTTCGACACCTCCCAGGGCTTCGGCCTGCGGGCCGTGTCGGGGGAGGCTACCGGCTATGCCCACGCCAGCAATCTGAGCGAGGACGCCATCCGCCGGGCGGGGGAGACGGTGCGCGCCGTCCATGCCGGCCATGGCGGCACCTATGCCGAGCCGCCCCAGGGCACCAACCGCCAGCTCTATGCCAGCGACAACCCGCTGGGCCTGGTCCCGTTCGAGGCCAAGGTGAAGCTCCTGGCGGAGGTGGACGCCTATGCCCGCAAGAAGGATGCGCGGGTGCGCCAGGTCTCCTGCTCCCTGTCGGGGGAGTGGCAGGCGGTGCAGATCGTGCGGGCCGACGGCACCCGGGTGGCCGACATACGGCCGCTGGTCCGGCTCAACGTCTCCGTCGTGGTGGGCGAGGGCGACAAGATGGAATCCGGCAGCTACGGCGCCGGCGGCCGCCGCACCTATGAGGCGTTCCTCCAGCCGGAGGTCTGGCAGGGCTATGTGGACGAGGCGCTGCGCGGCGCCCTGGTGAACCTGTCCGCCACGGACGCCCCGGCGGGCGAGATGCCGGTCGTCCTCGGCCCGGGCTGGTGCGGGGTGATGCTGCACGAGGCCATCGGCCACGGGCTGGAGGGTGACTTCAACCGCAAGAAGACCTCCGCCTTCTCCGGCCTGCTGGGCCAGCGGGTCGCCGCACCCGGCGTGACGGTGGTGGATGACGGCAGCATCGAGGGCCGCCGCGGCAGCCTGACGGTGGACGACGAGGGCACGCCCAGCCAGTGCACCACCCTGATCGAGGACGGCATCCTGGTGGGCTACATGCAGGACCGCCTGAACGCCCGGCTGATGGGCGTGAAGCCCACCGGCAACGGCCGCCGCCAGAGCTTCGCCCACATGCCCATGCCGCGCATGACCAACACGGTGATGCGCAGCGGCGACAAGAGCGTGGAGGAGATCATCGCCAGCGTGAAGCGCGGCCTCTATGCCGTGAACTTCGGCGGCGGGCAGGTGGACATCGTCTCCGGCAAGTTCGTCTTCTCCGCCTCCGAGGCCTACATGATCGAGGACGGAAAGGTCGGGGCCGCCGTGAAGGGCGCCACCCTGATCGGCAACGGGCCGGACGCCCTGACCAAGGTCACCATGATCGGCAATGACAGCTGCATGGACCCTGGCATCGGCGTCTGCGGCAAGGCCGGCCAGGGCGTGCCCGTGGGCGTGGGCCAGCCCACCATGCGCATCGACGGGCTGACGGTGGGTGGGACGAAGGCGGCGTGAGGATTCACGGGGGCCCCGACCCCCGGTTCGCCTCGGCCAGGGACAGCAGGTCGGCGGGCGTCGTGGGCGCGCCGCCGACCTCGCCGAAGAAGAAGTCCAGATAATCCGCCAGCCATCCCAGGAAGCGGTCGAGGTCCGTTCTCGTCCGCACATAGGGCGTGTGGCCCACCGCCAGGGACGGGCTGTGGAAGCAGAGCTGGAACACGAGCGTGCCCCGCCGCAGCAGGGCGCGTGTCAGGGCCATGGCTTCTGCCAGCGGCACCCCCTCCGGCGTCAGTTGCACCCGTCCCAGCAGGCCGGTGCGGGACAGGACCGCCGGCAGGCCGAAGGGCTCCAGCGCCGGCGCGGTCAGCCGGGCGGCCAGGGGCTGCGGCAGGCCACCCGCCAGCCCGATGAAGCCGCAAGTCACCGGGATCTCCAGCAGGGACCGGCCCGGCCCGAACCAGAAGGGCCCCAGGGGCGAGTCGCGGAAGTCCGGCCCGCCCAGGGGACGGTAGTCCCGGCTGGGCACCAGACTGGCATCGATCCGGAACCCCAATGAATGCAGCAGGCCGGCCGTGTTCGGACCGACCCCGTAACGACCCGCCTTGTACAGCAAGGGCGACAGGCCGAACGTATCCTCCAGCGCCGCCTTCAGCCGCACCAGCTTGGCCCGCTCCAGGCCGGGGGGCAGGTTGCCGGGGAAGGAATGGCGCTTGCCGACGATCTCCCCCGCCGGGGGCGTGACCCAGGGGTGGAGTTGGGCGCCGATATGGCAGCGCCCGTCCGCCAGGATCTCGCGCAGGGGCTCGTACCCCTCCGCCTGGGTGGCGACCGGGTAATCCACGGCATAGGTCGGGCGCAGCCCATGCCGGTCGAACAGGCGCTGCGCCCGGTGGATATGGCGCAGGGCGGTGACGCTGGTGTTGGCGGGGTCGAAGGGCGCTGCCCAGTCGAATTCCTCCTCCACATCCACCACCACGGCCAGCAGGGGCCGATCGGTGGGCAGGCGCGCCGCCTGGTCGGCGCGGGGCCGCAACAGGCTGTCGGCCGCCGGCGGCGGGTCCATGAGGCGGGCGCGGGCGGCGGGCCAGGCGCCCTCGACCGGGATCGTCATCCCTCCCCTCCCCTGCCAACCCGTGCCTGCATCGCCATGCCGATCCCCTGCCCCATCCGGTCCCGCGAATTGTAGGTAGGAACGCCAAGGGGGCCAGGGGGCAGCGGGGGGATGTGCTGCGTATCGGGACGGTCCGCCCGCCGGGCCGGCTTACCCCGGCCGGTGGAGCACGGGTTGGGCCGGGGCGGTGTCGACGCGCCGCGGCAGGGTGAGGATGAAGGTCGTGCCTGAACCGGGCGCCGACTCCAGCCGGATCGTCCCGCGCAGGGTCTGGGTCACCAGATTGTAGACGATGTGCAGGCCCAGCCCGCTGCCGCCCTGGCCCCGGGCCGTGGTGAAAAACGGGTCGAAGACCTTGCCCTGGTTCTCCGCCGGGATGCCCCGCCCGTCGTCGCTGAAGCGCAGTTCCACCCCGTCCGCGCCGGCATAGGCGGCCGTGATGCCGATCCGGCCCGCCTGCCCCGGCTCATAGGCATGGGTCAGGGCGTTGATCAGCAGGTTGGTCAGCACCTGGGACAGGGCGCCGGGATAGCTGTCCAGCACCAGCCCGGCGGGGCAGTCCACCACCAGCTTGTGCCGTTCCCGCTTCAGGCGGGGCGCCAGGCTCTGCAGCACCTCCTCCACATAGGGGCCCAGCTCGAAGGGCCGCCGCTCGGCGCTGGCTTGGTCCACGGCCACCTGCTTGAAGCTCTGCACCAGCCCGGCGGCCCGGGTCAGGTTGGCGGTGACTAGGCGGCTGCTCTCCCGCAGGGTTTCCTGGTAGTCGCGGAGCTGGCTGCGGGTCAGCTTGCCTGTGGACAGGGCTTGGTCCAGCTCGGCCATGCTGTCCTGCATGTGGGTGGCCGCCGTCACGGCGATGCCCATGGGGGTGTTCAGCTCATGCGCCACCCCGGCGACGAGCTGGCCCAGGCTCGCCATCTTCTCCGCCTGCACCAGGCTGGCCTGGGTCTCCAGCAGGCGCCGCTGCGCCTCCTCCAGCTCCCGCACCTGGGCGGCCAGCCGGTCACGCTGCTCCGCGATGATGGTTTCCCGTTTCTGCAACTCGCCGTTCGCCTCCGCCAGCCGGTGGCGCTCGGTGTCGAGCTGGACCATGCGGTGGTACTCGGTCCGGCGCAGGGTGCTGAGCTGGTAGGCCGTGAAGCCGCCGAACAGGTTGGCCAACGCCTGCATCACCGTGGCCGTGGCGATCTGGCGGGCGGGCGCGTCGGCCAGGGGCATGACCACGCCCACATAGGCCACGCTGGCCGTGATCCCCCATGCCACCATCCAGACCCAACGGGTGGGCAGGAACAGGTAGTTCATCAGGACCACGATCATGATGAAGAAGGACACGGTCAGCGCCGCGTCCGGCCGCTCCACCTTCACCGCCACCAGGGTGGCCATGGCCCAGATATAGCCCAGGAGCAGCAGGACCAGCAGTTGCCGCGGCCGGTAGGTGGATTCCCGGCTGGGGATCAGGATGATGCCGGCGATGGCGGCATAGACGACGGCCCGCAGCGGCAGGAACAGGCCGTAGACCGTATCCTTCGGGAAATACAGGAAATCCAGCGCCAGGGGCATCAGGTAGAAGACCATCAGCCCGAACAGGTTGCGGCGCAGGGTCCGCACCTCCTGCTCCATGGCATGGAGGCGGTAGGACCGCTCCGCGGCGGGATCCGTGAACTCCCCGAAACGCAGCATCCCGCCGGACCCATTTCCTCCCGCGGCCGGGCATCCTGGCGGCCCGGCCTGTGTCGGCGACACTACCCGATTTCGCGGGCGGGCATAAGGGCGGGATCAGTAAGCGTATTCGTCATACACTTTCGAGGCGTCACCGCCCCAGGCGCCCTGGTACTTTTCCAGCAGCTCCGTGGCGAGCGACCGGCCGGACTCGGCGATCTGGGCCAGGGGCTCCAGGAAATGGGTCTCGTCGTCGCCCACATATTCCATGCGGGCGCGGGCGCGCAGGCCCGCCCGGGCAATCTCCACCACCCGGACCGCCACGTCCCGCAGGGTGCCGCCCCGGAACGGGGTGGCGAGGCCGTGGCGCGGCACGTCGCGGCGCAGGGCCGCCCGCTCCTCCGCCGTCCAGCCCTTCACCAGGTCCCAGGCGGCGTCCAACGCCGTCTGGTCGTAGAGCAACCCCACCCACAGGGCCGGCAGGGCGCAGAGGCGGCCCCAGGGGCCGGCGTCGGCCCCGCGCATCTCCAGGTACCGCTTCAGCCGCACCTCCGGGAAGACGGTGGTCAGGTGGTCGGTCCAGTCGGTCAGCAGCGGCACCTGCCCCGGCAGGGCGGGCAGGCGGCCATCCAGGAAATCCCGGAAGCTCTGGCCCGAGGCGTCGATGTACTGGCCGTCGCGGTAGACGAAGTACATGGGCACGTCGAGCACATAGTCGGCATAGCGCTCGAAGCCGAACCCGTCCTCGAACACGAAGGGCAGGTCGCCGGTGCGGTCCGGGTCCGTGTCGGTCCAGATGTGGCTGCGGAAGCTCTGGAACCCGTTCGGCCGCCCCTCCGTGAAGGGGCTGTTGGCGAACAGGGCCGTGGCCACCGGCTGCAAGGCCAGCGACACCCGGAACTTCTTCACCATGTCGGCTTCCGACGCGAAGTCCAGGTTCACCTGCACGGTGCAGGTGCGGGTCATCATGTCCAGGCCCAGCCCGCCCACCTTGGGCATGTAGCTGCCCATGATCTTGTAGCGGCCCTTGGGCATCCAGGGGATGTCGTCCCGCTTCCACAGCGGGTTGAAGCCCAGCCCCAGCATCCCAAAGCCTAAGTCCCGGCCCACCTGGCGGACCTGGTGCAAATGCTCCCCCACCTCCCCGCAGGTCTGGTGGATGGTCTGCAGGGGCGCGCCCGACAGCTCGAACTGGCCGCCGGGCTCCAGGGTGATGTTGGCCTTGCCCTTCACCAGGGCGATGATGTTCTCGCCCTCCAAGACCGGCTCATAGCCGAATCGGTCAACGAAGGCCTTCAGGATGGCACCGATCCCGGCCTCCCCCTCATAGGGCAGCGGCCGCTTGTCGCCATGGCGGAAGACGAACTTCTCGTGCTCCGTGCCGATGCGCCAGTCCGCGGCGGGCTTGCAGCCCTGCTCCAGGTACTCGACCAGCTCACGCCGGGAGGCGATGGGGGTGCCGGGCGTCTTCGGGGGGGCGGACATGCAGGGCGTTCCTTGGGGGAGGTCGGCAACGGGAAACGATTCGGGTACTCAGTCAGCGCGGAACGGGGGGCGGCTGTCGCCGCCGTCCCGGGTCCAGTCACCGGCCAGGGCCTGCCACACCGCTAGCGCGGCGAAGCCGGCCGTGTCCGCCCGCAGCACCCGCGGCCCCAGCCCGACCGGGACAACAAAGGGCAAGGTGTTGAGGGCGTCAAGCTCGCGGGCGTCGAACCCGCCTTCCGGCCCCACGAGGAATGCCGCCGGCTGGGCCTTCCGGGCTGTGACGGCGGTCACCATCGGCTCGGCCCTGCCACTTTCGGCGGCCACGAACAAGATGCGGCCCGGGTCCCAGCCCGCCAGCAGCCGGTCCAGCGGCTGGCCGTCCCGCACCTCGGGCACCGACAGCCGCTCGCACTGCTCCGCCGCCTCCACCGCGTTGGCCCGCAGCCGGTCCAGGTTGACCCGGGCCACGTCGCCCCGGCGGGTATAGGTGGGCTGGAGCAGGCCGGCCCCCAGCTCCACCGCCTTCTCCACCACATACTCCGTGCGCCCGCCCTTCAGCGGCGCGAACAGCAGCCAGGGACCGTTATCCGGCACCTGCGGCCGCACCCGCTCCAGGCAGGCAGCCTCCCCGCCCGACTTGGACAGGCGGGTCACCTCCACCAGCCACTCCCCGTCCCGCCCGTTGAAGGCCAGCAACCGGGCGCCGGGTTCCAGCCGCAGCACGGCCCTGAGGTAATGCGCCCGGTCCCCGTCCAGAGCCACGGGCAAGCCTGAGCCCAGGGGGGCGTCCAGGTACAGGCGGGTGCGGGGGCGGTCGGTCATGGGGGGACTTTGGCGGTGCGGGTTCGATTGGACGATGGTATATGTCAACACCTGGACGCAGGGAACAAACCATGACACCCGAGCGGCAGGAAGCACCACGGGCCCGAAGGATCGAAGATCCGTCCGACCCGGCTTGGCTGTTGTCGGATGCGTTCGGGGCGCGGGTCCAAGAGCATTTGTCAGAAGCAAGAACCCTGGCCATCCGCGACTTGAAGGCCAAGGGCATTGTCCCAGCGGGATGACGGAACCGGCATGTCGGCAAGCTCAACCACGGACACGGCCACCGGCCACACCGACATCCGCACCGGCACCTGGGTGGACCGGGTGTTGCCGGCGGGGCTTCGGCCCTATGCGCGGTTGGCGCGGCTGGACCGGCCCATCGGGACGTGGCTGCTGCTGTTCCCGGGCTGGTGGGCCATCGCCCTGGCCGCCCCGGCGGGGCAATGGCCGGACTGGTGGCTGATGGCCCTGTTCGCCGTGGGCGCGGTGGTCATGCGCGGGGCGGGCTGCACGGTCAACGACATATTGGACCGCAAGCTCGACGCGAAGGTGGAGCGGACCCGCGTCCGCCCCATCCCGGCGGGGGAGGTGACGGTCTTCCAGGCCTTGGGCTTCCTGGGCCTGCAACTGTTCCTCGGCCTGTTGGTGCTGCTCCAGCTCAACTTCCTGTCCATCCTGCTGGGGGTGGCGTCGCTGGTGCTGGTGTTCAGCTATCCCCTGATGAAGCGCATCACCTGGTGGCCGCAGGCCTTCCTGGGCCTGACCTTCAACTGGGGCGCCCTGATGGGCTGGACGGCGGTGAAGGGCACGCTGGATGCCCCCGCCCTGCTGCTCTATGCCGGCTGCATCCTCTGGACCCTGGGCTATGACACCATCTACGCCCACCAGGACAAGGAGGACGATGCCCGCGTCGGCATCAAGTCCACCGCCCTGCTGTTCGGCGCCAAGTCCAAGCGCTGGGTGGCCGGGTTCTATGCCGGGGCTTTCGCCCTGTGGCTGGCGGCCCTGTCCAGCCTGGGGCAGGGCTGGGTCCTGGCCGTGCCGCTGCTGGCCACGGGGGGCCTGCTGTGGGTGCAGGTGCGCGGCTGGCAGGTGGATGACCCGGCGGACAGCCTTGCCACCTTCAAGGCCAGCCGCTTCGTGGGCTGGGCCCTGCTGGTCGCCATCATGGCCGGGGTGGCGAGCCAGCCCGCCGCCCTGTCCGCCGGCGGCGGCATCCCCGGCATCGGCGGGAACGGCAACCGGATGCCCGCCCCCGTGGGGCCCTTGCAGCTCGTCGCCTATCCCATCCGGTAAGGCTCCCCACCACGCCGGTGGGCGGGGAGCCACACGGCCTCAGCCGCCCATGGGCAGGAAGGTGATCAGGCTGACCACCGCGCCGGTGGGGTCGTTGATCACGCAGAAGCGGCCGACCTCCGGGATGTCGGACGGGGGCACGCAGACCTTGCCGCCCAGCGATTCCACCTTGCCCGCCGCGGCGTCCACGTCATCCACGGCGATGTAGCTCATCCAATGGGGCGGGATGCCGTCCCACATGGCGCCTTCCATCTTCATCATGCCGCCGATCTGCCGGTCGCCGTTCTGGATGATGGTGTAGACCCCCATGGGGCCCATGTCCTTGGAGGTGAAGGTCCAGCCCAGCACCCCGGCGAAGAAGGCCTTCGCCGCCTCCGGGTCCGGCGTGTTCAGCTCGGTCCAGACGAAGTTGCCCGCCGCCATCGGGTTGCCCGCGTCGCTCATGTCCATCCCCCCTGTTGTCGCTGGTCGCACCCGTCCCCCGGGCGCCTGGACAGCCTCTCACACGGTAAGGCTATTGTCCCATGACGTTTCGTCGGTGAAAGCGGTTGCCGCCCGGCGCGGGACGCGCATAGTGCCCGGGCCATGACCGACACCCCCACGCGCACCGCCGCCGACCGAATCGCCTTCATCCGCGCCCACACGGCGCTGGCGGCCCCGCCCCTGGTGCCGGAAGTGCCCATGTACCTGGCGACGGAGATCACGCCCCTGTGGCAGGCGACGGAGGCCTGGCTGGAGCACCACCAGGTGCCCCCGCCATTCTGGGCCTTCGCCTGGGCCGGCGGTCAGGCCCTGGCCCGCCACGTGCTGGACAATCCGGGCCTGGTGGTCGGGAAACGGGTGCTGGACTTCGCCACCGGCAGCGGCCTGGTCGCCATCGCCGCGGCCAAGGCCGGCGCCGCCCACGTGGTGGCGGTGGAGATCGACCCCTTTGCCACCGCCGCGACGGAACTGAACGCCGGGGCCAACGGCGTGGCGGTGGAGACGCGCCTCGCCGACCTGGTCGGCCAGCCCCTGCCTGACGTGGAGGTGCTGCTGGCCGGCGACATCTGCTATGAGCGGCCCTTCGCCGAGCGGGCGCTGGCCTGGTTCCGCGACCTGACCCGCGCCGGCACCCTGGTCCTGATGGGCGACCCCGGCCGCACCTACCTGCCCCGCACCGGCCTGGAGCCGCTCGCCACCTACACCGTCCCCACGACGCGGGAGCTGGAGGACCGGGAGCAGCGGGAGACGACGGTGTGGCGGGTGCCCTGACCCCTCACCCCCTGGTCAGCTTCCCCTCCGTCATGAACCAGGCCGCCGACCAGCCCGGCAGGGCGCCGTCGGCCTGGAAGCCAGCGCTGGCGCCTTCCGGCGTCTCGAACAGCAGGTCGCCGGCGGGCGGGTCGAAACCGCCGGCGGGATCGGGCCCCAGGGCCAGCAGGGCGGTCAGCTTTGCCCCGTCCGCGAGGGTCCAGGACAGGGTGGCCGCGGTGCCATCGCGCAGGCTTCCCCTGGCGTCGTTTCCGGCCAGCCCCGCGAGCCGCGGCACCAGGGCGGTGTGGCGCAAGGTCAGCAGCAGCTCGTAATAGGCCAACCAGTCCTCATGCTCCTCCTTCGACAGATCCTCCCAGCAGAGGCGGGAGGCGGCGAAGGTTTCCTCCGCGTTGGGGTCGGGCATGTCGTCCAGGTGGGGCAGGAAGCCGGGGAAGCCCTGGAAGTCGCTCGTGCGGCCCTGGCGCACCGCCTCCGCCAGGTCACCCCGGAAGCCGGCGAAGAAGTGGAAGGGCGTGCGGCTGCCCCATTCCTCCCCCATCCAGAGCAAGGGGATGGCGGGGGACAGCAGGTGCAGGCTGGCCAGCGCGCGCAGGGCCTGCGGCTCCGCCAGGGTCACCAGCCGGTCGCCCCGGGGCCGGTTGCCCACCTGGTCGTGGTTCTGCAGGTAGTTGACGAAGGCGGTGGGCGGCAGGTGGGCGCTGGGTTCGCCGCGGGGTTTGCCGTCCCGCCAGGGGCTGGGCTCCCCCTGGTAGGCGAAGCCGTCCGTCGCGGCCTTCACCAGCGTGGCGGCAGGGTCCGGGTGGACGTCCTGGTAGTAGCCGCCATCCTCCCCCGTCAGCAGGGCCTGGGCGGCGTGGTGCCAGTCGTCATTCCACTGGCCGGCATAGCGCTTCACCTTGCCATGCTTGCCCCGGTCCAGCCGCCGGGCGCTGTTCAGGTCGTTCTCCAGCACCAGATGCACGTGGCGGTCCGGGAAGCGCTCCCTCACCAGGGCCGCCAGCTCGTCCAGCAGGTCGGGGTCGCTCGCGTCGCGGATTTCCTGCACCGCGTCCAGCCGCAGCCCGTCGAAACGGTATTCCTCCAGCCAATACAGGGCGTTGTGCAGGGCGAAGTCGCGCACGGGCCGCTGCCCATAGTCGATGGCCGGCCCCCAGGGGGTGTCGCCGCCGCCGAAGAAGGGCTTGGCATAGGCGTGCAGGTAGTTCCCCTCCGGCCCGAAATGGTTGTAGACCACATCCAGGAACACGGTCATGCCCCGCTCATGGATGCAGTCCACCAGCGCCTTCAGCTCGTCCGGCGTGCCATAGGCGGCCTCCGGCGCGAAGGGCAGCACCCCGTCATAGCCCCAGCCGCGCCGGCCGGGGAAGTCGGCCACGGGCATCAGCTCCACCGCCGTGACGCCCAGCATCTCCAGATGGTCCAGCTTGTCCTGGATGGCGGCGAAGGTCCCTTCCGGCGTGAAGGTGCCCACATGCAGCTCATACAGCACCGTCTCCTCCCAGGGCCTCCCCGGGAAACCCGGCATCCGCCAGCGGTAGGCGCGCGGGTCGATGACGGTGGAAGGGCCGTGCACGTCCTGGGCCTGGTGCCTTGAGGCCGGGTCGGGCACCCGCATCCCGTCGGGAAGCTGGAAGCGGTAATGGCAGCCGGCGGGGGCGGGCCGGACCGCCTCGAACCAGCCTTCTCCCTGGGGCTCCATGGCATGGACCCGTTCCTGCGCCCCTTCCCCCAGCACCAGTTCCACCCCCTCGACCGAGGGGGCCCAGAGGCGGAACCGGGTGGTGCCGTCAGGCCGGACCTCGGCGCCGAAGGGCATGGCGTGGGCGACACGGTCGGGGGGTGCCCCGGTCTCCGGACGGTCTGCCATCGGATACGCTCCCCTGTCTGGTGCCAAGCCGGCGCAGGCACAACGCGCCAGCCCCCGATGCGTTGCCGCGCACCGGCATCACCGTCGCGGGCCAGGGTCAGGTTCAGTCCGGCGGCCCCGCCTCCTCCGCGGCCTTCTCGGCGGCCGGCTTCTCCGGTGCCGCCTGGGCGGCCTTGGCCTGGGCGATCTGGTCCAGCCGGCTGCGGTAACTGTTCACGGCCACCCGCACCTCCTGTTCCAACGCTTCCATGTCGGCGCGGCGGGCGGTCAGGGCGGCCAGGCCGATGGCGGCGCGGCGCAGGGCCTCCACCTCCTCCGGCCCGGCATGGGACTGCAGCCGCACCTTGTCCAGTTGCAGCCGCAGGGCGTGGGCATAGGTCTCCACCTGCGACCGCAGCTCCGTGGCGGCCAAGCGGCGCAGCAGGTCCTCCAGCGGGATGGCGACGCGCAGCAGGTGCTCCAGCGCCATCCGGTCCGGCGGGTCCTGGGACAGGCCCGGAAGGGCGAAGATCACCAGGAAGGCCACCTGGAAACCGTGGCGGACCACCTTCTGGTCGTTGATGTCGGCCAGGCCCTTGGCGATGGACTCCCCCACCTTCGACCGGTCGAACTGGCCGAGGGCCTTCTGGCGCAGGGTGTTGGGCACCTCCACCAGGGGGATCTGCTGCCCTTCCCGCGGGGCCTTGCGGCGGTCGGGGCCGACATATTCCGACGTCACCACATAGGGCTTGCGGTTCTCCACGATGTTGGCGACCCGGTCATGCACCTGCTTGGCGGAGAAGGGCTTGACCAGCAGGTCGTCCGCCCCGCTGGCGGCGAAGCGGACCATCAGCGCCTGGGTGGGCTGCCACGTGGTTGCGATCACCCCGGCGAAGGGGTTGGTGGCCGCCTGGCTGTGGCGCAGGGCCTGGATGAAGCGGAACCCGTCCCCCTCCGGCGGGTCCGCCTCCACCAGCACCAGGTCCAGCAGGGTGCCGGACAGGCTGGGCCCCGCCTCCTGCACCGTGGCGAACTCGGTGATGGCGGACATGCCCATGCGGGCCAGGATGCCGCGCAGCAGCCGGCGGATGTTGCTGTCCCGGTCCACCAGCAGGACCTGGACGCCGCGATAGTCGTGGTCGGTCATGGCGGGGCGACGGGGGACGGCCCGGCGTGGGGCGGGATGGCCTGGCCGCCCGCCCCCGCCAGCTCGAACAGCAGGCAGGTGCGGCCGGGGATGCGGGCGGGCAGGCCGGGCAGCTCGGTCCGGTCGCCGGGGGCACCGGTGGCGTGGCCCGTATCCAGCAGGCAATGCCAGATCCGGCCACCGGGCACGCCGGGCATGGTGAAGGGCACGGCATCCACGTGGGCGTTCAGCACCAGCAACAACACCCCGTCCGTGGCCAGGGTGCCGTCCACCGCCAAATGGGTGCCGGCGCGGCCGTTCAGCAGCATGCCGATGCAGCGGGCATGGCTGTCCCGCCATTGCTCCGCGGTCTTCTCCAGGCCTTGCGGGGTGATCCAGGTGATGTCCTTCACCCCGTCGGCGCCCGTCTCCCGCCCATGCAGGAACTTGCCGCGGCGCAGCACCGGGTGCTGGCGGCGCAGGCCCGTGAGGCGCTGGACGAAGGCGGTCATCTCCGCCGCCTCCCCGCCCTTCAGGCCGGACCAGTCCACCCAGCTCACCTCATTGTCCTGGCAATAGGCGTTGTTGTTGCCGCCCTGGGTGCGCAGCAGCTCGTCCCCGCCCAGCAGCATGGGCGTGCCCTGGGACAGCAGCAGGGTGGCCATCAGGTTGCGCGCCTGTCGCCGCCGCAGCTCCTTCAGCACCGGGTCGTCGGTCGGCCCCTCCACGCCGTAATTGGCGCTGTAGTTCGCATCGTGGCCGTCCCGGTTGCCCTCCTTGTTGGCCTCGTTGTGCTTGTGGCTGTAGGACACCAGGTCGGCCAGGGTGAAGCCGTCATGGCTGGTGACGAAGTTGACGCTGGCCCAGGGCCGACGCTTGCGGTGCTCATAAAGGTCGGCGCTGCCGGTCAGGCGGGCGGCCATTTCCGGCAGCATGCCGTCGTCCCCCCGCCAATAACGGCGGACCGTGTCGCGGTAGCGGTCGTTCCACTCCGCCCAGCCCGGCGGGAACTGGCCGACGCGGTAGCCGCCGGGGCCGATGTCCCAGGGCTCGGCGATCAGCTTGGCCTGGGCCAGCACCGGGTCCTGGCGGCAGGCGTCCAGGAAGCTGCCGGAGGGGTCGAAGCCGTGCTCCTCCCGCGCCAGGGTGGTGGCCAGGTCGAAGCGGAACCCGTCCACATGCATTTCCGACACCCAATACCGCAGGCTGTCCATGACCATCTGCAGCACCCGCGGGTGCGTCAGGTTCAGGCTGTTGCCGGTGCCGGTGTGGTCCAGGTAGAAGCGTTTGTCGTGGGGGTGCAGCAGGTAATAGCTGGCGTTGTCGATGCCCTTGAAGGACAGGGTGGGGCCAAGGTGGTTGCCCTCGCCCGTGTGGTTGTAGACCACGTCCAGGAAGACCTCGATCCCGGCATCGTGCAGCCGGGCGACCATGGTCTTGAACTCCTTGGTGCTCGGCCCCGCCATGTAGCGGGGTTCCGGCGCGAAGAAGCCGATGCTGGCATAGCCCCAGTAGTTGTGGAGCGACTTCTCCACCAGATGCCGGTCGTCGGTGAAGGCGTGGATGGGCAGCAGCTCCACCGCCGTCACCCCCAGCCTTTTCAGGTGGTCGATGACCGCGGGGCTGGCCAGGCCCGCGAAGGTGCCGCGCAGGCCGGGCGGCACGTCCGGATGGCCCTGGGTCAGGCCCTTGACATGGGCCTCATAGACCAGCGTGTCGGTCCAGGACACGTTCGGCCGCCGCTCCCCGCCCCAGGTGAAGGCGGGGTCCACCACCCGGCACTTGGGCATGCCGCGGGCATTGTCGCGCCGGTCGAAGGACAGGTCTTCCTTGTTGGAGCCGACGCGGTAGGCGAAATGGGCGTCGGACCAGCGCATGTGCCCCACCAGGGCCTTGGCATAGGGGTCCAGCAGCAGCTTGTTGGCATTGAAGCGGTGCCCGCGGGACGGGTCATAGGGCCCATGCACCCGGTAGCCATAGACCAGGCCCGGCCGCGCCTCCGGCAGGTAGCCGTGCCAGACCTCGTCCGTGCATTCCGGCAGGGCGACCCGGTCCACCTCGCGGTTGCCGTCCGGGTCGAACAGGCAGAGTTCCACCTTCTCGGCATTGGCGGAGAACAGGGCGAAGTTCACCCCGAAACCGTCCCAGGTGGCACCCAACGGGTCGGGACGGCCGGGCCAGACGATGGTGCGGGCAGCACCGGAGGTTCGCATGGGGACTCACGCGGAAGGTTAACCCATAAGATGGATACACCATGCCGGATGCAGGGGCGCCCTGCCAAGCCACCTTGGACGGGGCAACCGGGCATAACCCTTTCTGTCACGGGGGAGATTCGGGGTGGCGGTCAGGCCTGCCAGGGGTCAAGGAGGGAGTGCCCCTCTACCTGGAAAGCTTTGGTATTCGTCTTAAACAGCACAGGGAACCCCGGTCACCCCTCCCCCCGGGCCACCCTCGATTCCCGGTGGATGATGTACAGCCCGCTGGCGATGACGATGGCGGAGCCAAGCCAGATGGCCTGGTCCGGGATGTCGCCGAACAGCAGGTAACCGAAGCCCACGGCCCAGAGCATGGCCGTGTACTCGAACGGGGCCAGCAGGGACGGCGCCGTCAGGCGGAAGGCCTGGGTGAAGGCGATCTGGGCCACGCCGCCCACCAGCCCTATGGCCACCAGCAGGGCGAATCCGGCCAAGTCCGGCGTGTTCCAGTCCGGCAGCATCACCACCCCCGACACGGCGGCCAGGGTGACCAGGAAATAGAAGACGATGGCGGCGTTGGTCTCCGTCCGCGCCAGGACCCGGACATAGAGCATGGTCAGGGAATAGAAGAAGGCCGCCGCCAGGGGCACCAGGGCCGTCAGGCTCAATACTCCCTGCCCCGGGCGCAGCATCACCATCACGCCGGCGAAGCCCACCAGCACGGCGGCCCAGCGGCGCCAGCCCACCTTCTCCCCCAGCACGGGCACGGACAGGGCGGTCATGAACAGGGGTGCGGCGAAGCCGATGGCATAGGCGTCGGCCAGGGGCATCAGGCGGAAGCTGGTGAAGAAGCCGTACACCGCCGCCAAGCCCACCAGGGCGCGCAGCACGTGGCTGCCAAGCCGCTTCGTGCGCAGGGAGGAGACCCCGCCCGACCAATGCACCAGCACCGCCACCGGCAGGATGGAGGCGGCGGCGCGGAAGAACATGATCTGCCAGGTGCCATAGTCGGCCGACGCCACCTTGATCATCGCGTCCATGACGCCGAAGCAGAAGATGGCCAGGACGAACCAGCCCACCCCCGCCAGGGCGGCGGGGCGGGCGGCGGCCAGGGATGCGGGACCCCCGGCCATGTCAGGCCGCCTCCCGCGGCGGGGCCGCGGCGGCACGCTGGCGGCCCAGCACCGTTTCCCGGTACAGGATGTACAGCCCGCTGGCGATGACGATGCCGGCGCCCAGCAGCATGGGCGCCGTGGGCCGGTCCCCGAACAGCAGCCAGCCCAGCGCCACGCCCCAGAGGATCTGGGTGTACTGGAACGGCGCCACCACGGCGGCCGGGGCCAGCCGGAAGCCGCTGAGCAGCAGCACGATGGCGATGCCCACACAGGTCCCGCCCAGGGCATGCAGCACCAGATCGTCCATCGTCGGCGCCACGGCCAGCCAGGGCAGGGTCGCGCCCCAGACGGCAAGGCCGACGATGGTGGTGGAGAAGGCGAAAGACACCGCGCTGTCCGTGGCGCGCGCCAGGCGGGTGATCATCATCCCCATGGAATAGAGCGCGGCCCCGGCCAGGATGCCCAGCGCGGCCGGGTTCAGGCTGCCGGACCCCGGCCGCAGCATGACCATCACCCCAAGGAAGCCCACGGCCACGGCCGTCCAACGCCGCCAGCCCACCTTTTCCCCCAGCATGGGCACGGACAGGGCGGTGATGAACAGGGGCGCGGTGAAGCTCAGGGCATAGGCATCGGCGATGGGCATTTGGCTGTAGCCGTAATAGGCCAGGAAGCCGCTGAACAGGCCGCAGGTCGCCCGGGCCAGGTGCAGCAACGGCCGGCGCGGGCGGAGGAAACGCAAGCCCCCGCTCCAGGCGGCATAGCCGATGATGGGGACCAGGCTGAACAGGCCGTTGCCGACGATGATCTGCGGCACGCTCATCCGCGCCGACAGCGCCTTCACGGTGGCGTCGGTCACGGAATAGAGCGCGAAGGCCAGCACGGCCAGCAGGATGCCAAGGGCCTTGTTGTCGGGACGGGGCGCGGGGGGCATGGGCAGGACCTGCCGGGAAGGAGGGCGCCACGTTAGCCGCCCGGGCCCGCGCCGCACATCCCATCAATCCGCATGGCCTCGTTGCCCCCGCGCGCCGGGCCGGGGCCGGCACCCGTGCCGGCCCCGGGTAACCCTAGGAAATCAGGGTCTTTCCCGGCCCGGACAAATCGTTTTTCCGGATGGTAACGACCCTGGACTCTCCGGGCGGGAACCCGCACATATCGGCCATGCCCGAACGGGTCCTTGGGAGACACGCATGCGTTTCGTCCGTCGCCTGGCGCCGGCCATAGCCGCCGCCGCGCTGGCCGCCACCCTCACCGCCGCGCCCGCCTTCGCCGAGATGGTGCTGAACCGCGGCAACCAGGCCGAGCCCAGCTCGCTCGACCCCCACAAGGGGACCGACATGCAGTCGGCCCGCATCGGCTACGACCTGTTCGAGGGGCTGCTGACCTTCGCCCCCGACGGCAAGGCCATCCCCGGCGTGGCCGAGCGGTGGGAGATCAGCGCCGATGGCCTGACCTACACCTTCTTCCTGCGCAAGGACGCCAAGTGGTCCGACGGCACCCCGGTGACGGCGGAGGACTTCGTCTTTTCCTGGCGGCGGCTGGTGGACCCGAAGACGGCCAGCGACTACGCCTATTTCCTGTGGCCCGTGAAGAACGGGGAGGCCATCAGCAACGGCAAGGCCCCGCTGGACAGCATGGGCGTGGTGGCCAAGGACCCGCACACCCTGGTGGTGACGCTGGAGCGGCCCACCGGCTATTTCCTGTCCTCCCTGATCCACCGCATGACCTACCCGGTCTCCAAGGCGAACGTGGAGAAGTTCGGGCCGGACTTCGTGAAGCCCGGCAACATGGTCAGCAACGGCGCCTACCGCATGGTGGAGGCGGTCCCCCAGGCTTACGTGAAGGCGGTGAAGAACCCCCACTTCCGTGAGGCGTCCACGGTCAAGATCGACACGGTCCTCTACCACCACACCGACAGCCAGGAGACGGAGCTGCGCCGTTTCCGCGCCGGGGAGCTGGACACGCTCCAAATGGCGCCGGTGACCCAGATCGACTGGCTGAAGCAGAACATGCCCGACGTGATGGAGTTCTATCCCGTCCTGGGCATCCGCTACCTGGGCGTCAACATGGTCAAGGGGCCCCTGGCGAACGAGCCGAAGGTGCGCCTCGCCCTCGCCCTGGCCGTGGACCGGGAGACGCTGACGGAGAAGGTGACCAAGGCGGGCGAGCCGCCGAAGATGACCTTCATCCCCGACGGCATCCCCGGCTACCAGTCCCCCGACCTGCCCTTCCTGAAGATGACGCAGGCCGAGCGGGACGCCATGGCCAAGAAGCTGGTGGCGGAGGCGGGCTATGGCCCCGGCGGCAAGCCGCTGGCCTTCGAGATCATGCACGCCACCAACGAGAGCACCCGCAAGACCATGGTGGCCATCGCCAGCATGTGGCAGCAGAAGCTGGGCGCCAAGGTCAGCCTGAACAACCAGGAATGGAAGGTCGTCCTGCAGAAGGCCGGCGAGAAGGACTATAACGGCCTGGTGGAACTGGGCTGGATCGGCGACTTCCCCGATCCCTACACCTTCATGAAGCTGTTCCTGGGCAGCGTGGGCAAGATGAACCGGTCCGGCTACAAGAATGCCGACTACGATGCCCTGCTGGACAAGGCCAACGCCACCGTGGACCCGGCCGAACGCCTGAAGCTGATGGCCCAGGCGGAGGCGATGCTGCTCCAGGACGCGCCGTTGGTGGTGCAGTTCCACGCCACCTACCGCAACCTGGTGCACAAGCATGTGAAGGGTTGGTTCGAGAGCCCCATGGGCGTGCAGCCGACCCGGTACCTCAGCATCCAGAAGTAAGCGCCGCTTATTCCTCGGACGCTGGTGCCGCCACGGCGGCTTGGCTTACGCGACCATAAGGTCGCGCGGCGGCAGTCGCCGCCGGGGTGGCCCCCAGAGCATCGGGGCCACCCTCATGACGGATAGGGGCGCCACCCGGCGGCAAGACCGGGGGCACCCCCGACAGGGGAGATTTCGGGAGATGAAGACACTGTTCAACCGCGCCCGCGCCATCGCGCTGGGCGCCCTGCTCGCCGCCGGGTCGCTGGCGGTATCGGCCGTCCCGGCCGAAGCCCAGAAGATCCTGCACCGCGGCAACGGCTCCGAGCCGGAGACGCTGGACCCCCACAAGTCCACCGGCGTGCCGGAAAGCTACATCCAGTACGACCTGTTCGAGGGGCTGGTGGTCCCTGACGGCAAGGGCAACCTGATCCCCGGGGCGGCGGAGAGCTGGAGCAGCAATGCCGACGGCACCGTCTTCACCTTCAAGCTGCGCAAGAATGCCAAATGGTCCGACGGCACGCCGGTGACGGCGGACGACTGGGTCTATTCCTGGCGCCGCGTGGTGGATCCCAAGACCATGTCCAAGTACGCATGGTATCTCTGGCCCGTGAAGAACGGGGAGGCGGTGAGCAACGGCAAGCTGCCGCCGGACCAGTTCGGCGTGCGCGCTTTGGACCCGCTGACCTTCGAGGTGACGCTGGAAGGGCCGACGCCCTATTTCGTCTCCATGCTCCAGCACCACGCCACCTACGCGGTGAACCGGGCCAGCATCGAGAAGCACGGGGATGAGTTCATCCGCCCCGGCAACTACGTCACCAACGGCCCCTACATGCTGGCGGAGGCGGTGCCGCAGAGCCACATCAAGGTGGTGAAGAACCCGCACTTCCACGACGCCGCCAACGTCAAGATCGACACGGTGATGTTCTATCCGACGGAGAACATCGAGGCGGAGCTGAAGCGGTTCCGTGCCGGGGAACTGGACATCACCTATGAGATCCCCGTCAGCCAGATGGACTGGGTGCGCCAGAACATGGCCAAGCAGGCCCGGCTGGCCCCCTATTTCGGCACGTACTTCTTCGCGCCGAACCTGACCAAGGAGCCCTGGAAGTCCAACAAGGACCTGCGCCTCGCCTTGAACCTGGCGATCGACCGGCAGACCCTGGTGGACAAGATCAACAAGCGCGGCGAACAGCCCGCCTATTCCTGGCTGCCCCCGGGCACGGAGAACTATACCCAGCAGGTGCCGGAATATGCCAACTGGACCCAGGAGCAGCGGGAGGCCAAGGCCAAGGAGTTGGTCAAGAAGGCGGGCTACGGCCCCGGCGGCAAGCCGCTGGAGGTGGAGGTCCTGTTCAACACCTCGGAGAACCACCGCAAGATGGCCATCGCCGTGGCCAGCATGTGGCAGAAGGTGCTGGGGGCCAAGGTCACCCTGAACAACCAGGAATGGAAGGTCTTCTTGTCCACCCGTGACGAGAAGAAATTCAAGGACGTGGTCCGCCACGGCTGGATCGGCGACTACCTGGACGCCAACAACTTCCTGGCCCTGTTCCGGTCCGACGTGGGCAAGCAGAACCCGTCCGGCTACAACAACCCGGAGTTCGACCGCCTGGTCTCAGAGGCCAACAAGCTGGCCGACGTGGAGAAGCGCCGTGCGCTGCTGCAACAGGCCGAGCGGCTGATGATCGAGGACGTGGCCTTCTTCCCCCTGCACTTCTACTCCAGCCGCCACATGGTCTCCGACCGCGTCATCGGCTGGGGCGACAACCTCCAGGACCTGCACCCCAGCCGGTTCCTGGATGTGAAGTGATCCTGCCTGGGTGGTCGTCGCGTACGGGTTGAGTGCGCGACGACCTTTCTGCTGCTCGTTACTGCTCCCCGCAGGGGCGGGGAGGCACCCCCAAACACAAAAGGCCCCCGTGAGGGAGCCGTTGGCTTGCAGGCCAGTGGTGGTAGACACCGGCAGGCAGTAGGTCGACATGTCCACTTCAGAACACCCCTGAACTGGTCCCTTCCCCGTCTTTCCGCAATTCCCTCTCCCGCCTGGACTGCCCTCCCCTCCCCCGCTACCGTGGCGAGGCAAATGCGGAAGGGGTGGTTCATGGGCATCAGGGCTTGGGTGGCGGCGTTCCTCACGGTGCTTCTGCTGGCGGCCCCCGCCACGGCGCAGAAGGTGCTCCACCGCGGCAACGGCAGCGAGCCGGAGACCCTGGACCCCCACAAATCCACCGGCGAGCCCGAGGGCTGGATCCAGTACGACCTGTTCGAGGGGCTGATGACCGTGGACGGCGCCGGGAACCTGATCCCCGGGGCAGCGGAGAGCTATACCGTCTCCCCCGACGGGCTGACCTATACCTTCAAGCTGCGCGACACGGTCTGGTCCGACGGCACGCCCGTGACGGCAGAGGATTTCGCCTTCTCCTGGCGCCGCCTGCTGGACCCCAAGACCGGCTCCCGCTACGCCTTCTTCCTTTGGCCCGTGAAGAACGCGGAGAAGGCCAACAAGGGGGAGGTGCCCCTGTCCGAGGTGGGCGTGGCCGCCCCTGACCCCCGCACCTTCGTGGTGACGCTGGAGGCGCCCACCAGCTACTTCGCCTCCGCCCTGCAACACAACGCCACCTACGCCATCTCGAAGAAGAGCTACGAGAAGCACGGGGAGGATTTCATCAAGCCGGGCAACCTGGTCAGCAACGGCGCCTTCATGCTGGTGGAGGCGGTGCCCCAGGGCTATGTCCGGGTGCGCAAGAACCCCCGCTACTGGGACGCGGCCAACGTCCGGCTGGACGAGGTGGTGTTCCACGCCACGGAGAACCGGGACACGGAGCTGAAGCGCTTCCGCGCCGGGGAACTGCACCTCACCTATGACGTGCCGGACCCGCAGATTCCCTGGCTGAAGCAGAACATGCCGGCGGAGCTGCGCATCGCCCCCTTCTTCAGCACCTATTACTACGCCTTCAACCTGACGCGGGAGCCGTGGAAGTCCAACCCCGACCTGCGCAAGGCCCTGGCCCTGGCCATCGAC
>MOEB01000060.1 GCA_001939945.1 Aerophototrophica crusticola | reverse complement strand
CGCCCCCCCTGCCCCGCCCGTGCCGGCCACCCCCGCCGTGGTGAAGGCGACCCCGCCGGAGCCCGTGCAGTCCCGCCAAGTGGCCCCGGTGGCCGAGGCCCCGCCCCCGGCCGAGGCGCCGCCGCCCGCGCCGAAGATGGACGTCGCCGACCACGGCCCCATGGGGGAGGCGAAGGAGAGCGCCGTCGCCCAGCAGACCATCCGCGTCAACGTGGACCTGCTGGAAAACCTGATGACCATGGTCTCGGAGCTGGTGCTGACCCGCAACCAGCTGCTGCAGATCCTGCGGTCCCAAAAGGACAGCGAGTTCGCCACCCCGCTGCAACGCCTGAACCACGTGACGTCGGAGCTGCAGGAAGGCGTCATGAAGACGCGCATGCAGCCCATCGGCAACGCCTGGGCCAAGCTGCCGCGCCTGGTGCGTGACCTGGCGCACGAGCTGCACAAGAAGATCGACCTGCAGATGCTGGGCGCCGAGACCGAGCTGGACCGGCAGGTGCTGGAGCTGATCAAGGACCCGCTGACCCACATGGTCCGCAACTCCGGCGACCACGGGCTGGAGACGCCGGCGGAGCGCGTGGCCAAGGGCAAGCCGGAGACGGGCCGCATCACCCTGAACGCCTTCCATGAGGGCGGCCACATCATCATCGAGATCAGCGACGACGGCAAAGGCCTGCCGCTGGACAAGATCAAGGCGAAGATCGTCCAGAACGGGCTGGCGACGGAGGCCGAGCTGGCCACCATGTCGGACCAGCAGATCCAGCAATACATCTTCAAGCCGGGCTTCAGCACCGCCGCCAAGGTCACCAGCGTCTCCGGCCGCGGCGTCGGCATGGACGTGGTGAAGACCAATATCGAGAAGATCGGCGGCACGATCGAGATGAAGTCGGTGGAGGGCCGCGGCACCACCTTCACCATCAAGATCCCGCTGACCCTGGCCATCGTGTCGGCCCTGATCGTGGAGTGCGGCGGGGAGCGGTTCGCCGTGCCGCAGATCAGCGTGGTGGAGCTGGTCCGCGCGGCGGATGACAGCGAGCACAAGATCGAGCGCATCAACGGCGCCCCGGTCCTGCGCCTGCGCAACCGCCTGCTGCCCCTGGTCAGCCTGCAGCGCCTGCTGAAGCTGGGCGCGGACGACGAGGACAAGCGGGAGACCTTCATCGTCGTCACCCAGGTGGGCAACTACACCTTCGGCATCATTGTGGACCGGGTGTTCGACACCGAGGAAATCGTGGTGAAGCCGGTGGCGCCCATCCTGCGCCATATCGAGCTGTTCAGCGGCAACACGATCCTGGGCGACGGCTCGGTGATCATGATCCTGGACCCCAACGGCATCGCCACCGCGTCCGGCACCACCGCGGTGCAGGACACGGCCGCCCAGGCCGCAGAGACCGCCGCCAAGGCGCGCCGCGAGGACGACAAGATGGCGCTGCTGATCTTCAGCGCCGGCGAGGGCGGGCCGAAGGCCGTGCCGCTGTCGCTGGTGGCCCGCCTGGAGGACATCGACCTGAACCAGGTGGAGCTGTCCAACGGGGAGCCGGTGGTGCAGTACCGCGGCAAGCTGATGCCGCTGGTGCCCATCGACCCCAACTGGTCCATCGTCCGCGGCAAGCGCCAGCCGGTGGTGGTGTTCGCCGACGGCGACCGCTCCATGGGCCTGGTGGTGGACGAGATCGTCGACATCGTGGACGACAAGCTGCAGGTGGAGCTGGGCACGGAGCGGCCGGGCTTCCTGGGCAGCGCCATCATCGCCGGCAAGGCCACCGACGTGATCGACGCCGGCTTCTACCTGACCCGCGCCTTCAAGGACTGGTTCGGCAACGGCCGGGACACGGGCTTCGAGGAGGAGCGGCAGCACCGGGTGCTGCTGGTGGACGACAGCCCCTTCTTCCGCAACCTGCTGACCCCGCTGCTGAGCGTGTCGGGCTATGACGTGACGGCGGTGGACAGCGCGGACGAGGCCCTGTCCCTGCACGAGGCGGGCGAGGATTACGACGTCATCATCAGCGACATCGAGATGCCGGGCATGACAGGCCTGGAGTTCGCCCAGGCGGTCCGGGGCAGCGCCCGCTGGTCCGGCGTGCCCCTGGTGGCGCTGTCCAGCCACGCCACGCCCCGCGACCTGGACCGGGGCCGGCAGGCCGGCTTCACCGACTATGTCGCCAAGTTCGACCGTGACGCCCTGCTGTTCGCCCTGCAGCAGACCATCACCGAAAGCAAAGGTGCCGCATGAGTGCCCGCCTCCCCGCCAAGAGGACCCAGGCCACCGAGGTCTCCGTCGCCAAGAACGAGGACTTCGTGACCGCGACGATCGCGGACCAGCTGTTCGGCATCCCCGTGCTGCAGGTGCAGGACGTTCTGGGGCCGCAGAAGATCACCCGCATCCCCCTGGCCCCGCCCGAGGTGGCGGGGTCCTTGAACCTCCGCGGCCGCATCGTCACCGCCATCGACGTGCGGCTGCGCCTGGGCCTGCCCAAGGCGACCAAGGAGAGCAAGGGCATGAGCATCGTCGTCGACCACAAGGGGGAGCTGTACTCCCTGATGGTCGACAGCGTGGGCGAGGTGCTGAGCCTGTCCGGTGACGACTTCGAGCGGCACCCCGCCACCATGGACCAGCGCTGGCGCGAGGTCTCCACTGGCATCTACCGGCTGAAGGAAACGCTGCTGGTGGTGCTGGACGTGTCGCGCCTGCTGAACTTCGCCAACATCGAGGCGGCGTGAGCCGCCGCGACGGCCCCGCCGGGGCGCCCCTGATCGAGGTCCCTTGATGAAGTCCTGCCTCGTCGTCGATGACAGCCGCGTGGTCCGCAAGGTCGCGCGCAAGATCCTGGAAGAACTGGGCTTCTCCTGCTCGGAGGCCGAGGACGGCAAGCAGGCCATGGACCAGTGCGCCAAGGCCATGCCCGACGCCATCCTGCTGGACTGGAACATGCCGGTCATGACCGGGATCGAGTTCCTGCGCCGCCTGCGCAAGATGTCCGGCGGCCAGGCACCGAAGGTGGTGTTCTGCACCACCGAGAACGACCTGGCCCATATCCAGGAGGCCCTGTCGGCCGGCGCCAACGAGTACATCATGAAGCCGTTCGACAGCGAGATCATCGAGACCAAGTTCCAGCAGGTCGGCCTCCTCTGAGGCCGGCCGAGGCGCCCCCATGACCGAGTATGCCGGCCGAGCCGCCGCACCCCCGACACCCAGCACGCCCGACCCGTTCCGGGTGATGGTGGTGGATGACAGTGCCGTCATCCGCGGCCTGATCACCCGCGCGCTGGAGACGGACCCCGAGATCAAGGTGGTGGCGTCGGTGGCCAACGGTCAGATGGCCATCAACACCCTGCCGCGCCAGCCCATCGACGTGATCGTGCTGGACATCGAGATGCCGGTGCTGGACGGGCTGTCCGCCCTGCCGCACCTGTTGCAGGCCGATCCCAACGTGAAGGTGGTCATGGCCTCCACCCTCACGGCCAAGGGGGCGGACGTGTCCCTGCGGGCCCTGCGGGCGGGTGCCGCGGACTATATCCCGAAGCCCTCCTCCACCCGGGAACTGACGGGGGCCGACACCTTCAAGCGCGAGCTGACGGAGAAGGTGAAGGCCCTGGGCCAGGCGGCCCGCAAGGCCGACCCGCGCAAGGCGGTGCCGACCCCGGCCGTGGCCCGCCCCGCCCCGGGGGCGCCGGCCCAGCCCACCAGCGGCTTCACCCTGCCCACGCCCATCCGGACCCGGCCGGAGCCGGGGCCCGTGGTGCTGCGCGCCGCGCCGGAGTTCCGCCCGGACGTGATCGCCATCGGCAGCTCCACCGGCGGCCCCCAGGCCCTGTTCGAGGTGCTGGGCAACCTGAAGGAGCTGAAGCAGCCGATCCTGATCACCCAGCACATGCCCGCCACCTTCACCACCATCCTGGCGGAGCACATCACCCGCCAGTGCGGCGTGCCCTGCGCCGAGGCGAAGGAGGGGGAGGTGATCATGGGTGGCCGCGCCTATGTGGCCCCGGGCGACTTCCACATGCTGGTGGTGCAGAAGAACGGCCAGAACACCCTGACCCTGACAAAGGACCCGCCGGAGAATTTCTGCCGCCCGGCGGTGGACCCGATGCTGCGCAGCATCGTGAAGGCCTATGGGCGGAAGGTGCTGGCCGTCATCCTGACCGGCATGGGGCATGACGGGCAGAAGGGCTGCGACCATGTGGTGCAGGCCGGGGGCGCCGTCGTCGGCCAGGACGAGCCCACCAGCGTGGTCTGGGGCATGCCGGGGGCCGTCGCCACGGCCGGCCTGTGCAGCGCCGTCCTGCCCCTGAAGGAAATCGGTCCCTACATCCGTAAGCAGGCGACGAGGCAGGCGGCATGAAGGTCGAAGACTTCGATATGTTCTGCACCCTGCTGCGGCAGCGTTCGGGCCTGGTCCTGACCAAGGACAAGGCCTACCTGCTGGAGTCGCGGCTGATGCCGGTGGCCCGCAAATGGAACCTGAAGGGGCTGGAAGACCTAGCGGCGGTGATCCGCGCCAAGCGGGACGAGGCGCTGCTGCGCGACGTCACGGAGGCGATGACCACCAACGAGTCCTCCTTCTTCCGTGACACCAAGCCGTTCGACCAGTTCAAGGCCGTCGTCCTGCCCATGCTGTTGCAGAGCCGGGCGGCCAAGAAGACCATCCGCATCTGGTCCGCCGCCTGTTCCTCCGGCCAGGAGGCCTATAGCCTGGCCATGCTGTTGAACGAGGAAGGGGCGCGGCTGGCCGGCTGGCGGATCGAGATCATCGGCACCGACCTGTCCGGTGAGATGGTCAACAAGGCCAAGGCCGGCATCTATACCCAGTTCGAGGTGCAGCGCGGCCTGCCCATCACCCTGCTGGTCAAGTATTTCAAGCAGGTGGGCGACAAGTGGCAGATCACCGAGGACATGCGGTCCCGGGTGCAGTACCGGGAGTACAATCTGCTGAGCGACCTGTCCCCGCTGGGCCAGTTCGACGTGATTTTCTGCCGCAACGTGCTGATCTATTTCGACGGCCCGACCAAAGGCAAGGTGCTCGAGGCCATGGCCAAGCAGATGCCGCCCGACGGCGTGCTGTACCTGGGCGGTGCCGAGACGGTGCTGGGCATCACCGAGAAGTTCAAGCCCATGGAGGGCCAGCGCGGCCTGTACACCCTGGCCGGGGTGCCGGTAAGGGCGTGACACCAAGCGCATGAGATTCTGACCCATGCGCTTGGAGGCCGGCGACCGCCGGCCCGCGTGAGCCAAGCCGCCGGATGGCGGCGCGAGCCTGCCCCGGCCCCCGAGCCGGGGGCGCCTGGGGGGCCGTTGGTCGGTCACGCTCAACGGCGGCTGGTATGAGGCGTGATCTGTCGGGGTTCCCGTTGGTCACCCCGACCTACGGGCGCGTAGTGAGCGCCAGCGAACCCCGATACGTCACCCCGCATACGCTGCTAGGAACCGCCGGTCGATCCGGTCCTTCAGCCACCAGGCGCTTCGACCCGCCCACCAGAAGCTGCCGCGGACCGCAAGGCCGGTGCGGTCGCCCAGGTTCATGATCCAGAGATAATCCTTCTGCGGCACGAACCGGCGCAGGGGCTGGCCCTCCGCCGCGGCCAGCAGGTTGTGGCAGAGGATCGGGGCCTGGCGGATGGCGTAGACGCCGACCTTGGGTAGCTCATGCCCGTCCAGGGCCACCCCGTCCCCGGCGCCGAAGACCGAGGGGTCGGCGGGGCTGCGCAGGGTGCCGTCCACGACCAGGGCACCGTCCCGGTCCATGGGCAGGCCGCTCCCCCGGGCGATGGGCCTGGGGCGCAGGCCGGTGGCGTTGAGGAACAGGTCGAAGGGCAGCCGGTCACCGCCTTCCATCACCGCCTCCACCCCCTCCACCCGCTTCACCCGGTCGCCGACGCGGAAGACCACGCCCCGCCGCTCCAGGTCCGCCACCACCCGCTTGGCCGCCTTGGGCGGGAGCTGGGACAGCGGTTCCCCGCCCGCCAGCACGGTGACCAGCACGCTGCCGCCGCGGGAAGCGGCCAGGGCCAGGATGTTGGCCGCCAGCTCACACGCCGTGACCCCGCCGCCGGCCACCAGCACCACCACGGCCCGCGCCGGGTGGCGCTTGAACCGCTGTTCCAGCGCGGTCTTCAGCTCCATCAGCCGCGGGATGGGCTTGACGGGGAAGCAGCGGGCATGCCCCTCCGTCCCTGGCAGGGCGGGCACCTCGCTGCCTGTCGTCAGGGACAGCAGGTCGTAGGAAAGGCTGTCGCCGCCCGCCAGCACCAGCCGCTTGGCGGCCGTGTCGATGCGGGTCACCTGGTCCTGGATGAAGGTCCCCCCGCCGCGCACGGCCAGGCGGGCCACGTCCACCTGGTCCAGCGTCTCAGGGTAATGGCCGCCCAGCACCCCGGTGGCAAGGCCGGAGTACCAGAAGGGCCCGGGCGCGACCAGCGTCACCGCATGGCCGCGCGCCGTGAAGCCCGACAGGTGCTTCAGGGTGTGGAGTTGGGCGTGGCCGGCGCCCACCAGGACGATGTTGGCCATGGGCGGCAGGAACCCCGGTTCAGGCGGAGGCCCGCTGGGGCTGGGCCTTCGCGTCCTCCGGCGGGTCGCGCAGCACATAGCCGCGGCCCCACACGGTCTCGATGTAGTTATCCCCGTCCGTCGCGGTGGCCAGCTTCTTGCGGAGCTTGCAGACGAAGACGTCGATGATCTTCAGCTCCGGCTCGTCCATGCCGCCATACAGGTGGTTCAGGAACATCTCCTTGGTCAGGGTCGTGCCCTTGCGCAGGGAGAGCAGCTCCAGGATCCCGTATTCCTTGCCGGTCAGGTGCAGGGGCGCGCCGTCCACCTGCACCGTCTTGGCATCCAGGTTGACGGTCAGCTTGCCCGTGCGGATCACGCTTTCCGAATGGCCCTTGCTGCGGCGGACGATGGCCTGCACCCGGGCCAGCAGTTCCCGCTTGTCGAAGGGCTTGGTCAGGTAGTCATCCGCCCCGAATCCCAGGCCCTTGATCTTGGCATCCAGGTCGGACAGGCCCGACAGGATCAGGATCGGGGTGGTCACCCTGGCCGAGCGCAGGCGCCGCAGCACCTCATACCCATCGATGTCCGGGAGCATCAGGTCCAGGATGATGATGTCATAGTCATACAGCTTGCCGATCTCCAGACCGTCCTCGCCCATGGCGGTGCTGTCGACGATATAGCCGGCCTCGGAGCCGAGCATCAGCTCGATGCTTTTCAGCATCATCGGATCGTCTTCGACCAGCAGGACTCTCATCGCACATTCCTTGCCGCTTGGCCCCGAAAGGTCGGGGTGGTTGCAGGGGTGTGTCCATCGGGAATAGCCCCGACGGGAGTGGCGCACGACCGGCTGCCCGTCCGCTCGACACCACTAGGTTAACAGAGGGTAGCCGCTTATGCTATGCACGCCGAGTGTTACCAATGGTTAACACCGACAGGTCACAGTCGGTCCCACCTCTTATTTTCCGCCGGGAGCCGCCTTGATCCACGACCCTGACCGCCTGGTGGCCGAGATCGACGCCTTGCCAGACA
The DNA here is from genome assembly GCA_001939945.1 of Aerophototrophica crusticola. Taxonomy (GTDB): domain Bacteria; phylum Pseudomonadota; class Alphaproteobacteria; order Azospirillales; family Azospirillaceae; genus Niveispirillum; species Niveispirillum crusticola. The sequence continues at coordinate 16,077 of MOEB01000060.1, read as the reverse complement.
CCCGGATGTTCGGCCGGGTGACCTCCGTCCTCGGGATGATGGTGGAGGTGGGCGGGGTGGAGAAGAAGTTGTCCGTGGGCGGGCGTTGCCGGGTGATCACCCGCGGCGGCAAGCCTGTTCCCTGCGAGGTGGTGGGATTCCGCGCCGGGCGCGCCCTGCTGATGCCGTTCGGCGGGCTGGACGACATCGGCCTGGGCTGCCAGGCGGAGGTGGCGGAGGGCCAGGCCGCCATCTTCCCGACGCAGGCTTGGCTGGGCCGGGTGGTCAACGCCCTGGGTCAGCCCATCGACGGCAAGGGCCCCCTGCCCCAGGGGGAGGTGCCCATGCTGGTCAAGGCAAACCCGCCCCCGGCGCATGCCCGCCGGCGGGTGGGCGGCAAGATGGACCTGGGTGTCCGGGCCATCAACACCTTCCTGACCTGCTGCCGCGGCCAGCGCATGGGCATCTTCGCCGGGTCGGGCGTGGGCAAGTCGGTGCTCATGTCCATGCTGGCCAAATATACGGAGGCCGGGGTCAGCGTCATCGGCCTGATCGGCGAGCGCGGGCGCGAGGTGCAGGAGTTCCTGGAGCATGACCTGGGCCCCGAGGGCCTGGCCCGCAGCGTGGTGGTGGTGGCGACCAGCGACGAGCCGCCGCTGATGCGCCGGCAAGCGGCCTACATGACCCTGACCATCGCCGAGTACTTCCGCGACTTGGGACAAGACGTGCTGTGCCTGATGGACAGCGTCACCCGCTTCGCCATGGCCCAGCGGGAGATCGGCCTGTCCGCCGGCGAGCCGCCGACCACCAAGGGCTATCCGCCCACCGTCTTCGCCGAACTGCCGCGCCTGCTGGAGCGGGCCGGGCCCGGCACCGGCCAGGGCACCATCAGCGGCCTGTTCACCGTGCTGGTGGAGGGCGGCGACATGGAGGAGCCCATCGCCGACGCCGTCCGCGGCATCCTGGACGGCCACATCGTCATGGAGCGCCGGATCGGCGAGCGCGGGCGCTATCCCGCCATCAACATCCTGCGCAGCGTCAGCCGCACCATGCCCGGCTGCAACAATGAGGAGCAGAACGCCCTGGTCACCCGCGCCCGGCGCCTGATGGCCAGCTATGCCGACATGGAGGAGATGATCCGCCTGGGCGCCTATCGCCGCGGCAGCGACCCGTCGGTGGACGAGGCCATCCACTTCAACCCGGCCATCGAGGGCTTCCTGCGCCAGCGCAAGGATGAGCGGGCGCCGCTGGAGACCTGCTATGCCGAGCTTGCCGCCATCCTGGGCGGCGGGGGTGCCGGATGAAGGACCTGAAACCCCTGATCCGCCTGCACCAGCGGGAGGTGGACGAACGCCGCCGCGCCCTGGCCACCGCGCGGGAACGGCTGGAGGAGCTGCGCGCCCAGCGGCAGCGGTTCGAGGAGCAGGTGGTGGCGGAGAAGCGGGTGGCCGGCAGCGACCCCACCATGGCCGGCCTGACCTACCACGGCTTCGCCAAGCAGGTGATCCAGCGCCGGGAGCAGTTCGAGCGGGGCGACGCCATGCTCCAGGCCGAGGTGGCCCGCGCCGAGGAGGCGGTGACCGAGGCATTCCGCGAGCTGAAGAAGTTTGAGCAGGTCCAGGAACAGCGCGACCTTGCCGCCAAGGAAGCCCGGCGCCGCCGCGAGACCCAGATGTTCGACGAGGTCGCCTCCATCCGCTTCAGCCGCCAGCAGGGGGAGGAGGAAGCGGGCTGAGGGGCTTTAATCCTCGCGCGACGGAACCAAGTGGTCGAGGGAAATGCCCAACGCCCCGGCCAGCCGGGCCATGGCGTCGAAGCTGCCCGGCTTCTTCCCGGCCTCGATCTCCGACAGGTAGGATGCGGACACCCCCGCCCGCTCAGCCAGCGCCCGCAGGGTGAGGCCCCGGTGCTCACGGAAGACGGTCACGGGATGGTCGCCGTCCAGCAGCCGCTCGGCCACCTCGAACGGGAAGACCTCCGTCTCTCCGGCAGCCAGCTTCGCACTGATCCGCTCAACCTCCGCGAGGTCGCGGGCGTCCTCAAGCAATTCAGACAGCCTCAGAAAATCAGCGCGGCTGAGCGTCACCGACTCTGCCGTTTCGGCAATCGGACGGATCGGCTGATAGCTCATCGGTAGATCTCCCGCCGGTTTCCGATCTTCAGAACGAAAACGGTTAGGACACCGCCATCAATTCTGTAGATCGCTCTCCAATCCCCATGACGTATGCGGCCGATTCCCGGGGCGAAAGCTTTCGCCCAGCCGTGCTTTGAATATGGGTCGGCCGCAAAGGCCTTCAGCTTTTCACGAAGGGCATCGGCATCAGCTTTCGGCAGTTTCCGAAGAGCCTTCAACGCCGCGCTTTCGATCACAAGCTTCATTGAACGAGTATCGCTATTGGCGAACAGCGGCGCAAGCGGATTTGAACTGCCCTACTTGATCCCCGGTGCGGAGGTGCTGCTGTCCCGGCGGATGTAGGGATTGTGGTAGGGGTAAGGGTTGTAGGAACGGGGCGGCGGGCCGGAATAGTAGGGGGAGTAGCCGGGCGGCGGGTAGGGCTGGTAGCCCTGGTAGCGGGGATGGATGTTCACGCCATAGCCGTCGCCGCCGTACCCGCCAGAGTAGCCGCGGGGGGTGTAACCGCCAGTGCCATAGCCGCCCGAGCCATAGCCGCCGGAATACTTGTAGGGTTCGTAATAGGCGTCCACGGTGCAGCTCCAACGGTAGGAGGAGCCCTCCGAGCCGTTGTCGTCGCAACCGCAGCGGCCATACTCCTGGACCGAGCCGGCGCGGCCCGCGGCGATGCCCGCGGCGGTCTTGGCGGCCTGGCAGGCATAGGCGCGGCTGGAGCCGCTGCCCGTGCTGCTGGTGACCTCTGCCGCGGCAGGCAGGGCCCACAGGGAAGCGGCGGCCGCCGCAAGAAGCACCAACCCTTGACGCGCCATCGCCCCCTCCCCCCGGATACCCATACCGGAAGACGTATCGCGCCAATATGGCGGGAAAAGGGCCGGGCCTGCGGCAGGCCTACTCCGCCGCCACCCGGGCCGTCCGGTCCTTGGCATACTCACCCAGGCGGCGGACCAGGCGGGTCAGGTTGCCGCGCAGCTCCTCGAAGCCGTCATGTCGCTCCAGCGTCTCCTCGTTCATGTAGAGGCGCCGGTCGATCTCCAGCTGCAGGCTGTGCCGGCCCTGGGCCGGGCGGCCGTGGCGGCGGACGATCTCCACCCCCTTGTAGGGGTCGTTCAGGCGGACGCTGTAGCCCATGGCGCGCAGCGTCTCCGCCACCAGCCGGGTGAAGCCGGGGTCGCAGGTGGTGCCGTCGCGGTCGCCCACGACGAAGTCCACCGCCGGGCCGGAGCCGGTGGCCAGCGACGGCATGGAATGGCAGTTCACGTGCCAGACGCTGCCGAACCGGGCGTGCAGCGCGTCCAGGGACTGGGCCAGCACCTCATGGTAGGGGCGCCAGTAGCGCTCGATCCGGTCGATGACCTGGGCGGCGGAGAGCTTGCCGTCATACATGGGCAGGCCCGGGCGGCAGAGGGTGCGGACCAGGCCCATGCCGGCGTTGCACTTGTCCGACGGGGTCAGCGGGCCCGGCCAGCGGTCGGCCAGCATGACAGGGTCGATGTCGTCCGGGGCGCGGTTGGCGTCGATGTAGCTGCGGGGGAACAGGGCGCAGACCAGCGCCGCGCCATGGTCCGGCGCGGGGGAGAACAGCTCGTCCACATGGGTGTCCTCTGCCTGGCGCAGCACCGGCAGGGGGCAGATGAAATGGAAGTCGGCGGGATAGCGGGTACCGCTGTGGGGGCTGTCGAACAGCAGGGGCACGGGCATGCCCACCGGATCGTGCCGCACCACCACATCGTCGATGACCAGACTCATCGGCTGCTCACTCGGCCTCTCACTGCGGGTAGGATGGCTCCCGGCATTCCCCCTCCCGTGGCCCGTGTTGGGGGTCCGGCGGGCGGACCCTGTCACTGGCCGTTTATGAAACCATCACAATTCCGTATACAAGCTGGGGCGCCCGGGGTCGACAGAATCCCACAGGCGTATGGCATGGGGGGGGCCGGCAGATGGTAGCAGGGGGCGGCACGATGGAGCGGGCGGAGTTGCAGGCACCTGATCTGTCGGGCTGGCGGGCGGGCAACACCGGCATTCCCGCCGTCACCAGCTTCACCGCGTCCGAGCCCGGGCCCCATGTGGTCGTCTCCGCCCTGATGCACGGGAACGAGTTGTCCGGCGCCCATGCCGTGGACGCGCTGCTGCGGGCCGGGGTCCGGCCGCGGCGGGGGCGGCTGACCTTCGCCCTGTGCAACCTGGCGGCTTTCGACCGGTTCGATCCCATGGCCCCCGCCATGTCCCGCTTCGTGGACGAGGACATGAACCGGATCTGGTCCCCGTCCCTGCTGGAAGGGGCGCGGCAGAGCGCGGAGCTGCGCCGCGCGCGGGAGCTGCGGCCCCTGTTCGACACGGCCGACCTGGTGCTGGACCTGCACTCCATGCAGCATGAGAGCCCGCCCCTGACCCTGTGCGGACGCACGGCCCGGGGGCGGGAGCTGGGCCGTGCGCTGGGGGAGCCGGGCTGGGTGGTGGCGGACGCCGGCCACCTGGCGGGACCCCGCCTGATCGATTATGGCCGCTTCAGTGACCCGGAGGGTCGGGCCGCCGCCATCCTGGTGGAGTGCGGCCAGCACTGGAACCCCCGCTCGGCCGAATATGCCCTCCGGGTGGCCGCCCGCTTCCTGGCGGTCACCGGCTGCGTGGCGGCGGAAGACCTGGCGCCCTGGCTGCCGCCCGACGCGCCGGCCCCGCCCCGGGTGGTGGAGGTGACGGAGGCCGTGACCGTGGGCAGCGACCGGTTCCGCTTCACCGACGATTTCCGGGGCATGGAGATAATCCCCCGCGCCGGCACGGTCATCGCCAACGACGGCGACCACCCGGTCCGCACGTCGTACGACGACTGTATCCTGATCATGCCGTCAAAGCGCCTGTACCGCGGCCAGACGGCGGTGAGGTTGGGTCGGTTGGTGGGGTGAGGGCTCTCGTCCCGGACGGGTCGGTGCCATCAACATTCACGAACACGCACAATACACGCACGAACATTCACAAGAAAGATTGGCTGCGCCGCAATGCACAACGATGCGCCGCAGGCATTTTCGTTTGTGCGTGTTTGTGAGCGTTTGGTGCGTGTCCGTGAATGTTGATGGCCCCACGCTACCAGGACAGAAAAACTCTCACACGAACTTCGCCTGCCGCAACAGCTCGTAGAAGCCCTTGATGGCGGCGGTTTTTTCCTCTGGCGTGGTCAGGCCTTCCACATATTTGCCGTCGAAGTTGGGTTGGCGCAGGTGGCCGATGATCTGGTCGCGGACGATGCGGCGGGCCTTGGGGCTGGACAGCACGTCGGCGGCGGCGAACTGCATCAGGCGGGTGGCGCGGACCCGCAGGGACGCCGACGGGTCGTCCAGCTTCTCGATCACCTGGGCCTGGACGATGTAGTCGGCCACCATGACGTCCACCCGGTCGGCCAGGGCGTCCCGGTCGGCGGAATCGAAGCCGGCGGCCAGGGTGGCGCGGTAAAGGCCGGCCATCATCTGCATCTTCTGCTTCAGCGGCGTCTGCGGCGTGGTCAGGCTGTTGACGCCCTGGCCGGGTGCCAACAGCGCCTGCGCCCGGGAAAGCACCAGCCCGGCTTCCCGCTGGCCCAGGGGAGAGGCGGACAGGGCCATCAGGTAGACCAGCCGGTCCCGCGGCAGGGCCATCATGTGCAGCACCCCGTCGATGGACAGGCGCCGCCCCTCCGCCCCGCCCTGCTCGATGAAGCGCAGGTAGCCCGAGGTCATCGCCTCCGCCCCCTCCCCCCCGGCCAGCACGCCGTCCTGTCGGACCAGCCGTTCCAGCAGGGTGCGGAAGCGGGCCCGCTGCTGTTCCGGGTCGCGGGCCAGCGGGTTGGTGCCGCGGAGTGACCGCAACAGGAAATCCAGCAGCACGCCCCGCGTCTCCGGCGCGCCGCCGCTGCCGATCCAGCGGCTGAGCAGGGTGGTGATCGCCGGTGCCGATTCGTGCTTCTGCCCCTCGAAGGTGCCGTCCAGGATGTCGACCAGGCGGGACAGGGCGGTCCCCAGGTCGGGCTGGCGGGCCAGCAGGTCCTGCACCACGGCGGGGAAGCCCAGCGCGTCCGCCACCAGCGCGTCCACCGCGGCGAAAGGCCGGCTGTCGCCGCAGGTCTCCAGCAGCCACTCCACCTTGCCCAGCAGGTTGCGGACCTGCATCGTGTCGCGGCAGAGGGCGACCTTGGCCAGATAGTCCGCCTCCACCGGATCGCCGGCCGCCACCTTTTCCACCTGGGCCAGCAGGGCGGGCAGGCCGTCCTTGGCGGCACTCGGCAGGTTCAGCTTCGCCGCCGCCTCTGCCCGCACCCGCAGGTCGGACAGGCTGTCATAGATGGATTCCCGCCGGTCGCGCACGTCCAACCCGGCCGCCTTGGCCTGCACCGTCGCGACGCGGGAGACGGCGGCGGGGACCATGTCCTCGAAGTTCATGGCCCGCTTCATCTCCGCCGGGTGGCAGAGCACCTCCGACGCGGTCAGGCCGCGCTGCTCCAGGTACTGGCGCAGCAGCCTGGTCACGATGCGGCGGCTGTCGCCGCCCAGGTACTGCTTGGGGTCGGTGCAGAGCGGCGCCTCCTCGATGGCCGGGACGACCACGGCCTTCGGGTTCACCTGACGCATCTCGGAGAAGATGATGGTCTCGGCGCTGGTCCCGTCGCGGCTGCTGCCGTTGTATTCCCGGACGATGCGCACGCCTTCGCGGTTGGGCAGCAGCTTCCGGGCGAGTTCGCGCGCCTCCGCCTCCGTCGTGCAGACTGCCTCGATGACCCAATGGTCGGTCTTGAACACCTGGACCTCGAAGGCTTGGCGGCGGCCCTTGGCCCCGCTGCCCCCTACCAGATCGTTCAGCCACATGCCCAAACCCCCGAACGGGCAATCTGATTGCGCATTCGGGGTAATATTGCATGGAATCCAGAATTAATCTCGACCTAACTCATTCGGCCGAACACCGGCCCGGGCGATCGGAATGGTTGCCCGGCGCCGTTGCCGCCCCCGACCTCAACCGGTCGGCTTGCCCTTGGTCCAGGTGGGGTTCGCTGCGAACAGGGGCACGGTGGAGATGCTCATCTTCGCCGAGGCGTCCTTCACCTGCCGGCTGTAGGCCACATACACCAGCGTGTCGTTCTTGCGGTCATAGATGCGCCGCACGGCCACCGATTTCCAGATCAGGCTCTGGCGCTGGGAGAACACCTCCTCCCCGCCCTTGTCCGTGTCGATGTCGCCGATGGTGACCGGCCCGGTCTGGCGGCAGGCGATGGAGGAGTTGGAGGGGTCCTCGAACCAGTTGCCCTTGGACAGCCGGTCGATGACGGAGCGGTCGAAGGTGACCACATGGCAGGTGATGCCCTGGATCTTGGGATCGCTCACCGCCTCCACCACCAGGCCGTTGCCGGTCCAGTCGTTGCTGAAGGAGCCCACCTCCTCCGCCGCGGCCGGCAGGGCGGCAAGGGCGAGCATTGGGGCGAGGCAGGCGGCGGGCAGCAGGCGGGTGAACAAGGCACGCATGGGAAACTCCGTCCCGGGTCTGGGTTCGTCCTGGCAAGGGTAACGGCCCGGGAGGCCAAAGGGCAACGGCCCGCCCTTCCGCGGCACCCCGGGACCCCTGGGGCGGGCTGCGGTGTTCTGGCCCATGTCCCCGCACAGATGAGCGACCCACGGCACCACCATGCCCGAGCAGACGGCGGTCGAACGCACCTTCGCCGAGGCCAAGGCCGAACAGGCCGCCCTGCCCCGCCATGACCCCGACCGGACCCAGAAGGTAGTGTTGTGCTGCCTGCTGGCGCTGGCGGTCATGTACACCCTGTACTTCGCCCAGGACATCCTGCTGCCGGTTTTCCTGGCCTTCCTGCTGGCCCTGCTGCTGCGGCCGCTGGTGAAGCGCCTGCGGCGCATCCGCGTGCCGGAGCCGCTGGGCGCGGCCCTGGTGGTCTTCGCCCTGGTGGCGGCGCTGGGCTGGGGCCTGTTGTCCGTGGCCCGGCCGGCGGCGGAATGGGTGGACCGGGCGCCCCGGGTGATGAAGGAGTTGCAGGTCAAGCTGAAGGACATCCAGGCCGGCATCGCCCACGCCCGCAAGGCGACGGAGCAAATCCAGGACATGGGCAACGACGCCAGGGGCCCGCGGGAGGTGGTCGTCCGCGGCCCCACCCTGGCCGACACGATCCTGACCCAGACCCAGGTGGTGCTGGCCCAGGCGGGGCTGACCGTGGCGCTGGCCTTCTTCTTCCTGGCCTTCGGGCGGCACACGCTGGAAAGCGTGCTGCGCTCCATGCCGCGGGTGCGGGACAGGCTGCACCTGGCCGACATCGTCAACACGGTGCAGATCAACATCAGCGCCTATCTGGTGACCATCACCATCATCAACATCCTGCTGGGGCTGGTGGCCGCCGGGGTGTTCTGGGCGCTGGGGGTGCCGAACCCGGTGCTGTTCGGCATGCTGGGGGGCATCGCCAACTTCATCCCCTTCATCGGCCCCTTCATCATGGCGGCGATCATGCTGGTGGTCGCCGCCCTGACCTTCGACATCTGGTGGCAGGTGCTGGCGCCTTCCGCCGCCTTCCTGCTGCTGCACGCGGTGGAGGGGAATTTCCTGACGCCCGCCATCATCGGGCGGCGGCTGACCCTGAACCCCATCTTCGTCTTCGCCACCGTGCTGTTCTGGGGCTGGCTGTGGGGCGTGCCGGGGGCGTTGCTGGCCGTGCCCATCCTGGCCGTCTTCAAGATCCTGTGCGACGCCACCCCGCAGCTCCGCACCATCGGGGCGCTGATCGGGGGATAGTTTCCCAGGGCCGGCCTGCATATTCCCGCCTACCCGCACCGCGTGCATCGGCAGTGCCCCTGTGACATACTTGCGCCCAAGGAACTGACAGGGGGGCGGGGATGGAGGCGGTGAGCCTGTTCGTGCTGGCGGTGGTGGTCTTTGCCGTGATCCTGCTGCTGGCGGGGGTGAAGACGGTGCCGCAGGGCATGGAGTACACGATCGAGCGGTTCGGCCGGTACACCCACACGCTGCGGCCGGGGCTGAGCTTCATCATCCCCATCGTGGACCGGGTCGGCGCCAAGATGAACATGATGGAAACCGTGCTGGACGTGCCCAGCCAGGAGGTCATCACCAAGGACAACGCCATGGTCACGGTGGACGGCGTCGTCTTCTTCCAGGTGCTGGACGCTGCCAAGGCGTCCTATGAGGTCAACCAGCTCCAGACCGCCATCCTGAACCTGACCATGACCAACATCCGCACCGTGATGGGCGGCATGGACCTGGACGAGCTGCTGTCGCAGCGGGACAAGATCAACGCCCAGCTGCTGCACGTGGTGGACGACGCCACCCAGCCCTGGGGCGTGAAGGTGACCCGCATCGAGATCCGGGATATCCAGCCGCCCCGCGACCTGGTGGACAGCATGGCCCGGCAGATGAAGGCGGAGCGCGACCGCCGCGCCGTGATCCTGGAGGCCGAGGGCCTGCGCCAAGCCGCCATCCTGCGCGCCGAGGGCGAGAAGCAGGCCGCGATCCTGGAGGCGGAGGGCCGGCGGGAGGCCGCCTTCCGCGACGCGGAGGCCCGGGAGCGGGCGGCGGAGGCGGAGGCCGCGGCGACGCGGCTGGTGTCCGACGCCATCGCCGGCGGCAACGTGCAGGCCATCAACTACTTCGTCGCCCAGAAATACCTGGAGAGCTGGAAGGAGTTCGCCCACAGCCCGAACCAGAAGCTGCTGTTCATGCCCGTTGAGGCCACCGGCATCATCGGCGCCCTGGGCGGGTTGGCCGAGCTGGCCAGGGACGCCTTCCCCGGCAAGGACGGCGGCGGCGCGGCAGCCCCGAAGGCCCCGGCGCCCCGCCCCAACCTTCCCCCTGCCCCCCAGCCCCCGGCCGGCCCCTGGGGCCCGGCGGGTGGCGACCAAGCCTGACGGGAGGGCGCCATGGAGTCGCTGAAGCTCGTGTTCTGGCACTGGTGGGTGCTGGCGGTGGTGCTGGCCTCGGTGGAGATCTTCGCCCCCGGGGCGGCGTTCCTCTGGCTGGGGGTGGCGGCGGCGTGCGTGGGGATGGTGCTGGTGGTGTTCCCCGATTTGGGCTGGCAGGCCCAGTTCGGCCTGTTCGCCCTGCTCTGCATCATCGCCTTCGCCGCGTCCCGCTTCATCCCGCGGGGCAAGCCGGGCGACACGGACGAGCCCGGCCTGAACCGCCGGGCGGAGCAGTATGTGGGCCGCACCGTGGTGCTGGAGAGCGGCGTCGTCAACGGCCGCGGCCGTGCCCGGGTGGGCGACTCGCTCTGGACCGTCAGCAGCACCCGGGACCTGCCCGCCGGGGCGGCCGTGCGGGTGGTGGCGGCGGACGGGGTGGTGTTGAGGGTGGAACCGGCGGGATCGTGACACTGCCCCCTCTCCCCACGGGGGGGAGGGGGAACCAACCCCCGTCAGAGATCCTCGCCCGTCAGCTCTTCCATCGTCTGGCGGACGACGCGGACGATGTCGGCGCCGCGTTCGCGGACGTTGACGCCCACGGCGTTGGCGATGACGGACAGCTCGATCTCCGTCGTCGGGGCGTAGCGGGCCACCTCCGACACCAGGGCGGAGGGCAGCACCGCCTCACGGTCGATGCCCAGGTTGCGGGCCATGTCGGCGCGCCACAGGTTCAGGGCGGCCTGGATCGCCGTCTCGATCTGGGCCCGCTCCTCCTTGCGGCGCAGGTCGCGGAAATGCACCAGAACCCGCCAGCCGCCGTCGGCATAGGCGGTGTCGATCCGCTCCACCTCCACCGTGCGCAGGAAGGCGGCCAGCCGGCCCTCATCCTCCTCGCTGGCGGCGTCACGGATGCTGAAGGTGCGGATTTCCAGGTTCATCTTCGGCCACCGTCTGTGCGGGAGAGGTACCGGACGACTATAGCGCCCCCATGCGCGGGGTCCACCCCGATCCGCCTGAACAAAAGATTACGGCCCCGACGCGGGAGCGTCGGGGCCGTGGCTCTTCGTGTTCCCTAAGGCGCCGGGCGCGGCCTCCGGCCGCTTGGCTCGCGCGGGCACGGGCCCGCGGGCCGGCGGTCGCCGGCCTGGCGACGACCACGGGATGGCCGTCGGCTTGGCGAAGCCCTATCAGGCGGCGCGGGTGTCGCGCTCGCGCATGATGTCGATCAGGGACTGCCAGCGGCCCAGGGACATCATGTGGGCATAGACCAGGCCGACCCAGCCGCGCTTGCGCCACTCCAGGAAGGTCTCGTCCGGCAGGGCGTTGAACTTCTGCTCGTCCACCACCTTGAAGCCCGACAGGGACAGGCGCTTGCCGTCATGGGTGATGACGTCGGCGCGCTGCTCCACCAGCAGGCCCTGGGCGTTCAGCGCCTCGCAGAACTGGGCGGTGACCTGGGCGGAGTTGTTGAAGGCGACGCAATAGTCCATCAGGTCGTTGCCGAACTTGGTGCCCTTGCCGTCCTCGAACAGGGCCATCTGGCCGTTCGGGCCGACGCAGCGGGCGTCCTCCTCCATGATCAGCACGAAGCGCTGGTCCTGCGGGATCTCCACCAGCAGGAACGGGTAGCGCTGGACATAGGCCGGCACCGGGTAGCCCTGGCGCCACTTGTTGTCGGCGTCCACCATCAGGTTCTCGTCCTGGCGCAGGCCCACAAGGGCGATGACGCCCGGGTTCTCGCCGCCGGAGAAGACGATGGGGTAGTGGCCCTGCAGGGCCGGGATCTCATCCACGATCACCGGCACGGCATGGGTGCCGGCGGCATAGCTGAAGTCACGGTCCTGCCGCACCTTCCAGGAGCCGTGGCGCTGGGCGCTGACGGCGACGGGGTTGTTGTAGAAAAGGGGCAACACAGGCGTGTCGGCGGCGTTCGCGACGTCGGTCATCAGAAGGGCGTCCCAGACTGTTGCGGCGGGATGCCTTCAATGCTCCCGCCAATTGTGGTGCCCCCAACTGCCGGAAGCCGGGCCGCCTTGTCAATGCCGGGCACGGGGCGGGCGCACGCTTGTTCCGTCGCGCCCGATGCCGGGCAGCAGCAGCAACAGGGAGAAGACCTCCCCCAGCAGGCGGGCAAGGGGGTTGGGCTGGATCGGGCGGGTCATGGGTGCCTCCTGGCGTCACGTCTTGCCGCGGAGTCTGCACCGGCCGGTGGTTGACGTCGAATACCGTCTCGTTACAGTGGCTGTAACCCTGGATTACAGCAGAACCGCCCCGCCATGGCCCGCCGCCTGCCCCCGCTGACCGCCCTGCGCGCCTTCGAGGCGGTGGCGAGGCACGAGAGCCTGACCCGCGCCGCGGCGGAGCTGAACGTCAGCCACCCGGCCCTGAGCCGCCATGTGAAGGAGCTGGAGGCCTGGCTGGGCCGCCCCCTGTTCGAGCGGCACAACAGGGGCCTGCGCCTGACCAACGCCGGGGCCCGGTACCGCGACACCCTGACCGCCGCCCTGGACATGGTGGCCGCCGCCACGGCGGAGCTGGCGGCGGGGGCGGAGCGGCGGCGGCTGCGCCTTTCGGTGGACCCGTCCTTCGCCCAGCGCTGGCTGGCCCGGCGGCTGGCCCGGTTCCAGATCGAACATCCGGGCATCGAGGCCAGCCTGGACGCCACCCCCGCCAAGGCGGACTTCCACGCCGATGCCGACCTCGGCATCCGGTTCGGCCGTGGGCCCTGGCCGGGGCTGCGGTCGCAGGTGCTGGCGGTGGTGCACACCTTCCCCGTGGGCACGCCCGCCCTGGTGGAGGGGCTGCGGGAGCCGCGGGACCTGCTGGGCCGGCCCCTGCTGCTGGAATACCCGGACGAGCCCTGGTATCGCTGGCTGGCCACGGCGGGGGTGGAGGGGGTCACGCGGCTGGAAGGTCCCCGCTTCTTCGAGGCCGCCCACGCGCTGGACGCGGCGGCCGACGGCCAGGGCATCGCCCTGGGGGACCTGGTGCTGTCCGGCGACGAGCTGGCGGCAGGACGGCTGGTCCGCCCCTTCCCCGTGGAGATCCCCCAGGACGCCTTCCACCTGGTCGCCCCGCCCGAGCATTTCCGCCGGCCGGAGGTGTCCGCCTTCGTGGCGTGGGTCAAGGGGGAGATGGCCGCCCACCTGCGCCAGGTGGGCGGGGAGGAGGCAGTGCGGGTGCTGGGGCCCGGTCGGGCGGAGTTGGGGTAAAATCCCCTCTCCCCACCGGGGAGAGGCAGGGTGAGGGGGCGCGCCGCCAGCAGGCGGAAGGTCATGTCAGCGCTTCGCGAGTCTTGCGATCCCCCTCACCCCAACCCTCTCCCCGGTGGGGAGAGGGGGCGGGGAGATGGCCCGGCATGCCCGCCTCACGCCTGCTTCACCTCCTCCCCCAACCGCCGTTCCAGGAAGGCCAGGACGGCCACCTCTTCCGGGGTCAGGCCGGAGAGGTCGTGGCACAGTTCCCGGCGCACCTCGGCCTGGACCTGCTCCACCACGCTGCCTTCCAGGTAGGCGTCCATGACCTGGGGGTGGACGTAGCATTTGCGGCAGACGGTGGGGGTGTTGCCCAGGCGGCTGGAGACCTTGCGGATGGCGCTGGTCAGGTTGCGCTTGCGGGCGGCCTGGCTGTCCACCCGCTCCATCTCGTGGAGAGCGAAGGCGGCCAGGACCGTGCCGGCCCAGGTGCGGAAATCCTTGGCGCTGAAGTCGGCGCCCGCAACCTCCCGGATATAGGCGTTGACGTCCTGGGAGGTGACGTAGTGGCGGCTGCCGTCGGCTTCCAGGAACTGGAACAGGCGCTGGCCGGGCACCTCCTGGCAGGCTTTTACCAGCTTGGCCAGGCGGCGGTCGGTGAGCTTCAGGTCCCAGTCCTTGCCGCTCTTGCCCTTGAAGCTGAAGCGGACCGCGCTGCCCTCCACCTTGACGTGGCGGTCGCGCAGGGTGGTCAGGCCGAAGCTCTTGTTCTCCTTGGCGTAGGTGTCGTTGCCGATGCGGATCAGGGTGGTGTCCAGCAGCTTCACCACGCAGGCCAGCACCTTTTCCCTGGGCAGGCCGGGAAGGCGCATGTCCGCGTCGACCCGGGCCCGGATTTCCGGCAGGGCGCGGGAAAAAGCCATCAGCCGCTCGAACTTGTCGGCGTCGCGCACCTGCATCCAGCGGGGGTGGTAGCGGTACTGCTTGCGGCCCTTGGCGTCACGGCCCGTGGCCTGGATGTGGCCGTCCGGGTCGGGGCAGATCCAGACGTCGGTATAGGCGGGCGGGATGGCCAGTGCCCGGATGCGGGCCAGGGTGTCGGGGTCCTTGACCGTCTGCCCGCCCGGACCCTTGTAGGTGAACCCCTTGCCCGACTTCCGGCGGCGGATGCCGGGCTCGTCATCATTCACGTACCGCAGGTCCGCCGCTTCGGCCGAGGCCTGGGCTTCGGCGATGATATCCCGGTCGATGGTGCTGCCGTCCAAGGCCCTGCTCCCGATGGTTCGGGAATAGAACCATCGGCTCGCGGCGAATGTTGCGCCGGGCAGCGAAGGCCGGGACGGTCAAACCCGGGTGGGGCCGCCCGTCCCGGCCTGCCGGTCACTCCGCGGCGAGGCGGGTCTGCCGGGCGGCGGACAGCCGCTCCCGCGCCATCTGGTCGGCGATGGCGCTGGTGGGGCGGCCCTCGCGGTCGGCGCGGCGGAAAATGTCCGTCAGGGTGTGGGGGATGCGCTCCACCTGGCGCAGGACCGAGTCGCGGTCATAGGCCTGGGTGACCTCGGCGGAGACGTTGATGATCCCGCCGCCGTTGATCACATAGTCCGGCGCGTAGAGGATGCCCGCCTGGCGCACCAGCTCCCCGATGTCGTCGGTGGCGAGCTGGTTGTTGGCCCCGCCGGCCACCACCTTGGCCTTGAGCTGGGGCACCGTCCGCTCATCCAGCACCGCGCCCAGGGCACAGGGGGCGAAGATGTCCGCCTCTGCCGCATGGATGGCCGCGGGGTCCACGGCGATGGCCCCGAACCGGTCCATGGCGCGCTTCACGTTGTCGGCATGGATGTCGCTGACCAGCAGCACTGCCCCGTCATCGGCCAGGCGCTGGCAGAGGTGGGACCCCACATTGCCCAGGCCCTGCACGGCCACCCGCACGCCCTTCAGGCTGTCGTTGCCGAACTTATGCGCGAACGCCGCCTTGATGCCCAGATAGACGCCGTAGGCGGTGAAGGGGGACGGGTCGCCGCTGGCGTCGTGCCCCTTGGACAGGCCGGCCACATGCTTGGTGGACTTGCCCATGGCCATCACGTCGGCCACGGTGATGCCCACGTCCTCCGCCGCGATGTAGCGGCCGCCCAGGCTGTCGATCACTTGGCCGAAGGCGCGGAACAGGGCCTCCGACTTGTCCTTGCGGCTATCGCCGATGATGACGGACTTGCCGCCGCCCAGCGGCAGGCCGGCCATGGCGTTCTTGTAGCTCATCCCCCGGGACAGGCGCAGCACGTCGCGCACCGCCTCGCCCTCGCTGGCATAGGGCCACATGCGGCAGCCGCCGCAGGCGGGGCCCAGGGCCGTGGAATGCACGGCGATGATGGCGCTCAGGCCGGTGTCGGCATCGCGCCCGAACAGCACGAGCTCGTGGTTGTCGAAATCCGGGGCGTCAAACACCATCGCCATGCTGCGTCTCCTGCCTTTGCCAGGCGGGGCCGGTGTCCCGTCGCGCGAGGTCCGGCCGGTCCGCGTTCCCGTTCATCGCGGGATTTCCGGGGGCAAAGCTTAGGGACGGCAGGGTCTTGGGTCGATTTCGTTGTTTCGCCGAACCTTGCACGAATCGGACATGATGGCTGCCCAACCAAGTAATGAGATGACTTGTTCCGACCCGGATTACTGGAATCGCGCGTTCAGACCTCAGCGGTTCGGCCGCATGCCGGCCCGCGGCGTGGCGGTCAGGGTCGGGCCCTGGCGACCCGGCTGGGACGTTCCGCCCAGGCTGGGGGCGCGGCGGGTAGCGGTCGGCGCGGGGGCCGCGGCGGCGCGGGGGGCGGGCTTGGGCGCCGCCGGGACACGGCCGCCCCGCCACCAGGCGAACAGCATGCCCAGCACGATCAGGCCGGTGGCACCGAGC
>MOEB01000006.1 GCA_001939945.1 Aerophototrophica crusticola | reverse complement strand
GCGCCCGAGCCGCAGCCGCAAGAAGGTGGCCCCGGCCGCCGAGGCCCCGGCCGAGACCGCCATCGCCACGGAGACCGTGGCCGTGGCGGAGCCGCCGGCCCCGGAGAACCAGCCGGCCTTCCAGGACGCACCGCCCGACGTGTCGGGTGAGCCGGCCACCGAGCCGCCGGCCCCGGCTGCCGAGGCTGCACCCGAGGAGCCCCCGGCCAACCCCCATGTGGTGGTGAACCCGCCCGTGGAGGCGCCGAAGCGGGGCTGGTGGAGCCGCAAGTAAGCTTGGCCCCGGTACAGTCCGGAATGACGCGACGGGGAGGTGGGCGACCACCTCCCCGTTTCATTTCGGGACTGTAGGTCGGATTAGCGGCCGGGAGGCCGCGTAATCCGACAGGACGCGTCGGTACAGGGGATCGTCGGATTACGGCGCGACGCGCCTAATCCGACCTACGGCACAAGGTCGACCCCAGCGCCGCGGCGCTGACCAGGGCGATGGCGGTCCAGGCCTGGAGGCCCAGCCGTTCCCCTAACAGCAGGAAGCCCACCAGGGCGGCGATGGCCGGTTCGGTACTCAGCAGGATGCCGAACACGGCGGTGGGCACCTGCCGCAGGGCCACGAACTCCAGCATATAGGGCAGCACGGTGGAGAACAGCGCCACCCCCAGCACCAGCAGGATGGTGTGGCTGTCCGTGAGGAAGGATGGGGCCGACCAGAGCCCCACGGGCGCCGTCAGCAGGGCGGAGAAGGCAAGGGCCAGCGCCAAGCCGTCCAGCCCCGGGATCAGCCGCCCGGCCCGGGCCGTCGTCAGGATATAGGCAGCCCACCCGGCTCCGGCCACCAGGGCGAACAGCAGGCCCACGGGGTCCAGGTGCTCCACCCCGGCAAGCGGCGTCAGCAGCAGCACGCCGGCCAGGGCCAGCACGGGCCAGGCGAAGTCCAGCGGCCGGCGGCTGCCCAGCACGGCCACAGACAGCGGCCCCAGGAACTCCACCGCCACGGCCACGCCCAGGGGCAGGCGCGCGATGGCGAGGTAGAAGCTGGCGTTCATCACGGCCAGCGCGGCGCCCAGGGACAGGGCGGCGCGCCACTGTTCCCCCGTCAGCCCCGCGAGGGAGGGCCGGACCAGGGCCAGCAGGATGGCGGCGCCAACGGCGTTGCGCAGGAATGCGAGGCCGAGGATATCCTTCCCCGCCGCCACCTCCTTAGCCAAACCGCCACCGATGGGCGGCAGCAGCAGGGCGAGCAGCACCAGGAATGGGGCTAGCCAGCGCAGGCGGTCAGCAGGCATGGGGGTTCCCCCGGAGGCTCAACCCGCCAGGGTCAGCCCCATCTCCCAGAAGCCGGCCTCCAGGCGGGAGGCGGCATCGAAGGTACGGGTCAGGTCGGCGAAGCGGGCCTCCCCGCCCCGGGCCGAGGACAGGCGGTCCAGCAACTCCACCTGGGCATGGGCCACGGTCCGGTACTCCGGGTCGGCATACATCTCGATCCAGGCGCGGTAGGGGTTGCCGTCCAACCTGGTGGCCGCGTCGGCCAGCAGCCCGGCGGCGATCTCCGCATAGCCGACCACGCAGGGCGCGAGGGCCACATGCAGGTCCAGCAGGTCGCCGGCCATGCCGCGCTCAAGCACGAAGCGGGTATAGGCCAGGGTCGCCTGGGCCTCCGGCGTGGCGGCCATGTCGGCTTCCGACAGGCCCCAGCCGGCGCAGTACTTCACGTGCAGGCCCATCTCCAGGTCCAGGATGGCGGACATGGACCGGGCCGCCGACCGCATGTCCGCCAGACTGTCCGCCTTGTAGGCGGCCAGGGCGTAGGCGCGGGCGAAGTGGATCAGGAACAGGTAATCCTGCACCAGGTAATGGCGGAAGCTGGCTTCCGGCAGGCTGCCGTCGCCCATGCCCTTGACGAAGGGATGGGCGACATAGCTTTCCCAGGACGGCCGCGCCGCGTCGCGCAGGCGCGCGAACAGGCCGCCTGATGTGGCCAGGTCCGGCAGGGCGGCGCCCGCCACGGGGCTCACGACCCGCCGGGCAGCTTCACGGTCAGGCCGTCCAGCTCCTCGGTCATGCGGATCTGGCAGCCCAGGCGGGAGGTCTTGGTCAGGCCGAAGGCGAGGTCCAGCATGTCCTCCTCGTCCTCGCTGGCGTCCGGCAGCAGGTCGTACCACTGCGGGTCCACGACCACATGGCAGGTGGAGCAGGCCAGCGAGCCCTCGCACGCCCCCTCGATGTCGATGTTGTGGCGGCGGGCCACCTCCAGGATCGACAGGCCCAGGGGTGCGTCCACCTCGCGGCGGGTCCCGTCGGTCTCGATGAACACCATCTTCGGCATCGCGCCAGAACTCCCAAACCAGACAACCGGCGGACGTGTCCGCCCCGTGATCGGGGATGTTGTTAGAAGCCCGCCCGCGTCAAGTCCAGTGCCGTTTCAGCGCGGGTCCCCTCTCCGCGGGTGCCTAATTGGCTGGCGGGGCGGCCACGTCAGGCGGAGACGTCGCGCCGCCGGCGGTGGGCCGCCTCCCCCGCCCGCTCCAGCCCCTCCAGCCGTCCGACGAGCATCGCCGCCTGGTCCAGGTCGCCCAGGCGGAAGGCGGTGGAGAGCTGCCGCAGCTCCGTGCCGACGGCGGCGGAGATGCGGGCGGCGACGCGGTCCACGGAGATGGCGTCGGGCGCGATGGCCAGCTCGATCTCCCATTCCGCCAGGGTCGGCCCGGCGGGGCCGGGCTCCAGCCCGTTCAGGCCCAGCAGGGCGCGGGCGCGCAGCAGCGGGTCCAACAGGATCGCGGCGGCGGACCCCACCGCGGTGCGCTGCCGCTCGGCCATGGCCTTTTCCCGCTGGCCCTTGGCCTCGAACCGGGCGGGGTCCAGGATGCGGCGGAAGCCGGTGGCCTGCCGCTCGATGGCGGTGGTTTCCAGGTCGAAGCGGGTCGGCAGGTTCAGCCGGGCGAAGGCGTCCAGGTCCGCCGGCGGCTGCACGCTGCCGCAAGCATGGCAGAACAGGGCGCGGGGGCTGACGCCCTTGCCGCAGAACCAGCAGGGGCCCAGGTCGCCCTGGACGGGCACGGGGCGGGGGCGGTCATTGCTCATGGGCCGGGAGGATGGGCGACCAACGCTCCGATGACAACCGCGCGGACGGCATGGGACATCCCGTCACGCCGCCTTGCGCAGTCCCTTCGCCATGGCGACCCAGGTGCTGGCGAAGCGGTCCAGCTCGGCTTCGGTCGTGGTCCAGCCAAGGCTGACCCGGATGGCAGAGCCCGCCAGGTTAGCCCCGGCCCCCATGGCGGTGAGGACGTGGGAGGCCTTGACCTTGCCGCTGGAACAGGCGGCCCCGCTGCTGACGGCGATGCCGGCCAGGTCGAAGCGCATCAACTGCGTCTCTGCCGGGATGCCGGGCAGGGCAACGCAGGTGGTGTTGGGCAGGCGGGCGGCGGAACGGCCGAAGATGACCGCCTCCGGCACCGCTTCCAGCAGCCGCTCCTCCAGCCGGTCACGCAAGTCCGCCAACCGCGCATAGGCGTCCAGGTCATGCATCGCCGCCTCTGCCGCCGCGCCGAAGCCCGCGATTCCCGCCACGTTCTCCGTCCCCGCCCGCTGCCGCCGCTCCTGCCCGCCGCCGCGCAGGATGGGCTCAAGGCCGACGCGGGGGGCGGCGACCAGGGCGCCGACGCCTTGCGGCCCACCGATCTTGTGGGCGGACAGGGTGAACAGGTCCACACCCAGGGCCATGAGATCCAGCGGCAGCCGCCCGGCCACCTGGACCCCATCGCTGTGCAGGAAAGCACCATGGGCGCGGGCCAGGGCCGCCACGTCGCCCAAGGGTTGGATCACGCCCGTCTCATTGTTTGCCGCCTGGACGGAGACGAGGGCCGGGCCGGGCCCACCGGCCAGCAGGCGGGCCAGCGCGTCCAGGTCGACCAAGCCGTCGGGGTGGACGGGGACTACCTCCACGTCAGGCCGCGCCTCCAGCACGGAGGCATGCTCCGTCGCCAGCACCAGCCGCCGGGCCACGCCCGTGGCGCGGAGGGCGAGGTTGTTGGCTTCCGTCCCGCTGGCGGTGAACACCACCTGCGACGGAGGGACGTTGACCAGCGCCGCCACCCGGGCGCGCGCATCCTCCACCACCCGGCGCGCCCGGCGGCCGAAGCCATGGACCGAGGACGGGTTGCCCGGCAGGTCCAGCGACGCGACAAGCGCCGCCCTGGCCTCAGGCCGGAGCGGCGCCGTCGCGTTCCAATCCAAATAGATACTCATCTCGCCCTCAAGCGCCGGGCGGGCGCATCCGCGGCCAGGCTTGCGCGGCCATGGAGCCGCGGGCCGCCGGTCGGCGGCCTGCCGCTGTCGAGGCGAACCTCGCCAGCGGCTGCCGGCATCCGACCGGGTGCCCTCCCCGCCTCACTCCGCCGGCACGGGGGCGCGGCGGGCGTCCTGGACGATCATCTGGCTGGAAGAGAGCACGCGGCGCTCCACCACGTCGGCCAGGGTGACCGAGGACAGGTACATGTGGATCTGGTTGCCCAACTCCTCCCACAGATCATGGGTCAGGCAGCGGGTCTTGTTGGCGTGGCAGCCGTTGGGGCTGTTGGCGGCGCAGCGGGTGGTGCGGATGGGCTCGTCCACGGCCAGGATGATGTCGCTGATGCGCATCACGTCCGAAGGGTGGGCCAGCAGGTAGCCGCCGCCGGGGCCGCGGACGCTCTTCACCAGCCCGCCCTTGCGCAGCTTCGCGAAAAGCTGCTCCAGGTAGGACAGGGAGATTTCCTGCCGGTCGGCGATCTCCGCCAGGGCCACCGGATGCCCCTTGCTGGACTTCGCCAAGTCTACCATCGCCATGACGGCATACCGACCCTTGGTGCTGAGCCTCACTGTACCCCTCCGTTCATAAGGCCTGGCCATCGGCGCAGGCGCGTTGCCCGTCATTTGCCCATTGTCCCGGCGATCTGCTGCCGCCGGTTGCCCCGGGACGCGGCCCCGTGCAGGGCCCGGCCCGACGGACCACCCCGCCACACCCAGACAGGGAAAATCCGCAAACCCTCAGGCGCCAGAGATGGAGTGACGCCCCAACCCCGGCAAGGCCCTTCACGGCGCTCGGAAAACCTGTCCGACAGGCGGTCATGACGCCCCGTCCCCAGGTCCCCCGCGCACCGGTACGGCCCGGCCCCGGTGACCTTCGCGGCCACCACGCGAAGAGGCTTGAATAGGCTGCCACCCGCTGTGGTATAGTCCGCGCCCTGTCCGGGCGGGTCACCCCACCGCGGACAGAAGTGGGTACCTGCGGGACACCGCTGAAAGCCTGGGCGTTTGTCGCGCCTGCGGCCGCCAGCCATGTCCCCCCGACACCCCTAGGGTGCGATATAAGAAGACCTACCAGGAGGGTCAAGTATTCCACCTCCCAGTTTTTTTCCTGGCCTTTCGGCCATTTACCGAACATTTCGGCGGCCGGACCAATTGCTCCGGGCCAAGCCGCTGCCATGCCAGATCCATGCCCGCCCGGACGGGCGGCCCGACGCGGGACCGGTGAACAATGCCTGACGTGATCATCAACGGGCCGGCCGGCCGCATCGAAGGCCGCTACACGCACGCCAAGGGCCCGAACGCGCCCATCGCGCTGCTGCTCCAGCCACACCCGCAGCATGGCGGGACGATGAACAATCGCGTCGTCTACACCATGTTCCACGCCTTCACGAAGCGCGGCTTCTCCGCCCTGCGCTTCAACTTCCGGGGCGTTGGCCGCAGCCAGGGCACCTACGACCGGGGTGAGGGGGAGTTGTCCGACGCGGCTTCCGCGCTAGACTGGCTGCAGACCTACAACCCCAACGCCTCCTCCTGCTGGATCGGCGGCTTCAGCTTCGGCGCCTGGATCGGCATGCAGTTGCTGATGCGCCGTCCGGAGATCGACGGGTTCATCAGCGTGGCCCCGCCGGCCAACATGTTCGACTTCAGCTTCCTGGCCCCCTGCCCCGCCTCGGGCCTGATCGTCCATGGCGACCGGGACGATATCGTGCCGGAGGCCAGCGTGCAGCGGCTGGTGAACAAGCTGTCCCACCAGCGGGACATCCGCATCGCCTACCAGAAGCTGGAGGGTGCCAACCACTTCTTCACGGAGCGGGCGGACGATTTGGGCAAGATCGTGGACGACTACCTGGACACCGCCCTGGGCCGGCCCATGCCGGCGGTGGCAGAGTAAGCATCCGCTTGAACCGGAAGGGCACGGGGGCCGCGGCTCCCGTGCCCTTTTTCTTTGCCGGGATCAGTGGTCGGAGCCCTGGAGGATCTGGCGGCGCATGCCCGTCTCATACTCCAGGCCCGCCCGGGTCAGCACCACGCTGATGGGGAAGTTGCCGCGGATCAGGCCCTTGCGCTCCAGCACCGCCCAGGGGGCGGGGTTGCGCAGGCCGGTGGCATCCTGGGCATAGACCAGCCAGGGGCCCAGGTGGAAATGGTTGCCATGGGCGGTGAAGGGCATCTCCAGCACCTCCACCTCCCCGTCGCCGGCCGGACGGGCGATCTCCTCGAACTCGGCCAGGGCCTGGAACAGGGTCAGGGTCTTGAGCTGGAGGGGGTTCAGGTTCAGCGGGTTCTTCTTGGCGGCCATGGGCCCTCCGGCGCGGTCGGTCGATGTGGGGATGGGTTGAACCGCGTCCGGGACCCCGCCGTCAAGGACTGGCGCGCCACTTGCCCGCGAAAGGGGTGCGCTACCTCCAACGGGCTTTGCCGGGGCGTGCCGGTCCGGCATGTTAGGGGCCGGTCGCCCCACCACCGATGGTCCCGCCCATGTCCCGCCTGGTCCCCATGTTGCTGCTTGCCGGCCTGGTCGCCTGGGGCGCGGCACCGCCTGTGCGGGCGGACCTGGATGTCGGGCGGAAGGCGTTCGCGGCAGGGGACCTCACCACAGCCCACAAGGCCTTCCTGGCCAGCGCGGAAGCCGGCGACCCCACCGGCCAGTTCCTGGTCGGCCAGATGCTGCTGCAGGGCCGCGGCGTGGACAAGGACCCGGCGGCGGGCCTGGTCTGGCTGGAGAAGGCTGCCGCCTCGGGCCATGTGGGGGCGATGAGCGCGGCCGGGACCCTTTACGCCTTCGGGGAGGAGGTGCCGGCGGATTATGCCAAGGCCCTGGCCCTGCTGGTCCCCGCGGCGGAGGCGGGGGATGCCAATGCCCAGAACAACGCGGCCACCCTGTTCTATTTCGGCCTGGGCACGCCCAAGGACCTGACCGAAGCCCTGCGCTGGGCCATCCTGGCGGAACGGCAGAATGTGGTCACCGCCATTCGCCTGCGCAGCGAGATCGAGGCCGAGGCGAGCCCGGCCATGAAGGCGGAGGCCCTTCGCCGGTCGAACCAGCCGCTGAAGGGCCCGCCGCGGCCCGCCGCTGTCGCCCAGGTGCCGGCCAGGCCTGCCCCCCAGGCCGTCGCCTCGCCCCCTCCCCCCGCCGCGGCGCCGCCGAGGCCGGAACCTGAGCCATTGGTCGTCCCCACGCCCCGGGAAGCCGGACCGCCCCCGGCCCCTGTCCCGGCGGCGCCCGCCCCGGCACCGACACCGCCGCCCCAACCCGCCGCCGGTGCCTGGGCCGTGCAGCTCGCGGCCTTGCCCAGCCGGGCGGAGGCGGAGAAGGAATGGCAGGCCCAGCGTCGGCGGCTGGCGGCCGTGCTGGGCGACCGGGAGGCCGGCTTTGCCCAGGTGGACCTGGGGGCGAAGGGCGTCTACACACGCATCCTGCTGGGCGGGTTGCCGGACAAGGCGGCGGCCGAGGATCTGTGCCGCCGGATCAAGGAAGCGGGCGGGGACTGCCTGGTGCGGAAGCCGTAAGCCCCGGCCGCTCCGCCACGCCCACGAACAGGAAGCCGGCCAGCAGCAGGGTGCAGACCCACCAGGTCTGCCACGCCCCATAGGCGAAGCAGGCCACCAGCACCGACGAGCCATAGCAAGCCAGGGCAAAGGCGCGGGGTGCCCGGGGCAGGCGGCCGATGCGGGCCAGGAGCACGACGCCGAACCACGCCAGCAGGGCGGACCCCACCCAGCCCAGTTCCAGCCGCGCCTGGAGGAACAGGTTGTGCGGGTGCAAAGGCATGACCGGCCGCTCCAGCGCCAGACCTTCCGTGACCCGGTTGCCCTCCGGGATGGCGCGGGAGGCGTCCAACCCCCAGCCGAACCAGGGCCGCTCCGTCGCCCGCTCGGCGGCGAACTGCCAGATGTCGATGCGGTGGGCGAAGCTGAAGGGGAAGTCGGGATGCTTCTCCAACCCCAGCCCCGCCAGCAGGCCCGCGACGGGCACGCAGAACAGGAACCCGCCCACCAGCAGGGCGGCCAGCAGCCACACGGCCAACCGTGGCCGATACCAGGCGAGGGGCAGCAGCAGCAGCCCGCCCGCCATTCCCGCCACCGCGGAGGCGCTGGGCGTGGCCAGGGTCAACAGGCCATAGGCGGCCGGCAGCAGGAAGGCGGCCCACGCCCTGCCCTGCTGCCAGAGCAGCAGCGCCACCGGCCAGACCAGGACGGTGAAGATGACCGACGGCCGGTTCAAGGCCCGTTCCTGCGCCACCTTCGTGCCCTCCAGCCACTTGGCCAGGTGGTACAGGGGCTGTCCGAACAGGCTTTCCACGGCATAGAGACCCAAGCCGATGGCGAAAGCCACCACCACCACCCGGCGGAGTCGGCACCGTTGCCCGTTCCCCAGGGCCCAGATCCCGCCCATCAGCAGGAAGCCGGGTACCAGTTCGTACACGAAGGTGATGGATTGGGCCAAGCCGTCCATGGGGACGGGTGTCCAGGCGATGCTGACGGTGCCCAGGGCCCAGAACAGGGCCAGGGGCAGCAGCATGTCCCGCGGAAGGGGCGGAAGCCGGCGGGTCCGCCAGAGCACCAGCCCCCCGGCCAGGACCGCCAGCGTGATCAGCAGGGGCGCCATGCCCAGGGGCACCAGCGGTGCCAGGATGGCGAGGCCGGGGGCCAGCAGGCCCATGACCAGGGGCAGGAAGGGCGGCGCGAAGCTGTCCACTGCCGGCGGCAACGCGTCCGGGCGGGGCTGCGGCCGGTCCTCCTGGAGGGGGGCCGTCACCATGCGGCCAGTTCCGGCGTCCGCGCCAGCAGGCCGAGGGCGGCCTGCTCCACCTCCTCCACCGTGATACGGCGCATGCGGTCCTCCGGCGTGTCCCCCTCGACCCGGGGGGCCAGCACGTAACGGCAGTGCTCGCCCCAAGGGCCATAGGTCTCCACCGGGGTGGGGCCGAAGACGCCCAGCGTGGGCGTGCCCACCGCCGCGGCCACATGCATCAGGCCGGAATCATTGCCGACGAACAGCCGCGCCCGGGCCACGCAGGCCCCGGCCAGCAAAGGGTCCGTCCTGCCCACCAGGTTGATGGCCCGGTCGCCCAGCCGGTCCAGGACGGGGCGGCAGCGCTGCTCCTCCCCCGGGCCGGCCAGCACCACCACCCGCGCCCCGGCCAGGGGGGTGCCCGGGGCGGTCAGCCGTTCAGCCAAGTCGGCATAGCGCTCGGCAGGCCATTCCTTGCCGGTCCAGTTGGCCGCCGGGCCCAGGGCCAGGAAGTTGCCCGGCCCCAGGCGGGCCGCGGCCTCCCGCTGGGTCTCCGCATCCAGCCAGAGGCGGGGGGACGGCGGCGGGTCCACGCCCAGCACGCCCGCCAACTCCGCCACCTTGTGCAAACCGAGCTTTCGATTTCGAAAGATGGCCCGCCGCCGGGCGGGGATAAGGCGGGAGACGGCGCTGTCCCGGAGGTCCACCACCAGATCCCAGCGGGTACCCACCACCTGCGCCCACAACTCCAGCCAATGGCCGGACCAGCGGCGCTTGCGCAGGGGGATCAGCCTGGCCAGGCGCGGCACGGTGCGGAACAGGGGCGCCGGGATCGGGCCGCAGGCGACGGTGAATCGGGCCGCGGGCAGCGTGTCCACCAGATGGCCGAGCAGCCCCGTGGTCAGGACCGCGTCGCCCAGGCGGTTCGAGGTGATGAAGAGGACGTCCACCGGCAGCAGGCCATCGGGTTGGGATCGGGGCAGTCAAGCCCCCCGAAGGCCGCTTATAGACGCCGGCCCGCGCCCTTGCCAAGGCGGGCAGGTGCGACTCGCCGCAGGGCGGCCTTGCCGTGCCGATGGGGAGCGCCTACGTCTGGGGACCATCCCCCTTCCGTGCAGCCGGCCCCCGACCATGAGCGAGTCGTCCCGTCCCCCGGTATCCACCCTCGTTCCCTTGGCCGACCGCGGGGTGCTGGCCCTGTCGGGGCCGGAGCGGGTGGCGTTCCTGCAAGGGCTGGTCAGCAACGACGTGGCCAAGCCCGACCGCGCCGTCTGGGCCGCCCTGCTGACGCCGCAGGGCAAGTACCTGCACGATTTCTTCGTGGTGCCGGACGGGGAACGGCTGCTGCTGGAGTGCGAGGCAGGCCGGCGGGACGACCTGTACCGGCGCCTGCGCATGTACAAGCTGCGCAGCAAGGTCGAGCTGGCGGATGTGACCGACCAGTTCGCGAGTTTCGCCGTGATCGGTGATGGTGCCACGGAAGCGGTGGGGCTGGCCGGCGAGCCGGGGACCGTGGCGGCGTTCGCGGGGGGCGTGGCCTATGCGGACCCGCGGCTGGCCGGGTTGGGCGCACGCCTGCTGCTGCCCGCCGGCGCTACGCCCGATCTGGCCCAGGGGAGCTTCGCCGATTGGGACCGGCTGCGCCTGATGCTGGGCGTGCCGGACGGCAGCCGCGACCTGGTGGTGGACAAGTCCATCCTGCTGGAGAACGGCTTTGACGAGTTGCGCGGCGTGGCCTGGGACAAGGGCTGCTATGTGGGCCAGGAGCTGACCGCCCGGACCAAGTACCGTGGCTTGGTCAAGAAGCGCCTGCTGCCCGTGGCGGTGCAAGGTCCCCTGCCCCCGCCGGGCACGTTGGTCATGGCCGGGGAGCGGGAGGCCGGGGAGGTGCGCAGCGGGGCGGACGGCCTAGCCCTCGCCCTGGTCCGGCTGGACGCGCTGGAGGCCGACCTGACCGCCGGGGAGGCGCGGCTGGTGCCGCAGGTGCCCGAGTGGGTTCGGCTGCCGGAGAAGGCAGGGGCGTAGGTCGGGTCAGCGAAGCGTAATCCGACGTCTCATACCAGGCGAATGAGCTTTTGACTCATGCGCCTGGAGGCCGGCGACCGCCGGCCCGCGGGCCCGTGCCCGCGTGAGCCAAGCCCGCGGATGCGGGCGCCCGGCGCCTGAGGGGGCCGTTGATCGGTCACGATCAACGGCCACTGGTATCAGATGACCGAAGGCCGGATGGCGGATTCGGCGTTGGCCGTCGGATTACGGCGCTGGCGCGCCTAATCCGACCTACGAAGCCCTTGGTAGACTTCATCCAATCCAACCAGATGCCGCTCCATGGACCAGCGGGACAGGTCGGGGCGGTGCTTGGTCAGGCTTTGGCTCAGCCGGGCGGCCAATGCCGACGTTAGGGCGTCCACGTCGCCCGGCGGGACCAACCCGCCAGGGCCAAGGGTGGCCCGGGCGCCCTTCGTGTCCGTCGCGACCACGGGCAGTCCGGCGTCAAGCGCCTCCAGCGCCACGAGGCCGAAGGGTTCCTCCCGTGAGGGGAAGGCGAACAGGTCGAAGGCCTGATAGAGCGACGCGGCATCGTCGCGGAAGCCGGCGAACCGGATGCGCGGGTCCCCTTG
Organism: Aerophototrophica crusticola; assembly: GCA_001939945.1. Classification (GTDB taxonomy): domain Bacteria; phylum Pseudomonadota; class Alphaproteobacteria; order Azospirillales; family Azospirillaceae; genus Niveispirillum; species Niveispirillum crusticola. Next base: position 145,482 of record MOEB01000006.1, on the reverse strand, counting down.
GGCCAGGGATTCCAGCTCCGCCCGTTGTGGCCCCTGCCCCACCAAGGCCAGCCGCAGATGGTCGCCGGGCAGGCGGCGGAAGGCTTGGACCAGGGTGTCGAAGCCCTTCACCGGGATCAGCGCACCAACGGCCCCCAGCAGGGCCGTGCCCGGCCCAGCACCCAGTTCAGCGCGCAAGGCGGCTACCTGCCCGGGCGTCAGTGGCAAGGCGGGCTTCACCCACAGGTCCAACCTGTGGATCGACCCGGTGAAGCCCTTGGCCCGCGCGTCCTCCGCCTGCCAGCCCGTCGGCGCCACCAGCGCGTCCTGGCGGCGGTACCAGGCGGGGCGGTAGTCCAAATGCATGGTGGCCAGCCGCGGCCAGCGCCGCAGCCAAGCGCCCGCCACCTTGCCTGCCCGCCCGCCATGGCTGTGCACCACGTCAGGCCGAAAGGCCCGCGCCGCCCGCCAACTGTCCCAGCCCAGGAGCGACGGCCGAACCAGCCGCACCGGCACGGCCGGGTCCAGGGCCCGCATGATGGAGGCGCCGTCCTCCTCATGATCGGCGCGCAGCAGCAGCAGCAGGTCATGCCGCCCCGCCTGGCCGTTGGCGAGGTCGGCCACGTGCCGCTCGGCCCCGCGGAAGTTGCGGGAAAAGATCATCTGCAGGACGCGCATGGCCTCCTGCCTGCCAGATGCGCCCCCTTTCGTCCAGACCCGGGGCGGCCCTGACCGAACGAAAGGATGATGAGGGGGCAACAATTTGTTAGCGTCTCCGCGGTACACCACAAGATCGGTTACAGGGGGGCGGACATGGACCGGGGCAAGGCATCGCGGCTGTCCTCGCTGCGCGGCCTCAGCGCGGCGATCACGGTCGTCGCCGTCCTGGTGGTGGGGGGCTTGGCCGCCGCGGCCGCCTTCCACCTGGCTTGGTTCGGCAAGGTGCAATCCGCCCTGCTGGAGACGCCGGGGGACGCCCAGGCCAAGGCCCGGCTGCTGGACGGGGTGCGCGACCGGCTGGGCCATGGCGGATTCCTGCAAAACCTGGCCCTGTTCGCGGAGACAGGCTCCGCCGACGCCAAGGCGGCCATGGGCAAGGACCTGGAGGCAGCCGAGCAGTCCCTGCGCGGCTTCGAGGCGACCCGCCTGACGCCCACCGAGTCGCAGCTCGCCGCCGACTTGAAGCGCCTGCTGGAGACCTACCGCCAGGCGTTGGCCGCCGCGGGGGACAGGCCGCAGGCCCTGGGCGGGGGCACCGGCGTCGCCCTGCTGACCCGCCACGCCGCCCTGGCCGACCGCATCGCGGAGCTGCGCCGCGCCCAATCGGTGCTGGCGCTGGACCGGCTGGAAGCCACCGCCGCCCGCGGCTTCTGGCTGGGCACCGGCGCGGTGGCGGCCTTGTTGGCCCTGCTGGCCGCCGTGCTGGTGCTGGTGCATGCCCGCGTGCTGCGGCCGTTGGCGGAGCTGGGCACAAGCGTGGCCGCCGTGGCGAAGGGTGACTGGCGCAGCCCCGTCTGGGGGACGACGCGCGGGGATGAATTCGGGGAACTGGCCCGGGCGGTGGACGGCTTCCGCGAGGCGGCGGCTGAGGTGCCGGACATTTCCGTCCTCACCGACGGCGGGCGGATGCGGCTGAAGTTCGAAGGGGACTATGCCGACCTGTTCGAGGCCCTGTCGGCCCGGCTGCGCGGCGCCGGCGGCACCCTGGCGGTGCTGGGCACCGACGTGGGCCGTATGGTCACTGACACCAAGACCCAGCTCACCGACACGCTTTCCCAGGTGAACAACCTCTGCACCGCCGCCGTGCGCACGGTGAGCGAGAGCAACCGCGAGGTCCGGCAGGCCACGGAAATCCTGGCCCACGCCGTGTCCCGCATCCGCGCCTTCGAGGCGGAGGGGCCGGGCGGCGGGCTGGACGGGGTCGTGGAGACCCTGCGCCGCCATGCCGACACGCTGGCGGAGACCCTTTCCACGGCCGGGGAGCAGGTGGACAGCACCATGCGCAGCCTGTCCGGCAGCGACGGCCAGATGCGGGCCGCCAGCGCCCAGGCGCGGGAGGCCGCCCAGGGCCTGATGGCCAGCATGGGTGAGGCGCAGTCGCACCTGCTGAGCGCCGTGAAGCTGCTGAAGGCCTCTGGCGAGCTGCTGTCCAATTCCGCCGAGCAGACCGGCAACCGCCTGGCCCGTGCGGCGGAGGCGGTGGACGCAGGCGAGAAGGCCCTGGTGGCGGCCCTGGGTGCCGCCACGGAGCGGTTGGACAGCGCCACGGCCCAGGCCAGCGCCCGGCTGGAGGATGCGGGCACCCAGGTGGCCCGGGCCGCCGACCTGCTGGAGGACCGCACCGCCGGCCTGAACGACCGCTTCGACATCGCCCTGGACGGCATGGCCCGGGCGCAGACCATCATGGAATCCTCCGCCGACCTCGCCACCCACAAGCTGGAACCGCTGGCGGACCAGATGGAGCAGGTGCAGGCTGGGTACGAGGCGCTGCTGGGCGACATCTCCGCCCGGTCGGGGGAGATGGCGGACGCGGTGGATGCCCTGCGCCGTACCGGCCAGGACCTGCGGGCGGAGTTCGAGCGGCGCAAGGTGGAACCCGGCCAGCAGGAGGCCATGGCGGACCTGCTGGCCCGCATGCGCGGCAGCGCCGCCCAGATCGCCGACCGGGTGCAGGAAATCGGCGGCACGGCCCAGCGCCTGGCCCAGACCCTGGCGGGCGGCGTGGACGATGCCACGGCCCGCCTGCGCGACGTGACGGGCGACCTGCGGCAGGAAGCCCGCAGCCTGATGGCCGGCGCCACGGAGGCGACCGACGCCCTGGCCCGCACCGCCGTGCGGCAAGAGCAGGTGGTGGAGGGGCTGAAGTCCCTGTCGGATGAGCTGGCGGCACGGCGGGAGGACGGCACGCCCGAACGGCTGCTGGAGGTGGCGGCGGGCCTCAGCGCTGCAACAGACGCGGTGCATGCCCTGGTGGCCAGCACGGACAGCCGGGAGGCGGACAGCGTGCGCGACGCCCTGGCCCTCGTGGCCAGCCTGAAGGACCGTCTGGACCATGTGGAGGGCGTGGCCGCCGGGCTGGGGGCGGCGACGGAGGCCGTCCACGCCCTGATCGCGTCCGGTGAGGAAAAGCGGGGGGCGGAGGAGCTGGCCGCCATCGCGGAGGCCCTGCGCGACCGCTTGGCGGCGGTGGAACGGCTGGGCGAGCGGCTGGACGGCAGCGCCGACGCGGTGAAGCTGCTGGTGGAGGCCAACCGCCAGCGGGAAAGCACCGATCTGGCGGTCATCACCGACCTGGCCCAGAACCTGCGGGAGCGGGTGCTGCGGCTGGACGGGCTGTCGGTGGACCTGTCCCGCTCCATCGACGGGCTGCGCAACGCCAACCGCCAGTCAGAGGCGGCCAATGCCCAGGCCACCCGCGACCTGGGCAACCGGCTGGCCCAGATCGCCGAGCAGCTTCGCGGCAGCGCAGTGGGGATGTGACCCTTTCGCGCGCACGCCCCGCGGGAATAAGCGGCACGCCCGCGTGTTGATGGGTGGAAAGCCCGGCCGTGGCCGGGCCACCCAGAACGCGGGAGTAGAGCACCATGCGCAAGGACCTGATCGGGGCCACGTCGGCCCTCGCCCTTCTTTTGTCGGGCGCAGCCTACGCCCAGGGCAGCACCGGTCCCGGCGGCAGCCCTGCCGGGACCGACAGCGCCACCGGCAGCCCGCCGGCCAGCAGCAGCCCTGCCCCGGTGACCCCCAGCGATACCAACCGGGACAGCAGCCAATCCATGGACCGTGGCACGTCCGATACGACGTCGGCCGGCGCCCCCGGCAGCATGGCACCCGAATCCTCCGGCACCAACCCGGCCGGCACCACCGCCGGGATGACCGGCAGCGACAACATGGGCAGCACCGGCATGGGCACCACCGCCTTTGACCGCCAGTCCGCCCAGGAGCTGATGGGCAAGACCGTGGTCGGCGCCAATGGCCAGGAGTTGGGCGAGGTGTCGGACGTGGTGCTGGACCCCTCCACCGGCCAGGCCAAGCAGTTGGTGATCTCTAGCGGCGGCTTCCTGGGAATCGGGGAACGCACGGTGGCCGTGGACATGACCCAGGCGCAGATCCAGCCGGGCCAGGACAAGGTGCAGGTCAGCAGCCTGACCCAGGACCAGCTCCAGGCCATGAAGGAGTTCGAATATGACGACAACACCGTCTCGCTGAGCCGGAACACGGACGGTGAGGGTTCCCAGGCTGGGTCCAACGCGGCCAGCCGCTCCGGCAGCGCGCCGAACACCAGCGGCACCGTCGGTTCCGCCGGGGAGAACATGGGCGGGACCAGCAATCCCACCGGCAGCCTGACCAACAATCCGGGCACCACGGGGTCCGCCGGCGGCAGCGGCGGCGGTGGCGGCAGCCGCTGAGGCTTGGGGTTGGAATGAAAGAACCCCCGGGTCGCGAGGCCCGGGGGTTTTTCGTAGGTCGGATTGGCGATGCGTAATCCGACATCCGTCGCTAGGCCGTCGGATTACGGCGCCTTGCGGCGCCTAATCCGACCTACACGGAGGTGATCAAGCCTCGCTGGCCGCCTGCTCGCCCAGGATGGCCGCCTGCGCCGCCGCGAGGCGGGCAATGGGGACGCGGTAGGGGGAGCAGGAGACGTAGTCCAGGCCCACCTTTTCACAGAAGTAGATGGACGACGGGTCGCCGCCATGCTCGCCGCAGATGCCGAGCTTGATATCGCCCCGGGTGTTGCGGCCCCGCTCCGCCGCGATCTTCACCAGCTCACCCACGCCCTCCGTGTCCAGGGTCACGAAGGGGTCGTGCTCGAAGATGCCGGCCCGCTGGTAGTCGGGCAGGAAGCTGCCGGCGTCGTCGCGGCTGATGCCGAAGGTGGTCTGGGTCAGGTCGTTGGTGCCGAAGCTGAAGAACTCCGCCGTCTGGGCGATCTGCCCGGCCTGGAGGGCGGCGCGCGGCAGCTCGATCATGGTGCCGACCAGGTAATCCACCGTGTGGCCGGAAGCCTGCGCCACCTCCCCCGCCACGCGGTCGATGACGGCCTTCAGGATGTCCAGCTCCTTCTTGGTGCCGGCCAACGGGATCATGATCTCCGGCGTCACCGTCTCCCCGGTCTCCTTGAACACGGCCACCGCCGCCTCGAAGATGGCGCGGGCCTGCATCTCATAGATCTCGGGGTAGGAGATGCCCAGACGGCAGCCGCGGTGGCCCAGCATGGGGTTCGCCTCGTGCAATTGCACGGCGCGGTGCTGGACCTTCTGGATGTCGGTGCCGGCGGCCTTGGCCACCTCCGCCATCTCCGCGTCGCTGTTCGGCAGGAACTCGTGCAGCGGCGGGTCCAGCAGGCGGATGGTCACCGGCAGGCCCTTCATGATCTTGAACAGCTCGACGAAGTCCTGGCGCTGCATGGGCGCGATCTTGGCCAGGGCGGCGCGGCGGCCACCCTCCGTGTCGGCCAGGATCATCTCCCGCACCGCGATGATGCGGTCGGCGTCGAAGAACATGTGCTCCGTGCGGCAGAGGCCGATGCCCTCCGCCCCGAACTTGCGGGCGGTGCGGGCGTCCAGCGGGGTCTCCGCGTTGGTGCGCACCTTCATGCGGCGGAACCGGTCGGCCCAACCCATCAGCTCGGCGAAGTTGCCGGACAGCTCCGGCTGGATGGTGGGCACCTCGCCCAGCATCACCTCACCGGTGGAACCGTCGATGGTGACCACGTCACCGGCCTTCACCTCCACCCCGCGCACGGTGATGGTGCCGCGCTTGTAGTCGATGCGCAGCTCACCGGCACCGGCCACGCACGGGCGCCCCATGCCGCGGGCCACCACGGCGGCGTGGCTGGTCATGCCGCCGCGGGTGGTCAGGATGCCCTGGGCGGCGTGCATGCCGTGGATGTCCTCCGGCGAGGTCTCCACGCGGCAGAGGATCACCGCCTCCCCATGCTCGGCCGCCTTCTCCGCCTCCTCGGCGGTGAAGACCACCTTGCCGCTGGCGGCACCGGGGCTGGCGGGCAGGCCCTTGGCGATGATGGTGCGCTTGGCCTTGGGGTCCAGGGTGGGGTGCAGCAGCTGGTCCAGCGACTTGGGCTCGATCCGCAGCACGCCTTCCTTCTCGGAGATCAGCCCCTCCCCCACCATGTCCACGGCGATCTTCAGGGCGGCCGCGGCGGTGCGCTTGCCGGTGCGGGTCTGCAGCATGTAGAGCTTGGACTGCTGCACCGTGAACTCGATGTCCTGCATGTCGCGGTAGTGCCGCTCCAGCTTCAGGCGCACCTCATCCAACTGCCGGAACACCTCCGGCATGCTCTCCTCCATGGCCGGGAGGGTGGAGCCGTTGGCGTCCTTGCCGGCGATGGTCAGGTGCTGCGGCGTGCGGATGCCCGCCACCACGTCCTCACCCTGGGCGTTGATCAGGTACTCGCCATAGAACAGGTTCTCACCCGTGCTGGGGTTGCGGGTGAAGGCGACGCCGGTGGCGCAGTCGTCGCCCATGTTGCCGAACACCATGGCCTGCACGTTCACCGCCGTGCCCCAGCTGGCCGGGATGTCGTGCAGCTTTCGGTAGGTGATGGCGCGCTGGTTCATCCAGGAGCTGAACACCGCGCCGATGGCGCCCCACAGCTGTTCCTGCGGGTCCTGCGGGAAGGGGCGGCCCAGCTCGTTCTCCACCACCTGCTTGTAGCCGGCGATGACGGACTGCCAGTCCTCGGCCTTCAGCTCCGTGTCATAGGACAGGCCGCGGTCGCGCTTCACCTCTTCCAGCACGTCCTCGAAATGGTGGTGGTCCACGCCCAGCACCACGTTGCCGAACATCTGGATGAAGCGGCGGTAGCTGTCATAGGCGAAGCGGGCGTCGCCGGACCGGCGGGCCAACCCGGCCACGGTCACGTCGGTCAGGCCCAGGTTCAGCACCGTGTCCATCATGCCGGGCATGGAGGCGCGGGCGCCGGAGCGGACGGAGACCAGCAGCGGGTTGTCCGGGTCGCCGAACTTGGTGCCGACGATCCGCTCCACGCTGGCCAGGGCGGCGGCCACTTCCCCCTGCAGCTCGGCCGGGTACTGCTTTCCGTTGGCGTAGAACCAGGTGCAGACCTCTGTGGTGATCGTGAAGCCGGGGGGCACCGGCAGGCCCAGGTTGGACATCTCCGCCAGGTTGGCACCCTTGCCGCCCAGCAGGTTCTTCATGTCCGCCCGGCCCTCGGCCTTGCCTTCACCGAAGCTGTAGACCCACTTCGTCATGGTCCCGGTCCTGTCCTAAGGTTGGGTGGGGAAAAACGCAGGCCCGCCGGCGCGGGTGCGTGGAAGGTAAGCGCTGGATCGGATCGCGGTCAAATGGCCGGAAATCGATCCTGATTGGATGGGGAATACGCCGCATTGGGGGAGCGTGTTCCCGAAAGCGCGGGAAATCCAAGGGTCGCGCTGGGGGATTACGCCTGCTGAGCCAGACCGCCGCCGCGAAGGACGCAGCCGGGGGCGGCAGCGGGTCGCAGGAGGGGCAGGGATGTGCAGGGCACTGGAAGTCACCCCGGCCGGAGCGCAGCGGAGAGCCGGGGCCCTTGGGATCGGCCGATGCAGCACACCGAAAGCCCGAATACGCCTCCACAAGCCCACTGCCACCCCTTGGCACATCCGCTTTCCCAAGGGCCCCGGCTCAAGGCCGGGGTGACATCCGGTGACTTGCACGACGCGCTTTGTTGCATTGCAACAAATCCAGGCGCCACAGCCGGTAATTCCACTACCCCCGCACCCCTGCCCAGCCCCTTGTCGGGCTGCGGGGGGGCGGGGTTGGGCCATGGCTCAGCCCTCGATGCGGGAGAAGTCGGCGACGCGGTTCAGCGTGTCGCGGATCTGGGACAGCAGGCGCAGGCGGTTGGCACGCAGCTCCGGTTCCGGCGCGTTGACGGTGACCTTGTCGAAGAAGGCGTCCACGGGGGCGCGCAGGGCCGACAAGGCCTTCATGGCGCCGGTGAAGTCCTCCGCCTCCAGCAGCGGGCCGACGGTGGCGCCGGTGTCCTCCAGCGCGCCGAACAAGGCCATTTCCTCCGCCAGGGCAAGCTTGGTGACGTCCACCTTGCCGGAGAAGGTGGTGCCGTCCTTCTTCTCCTCGATCCGCAGGATGTTGGCGGCCCGCTTGTAGGCGGTCAGCAGGTTCGCCCCGTCCTCTGACGTCACGAACCCGGCCAGCGCGTCCACCCGCTTCAGCAACAGCACCAGGTCATCCTGGCCGCCCAGGGCGAACACCGCGTCGATCAAGTCATGCCGGACGCCCTTGTCCTTGAGGGTGACCTTCAGGCGGTCGGCGAAGAAGGTGAGGAGGTCGTTTGCAAGCTCGGCTGCCGGAAGCACGGCCTGCCAATCACCGTTATCCATGTCGATCTGTAAGTCCTTCATCGACTTTGGTTTCTGCCGAAGCAGGCCCAAGCGATGATTCTGACTTAGCCAGCCCTCATATGTTTGGAAGAAGAAATCCTCGTTCGATTTATGATCGTAATTGAAAAGCAATCCAGTTCTGGAGACTGAAGCGATGACAGGACCATAGGCTTTTGTTAATGGCGTCGAAAGATTTATCCGCAGCCCATTCTCCACCACCAGCCGGATCACGCCCAGCGCGGCACGGCGCAGCGCAAAGGGGTCGCGGCTGCCGGTGGGCTTCTCGTCGATGCCGAAAAAGGCCACCAGCGTGTCGATCTTGTCGGCCAGGGCCACGGCGACGGCCACCTTGTCGGTGGGTACGCGGTCGCTCGGCCCCAAGGGCTTGTAGTGGTCGGCGATGGCGGTGGCGACGGCCGCCGGCTGGCCCTGGGCGCGGGCGACGTAGCCGCCCAGGATGCCCTGCACTTCCGGGAACTCCCCCACCACGCCGGTGACCAAGTCGGCCTTGCACAGGCGGGCGGCGGTGCGGACCTGATCGGTCATTTCGGCGTCGTAGTTCAGGGCGCCGGCGATCTCCACGGCCAGCTTCTCGATCCGCTCCACCCGCTCCAGCATGGTGCCGAGCTTCTCGTGAAAGGTGATCTGCGCCAGGGCCTCGCGGCGCGTCTCCAGCGGCGTGGCCAAGTCCTGGTCCCAGAAGAACTTGGCGTCAGACAGGCGCGCCCGCAGTACACGCTCATTCCCCGCCACCACGGCCTTGCCGCCGTCCGCCGTGGGTCGGTTCGCCACCACAACGAAGCGGGGGGCGAGCTTGCCGTCGGCCGTTTCGAGGGCGAAATAGCGCTGGTGGGTGCGCATGGAGGTGGTCAGCACCTCCGCCGGCACATCCATGAACTGCTGGTCGATGGCGCCGGTCAGGACGACGGGCCATTCCACCAGCCCCGCCACCTCCTCCAACAGGCCCGGGTCGTCCTTCAGGACGTAACCTTCGGCCTCCGCCGCCTTCCGCGCGCCGTCCAGGATCAGGCGCTTGCGCTCCTCCCGGTCCAGGATCACGCAGGCCTTGCGCAGGGCCTCGGCATACTGGGCAAAGCCAGTCACGGTGATGGCGTCGGGCGCCAGGAAGCGGTGGCCGTAGGTGATGTTGCCATAGCGCAGGACGGTGGCCGTCACCTCCCCCGCCAGGCAGACGGTGCCGTCGGACGCCTCCGGCGCCGGCTCAGAAGTACCTAGGGTCAGGGCGCCGGGGATCACTTGGCCGTCGAACAGGGCGGTGATGGCGTGCAGCGGCCGGACCCAGCGGAACTGGGCATCGCCCCAGCGCATAGATTTGGGCCAGGGCAGCTCCCGGATCGCCGCGTCGATGATGGCGGGCAGCGCGTCGATGGTCTGCCCGCCCGGCTTTTCCATCACGGCGAAGTAGAACACGCCCTTGCCGGTGTCCCGCTGCTCCGCTTGCGAGATGTCGGTCAGGCCCGCCGCCTTCAGGAAGCCGGCCAGCGCCTGCTCGGGGGAGCCGACGCGGGGGCCCTTGCGCTCCTCCCGCACGTCGGCCTGCTTCGTGGGCAGGCCATCCACCACCAGGGCCAGCCGCCGCGGGGTGCTGTGCGCCTCCGCGTGATCGAAGGACAGGCCCGCCGCGGCAAGCTTGTCCGTCACCAGCCGCCGGAAATCCTCCGCGGCCCGCACCTGCATGCGGGCGGGGATTTCTTCCATGAACAGTTCGATGAAAAGCTCGGCCATGGGGCGGGGGTCCGGTCAGGTGTTTCTCAGGCGCTCAACGCCTGCGGGATGGTGCAGTAAACATTCACGAACACGCACAATACACTCACGGACATTCACAAAAAGAAATACTGCCTGCGGCGCAGCCATCTTTTCCCCTGTGCGTGTTCGTGCGTGTGTTTGTGTGTGTTCGTGGATGTCAATTTTTCGGAGCGATGTCGAAGCAGGGGGTCACGCCGCCCGCTCCCGGCGGAAGCGGTCGGCCAGCCAGGACTCGCAGCAGGCCTTGGCCAGGGTGCGGACGCGCAGGATGTAGCTTTGGCGCTCCACCACGCTGATCACGCCGCGGGCGTCCAGCAGGTTGAACAGGTGGCTGGCCTTGATGCACTGGTCATAGGCGGGCTGGGCCAGACCGCGGTCCAGCAGGGCGGCGCATTCCTTCTCCGCGTCCTGGAAGTGCTGGAGCAGCATTTCCGTGTTTGCGAATTCGAAATTGTGGGCGCTGTACTCGATCTCCGCCCGCTTGAACACCTCGCCGTACTTCTTGGCGGGGCGGTTGCCGACGGCGTCGTTGAAGTCCAGGTCGTAGACGTTCTCCACACCCTGGATATACATGGCCAGCCGCTCCAGCCCATAGGTCAGCTCGGCCGCGACGGGGTTGCACTCGATGCCGCCCACCTGCTGGAAATAGGTGAACTGGGTCACCTCCATCCCGTCGCACCAGACCTCCCAGCCCAGGCCCCAGGCGCCCAGGGTCGGGCTTTCCCAGTCATCCTCCACGAAGCGGATGTCGTGCAGGGCGGGGTCGATGCCCAGGGCCACCAGGGACTTCAGGTACAGGTCCTGGATGTCCGGCGGGGACGGCTTCATGATGACCTGGAACTGGTAATAATGCTGCAGCCGGTTCGGGTTCTCCCCGTACCGCCCGTCCTTCGGCCGGCGGGAGGGCTGCACGTAGCAGGCGTTCCAGGTGTCGGGGCCCAGGGCGCGCAGGGTGGTCGCCGGGTGGAAGGTGCCGGCGCCCACTTCCATGTCATAGGGCTGGAGGACGAGGCAGCCCTGTTCCGCCCAGAAGTTCTGGAGGGTGAGGATGACGCCCTGGAAACTGAGGGGCTTCGCGCCCGTGCCGCCTGCCATGCCCTTGGTACTCTGCCCGATGTTGCGGTGCGGTGCACCTTAGTCGGGCGGTTGGGTGGAATCAAGGCAGGGGAGCAGCCGGAATCCAGGCAATTCGGACAAGGCGGTCATCCCCGCTGGGGGCAGCCGGGCTTGCCGCAAGCCTGCGCGTCCGGCGCGACATAGACGCCGCAGGCTGTACACTTCACCATGTCCTCCGACATGACAGCCGGGGTCTTGGGCTTGGCCGGGGCCGGCCCCTCCCCCCGCTTGATGGCGCGGGCGCGGTCCTCCTGGATGCGGCGGTAGGCTTTCATGCCGTACCAGGCCACGGCGATCAGCAGGGCGAGGACGAGGAGCTTTGAGAACATGGGCGGCCGACCTGGGGTGTCAGTGGTTAAGCCCTAGCACAGCTTGCGGCTCCGCGGGTGGGTAACTCACAACCCATACCGCCCCCACAGGGACCGTTCCCCCGCCGCCGAGACGACGGCCGACGCCACCTCCGCGCCCAGGCTGCTGCCGGACAGGCCGAAGCGGCGGGCCAGCCAGGGCTTGCGGGTCTCGACCAGGGCAAGGCGCACCTTCTCCCCATACCGGGCGCGCATCACAGTGCGCACGTCGCCCAGCGCGTCCACAAGGCCAAGGTCCAGGCCGCGCTTGCCGGTCCAGAACTCCCCCGTGAACAGAGTATCGTCGTCGGCCCGCAGCTTATCGCCACGGCGGGACTTCACCCAGTCGATGAAGTTCTGGTGGATCTCGAGTTGGAGGGACTTCAGCCGCTCCACATCCTCCTCCCGCTCCGGGCGGAAGGGGTCGAGCATGGCCTTGTTGCGGCCGGCGGTGTAGACGCGCCGCTCCACGCCCAGCTTGGCGATCAGATCCTGGAAGCCGAACCCGGCGGAGATGACGCCGATGGATCCGACCACGGACCCGGCATCGGCGATGATCTCATCCGCCGCGCAGGCCAGCCAATAGCCGCCGGAGGCTGCCACATCCTCCACGAAGGCGACCACGGGCACCTTCTTCTCCACGGACAGGGCGCGGATGCGATTGCCGATCAGGGCGGACTGCACCGGGCTGCCGCCGGGGGAGTTGATGACCAGGGCCACGGCCTTCAGCTCATCCGGCGCGAAAGCGCGCTCGATGGACTCGGCGGTGGACTCCATGCACAGCCCGCCGCGCATGGGGCCGACCCCGGCGCCGATGACGCCGGAGAGACGCAGGACGGTGACGAGGGGGCGGGCGGGGCGGCGGAACAGCTTCCGCAGGCGGGACCGGATGGACATGACCCTATAGGTTGGGATTGTTGCCGGACAAATCCAGGGGGGCGGCATCCCGCAGCACAGCTTCCGCCTGGGGGGCATAGCCGCTTCCCTCCCCATGCAGCACCAAGCCGGGCAGCAGCAAGGTGGGGCCGCGGGCGTCACGCCGGGCCTGCACGATGACGCGCTTGGCGGGCAAGCCCTGGCGGGGCCAGAGGGGGAAGACGCGGATGTCCCCGAACCGGCCGGCCAACAAGGCCAGCAGATGCTCCAGCCGGTCGGCGGGGTAGATGGCGGTCAGGGTGCCGCGGCTTTTCAGGAAGCGGAGGGCACCCTGCACCCAGGCGGCGAGGTCCGCCGTGCCCTCCCCATGGCTCTGGGCCTTGTGGGCGTGGGGCGAGGGGGTATGGCGGCCGGCCTCATGGAAGGGCGGGTTCATCATGACATGATGGAAGCTGTTGGGCTTCAGGTCGGGCGGCGGGTCGGACAGGTCGCCCTCCACCACCGTGACCCGGTCAGCCACCCCGGTCAGGTCGGCGCTTTCCCTGACCAAACCCGCGGCAAAGGGTTGCAGCTCCAACCCGGTCAGGGCACATCCCTGCACCCGGGCGGCAAGGCAGAGAAGTGCGGCGCCGGTGCCGCAGCCCAGCTCCAGCACCCGTTCCCCCTCCCTCGCCGGCACGGATGCGGCCAGGAACACCGGGTCGATGGCGGCGCGGTAACCTTTTTCGGGCTGGAGCAGCCGCACCCGGCCGCCCAGCAGCGCCGTCTCCCCCACCTCAGCCATCGGGCAGGCAGCCGGACTCGGCCAGGACGCGGCGGGCGGCGTGGTAATCTTCATCATCCACCACGAGACGGCGGGGAATGGCGCCGATGCTGCCTTCCAGGATCGAGGTGTGCTGGTCCAGGACCAGCGACTCGATGCCGGCGTCGGCCAGCAGGGCCTGGAGGAAGGACAGCTCCACCGGGTTGTTGGTGCGCAGCAGCTCTTTCATGGCTCCCCGGCTGGCATGGCGGGCATGTCCCCATACGGTCTGCGGCGAATCCGCCGGGGCCTTGACCCCCGTGGGTTCACAGTTATGCTCCCCAACCAAAGCGGGGCCGTCAACCCGGCCCGCCCTTTGTCGGTACCCCCGTCGTTCAGGAGCGCATCCTTGGCCACCGTCACCACCCTGGATCCCAAGCGCCGCAAGGGCGGTACGGACGCGCTGGACGCCTTGATCAGCCTGGTCGAGCCGGAACTGCGGGACGTCAACGACATCATCCTGAAAAGGATGCACTCCCCTGTCGAGCTGATCCCGCAGCTTGCCGGCTATATCGTGGCGGGCGGCGGCAAGCGGCTGCGGCCGGTGCTGACGCTGGCCGCCGCCAAGCTGTGCGGCGCGCAGGGCGGGCGGGAAAAGGCCCTGGCGGCCTGCGTGGAGTTCATCCACACCGCCACCCTGCTGCATGACGACGTGGTGGATGAGAGCGACCTGCGCCGCGGCCAGGCCAGCGCCAACGCCGTGTTCGGCAACAAGTCGTCCGTGCTGGTGGGCGACTTCCTGTTCGCCCGCGCCTTCCAGGTGATGGTGGAGGATGGCAGCCTGGACGTGCTGCGCATCCTGTCCAACGCCTCCGCCGTCATCTCCGAGGGGGAGGTGCTGCAGCTCACCACCAGCAACGACACGGAGACCTCCGAGGAAGCTTACCTGGAGGTGATCAAGGCCAAGACGGCGGAGTTGTTCGCTGCCGCTTGCCGCATCGGCGCCGTGGTGGCCAACCGCCCGGCGGCGGAAGAGGACGCGCTGCGCTCCTACGGCCTGAACCTGGGCATCTCCTTCCAGCTGGTGGACGATGTGCTGGACTATTCCGCCGTGCAGGCCCGGCTGGGCAAGACCATCGGCGACGACTTCCGCGAGGGCAAGATCACCCTGCCCGTCGTCCTGGCCTTCCGCCGCGGCAGCGAGGAGGAGCGCGGCTTCTGGCGGCGCACCATGGAGGAGATGGAGCAGCAGGACGGCGACCTGGAGCGGGCCATCGAGCTGATGGTGAAACACAACGCCCTGCGCGACAGCGTGGAGCGCGCCCGCCATTACGGCGCCGTGGCCCGCGACGCGCTGGGCCTGTTCCCCAACTCCCCCGTGAAGCGCGCCCTGCTGGACGTGATCGATTTCGTCGTCGACCGGGATTTCTGAAATCCCTGCATCGCAAGCGTGATTGAACGCTTGCAGTGTCCGGGATAGGGCGCTATATAGCCGCCCACCCCGACGACGGGGCCTGACGGAGTGTAGCTTAGCCTGGTAAAGCGCCTGCTTCGGGAGCAGGAGAGCGGAGGTTCGAATCCTCTCACTCCGACCAATGACGAGGGGCCGTCCCACTGGGGCGGCCCTTTCGCTTTTGGGGCAACGGCTGCCCCACCCCGCCGGTTGTCGGCTGGCAAGGGGGCGGGAAAGCGGGTACAGCTTGGCCCGCCCGACCCGTCGACCGGAGTGCCGAGCCGTGAGCCAGTCCGATTTCGTCCCCTTCCGCATCACCGTCTGCGGGATCGAGGAACTGGGCGCCCATTGCGCCGTGGGGGTCAGCCACGTGCTGTCCATCATGGACCCGGGCCGAGAGGCGCCGCCCGCCTTCGGCAGCTATGGGGAGCATGCCCGGCTGGACCTGCGCTTCGACGACATCATCGAGGAGCTGGAGGGCAAGCAGGCGCCGGAGCAGGCGCATGTCGAGGCCCTGCTGGCTTTCGGCAAGGAGCTGGAGGCCGAGGGGGATGGCGCCCACCTGTTGGTCCACTGCCACATGGGCGTGTCCCGCTCCACCGCGTCCATGGCCCTGATCCTGGCCCAGGCCCGGCCCGACCGGCCCGCCGCCGAAGCGATCGAGGAGGTGTTCCGGATCCGCGACCGCGCCTGGCCCAACCTGCGCATCCTGGAGATCGGCGACCGGTTGCTGGGCCGCGGGGGTGAGTTGGTGGAGGCGGTGAAGCCGCTGTACCGCCGCGTCGGGCCGACGAACATGGAGTTCATGCAGTTCCTCGACCAGTACGGCCGGGGGCGCGAGGTGGACATCGCCCTCGGGCGGACTTGATTTGTCGGCCGTTGATCTGGACCGATCAACGGCCCCCTGAAACGCCGGGCGCCCGCCTCCCGTGACATGAACCATGGCCTCATGCCGCTGGTGAGGAACCCTCCCCCGCCGCCGCCGTTGCTGCGGCAGTGTCCGGTGAGGGGAGCGGGTTCGGATGGACGGGCTTTGGCGGTGCGGGTCCCTGGACCGGCTTACCCTGTCCCTGGACGTGGTGATCCGCCCCTGCGGGCCCCAGGACCTGGAGGGGCTGGAATGGTCCGGCGCCTTCCGCGACCAGCGCGACCTGTTCCAGGCCATCCACCAGCGCCAGCACCTGGGTGAGGTGGACATGCTGGTGGCCGCCGTGGGCGACGTGCCCGTGGGCCAGGCCTGGGCGGACTACCGCCCCGCCGCCGCCGGCAAGCTGCCCATGGTCTGGGGCCTTCGGGTGCAACCCGCCTTCCGCCGCAAGGGCATCGCCGCCCGGCTGCTGGGCGCGCTGGAGGGGTTGGCAATGGGGCGTGGGCATACGGGCCTGTCCCTGGAGGTGGAGGAGACGAACCTCACCGCCCGGCGACTTTATGCCCGGCTGGGCTACCTGACCGTGCCGAAGCATTGGGACCGGGTGGCGCCCACCATCCGCAGCTCCGGCGGCCGGCGCATCCTGCTGGAGAAGCGGTTGGCCGGGGCTGCCCAACTGTCGGCGGGAATGGCCGCCCATGGCTGACGGCGGGTTCGGCACGGGACCCCAGGCCGAGGCGCTGTTGAGGGCCGGGACGAGGGCCCTGGAGGCGCGACGGGTGGCGCGGGCCGCCGCCCTGTTCCGCCGGGCGGAGCGGCTGGGCGCCGATCCCTTGGCAGAGGTGGAGGCGCGCTGGAAGGCGGCCATGCTATTGGGCAGGTACGAGTGGGCCTGGCGCCTGTCCGACAGCGTGCTGGCCAGTCGGGCCCCGGAAGATTTCAACCGGCCCTGGACGCCCTACCACACCCGCTGCGTCTGGGACGGCACGCCCTTGGCAGGGCGCCGGGTGTTGGTGCGCTGCTATCACGGGCTGGGCGACTCGGTGCAGTTCCTGCGCTACGCCCCGGCATTGGAGGCGCAGGGCTGCCGGGTGGCGGTGGAAATCCAGCCGGAGCTGCTGTCGCTCGCCCGCGACTGCCCCGGCGTGGCCGAGGCGGTGGCCCTGGGCGAGGCGGACGACCTGCTGGTGGAAGAACGCGGCTGGGAGGTGCAGGTGGAGAGCATGGAACTGTCCCATGCCCTGCGCACCCTGCCCCACACCATTCCGAACGACGTGCCGTACCTCGGCCGTGGTTTGCCACGCCGGGTCAGGCCCGCGGGGGAGGCGATGCGGGTGGGCCTGGTCTGGCAGGCAGGGGGATGGGATGCCAGGCGGTCCCTGCCCCTGGCCGCGCTGGAGCCACTGCTGGGCCTGTCCGGGGTCGAACTTGTCAGCTTGCAGCAAGGCCCCGCGCGGGAAGAGCTGGCGGCCTTCCCCGCTGTCCGCGACGGGGCGGTGGACAGGCTGGAGGCGCTTGCGGAAGCCATGTGCAGTCTGGACCTGATGGTGGCGGTGGACACCATGGCCGCCCACCTGGCCGGGGCGCTGGCCGTGCCGACGGTCGCGCTGCTGCACCAGGACGCGGATTGGCGCTGGGGCGCCGCGGGCACGCGCACCCCCTGGTACCCGACCCTGCACCTCGCCCGGCAGCGGGTCCAGGGCGACTGGACCCCGGCCGTAGCCGAAGCGGTGGAGATAGTCCGGGCGCGGTTGGGCGGCTGAGCGCCCTGCCCTATCGCCCCGCCAGCAGCCTTTCGGCCAATTCCAGGTCCGCTGTCTTGTCCACATCCACGGCCGCGGCACCGAATGGCATTTCCACCACGGCGGCCTGGGTACCGGTGATGGCACCAAGGCGGGCCAGGGCGGCACCCAGGCTGAGCTGCCCGATGAGGAAGCGGAACACGGCCCAGGGACCCAGCAGCCGGATCATCCTCAAGGGATGCTTCCGCTGCGCCTCCACCTGCCGCCAGACCTCCGCGGCACGCATGGCGGCAGGGGTGCGGAAGGCGAACAGGTTGCAGCCGCTGAAGCGGCCGTCCGCGAAGCGCAGGTAGGTGCGCTGCGTCCCAGGCACGGCGGCCTGCACGGCGCTGTCCCGGGCCAGGGCGGCGACCACGTCGGCATCGTCGGGGAGGTTGGCCAGGAAGTGGCTGACCCACTCCGGCCGCAGCAGGGCATGGTCGGCGGTGGTCACCAGCAGGGGCGTGCCCAGGGCCTTGAGCGCTGCCACGACGCTGCGGCTGGGGCTGCCCTCCGCCGGCAGCAGGACGAGCCGCCCGCTGTCCAGCAGGGGGGAGAGTTCCGCGTCTTCCCGCACCAGTTCCGGCCGCTCGATGGCGACGGCGATGGTGCCCACGTCAGGGGTGGCCAGCAGGGCGCGGACGACACGGACCAGCATGGGCACACCCGCCACCGGGGCGAAAGCCTTGTGGCTGACACCGGCCAGCTTGGCGACCGGGTCTTCCGCCCCGCGGGAGCCCGCAAGGACCAGGGTGGTGACGGGGGCCATGGCAGCGCTACAGGGCCTTGCCGTAGATTCGATAGGTCTTGTAGGGGATGCTGCCGATCCGTTCGTTGATCTTCCGCATGGGCAGGTTGTCCTCAAGGATCCAGGACAGCTCCACGAACTCGATCCCCCGCTTGATCGCGTTCTCCCGCATGCCGTTGATCACCAGGAACGGCAGGATGCCGCCAGACAGGCCCACCTGGAACTTCTGCCTCACGCCCATCAGCGGCACCCTGGCCGTCTTCACGCCGGACACCTTCAGCCGCCACAGCAGCTTGGCCCAGCCCAGGGGGAACAGGCTGCCGCCCAGATCGCGGATCGCCTCGTTCAGGTTGGGCAGGCAGACGCCGAAGGCCGCTGGCTCCCCGTCGATCTCCACGAACCAGACCATGTCCGCCACCACAAGCGGGCGCAGCGACGTGGCCAGATGCTCCGTCTCGGCGTCGGTCAACGGGACGAAGCCCCAGTTGCCCATCCAGGCGTCGTTGAAGATCTCCGTCAGGTACCGGACGTCCCGGGCATAGTTCTTCATGTCCAGCTTGCGCAGGACGACCTGGCCAGGAAGCTTCCGCTCCAGCATCTGGCGGACATACTTGGGGAGTTCCTTCCGGATGTCATACCAGTAAGCGTAGACATCCTTCGCCTTGGCATAGCCCAGCGCCTCTATCCGGCGGGCCACATAGGGCTGGTCGTGGGGCATCATCATGACGGGCGGCGTGTCGTGGCCGGCCACCAGCAGGCCCATCTCCTCATTGATGGAGAGATTGAAGGGACCCTGGGCGGCGCGCATGCCCTTGGCCCGCAACCAAGCCTCTGCCGCCTCGAACAGGGCGGCGAAGATGTCCGGGTCGTCCTCGGCGCAGATCATGCCGAAACAGCCGACCCCATCGGCCGTGAGGGGGGAAAGCTTGTCCACCTGGGCGCTGATCCGGCCCACGTCCCGCCCGTCCCGCACGGCCAGGAAGAACTGCACCTCGGCATGCCCGAAGAACGGGTTCTTGGCGGGGGAGAGGGACTCCTCCCGCTCCATCAGCAGGGGCGGCACCCAGTTGGGGTCCCCGGCATTGATGCGGTAGGGCAGCCGGATGAAGCGCGCCATCGCCGCCTTGTCGTCCGGCGACACCGGAACCACCCGCAGGGAGGCATCCCGCGGGGCCAGGGCTTCGGCGGCACTCACGACACGGCCTTCAGGTCGGTGTCGGTCTTGTTGGCGTTGGCCCGGGGCGGCCGGTCCCGCGGCGGCGAACCGGTCAGCTCCATCACCCAGGGATACCGCTCCGCCTCCTTCACGTCGTAGCCCAGGTTGAACACGTGCGGGCTGCGCGGCCGCTCCTTGGCGTCCTTGTAGAAGGTGCCGAACAGGATGTCGGGCAGGAAGCTGGTGATGCCGTAGTTCCCGTCCTCGTTATGGAAGTGGTGGGACAGGTGGAGCTGCTTGATCCGGGCGAAGTAGGCG
This sequence comes from Aerophototrophica crusticola, assembly GCA_001939945.1. GTDB lineage: Bacteria > Pseudomonadota > Alphaproteobacteria > Azospirillales > Azospirillaceae > Niveispirillum > Niveispirillum crusticola. The sequence continues at coordinate 125,965 of MOEB01000006.1, read as the reverse complement.
TTCCGCGGCTTGTAGTTCAGGTGCTGGATGCAGTGGCAGAACTCATAGAAGCAGGTGGTGGCCAAGCCCGTGGCCAGGGCCGTCATCGCGCCGGGCAGCCCGTCGATCAGCCAACCCACCGGCAGGGTGATGGCGGCGATGGTCGGCAGGGTGTTCAGCAGGCTGCCGAACAGCACCTCAAGCTTGTGGGGGTCCTGGTGGTGGTCGAAGTGGATGCGCTTCCACAGGGCGGCCGTCCAGGACATCTTGTAGAGCCAGCGTCCGTGCAGGATCCAGCGGTGGATGCCGTACCAGGCCAGCGGGTAGACCAGCGACGCCACCAGGATCACCAGGCCGAAGCGCAGCCAGTCCGTCGTCAGGGACAGGGACAGGACGGCCGCCACCAGGGCCAACGCCGCATAAGCCTGGATGGCCGGATAGGTCCAGTACGCCACCGTCAGGTCGCGCAGGTTCATCTTGCCCAGGTCATAGCTGCGGCCGCGCCACGCGTCGCCCCACATGCCCTTGCCCCTTTGTCTGATACCGTCAAGGCACCGCTGCCGCGATGCGGAATCCCCAGAAACTATGGGTGTTCGCCCGACCTATCAAGACATCGGGAGTCGCAGGGCCGGGTTGCGGGCATGCCTGTGTCGCGGGCGCGACAGGTTTGGAGTGGCGTCGCTACCCCTCCACATGCACCAGGATCGCCCCGCCCACGGCGGCGAAGAACAGGGTCGGTGCCCAGGCGGCGACCAACGGGGGCATGCTCCCCGCCTCCCCCATGGCGGCCAGGAGGCCGTCCACCAGCAGGAAGGCCAGCCCGATCACCACGCCCAGCGCCATGTTGCCCATGGCCCCGCCGCGGCGGCGCAGGCCGTGGGCCACGGGCGCGGCCAGCAGCAGCATGACCAGGGTGGCGAAGGGGCCGGAATAGGTCTCATGCAGGCGGGTCTGGTAGAAGGCCCGGCTTTCCGTGCCCGCATAGGTGCCGCGCAGGATGCCCCGCAGGCGGGACACGGGCTGGCGGTCCGTGGGCGCGCTCAGGTCCCGCAGGTTGGACGGGGTCAGGGCGGTGTCCCAGGGTTGCGTCTCCGCCCGGGTGGTGACGAGGGTGGGCTCCAGCTCCGTCCGGGCCACGTTGGCCAGGGTCCAGGCCTTGCCGTCATAGATGGCCGCCTCGGCGGTCAGGCGGGCGACCAGGGCGCCGTCGGCCGTGCGTCGGAACACCTCCACCCCTTCCAGCCGCCGCCCGTCGCGGGCGACCACCTTCGCGGTGACCACCTGGTCCCCAAGGCGGAACCAAAGGGGCTTGGGCACCTCCGGCTCGTCGTTGGGCGGGGTGGTGCTGGCCCACCAGTCGATGAAGCCCCGCTCCACCCGCGGCACCACCTGGTCGGACAGGACCAGATGCAGCAGGCCCACCGCGATGGCCGCCGGGAACAGGGCACCGAGAAGCTGGTACGGCGTCATGCCGATGGAGCGCATGGCCACCACCTCATTCGCCCCGGCCAGGGTCCACAGGGTGGACAGGCTTCCCACCAGCACGGACAGGGGCACCACCTGCTCCACGATCACCGGCAGCCGGTAGCCGATGTAGCGCGCCAGGTCCCCCGCCCCGCCGCCCCGTTCCAAAACGGTACTGGCGGCGTCCAGCAGGTCCAGCAATTGCAGAAGGGCCGACAGCGCCAGCAGCACCGCCAGGCAGCGGGTGACGAACATCCGGGTCAGATAGCGGGTCAGGACGGGCGTGCTCATGCCGCCGGCTCCTTCCGGCGCTTCGGCAGGCTGCGGCCCAGCCGGTGCAGCAGGGCGTCCATCCGCTCGAAGGCGTTGACGAAGGGGTTGTCCCCCGGCCGAACCTGGGCCCGGTGGAACAGCCAGAGGCACAGGGCGGTGAACAGCACGAAGGGCACCCATACGCCGATGCCCGGCGGCAACCGGCCCACGTCCGCAAGGCTCTCACCCAGTTGGACGGAGTGGTGGTAGACGACCAGGATCACCGCGGCCAGGGTGATGCCCAGGCCGCGGCGGGCCCGCTTGGCCGCCATGCCCATGGGCACCGCCAGCAGGGGCAGCAACGGCAGCGTCACCGCCCGCACCAGCCGCCCGTTGAACTCCGCTGCCAGCTTGCGCTTGGGCAGCAGGGAGGTGGGGTCGTGCATCTCCCGCCACAGCTCCAGCAGGGTCAGTTCCCGCTCGCTGCCGCCGCGGGCGCGGAAGGGCGGGGCTTCCAGGTTGAAGGGGTGGTCAACGGTCAGGGTGTTGAAGTCCAGCAACTGCTGCCGCCCGTCGGGTCGGGTGCGGAGCTGGGTGCCGTTCTCCAGGGTCAGCAGGATGCGCCTGCGGTCGGGCGTCGCGTCCAGCCGCCCGCCGGCGGCGGTGGTCACCCATTCCTCCCCGTCGGGGCGGAGCTGGTGGATGAAGACGCCGGTCAGCTCCCGCCCCGTGGAGTCCACCATGTCGGCGCTGATGGTGACCCCGTCACCGGCCTGCACGAAGCTGGTCTCCGGCACGGTGGCGTCCCAGGCGGTATTGGTCACCACATGGAACAGGGCGCGGTAGGCATAGCGGCTGTAGGGCTGCAGGAAACCGAACAGCAGCACGCTGAACACCATCAGCCCGAAGCCGGTGAACAGCAGCGGGCGGGCGATCCGGGCCACCGACAGGCCGCTGGACTGGAGGGCGTCAAGCTCGTTGTCCTCCCCCATGCGGGCGACGATGACGAACATGCTGATGAAGAAGGCCGCCGGCAGGGCCAGGCCCAGATAGTGCGGCACCAGGTTGGCCGCCATCAGGATGACCGTGTCGAAGGCGCCGCCATGCTGGGCCAGCAGCTCGAACAGGCGCAGCACCCGCTCCATCAGCAGGGCCACCAGCACGACGGCCAGCGATGCCAGCAGCGGCTTCGCAAGCTCCACCAGGATATAGCGATCGATCAGGCCCGTCCCGCCGGGCGTGCCAAGGCGGGGGGCCGGTTGGGCGAGGTCTGTCACGGACGGCCCCGCCCCTGGGTCTGGAATCTCCCCATCAGGCCGCCTGCCCCGGCCAGCGGGCCTTCAGTGCGGCCACCAGCGCATCGCGCACCGGGTCCGCCAGGGCGACGGCCGGGGACAGGGCGGGCTGCCCGGGCCAACCGGCGTCCCTGAACTCCACACCCTCGAACGTCCGGCTCCCCTCATAGCGGGGGATGACATGGAAGTGCACGTCGGGGTCCACCATCATCAGCATCAGGTAATTGATCTTCTGGTAGCCCACCAGGTCCGCCAGCGCGGACTCGGCCGCGGCCACCACGGGCTGCAGTCCGGCGAACCCGGCCGGGTCCACCTGCCCAAAGGCGGCCGCCGGCTGCTTGCAGGCCAACACCAGGGAGCCGAGGGTGGGCTGCTGCGGCCGGACCAGCACGCACCAGTGCTCCGTCTCCGCCACCAGGGTGGCGGGATAGCCGAACTTCAGCATGGTCGCGTTGGGCTGCATCGGGAACCGGGTGTGTCGGGACATGGGCAGGGGTGCCGGCGGCGCGGCGCTACTCTAGTGCCAATCATGTCACCTGCCAAACGATCCGCGACCCCGGCCAGGCGGGTGATGCCCGAGAAAGCGAAGCATGACACCACCAATGCCCTTCGTTCGATGACGGCCATCACACCGCCGGTTGATCCCGGGTTGGACAAGCCATGTCCCGAAAGGGGTGGACGGGGCGGACGGCAGCCCTAGACTGCGAGCCTTGCCCGGCCCCTTCCCCGGCACGACAGACCAGGACCCGCGCATGCGCAAGACCAGCCTCGCCCTCTCGATCCTGATGCTGGCCGGGGTCGCGAAGGCCTTTGCCGCCACCCCTGCCCCCGCCTGTGACGGCGGTGACGGGGAAGTGCGGCTGAACCTGACGGTAGAGGGGGTGCGCAGGGCGGCGGGCAACGTCACCATCACCCTTTACCCTGACGACCCGGACAAGTTCCTGGCCCGCACCGGCAAGATCGCCCGCATCCGGGTGCCCGCGACCGTCCCCGCCACCAGCATCTGCCTGCCCGCGCCGGAGGCTGGCGGCTATGCCATCGCCGTGTACCATGATGAGAACGGGGACAAGGACTTCAACCGGACCATGCTTGGCATGCCGAAGGAAGGCTATGGCTTCTCCAACAACGCGGAGACGACCCTGGGCCTGCCCCGGTTCCAGGAGGTGCGGTTCGACGCCAAGGCGGGCGACAACAGCGTGACCATCAGGCTGCGCTACTGAGGGCAGACGGCAAGGCCGCTGCCGCCGGCAGGTCCATGACATACTCCCCCAACGTCCCGAACCCGCCGTCGCTGGCCTTCGGTCCCCGGGCCGTGACCGTCAGGCGCCAGCCTTCCGCCGTCCGCGCCACGGACAGGAGGTGCCAGCGCGCCGGCTCGTCCTTGTGGCTGTCCGCCCGGCGGCGTGACGGGGCGGAGGAGGCGGACGGAACGCCAAGGCACGGGATGGGCCCAGACGGGCCCGGCACGGTGCTGAAGCAGCTCCGGTGGGCATGGCCGTGCAGCACCAGCTCCGCCCCCACCCCCGCCAGCATGGCGCGGAAATCCTGCTGGTCCGACAAGGCCTTGCGGGGGGAGATCACGCCCGATGCCACGGGGTGGTGGACCAGCACCACGCGGAACAGCCCCTGGCGGCCCAGCGATTCCAGCCGGTCGCGGGCGGCGCGGATCTGGGCCGGACCCAACCGGCCGGTCGCCAGCAGCGGCGGGGTGGGTAGGCCGGAGTTGAGGCAGACGAAGGCCACCGGGCCGCGCACGCGCACGGCGGGGAACGGCCCTTCCCCCTCCTGCCCCGGGTCGGCGGCCATCCAGGGGGTCCAGAGTCCCAGCCCCTCGTCCCAGGGGAACGGCACCAGCGTGTCGTGGTTGCCGGGGATGACCGTCACAGCTTCCGCGTTGCCCAGGGAACGCAGCCAATCCCGCCCCCGCGCGAATTCCCCGGCCATGGCGATGTTGGCCAGGTCCCCCGTGACGGCCACATGGTCGGGGGCAGCGGCCCTCACATCCTCCACCAGCCGCGCCAGCATGGCAGGGCTGTGGATGCGGCGACGCTTGCGCTGCCAGGACAGGAACCCCAGCGCCCGCTTGGAAAACAGGTGCGAAGCCTTGGTTTCCCCAGGCACCAGCGGCAGGTGTGGGTCGGAGAGATGCGCGAAACGAAAGGCGACCATGCTTGCCCGCGGTGACGGCCAGGGGATGAAAGTGGCAACCATGCCACCATGTCACGCAACCGTCACGCGGGTGGGTAGGCAAACCCCCTCACCCCAGGTATGAAGCAGCGCGTGGCAATGGTTCTAGAGTTGGCGGCGGACGTGGGCAAGGACGACACCCAAACGGCACGGAAACCCCAGGGCGCCATCGTGGGCGAAAGCCCCGTGCGCCTGTGGGGCATGACCTCGGCGGAGCGGCTGCGCCGGTCCCTGGTGCGCAGCGGCATCACCGACGTGCGCGGTTGGGACGGGTTCGACGGCGGCCTCCCGCAGATCCTGCTGCGCGCGGACTGGGTGTTCGACGAGGCGCTGGTGCGCGACCTGGCCAAGTCACCGGGCACCATCCTGGTGGACAGCCGGTCGGGGGAGCCGGTGGCCGCCCATGTGGAACCTGCCGACGCCGCCGCCGTGGCGTCCATGCTGGGCTCATCCCGCGTCGTGCCGGATGAACTGCGGGAGCGGCTGCGGGTGGTGGGCCCCGGTGAGCTGACCAGCACCTACAACAACGCCCTGCGCAAGAAGGAGCCGCCCTTCCTGCTGCGGCTGACGCCGGAGGCCCTGCCGAGGATCGAGCAGCGCATGTTCGCCGGCAGCTACAAGGGCGTCACCGACCTGGTGACCAAATATGTCTGGCCCTGGCCGGCCCGGCACGTGACCAAGGCCTGTGCCCTGCTGGGCATCACGCCGAACATGGTGACGACGCTGAGCGCCGTGCTGGTGGGCATCGCCTTCTGGATGTTCTGGGAGGGGCATTTCCTGCTGGGCCTTGCCGCCGCGTGGGGCATGACCTTCCTGGATACGGTGGACGGCAAGCTGGCCCGCGTCACCCTGACCAGCAGCAAGTGGGGCAATGTCTTCGACCACGGCATCGACCTGGTCCACCCGCCCTTCTGGTATTGGGCCTGGATGGTGGGCCTCTGGTCCAACGGGTATGACACGCTGTACCCCGACCTGGTCTTCTGGATCGTCGTGGGCGGCTATGTGCTGCAACGGGTGCAGGAGGGTGTCTTCCTGTCCGTGTTCAAGATCGAGATCCACATCTGGCGCCGGTTCGACAGCTTCTTCCGGCTGATCACCGCCCGCCGCAACCCGAACCTGCTGCTGCTGACCGGCTTCGCCGTGGCGGACCGGCCGGAATGGGGCATGGTGGCGGTGGCCCTGTGGACCCTGTTCTGCTTCGGCGTCCACATGGTGCAGATCCTCCAGGCACTCGCCGCCCGCCGCGCCGGCCCGATCCGGTCCTGGCTGGCGAGCTGACGTGACGCCATGGTCCGCCTCGGCCTGATCCGCAACCCCAAGAGCACCCGCAACAAGGCGGCGGGATCGGACGCGCGCGACCGGGCGGCGGCCATGCTGGGCCTTTACTTCGCCGAGCCCGCCACACCGGCGGAGCTGTCGGACGTGCTGGCCGACTTCGCCCGGGACGGGGTGGAGATCATCTGCGTGGACGGGGGCGACGGCACGGTGCGGGAGGTGCTGACCGCCCTGCCCCAGGCCTATGGCGACAGCCTGCCCCAGCTCAGCATCCTGGCGTCGGGCAAGACAAACCTGATCGCCGCCGACGTGGGCACGCCCGGCCCCGGGCTGAAAGGCTTGGCTCGGCTGGTGGAGGGCGCGCGGAAAGGCACCCTGGGCGGCCATATCCGCCGCCGCCACGCGCTGGAGGTGAGCTGGGCCGACGGCAGCCAGGCGCCGGTCCTGGGCATGTTCGCCGGGGCGGGCGCCTTCACCCGGGGGACCGAGCTGGCCCAGGGCTATCATGCCAAGGGCCTGACCCAGGGGCCCGCCGTCATCGCCACCATGGCCGGCGTGTTGGGCCGCGCCCTGGTGGGCAACGACCGGGACGGCTGGCTGGCGGGGGAACCCATGTCGGTGGTGACGCCGGATTGCAACGGCCCCGCCGGCAGCCGCTTCATCACCCTGGCTACCACGCTGCACCGGCTGATGCTTGGCCTCTGGCCCTTCTGGGGTGAGGGGGACGGGTCCGTGCGTTACCTGGACGTGGCCGCCAACCCGGCGCACCTGGCCTGCGCCCTGCCCCGCATCCTGCGCGGCAAGCCCACACGCTGGATGAAGCGGGACGGCTATCGCAGCGGCGTGACCGACCGGCTGACCTGGGGCCTGACCCGGCCCTTCATCCTGGACGGGGAGGTCTACCAGCCCGGCCCCGGCGGTGTGGTGCACCTGTCCAGCGGGCCGCTGATCGATTTCGTCGTGCCATGAGCGCCGCCCTGGCGGAGGTGCTGGCGGCGGAACTGGACCGGCCCATCCCCGCGGGCACACGGCCCATGGTGGACGCGTTGGCGGCCAAGGGTGGCGGCACCGTAGCGGCCGTGCTGTTCTACGGCTCCATCCTGCGCACCGGCGATCTGGACGGCATCCTGGACTTCTACGTGTTGGTGGACTCCCTGCGCGCCTGGCACGGCAGCCCGGGGCTGGCCCTGGCCACACGGCTGCTGCCGCCGACGGTGGAGTATTGGGAGGTCCCGGTGGACGGCCGCATCCTCCGGGCCAAGGTGGCGGTGATGCGGCCGGACCAGTTCGCCCGCGCCGTCCGGCCGGGCAGCCTGGACACCACCATCTGGGCCCGCTTCGCCCAGCCTGCCCGCCTTGCCTACGCCCGTGATGCGGCGGCCAGGAACAAGGCGGCGGGGCTGGTGGCGACGGCAACCACCACGGCCTGCGCCTGGGCGGCCCGACTCGGCCCCGACCAGGGGACGCCGCTGGACTATTGGGACGCCCTGTTCCGCCACACCTACGCGGCCGAGTTGCGGGTGGAGACGGGGGAGCGGGCCGTGAGCATCGTCGGCCACGACCCTGCCCGCTACCGGGACCTGTTCCGCCCCGCCCTGGCCCAGGCGGGGCTCGATTGGCGGGAGGTTGGCGGCGGGGCGCTGGCCCCGGCCCTCACGCCAGCCCAGCGGAAGGCCGCGCGGCGCGGCTGGGCCCTGCGGCGGCTCGCGGGCAAGGCACTGAATGTCAGCCGGCTGGCGAAGGCGGCCTTCACCTTCGTCGGCGGGGTGGACTACATCACCTGGAAGATCGAGCGGCATTCCGGCGTGAGGCTGGAAATGACGCCCTGGCAACGCCGCCACCCCATCCTGTCGGCGCCCCTGCTGCTGTGGCAGCTGAGGCGGCAGGGGGCGATCCGGTGAGCAGCATCGCCCATTACGAGGCACACGCCGCCGAGTATGGGACTGCCCTGCTGGGCCATGACACAGGCGACAGCCGCCGGCGCTTCCTGGCAGCCATCGCCAAGGAAGCGGCGGACATCCTGGATTTGGGCTGCGGCCCCGGTCGGGACCTGAAGGCTTTCGCCGCGGCCGGGCACCGCGCCGTCGGCCTGGACGGCTCCCCCACCCTTGCCGCCGCGGCGCGGGCATACAGCGGCTGCCCCGTCTGGGAACGGGACCTGGCCGATCCGGGCCTTCCCGCGGAAGCCTTCGACGGGGTGTTCGCCCAAGCCGTGCTGTTCCATGTCCCCACGCCGGGCCTTCCCGCGCTGCTGGCCGCCATCCTGGCCACCCTGCGCCCGGGCGGGGTCTTCTACGCCTGCGACCCTACCGGGTCGGGGGAGGAAGGCTGGGTGGAAGACCGCCACATCGCCCTGCGCCGCCCCCAGTCCTGGAAGCGGCTGGCGCGGGACTCGGGCCTCACCCTGGTGGAGGAATGGCGCCGCCCCCTGGACGCCCCGCGTCGCCAGCAGACCTGGCTCGCGACCCTCTGGCGGAAGGCCTGATACGCGTCCCCTCAAGCGCCGGGCGCCCGCATCGGCGGGCTTGGCTCACGCGCCCACGAGGGCGCGGGCCGGCGGTCGCCGGCACGGGACCCATGCCGCTGGCCTTCCCCCAAAAGTTTCGGGCCCGGCGTCGCCGCCGGGCCCGTGCGCTGTTTTTTGCTTGAGGCTCCCGACCCTTCGCCGGGTTTACTCCGCCGCCTGGACCACGAGGCCAGGGGTGGGCAGGACACCGAGCCGGCGGCCGACCTGGCCGAACAGCTCGATGGCCGTATCGATCTGCGCCGGCGTGTGGGCGGCGCTGACGCTGGAGCGCAGCAGGGCGAGGCTGTTGGGCGTCGCCGGCGGCAGGGCCAGGTTCAGGTACAGGCCCGCCTCCAGCAGCATGTTCCAGGCCGCGATGGCCAGCTCCTTGTTCGGGAGCATGACGGAGACGATGGGGTTCGGCTCAGGCCCCAGCTCGAAGCCCAGCCCCTTCAGCCCGTAATACAGCCGTTCCGCATTGGCGGTCAGGCGACGGCGCAGGCCCGGCTCCTCCCGCATGCGCTTCAGCGCCTGCAGGGTGGTGGCGATGACCGACGGCGGCAGGGAGGCGGTGAACATGTAGGGCCGGCAGGCCACCCGCAGGATGTCGAAATCCGGGTGGTCGGACACGCAGAAGCCGCCCACGGCGCCCAGGCTCTTGGAGAAGGTGCCGACGGTGAAGTCCACGTCGTCCTCCACCCCCTCCTGCTCCGCGAGGCCGCGGCCGTTCTCGCCGAGGACGCCCATGGAATGGGCCTCGTCCACCAGCAGGAAGGCGCCGGTCTCCCGCTTCACCTGCACGAACTCCTTCAGCGGGGCGGTGTCGCCCAGCATGGAGTAGATGCCCTCCACCACCACCAGCTTGTTGCCGGGCTGGTCGCCCAGGCGGCGCAGGCGCTTGTAAAGGTCGTCCGGGTCGTTGTGCCGGAAGCGCACCACCGGGGCGGTGCCCATCTTCGCCGCGTCATAGATGCTGGCGTGGCTGTCGCTGTCGATCAGCAGGAAATCGTCCTTGCCGACCAGCGTGGAGATGATGCCCAGGTTGGCCTGATAGCCCGTGGTGAACACCATGCAGTGCTGGCGGCCGTAGAAGTCCGCCAGGGCCGCTTCCAGATCGCCATGGCCGCCATAGGTGCCGTTGGCGATGCGCGAGCCGGTGGTGCCCGTCCCCTGCCCTTCGAGCGCGGCGACGCCAGCGTCGATGCAGCTCGGGTCGAAGGTCAGGCCCAGATAGTTGTTGGTGCCCAGCAGGATGGTGCGCTTCCCGCGCAGCACGCCCTCGGTCGGCGACACGATGCGCTCGAACTTGACTGAGAAGGGATCGTGCCCCAGGGCCCGAAGCCGCTCATAGTTCTCACGCAGCGGGGAAAATTTCGCGAGGATGGTCATGTTCAGGAGCGCCCCCGAAGTTCCCGGATCGTCCGCGCCAGATCCCCCACCGTCTCCACCTCGGCGATGCGCTCAAGGGGGATGGAGATGTCGAACCTGTCCTCAAGCACCATCACGAAATCCATGACGGCCAGGGAGTCGAGCCCCAGGTCGCGGGTGATGTTCGTGTCGGTGGTGATGGTAACGGGCGATTGCAGGCTAGGCCCGAGGGCGCGGATGATCTCTGCAACGATCTCGTCGTCTTCAGCGTCCATTCAGCGAACCCGGGCGAATTCTGGAAGAGTTTTTTGGAAAGGGATCAAGGATACCGAAGCCTCGGCATCCATGCACAAATCGTCATCTGGCTGTAAGGTAAGTGCAACGCCCACGGATGCAAGTAGAAACCGGCGGGACAGTTTGTTGCAGGCGCAGAACAGCCGCGCGTTTGGTAATTCGGCCACACCATCCCTAGCGGTTACGGCTTTCGGCCTATAGCCAGCCCTGGTGTCGGTACCAGGAAACGGATTCCGTAAATCCTTCCAACAGCTTGCGGGTGGGCTTCCACAGGCCCGGGGGCGGCATGCCGGACGGGTCGACCGACCAGTCCGGGTGGAGAATTTCACGGACTTTGCCGGATGTCATCATGACCGGACGTCGAAGCAGCCATGCCCAGCCGCTGCCCGCCAGACCCATCCCACGCAGCAGCGGGGCGGCGACTCTGACCCGCACGGCCTTGTGCCCCAGGGCCGCCGCGGCGGTGTCAAGCAAATCCGCCCAGCCATATCCGCCGGGCTTGCCGTCGGCCAGCTCGTAGGTCTGACCGCGGGGGCCGCCGGGACGGGCCAGGGCGGCGACGGCCGCCGCGCAATCCTCCACATGCAGCAGGGCCAGGCGCGCGCCGGGACCACCCGCGACGGGCACGACGGGGCTGTCGGCAGCCTTGAACAGGGCCAGCGTCTCGCGGTCGCCGGGGCCGTACAGGGCCGGGGGGCGCAGCACCACCCAATCCTCCGTGCCGGAGCAGCGCACCGCCGCCTCCTCCCCCGCCCGTTTGCTGGCGGCATAGGGGGAAAGCTGCGGCTCCCGCGCCGCGAGGCTGGAGACCACCACCAGCCGGGCGCCGGGTGCCGCCTTGGCCATGGCACGGCCCAGCCGGGCGGAGCCGCCCTCGTTGATGGCGAAGAAGTCCTTCCTGCCGGCCGCCTTGATCAGGCCCGCGGCATGGATGACCGCGTCGGCCCCGCGCACCAGCCGCTCCAGCGCGGCATCGCTGGACAGGTCGCCGGGGACCACCTCCAGGGGCACCGCGGCCGTCAGGGGGTGGACGGGGTCCTGGCGCACCAGAATCCGGACCCGGAACCCCGCTTTATGCAGCGCCCGGATGACGTGCCGGCCCAGGAACCCGGTGGCCCCGGTCAGGGCCGCCAGGGGCCGCGGCGCGCTGTCTGCTCCGACTGCCATGGGCCTGCCGTCAGGCTGCCGCCGTGCCGCGGCCGTACTCCCCCCGCAGGTACATCTGCTTGGCGCGGGAGCGGCTGAGCTTGCCGGAGGAGGTCTGCGGCAGGGAATGGGTGGGCACCAGGACCACCCGCACCTCCACCCCGTGGGCGGAGCGCAGCACGCCGGCCACCTCCTGTGCCAACGCGTCGCGGGCGCCCGGGTCGCTGGTCCGGCACTGGACCAGAACCATGACCACCTCGCCTGAGTCCTCATCCACGGAGAAGGCGGCCACATCGCCGCTGCGCAGCGACTCGACCTGGTGCTCCGTCGTCCACTCCAGGTCCTGCGGCCAGATGTTGCGGCCGTTCACCAGGATCAGGTCCTTGGCACGGCCGGTGATGACAATCTGCCCGTCGCAGAGGTAGCCCAGGTCGCCCGTGTCCAGCCATCCCTGCGCGGACAGGGCCGCGGCCGTCTCTTCCGGCCGGCCGAAATACTCCCGCATCAGCGACGGGCCGCGGGCGAAGACGCGGCCCACCTGGCGTTCGGCGACGGGCCGGCCCACCTCATCCCGCACCTGGATCTCATGCCCCGGCAGGGCCGGGCCGTTCAGCACGAAGTCGCGGGACCGCTCGGTATCCGGCCCGGGGGGCACGGCCACCTGTTCGTTCTCCAGCCGGTCCAGGTCCACCAGGTCGGTGACCAGCCCCGTGTCCAGCGGCGCGAAGCTGAGGGCAAGGCTCGCCTCCGCCATGCCATAGCTGGCGACCAGGGCCTCCTTCCGGAAGCCGCGGGGCCCGAAGGCGTCGGCGAACCGCTCCAGCACCCGGGGGCGCACCATGTCGCCGCCGATGCCGGCCACCCGCCAGCCCGACAGGTCGATATCCTCGGTCGAGGCGGTCTGCGCCCGGCGGCTGGCCAGCTCATAGCCGAAGCTGGGGCTGTAGGACAGGGTGCCGCCATTGCGGGTGATGAGCTGCAGCCAGAGCAGCGGCCGCCGCGCGAATTCCCGCGTCGGCAACAGGTCGATGGAGAGCTGGCTGACCAGCGGGGCCAGCATGAAACCCACCATGCCCATGTCATGGTAGAGGGGCAGCCAGGAGGTGGCCCGGTCCCCGTCACGCACCTTCAGCCCGTCGCGGGTGATGCCCACGCAATTGGCCATCAAGGCGCCCTGCGTCACCGCGACGCCCAGGGGGAAGCGGGTGCTGCCGGAGGAGAACTGGAGATAGCAGAGGTCGTCCGGGCCGACGGTGGGCAGTTCCACCCCGTCCGCGGACACGTCCTGGAACAGGGCCAGCGTGCCCACCGCCTTCAGGTCCAGCCCGTCGGCCGCGGCGGCCAGCCAGTCGGCCAGGGCGGCCGGGGCCAGGGCGGCTGCGGCCTGGGCACCCTGGATCATGCGGCGGATATGGTCGACATAGGCGTCCTTGCCGCCGAATGCCGCGGGCAGCGGCATGGGGGCCGGCACCAGCCCGGCATACTGGCAGGCCATGAAGGCCCGCAGGAAATCGCCGTCGGACTCCGCGATGATGGCCACCCGTTCCCCCGGCACCAGTCCGGCGGCCAGCATCCGCCGGGCCAGGTCCAGGGACTGGTCCCGCAGGGCGCGGTAGGTGAGCACCTCCAGCAACTCCCCCCGGCCGGAATAGAAGTTCAGGCCGGTCGCTCCCCTGGCGGCATAGTCCAGCGCCTCCGCGACCGTGCGGAAGTCGGCAAGGCGCCTGGCCAGCCCGGAAGCGGTGGGGGTGGGTGACGACATGGGGTCCTGGGTTCCAACAAACGAGGGCGTGGCGGGCGATAAGCCTAACACGCGAAGGGGTTATCGTCGCGACCGTCGAAGGGCCGGGCAAAGATGGAACGCGCTTCCTAGCAAAGCCACCCCCAAGGGGCAACACGGCCGGGGCGCGTGCGTCCTGATCGTCACAGGGTGTGACAGCGGCGCATCCGCCCCGCCTTGATCCAGGCCAATCCTCAGGCCTTTCCGGCCGCCACCTTCTTCCGCAGCCATGTGGCGATGACGTCGGCATTGTGCCGGCCGGGCTCGGCGACGGTCAGGTCGAATGTCGCGGCCACCGCCTGTTCCTGGAACGGCCGCCAGGGGGACGGGTCGGCCATCAGGGAATCCAGCGCCGCGCCGAAGTCCGCCATGTCGGACACCACGGGCCCCAGGGTCCAGAACAGGTAGCGGGGGTTGCCCTGCCATTCCACCCCGTGGGCGTCGAGGAACAGGCAGGGCCGGGGCGACAGCAGGAACTCGTACACCTGGCTGGACACGTCGCCGAGATAGGCGTCGGCGCTGATCGTGTAGGTCATGTCCACGCTGCGGCCGCTGCCCAGGTCGATGAGCATGTGCGGCAGGTCGCGGTAACGGGCGAAGGGCGCGTACTTGTCCGGTGTCGGCGGGTCGAACAGCCTGACGTGGGGGGCGAACACCAGATTGTACCGGTCGCTGCCGGCGAAATATTCCAGCACGTCCCAGCCGAACCGCTCCCACGATGCGTATTTCGGGTCCCAGTTGGGATTGTACAGGATGGTCGGCCGGTCATTGTCGAACAGGCGCCGCGGTTGCTGGCGCATCCGGCGGACCATGTCGAACTTGGCATAGGCGCCGACGGCATGGTCGCCCGGCCGGACCAGCCCCGCCTCCGCCAGCCAGCCGGCCGTCTTCGGCCCGGGGGCCAGGACGAAGTCGAACTTCCGGATGCGCCGCTCCACCGCCGTGCCCTTGTCCCCCGCACCGTGGGCGGTGTGGATGAACTTGGGCCGGCGGACGCCGAACCTCTTCAGGTTCAGGCTGGTCTTCTCCGTCACCACCAGGGCGTCGTACTCGTCGAAGACATGCCGGTTGTGCCAGAGGGTCAGCAGCTTCGGCGGCACCTGCACCCGGCTGACCTTGCGCAGCAGGCGCAGGGGCCAGGCCGTCCCCAGCAGGCGGTAATTGACCCGCGACTCCGGGTAGAGCCGCTCCATCTCACGGACGAAGTCCAGGTGGCCGGGATAGGGGGACAGGATGTCCACGCAGAATCCCTGCATGGCCGACAGCTCGAACGCCATGGGCAGGCTGTGCGGGATCTGGTGGAGCTGGGCGTTGTAGAAGAAGGCGACCCTCATGCCCCGTCCCCCTCGTCACGCGCCGCCCTGGCCGGCGGGGTCGCCGGCAACGCCTGGCCCCGGAACCAGCGGATGACCGGCAGCAGGAAAGCGGCGAACACCACCACCGACGCGAACAGCCGTGCCCACCCGGCGCCGATCAGGCCATAGGACTGGACGGCCAGGAACAGCACCGGCAGGTACACCGCGGAACTCCAGATCCGCGCCCGCAGGGCGGCCCCGGCCTCGCCGCTGCTGATCAGCACGGGTTCCAGGGGGAAGGCCCAGATGCCCACCACGGCCGCCGCCACAAGCCAGATCATGACCGGATAGGCCGGGATGAAGTCCGGTCCCAGGACCAGGCCCAACAGCCATTCCCCCGCCAGCCAGACCAACCCCAACCCCAGGCTGGCCCCCGCCCCCGCCAGCAGGGCGGAACGCAGGGCCAGGTCGCGCATGGTCTTGTGCTCCCCCGCCGCGGACAGGCGGGCCAGCTCCGGGTAGATGGCCGGGACCAGCAGCTTGGCGGGCTTGGCCAGTGCCTCCCCCACCTGCCGGGCGACCCGGAACAGGGCGGCATCCTTCGGCCCCAGGTACCAGCCGACCACCAGCGTGCCAATATGGGTGAAGGCCAGTTCCAGCGTGGCGTTCAGGTTGGTGGAGAAGACGAACTTCCAGATGCCGTCGAACCCGCGGGTCAGCCCGCCGCCGCGCCAACGGAAGCCATCCAGCAGGCCACGGACCTTCAGTTCCTTCCAGCCGGCATGGATCAGGTAGACGCCCGCCACGACGGTGGCCAGGTACCAGGCGGCCAGGAACCACTCGATCCCCCCGCCCCACGCCCAGGCCGCCGCCCCGGCCAGCAGCCGCACCAGGTTGCCCAGGGTGCCCTGGACCGACAGCACGCCGAAACGGTCCACCAGGCGCAGCACCCCGGTGGGCGTGGCCGTGACCATGAACAGCACGGAGGTGACATAAAGCGCCGCGGCCGGCAGCAGCTCCGCCGGCCAGCCGAACCGCGGCCCCAGCACCCAGGCCAGCGCCACAGAGAACACCATGCCGGCCACGGCCGCACTTGCGTCCAGCAGCACGGTGAAACGGATAAGCCGTTGCAGGTCGCCGACCCGGCCATCCACCAGGGCCGGGGTGCCGTAGCGCAGCACCGCCTGCCAGGACTGGAATTTGGCGATCTCCCCGATGGCCTGGGTGAAGGTATGGATCAGCACCAGGATGCCGAACTGCTCCACGCCGAGGGCGCGGGCGGCCACGGCCATGGCGCCCAGGCTGAAGACGGCGTTGAAACCCTTGCCGCCCAACAGGATACCGGCATTGGCGAACAGCCGCCGCAAACGGCCGTCTCCGAACCAGCCGGCCCTTGCGGGGGGTGGAGGGGGATCACTCGGAAGGATAGGACTCATGGGATTGCATCTAGCAGCATCGCTGCCACCCGCCTATGGACATGCGCTGACAGGTAGCCGGTGAAGTGTTGCAGTGCAGGATGAACCGCCCTGCGCAGATCGCATGATGTGGCGACCATCACTTTGTCGCATCTTTTTTGGTGATATCGGTATGCCCGCCCTGGTGGCAGCCGCCACCTTCCAGGACCATTCCCCGTGAGCTTGCTTCCCCGTCGCCTCCCCGCCCTACTTGCCGTCCTGTTTCTGGGGGCGGCCACCTTCGCCTTGCCGGCCGGGGCCCAGGAGGCATCGCAACCGGCGGAAGACGTCAACGACCCGCTGGAGCCGGTGAACCGCGCCATCTTCTGGCTGAATGAGGGGCTGGACGTGGTCATCCTCCGCCCCGTGGCGGAGATCTACAAGGCCGTGTTGCCCGACCCCGCCAAGCGCGGCGTGCGCAACGTGCTGCAGAACCTGCGCTCGCCGCTGGACCTCGCCAACCAGACACTGCAGGGCGACTGGGAGGGGGCCGGCAACGTGGTGAAGCGTTTCGCCATCAACACCACCGTGGGCCTGGGCGGTCTGATCGACGTGGCCGGGGAACACGGCATGCCCTATGAGTATGAAAGCTTCGACCAGACATTGGCGGTCTGGGGCGTGCCAGAGGGACCGTATCTGGTGCTGCCGCTACTGGGCCCGTCCTCCCTGCGCGACGCCGTAGGATTCGGGGCGGAGTTCTACGGCGACCCCGTCTCCAACCTCGCCAGCAACAACGATGCCCAGTGGTTCAACTACACCCGGGCTGGCCTGAACGTGGCGGACACCCGTGCCGGCTACATCGAGGTGATGGACGACCTGAAGCGCAACAGCTTCGACTACTACGCTGCCATGCGCTCCCTCTATCGCCAGCGGCGGGACAATTGGGTCCGCGACGGCGTCCTGCCGCCCCCCTCCGCCGACCTGCCGGACATCCCGGACTACGACGCGCCGGCCGGGAAGTGAGTACAGCCGGTCTTTGGACCGAGCTAGGGCCTGGAGCGCAGCTTCCCCCGCGCAGGCGGGGGTCCACGGTTTTTGAGCCGTTGCCCGCCGCCAGCCGTAGCTGAAAAACAGTGGACCCCCGCCTGCGCGGGGGAGGCATAATTCCCAGCTACGCCGGAATTCTGGCCCCCTGAGCCTGTTAAGCCGGCCATGCCGACGGACAAGGACTTCCTCCCCCTCCTCACCCCCGGCCTGCCGGGCTGGCGCATGGCAGGCGCCGGCGGCTTCCTTGAGGTGGGGCCGGGCACGGTCGAAAGCCGGGGCGGGCCCGGCCTGTTCTGGTTCGCGGACGCGGTCTTCGCGGACTTCGTGCTGGTGGCGGAGTGGCGTTGCCAGGGCGACCATGACAATTCCGGCATATTCCTGCGCAGCCCGCCCCTGGCCGACAGCGACAAGCCTGCCATTGAGCAGGGCTATGAAATCCAGATCGACGACCGTGGCGTGGCCCCGGACGGCAGCCTGGGCAGCCCGTTGCACCTGACCGGTGCCGTCTATTCCCTGGTCCCCGTGACGGAAAGCGCCTTCCGCCCCACCGGCGACTGGAACCGGTTCGAGGTCAAGGCCCGGGGCGGCGACATCGGCGTGGTGCTGAACGGCCGGCCTGTCTGCCACCTCACCGGTGGGAACCGGCGGCGGGAGGGGCACGTTGCCCTCCAGGCCCACCATGACGGGTCCCGGGTGCAGTTCCGGGACCTGCGCGTCGCCCGGCTCTAGCCGACGACACGACACCGAGGGGAGAGCACCATGCCGCGTCCGCAGCCCCTGCCCGGGGACGGCCGTCCCGCGCCGAACGAGGACCTTCCCGTCACCGACATCCCCATGACCGACATCCCGGGCCCCCGGGACCTGCCGGGGAACGACCTTCCCGGTGTCGGCATTCCCAAGGACCCGCCCGGCCTGCCCCCCGGCGCCCCGCCGGGCGTCATCCCCATGTGACGGGGCGGTGGGGACTCATACCAGCCGCCGTTGATCGTGACCGATCAACGGCCCCTCAGGCGCCGGGCGCCGCCCTCCGGCGGCTTGGCTCACGCGGGCATGGGCCCGCGGGTCGGCGGTCGCCGGCCTCCAAGCGCATGAGTCAAAAACTCATGCGCTTGGTATCAGTGGCTGGCGTGCCCGTTCAACGGCACGGCGGCCACCGCCAGGATCGGCGCCGGCATCGTCTCGGCCGCGCCGGCCTCCGCCGTGTCCACAACCAGAAGGCCGGTGAGCTGGCGCATGAAGTCCTGGCCCTTGCGGGTCAGGAAGACGCGCTTGTTTCGCCGGTCGGCGGGGTCTTCCCGCCAGGCCAGCAGGTCATGCCCGTTGGCGCCCTTGTGCCCCGTGCGGGACATAAGCGCCACCGTGCGGCTGACGGAGGATTTCACCACCCCGACCCGCTGGGCGATGTCCTTCATCCCGATCTCACCCGCTTCCGCCACCACCAGCAGGATGGCCATCGCCACCGCGCCGATCTCCGCGTCCAACGCGCGGAAATGGGCCACCATCCTGCCCGCCGCCCGCACTGCCCCCTGGTCCATCACTGCCCCCGTGCTACCGATGCCCACGGCAGACAGGTGCCACGGCCGAACGATGGGCGGCTGTGAAAACATTCGGACGGGGTAACCCGGCCGGGAAGGTCACGGGGCAGGTTCAGCCTAAGGCGATGAGCACCCCTTCCGCCTCACCCAAGGACAGGGTGCCAGACAGGCGCTCCCCCCGCGCGTGGCCGCCGGTGGACAGCAGCACGTCGCCGCCGCCGTCGGGCAGGGCCACCTCATGCCGCTCCGCGCCCAGGTTCAGGACCACCAGGATGGTCCGGCCGGCATGGGTCCGGCTGTAGACCAGCAGGGTGCCCAGGGCGGTGACGTCCTGGTAATCGCCCAGGCTCAACGCCGGCTCTTCCCGGCGCAGGGCGATCAGGTCGCGGTAGAGGGACAGGACGCTGCCAGGGTCCCGGCTTTGCGCCGCCACATTGTTGGTCTTCCAGTCCTCCGCCAGGGGCAGCCAGGGCTCCACCCCCTCCGCCGCGAAGCCGGCGTTGGGGCTGTCATCCCACTGCATGGGCGTGCGGCAGGGGTCGCGGCCAAGGCCCAGGCCGGGCACGTTCTTCTCGAACGGGTCCTGAACCCGGTCCGGCGGGATGGGCACGTCCATCATGCCCAGCTCGTCCCCGTAATAGAGGGTCGGCGTGCCGCGCAGGGTCAGCAGCAGCATGGCTGCCACCCTGGCCTGCCGCGGCCCCACCCGGCTGGCGATGCGGCTGCGGTCATGGTTGCCCAGCACCCAGTTGGGCCAGCCGCCCTTGGGCAGCGCCCGCTCATACTCCTCCACCAGATCCCGGATCTGCCTTGCGTCCCAGGCCGAGGTGATGAGCTGGAAGTTGAAGGGCAGGTGCGCGCCCTTCAAATCCTCCCCGTAATAGGCCACCAGCCGCTCACTGGGCAGCCAGATCTCCCCGATCAGGACCCGCTCCGGATAGGCATCCATCACGGCACGCATCTCCCGCACCACCTCATGCACCTCCGGCCGGTCGGCGGAATAGGTGGTCAGCAGGCGGTTGGCCGGGTTGCCGCCGGCGGGCGGGTTGGGGTTCGGCGGGTTGTCCCGGAACTGGTCGTCCTTGACCAGGTGCCACATGACGTCCACCCGGAACCCGTCCACCCCCTTGTCCAGCCAGAAGCGCATGGAATCATAGATGGCCTCCCGGACCTCCGGGTTGCGCCAGTTCAGGTCCGGCTGGCTGGCCAGGAAGGCGTGGTAGTAGTACTGGCCCGTGGCCTCGTCATATTCCCAGCCCGACCCGCCGAACTCCGACAGCCAGTTGGTGGGCGGGCCGCCATCCGGGGCGGGGTCCCGCCAGATGTACCAGTCGCGCTTGGGATTGTCCCGGGACGACCGGCTTTCCAGGAACCAGGGGTGCTGGTCGCTGGTGTGGTTGGGCACCAGGTCCAGGACCAGCTTCAACCCACGCTCCTTCGCCGCCGCCAGCAGGGCGTCGAAGTCGGCCATCGTCCCGAACAGGGGCTCGATCCCGCAATAGTCGGCGATGTCGTAGCCGAAATCCTTCATGGGCGACGGGAAGATCGGGCTGATCCAGATCGCGTCGACCCCCAGCGACACCACATGGTCCAGCCGCTGGCGGATGCCCCGCAGGTCCCCAACCCCGTCGCCGTCCGTGTCCTGGAAGCTGCGCGGATAGACCTGGTAGACGATCCCCCGCTTCCACCATTCCGCCTCGCTGGACATCCCGAACCCCTCTTCCGTGTCGCCATGAGCCGACTCCAACGGCGTCACCGGCCGCTTGTTGCCCGCAACCCTACCGCCCGCCCATTGCGACCGCATGACAAGGGCCGGCCAAGGAACAGTCCCCGCCCGGTCCTTGTTCTGCGCCCTGGCTGATCCCGGCCTTCGCGGGCACTGATGATGCGTGTGTGGAAGACCCTGCTTGTCCTGGCCGTGCTGGGCATTTCCCTGGCCGCCGCCGCCCTGCTGGTCCGGGTGGAGTACGCGCCCTTCCCGTCGGAGGCGGAGCTGCTGAACCCCCAGCGCCGGCCGTTCGACACAGCCTATGACGTGCTGGGGGAGCGGGTGCCCCATGCCGACGTGCCCCAGCTCAAGGCCACCCGCGCCGGCCTCGCCCACCTCTCGCGGGAGAACGGGGCCATCCAGGTCACCCCCGCCCTGGTGCAACTGGGCCGCGACGCCTTCTACCGGGAGACCTTCGGCAACGAGGTCTTCCTGTCCGACGTGATGGGCCTGCTGGACGGGGCCATGACGCCCTGGGCGATGACCAAGTCCCTCCTCTCCCTGGCAGGCGGTTCCACCACGAACCTGGAGCTGACCCTGGCCAGGGACGTGCGGCTGGGCGACCGGGTACTGGCCAAGGGCACGGTGGTCCCCACCGGCCTGGACGTGCCCGCGGGCTCCCTGCTGCCCCTAGGCGTGAAGATGGTTTGGGACAAGGGGCGTTTGCGCGCCGGCCTGACCTGCGCCGCCTGCCACAGCACCGTGGACGCGGCCACCGGCAAGGTGGTGGAGGGGGTGCCCAACACAGACCTGAACGTGGGGCTGATGCTGGCCTTGGCGTCCAACACGTCAGCCTATTTCACCCATGTGGGGGTGAAGGACCCCACCGCCCTGGCCGGGCCGGATGCCGCCACCGTCACCGCCCGGGACGGGCAGCCCGTCCCCCTGCCGGACCCGGCGGCCCTGGAGGCGCTGGTGGACGGGCAGTTCGCCGCCTGGCCGCCGGGCAGCTTCGACAGCACCATCGACAAGGTGAACAACCCGACCAGCATCCCCGACAGCTTCACGGCGGAGGCGCACCCCTATGGCTGGTCCGGCTTCGCCCTGGTGGGGCCGTTCCGCGGCTCCAGCATGCTCAGCAACAACGTCCACGCCCTGAACGCCGACGCCACCACCAGCGCCCAGGCGGCACCGGACGTGCTGGGCCTGGACACGGAGGTGTACCTGGCCCTGCTGCTGCGCGGGGCGGCCAACCCGGATTTCCGCTGGGACCCTGCCGGCGGCGCCCCGCCGTCGGCCGTGCTGGCCGCCGCCGACCCGACGCCGGAAAGCCCGGCCCTGGTCAGCGCGGCAAGGATGCCCACCTTCCCCAAAGTCACCTACGTCTCCACCGACAGCCTGCTGCTCAGCACCCCGGGCCTGCCGGTGTGGGAGAAGGTGAACGCCATGTCCGCCTTCCAGGAGACGCTGACCGCCCCCCTGCCGCCCCTGGACCCGCAAGCGGTGCAGCGCGGGGCGCGGGTTTTCGACCGGGCCGGCTGCGGTGCCTGCCATGCCGGCCCGGCCCTGACCAACAACCGCATCCTGCCGGTGGCGGAGGTGGGGACGGAGCCGTCCCGCGCCATCGCCCTGGCGGCGACGGAGAAGGCGCTGGCCCCCAGCCTAATGATCGCCCCCTCCGCCCCCTTCCCCATGCCGGCGGAGCCGCGGGTGATCGACGTGCCCATCCCGACGGAGCAGCTCGACCAGCTCGCCCTGGGCTGGGCGCACCGGGGGACACAGGGTGGCTACAAGGTGAAGGGGCTGGTAGGCCTCGCCTGGACCGCCCCCTACCTGCATGACTCCGGCGTCGCGGTGGGGCCGGATGCCGACCGGCAGCTCGGCCTGCCCGGCACCCTCTATGCCGGGGTGACGCCCGATCCGCGCAACAGCCTTAGGGCCCTGCTGGACCGTGACCTGCGGGCAAAGGTGGTAGCCGCGAACAGGGCCGACGCCCGCGCCCAGACCACCCACGCGACCGGCGAGGGCCACCCCTTCTGGGCCGACGCGGCAGCCGGCTTCAGCCCGGCGGAGCAGGAGGATTTGGTCAGTTTCCTGCTGTCCATCCGCCAGGCCGCGCCCCGTTGACGACACGGCTTGGAACCGCCTCACCCCACCCCTGTTGCAGGCCCATGGACGAGATGACCGACATCCTGGCGGGACCCTACCCAGTGCCGCCCCTGCCCGAACCTGCCGGCCCCGGCCGGGAAGACCCGGACGCCCCGCCACCTGTGGAGGAGCCGCCGGACGCCATCCCCGTCCCGCCGCAGGAACCGCCCCCCATGCCCGAACGATTGGCGGGCCGCGGCGCTTGCGGATAGGCCCGCGCCCGCTGGCCGGATGTCACACCAAGGGGCCGGGCCGGTTGCTTAGAGCGGTTTCCAGGCGACGGGAAACCGCTCCGGAGGCGACCGCCGCCGCACGGCCCCGTGGTCGCGGAAGCCAAGCCGCGGATGCGGTGCCGGCGTTTGAGGAAGCGTAACGAAGACCAATGCCGTGGTGCGGGCGGCAGGCCCGTACCACCCCGTTTGCCCCTGCGGAGGAGCCCGATGCGTACCCGCCTGATGACGGCGGCGGTGGCCTTGATGGTGCTGGCCGCGCCGCTGCCCGTACTGGCCGAGGAGGCCGGACCCGTTACGACACCGACCACCGAGGCGAGCACCGAACCGAGCCGGGCCGAGCTGGCGGCCAGCGCCACCACGGCGCAACTGTTCGAGGCCCGCAACTCCATCCGCCTCGCCCAGCGGGAGTTGGGCATCGCCCAGCGCGCCGGGGATGAGATGCGGCTGGAGCGGGCGCGCTCCGCCATGGACCAAGCCCTTGTGCGCCTGTCCGCCGTGCTGACCGACGCCCAGCGCCAGGTGGAGGTAGCCCGCGCCTCCCTCCAGCAGGAAGCGCCGGACGCCCAGGAGAACGTCGCCGCCGCCGTGCGCCCGTTCGACTCCTCGCCCACCCGGGATGCCGAGCCCACCCGCTTCGAGGGCACCGCCCCCGTGGACGGCGAACCCGTGACCCAGGCCATGGCCACGCCGGAGCAGCAGCGTGCCGAGGCCGGCCCGCCGGTGGAGCCGCCGGACGCCGACCCCTCCGCCGCCCCCGCGCCGCCTGTACCGGCCATGGACCCCACCGCTTCCGCGCCGCAGGACACGGCCAGCCTGGACGCTGACCGCCAGGGCGTGGACCAGCAGGGCCCGGCCGCCAGTGGCCTGGCCACCGAGCCCGTCCCGCCGGCCGACAGCACCGTGGCCCTGGCCGGCCGTGGGGAGCCCATGCCGGACGTGGCCCCGCCCTCCCCGGCAGCCAGCGCCACCACCGGTGACGCGCTTGCCGCCACCGACGTGGCCCCGCCTGCGGCGGAGCCCCAGTCCTCCATGCTGGCCCCGACTGAGCCGGCAACCGCCGACCCGGCCACGCCGCCGGTGACGGAACAGTCCTCGGCCTTGCCGGCTGAGCCCGCCCCGGCCGAGACGGCCATGGTCACCCCGGGTGAGGCCCAGCCGCCGCTGGCCCTCGGCACCCAGCCCGGTCCCGAGGCCGCGCCGGAGCCCCTCGCCAACATCCCCCCTGCGGCCACCCTGCCGGCCGAGGGCACGGCTGCCCCCGTGGCGCCGGCCACGCCGGTACCGGCGCCCGAGCAGCACTCCGCCCTGACCCCGGCGGAGCAACAGGCGGCCCTCCCAGCTCCTGCCGCGGCGGACACCGCCCCGGTGACGGCGGAGGCCGAGCCGGTCACCCTGCGCACCGTCATGGGCCGTGAGGTCTATGGCAGCCGGGGCGAGCCGCTGGGCCGGGTGGAGGACCTGCTGGTCTCTGGCAGCACCGGCGGCATCTCCGCCCTGCTGGTCCGGGTGGACCAGTCCAGCGACGACAGCGTCGCCCTGGTCCGGGTGCCTTTCACCCTGGTGCAGATGGGCAACGGCCGCATCACCGTGCCGATGAACCTGACCACCCAATAAGTCATCAAGGACTGGAAAGGGCCGCGGCATCCCGGTGCCGCGGCCCTTTCTCTTTTGGGGGCACGCGCACTCTCAGCCCAGCGGCACCTTCAGGTCCCAGCGCAGGCCTTTCCCCATGGTGGGGACCAATGTCCCCCGCACCTGCTCCGCCAGCGCCTTGGACAGTCGCAGCCCCAGGCCATGGCGCAAGGGCTGGGCCGGCCCGGGCCCGTCATCTGCCACCCATAGCCAAGCCGCCCCCTCATCCGCCCGGAAGCCCACCCGCACGGTCCCCCTGGTCCCGGCCGGGTAGGCGTGCCGCAAGGCGTTGGACAGCAGCTCGTTCAGGATCAGGCCGATCGGGACGGCCCGGTCCACGTCCAACCGGCCGGCCGCTTCCTCCACCAGCACCACGACCTCGGGCCGGCCGGAGAGGGAGGCCAGTTGCGGGGCCAGGGTGCGGACATAGTCGCCGAAATCCAGAAGCCCCACCTCCTCCGTCATGTAGAGCCGGGCGTGGATCTCGGCGATGGCGCTGACGCGCTGGCAGGCCGCGTCGAAGGCGACGCGCGTGTCACCCGCGCCCAGGGTTCCGGCCTGCAAACGCAAAAGGCTGACAACCAGTTGCAGGCTGTTCTTGATGCGGTGGTTAAGCTCCCGCAGCAGCAGGCCGCGACGGTGCAGGGCGTCTGCCCGCTCGCTCTCCAGCGCCTCCGCCTGCTGGGCCTGGCCTTGCTCCGCCGCCACCAGGGCGCCGATCTCGGTGATGATGCCCATGACCTGTGTGACGTGGCCGTCCGCGTCCCATTGGAAGGGGCGTTCCTTGGTGCGTATCCAGTGCCAGGACCCGTCGGCCGCACGAAGTCGGTACCGGGCCTCCACCATCCTGTCCGGCCAAGCCGACAGCCGGCCGTCCGCCAGCCGCTGCGCCCGCATCTCCGCCAGATCGTCAGGATGGATGATGCTCGGCAACAGTCCCGGCCCCAACGCCGCCATTTCCGCCTGGGTCAAGCCCGTGAACTCGCAGGCGCGCGGGTTGGCATAGACGTTCCGGTCCGCCACGACGTCATGCACATAAATGATGTCCGGCGTCAGCGCCACGAGCCGTTCCAACAGGGCTGGATCGGTGCCGCCACCCGGCGAATTGCCTGGCTTGTCTTTGTCGAACTTGGTCATGCAGGACATCATCATGGGCCGTGAAAAGCAAATTCATGAAAAAAGCCACACAACGCCTTACATTCGCATGATATCCTGCATAGTTGGTTGAACCAACCCTGTCCCACTATCCATTTAGCCTTAAGACCTGGCCCAGGAATTTCCGTTTACGTAAAGGAACGTCATTTTCCATTGACGTAGAGTTTCCCTTTCGTTGCCGATCTGCTCTGATCTTCGCAACATCGGCATGGCATCATCGGGATGCCTGCTTGGCGTGATCCCCGTGGGCAGGGGCTGTTGTCCCCTTATCCACTAACGGGAGGTTCCGCCATGACAACGGACAACCGCGCCCATCCCAGTAATCTGGGCGACGCCTCGCCAGACAAGGTCCGCGCCGACCAGTTCGAGAGCCGCATCAAGGGCCAGACCCCGGACCGCAAGGCCGACGCCGGCGGCAAGCCGGGCGACAAGGCCAAGGTGGTGGAGGCGTCCTGCCACGGCCAATCCGGCCACGCCCAGCACGGGACGGGCGACTAACCGACCAGGCGCCGGATCGTCGTCGCCATGTGCGGCGGCGGTTCGGCCGTGGCTTCAAGAAATAAACCTCATGGACCGGATCGCCCAGGATGGGCATGGCCGACGCGGACAGGTCCGGGCGCAGCTGGTGCATTGGCCTGTCCGCGGTTTCAGCGTCACCCACGACAGGCGCACGTCCGTGCCCAGCTGCGCTGGCAGCCGCGACATACTGGGCCAGCACAAGGCTGCCGGCCCCGTCAGCCCAGGAGGACCGACGGGGCCGTCCGGTCAGGCAAGGCGCAGGACGGAAGCGAAGTTGGTCGTCGCCGCACCCCCGGTGGCTATGTTGACCGTCACCTGCAGGGTTTGGCTGTCCGTTCGGGTCAAGGCATCGGTCATCCAGGATAGGCCGGAGCCGCCGCCATTGTCGGCCAAGCGCGGCAGCTCAACCAAGGTGCCGATGCCTGTCTCAAGGAAGATGCTGCACCGGACCAGATAGGCCGTGCCGGACGCGGTATATGCCCCGCGCGTCACCAGATAGACCCGCAGCTCCTTGTAGCGCATACCAGGGAAGGCATGGGTTGAGCTGCCGCCCGAGGGCCGCGCCACCTCCTGCCGCCCGAACCGGCCGACCAGCGCCGACAAGCCCCGTGGCGCGGTGACGTGCATCACCAGGTCCTCAAAGGGCAGGCCCTGGTCCGGGTCCGTCACCTGGGAATTGGCCTGGTACAGGGTGGACGGGGTGATGTCGGGGATCTCGCTCGGGAAGGACGACTGCACGCGGTTGGTCAGGCCGCCATAGGGCGCGGTGCCGCTGACGCGGGACCAGACCATTCCGGGCACCTTCGCGAACACGGTGCTGGCGTTGTGGTTTTCCACGTCGCGGGTGCAGGCTTCCCACTCGCCGACGACATAGTTGGCGTCGTTCACGATGCCGGACGAACTGCCCACGTTGAGGATTTTCAGGGCCGTCGGAGTGGCGTTCGGGCCCGTATGGTTTTGAATTTGCTCGTACCGGTTATCCAGGAAGTTGCCCTCGCCGTCGTCCAGTTGGAAGCCGGTATTTCCGTACGTCGGGCCCCAGATGTGCAGCCTGAACCAATTGCGGTTGCTACCAGAACCAGAGCCCGGCGACGCATTGCCCGCCAGCCACACCCCACGCCGGCAATCCTTCACCTCACCAGCGATGTGGTTATAGTACAGCTGGCTGTCCAAGGCGCCGGCCCGAGGGCCGGGCCGCAGCACGATCCCGTTCTCGAAGCCATTCACGTAGACGCGGATGTTGTTGTCGTTGATCTCCGAGAAGCCGGCGCTTTCGTTGACGGGGGCCAAGCGCAAGCCGGTGTTGCCACTGAACTGAGACAGGTCGGACGTCAGCTTGATGTCGTGCACCACGCACCGGGACGTGGCCACCCGCAGTGCCGCCTTGTTGCTGGCATGCAGATAGATGCCCGATTTCAGGCCGCATCCAAAAATCTTGGTGCCTGGCACGGTGATCTGGAGTTCATCCGTGACGCGGTAAACTGCATCGATGAAGCCCGCCACCGGGTTGGCTTGCACATAGGCCAGCCAGTCCCGCATGGCCGTCGTGCTGTCCACCACGCCACCCGGCGTGGCACCGAAGCGGGCCGGCGTGACGTACTGGCGGATCGCGTCCGCCAACTGCACGGGCACCGAACCGGTGCCTCCCTGCGTGAAGCTGTCACCGGCGGGGAATTCCAGGCCGTCGATCGACTGCACTAGATTGTCGGCCTTGTCGCGCAGGACAACCTTGTAAGCCCCGGCGCCGAAGATGGCCGGGAACAGACCGGCGCTGTCGGCAACCACGGGATTCGCGTGCGGGGTCGTCATGGCAGGGTCGGAGTAGGTGGGCTTGGGCGTGCTGGTGCCGGCCTCGTAGGTGTATAGCTTTGCCCCATCACGGGGGAGGCCGCTGGCATCGAAGGTGGCGACGAAGGGGGAGAACAAGCGCGACATTGCGGCTCCTTGGCGCGAGAAAAGCCCCGCGGGTCATGCGGGGCTGGAAGTTATAAAAAAAGCCCGTTGGCTGATGGCGGGTCTGCGTTTAAATAAGTATTCAGAGCAGTGGGCAAGGCACTTAACCCTGGCCAAGCCAGGTCATCCGGCGCCCGGTTTCGGGAAAAGTCTTGCTTCACAACGATTGTTGCATTCTCTGGATTGGGTGTGGAAGGTAATGCTTGCTGGAGCAAGCAGACAAGCCCTTTCAGTTCGGCTGATCCTCATTGGCGGCCGGAGGCGGACAACCCCGTCACGCGAACCCCGGATATGGCTGTCCGCGGACCCTAGCCAAACATGCCCCGGATCGTCGCCGCCATGTGCGGCGGCGGTTCGGCCGTGGCTTCCACCCAGCCGCCCTGCGCCTCCGCCCAGGGGATGCGTACGGCGCGGGACAGCAGGTGCAGGGGCTGGGCCGGCGGTATCTCCGCCCCATAGATCGGGTCGCCCAGGATGGGCATGGCCGTGACGGCCAAGTGCGCGCGCAACTGGTGCATCCGCCCGGTGCGCGGGTTCAGCTCCAGCAAGGACAGGCGCCCGTCCGTGCCCAACAGGCGCCAGTCGGTCAGGGCCGGCTTGCCTGCCGGGTCCACCACGACCTTGGAACAGCCGGGGATGTGCACCTTCATCAGCGGCAGGTCGATCTGCCCAGCCTCCGCCTTCGGGCGGCCCAACACGACAGCCCAATAGGTCTTCCGCACCTGGCCCGACAGGAACAGCCGGCCCATCCGCGCGGCGGCTGCCGCGTCGCGGGCCAGCACCAGGCAGCCGGCCGTGTCCTTGTCCAGCCGGTGGGCAAGCCGCGGCGGCTCTTCCCGGCCCATGGCGATCAGGGGCAGGTAGCGGTCCAGGTCATCCGTCGTCTTGGTGCCGAAATGGACAGGCAGGCCGTGGGGCTTGTCGAAGACCAACAGGTCCGCAGCCTCCACCAGCACGCGGGCACGGATCTCCTCGGGCAGGTAAGGCATCGGGTCGGGGCCGCGGGTCTGGGATCGGGTCCCCGTCCTACCTGACCCAGGTCATTTGCGCCAGGGCCCGGGACGGCCAAGATCACCCCTTGACCTTCCAGTGACTGGAAGCCCCACCTATCCGAGGGTCTGAACGAACCGTTTGGGTTTCCTGTCATGAGCACGACCGCCACGGCCCCCGTCACCCAGGTCGATTTGTCCATCCAGGGCATGACCTGCGCCAGTTGCAGCACCCGCGTGGAGAAGGCCCTGGCCCGCCTGCCGGGCGTGGTCAGCGCCAGCGTGAACCTGGCGACGGAGATGGCCCGGGTGCAGTCCAGCGGCCCCACCGCCCAGGAACTGGCGGACGCCGTCACCCGCGCCGGCTATCCAGCCCACCCCGTCGCAGCGGATGAGGTCGCCCCCCCGCCGCCCGACACATCCGGGCGGGAGCGCCTGCACGTCCTCATCGCCGCCCTGCTGACCCTGCCCCTGGCCGCGCCGATGCTGCTGGCCTTGGCGGGGGTGGACTTGGTGGTGCCGGGCTGGCTGCAGCTTGTGCTCGCCACCCCGGTGCAGTTCTGGCTGGGCGCCCGCTTCTACCGGGCCGGCTGGAAGGCAGCCAAGGCGCTGTCCGGCAACATGGACCTGCTGGTGGCCCTGGGCACCTCGGCCGCCTATGCCCTGTCCCTCTGGCTGTTGCTGACTGCCCATCCCGGGCACATGCCGCATCTGTATTTCGAGGCGTCCAGCGTCGTCATCACCCTGGTCCTCCTGGGCAAGTATCTGGAAGGTCGGGCCAAGCGGCAGGCCACCTCCGCCATCCGCGCCCTCTCCGCCCTCCGCCCCGCCACCGCCCGGCGTTTGCGGAAGGGAGAGGAGGTGGAGGTGCCCGTGGCCGCCATCCGCGTGGGCGACCTGGTGGTCGTCCGCCCAGGCGAGCGCATCCCGGTGGACGGGCAGGTGGCGGAGGGCGACAGCCACGCGGATGAGAGCCTGCTGACCGGGGAGAGCCTGCCCGTGCCCAAGCACCCCGGTGCCAAGGTGGCCGGCGGCGCCATCAACGGGGAGGGCCGCCTGCTGGTCCGCACGACCGCGGTCGGGACCGAAACCGTCCTGTCCCGCATTATCCGGCTGGTGGAGGACGCCCAGGCCGCCAAGGCCCCCATCCAGAAGCTGGTGGACAAGGTCAGCGCCGTTTTCGTGCCCGTGGTGCTGGCCATCGCTTTGCTGACTTTGGCGGTCTGGCTTCTGGTGGGCGCCGGCATGGAGCAGGCCATCGTCAACGCCGTCTCCGTCCTGGTCATCGCCTGCCCCTGCGCCCTGGGCCTCGCCACACCCACCGCCATCATGGCCGGCACCGGCGTCGCCGCCCGGGCCGGCATCCTGGTGAAGGACGCGGAGTCGCTGGAGCGGGCGACGGGGGTGGACACCGTCGTCTTCGACAAGACCGGCACCCTGACGGAGGGGCGCCCCACCCTGGTTGCAGCGGAACCGGTGGGCATCCCCGCGGACGAGCTGTTGCGCCTGTCTGCCGCCGTCCAGTCCGGCAGCGAGCATCCCCTGGCCAGGGCCGTCCTCGCCGCCGCCGCTGACAAGGGCCTTCACATCCCCAAGGCGGCGGGCCTGCGCGCCCTGCCCGGCCGGGGCGTCGCCGCGACCGTGGAGGGCCGCGACCTGCGCCTGGGCAGCGGCCGGCTGGTGGCGGAGCTGGGCTTGGACCTGACGCCCCTGGCCGCGGCGGCGGAACGGCTGGCGTCCGAGGGGCGTACCGTCTCCTACCTGGCCGATGCCGGGACCGGCACCTTGCTGGGCCTGTTGGCTTTCGGCGACCCGGTGAAGGTCGGGGCGGTGGAGGCTGTCCGGCGGCTGGCGGCGCGGGGCCTCCGTACCGTCCTGCTGACCGGCGACAATGTGGGCAGCGCCCATGCCGCCGCCCGGACCCTGGGCATCACGGAGGTGGTGGCCGAGGTGCTGCCGGAGGACAAGGCCGCCGCCGTCGCCGCCCTGAAGGCCAAGGGCGCCAAGGTGGCCATGGTGGGCGACGGGGTGAACGACGCCCCGGCCCTGGCCGCGGCCGATTTGGGGTTGGCCATGGGCAGCGGCACCGACGTGGCCATGCAGGCCGCGGGCATCACCCTGATGCGGGGCGACCCGGCGCTGGTGGGGGACGCGCTGGACCTGGCGCGGCGGACTTACGCCAAGATCCGCCAGAACCTGTTCTGGGCCTTCGCCTACAACGTCCTGGGAATCCCACTGGCCGCCTTGGGCCTGCTGAGCCCGATGGTCGCCGGGGCGGCCATGGCCTTCTCCAGCGTCAGCGTCGTCAGCAACGCCCTGCTGCTCTACCGCTGGACGCCTGGAAGGTAGGGCGGGTTTCGAATTCGAAAGTTCGCCTAGTCGTGCCGGGCGAGATCGACGAGGTGGATGTCCGCCTCGTCGATCACCATGCTGGACAGGATGACCGACCGGCCATCCGGCCGCACCGCCAGGCCGGACATGGCATAGAAGCGGGACAGGGTCGCCACCGCCTGCGCCCCCTGCCCGTCCAGCCCCGCCCGCACCAGCACCGCGCCCCCGGGCCGGCCGCGCAGCACGTACCAGAGCATCCCGTCGGCGATGGTCCAGTTGGGCCAGTCCTGGTAGGCGAAGTCGGGGATCACCAGCACCTCATCCTCCGACCCGTCCAGGGACCGGCGCCAGATCCCGCTTTCCCCCTCCTTGGCATAATAGATGGCTTGGCCGTCCGGGCTGGCCCGGACCGTCATGGGGCCGTCGCCGGTCAGGGGCAGCGCCTCGCCGGAGGAGAGGTCCAGGCTCCACAGCCGCCAGAACCCGGTACGGCGCGAGGTGAAGTAGAGGGACTGCCCATCCGCTGCCCAGACGGGGGACAGATCCTCCTCCATCTCCTCCGTCCAGCGCTTCAGGCCACTGCCGTCGGCCCCCACCGTGAAGACGTCATAGTTGCCAGCCCGCGCCGCGGCGAAGGCCAGCCGCGTGCCGTCCGGCGACCAGCGCACGCTGCTGATGGAGGTGCCGCCCAGCTCCGTGAGCTTCCGCGGCTCCCCCGCCGTCGGCTTCACCCAAATTTCCGGCGTGCCGGAGCGGGTGGAGATGAAGGCCAGGCTGCCGTCGGGGGCGAGGTCGGGGTCGTGGTCGGCGGCGGTAGCGAAGGTCAGGCGCTTGCCGGACGTGTCCGCCACGGGGGAGCCGCCTGGGTCCAGGGTGATCTCGGACAGGTTGGCGTGGAAGGTCCAGGACTCCACCGCCAGCCGGTCCGCATGGCGGGCGCTGGACAGGCGGCGCAGGTCCTGCACCCCGGCCAGCAGCCGGCGCGGCACCTCCGCCCCCGGCGCCAGGGTCCAGAGGCCGCGGTCGCCCTGCCGGGCGGAGCTGAAGACCAGGGAGCCATCGCGCAGCCAGGCGAGGCCGCCGATCTCCCCGCCCTCGTTGGTGACGCGGCGCACCGTGCCGTCCAGCAGGTCCAGCACCTGCACGTCCTGCACCGACCAGGCGGGGGTGTCCACGAAGGCGACCCGGCGACCGTCGGGGGAGACGGTGGGCCGGTCATGGCCCCAGGTGCGGGCCAGCGCCCTTGTCAGGGGCGTGACGCGGCCGTCATCCAGGGCCAGGCGGTAGAGCTGGAATGGCGCCACGATGCCGGGGCGGTCCGGGAAGATGATGGACTTGCCGTCGGGGGTCCAGGCGGGCTGGGTCCAGGGGGCGTCACGGCACTGGCCCACCTGCTGCGGCTGGCCGGCGGGGACGGTCATCACCAGGATGCGGCAGGGCTGGCCGTCGGCGCTGCGGGAGAAGGCGATGCGGCTGCCGTCGGGAGACCAGGCGGGGGCCGAGTCGATGCCCGGGTCGTCGGTCAGGCGGACGGGGCTGCCGCCGGCGACGCTCTGCAGGTAGAGGTCGGCGTTGCCCGGGTCGGCGAGGCGGGCGGCGAAGGCGAGCTGGCCGCCGTCGGGGGACAAGGCGGGCCAGGTCTCCCGCCCCGGCAGGGCGGTGGCAGGGGTGACGCGGCGCACCTCCCAACCCGGGCCGGGGTCGCCCCAGAGCAGCATGGCCGCCAGTACCACCAACCCGCCCAACACCGCCGCCGCCCCCGCCAGGGCCAGGGGCAGCCAGGGGCGGCGGGACTGGGGTGGCGGCGAGGGGGACGGGGCGGGCCCGGGCGGGGCAGCGGCGGGCGGTGGGGGCTGGAGGGGCTCGACCGAGAGGCCGTCGGGCAGGCGAAGGCGGTAGCCGAGGCGGGGCAGGGTCTCGATCTGGATGCCGGGCTCGGCCAGGTCGCGGAAGGCGGCGCGGAGGCGCTGGATGCAGCGGTTCAGGGCGTCGTCGCCCACCACCACGTTGCCCCAGCAGGCGTGCAGCAGATCATCGCGGGAGACGGGGTGGCCGGCGCGGCGGGCCAGGGCCACCAGCACCTGCATGACCCGCGGCTCCAGCCGCGCCTGGCCGCCGCCAGGGGCGGTCAGGAGGCCGGCGGAGGGGGAGACGACGCACCGGCCCAGCCGGAAGTCCGGCTCGCGGGCCAGCGCGACCATTTCCAGGGCCATGGCGGGTTTCCGGTCATCGCGCCCGGGGGAGACCCCCGGTCATGGGCCTGGGAGGATGCCCCTTTGCCCAATAAGGATGCAAGGCCGGCCGCCGGTGGTACCGGGCCACTTGGGCAGACCGGCCCCTGCCCCACCTCCCCCCCGGCCTAGTACCAGGCCCGCAGGGAGGCGGCGGGGCCGGCGATGCCGGGGGGGAGCATGGGGAGGGAGGGCGGCTCCACCGGGCGGGCGTCCTGGACCGAGCCGTTCAGCCGGTCCCGCATCTGCCGGCCGAAGGGGGAGAGGTGGACCGTGCGGACCCGGCCGTCGCTGGGCCAGGGCCGGACCTCCACCAGGCCGCTGCCCGGCCCCCCGAGGGCCGCCACCACCCGGGTGGCGGTGGAAAGGCTGGTGCGCAGGAGGAAGGCCAGCTCGGAGATGCTGATGCCCTCATTCTCCGCCACATACAAGAAGGCACAGGCGGCCTTCAGCGAGACATCCGGGTCCCATTCCCGGAACAGCTCCAGCACCTCCAGCGGGGTGGAGCGTTGGCGCTTGCGGTTCATGGCGTTCATGTCTGCCCCCCGTCCTTGTTTGTTGGTCCGAGGGTCCCGCGGCGGCCGGGCCGGTGCCATGGCGGGGGGCCGATGAATTGCCGATGAATTGCCGATGGCGAGGGTTTGTGCGGGTTACAGCGCCTCCCCATAGATGCGGCGGGCGTCTTCCAGGGTGACCTCGCGGGGGTTGTTGACCAGGAGACGGGTCTGTTTCATGGCGTCCGTGGCGAGCAGGTCGAGGCTGTCGGCGCCCACGCCCACCTCCCGCAGGGTGGGGGGCAGGCCCAGGTCGCGGGACAGGCTGGCCAGGTCGTCGGCGAAGCGGCCGGTGCCGTCCCGGCCGGGGAAGAGGATGGCGGACAGCTCGGCATAGGCGGCGGCTGCCGCGGGCTCCGCGCTGTTGAAGCGGATGACGTGGGGCAGGACCAGGGCGTTGGTCAGGCCGTGGGGCAGGTGGAAATGGCCGCCCAGGGGATAAGCGAGCGCGTGGACCGCGGCCACGGGGGCGTTGGCGAAGGCCTGGCCGGCCAGCATGGCGCCCAGCAGCATGTCCTGCCGCGCCGCCCGGTCCCGCCCGTCGGACACGGCCCGGCGGATGGCCCCGCCGAGGAGGCGCAAGGCCTCCCGCGCCAGCAGGTCGGACAGGGGGTTCTTCTTGTGGCGGCTGGTATAGGCCTCGATGGCGTGGACCATGGCGTCGATGCCGGTGGCCGCCGTCACGGCCGGCGGCAGGCCCAGGGTCAGGTCCGCGTCCAGCAGCACCGCGTCGGCCAGGAGCTGGGGGGAGACGACGCCCTTCTTTTCCGCCTCTCCCGTCGTGACGATGGAGATGGGGGTGACCTCGGACCCCGTGCCGGCGGTGGTGGGCACCTGGATGAGGGGCAGGCGTGAGCCGCGGCAGGCGCCGACGCCGTAGATGTCACCCAAGGCCTGGCCCGTGTCCCCCAGCAGGAAGGCCACCAGCTTCGCCACGTCCATGGCGCTGCCGCCGCCGAAGCCCACCACCCCGTCCGCCCCGAACCCGCGCCCCTGGGCCACCGCCGTGCGGATCACCGATTCCGGCGGGTCGGCCTGGACATCGGCGAAGGTGGAGACGGTGATCCCCGCCGACTTGCAGGCATCCACCGCGCCCGAAGGCAGCCCCGCCCGGGCCACGCCGGGGTCGGTGACCAGGAACAACCTGCTGATGCCCAGTTCCCGGCACAGCTCCGGCAGCCGCTGGACCGAGCCCGGGCCGGTGAGGAGGGTGCCGACGGTGCGGAAGTCGAAGGCGGTCATGGCGGGTTCGAACGCTTGTTTGAGGGAAGGACAGGGTGGGCCGGTTGGGCGTTTCGGGCAAGGGGGGAAGAGGGGATGACGGGCGGGGGAGTTGTCCGGCTTCCAGGAGCCCTCCTGTTTCCCCCGCGAAGGCGGGGGAAACAGAAAACCCAAGCGGGAGCCGATGAGAAGGCCGGGGGAGCGGGGCGGAAGGGTTGGGACACGGATGGACACGGATGCTGGCCGGATGGGCACGGATGGGGTTGATCTCCATGCCCACCCCCCTCACCCGCCGCCTTCGGCGGCACCCTCTCCCCAGGGAGAGGGAAATGGGTGACCTGATGAGACCTTAAGGTGACCAAAGGTGACGCTTAAGGTGACGCGTGTCACATTTCAGGGCGTTGGGATCATTGGGTTTTCGGGCTTAAGGTGACTAAGGTTACCGGGTTGGCTTCGTGTCACCTTTGTCTCCTTAAGGGCGTCGCGGCGGCGGAGCTGGTCGCGGATCTGGTCCAGGCCCTCGGCCAGCTTCACGTAGTTGGCGCCGTCGTCCAGGCGCATCATGCGGGCCAGCGCCACCAGCACATGGGGGCTGCGGTCCAGGCAGGCGGCCTGGAGCATGCTTTCCAGCACCACCATGCGGGCCCCGTCCAGGCGGGCCGCGAACTCGCTGGCGCGCTTCATTCGCTCCTCCTCCACCATGGCGCGGAGCTGGGGGGACACCTTGATGGCGCGCCAGAGGGATTGCCGGGCACAGCCAATCTCCAGCGCCACGGCGCTGACGCTGTGCCCCTCCCCAAGCAGTTGGGCGGCGCGGGTCCAGTCGTAGCGCTTGCGCCGGTCGCGGATCAGGCGCGGCGGCTCGGGCTCGGGATAGGGCGGGACGGAGGGGTCGGAGACGGCGGCCAGGGCTTCCGGCGTGAAGAAGATGCCGGCCGCGGCGGCTTCCGCGCAGTCCTTGGTGAAGGGGCCGGGGTCCACGGGGCGCATGTCCCGGTCCACGGGCCAGCTCTCCACGAACTCCTCCAGGATGCCGGGGCGGAACCAGCGGTGGAACGGCGCCAGCGGGCGGCGGCCCATGCCCTTCCAGACCAGGCCGGGCATGTCGATGGAGGGCGACGGGACCAGGTCGGTGTAGTCGAAGGCCGGGTTGCCCGGCGTGAACTCCACCACGTAATCCTTGACCACCAGGTGGCAGCCGGAGAAGCCGGGCGGCAGGGTGTTGTCATGGTTGCCGTCATAGGGCACCACCCAATCATACCCCGCATTGGCATGGGCCACCGACTCCGGCCCCCCGGTCACCTCGTTCCGCGCCTGCACCTCATGCGCCACTTCCGGGTGCATCAGCAGGAAGAAGCGGTTGGCCATGTCGTTGGGCCGGTGAAAGCTGGCCGCATGCCGCCGCTTGGCCCAGTCGGTGTAGGGGATGGGCGGCCAGGCCGCGAGAGGATGATAGTCCTTCGGCCGCTGCGCCGGCAACTGGTCCGCCGGCGGCGGCCCCTCCGGCCCCCAGGGCAGCAACAGGCTCTTAACCCGGCTGCCGGGCTCGGGGAGCTTCATGAAGTAGGTGAAGTCGGACATGGGACGGGGCTCCTTCCGGATGGGGAAGGAGGGAAGGATATCGGTTTTTTTTCCTGTTTCATAGAGCGAGATGTCAGGAGCCGGTTAGGCGAGGTGCGATAGCCGGCAAGACCGACGCGATCTACATCTGTAAACTGCATTTGTTGCAACACAAAGATTTGACATTATTCCATTAGCGGTACATCATCTTAGAAAACTAGACCATCCATGGTGGATTATGTCCCTGCTCCAAGCTGTAATTGGCAAGGTTGAAACTGCCGAGACCTCATCAGAGCAGGCAGACTCAGTATTTGAACGTAGGACGCCAGAATTGGTGATTGGCTTCATTGGCCCCGTAGCATCAGGCGTTACGACTACAGTAAATGCCTTTAGACGCATTTTAGAAAAGGAGTTCGGATACGAAGTTCCTGAACCAATTCGTGTGAGTTCTTTAATCAACAAATGGTCCAGCAGAGTAAGCATGAGCGCCTCTCATGACATGAAGGGGGCGAAGCGAATTGAGCATTTGCAATCCACCGGCAATACTTTGCGTGCACGTTTTAGCAGTGACATTCTAGCCAAGTTAGTAATTGATGAGATAGCCGTACAAAGAAAAACAAACAATGGCTTTAGAAAAGTCTCCACCCCTTCCGGGGATACGTCAGTCCCGGTTCCGATTCGGCGTGCATACTTGGTCGACTCTATCAAACACCCGGCTGAGCTAAGGTTATTCCAAGAGGTTTATGGAGAGATGTTTTGGTGTGTTGGTGTGTTTGCTCCGGAGTTTGTTCGCTTGAAGCGCCTCACGAAAACAATGTCCAAATCAGAAGCGGAAAAAATAATGGAGCGCGACCAAGGAGAAAATTTAGAAGAAGGGCAGAAAGTTAGAAAAATATTCTCTGAGTCGGATTATTTCATCCGAAACGAACATGATACCGAGAAGCCTCTCGAAGATACAGTTCTTCGATTCCTAGATATCATTTTTCACGGTACAATTCACACACCAAACAGACACGAAGCAGCTATGTTCAAAGCAGCATCTGTTGCAGCTAAGTCTGGGTGCATGTCTCGTCAAGTTGGCGCAGCAATTGTCAGCAAATCTGGCGATTTGCTAGCAGTCGGATGGAATGATGTTCCAAAATTTGGCGGGGGATTGTATGAGGAGCCACTAAAGGAAAAGGATTTTTTGGATGCACGCTGCTTCAAATGGAAGCAAGGCCTGTGTCATAATGACGAACGAAAAGCTAATCTGATCGATAATATCATTGCAAAATTATTGGATAAAAGAGTTATCAAGAAGGGAACCGATATCACCCCAATAAGAAAAGCTCTGAAAGAAACCGAACTATCGTCCATCATTGAATACAGCAGATCCATCCATGCCGAAATGGAGGCAATCATAAGCGTTGCGCGGAACGGTGGCAAATCTATACTCGATAGCATTCTATACACGACAACATACCCCTGCCACAATTGCGCCAGACATATCGTAGTCAGCGGCATCCGAGAGGTTTATTACATAGAACCTTATCCCAAAAGTCTTGCCGACTCACTTCATGAAGATACAATATCTTCAGATGAGCGAAACTCTGCCACTCAGGTGATCTTCCGCCAGTACGAGGGAGTTGCACCAAAGAATATTCTCAAACTTTTTAACTCCCGTATTGAAAGGAAACAGAGTGGCAAAGTGATCCTCTTTGACCGCAAGCGACAGGAGCCAATCTACAGACCACATCTGGATAGTTTTACAATCTACGAAGCGCAGATTGTAAAACAGCTGCGCGAGATGGAGTCCAAAACGTCGCAGCCCTGATCCCACTTAAGCGCGCTTGAAAACTACCCAGTAAGAATTAGAATTATAGTCACAAAAAAACAATGATGCAGCGGGACCATGGGGGAAAAAGATGAGCGCGGGAACCAAACCGAATGGCCAGCAACTCGCATTCTTTTTTCCGATTGACGGTTCAGCAGCTGATGATCGGAAAGATTTGAGAGGCGACGAATCGCCATCCTATTCTGATGAAGCGTCGGTAATCTGCTTTGAAGAGCGACGCCGTGAAGCTGTTCGAGCTGAGTTAATCCGAATGGCCCGAGAGTCTGGGGTTTTTCGCTAAAACTTAGCCATTCAATGCAGGTCATTAGAAAATGCGGCGACTATCTCCGATAGGCGCCGCTGATCTTTTTCTGTCAAACGAGAAAAGTTTTCTATAATTTTGTATTCATATTCGTTTGCTGCTTTGGTAGCAGGTACCAGATTTTCCACCGTTACAAATTTCCAAAGCGGCACCCCCAGCACCTTCGACAGTGCTGACAGCCGATAGAGCGACGGCACAGTCCGCCCCCGCTCGATATTTGAAATCGTGTTGTGAGACGCCCGGCCGATCATCTGCCCAAGCTGCTCTTGGGAGAGGCCCAGGCGCTTGCGGTTTTCGCGCACGACCCGGCCGAGATGCTGGCGAAGCTCCTTATCCATGGCCGCTACGATAAGGAGGCAGCCGGGAGTTTCTGTGCATTGGCCGTGGCAAGCACTCACAATCTGATTGTGAATCTGCTGGCACCCCCTCCCCTCCCTGCCCTGGGGATGGTGGGGTGATCCTACAGGGTCATATGACTTGGCGGGAGGGGCCATGCGGAAGGTGTTGGTGGGGGTGGCCTTGGGGCTGGTGGCCGGGGCGGCGGGGGCGAACCCGTTGGCGCAGACCCAAGGGCCGGTGACCGTGGCGGTGCTGCGGGTGGTGGATGGGGAGACGCTGGCGGTGCGGGCGTATCCTTGGCCGGGGGCGGTGCTGGAGGACACGGTGCGGCTGCGCAACCCGCCGCCGGAGGGGTCGGCGGACTGCCGGCGGGCCCTGCTGGAACAGGCCATCGAGCGGGCCAACAAGGGGCGGCCGGCGCGGACCATGGTGCTGGTCCAGGTGGAACGGGCGCAGGATGGGGGCGCGGTGACGGCGCTGATGCTGCCGCCGATGGCGGGGGACGTGGTGCGGTACGGGGGGTGTGGAGGTTAGGTGGGGGCGGTCCGTTTGGCTGGACGCAAGCCCCCTCCCCCATGGGGGGGGGGGGAGGTCAGGGCGATGCTGGGTGGCCCGACGCTCTCCCCGTGGAAATGGCGGAGGGCCGCTGCCGCGCCATTGGCACTGCGGCTTTCCCGAGGGCCCCGGGTCAAGCCCGGGGTGACATCGGGGATTGGCAGGGGGGCCGCCGGCTCTATGCCGGGCACCCCCTCACCCCGCCCCCCGGATCAGGTCCGGGGCAGGCTCTCTCCCCGGGGGGGAGAGGGGGAGGCGTTGGTCTCTATGCCCACCTCCCCCCGCCTTCGCGGGGGCAGGCTCTCAACCGGCAGCTGCGCGGCCACCCTCTCCCCAGGGCGAGGGGACAAAACTATTCCTGGCCCATCCGTAGCGCGGCGATGAAGGCGCTTTGGGGGATTTCCACCTCGCCGAACTGGCGCATGCGCTTCTTGCCCTCCTTCTGCTTGTCGAGGAGCTTGCGCTTGCGGCTGATGTCGCCGCCGTAGCACTTGGCCAGCACGTCCTTGCGCAGGGCGGCGATGGTCTCTCGCGCCACCACCTTGCCGCCGATGGCGGCCTGGATGGGGATCTTGAAGAGGTGGCGGGGGATCAGGTCCTTCAGGCGCTCGCAGAGCTGGCGGCCCCGGTACTCGGCCTGGCTGCGGTGGACGATCATGGAGAGGGCGTCCACCGGCTCCGCGTTCACCAGGATGGACATCTTCACCAGGTCGCCCTCCCGGTACTCCTCAAGCTGGTAGTCGAAGCTGGCGTAGCCGCGGCTGATGGACTTCAGCCGGTCGTAGAAGTCGAACACCACCTCGTTCAGGGGCAGCTCGTACACCAGCATGGCGCGGCCGCCGACATAGGTCAGGTCCTTCTGGATGCCGCGGCGTTCGGTGCAGAGGGCCAGGACGCCGCCCAGATACTCATCCGGCAGCATGATGGTGGCCTTGATCCACGGCTCCTCGATGTGGTCGATCTTGACCACGTCGGGCATGTCCGCGGGGTTGTGCATCTCGATCACGTCGCCGTTGGTCATGTACATCTTGTAGACGACCGACGGGGCTGTGGTGATGAGGTCCAGGTTGAACTCGCGCTCCAGCCGCTCCTGGATGATCTCCAGGTGCAGGAGGCCGAGGAAGCCGCAGCGGAAGCCGAAGCCCAGCGCGGCGCTCGACTCCGTCTCAAACTGGAAGGAGGCGTCGTTCAGGGCGAGCTTGCCGAGGGATTCGCGCAGGTGCTCGAAGTCCGCGGCGTCGGCGGGGAACAGGCCGCAGAAGACGACGGGGATGGAGGGCTTGAAGCCGGGCAGCGCGGTGGGCGCCAGGCGCTTTTCCTCCGTGATGGTGTCGCCCACCTTGGTGTCGCGGATGTCCTTGATGGCGGCGGTGACGAAGCCCATCTCCCCCGGCCCGAGGCGGTTGGTCACCACCTTCTTGGGCGTGAAGATGCCGACGCGGTCCAGTTCGCGCGTGGCGCCGGTGGCCATGAAGCGCACCTTCTGGCCCAGGCGCAGCTCCCCGTTCACGACGCGGACCAGGATGACGACTCCTAAGTAGGGGTCGTACCAGCTGTCCACGATCAGGGCCTGGAGCGGGGCGTCGATGTCGCCCTTGGGGGGCGGCAGGCGGGTGACGATGGCCTCCAGCACGCCCTGGATGTTGAGGCCGGTCTTGGCGGAGATCTCCACCGCGTCGGACGCGTCCAGGCCGATCACGTCCTCGATCTGCTGCTTCACGCGGGGCACGTCGGCCGCGGGCAGGTCGATCTTGTTCAGGACGGGCACGATCTCATGGTTGGCGTCGA
This sequence comes from Aerophototrophica crusticola, assembly GCA_001939945.1. Classification (GTDB taxonomy): domain Bacteria; phylum Pseudomonadota; class Alphaproteobacteria; order Azospirillales; family Azospirillaceae; genus Niveispirillum; species Niveispirillum crusticola. The sequence goes on along the minus strand of MOEB01000006.1, from coordinate 84,097 downwards.
TGGCCTGGTAGACGTTGGCCAGGGTCTGCGCCTCCACGCCCTGGGAGGCGTCGACGACCAGCAGCGAGCCCTCACAGGCGGACAAGCTGCGGCTGACCTCATAGGCGAAGTCCACGTGGCCGGGCGTGTCCATCAGGTTGAGCTGGTAGGTCTCCCCGTCGTTCGCCTTGTAGGACAGGCGGACGGTCTGGGCCTTGATGGTGATGCCGCGTTCCCGCTCAATGTCCATGTTGTCGAGGTACTGTTCCTTCATCTCCCGCGCCTCAAGGGCGCCACAGTACTCGATCAGCCTGTCCGCCAGGGTGGACTTGCCGTGGTCGATGTGGGCGATGATGGAGAAATTGCGGATGCGCGACAGGTCGGTCATGGAACTCAAGTCCTGGACGGGGTGGGCGGAAGATAGGGGCCGCAGCCCCCGGAAGCAATGGCGCTGCGGCCTTGGGGCATTGCTGGGGCTCGCAGGCGTGGTGTGCGCGGGTGCCGCGGGCGCGCAGGAGGTGCCCAAGGGCGTGTGGATGCTGCAGAACGGCAAGGCGGCCGTGAGCTTCCACCCCTGCGGCAAGAAGGGGGAGGAGCTGTGCGGCACCCTGGTCTGGGGGCGGAAGGACCAGTACCCGGACGGCCAGACCAAGGACGTGCGCAACCCGGACCCGAAGCTTCGCGGGCGGGAGCTGTGCGGGGCGGAGGTGGTCTGGGGCCTGGAATGGGAGGGGGACGGGACCTGGAGCGGCGGCCGGGTCTATGACCCCCACTCCGGCAAGACCTACGGGGCGAGGCTGGAGATCCTGGGGCCGGAGCGGCTGAAGGTGCGGGGGTATATCGGCATACCGTGGATCGGGAAGACCCAGAACTGGAAGCCGGCGCCCCCGGACCTGGAGGTGTGTGGGGGCTAGCGTGACCTAAGGGGTGCCACGGCGGTTGAGGGGGTGACACCCCAACCGACGACGGAGGAGACCATGCCCCTGGACATGCCCGGAAGCGCCCGGCGGCTCGCCCGGTGGGACGTGCCGAGGCCGGAGCGGCTGAGCCATGAGCTGCGGGAGGGGCGGTCCGCCGACCTGACGCGGCGGCGCTGGGTCGTCGGCCTGTCCATGCTGAGCGGCACCATCGGCAACCTGGTCGGGCTCTACCAGACCGGAATCATCAAGCGCCTGCCCGACCCGCCGGAGGATCTGGTGGTCATGGGGGCGGAGCTGGGTAAGCTGTTCAACGCCACCAAGGTGGATGCCAGCGCCTATGCCTATCGCCGGGCGGGGACGCCGGACGGGCTGCTGATGACCGCCACCTATGCCGTGACGGCCATCCTGGCAGGGGCCGGCGGGCGGGACCGGGCGCGCACGGCCCCTGCCCTGCCGCTGCTGATGGCGGCGAAGACGATCTATGACGCGGTGCTGTGCGTGAAGCTGGCCCGGGAGGAATGGGCCGACAACCACGCCCTGTGCGAGTACTGCCAGGTGGCGACGGTGGCGAGCTTCGCCTCGGCCGCGCTGGCCCTGCCGGAGGCGCTGTGGGCCATCGAGACGCTGATGGGCGCGGACGAGCATGGCCGCCAGGACCAGGGCCGCGGGACGCGCCGGGAGGACGGGGTGCGGCCGGAGCGGCGCTATCGCTACGGCGCGGACCTGGCGATGACGCCGGGGCGGGGCCGGGTGGTGCAGCCCTATGACGAGGAAGAGGCCTTCAACGACGTGGCCATGTATCCGTGAGGACTAGGGGCGGGTGTGGGCGATGGCGCCTTCGATGACGAAGGCCAGGAAGGCGCCGACCCCCTGCTCCGCCGCCTGGGCGACGCGGGCCTCCGTCACGCCCAGGGCGACGGCCAGCTCCTGCCGGTCGGCGGGGCCGATGGGGAACCCGGTGGCGACCTCGACGGACGGCGCGTCCTGCATCGCGACGCCCACCAGCAGGAAGGCGCCCAGGGCGGCCAAGGCGCGGCGGTTGTTGCGTTGGCGGGCGGTGGTCTCGGTCGGGCGCATCGGGGCTTTCCCCTGGCTGGAAACGGCTGGCCTGGACATGGGGGCAAGGGCCCCGGGTTTGAAGTGAGCCTTGTCACAGGCCGGCGGATTTCTGCGCCGTCCGGGGTATGGAACGACCGTACGGGCCGGGCAATTAGCTGGGGAGTGCCCTGCCGCTGCCCGGAGTGACGCCCATGCACGCGAACCGACTGATGCTGCTGCCCGGCCTGTTGCTGCTGGCCGCCTGTGCCGGGCCGTCGGAGGAAAGGTTGAACGCCGGCGGGTCCCCGGCACAGGGCCCGGCGGTGACGGTGGGCGTGCCGCCCGTGGGGGCGGTGGTGGCGCAGGCCGCCGGGGCCGGGCTGAAGGCCTTCGTCCAGGGCAACCCGGGCAGCCCTGGGCTGAACGGCGGGGCGTGCCTGGCCTATGTCATGCCGGCGGCCGGGCCAGGCGAGGTGCAGTACACGTTCCGAGACCTGATCGGCTATCCCGTGGAGATCAATGACGACATCGCCCAGGGGCGGCCCGACTGGTCGCCCCTGGCCCTGTGCGAGGGCGGGCCCGGCCTGTCCGTCACCAGCCGCACGGGCCTGGGCGGCCAGCCGCGGTTGCTGCTGTGCGAGGGCATCACCAAGGTGGCCCAGGGCTGGCGCATGTATTGCGGCTGGCGCGGGCCGGGCCTGGCGGGGGAGCGGCCGGAATACATCGTGTCGCCGGTGCCGGGGAAGCCGGGGAGCTTCACCGTGGCCAGGACGTGCGCGGCCTGCGTGCGGGGGAGCGTGGGGTGAGGCCGGGCAAAAGAAAACGCCGCCGGAGGGCATCCCCCGGCGGCGTTCCTGTCTCTCGACCAGTCAGGCTGGGGTCAGCCGACGATCTCGCTCTCCGCGAAGAAGAAGGCGACCTCGCGGGCCGCGTTCTCCAGGCTGTCGGAGCCGTGGACGCTGTTGGCCTCGATGCTCTCGGCGAAGTCCTTGCGGATGGTGCCGGGGGCGGCGTTGGCCGGGTTGGTGGCGCCCATGATCTCACGGTTCTTCGCCACGGCGTTCTCACCCTCCAGCACCTGCACGACCACCGGGCCGGAGATCATGAAGGACACCAGGTCGCCGAAGAAGGGGCGCTCACGGTGCACGTCGTAGAACTTCTCGGCCTGGGCCTGGCTGAGCTGCATGCGCTTCTGCGCGACGATGCGCAGGCCCGCATCCTCGAACCGGGCGTTGATCTTGCCGGTCAGGTTGCGACGGGTGGCGTCGGGCTTGAGGATCGACAGCGTGCGTTCGATCGCCATGGGATGCTCCTGGAAAACTCTCGAAAAAGTCGCGGCGTTATAACGGCAGCCCATTCTGCCCGCAACGCCAATCCTACGCCACCGCATCGCCGAACGCGCGGGCCAGATGTGCGCGTGCGCGCGCCCTCAGGCGCCGGGCGCCCGCTCCGCGGGCTTGGCTTGCGCGGGCATGGGCCCGCGGGCCCGCGGTCGCGGGCCTTGGGTGCCTGTTCGGCGGTATTGTTCCCTCTCCTTGGGGAGAGGGTGGCGCGGTAGCGCCGGGTGAGGGAGGTGGGCGTAGGGACCGAAGCGTCTCGAGGAACCCGGCCCCCTCACCCCAACCCTCTCCCCCGGGGGGAGAGGGGGTGGGTAGTGCTGCTCCCACCTCCCTCACGCCTCGCTGCGCAAGGCACCCTCTCCCCAGGGAGAGGGAACGGTAACGGCCGCTTCTGCCCTTGGCGCGGCTGTGCTACATCCCCCGCCATGCTGCAGATCACCGACCTCACTTTCCGTATCGCCGGCCGCGTGCTGTTGGACCGTGCCTCCGTCACCGTGCCGGCCGGGCATCGGGTGGCGTTGGTGGGGCGCAATGGGACGGGCAAGTCCACCCTGCTGAAGCTGATCGCGGGGGAGCTGCACCAGGATGAGGGCAGCATCAGCCTGCCCGCCGGCCTGAAGATGGGCTGGGTGCGGCAGGAGGTGCCCGCCGGGGCCACCAGCCTGATCGACACGGTGCTGGCCGCCGACCAGGAGCGCACGTCCCTGCTGGCGGAGGCGGAGACGGCCACCGACCCGGCCCGCATCGGGGAGATCCACGCGCGGCTGGCGGACATCGGCGCCCATGCGGCGGAGGCGCGGGCGGCGCGCATCCTGCACGGGCTGGGATTCGACGCGGAGGCGCAGCGGCGGCCGTGCAGCGACTTTTCCGGCGGCTGGCGCATGCGCGTGGCCCTGGCCGGCGTGCTGTTCGCCGAGCCGGACCTGCTGCTGCTGGACGAACCGACCAACCACCTGGACCTGGAAGCCACCCTGTGGCTGGAGGATTACCTGCGGGCCTACCCGCACACGGTGATGATCGTCAGCCATGACCGGGAACTGCTGAACAAGGTCCCCACCACCATCATCCACCTGGACCAGTTGAAGCTGACCTCCTACAGCGGCAACTACGACCAGTTCGTGAAGCAGCGGGCAGCCAAGCTGGAACAGATGAAGTCCGCCGCGGTGAAGCAGGAATTGCAACGCAAGCACCTGCAAAGCTTCGTGGACCGGTTTCGCGCCAAGGCCACCAAGGCCCGCCAGGCCCAGAGCCGCATCAAGGCGCTGGAGCGGCTGGGGCCGCGCATCGAGGTGATCGAGGACAGCGCCACCAGCTTCAACTTCCCATCGCCGGAAGAGCTGGCCCCGCCGCTGATCGCGGTGGACGACGTGACCATCGGCTATGACGGCCGGGCGGTCCTGAGGAAGCTGAACCTGCGCATCGACGCGGACGACCGCATCGCCCTGCTGGGCGCCAACGGCAACGGCAAGTCCACCCTGGTCAAGCTGCTGGCCGGGCGGCTGGCCCCCATGGCCGGGGAGTTCCGCCGGTCCTCCAAGCTGAAGGTCGGGTACTTCGCCCAGCACCAGGCGGACGAGCTGAACCTGGACTGGACGCCCATCCAACAGATGGCGTCCATCATGCCGCCCAACACCCATGAGACGGCGGTGCGCGCGCACCTTGGCCGGTTCGGGCTGGCGCAGCAGAAGGCGGAGACCAAGATCGGGTCCCTGTCAGGCGGGGAGAAGGCCAAGCTGCTGCTGGCCATGATGACCCGGGACGCGCCGCACATCCTGATGCTGGACGAGCCCACCAACCATTTGGACATTGACAGCCGCGAGGCGCTGGTGGAGGCGCTGAACGGCTATGAGGGGGCGGTGATCGTCATCAGCCACGACCCCCACCTGATCGAGCTGACGGCCGACCGGCTGTGGCTGGTGGCGGACGGCACGGCCAAGCCCTTCGACGGCGACCTGGAGGAGTACAAGCGCCTGCTGCTGGACAAGGCGCGGGCGGAATCCCGGGCGGAGAAGCAAGCCGACCCCCCGGCCCGTGGCCGCGACGCCCGCAAGGACGAACGCCGGGCGGCGGCAGAGGTGCGCGCCCAGCTCGCCCCGCTGAAGAAGAAGGTGGAGGCGGTGGAGAAGCAGATGGCCGCCGTCACCAAGAAGAAGAACGCCCTGGAGGCCCGCATGGCCGACCCGGCCTTCTACCAGGGCGCCAAGGCCGACGTGGCCGCGGCGCAGAAGGAGCTGGGCACCCTGGGGCGCGAGCTGGAAGAGCTTGAGATGCAGTGGCTGGAGCTGTCCGAGGAGCTGGAGCGGATGGAAGCCGAGCTGACGGCGTGATCCCGCTGCGGCCGGTGTTCGCCGATGGGAGTAGGATGACCTTTTCCTGTGCCGCGTGTGCCGGGATGCCGTAAGCTTTCCGTGGACGATTGACACGGAAAGCCTGGGGAATTGGCCATGGACCCGTCACGTCGCCCCATGGACGATGCCGAGGAGCGCAGGGTGGATGCCGAGGAAATCCGGCGGCGCGGTGAGCTTCGGCGGTCCCATGCCGAACAGGACCGCATTTCCGCCGAACAGGACCGGGCCGAGGCCGAGCAGGCCAGGGCGGCGGCCTTCGCGCGGCTGGAGGCGGCTGAAGGAAGCCGCCTGATCGCCGAGGAGGGGCGGGTCACCGGCGAAACACAGCGCCTGGAAGCCGAAGACCAGCGCCGGTTCGCCGAGAGCGCGCGGCTTGCGGCGGAAGAGGCGCGCCAAGCCGAGGAGCGGGCGCGCATCATGGGCGAGGATGCCCGAAAGTCTGCCGAGGCGGCCCGGCTGTATGCCGAGCGCGCCCGTACCGACGCGGAAGAGGCCCGTGCGGCGGCTGACGAGCAGCGCCAACTGCTTGAGGAAATGCGGGCCACGGTGAGGCGGTACGAGGCCTTGCTGGACCGTGAGAACGGGCCGCGGCTCCAGTGACGGAGTGACGGCCCCTACCCGACAAGGCAAAGCAGGCCGCTGCTTGGGTATCCCTCTCTTGCCCAGGGATGCACGGGTCTTCCGGCGTAGACGACCCAGGATCGGGATCAGTGCGGCGCAAACCTACGGTCGGCCATTCCGGACTGGGTGTTCTCGAGACACGGATGAACACAGTCAATATTGATAGCCCCGGTTCACCGAAATGCGTTTACTCCTATCATAATCAGTAGGTTGCCTGATTTCTTAATAGCTCATTCATTTTTGTTATGTGTGGTCATCATTTTAAATCTGTTTTCATCTGTGTTCCCACCCGCCTCCGAAACCCATGCATCCAGTGCCGGTTGGGGTGTGGTGGGCAATTGGATATTGACGCACTCCTAAGAAGAACCACTTCGGCAACTTGGTGCGGTGCTTGGGCCTCTGGCGTCAGCCAGGAAGTTGCTCGCTTTGGCTGGTACAAGTGGTTGTCAAGCCGATAGCATCGCGCAACGAAAGATGAAAAGCGACGGATCACAGCATTGTCATATGCTTAATAAGGTTCTTTAAGTGCGCTCTTTTCGGCTTCTGACTTTCCATCGGTTATAGGCAGTGATAGAACTGCGTCCGCGGTAGTAACCCGTCCGGGACAGCAGGGGACGAGTCGTGGCCAACCTGGGACTGCATCACCTCATCCAGGCCATCGCCAACGCGGTGGCCGAGGCGCAGGACAAGATTCATCGTTTCCAGCTTTCGACGGTCAGCGACTATTTCGACGAGAACAACCGCCCCAAGGCGGTGGACGTCCGGATGCCATCCCTGTCGCCGGACGCCGAGGAGGGGGAGGAGCGGATCGTCCGCGTGCCCCTGCTGTCGCTGGTCGGGCCGCAACTGCTGTCCATCAAGGCGGCCGAGATCAATTTCGAGATCGGGCTGACCGGCATCGATGACGACGACCCGCCCAAGGGCGCGGGCGCGAAGGATGCCAAGGACGGCAAACCACAGGACAAGAGCGATTCCGGCGCCCCGGACGACGATGGGTCGGGCTGGCGGGGCGTCGGGCTGCAGCGCGTGCTCGGCGTCGATGTCGGCGGGAGCAGGAGCCGGGGGCCGGGCGCCATCGCCAAGGTCACCCTGAAGGTCGAGAGCCAGCCCCCGTCCGACGGGATGGCCAGGCTGATCCAGCAACTCGACAAATTGATCTGAATGCGGACTTAACCGGGAGTTTGAAGCATGGCAGCGATTGCTGATCAGTTCCGCGGCCTTCCCATGGGCGACCTCATCGGCGGTCCGCTGATGGCCGCCTGTGACGCCCAGGTGCGCCTGGCCACCGCCACGGCGAATTTCATCAAGGTGGTGGGCTTCAACCCGCCTGCCGACCCCAGCAAGGCCGACGCCAACGCCGTGGGCGATGTGCGGACCGTGTCCTTCAAGTTCAACCGCCCCTCCACCGCCGTGGCCACCGACCCGAACACGGCCCCGAGCATGGAGACGGTGGAGCTGGAGGTTCCGCTGCTGGCCGTGGTGAAGATCCCGTCCCTGGCGATCAACACCGTGGACATCACCTTCAACATGGAGGTGAAGAACAGCGAGACCACCACCGAGAAGAGCGCCAGCGAGGCCAAGGGCGAGCTGGAGGCCAAGTTCGGCTGGGGCCCCGTGTCCGGCAGCGTGAAGATCTCCGGCTCCGTCTCCAGCTCCAAGGAGACGCAGCGGCAGACCGACAGCTCCGCCAAGTACACGGTGATCGTGAAGGCCGAGGACAAGGGCATGCCCGAGGGCCTGGCCCGCGTGCTGGACATGATGAACCAGTCCATCGCGCCGAAGACCATCACCCCGCCGAAGACGTGATGGCCCATACCCCCGGGCCGGCGACGGCCCGGGGCCCCTTCCCCCTGGGCCTGTCCGGCCCGCTTCCGTCCGCCGAGGCAAGCGCACGATGTTCGACCTGACCGATGTCGGATTCGTCAAGCGCATCACCGTGGGCAGTACCAACCCGGAGAGGATGGCGACGGAGGAAGAGGTGCAGGCGGCGGCGGACCTGCTGAACCGCTGCCTGTCAGACTCGCCCAAGGGACGGATCATCGGGGTCGAGAAAAATTTCTCGATCCTGAACATCGGCGAGCACCAGGTCGTCTTGCAATGCGTTGTCTACCATGTGGGATTCCCGCGGAAGCCTTATTGGCTTGAATGAACCCTTCACTGGGAGCACCGCAGTCACATGGCGGCCATCAGCCTTGACGATCTGGTCCTCAGGCTGCAGACGGCGGCCGGCCTTGCCCAGGATGCCCTGTCGGCGTCCGAACGCGGCCGTGTCGTGCGCAACCTGCAGCTCAACGGGAACAGCGACGTCGAGGCGGAGACATGGAGCCTGAAGGTCGAGATCCCGGGACGGGGCGGGCAGCCCGCGCGGACGGTCCAGATCCCGTTCGCCTCGCTGCACACCCTGACCGAGACGCGGGTCACCGAGCTGCGGATCGAGACCACCGCCGTGGTGGAAGAGGTCCCCGCCCCCCAGCCGCCACGCCGGCCTGGGATGCTGGCCCCGCCGCCCGACCTGCGCCTGCGCATCGGCGTGCCGCCGCGCGCCGCCTCCAAGCTGCACAAGCTGGTCGTCACCATCTTCGGGCCCCGCTTCGAGCAGGCGGAGGTGCGGCTGAATGACCGCCTTCTCCGCGTCTTCGGGATCAAGCCTGCTGGCCGGGCTGATGGGGCGGCTCCGCCCGCCGAGGAATGAGGGGATCCTGCTGTCCCTGAGCCGGGAGGAGCAGGATACCCTGCGCGCCATCCTGGCCGAATCCGCCGCCGAGGAACCGCCACCGCCGCCGGCCCGCCCGCCCCTGTGGCCGAAGCTGCTGGCCGCCGGCCTGTCCCTTGCCATCCCCCTGGCGCTGGTCCTGTCCCTGCCCGAGGCGCGCGACGCGATCCTGGGAGCGGTCATGCGCGCCCTGGCGGTGCTGGCGAACCCATGAACAACGGGCCGAGAACGGCCGAATGCGAGGGGAGAAACATGAGGATCGGACATGGGCGCGGCCTTGCGGGCCGCATGCTGTTGGCTGGCCTGGCGAGCCTGGGCATCCCCGCCCTGTGCGCGGCGGGGGCCGCCGACCTGGCCGGGCGCTGGTCGGGCACGACGGACCAGGACGGGCGGCCGGTGCCCGTGGTGCTGGAACTGGCAGCCGCCCAGCCGGGGCGGGCGGCGGGGGAGGTCCGGTTCGGCCAGCCCTACCAGTGCAAGCTCCCCCTCACACTGGCGGCGGCGGAGGGCGGGGCGACCCGCTTCGCCCTTGGAAGCTCCAACGGGGGCAAGTGCGCCCCGTATGCCCTGGGGAGCCTGACCGCCACCGCCGGGACGGGCGGGGCGCTGCAGGTGGCCCTGGCGCAGGTGAACGGCAAGCCGGGTCCCGTGGCGACGCTCACCGCCGGCGACGGCACCGCCTCCACCGCCGCCGTGGCGGGGACCTACAAGGGCAGCTACCGCAAGCAGAACGGCGCCACCATCCCCTTCACCCTGACGGTGAAGCCCGCGGGATTGGGCAAGCCGGCCGGGACCGTGGAGTTCGCCGCGCCCGAGTCCTGCCGCAACGAGCTGGAATTCTCCGGCCCCGCGGCATCCGGCGCGCTGGTGCTGACGCCGACCAACAGCAATGGCGGGCCCTGCGGCACTTATACGCTGGGCACGCTGGCGCTGTCCGGGAGCGCGGCGGGGCTGCGGGCGGTGATGACCCGGCAGGACCGGAGCCAGGCCTTCGACACCACCGTCAGCCCCTGACCCGGGACGCCCCGCGACCGGGGCTTCGTGGCGGGATTCCCCGGGGCGTGGCAGGTGGTACCCTTCCCGGTACTTCCAATGCGCTTGCGGGGAACCCGGACGCGGGGTTAGGGGTTTGGCGACAGGGCCCGTATGCAGACCGTGCGCCAGCCCCGACGATTGCAAAGCTGCCGCCCGCGTGCCATTTCTCCCGTCACCCGTTTTCGCAACCGACACCAGGGACGAAACCCCCGATGCCGCTTGACCGCGCCGAGGCCACCTCCACCACCAGGAAGGCCCCCCACCCCGCCTGGCTGTTCTTCAAGCGCTGGATGGCCAACCCCCTTGCCATGGCGTCGATCACGCCTTCGTCCCCCGCCCTGTCCAACCTGATCGCCAGCAAGGTCCGCCGCGACCCGGATGAGATCGTGGTGGAGTTCGGCGGCGGCACGGGCGCCATCACCAAGGCGCTGTTGGAAAACGGCGTGCCGCCGTCGCGCCTGTACACCATCGAGCTGGACCCGGAGCTGGCCGCCTACCTGCGCCAGCACTTCCCCGAGGTCAACGTGATCGAGGGCAACGTCACCGACGTGCAGAAGCTGATCCCCAGCCAGTTCATCGGCAAGGTCGGCACCGTCGTCGTGGGCATCCCCATGATCCTGATCCCGGTGGACGCCCAGCGGAAGATCGTGGAAGAGATCTTCAAGGTCATGCCGGAGGGGCGGCAGTTCCTGGCCTATACCTATTCCGCCCGCTCGCCCCTGAAGCGCAAGCCGCTGGGGCTGCATGGCCGCCGGGTGGGCTTCACCATGGCCAACATCCCGCCGGCCAGCGTGTGGGGCTATACCAAGGCCTGAGTCGGGTCACACGGGTTGCGGATGGCGCCGGGAAGGGGTCCTTCCCGGCGTTTCCGTTTGGGCCTCAGCCCTTCCGGGGCAGCGCGGCCAGGAAAGGGTCGATGAGCAGGGGCGGCAGGGTGCCGAGCAGCCAGCTCACCAGGTAGGTGCCGAAGGGGAAGGCGATGCGGGCGCGGTCGCGCTCCAGCCCCCGCCGGATGATCCGGGCGGCGCGGTCCGCGTCCATCAGGAAGGGCATGGGGAAGCGGTTCACGTCCGTCATGGGCGTGCGGACGAAGCCCGGGCAGATGACGCTGACGCCCACGCCATGGGGGGCGAGGTCGGCGCGCAACGCCTCCCCATACACCCGCACCGCGGCCTTGGAGGCGCAATAGGCCGGGGCGCCGGGCAGGCCGCGGAAGCCGGCGAGGGATGCCATGAGGCCGAGTTGCCCCCGCCGCCGCGCCTGCATGCGGGGGATAAGGGGGTGGATGGTGTTCATCACGCCGTCCAAGTTGGTGGCGAAGACGGCCCTCGCCTGGGCCTCCGTCTCCACCCCGCCGCCGGTGCCGGCGGAGATGCCCGCGTTGGCGAGGACGAGGTCGATGGGGCCTGAATCGTCCTGGGCCAGCAACCATGCTGCCAGGGCGTCGCGGTCGGTGACGTCGGTGGTGGTCGTCTCCACCGCCGCCCCCTGCCCCGCGCAGTCGGCAGCCACGGCGGCAAGGCGGGCGGGGTCGCGGCCGGTGAGGAGCAGGCGGGTGCCCGGGGCGGCATAGAGCCGGGCCAGGGCGGCGCCGATGCCGCTGGACCCGCCGGTGATCAGGATGCAGCGCGGGTCGCGCATGAGTGGCTCCTTCCCGGCCTGCACGGGCAAAGGGATCGGCAGTTGTTGCGGGGTGGGCAACGGGTCTATAAACCCCCACCCCTTCCCCCTTGATTAGCCCGAGAGTCCGGTGACCGCCAGCAAGACGACCAGCGCCGGCAAGGCCGCCATCGCCAGCATGACCGGCTTCGCCCGCGCCGACGGCGCGAATGGTGCCGCTTCGTGGACCGTGGAGGTCAAGAGCGTCAACGGCAAGTCCCTGGACGTGCGCTGCCGTTTCCCGTCCGGCCTGGACGCGGTGGAGGCCTTCGCCCGGGCCGAGGCCATGAGGGTGCTGAAGCGGGGCAACGTGAACATCGGGCTGAGCCTGACCCGCACGGCCAGGCAGTCGCCCCTGCGGCTGAACCGGGAACTGCTGGCCCAGGTTATCGAGTTGGCCCGGGAGATCGAGGGCGCCGGGGCCGAGCGGCCCCGCATCGACGCCCTGCTGTCCGTCCGCGGCATCATCGAGACGGTGGAGGAGGATGGCGGCGGCGACGCGGAAGGGGAGCGCGCCGAGCTTGAGGCCGCCCTGACCCGGTCCGTGGCGGAGATGCTGGGCAAGCTGGCCCAGGCGCGCCTGGACGAGGGCCGGCACCTGGCCGCCGTGCTGTCCGGCCACCTGGGCACCATCGCGTCCCTGACCGAGGCGGCGGCGCGGACCGCCAGCCTGCAACCCGATGCCCTGCGCGCCAAGTTGAAGGCGCAGCTTGCCCAGTTGCTGGAGGCCGTGCCCAGCCTGCCGGAGGAGCGGCTGGCCCAGGAGGCCGCCCTGCTGATCGCCAAGGCCGACGTGCGGGAGGAGCTGGACCGGCTGCGCGCCCACATCGCCCAGGCCCACGCGCTGCTGGCGGAAGGTGGCGCCGTGGGACGGCGGCTGGACTTCCTGTGCCAGGAGTTCAACCGGGAGGCCAACACCCTGTGCTCCAAGTCCGCCGACGTGGAGCTGACCCGCATCGGCCTGGACCTGAAGGCCACCATCGAGCAGTTCCGGGAGCAGGTGCAGAACATCGAGTGACGTTCCGCCAGCCCGGCCTATATCCCCGCGTACACCCGAACCCCGTCGAGTCCGACCCATGCCCACCGCTTCCGACGCCAACGCCACCACCGCGGGCCTGCCCGGCGACATCCGCCGCCGCGGGCTGATGCTTGTCCTGTCCTCCCCCTCCGGGGCGGGGAAGACCACCATTTCCCGCCGGATGCTGGAGTCGGACGGCAACCTGTCCATGTCCGTGTCGGTGACCACCCGGGCCAAGCGGCCGGGGGAGGTGCATGGCAAGGACTATTTCTTCATCGACCCCACCGAGTTCAACCTGATGGTCAACCGGCGGGAGCTGCTGGAGCATGCCAAGGTCTTCGGCAACTATTACGGCACGCCCAAGGGGGCGGTGGAAGAGGCGCTGAGGGCCGGCAAGGACGTGCTGTTCGACATCGACTGGCAGGGTACCCAGCAGCTTGCCGAGTCCGCCCGGGACGATCTGGTCAGCATCTTCATCCTGCCGCCGGGCGCGCGGGAGCTGGAGCGCCGCCTGACCACCCGCGCCCAGGACAGCGCCGCCGAGATCGCCAAGCGCATGGCCAAGGCCAATGACGAGATGAGCCACTGGTCGGAATACGACTATGTCATCGTCAACCGCGACCTGGATGAGTCCGTCACCGCGGTGCGCAGCATCCTGCAGGCCGAGCGGCTGAAGCGCCGCCGTCAGGTGGGGCTGAGCGACTTCGTGCGGGGCTTGCAGGCGGGGTTGTAGGCCCCACCCGCTGCCGGCTTGGATGAGCCTCAAGCGCTTGCGGGCTGCCTTAAGGGGCCAGGGCCAGCCCCGCCCGCTCCAAGCGGGAGCGGTACAGGGCGATGTAGTCGGCGGCCATCCGCTTGGCGCTGAAGCGTTCCTCGAAGCGGCGGCGGATGGTGGCGCGGTCCAGCCGGTCCAGGCGGCCCACTGCGGCCACCGCCTCTTCGAAGCTGTCGACGACGAAGCCGGTGACGCCGTCCTCCACCACCTCGGGTGCCGCGCCGCGGCGGTAGGCGATCACCGGGGTGCCGGTGGCCATGGCCTCGATCATCACAAGGCCGAAGGGTTCTTCCCAGGCGATGGGGAACAGCAGGGCCTTGGCGCTGCCCAGCAGGCCGTCCTTGCGGCGGTCGTCCAGTTCGCCCAGGTAGCGGACGCCGGGGCCGGCAAGGTGTGGCGCCACGGACTGGACGAAATAGGGGTCCTGCGGGTGCTCCGGCGGGCCGGCCAGGAACAGGGTGTGGCCCGTGGCCTGGGCGATGCGGATGGCCTCATGCGGCTGTTTGGTCGCGGACAGGCGGCCGAGGAAGGCCAGGTGCCCTTCCGGCCGGGGGCTGAAGCGGTACAGGTCCGCGGGGATGCCATGGTAGATGGTGCCGGCCCAATGCCCCTCCGGATAGGGGTGGCGCTGGCATTCGGAGATGGAGACCAGGGGCATGTCCGGCATGGCGCGGAAGGCGGCCGTGGTGTCCGGCCATTCCAGCGACATGTGCAGGGTCGTCACCGTCCGCGCCGACCTGTCCTGGAAGCCAAGGGCACTGAACCCGCTGTCATGAAGGTGGAGGATGTCGAAATCCGCCATCCGGCGCCGGACTTCCGCGAGGTGGGCGATGCAGACGGGCAGCGGGTCGGGGCTGCCCTGGGCGGCGAGGCAGGTGGGCCGGACGGACACCAGCCGCGCCGTGGTGACGCTGTCGCCACTGGCAAACAACGTCACCTCCTGTCCCGCTTCCACCAAGGCCTCAGTCAGGTAGGAGATCATCCGCTCCGTCCCGCCATAGAGGGTCGGCGGGACGGGGTAGAGGATCGGGGCGACCTGGGCGATACGCAGCGGACGGGGCATCTCGGCATCCCGGGATCAGGAGGGGTAGCCGAGTTTAGCCGACGCAAGCCCAAAGTCATATGACATCTGGTTCTTCTGCCGGAACGACATCGCGGGCCCGGTAGCCCGGCGTGGGCCCCACCTGCCCCACCCCATCGCAGGCCATGCTGGTGGCCCCGGAGCCGCGCCGTCAGGGGCCGTTGGAGGGGCCGCCCTGCCCGTGCAGCTTGGCGGCGCGCCGGCTGGCTTTCGGCTGGGCAATGGACCCGTCTTGCCGTTAGTCTGGTCGCCATGCCAGACCTGACCCAACTTGCCCTGTATTTCGCCGCGGCCCTGGTCCTTGCCGTCACGCCCGGGCCGGGGATCTTCTATGTCGCCGCCCGCACGCTGGCCGGCGGCCGGGCGGAGGGCTTGGCATCCAGCTTCGGCACGGGGTTGGGCGGCATGGCCCATGTGCTGGCAGGGAGCCTGGGCGTGTCCGCCATCGTGCTGGCCAGCGCGGAGCTGTTCACCGGCCTGAAGCTGGCCGGTGCCGCCTATCTGGTCTGGATCGGCATCCGCACCTTCCGCTCCGCCCGCCGGGAAGCTGCGACGGCGTTGGAGGGGGGCACGGCAGCCCCGCCGATGGGGCCGCGCCGGGCCTTCCGGGAAGGGGTGCTGGTGGAGGCGCTGAACCCCAAGACTGCCGCCTTCTTCCTGGCCTTCGTCCCGCAGTTCCTTGATCCGGCCGCAGGCCCCGTGGCCGTGCAGTTCGTGGTGCTGGGCACGATTTCCGTGGTGCTGAACACCCTGGCGGACATGGTCGTCGCCTACGGTGCCAGCGGCATCCGGGAGGGCGCTGCCGCCCGGCCCGGGCTGGTCCGCCGGTTGCGGGAAGGGTCCGGGGCGGCGATGGTGGCCTTGGGTGTCGGCTTGGCCCTGGCGCGGCGGCCGGGGGTTTGAGCACCAGTCCCCCCGGTTAGGCTCCGCCTCGGGTTCGGCCCCATCGGCACCAAATTGATCCGCATCGAAAAATTTTCGTGCATCCCCCGCGCAGGCGGGGGTCCACGGATTTTCCAACCACGGGAATGGCACACCGCGGGTCAAGAACTGTGGGCCCCCGCCTGCGCGGGGGAAGCGGTCGTGCCTGTCAGAGCCGGCTTGGCCTTAACTTGGCGCCGATGGGTGTGAGCCCTGTTTCCACGCCTTCGCCAGCGCCACGAACCCGGCCACGTCCACCTCCTCCGCCCGCCAGGTGGGCTGGATGCCGACGGAGAGCAGGAGGGGTTCGGGGGTGCCCAGGAGGGATTTCAGGCTGGCGCGGAGCATCTTGCGGCGTTGGCCGAAGGCGGCGGCGACCAGGGATTCCATGGTGGCGAAGTCGGGGTCGTCGGCGGGGCGGGTCCGGGGGGACAGGCGGATGACGGCGCTGTCCACCTTGGGCGGCGGGGTGAAGGCGCGGGCGGGCAGGTCGAACAGGGTGCGGCACTCCGCCAGCCACTGGCACATGACGGCGAGGCGGCCATAGGCCGGCGTGCGGGGGCGGGCGACGATGCGGTCCGCCACCTCCTTCTGGAACATCAGGGCCAGGAAGCGGTAGCGGTCGATGTGCTTCAGCCAGCCCAGCAGCAGGGGCGTGCCCACATTGTAGGGCAGGTTGGAGACGACGGCGCGCGGCTCCGCCACCAGCTCCGCCGCGTCCACCTGGAGCGCGTCGGCTTCCACCAGGCGCAGGCGGCCGGCGCTGGCCTGGACCAGCTCCTCCAGTGCGGCGGCGAAGCGGCGGTCGCGCTCCACGGCCACCACCTCCCGCGCCGGGCTTTCCACCAGGGCGCGGGTCAGGCCGCCGGGGCCCGGGCCCACCTCCACCACGGCGACGCCGATGAAGTCCCCGGCCTCCCGCACGATGCGGCGGGTGACGTTGAGGTCGAGCAGGAAATGCTGGCCGAAGGCCTTCTTGGCGCCGAGGTCATGCTTGGCGATGACATCGCGCAGGGGCGGCAGGTGGGAGAGGTCGGTCACGGTCAGGCTGGTGAGGCGCGGCGGGCGGCGATGCGCGCGGCGGTGTGGAGGGCGGCGATGAGGCTGGAGGCGCTGGCCTGGCCGGTGCCGGCGATGCCCAGGGCGGTGCCATGGTCCGGCGAGGTGCGGACGAAGGGCAACCCCAGGGTGACGTTGACCCCGGTGTCGAAGTCCAGCGTCTTCAGCGGGATCAGGCCCTGGTCGTGGTACATGCAGACCACCGCGTCATAGCGGCTGCGGGCCCCGGCATGGAACAGGGTGTCGGCCGGGTGGGGGCCGGAGGCGTCGATCCCCTCCCCCACCAGCGCCGCCACGGCGGGGGCGATCAGCTCGATCTCCTCCCGCCCCATGCTGCCGGCTTCCCCCGCGTGGGGGTTGAGGGCGGCGACGGCGAGGCGGGGGTGGGCGATGCCGAAATCGGCCTTCAGGGCGGCGTTGGTGACGCGGGCGACGTGGAGGATGGCGTCAGCCGTCAGCACGTCCGGCACCCGGGCCAGGGCGACATGGATGGTGGCGAGGACGACGCGCAGGCCACCCCCTTCCAGCAGCATGACCGTGCCATCGTCGGGCAGACCGGCCAGGTGGGCCAGGTACTCGGTATGGCCGGGCCAGCGGAAGCCGGCCTGGTACAGGCTGCTCTTCTGGATCGGGTTGGTGACCACCGCCGCCACCTGCCCCGCCTGGGCCAGGGCGACGGCCCGGTCGATGCTGTCGATGACGGCGCGGCCGTTGGCCGGGTCCGGCTTGCCCGGCGCGGCGGGCACGGCCAGCGGTACGGGCAGCACGGGCAGGGCGTCGGCGAAGCGGCCCGCCCCCTCCCCCACGGCGGCGATTTCCGCCACCGGCACGTCCCAGCCCAGGGACGCGGCGAGGGCGCGGATGCGGGCCGGGTCGTCCAGCAGGACGAAGGGCGGCAGGTCCCGTTCACCCCGCGCCAGCCACGCCTTCAACGCGATCTCCCCGCCGATGCCGGCGGGCTCACCCATCGTCAGGGCGAGGGGGAGGCCGCGCCCGGTGATCACAGCCGGGTCTGGATGTCGGCGTCGCGGCGCAGGTCGCGCAGGTAGCGGCGCTGCTGGTTGTCCAGCCGCTCCAGGAACAGGGCGTTGCGCACCTGGTCCACGGGCGGGGTGCTGCCCTCCGGCACGACGCGGTCGCAGACCATCAGGATCATGACGCCGCGGTCGGTCACCAGCGGCTGGGTGGGGGTACCCACGCCCAGGGGGGCGATCAGGCCGCGGAGCTGCTCCGGGATGTCGCCCATGCGGGTCAGGGGCAGGTTGAAGAGCTGGGCGCCCTGGATGCGCTGGCTGGCCTGCTCCAGCGCCGGGCAGCTCGCCGCCTCCTGCACCACCTGCTTGGCCTGGTTGAACTGCGGGGTCGGGTCCTGCCCCTCCGCGGCGGGCAGGATAAACTGGCGGATGCTGACCTGGATGTTGTTGGGGTCGCCGGCCGCCACGGTGCGCTGCTCCCGCAGCCACAGGATGTGGTAGCCGCTGGCACCGCGGATGGGGCGGGAGAACTGGCCGGGGCGGAGCTGCTGCAACGCCCGGTCCAGGTTTTCCTCTAACTGGCCCTGCTGGATCCAGGACAGGTCGCCGCCGGCGGCGGCACCCGAGCTTTGCGAGAACTGCTGGGCCACGGCGGCGAAGGGCGCGCCCTGGCCGATGCGGTCCACCAGCTGCTCCGCGAGCTGGGCCACTTGGCGCTCGTCGTTGGCCTTGTCCACGGACAGGAAGATCTCGGAGACCAGGTACTCCGGCTTGCCGGCGTTGGCCTTGAGCCGCTCGATATAGCCGTTCACCTCATCGTCCGACACTTGGACGCTGGGGCGGATCATGCGCTGCACCAGCTTGCCCCAGGCCACGTGGGCGATGGTCTGCTGGCGCATGGTGTTGAAGGGGATGCCCGCCTGGGCCAGGGCCTGCTTGAACTGGTCCAGGGACATGCGGTTGCGCTGGGCGAGGTCCGCCATCTCCTGGTCCAGCTCGTCCGCCGTGACCTGGATGTTGCGCTTGCGCGCCTCCTGCACCTGCAACGTCTCATCGATCAGCAGGCGCAGCACCTGGGGCAGCAGCCGCTGCCGCGTCTCCACATTGTCCGGCAGGCCCGAGGACGCGACGGCCAGCTGCAGCCGGCCCATCACGTCGGACATGGTGATGGCCTCCTCGTTCACGATGGCGGCGATCCGGCCCGCCTCCTGCGCCGAGGCGACAGGCACCGCCACCGGCAGGGCCGCGATGGAGAAGGCGGCGGTCAGGCCGAACAGGGTGCTCCGGAGGAGGCGCTTCATGATGGCTCTGGTCACTGTAGGAGACGACATGGGACGTCGGGGTGGCGGTGTTATAGAGGGTATCGGCCCACAAGGCAAAGCGCGGGAGGGTCAGCCATCCTCCATATGGAGAAGGGCCGCGATCCCGAGCATCACCGTGATGCCCGCGGGCGCCCAGGCGGCCAGCGGCACCGGCACCGCGCCGGATACCCCCAGCGCCCTGACGATGTCACGCAGCACGAACAGCACCAGCGTGGTGGCGAGCCCGGCGGCGACCAGCCCCAGCACCCCGCCGCGGCGGGACTGGCGCAGGGCGAAGGCGGCGGCCAGCAGCACCATGGCGGCGAAGAACACCGGCAGGGCCAGCAGGGAGTGCCAGTAGAGCCGGTGGCGGATGGAGGACAGTCCCGTCGCCTCCAGCATGTCGATGAAGCGCGGCAGCTCCCAGAAGGACAGGGTGTCCGGGCTGGCGAAGCTCTCCTGGATGCGCTGCTCCGTCAGCTCCGTCGGCAGGCGGTAGCGGGCCAGGAACTCCGGCGGGCGGCCGGGGCGGTTGTACCAGACCTCCCGCAGGTCCCAGTAGCCTTCCTTCAGCACGGCAGTGGCCGCGTCCAGCCGTCCGGCGGTCTGCGGCGCGCCGGAAGGCCCGGCCGGGGCGCCCGGGGGCGCGTCCAGCAGGACCATGACCTTGCGCAGTTCCAGCGTGCCGGGCACCACCGATTCCGCATGGATCAGGTAGGACAGATCCTCCCCCGGCTGGCGCAGCCACAGGCCGGACTTGGCCACGTCGAGGGAGGAGGTCTGGCCGCGCAGGTAACGGTTCTCCATCTGCTCATACCGCGACAGCATGGCGGAGAAGATGGGGTTCAGTACGGTGATGAGCAGGATGCCCACCCCGATGGCGGTCAGCATGACCGGGGCCATGAACTGCCAGACGGAGATGCCGCTGGCCCGGGCCACCACCAGCTCCTGCGTACGCGTAAGGCGCCAGAAGGTGTAGAGGCCGCCGAACAGGATGACGAAGGGGAAGACCTGCTGCCCGATCTCCGGCAGCTTCAGCAGGCCCATGCCGATGACCACCTCGAAGGTGGCGTCGGGCTTGGTGGCGGCGCGGCGGAGGAGTTCCACCGTGTCCAGCAGGTAGATGATGGCCAGCATCACCCCCAGCACCGCCAGGAACCAGAGCAGGAACTGGCGGCCGATATAGGCAGACAGGGTCGGGGAAAGGCGCATGGGGGTCACTCCGCCGCCGCGGGCGCCGGCGGGGCGAGCCGCCGGGACAGGGCGCGCCGCACGATGCGCCAGTTCTTCATGTACCAGAGGCCCAGCACCGTCGGCAGGATGCAGGTGGCGTAGAGCAGCGGCGTGAGGGTCGGGTTCTTGCCCACCAGGTTGGCCACGCCCAGCACGGCGCTCTGCAGCACCAGCGCGGCCACGGCGGCCCCGGCGATGCGGGAGGCGCGGCCCCGCCGGCTGAACTCACCCGGCAGCAGGGCGCACATGGCGATGACGGTGAAGGCCAGGGCCAGCAGCGGCGTGGACAGGCGGGAATGCAGCTCCGCCCGCAGGCGGGACTTGAATTCCTGGTCCAGCGGGTCGTTGGAGATGCGGAACAGCTCCCCGATGGGGCGTTCCCGCGGGTCGGGCCAACGGGTGCCGAGCTGCTTGCGCAGGACCTGGAGGTCCACGGTGTAGCGGCCGAACTCCAGCCACTCCAACTTGCCGGTGGGTTCGTAGAACTTCATCTGGGTGCCGTTGGAGACGACCACCCGCGGGTTGTCGCCCACATCCATCAGCATGCCGTACTCGGCCACGATGGTGGTCTGCGCCTCCGGGCTGCGGATGTCGTGGATCAGCAGGCCGCGCAGCTCCCCGTTGCGGCCCCGCTCCCGGATATAGACGGTGAGCCCCTCGCCCACATCGTTGAAGGTGCCCTCCCGCAGCAGGACGGCAGAATACTCGCTCCGCACCTCCTCCCGCATGCGCACCAGCTCCCGCTGGGCGGCGGGGCCGATGCTGACGGTCAGGGCGTAGCAGACCAGGGCCACGCCCAGGCCCAGCAGCAGCGCCGGACGGGCCAGCGCCATGGGGCCGAGCCCGGCGGCCCGCATCACCACCAGCTCGCTGTCCATGGTCAGCTTGTTGTAGGTGAACAGCACCGCCGACAGCAGCGCGATGGGCAGCACCAGCGACAGGAAGGTGGGGAAGGTCAGCACCGCCATCTTCAGGAACATGGCGAAGGGCGCCCCGCCCTCCACCACCAGCTGCACCAGCCGCAGGGACTGGGTCAGCCAGATGGCCGCGGCCAAGCCCACGGTGACGAACAGGGTCGCCACCGTCAGGTTGCGCAGCAGGTAGCGGCCGATCTGGTTCATGGTCCCCGCTGTTCCGTCGGGCCCGTGCGGACTTGCACGCGGCAGGCAAGCATACCTTGTCGTTTACACGACCGGCCTTTGGCCGTGAACGTCCAAAGGCCCCCTCAGACGCCGGGCGCCGCCATCCGGCGGCTTGGCTTCGCGACCATGGGGTCGCGGGCCGCCGGTCGGCGTCCTCCGGGGGCATGCCCCCGGGTCTAAGGCCGGATCGGGGCGGCAAGATGGCACGCGCGCCCCGCCGGTCCGGCGCCGAAAGGGGCAGTGACGTGCGGGCACGGCTTGACATGGTTTGGTGGCTGTTCTTTATCGACTCCCAAGCACCAAGACAACACCCGGGGCCGCAGGGCATCCCCCCGCGCGGCACCCCCGGGGCCACCAGCAGCACCAGCCAGGAAGACAAGAATGAAGATCTCCTTCTCGCCCCTCGCCCTGCCGAAGGCGGGCGTGATCGCCGTGACCGTGGCGGCGGACCGCAAGCTGGGTGGCTTCGGGCAGGATTTGGACCAGCGCACCGGCGGCCTGCTGACCCGCGCCATGGAGTCGGGCCGCTTCTCCGGCAAGGCGGACGAGGTGCTGAGCGTGCTGGCCCCCACGGGCGTGGAGTCGCCGCGCATCCTGCTGGTGGGCATCGGCAAGCCGGCCGACGGCACCGCCCTGACCGCCAACAACACCGGTTCCGCCGCCATCGCCGGCCTGCTGGCCAGCGGCGAGACGGAGGTGGCCATCGCCGCCGACGCCCATGAGGGTGCGGCCCTGGCGGGCGCGGAGTTGGCGGTGGAGATCGCCTTTGGTGCCCTGTCGCGCAGCTATCGCTTCGACAAGTACAAGACCAAGACGCCGGAGGACAAGAAGCCCTCCCTGAAGAAGGTCACCGTCCTGACCGCCGACGCCGGTGCCGCCAAGAAGCTGTGGCCCCGCCACGAGGCCCTGGCCGACGGCGTGTTCCTGGCCCGCGACCTGGTGTCCGAGCCGGGCAACGTGATCTATCCGGAGAGCCTGGCCGACCGCTGCCTGGAGCTGCGCGACCTGGGCGTCGAGGTGGAGGTGCTGGACGAGAAGAAGATGCGGAAGCTGGGCATGGGCGCCCTGCTGGGCGTCGGCCAGGGCAGCACCCGGCCGCCCCGGCTGGTGGTCATGCGCTGGAACGGCGGCGCCCAGGGCGACGCGCCGGTGGCCTTCGTCGGCAAGGGCATCACCTTCGACACCGGCGGCATCAGCATCAAGCCGGCCGCCAACATGGAAGACATGAAGTGGGACATGGCGGGCTCCGGCGCCGTCGTGGGCCTGATGGCCGCCCTGGCCGGCCGCAAGGCCAAGGCGAACGTCGTGGGCGTGGTGGCCCTGGCGGAGAACATGCCCGACGGCAACGCCCAGCGCCCGGGCGACATCGTCACCAGCATGTCCGGCCAGACCATCGAGGTGCTGAACACCGACGCGGAAGGCCGCCTGGTCCTGGCCGACGCCCTCTGGTACACGCAGGCCACCTTCAAGCCGAAGTTCATGGTCAACCTGGCCACGCTGACCGGCGCCATCATCGTCAGCCTGGGCAACGAGCATGCCGGCCTGTTCAGCAACAATGACGAGTTGGCGGACAAGCTGGCGGCCTCCGGCAAGAAGGCGGGCGAGATGCTGTGGCGCATGCCGCTGGCCCCCGCCTATGACAAGGACATCGACAGCGACGCGGCCGACATGAAGAACATCGGCCGCCCGATGACCGCCGGCAGCATCATCGGCGCCCAGTTCCTGCAGCGCTTCGTCAACAACGTGCCCTGGGCCCACCTGGACATCGCCGGCACGGCCTGGAGCAAGACCGACCGCGGCTACATCCCCAAGGGCGCCACGGCCTTCGGCGTGCGCCTGCTGGACCGGCTGGTGGCCGACCACTACGAGGGCTGAGGCCGGCCCCGACACACGGCCCCGGCGGCAGGCCTTCCTGCCCGCCGGGGCCGTGCCCATTTGATGGAAAACCCGTTTCGGAGCGTTCCCCATGGCCCGCCCCCTCGCCCGACTGGTCGCCGCGGCCCTGCTGTTCTCCCCCCTGGCAGCCACGGTCGCCCTGCCCGCCCAGGCCCAGCAGGCGCCGCAGCGGGAACCCAACGGCCAGATGACCAACGTGCTGCCCGACCCGCCCGACGGCTGGAAGGCGGACGAGGTACGGCTGGCTGGCGGCGTGATCGCCATGTATTCCGGCGTCTCCGCCGAGCGGACCTACAGCAAGGGCGACATGCGGGTCGTGGTGTCCGCCACCCGCAGCAACACGCTGAACAAGGCCATCGCCGGCTCCATCGCCAACACGGGCACCCTGCCCCCCGGCGCCCGGGTCGAGGTGGTGGCCGGGCGCCGGGCGGTGGTGGCGGAGGCCAAGACCCCCCGCCGGCTGACCGTGCAGATCCCCGCCGGGACCACCGGCCTGTTGATGCTCGTGACCGACAGCGCCACCCTGCAGGACTTGGCCGCCCTGGCCAAGGAAGCGAACTTCACCCTGCTCACCGACCGCTAGGCCCCTGCCCCATGGCCGAGCTGCGCTTCTACCACCTGACCCGCAAGACCCTGGAGCAGACCCTGCCCGGGCTGCTGGAGAAGTCGCTGGAGCGGGGCTGGAAGGCCGTGGTGCTGACGGGCAGCGAGGAGCGGGCGGAGGCGCTGGCCCAGCACCTCTGGACCTACAAGCCGGACGGCTTCCTGCCCCACGGCACGGCCAAGGATGACCACCCGGACCGGCAGCCCGTGTACCTGACGCCGGAGGATGAGCGGCCCAACGGCGCGCAGGTGCTGTTCCTGACCGACGGGGCGGAAAGCGGGCGAATGGCCGAGTATGAGCTGGCCTGCGACCTGTTCGACGGCAACGACCCGGACGCCGTCAGCGCCGCCCGCCGCCGCTGGAAAACCGCCAAGGACGCCGGCCACGCCCTGACCTATTGGCAGCAGAACGAGCGCGGCGGCTGGGAGAAGAAGGCCTGAGGCAAGCCGCCATTGATCGTGACCGATCAACGGCCCCTCATACGCCCCCGGCTCGGGGGCCGGGGCAGGCTCGCGCCCGCATCCGCGGGCTTGGCTTACGCGGCCATGGAGCCGCGGGCCGGCAGTCGCCGGCCTTTATGGGGCCCTGTTGTGCCCGCCCGCGGACTATCCTACATTTGTGGGAGGGGTACGGAGGACAACGGCAGATGTCTACGACGATCAAGGTCAACGACCAGGGCGAAGCGGTCCTGCCGGAGGACGTGCTGAAGCAGTTGGGCGTCAAGCCGGGGGACGTGGTCGAGGTAGAGGTGCTGCCCGAAGGGCGGGCCATCGTCCGGCGGTCTCTACCTGACCAGCCGGTCGGGAAGAAACGGAATATCCAAGAGCTGTTCGGCATCCTGGGGCCGCCCCCAATCAAGAGGCCACCGCCCACGATTGAGGAGATAAATGAGGCAATCGCAAAGGGTTGGGCTGGGGAGCCATGATCTTCACAGTCGACACCAATATCCTGGTGCGAGCCATCATGCAGGATGATCCTGCGCAAAGCCCGATCGCGACCCGTTGTTTGCAGACCGCTCAGAAATTTGCTGTGCCTACCCCAGTTCTGTGCGAGCTGGCGTGGGTTCTAAGTCGGACTTATGGGTACACAAGGTCCGCCCTGGCCGTTGCCATCTTTGCCTTGCGCGATTTTGAGAATGCGATCTTGGATACCGAAGCCGTTGACGCTGGCCTCGCCATGCTTCACGCCGGTGGCGACTTCGCGGATGGCGCCGTCGCGCACATGGGAAGCCGGATGGGGGCGCCCCTGTTCCTGAGCTTCGATCAGAAAGCGGTCAAGCTGCTGCGCCGGGTCGACCGGCAGGCCGCGTTGCCCACCGAGGTCTGATCCCCCTCCCCTGCCTTACTGCCGCCCGTCCTGCACCCGCCGCCAGGCCGCGACGTTGCGGTTGTGCTCGTCCAGGGTCTCGGCGAAGGCGTGGCCGCCGGTGCCGTCGGCGACGAAGTACAGGTACTTGTGGGATTCCGGGTTCAGGGTGGCCTTCAGGGAGGCGAGACCCGGGTTGGCGATGGGGCCGGGGGGCAGGCCGTCGATGAAATAGGTGTTGTAGGGGTTTTCCAGCTTCCAGTCGGCCCGGGTCAGGGGCCGCTCCAGCGGGCCCTTGCCGCCGGTCAGGGCGTAGATGGTGGTGGGGTCGGACTGGAGCTTCATGCCCATCCGCAGGCGGTTGACGAAGACGCCGGCCACCTTGGGCCGCTCCGCCGCCATGCCCGTTTCCTTCTCCACAATGCTGGCCAGGGTCACCGCCTCTTCCACCGTCTTCACCGGCAGGTCGGGGGCGCGGTCGGGCCACAGGCTTTCCAGGGCCTTGCGCATGTCGGCCGCCATGCGGGCCAGCAGGGCGGCGCGGTCGTCGCCCCAGGAATAATGGTAGGTCTCCGGCAGCAGGGTGCCGTCGGCGGGGATGGCGGTGACCTCGCCGCTGAAGGACGGCTCGGCCCGTAGCAACTCCACGATCTGGGCGCTGGTCAGGCCTTCCGGGACGGTGAAGCGGCGGATGACGGTCTTGCCGCTCTCGATCAGGTCCAGCACGTCCTTCAGGCTGATCCCGGCGGGGATGGCGTATTCGCCGGCCTTCAGGCGGCGGACGGAGTCGCGCAGCTTCAGGGCCACCAGCACGTCACGTTCGCTGCGCACCACCCCCGTGGAATCAAGCTGCCGGGCGATGGCCTGGACGCCGGTGCCCCGGGCGATGACGATCGTGGTGTCCTGGGCCAGCGGCCCCGGCCCGACATAGCGCTGCCACCCATACCATGCCGCCCCGCCCGCCGCGGCCAGCAGCAGCAAAAGCAACGCCGCCGCCGGCATCAGCCAGCGGCGGCGCTTTGGCGTGTCAGGGGTCGCCCCGGCCACGGCCTCAGGCGAACTGCTTGAAGACCAGCGAGGCGTTGGTACCGCCGAAGCCGAAACTGTTCGACAGGGCAGCGCGCACCTTGCGCTCCTTCGCCTTCAGCGGGACCAGGTCGGCGCCCTCCGTCCCTTCGGACGGGTCTTCCAGGTTCAGGGTGGGCGGGACCACCTGGTCCCGGATGGACAGGATGGAGTAGATGGCCTCCACCGATCCCGCGGCACCCAGCAGGTGGCCGATGGCGGACTTGGTGGAAGACATGGAGGCGCCGGACAGGTCGTCGCCGAACAGGCGGCGCACGGCGCCCAACTCGATCAGGTCGCCGACGGGCGTGGAGGTGCCGTGGGCGTTGATGTAGTCGATCTCGTCCGTGTTCAGGCCGGCCCGCTTCAGCGCCATGCGCATGGAGCGGAAGCCGCCATTGCCGTCCTCCGCCGGGGCGGTGATGTGGTAGGCGTCGCCGGACATGCCGTAGCCCACGATCTCCGCATAGATCTTGGCGCCGCGCTTCTTGGCGTGCTCCAGCTCCTCCAGCACCACCACGCCGGCGCCCTCACCCATGACGAAGCCGTCGCGGCCCTTGTCATAGGGGCGGCTGGCCTTCTCGGGCGTGTCGTTGTAGCCGGTGGACAGGGCGCGGGCGGCGGCGAAGCCGGCCAGGCCCAGGCGGCTGACAGCGGCCTCAGTGCCGCCGGCAACCATCACGTCGGCATCGTCCAGCGCGATCAGGCGCGCCGCGTCGCCCAGGGCGTGGGCGCCGGTGGAGCAGGCCGTGACCACCGAGTGGTTCGGGCCCTTGTAGCCATGGATGATGGAGACGTGGCCGGAGGCGAGGTTGATCAGGGCCGACGGGATGAAGAAGGGCGACAGGCGCCGGGGCCCCTTCTCCGCCAGCAGCACCGACCCGTCATAGATGGCCGGCAGGCCGCCGATGCCGGAACCGATCATCACGCCGGTGCGCTCGGCCTGCTCATCGTCGGCGGGCTTCCAGCCGCTGTCCTTGATGGCCTCATCCGCCGCGCCGATGGCGTAGAGGATGAAGTCGTCGATTTTCTTCTGGTCCTTCGGCGACACGTAGGCGTCGGGGATGAAGCCCCCCTCCACCTCCGTCCCCCGCGGCACCTGGCCGGCGACCTTGCAGGGGATGTCCGACACGTCGAAACGCGAGATGGCGCTGATGCCGGACGTTCCGGCGATCAGGCGATCCCAGTTGTGCTGGACGCCGACCCCGAGGGGGGTGACGAGTCCAAGACCGGTGACGACGACGCGGCGCATGGCAGGACCTGTGGCAATTTCTGTCTGGCACGCCCCTCAGGTGGGGCTTCTGGCAAAAGATGTCGAGGCCGGCCCGCGAGGGCCGGCCCCGTCCACCGGCCGGAAAATCAGGCGGACTTCGACTGGATGAAGTCGATGGCGTCCTTCACGGTCAGGATCTTCTCCGCGGCGTCGTCCGGGATCTCGATGCCGAACTCCTCCTCGAAGGCCATGACCAGCTCGACGGTGTCCAGCGAGTCGGCGCCCAGATCGTCAATGAAGCTGGCGGTCTCGGTGACCTTGGCCTCCTCGACACCCAGGTGCTCGACGACGATCTTCTTCACGCGCTCGGCAATGTCGCTCATCTGCTTGGACCTTTCAGGATCTTCCGGTGGTCAGTTGGGATTCTGTGGCGTTCGAGGAGGAGGGCGGACCCTTGGAGGTTCGTTTTGCCCCGGTCTTACCCGTGCCGGTCAGAAAAGTGCCGTCACTTACCATAGACCGCGGCCCCTGACCAGCACCCGAGAACGGGGTAGGTGCCCACCCGCTCCCCCAGGGCTTGAGCGCCCCTGGTCAGATCATCGCCATGCCGCCATTGACGTGCAGGGTCTGGCCGGTGACATAGCCCGCCTCCTCGCTCGCCAGGTACACGACGCCGGCGGCGATGTCGCCGGGCGTGCCCAGGCGGCCGGCCGGGATGCGGCCGGACATGGCTTCCTTCTGCGCGTCGGTCAGCACGTCCGTCATGGCGGTCTGGATCATGCCGGGGGCGAGGCAGTTCACGGTGATGTTGCGGCTGGCGACTTCCTGGGCCAGGGCCTTGGAGAAGCCGATCATGCCGGCCTTGCTGGCCGCATAGTTCACCTGGCCCGGGTTGCCGGTGACGCCGACCACGGAAGTGATGCCGATGATGCGGCCCCAGCGGCGCTTCATCATGCCCTTCACCAGGGCGCGGGACAGGCGGAAGCCGGCGGTCAGGTTCACGTCCAGGACGGTCTGCCAGTCCTCATCCTTCATGCGCAGGATCAGGGTGTCCTTGGTCAGGCCGGCATTGTTGACCAGGATGTCCACCTGGCCGAGTGCTGCCTCCGCATCCTTGGCGAGCTGTTCCACCGCGGCAGGGTCGGACAGGTTGGCGGGGACGACCTTGGCCCGCTCCCCCAGCTCCGCGGCCAGGGACTCGAGGGCGGCCACCTTGGTGCCGTGCAGGGCGACGGTAGCGCCGCGGGCATGCAGGGCCTTGGCGATGGCGGCGCCGATGCCGCCGGAGGCGCCGGTGACCAGGGCGGTCTTGCCGGTGAGGTCGAACATGGGGTGTCTCCCGTTCCCTGGGTCAGATCAGGCGATGGTGAAGGCGGCCACGTCGGCGGCGGTGCCGAC
The DNA here is from genome assembly GCA_001939945.1 of Aerophototrophica crusticola. Taxonomy (GTDB): domain Bacteria; phylum Pseudomonadota; class Alphaproteobacteria; order Azospirillales; family Azospirillaceae; genus Niveispirillum; species Niveispirillum crusticola. Next base: position 55,459 of record MOEB01000006.1, on the reverse strand, counting down.
GGACAGGCCGGCCAGTTCCTTGTCGATGCGCTTGGCGAGGCCGGACAGCACCTTGCCGGTGCCCAGCTCCACCAGCTCCGTCACGCCCTGTCCCTTCATGAACAGCACGCCCTCACGCCAGCGCACGGTGCCGGTCACCTGCTCCACCAGCAGGCGGCGGATGGTGTCGGGGTCAGTCACCGCGGACGCGGTCACGTTGGCCACCACGGGCACCACGGGGGCGCTGATCCTCGCGTCGGCCAGGGCGGCGGCCATGGCATCGGCGGCCGGCTGCATCAGGGGGCAGTGGAAGGGGGCGGAGACAGGCAGCAGCACGGCGCGCTTGAAGCCCCGCTCCGCCGCGATCTTCATGGCCCGCTCCACGGCCGCCTTGTGGCCGGAGACAACGACCTGGCCGGGGGCGTTGTCGTTGGCGGCGGTGCAGATCTCACCATCCGCGCTGGCGGCGGCCGCGATCTCCACCGCGGCGTCCAGGTCGGCACCCAGGATGGCGGCCATGGCGCCCATGCCCACGGGCACGGCCTTCTGCATGCTCTGCCCGCGCAGGCGCAGCAGGCGGGCGGTGTCGGCCAGGCCCAGGCCCCCGGCGGCGCAGAGGGCGGAGTATTCGCCCAGGCTGTGGCCGGCGACGAACGCGGCGTGGGCCTTCAGGTCCAGCCCCTTCTCCGCCGCCAGCACGCGGGTGACGGCGACGGAGACGGCCATCAGGGCCGGCTGGGCGTTCTCGGTCAGGGTCAGCTCATCGCCCGGGCCCTCGAACATGAGGGTGGAGAGCTTCTGGCCCAGGGCCTCGTCCACCTCCTCGAAGGTCTGGCGGGCGATGGGGAATGCCTCGGCAAGGTCCTTGCCCATGCCGACGGCCTGGCTGCCCTGGCCCGGAAAGACGAACGCGCGCGTCATTGACTGGTCCCGCCCGTGGTGGATTGGCGTTGATTTGGGGACTGCCCCGATTTCGCGCCCTTGATAACGGCTGTACCGCCTTAGTCAAGCCGTGACGATTACGGAAGGTGGGCAGCCATCCGCCCATTGGGCGAGTCGGGAAAGATTGTTCGCCGGCACAGGTGCCCTGTGAATTTTCCTTAGAAAAGACAAGGTCCATGGGTCATGCTGTTACCCCTATCCATCTGGTCAAGGGAGGTACGCATGGTCGCCGTTCCCCTCAACCACCGCCGGGCCGCGCACAGCCCCGCCAGGATTGCCGGCCTCGCCGCCGTCGGCGCGGCCCATCTGGGGCTTGCCCTTTATGTGCTGAGCCAGCCGTCGCTGCTGACCTTCACCCCGGTGAAGCCGCCGGTCATGGAGGTGACGACCCGGACGGAGACGGTGAAGGAACTGCCGCCCCCGCCGCCGGTCACCGAGACCGTGACGACCCAGGTGACCAACCGCATCCCGACGGTGACGACGACCATCAACATCGAGACCCCGCCCGCCTCTGCCAACCGTCCGGTGGCCACCGCCCCCGCCGACACGGTGACGGGCCCCACCCCGGTGGCGGGGGTCCCGGCCAAGCGGGCTATCGTGCCCGGCAGGATCGACCCGAAGACCTGGACCGCGCCGGAATACCCGTCCCAGTCGGTGCGGCTGGAGGAGGAAGGCCGCGTGGTGCTGCGCCTGTTCTGCGACGTGAGCGGCCGGATCACCGTGGCCGAGATCGCGGAGGGCAGCGGCAAGCCCCGCCTGGACAACGCCGCCCTGACCCAGGCCCGCCGCGGCGGCTGGACCTGCCAGCCCGGCACCGTGGACGGCAAACCGGACGGGACGTGGTTCGACCTGTCCTACCGGTTCAAGCTGGAGGGGGGACGGTAGGTCGGGGTGACCATCGGGAACCCCGACATGTGACGGCGCCGTGGGATGTCGGGGTTTGCTGCCGCTCACCCCGACCTACGGCGGCGCATGGCTCAGTCCGGCATTTTCCCTTGCCCCCCGGCCGCCCCTGTGTATAGTGCGCGCCTTCCGAAACCCCGCCGGCACTCGCCAGGTGCCGGCTAGGCCCGTGCGGCCGGGCTCCCGACATGGGGGACCTCCGGCGGCGGGCCAGCAACAGCCATGGGGAGTTGTATGGCACTGTATGAAACCATCCTGATCGCCCGCCAGGACATCGCGTCCTCGCAGGTGGAGGGGCTGACCGAGACCTTCAGCAACATCCTGAAGGAAAACGGCGGCTCCGTCGTGAAGACCGAGCAGTGGGGGCTGAAGACCCTCGCCTACCGGATCAACAAGAACCGCAAGGGCCACTACGTCTATCTCGGCATCGACGCCCCCGCGGCGGCCGTGGCCGAGATGGAGCGCAACATGTCCATCAGCGAGGACGTGCTGCGCTTCATGACCGTGAAGGTCGAGAAGATCGACGAGGCCCAGACCGCCATGCTGGCCAACAAGGGCGAGCGCAACGAGCGCGGCCCCCGTGGCGGCTTCGGCGACCGCGGCCCGCGCCGTGACTTCGGCGACCGTGGCCCCCGTCGTGAGTTTGGTGACCGTCCCCGCCGCGACGCGGAGCCCCGGTCCGAGGGTGAAGGAGACCGCGCATGAACGCCGAACGTACCCCTGGCGCCGGTGGCCCCGGCGGCCCCCGTTCCGGTGGCGGTGGTGGCGGCGGTGGCCGTCGCCCGTTCTTCCGTCGCCGGAAGACCTGCCCGTTCTCCGGCCCGAACGCGCCGGCGATCGACTACAAGGACATCAAGCTGCTGTCCCGCTTCATCTCCGAGCGCGGCAAGATCGTCCCGTCCCGCATCACCGCGGTGTCGGCCAAGAAGCAGCGTGAGCTGGCCCGCGCCATCAAGCGCGCCCGCTTCCTCGCCCTGCTGCCGTACATCGTGAAGTAAGGCCAGGAGAACAGACATGGACGTCATTCTGCTGGAGCGGATCGAGAAGCTCGGCCAGATGGGCCAGGTGGTGAAGGTGAAGCCGGGCTACGCCCGCAATTACCTGCTGCCCCGCAAGAAGGCCCTGCGCGCGACCAAGGAGAACCTGGCTTACTTCGACAGCCAGAAGGCCCAGCTTGAGGCCCGCAACCTGGAGCTCCGCAAGGAGGCCGAGGTGGTGGCCAAGGGCGTGGACGGCATGACCGTGGTCGTGCTGCGCCAGGCCGGCGAGACCGGCGTGCTGTACGGCTCCGTCGTGTCCCGTGACGTGGCCGAGGCGGTGACCGCCAACGGCGTGACCATCAGCAAGGGCCAGGTGGCGATCGACACCCCGATCAAGACCCTGGGCCTGTTCAAGGTCCGCGTCGTGCTGCACCCCGAGGTCGCCGTGGCCGTGACGGTCAACGTGGCCCGTTCCGCCGAGGAGGCCGCCCTGCAGGCCCAGCGCGGCGGCATGGTCGCCCGCACCGACGACGAGGACGAGGACCAGGCCGAGGAGGCCCCCGAAGGCGACGAGGAGACGGAGGCCTGAGGCTTCCCCTTCCCCGTCCATCGGGTTCGAGTACCGGAACGGCGCAGTCGCAAGGCTGCGCCGTTTTCGTTTGTTCGGGACCGTGGCAGAAAAATCCCCTCGCCCTTTCCCGCTGAAACGCTACCCTCCCCCACACTTGTCCACAGAACCGTTCACATCCTGTCCACGGCTTGCACCTAGGCTGGGGCGTGGACGGATGTCCCGTCGCTGCCCCCGCCCTGTTACACTGGCATCATGGACACCAAGCTGATCGACCCGCCGTCAAAGGCGCTGACCATCCCCACCTATCGCACCCCGCCCCACAACGAGGAGGCGGAGCAGGCGGTGTTGGGCGCCGTCCTGGTGAACAACAAGGCTTTCGAGAAGGTGGGCGAGTTCCTGCGCCCGGAGCACTTCTTCGACCCGGCCAACCAGAAGATCTACCAGGCCATCATGAAGATGGTGGACCGCGGCCAGGTCGCGAGCCCCATGACCCTGAAGGCCTATTTCGAGCAGGACCAGGACCTGGCGGAGATCGGCGGGACCGAGTACCTGGCCCGGCTGGCCGCGGCCATCGTGACCGTGCAGAACGTGGAGGATTACGGGCGGATCATCCACGACGCCTACCTGCGCCGGCAGTTGATCGAGGTCGGCGAGGACATGGTCAACCATGCCTACAAGCACGACCTGGACGTGACGGCCAACGACCAGATCGAGGAGGCCGAGAAGAAGCTGTTCGAGCTGGCCAGCTTCGGCGACGTGAAGGGCGACTTCATCCCGTTCGAGCGGGCCCTGAAGCTGGCCATCGACAATGCGGAGGCCGCGTTCCGCCGCACCAGCCACGTCACCGGCGTGACGTCCGGCCTGCGGGACCTGGACAGCAAGCTGGGCGGCCTCCACCCCTCGGACCTGCTGATCCTTGCCGGCCGCCCGTCCATGGGCAAGACGGCGCTGGCCACCAACATCGCCTTCAACGCCGCCAAGGCCTACATGCTGTCGGGCGGCAAGGAAGGGGCGCCGGTCGGCTTCTTCAGCCTGGAAATGAGCGCCGAACAGTTGGCCCTGCGTATCCTGGCCGACCAGGCGGAGGTGTCGGGCGACAAGATCCGCCGCGGTGAGATCGCGGCCAGCGACTTCCCCAAGTTCGTGGAGGCCAGCCAGTTCCTGTCCCGCGTGCCCTTCTTCGTGGACGACACGCCGGCCCTGAGCATCACCGCGGTTCGCACCCGATGCCGCCGGCTGAAGCGCACCCATGGGCTGGGGCTGGTGGTGGTGGACTATCTGCAGCTGCTGCGCGGCGGCGGGGCGGGCCGGGGGCCGGAGAACCGGGTCCAGGAAATCTCCGAGATCACCCGCGGCCTGAAGGCCATCGCCAAGGAATTGCACGTCCCGGTCATCGCCCTGTCCCAGCTTTCCCGCTCCGTGGAGCAGCGTGAGGACAAGCGGCCCCAGCTGTCGGACCTGCGCGAGTCGGGCTCCATCGAGCAGGACGCGGACGTGGTCATGTTCGTGTTCCGCGAACAGTATTACCTGGAGCGCGCCGAGCCGGGCCGCCGGCCCGACGAGTCGGAGGACAAGTACAACGACCGGTACCAGCGCTGGCAGGAGCGGCTGGGCGAGGTGCACAACACCGCCGAGGTGGTCATCGGCAAGCAGCGCCACGGCCCGGTGGGCACGGTGCGGCTGTTCTTCGACGGCAACTACACCCGCTTCGGCGACCTGGACACCACCCATCCCGGCGGCGGGTACGAGGAGTGACGGTCGCGGCATGACGGAGCCCCCCCTGGACCCGGCCCTGATGGCCGCGCTGCGGACCCCGGCCGCCCAGCGGGCCGGGGCGGTTCTGTTCGTCGACCTTGCCGCCGTGGCGGACAACTGGCGGGCCATGGCGGCCCTGGCCAAGGGCGCGGAGTGCGGGGCGGTGGTGAAGGCGGACGGGTACGGGCTGGGCGCCGTGCCCACGTCCAGGGCCCTGTATGCCGCCGGGGCGCGGACCTTCTTCGTGGCGGACATCGCCGGCGGGGTGCGGCTGAGGGCGGCCCTGCCCGGGGATGCCCGCATCGCCGTGCTGCACGGGGTGCCGCCGGGGGCCGGGGCGGAGATCGCGGCGGAACGGTTGACGCCCATCCTGAACACCCTGGGCGACATCCAGCGCTGGCGGGAGGAGGCGGCGCGGTTGGGACGCCCCCTGCCCTGCTTCGTCCATATCGACACCGGCATGAACCGGCTGGGGCTGGAGGCGGCAGAGCTGGACCGGCTGGCCGCCGACCCGGGGACCCTGCTGCAAGGGCTGGAGGTGCAGGCCTGGATGAGCCACCTGGCCTGCGCCGACGATCCCGGGAACCCCATGACGGCGGAGCAGCTCGGCCGCTTCCGCGCCGCACTGGCGCGGCTGCCGAAGGCGCCGGCGAGCCTTGCGAACTCCGCCGGCGTGTTCCATGGGGCGGGTTACCATTTCAACCTGGTGCGGCCGGGCATCGCCCTGCACGGGGCCAACCCCGCCCCCTGGATGCCCAACCCCATGCGGCCCACCATCCGGCTGCTGGCCCGCATCCACCAGGTGCGGATGGTGGAGCCCGGGCGGACCGTGGGCTATGACGCCACCCACCGGGTGGCCGGCAAGCGCAAGGTGGCGGCCCTGGGGATGGGCTATGCCGACGGGTATCCCTGGTCGCTCCAGGGCAAGGGGCAGGTGATGGTCGGCGGGCACAGGGCCCCGATCATCGCCCGCGTCTCCATGGACCTGCTGACGGTGGACGTGACCGACGTGCCGGCCCGCTTCCTGGCAGAGGGCGACTGGGCGGAGGTCATCGGCCCCCACCGCACGGTGGACCAGGTGGCGGCAGAGGCCGGGACCATCGGGTATGAGGTGCTGACCCGGCTGGGGCCGCGCTATCACAGGGAATATCTGGGCCCCGCGTGACCCACCGTTCCCGTCCCCCAGAACGTTGGGCGCCGCGATGTAGCGGTCTCGCCGGCCTGCCCCCTTGCGTCCGTCCGCGGCGGCGCAACATTGACAGGGGGCCGCGCGTTGGCTAGCGGTACGTGGGTCCCCCGCCGGATGAGGCATGGTTGATGAATTTCCTCGGCACGATCGGCCGGACCACCCTGCTGTTCATGGAGGCGACGGGGCGGCTGGCCATGTTCACCTTCATGGCCCTGTCCCACTGCCTGCGCCCGCCCTTCTACCTGCGCCTGATCGGGCGGCAGATGGTGGACATCGGCTATTACAGCCTGCCCGTGGTGGGCCTGACGGCCGTGTTCACCGGCATGGTGCTGGCGTTGCAGAGCTACAGCGGCTTCGCCCGCTTCAACGCGGAAAGTGCCATCGCCACGGTGGTGGTGCTGTCCATCACCCGTGAGCTGGGGCCGGTGCTGGCCGGGCTGATGGTGGCGGGCCGCATCGGCGCCGCCATGGCCGCCGAGCTGGGTACCATGCGGGTGACGGAGCAGGTGGACGCCCTGACCACCCTGTCCACCAACCCCTACAAGTACCTGGTGGTGCCAAGGCTGATCGCCGGCACCACCATGCTGCCCATCCTGGTGCTGGTGGCGGACATCATCGGCGTGTTCGGCGGGTACCTGGTCAGCGTCTACCGGCTGGACTTCAACCCGGCGACCTATGTCCGGAACACCTGGCAATACCTGGAGTTCATGGACGTGGTGTCCGGCCTGGTCAAGGCGGCGGTGTTCGGCTTCGTCATCGCGCTGATGGGCTGCTACCACGGCTACCATTCCAAGGGTGGCGCCCAGGGCGTTGGTGCGGCCACCACCAACGCGGTGGTCAGCGCCAGCATCCTGATCCTGGTGCTGAACTACCTGCTGACGGGGATCTTCTTCTCATGAGCGCGGTGAACGGGACCAACGGCGCCGGCGGGACGCCGAAAATCTCCCTGCGCGGGGTGCGCAAGGCCTTCGGGCCCAAGGTGGTGCTGGACGGCATCGACCTGGACGTGGCGCGCGGCGAGAGTGTGGTGATCATCGGCGGGTCGGGCACGGGCAAGTCGGTCCTGCTGAAATGCATCCTGGGCATCCTGCAACCGGACCAGGGCACCATCCGGATCGACGGCGAGGACACGACCCACGTGACGGGCCGCGAGCGTGAGGCGGTGATGCGCAAATTCGGCATGCTGTTCCAGGGCGCCGCCCTGTTCGACAGCCTGCCGGTGTGGGAGAACGTGGCCTTCGGCCTGATCCAGGGCCAGGGCGTGGGCCGGCGGGAGGCGAAGGAGCGCGCCATCGCCACCCTGGGTGCCGTCGGCCTGACCCCGGAAGTGGCGGACCTGTTCCCGTCGGAACTGTCCGGTGGCATGCAGAAGCGCGTGGGCTTGGCCCGGGCCATCTGCACCCGGCCGGAAGTGATCTTCTTCGACGAGCCGACGACGGGCCTGGACCCCATCATGTCGGACGTGATCAACGACCTGATCGTGAAGTGCGTGCAGGATCTGGGCGCCACCGCCCTGTCCATCACCCATGACATGGCCAGCGCGCGGAAGATCAGCAACCGCATCGCCATGCTGCACAAGGGCAAGCTGGTCTGGGTGGGCCCCACCAGCGAGATCGATAACTCGGGCAATGCCTTCGTGGACCAGTTCATCCACGGCCGGGCCGAAGGGCCCATCCAGATGCAGATCCGGGCGTTCTGACGCCGTGGTGCCAATTCGGCCGGCGAAGGTTAGACCACTTACTTTCGTGGGATGGCGAGGAGCGCCCCTTTCCACTACCCCTGTTGCGTGATGTTCAGGGGATGCCGTGGAAGGGGTGCAGCATGGCTGTTCGGTTCGTTGCCCTGGTCTTGGCGGGAATGGTATTCGCGGGTCCTGGGCTCGCGCAGGAAACCGCGCCGCCAACGCCCGCCCAGCAGCCCTCCGGCCAGCCCGCCGCCGCCGGGGATGATGAGGAAGTCTGCAAGACCCTGAAGATCACCGGATCGCGGTTGGGCAAGAACAAGGTCTGCAAGACCAAGAAGGAATGGGCCGCCATGGAGGCGGAGAACCAGAAGGCCCTGAAGGACATCCAAGCCCGCGGCGGCGTCTCCCGGTCGGCGGAGTGACGGGTTGGAGCGTGTTTCCGGTGAGCGGAAACACGCTTCGGCGGCGACTGCCGCCGCGCGGCCTCGTGGCCGCGTAAGCCAAGCCGCGGATGCGGCGCCGGCGTCTGAGGGACACGGACAGCGAGACCTGTTTCCAGCCGGCTGGAAACAGGTCTAGGCTACACGTCGCGCCATCTCCGGCGCCCAACGGTCGAAGTTCTCGTTCTGGCAGTCGCTGGCCGGGCGGCCGTACCAGTCCCAGGGCAGGTTGCGGGCGTTCAGGCCGACGAAATGGGCGCCGTGGCTGCCCAACTCCGGCTTCTTCGGCCAGAAGGGGGAGCAGATGCTGACCTCCGCCGTGCGGACCACGGCGGGGGTTTTCTGTTTCTGGAGGGCGGCCACCTGCAACCCTTGCTCGTCAAGTTCCCCAGACAGGGGCGCCGGGTGCTGGCGCAGGATGGCGAGGAGCGCGGATTCCAGGTCGAAGCCGGGCGGGAAGCCGCGGATGCCGGTGTTCAGGTTGTCCGGGCCGCAGAGATGGTCGAAGGCGCCATGGGCGCGCTCCACATCCTCCGCCAACAGGCAGCGCGCCCTGTCCCCATCGGCCAGCCAAGTCCCCAGGGATGGCGGCAGGTCCCAGAGGATGAGGTCGTTGTCCAGGGCCACTTCCCAGCGATCCGGGAACAGGCGCAAGGGCGCCAGCTTCCAGGCCACCCCCTCCGCCATGTCGGGGCCGAGGAATCGGGCGAGGCCATCCGGCAAGTCGCCGGCGGGCAACCATTCCACCTCTGGCGGGATGTCGCCGGCGCGGGCGCGGGCGTCCGCCGGGTTCAGGGTATTGACGACGACGGCATAGGCGGCGCTGGGGCCGAAGATTTTCCGGGCGCCGAGGATGGACAGGCGAAGGGCCTGGAAGCCGCGTTCGCTGACGGCGCCGATCGTCCAGCGGATGCCGATGGGGGACAGGTTCGTGCTCATGGCAGGTCCCGGGTAAAGCGGCGCCAATGGCTGGGCCGGTCGGTGGCGCCCCAGCGGTATTTGTAGGGCTCCTGGCCACGCAGGAAGTCGAACAGGGTGCAACCCTCTGCCGTGGCCCGGTCGATGGCGTGGGACAAGAGCAGGCTGCCGGGGCTGCACGCGGCCAGGGCTGGGTCGTGGCCGCCGATGTAGTAGTGGAACCGGCCCTTGGCGGCGAGGCCGTAGAGGACGGCCACGGTCCGCCCGTCCAGGTCCAGGGCGTAGAGGCGGAGCAGGCCGGCAGCATCCAGCAAGGGGGCGGCCTGGCGGTGGAAAGCCTGCACCAGCGGGTCGGCCAGGACCCCGGCCTCCCCATCCTGCTGCCAGCGGGCGGCGTGCAGGGTGAACAGGGCGTCCAGGGCGGGGGAGATGTCGGGGCCGGAAACTTGGCGGATGGCGACCCTGCCCAGGCGGTCCAGCCGGTTGCGGGCGGTGCGCAGGTTCTGGCGGTGGGATCTGGGAAAGGTCGCTGGCAAGTCCAGGGCGGGGCACGGCTCCCCCTCCCCGCCCTTCTCCCGCCAGCCGGGCGGGGGCGGCAGGGATGGGGTGGTAGGGGGCAGGCCGGGAAGGTCGATCAGGACGGCCGTGTCGGGCCAGGGGATCGGGGCTTCCGCGGGATGGGTGGACAGGGGGCCGAGCCAGTCGGTGGTACCGGCGCCGAGGGGGAGGACGTGGCGGCCACCGTCCAGGGTGAAGAGCGGGAGGAGGAAGGTGATGTTCCCTGACTCGGCACCACGTCCTTCATTCCAAGTTTCATCCGGGGCCGCGGAGAGCCTTGGGTGCTGAGTGGAGTTAGGTCGAACCTCACCGTTCCGTCCCCTCTCCCAGGGGGAGAGGGACAGGGAGAGGGGTGGCCAGATCGGGACAGCAGGCGCTTGTCCGCAGGCTCCCTTTCCGGAGACAAGACAACCCCTCTCCCTGTCCCTCCCCCTATGGGGGAGGGGACGCGGGGGCGCCGTTCGACCAATCTCCCTACCGGAAAGCGCGCCTCGGATGCCGTAGCTTGCGCCGGGTTTACGGTTGCCAACATCGACAGAGCCAACAACCGCCAGGCAACTCCCCGGTTGGAACACTTCCGCCCAAGGCAGCAGCCACGCAGGGCTGTGGAAGGGCGTGGCGTGGGGGTCGGCGTGCCAGAGGTGCCACCAGGCGGGCTCGAGGGCGCGCAAGGCTTCCAGGCCGTGGACCGTCCTCACGCCGCCTCCGTGCGGGCCTCGCGGCCGAGGATGCGGCGGTAGGTGGCCAGGTAGGACTCCACCATGGCGTCGAGGGAGAACCGGGCGCGGGCGGTGGCACGGCAGGCCTCGGGGTCGATGTGCCCCAGATCGGCGATGGCGTCGGCCATGGCCGCGGCGTCGGGGACGATGAAGCCGGTGACGCCATGCTCCACCACCTCTGGCAGGGCGCCATTGGGGAAGGCGATGACGGGGGTGCCGCAGGCCAGCGCCTCCATGCTGGAGAGGGAGCTGGTCTCCTCACACAGGCTGGGCACCAGCAGGGCCCGGGCCATGCCGAGCAGGTGCCGCTTGCCGAGGAAGCCGAGCGGGCCGATGAAGCGGCGTCGGCTGTCGAGGCGCGGGGTCAGTACGTTCTCGAAATAATCCTGGTGGGCGCCGTAGGCATAGAGCTTTCCGGCCAGCAGCAGGGGCTTGCCGGCGGCCTTGGCCGCGTCCACCGCATGCTCGAAGCCCTTTTCCGGGCAGATGCGTCCCATGGCGGCCAGCAGGTTGCGCTTGCCGTAGGGGCTGGAGAGGGCCTTCGCCGGGACGCCATTCAGCACGGGCGGCAGCAGGGCCGGGCTGTCCGGGCACTGGCGCCGCTGGTGTTCCGATACCGGAACAAGCCAGGTATCAGGCCGCCCCTGCCCCCAGGTTTCCGCGGGGTACCAGGATGGGGGCAGGTGCAGGGTGACCAGCACGGGCACGCCGGGCGGGGGCAGGTAGCTGAAGGCGTCGATGCCGTGCAGGTGGACCAGATCGATCCCGTAACGGTCCAAGGCCCTTTCGATGGCCCGGGCATGGCGGGCCTGGGCCTGCTGCCGGACGGGGCCATCCAGGCTGCCGCTGACGGCCGGCACGGGGACCAGGTCGCCGGCAGGGCGGGAGCCTTCCGGGGCGACGACCAGGGAGCGGTGGCCGCGGGCAACCAAGCCGGCGTCCAGGTGGTAAAGCACCTGCTCCGCCCCGCCCACCGTATCCGGGCCGACGGGGGCGAGCGGGTAGCCCACCTGCAGGATGGTCAGGCCCATGGCGGCGCCTCCAGGCCGAGCTGGGCGATGGCCTCTGCCGCCATGTCGCGCCAGCGGTCCGCCGTGCAGCCCCAGGAGAACTGGTCGTACCAGGCCTGGGCGAAGGGTGGCTGGAAGAAGTCGTAGGTGGGTGCGACGCGCACCCGCTCCGGTACCAGGGGGAACTGCACCAGCACGGCGGCCTGGCTCTTGTGGCAGTCCAGCAGGCGGCGCTTCAGGTCCCGGTCCTCCTCCGCCAGGGGCATGGCCAGTTCCTCGGGCTTGCCGGGGTCGGGCAGGAAGATGCCGGACTCCAGGTTGCCGTCCGGGCCCGTGTGGTAGCCGGTGAACTCCAGGATCACCGGGGCGGGCCGGCCCTCCAGCCGCAGCAGGGCCGCGGCGGCGTGGACGGCGAAGCAGGTGCTGTCATGGTCGGGGTGGCCACCCTCGAATGCGTGGGTCAGGATGATGCCGATATCCTTCTGGTCCACCAGTTCGGCCAGCCGGCGGGCGATGCCGGCCATGACCTGGCAGGCCTCTTGGTCGGCGATGCCCAGCCCCACCAGCCGCACCGGCGGGATGCCCGCCACGGCCATGGCGGACTCCAGCTCGTCCCGCCGGGCCTGGGCATAGTCCTCCCGCGTGGCGAAGCCGTGGGAGACGGCGTCGCGCATGTCGGCGGGGGCGCCGTCGGTCACATGGATCACCCGCACCCCCGCCAGGCGGGGGAGCTGGGCGCCCAGGCCGATGGTCTCATCATCCGGGTGGGCGCAGACCAGGGCCACGCGCCGCGCGTCCAGCACGCCGGGGCCGCTGGGGCCGAGGTCGTGCAGGAAGGCCTCCGCCAGCGGGATGCCGCGGATGATGCCGGGCCGGTTGGCCCTGGCGGGGGTCAAGCGCCTGTCGGCGCCAGACCCATGGCGGGCGCCGCCTCCTGTGCCTGGCGCCCAGGCTTGGGCGCGTAACGGCGGGTCATCTCGGCGCAGAAATCGGCGAACTCCCGCGGGTCCAGGGGCGGGCTGGTGTAGTTCGGCGTCTCCCCCAGGCCCTTGTGCTCCGGCGTGAAGCAATAGGTGACGGTGACCTTGAAGTCGGCCAGGGCCTCCATCTGCCGGTCGAACCAGTCAAGCGCATTGGGCCGGTAGTAATCGGCCCAGGACAGGCCGGTGCGCAGGTAGGTGACGCCCAGTTCCTTCATGCGGCGCACCGCTTCCTCCAGCCGGTGGTCCTCGAAATGGAACCACTGGCAGAGGCCGACCTCCGGCGTGAAGGCGCTGAAATGCCTGTAGGCCAGCTTCTCCGTCATGTCCTCCCGCACCAGGCCCATGTAGAAGTGGCGATAGTAGCTGGAGCCCTCCGCCTCCCGGTGGCGGGTGGTGGCCGGCCAGGCCTTGGGCAGGTCGAACAGGCTGTACCAGTGGATGCGCGGCACCCGGCCGATGAGCAGCTCCGCCGTGCGCTTCAGGCCGAACTCCTGCACCTCCTCCGCCCCGAAGGTGCTGATGCCCACCTCCGACACCCACAGCTCCTTGGAGGTGACCTGGCGGATCTCCTCCAGCTTGGACGGCCAGTCGTTGAGCTGCCAGTGGTTCCAGTCCAAGGGGAAGCCGTGCACGGCCACGGCGTCCATGGTGTCCAGGGCGCCCCTTTCCGCCATGTTGCGGATGAAGTTGGGGTCGATGGGGCTGATACCGCCCAGCACCCGTGGCAGGCCCGGGCAGGCCTCCCCCACCGCCTTGCCGGCCAGGCGGGCCATCTCCGCGAACATCGCCCAGTCCCGGTCCAGCTCGATGTCCCAATGGGACTTGTTGTTGGGCTCGTTCCAGATCATCACGCTGTCGAGCATGGGCAGTCCTTCTATCTCTTCCTGTTCGTCAAACGCCGGCACCGCCTCCGGCGGCTTGGCTTACGCGGGCACCTGCCCGCGCGGCGGCGGTCGCCGCCGTGGCGTTCCCGGACGATCCGGGAACGCCCACGCGAAGCTCAAACGCCGCGGGCCGGGTAGACGGCCCCAATCCCATGCGGGGTCTCCACGCGGCGGCAGATGTAGACCTCCTGCTCCGGGTGGTCGGTCACCTGGAAGCCGGCGCTGCGCAACATGGCCTCGGCGCAGGCCGCGTTGGGTACCCACCAGTTGGTCCAGTCGTGGGCGTAGTCCTGCTCGATGAAGTGCAGCTTGGGATAGCCGGGGCTGTCGAAATGCGCCGTCTCGGCAAAGTCATAGTCGGGTTCCACCGGGTCGACCCCGGCGCTGCCCCGCTGCATGGACTGGAACACCAGCAGGTCGCCGGCCACATGCTCGTGGATCAGGTCCAGGGCCAGGAGCGGGTGGCGGAGGTGGTAGAGCACCCCCATGAACAGGACCACGTCGAAGCGGCGGCCCAGCCTGGCCACGTCATAGACGGAGAGGTTGCGGAACTCGATGTCCGCGCCGGCCACCTCCGCCGCCAGGCGGGCCTGGGCCAGGTAGCGGTCATCCTCGTCGATGCCCACCACCGTTTCCGCCCCGCGGCGTTTCATTTCAAGGGCATAGAAGCCGGCGTTGCAACCAATGTCGAGCACCGACTTGCCGGTCAGGTCCGCCGGGATCGCGTGGGCGAAGCCGCGCCACTTCACCTGGGGATAGTCGCCCAGGAAGTGCTCGGGCGCGGTGCGCACGCCGCCGACGTCCATGTTGTGGAACCAGGGGCCGAGGGCCTCCACCCGGCGGCGGATGTCATCCCGGTCAAGGCGCGGGGGCAGGCTGTCCATGGGCATGGTCCCTCCCCTCTCACCGGCCGCCGGGGATGGTGGGCGGGGTGGCGAGCCAGGGGCCCCCGCCGTCACGGTCGATGGCCCTCAGCGCGGAAGCGGCCCCGGACAGGCCCACCGGGTCCTGGCCGGACAGCAGGGTCATGGCACTGCGGTAGCCATGGATGGTGCCCACGTCCACGTAGGATTCCCCCGCCTTCACCCCCACCGCCTTGCCACCGCGGGCGATCCAGGCGTTGACCAGGGTGCCCATGTACTCGTCCCGGCGATCCCGCTCCCGCCAGAGGTCGTGCAGCTCGTGCAGCACATGGCCGGGCATCTTGAAGGCGCCCCAGATCCAGTCGGTCGCGGCGTCGGCGCGCTTCACCTGGATTTCCTCCACCGTCCCATCGGGGGCGGTGACGACGGCGTCGAACAGGGCCGGCCGGTCCACCGGGAACAGCAGGAAGCCCAGCCGGTCGTCGGGCAGGTGGCGCAACGCGTCCTCCGGGAACCAGACCGTGTCGGGCAGGCCGACGATCACCGGCTCGTCCTTGGGGATCAGCGGGCAGGCGCGGAAGATGGCGTCGCACAGCCCGCCCGGCCGCGGCTGGACCACATAGGCGATGGCGGCGGTGCCGTAGCCGCCGGCGTAGTATTCCAGGATGTCGGACTTGCCGGGGCCGATGACGAAGCAGACCTTGTCCGCCCCGCCGAGCACCATCCGCTCCAGCAGATACTCGCTGACGGCACGGGGACGCTCGGTGTCGCCGTCCTGGCGGCTGCCCACGGGCAGCAGCTCCTTGGAAAAGGCGAGTGGCTGGATTCGCGTGCCGCTGCCGGCGGCGGGTACGATGCCCCACATGGGTTCAGCCCCCTTGGGTGTGGTGGTCCGGCCTGGCGTGGCCGGTGTTCGGGGCCCGCGCCGGTCGCCGGGCGCCCTCGAGCGCGGCCAGCAGGTCCAGGGCGCGGGCGTCGCTGGTATGGCGGTCCAGAACCTTGGCGCGGGCGGCCGCCGCCACGCGGCGCAGGTCTGCGTCGGGCAGGTCGATGGCAGCCCGGGCCTCATCGGCCGTGCGGGCTACCAGGATTTCCTCCCCCGGCACCAGGAAGGCGTCCAGCCCCTGCCACCAGTCGGACAGGATGGGCGCGCCGCAGGCCGCCGCCTCGAACAGGCGGCCCGAGGGGCACCAGCCCATGGCGGCCATGGCGGCGCGGGTGACGTTCAGGGTCAGCCGGCTGGAGCAGAAGAAGGCCGGGTGCTCGCTCGGCGGCAGGTGGCGGACGAACCAGATGTTGTCGGTCCAGGGAAAATCCTGCGGGTACTGGGACCCGGCGATCAGGAAGCGCCGTCGCGGCAAGGCACGGGCGGGCTGGACGAACAGCGTCTCCAGCGCCTGCTGCCGGTCCTCCGCATAGGTGCCGATATAGGACAGGTCGGCGCGGTAATGGTCCTGGCGCGGCACGGGACGGTGCACGGACGGGTCCACATGGCCATAGAGGGGCGCCACGGCCCGGGCGCCCAGCCGGCGCTGCAAGGCGGTCAGCGCCTCCCCGCCCGTATAGCTCAGCACCAGGTCGAAGCCGGACAGGCCGCCGGGGCCGATGTAGGACAGCTCCTCCCCCGCATCCAGCGCGGCCAGGGTGACGGGGGTGTCCAGATCATAGAAGGTGCGCAGGGACCGCCCCTCCTCCAGCACCAGCTCCGTGGCGGCGATGCCGTCGGGGCAGTAGCTGGTGACCATGCTGGCATCGGCATCGGCCAAATGGCGCCGGGCGATGGGCAGCGCCTCCTCCCACCGCTGGTAGAGCACAAGCTCCCCGCCGGGCAGTTCCCAGAGGTCCCGGTTGTTGGCGTACCAGTACTGGTCCTTTTCGAAAAAGACGACCGTGTGCCCTAGCCGCGCCAGGGCAGCACACAGCCCCCGCCACAGGGTGGCGTGGCCGTTGCCCCAGGACGAGCTGATGGTGAGGCCGAAGACGACAAGCTTCACATATGCCTCCCCGCGGCGGCAGGAACCCCTTCAACCCGGGAACGGGGCATCAGTCACCCGGCCCGACGGCTTGGGCCCCGTCGATGAAGGCGCGGGTGCGGGCGCGGGCGTCCGCGTCGGTGAACTGGCGCGGGGGGGACTTCATGAAATAGCTGCTGGGCCCTTCCAACGCGCCGCCGATGCCGCGGTCCAGGGCCAGCCGGGCGCAGCGCACGGCATCGATCACCACCCCGGCGGAGTTGGGGCTGTCCCAGACCTCCAGCTTCAGCTCCAGGTTCAGGGGCACGTCGCCGAAGGCGGTGCCTTCCATGCGGATGTGGCACCATTTGCGGTCCTGGAGCCACGGCACATAGTCGCTGGGGCCCACATGGGCGTCGTCGTTGGACAGGGGGATGTCCATCTGGCTGGTGACGGCGCGGGTCTTGGAGATCTTCTTGGACTCCAGCCGGTCCCGCTCCAGCATGTTCATGAAGTCGCTGTTGCCGCCGAAGTTCAGCTGGTAGGTGCGGTCCAGCTTCACCCCCCGCTCCCGGAACAGGTTGGCCAGCACCCGGTGGACGATGGTGGCGCCCACCTGGGACTTGATGTCGTCGCCGATCAGGGGCAGCCGCTTCTCCTCGAAACGCTGGCGCCACTCCGGCCGGCTGGCGAT
The DNA here is from genome assembly GCA_001939945.1 of Aerophototrophica crusticola. Taxonomy (GTDB): domain Bacteria; phylum Pseudomonadota; class Alphaproteobacteria; order Azospirillales; family Azospirillaceae; genus Niveispirillum; species Niveispirillum crusticola. The sequence goes on along the minus strand of MOEB01000006.1, from coordinate 38,435 downwards.
GAAGACGGGGATGCAGTTGACGAAGGCGCAGCCGGCGGCCAGGGCCTGCTCGGCATAGTATTCCGTGGCCTTCTGCGAGCCGACGGGCAGGTAGCTGACCAGCACCTGGGCGCCGCTGTCGCGCAGCACTCGGGCCACGTCGCAGGGGCGCTCATCGGATTCCGGCACGGCTTGGCGGAGATAGGCGCCCAACCCGTCCAGGGTGGGGCCGCGGCGGACCGTGACGCCGGTGCGCGGCACCTTGGCGAAGATCTGGGTATTGTTCGGCGGGGCCAGGATGGCGTCGGCCAGGTCCAGGCCCACCTTCTCCCGCGAGACATCGAAGGCCGCCACGGCCTCCACGTCACCCACATGGTAGCCGCCCAGCTTGACGTTCATCAGCCCCGGCACGGGCAGGTCGTCATTCGCGTGCCGGTAATACTCGATGCCTTGCACCAGGGAGGAGGCGCAGTTGCCGACCCCCACCAGTGCCACCCTGACCTTGCCGTCCGCCACGGGCTGCTCCGCCGTCCTGGAGGGCGGGTTGTGTCCCGCCGGTTGCCAGGGTCAACGCCGGCCCATTCACGCTTGTTCCAACTTACGTTCGAAGGAGAAGGGTCGGGTTGGGGCGGCGGGTCCGGACGGCCAAAGCCGGGCTGCCGCGCTTCGCCGGTTGGCAGGCAGCCGACGCAGCCATATTCAGATCATAAGCCGGCCAGCCCACGCGCATTATGCGAATCCCGCTTAGCGTTGCTTGATGTAGTATGCAAAATCGAGTAGATTGGACAATGGCACCGGAAAATCCGGTCGCTCCCTCACAGGAAGGCCCAAAATGACTTCCATCGACAATCGCACGAATATCGGCGCCGGCAGCAATTCTCCCCCTTCCCCACAGGACAAGGCAAATCTTGCGGGTGCCGGCGGGAACGACCAACTACTCCGTCGATTTGCAGAACTTGCGAAGCAATCTGCGGCAGCCGCGAGCGCCTTTGTCGACTCGCTTTCCGAAGATGAGCAGAACACCAAAGTCTGGACGAACCTAGGGGAAAAAGTCGGATTGCACACCTTGGGTGAGGTGCGTGACTACAACAACATACGCACCGCGATGGGTGACCGGTTGCAGGCCATGGCCGACCAGTCAGGCACCAAGGATCGGCGTGCGTTCATGAAGCTGCCAGCGGTCGAGGAATGGGTAGCCGTGATGGACGACTTCCAGAAACATAAACCGGGCGGGTCAGAACGCGCCCTTGCCTATCTGGCCCGACAAAATCAGCCGAACGACAAGATTACTTTGTCCGCCGAGGCCGGCAGGTTGTTCAAATCCGACATGGCAGCCGGCAAAACCCAGGCAAGCGTGGAAGACTTGGCTGTTCAGCTCCTGGGCGGCACCCCGAGGAAGCCGGGAGGCGGCTTGGACAAGCTGGTCTGAACACGACCACCCATGACCGCCCGGGTGGGCTCGGCCATGCCCACCCGCACCAGGATTTGCTTTCACACCCGCGCCCCGCGCACCTCGCCATCCCGCAGCGGGACGAAGGGCATGGCGGCCATTTCCATGGCCTGGTCGATCATCTCGTCGGACTTCTGGTCGAAGAGCTGCATCAGCAGGTCATCCACCGCCCGCTCCTCGATATGGCCGCACTCCTTGTAGACGCGGGCCAGGACGTTGACCTGGTAGGCACGGCGGCGCTCCTCCTCCCCATGGTAGCCCATCTCCTTCAGCACCTTGATGGCGGAGCGGAAGGGCGGAAGCAGGACGGTGGACAAGCGGGCCTTGTCGAACAGGGCCTTCAGGCCGGCGGGGCCGTCATCCAGCAGCAGGGTGCGGGCGTTGTCGGCGCCGATGCCGGCCCGCACCGCCATGCCGGCCAGGAACAGGCCGATATCGCCGCCGCACAGGGCGCGGAACAGCAGCGACGGGGTGAGGCGGCCGTTAACGTGCAGGTGGGTGGCCAGCAGGGCCATGTCCGTGCCCTTCCGCGCCAGGGGCTGGAGCATCAGGATGGTGGCGGCCTCCCGCGCCCGGGTCACCAGCTCCGCCACCATGGGGGCCGAGAGGTGGTAGCGCTGGACGAGGCCCTGGCGGATTCCCTCCGACACCCGGTGGACCAGCTTTTCCACCACGGTCAGGGGAAGCTGGGCGCGGCCGGCCAGGGGTTCCGCCACCAGGGGCATGTCGCCGTAGCGGTCGGCCAGCTTCTCCAGGGTCAGGGTCAGGATGTCGGCCCCGTCATTGACCAGCAGGGTGTTGATGGCGCGGAGGTTGGCGCTTTCCACGATGGCGTCGGACACGACGGCGGAAACGTTGGGCCGGCCGGCGATGGCCACCTGCTTCTGCCCATCCTGCTGGGCGATGACCTCCAGCAGCACGTCGTCCGGCAGCCTCAGGCTATGGCGCAGCACCGGGAAGGCGACATGCCCCACATCGTCGGCCAGTTGCCGGGCCAAATCGTCGGACAGCAGCGGACTGTTGTAGATCTGCCAGGCCACGGCCTCGCGCACCGCCACCTCCGCGTCCCTGGCGAAGCGTTCCAGCAAGTCCCGGGCGATCTCCGCCTCCCGACCGGCAAGGCGGCCGGCCTCCAGGTCGGCGACGACCTTTTCCATGGTGTCGATGCGCGCCTGGGCTGAACTGTCGGCGCGGAGCTTGGTCAGGTCGGAGACGGACAGGGCGGTAGCGGCGACAGTCATGGCATGATCCTCCCATAGGGCCGGCACAGGGCACGACGCTTCGCGCCCAGGCTTCGGAAAGGCCGGGGTTCGACGAAAAATCGTGCTGAAATCGTGATATCGGGGCGGCGCCTCGCGGCGCCTTCACTCAGGGCGCGGCGGTCACTCGAAGTCGGAACCGTCGTACCGGATGACATCGGTCCAGGTCCGTTCCAGGCGGCGCAGGGTGCGATAGGTGGCCTCCACATCCGTCGCCTCGGCGTCGGTGCGGGCCAGATTGTCGATGTGGCCGGTCTCCATGCGGCGAAGCTCGCCCCAGAGCTCCAGGCCCTTGGGCGCCAGCTTCAGCCGGGCGGAGCGGCGGTCGCGCTGGCTCTGGGTCCGGTCCACATAACCGGCCTCGACCAGGTACTTCAGGTTATAGCTGGCGTTGGAGCCCAGGTAGTAGCCTCGCTCTATCAGGTCACGGACCGACAGTTCCTCCCCGCCGATGGTCATGACCATCAGGGCCTGGACCGGGCTGATGTCGTCCAGGCGCAGGCGGGCCAGCTCGATCCGGATCACGTCCAGGAACCGGCGATGCAGCCGCTCGATGACGCGGGCAAGGTCCTGGTAGGCCCGGCCGGCGGACACCCGCTCCCGCGACAAGACCACCAAATCCGCGGCGGTTGAAGCCCCGCTCATTCCCCTGCCCCTCCTGTCCGCACGCGATCCACAGAAAGCGCAATGAAATCCGATCTAATTCTGATCCAGTATTCGTGCCAACGAAACCGGAGTAGAAGGAGGATAACATTGCCCAAATTCGGGAGCCATCATGAAGCGGGGGAGTAACCCAAAGGTTAACACTTATGATCGTCACAGGAAGGGGTGGGCGGCGTGGATGGCGGGGGGCCTGCCCCTCGGACGCCGCGCGCATACGGAAAAGGGCGCGCGGCATGCACCGCGCGCCCGTCCGGAACTGGTCCGCTATATCGTCGGGGTGACGAAGGCGCCGGTGCACCCGGCGCCCGGGTCAGGCGCGGGGGGCGCCCTCCCCCTCCTTCGCGGCGACGACCTGCTTGTCGTCGCTGTCGTCCTTCAGGCCCTTGCGGAACGCCTGCATGCCCTTGGCCAGGTCGCCCATGGCCTTGGGGAGCTTGCCCGTGCCGAAAACGATCAGCACGACGACGAGGACGATGACCCAATGCCAGAGGCTGAAGCTGCCCATGGGGGCGTTCTCCTGAAATCCGACTGAAGGGCCGCGGATGGCGGCCCCTGCCGACCCGCCGGGGCCGGCACGGCCGGATCATGCCACAGCTCGGTAAAGAATTGCCAACGCGCAGCGGAGGAGTGGCGCCGGGACGCGCTCAGCCGTGCTGGCCGCGCAACTCGAAGCGGACGATGTACCGGTGCCGGCCCTGGACAGGGTGGCCGGCCACGTCACTGGGGGTGTAGCGCAACGCGGCGACGTAGCGCATGGCCGCGCCCTCGAACAGGCCGGCCGGCTCCGCCTCCAGAACACGGAGGTCCTGGGTCGCCCCGTCCTGGGCGACCCTGAACTCCACCACGACACGCCCCTCGCGACGCAGGCGCAAGGCCCGCTCGGGGTAGACAAGTCGCGGGCGGTAGGCTGGTTCCAGCTCCGCCGCGACCGGTTCCCCCCGCCAGGGTCCCTCCGCGGCCGGCTCTGACTGGCCGCGGGTCCCCATGGTCAGACGGCCTTGCCGCCGGAGAGCACCCACAGCTTGGCCAGGTCGGCCGTGCCGTCGGTACCCTTGACCGCCTTGAAGGTCTGCTCGGCCTTCGCCTTGTTGCCGGCCATCAGGTAGTAGGTGCCCAGACGCAGGCGGGCGTCCTCCGGGTTCTTCAAGCCGCCCTTGGCCAGGCCCTTCTCCATGTTGGCGATGGCCTTGTCATACTGGCCATAGCCGGCATAGGCCTCCGCCACGCGGACCAGCGGGCCGCCGTCGTTGCGGTTGGCAGCCTCGACGGCGGTGCTGTCCAGCACCTTCTTGTCCTCCGCGACGCTGCGGGCGATCAGGTCGCGCAGGCGCTTGTGGCGATCGGCGTCCGCACCCTGGCCCAGCTTGCCCAGCTGGTAGCCCTTTTCCACCACCTGCTGCGCCTCGCCGGGCGCGCCGGCCTGCAGGGCGAGCTGCGCGAACTCCATGTAGTCTTCCGGCTTCTCCAGCAGGCCGGTGGCGTTCATCAGCCGGTAGACGTCCACCGACAGGCGGTCGCGGCGGAAGGTCGGCTTCTTCTGCGCGCGGATCAGCAGGTCCTGGAAATAGTCCTTCTTCGGGTAGTACTTCAGCAGCTTCTCGACCGCCAGCACATAGCCCGCCTCGTCCTTGGACAGGTTGGCGGCATGGGCCATCAGGCGTAGGTCTTTCTCCTCCGGCGCCTTGCCCGCCTTCTCGGCGGCGGCCACGTCGGCGGCGGCCTGCTTGGCGGCGCCGGTGACGTCGCCGGACTGCATCTTGGCGGCCTGCTGGACCTCGCGCATCTGCGCGTCGTTGCCGCCCGCCTTGAAGTACCGGTCGATCAGGGCCAGCGACTTCTCATAGTTCTTGTTGTTGTAGTAGGAGCCGGCCAGGGCCTGCAGGAACTGAACCTGCTGCTGCTGGGACAGGCGGCCGGTCTTCTCCAGGTTGTTAAAGGTGTTCTCCGCCACGCCCAGGTCGCCGCCGTACAGGCTGGCGATGAAGCGGATCTGGTCGATGAGGAAGTCCTCGTAGGCGTTCTTGTTGGGAACGGCGTCGGCTTCCTTCACCTTCGCCAACGCCTCCTTGTACTTCTTCTGCTTGATCAGCTCCTGCGCCGCGTTCAGCGGAGTGCCCACGGCTGGGCGGGCTGCGTCACCCTCGGGTGCCTTGCCGGGGTCCTCGGCCTTCTTCTCTTCCTTCTGGGCGCCGGCGCGCTGGGCGAAGGCATCGCTCGGGACCAGGGTGGCCATGATGCCGACGGAGAGGGCGGAGCCGAGCAAGGCTGCGGTGAAAAGTCGTGTGCGGTTCATCGTCCTGTCTCAACGTCTGGCCGACCGCCCTGCCGTTGCCCGGGACAAGCGTCCTCGGGCCGGGACCAGCGGCGCGGGATTGCTGACAAGGGGCTCGCGCGTCACGCGGGCCCGGGAATTCGGATATTGGCTGACGAAAGCGGCGGGAGGGTGGCGGCGCTGCCACCCTCCCCACCGGTCAGTCGGCGAACTGCTCGTTGCCGATCATCGCGATCTTGTTCAGACCGAGACGCTGGGCCGAGGCGAGCACCGCCGCCACATGCTTGTACTCAACCAGCTTGTTCGGGCGCAGGTGCACCTCAGGCGGGTCGGCCTGCTGCGCGGCATTCTGCATCCGGAACTCCATGTCCTGGCGGTTGGGGATCACCTCCCCGTTCCAGTACACGGTGCCGTCGAAGTCCACGTCCAGCTTGATGACCTGCGGCTCTTCCGTCGTTGGCGGAGGAGGCTGGTTGTTCACTGGCATGTCCAGCTTCACGGCGTGGGTCTGGACCGGGATGGTGATGATGAGCATCACCAGCAGCACCAGAAGCACGTCGATCAGCGGCGTGGTGTTCATGACGGGCGGGACTTCACCCTCTTCCGCGCCACCACCACCGACACTCATACCCATGGTTCAGTCTCCCATTCGAACCCGGAGTACTGCCGCGCATCACTGCGCGGCAGCGACCCCCATGGGCGGCTCCGTGATGAAGCCGATCTTGAAGATGCTCGCCTGCTGAGCCTTGTAGACCACCTTGCCGATGGCCTCGTACTTGGCATTGCGGTCACCGCGGATGTGGATCTCGGGCTGGGGGTCCAGCACCGCGATCTCCTTCATCCGCTCCAGCAGGGCGTTGTAGTCCGCCACGCCGACCGCGTTCCAGTACAGGTTCCCTTCACGGTCCACCGCGATGGTCACGTTCTCAGGCCGGGTCACCGTGGGTACGTTCCGCTCCAGCGGAAGCTGCACGGGGATGGTCTGGATCGCCACCGGGATGGTGATGAGGAAAATGATCAGCAGCACGAGCATCACGTCGACGAGCGGTGTCGTGTTGATTTCCGACACCACATCATCTTCGCCCTCAGCGGGGCCGACGCTCATTGCCATTGTCAGGCGCTCCGGGCCACGGTGCCGTTGGCCTTCTGGCCGGCCAGCAGCAGGGCATGCAGGTCAGCGGCGAAGTTGCGCAGCTTGTCCATGGCGGCCTTGTTGCGGCGGGTCAGCCAGTTGTAGGCCAGCACCGCCGGCACGGCGACGGCCAGACCGATGGCGGTCATGATCAGCGCCTCACCCACGGGGCCCGCGACCTTGTCGATGGAGGCCTGGCCGGACACGCCGATGCTCACCAGCGCGTGATAGATGCCCCACACCGTGCCGAACAGGCCGACGAACGGGGCGGTGGAGCCCACGGTGGCCAGGAAGGCCAGGCCGCCCTGCAGGCGGGCGTTGATGGCGTCCACCGAACGCTGCAGGGACATGGTCACCCAGGTGTGCAGGTCGATGTGGTCGGTCATGGCGCCGTCATGGTGCTCGGTGGCGCGCAGGCCGTCCTCCACCAGGGCGCGGAAGGCGCTGGAGGCCTTCAGGCGCTGGGCGCCCTCCTGGATGCTCGGGGCGGTCCAGAAGTTCTTCTCCGCGGCCTTCGCCTGGGACAGCAGCATGCCCTGCTCGATCAGCTTGGTCACCAGGATGTACCAGGTGCCCATGGACATGATGATCATGATGAACAGGGTGCCCTTGGACACGAAGTCACCGTGCTCCCACATGGCCTTCAGGCCGTAGGGGTTCTCGATGGTCTCCGTGGTGGCGGAACCACCCACGCCGGCTTCCGGGGCCGGGGCGGCGGCGGGGTCCGTGGCCGGCGGGGCAGCCGGGNCAGCCGGGGCGGCGGGGGCGGCAGCCGGGTCGGCCGGGGCGGCGGGGGCCGTCGGGGCGGGGGCGCCCGGGGCCGGGGTGGCGGGGGCCTGGGCGAAGGCCGGGCCCGCGGACAGGGCGACGATGGCGGCCACGGCGGCGAGGCGGCCAGCGGCGGAGAGGATGCTCTTCATCTTAATCTGTTCCATACCTTGGTGTTTCGTCTCGGACGGAAACCTGTTCCCTGGGCGTCAGCGGGCGTCTTCCAGGCGGAAGGTCAGCGGCACCACCGCGGGGAGCCACGCCCCCGTCGGCTTGCCGTCCTGGACCAGCGGGTCGCACTTCCACCGACCGCGCTTGGCCATGTTCAGCCAAGCGTTATCCAACCGCTCATAGCCGCTGGACTTCTCGACCGTGCCCTCCGTGATCCGGCCCTCGGCGCTGCAATAGAGGCGCATGCGCGTCGTGCCTTCCTCCTCCAGCCGGATGGACTGGGAAGGATAGTCAGGCCGGTTGGTCTGGAGGCTCTTCACGTTGATCGAGCCGCCCTGGGGCGGTGCCGGGGGAGCCGGCGGACCCGGAGGGGCCGGCGGCGCGAACGCCTCCTGCCGCTGCACCGTCTCCTGCACCACCTGCGTCGGCGGGTTCTGCTGGGGCGGCGGGTTCTCGATCTTGATCACCGGCGGCGGGAGCGCCGCGGGCGGCGGCGGCGGCACGTCCGTCGGCGGTGGCGGGGGCGGCGGCAGTTCCTCCGGCGGCGGCGGCGGCTCTTCCACCGTCTCGACCACGATGTCCTTCGTGACTTCCTTCACGAGGTCGCGGGCGAGGCCGGTGATAAGGGCGTAAACCAGCCCGATATGCAGGAGGACCACCAGCCCGATGCCCACCAAGCGCCCGGTCATGGGCGGCTTTGGCCGCCGATATGGCGATTGCTGAGACAGGTATGACATCGGTCGGTTGCTCGGTCCACGGGATGAGGCATCCGCCGCGATCCTCCCCACCCCGGGAACCGTCTGCCGGGGCAAACGGTTTTCCGTTCGGGTTCCTATCACGCCCGGGTCACGGGCGCCGTCCCGCTTGCACGGGCTGGCGTCCACGCCACGGTTCCGGATGCGGGGCCACGGAACCCGGGTCACGGGTTGCTCGGGCCGGTTTCAGGGAACGCGGTCGTCAGGCCCCCGGGGCATCCCGCGGTGGCCGGACGGCTTCACTCAAGCCGCGAGGCAGGGCGGACCCGTCGGGCAGCGTCCTGCTTCGCGGTGGCGGCCTTCCGGGGTCAGCCCGATCGTCAGGGAACGGGCGACCTCGCTGCCCCGCAGCGGCAGCGCGAAGACCAAGGCGATGGCGACCACCACAAGGGTGGTCACCGGGTCGTCAGACGGCCCGTCGGAGACCCCGTCACGACGGAGCGCACCGGCGGAACGGCCGTTGGCGGCCTCGAGGCCCTTCACGTCTAGTTTGGGGGTATGGCCGGAGCCTTCCCCGAACCCCTGGTGGAAGGAGGGAGCACCCATGCGGGGGGACACGGCGGCCGTCGTGGCCCCGGGGACTGTCAGCCCCTGGACCAGGATCAGGCAAAACAACAATGCGAGGAGCCCACGGGCCCAACGCTGTGCCATATCCCTTACGCCCTCCCGTGCCGGTCTTGTGCCGACAATCGGCCGGACACTCGCACAGCCCTGGATGCTTTACAATGCTTTTAAGGGCACGGAATGGTCACTCACCCCGCTTGGCGCGCATATCCCTCCAGGATCGGGCGTTGTGCGGAAAGATCGTATCCGGCAGCCTGCGCCAGCCGCAATATCTCGTCCGGGGCCTGCTTCCCCTGTTTCGCCGCCGCCATCGCCCAGAGGATGGTGGAACGGGTTCCACTGCGGCAGTGGGCCAGGACGGGGCCGGGGGAACTTGCCAGGGCGTCCGCGAACGCCTGCACATCCGCGGGTCCCAGGCCCTGGGTCGTCACGGGGATGTGGACATACTCGAGTCCCGCCGCGTGGGCCAGCTCGGCCCCCCTGGCGGCGGGGAACTGCCCTGGGTCTTCGCCGTCAGGGCGGTTGTTGATGACGGTGGTGAAGCCGCGGGCGGCGATCTCCGCGAAGTCCGCCTCCCCCAGTTGCGGGGCGACGGAGATCCGGTCGTCGATACGGCGGATGTCGGCGGTCATGGGCGTGCCTCCTCTGCGCGTCCCGGGCCGCCGGGACGGTTCATCGGGGAGAACCGTAGCCGACGGGCCCGCCGACGGGAAGCCATACCCGTGGCCGTTGATCGTAACCGCCCAACGGCCCCCTCAGGCGCCGGGCGCCCGCGTCCGCGGGCTTGGCTCACGCGGGCATGGGCCCGCGGGCCGGCGGTCGCCGGAGCTTTTCTGCCCTCAGGCACCGGGCGCCCGCATCCGCGGGCTTGGCTCACGCCCGCATGGGCGGGCGGGCCAGCGGTCGCCGGCCTTTGGCGGCTTGGGCCGCCGACCTCATCAGCCGGCGATGCGCAGGGCCTCGGGCTGGTGCACCGGCTCGGCGGTGCGGGCGCGGGCGCGGAGCGTGATCAGCAGGTCGAGCAGGCGGGCCCGCTCCTCCACCGTCAGGTCGGCCAGCAGCATGTCGTTCACCGACTGGCGCAGCGGCTGCAGCCGTCGCAGCATGGCAAGGCCGGCAGGGCTGACGGTCAGCAGCTTGCGGCGGCGGTCCTGGGGATCGTCGTCCTGGCGGATCAGGCCCTTGCGGATCAGCTCCGTCACGGTGGCGCTGATGTGCGGGCGGGACAGGCCCCGGGCGGCCGCGATCTCCGACGAGAAGATGCTGCCGCCCACGCGGGTGCCATCCTGGAAGTTGGCATCACCGGCCACGTTCAGCAGCACCGTCCATTGCGGGGCGGTCAGGCCCGCCTCCTCCAGGATCGCCTCGCTGTGGCGGGCGATGGCGTTGGCGAGGTCCATCAGGCACAGCGCGATGGCATCCTCTGACCGGAAACGGAAGGCTGAGTCTGGCATGGCGGCGGCCCCGGGGTCTGAATGCAGTAGGCCTACCATCGGCTCTTGCTGCACCCGCGGCATTGACGAGGATCAATAAAAGTTGCCGTATTGAACCATCCGACAGGTTACCGGTCCGCAATATGAGCGGGCGCTGATTCGCGGGCCGGGCCGGATCATGGCCCGGCGGCTGCCGTTGCTGGAAGACTTCGGCAGGACCGGCCGGCGGCAGAGGATGCACCCCCATGTTCCAGATCACCTTCCTGGGCACCGGCGCCACGGTGCCGAGCGCCGAGCGGGGCCTGTCGTCCCTGCTGGTGGAGCATGGCCAGACCCGGTACCTCGTGGATTGCGGCGAGGGCACGTTGCGCCAGATGCGGGCGGCCCATGTGGGGCTGCGGCGCCTGGACGTGGTGCTGTTGACCCATGGCCATCTGGACCATGTGCTGGGCCTGGCCAGCCTGGCGGGGACGCTGGAGCTTTGGCACCAGGGTGACCGGCTGGATATCCATGGCGGCAAGGACGCGCTGGAGATGGCGCGGGTGCTGATGGAGAAGGTCACCTTCCCCGACGGCCACCCGGGGCTGGACGTCACCTACCATCCCCTGTCGCCCGGGTGCTTCCGTGACCGGGACGGGGTGCGGGTCAGCGCCTTCCCCGTGCGGCACCACGATACGGACAGCTTCGGCTTCCTGTTCGAGGAGGCGGCCCACCAACCCCTTGACGGGGACAAGCTCGACTCAGCAGGCGTCCCCAACGGCCCGCCGCGGCAGGCCCTTGCCCGGGGTGAGCCGGCCACCCTGCCGGACGGGCGCACCATCACCCCGACGGAGGTGCTGGGCGAACCGGAACGCGGGGCCCGGCTGGCGGTGGTGGGCGACACGGAGGACGCCGGTGCCCTGGCCGACGCGGTGCGCGGCGTGGACGTGCTGGTGATCGAGGCCACCTACCGCACGAAGGACAAGCCCACCGCCCGCGGGCGCGGCCACCTGACGGTGAAGGACGCGGCCACCCTGGCGAAGGCGGCGGGGGTGGGCCGGCTGGTCCTGACACACCAGTCCGACCGCTATGACCCGGAGGAGGTGCTGGCGGAGGCGCGCTGCTTCTTCCCGGAAACCACCATCGCCAAGGATTTCGACCGGGTGCGGGTTGAGGCCCAGCCGAGGTGACCGGTCAGTTGAATGCCCCGCGTTTGGCAACACGCCACGGCGGCGACCGGCGCCGCGCGCACCCGTGTGCGCTTAAGCCAAGCTGCGGATGCGGCAAGCCTGCCCCGGACCCCGATCCGGGGGCGCTTGAGGAAAACAAGACCTAAGCCCGGGCCATCCAGCCGGCGGTCAGCTCCGTGTTGCGCTCCACGTCGGCGGGGAAGTCCATCTCCCCCCACTCCAGCCCCTCGATGGAGGCGGTGGCGACATGGGTCCCGGCCTTGGCCATCCCGTCGATCACCGACAGGTACCAGCGGCGCAGGCCCTCCGGCGTGCGCAGGGTGCGCTCCACGCAGTCGGCGAACTCCCGCCCGCCCTCGGGGGAGAAGCGCAGGAAGCCGATGGATTCGCCGTTGACGATGCTGGGGTCCAGGGTCTTGCCGATGGACAGCAGCCGCCCGTCCGGGGCCGTCTGCACCTTCATGTCGTCGGCGTCGTAACCGTCCTTGCGGTCGATGGTGACCGTCACCGGGGCGGTTGGCGACTCCAGCAGGCGGCGAGCGATGGCCGGCTCGAACAGCGTGTCGCCGTTAAGGATTAGGAACCCGTCCGTCATCTCATGCCGGGCGACCCAGCAGCTCGCCGTGTTGTCGGCCAGGGCGTAGAAGGGGTTGTACAGGGTGCGGGACCGGATGCCCGGGACGGCCATGGCCTCCAGCGCCGCCTCCACCGTGTCGGCCCGGAAGCCGGTGACCACCACCGCCTCCTCCACCCCGCAGGCGGCAAGGGCGCGCACCTGCCATTCCAACAGGGAGCGGCCGGACAGGTCGATCAGGCATTTGGGCCGGTCGGCGGTCAGCGGCATCAGCCGCTTGCCCTGGCCGGCGCTGAGGATGATGGCTTTCACGGGACGGGAAACCTTCGGCGACAGCAAGTTGCGGGGACTATAGCCAAATGGAGGCCCGTCCGCGCTACGACATTCGGGATGGCTCTTCACGTTGCCAGAGGATGGGGACGCGGGCCGGCCACCTCAACACCCCCTCATGGGCAGGAGACCTGCGGCCGGGTCAATCCTCCGCCCACTTCCGCAGCAGGTTGGACAGGCATTTGGACAGCAGGTCGAATTCCGCCGACTTGCCCCCCGCCTTGAACAGGGCATGGCGGGCCGTGTCCAGGTCGAACAGCAACTCCCGGTCGGCCGGGTCGCGGACGAAGGAGCGGATCCAGCCCACGACGCACAGCCGCTCACCCCCCGTGACCGGGGCCACATGGTGCAGGGTGGTGGACGGGTAGAAGATGCCGGAGCCGGCAGGCAGCTTGTAGCCCATCTCCCCCGCCGCCGTTTCCATGACCAGCTCCCCGCCTTTGTAGCTGTCGGGGTCGGCCAGGAAGATGGTGAAGGACACGTCGGTGCGGACGCCGCCCATCAGCGCGTCGTCCACATGGCTGCCGTAATGCTGGCCGTTGCCGTAGCGGCTGAACAGGATGGGGCCGAAGGCCTTGGGCCGGGCGGCCATGGCCACCACTGGGTTGGCGCGGACCACCCGCTCCACCTCCGCCCGCAAATCGGCATGGGCCGGGTCGTCGGGGCGGAGCTGCTCGTTCTCCTTTACCAGCTTGGCATGCCAGCCGGCGGTGGCGGCGCCGGGCTGGAAGCGTGCGGCACCCAACCGCTCCCGGAAGGCGGCGACCTGTTCCGGGGTGAGGACGTTGGCGACGGGGAGGATCATGGCGGGGCCTGGTCGTCAGCGGGATATTCGCAGAAGCGGAGGCGGTTGCCGAACGGGTCGGTGAGCTGCAGCTCCCGCCCCCAATCCTGGGGCACGATCGCCGGCCTCTGGTAGGGATAGGGACGCCCCTCCAGCTCCGCAAGCAACGCGTCAAGGCCGCGCAAGGGGACGAACAGCACCGTGCCCGGCGTGCCGTCGCCATGGTGCTCGCTGAGGTGCAGCACCAGGGGCCCGCGGGAAACCTGCATGTAGAGGGGGTAACCGTGGCCGAACCGGTGCTCCCAGTCCACCACCATGCCCAGCCAGTCCCGGTAGAACTCCAGCGCCTTCTCCACCGAGAAGATGCGCAAGACCGGGATGGCAGGTTCGAATTTCACGGACATGGGATCAGCCCCCGCGGGTCAGCAGGTGGGCCAATGCCGTGTGGGTGGCCAGGGTCAGGGGCTGCGGCAGGGCGTCCAGCTCGAACCAGCCGCAGCCGCCCAGGGCGTCCGGCTCTTGCACCGTCGGCTCCCCGGCCGTGATGTGGGCGCGGTAGGTGGGGGCGACCCAATGGGTGCGGGCCTGCGGGTCGATCTGGTCCAGGACGCAGAGCAGGCCGTCCAGCCGGATGGTGACGCCCAGCTCCTCCGCCACCTCCCGCACGATGGCCGTTTCCAGTGGTTCCAGGAAGTCCACCTTGCCGCCGGGCAGGCCCCAATGGCCGGCCTCCGGGTCCCGCTTGCGCAGGACCAGCAACAGCTTCCCATGGTGCAGGATGAAGGCGCCCACGCCGACGCGGGGCTGGGGGTCAGGTGGGGTGGCCACGGCTTAGCACCAGGTCGATGGCGTTGATCAGTTTCTCCGCGTCGTCGGAGAGGTTGGTGACCACCTCACCCAGGACGTTCATGGGGATGGCGGAAATCAAATGTGGGAGAAAGTGTAAGGAATGCCCCACAATGTTGAAGACAGGAAACATGGCAGGATAGACGATGAATCCCGCCGCATCACCAAATGGACAGGCAAGCCGCCGGTCCCATTTGTTCAACAAGCCGGACTGGACGACCACAAAAAAAGGGAACTGCCTGCGAGAGCGGCCGATGTTCCTGTGGACGTCATATTGGTGCATCAGTGAATCCCGAACTCATCAGAAGGCAAGAGCTTGTCCTTCTGCCATTCGTTCATCAGCTCCATTTGCCTGTCCATGATTTCCTGGAGAGAGGCGCGTTCCCAACGCTCCACCTCTGCACGGATTGCATCCTCATTCCCCGATGACACGTCGATGCAGAATGCTTTGGCCCGCTCCAGCAGGGCGGGGTCAAGTCCGGCAACTTTCCTGATCGCGCCCATGCGTGCCTCCAACCAGTTCAAGGCCATCATCCCACGGCCCCCTCCCCCGTGGCAACGTCCCTACCCCATGGGCAGCGCCGTGCGCTTGGCGACGGTGCGCAGGGTGAAGCTGCTGCGGACGCGGGCGACGCCGGGCAGGCGGGTCAGGGTCTGGGTGTGCAGGCGCTCATAGTCGCTGCCGTCGGCCACCAGCACCCGCAGCAGATAGTCGCTGTCGCCAGCCATCAGGTAGCACTCCATCACCTCCGGGCATTCCATCACCCGCGCCTCGAAGGCGCGCAGGTCCTGTTCCTGTTGCCGGTCCAGGGTGATCTGCACGAAGACGCTGGTGCCCCGGCCCAGCGCCGCCCCGTTCAGCAGGGCCACATAGCCTTCGACCACCCCTTCCTCCTCCAACCTGCGCAGGCGGCGGTGGCAGGCGGAGGGGGAAAGGCCGACCTTGTCCGCCAGGTCGGCGTTGGAGACGCGGCCGTCCGCCTGGATGCAGTCCAGGATACGCCGGTCCAGGGAATCAAGCTCGATTTTGCGCATTGCAGCAAGACCTAGGGCAGAGTCTTCGACGGATCGGCCGAACCGCGCACGATCCTGCGAAAAGGAGGCATGGCTGCGCCCGCCTTTGCAAGGACATTCACAGGTCTTCGGCGTATCCTTGCGCCCATAATCCGGACAGGGAGTGGGACCAATGCTCGTCGGCGTGCCGAAAGAGATCAAGAATCATGAGTACCGGGTGGGCCTGACCCCCGGCAACGTGCGCCAGTTGACCGCCCATGGGCACCAGGTGATCGTGCAGAAGGATGCCGGCACCTCCATCGGCCTGGCCGACGACCAGTATGTGGCCGCCGGCGCCCGCATCGTGGACAGCGCCCAGGAGATCTTCGCCGCCGCCGACATGGTGGTGAAGGTGAAGGAGCCGCAGCCCCATGAGTGCAAGATGCTGCGCGAGGGCCAGGTCCTGTTCACCTACCTGCACTTGGCCCCCGATCCGGAGCAGACCAAGCTGCTACAGGAATCCGGCGCCATCTGCATCGCCTATGAGACGGTGACCGATCGCAACGGCGGCCTGCCCCTGCTGGCCCCCATGTCCGAGGTGGCCGGCCGCATGTCCATCCAGGCCGGCGCCCACTGCCTGGAGAAGTCCTACGGCGGCATCGGCATCCTGCTGGGCGGCGTGCCCGGCACGCCCCCGGCCAAGGTCGCCATCATCGGCGGCGGCGTGGTCGGCACCAACGCCGCCCGCATGGCCATCGGCCTGGAAGCCTATGTGACCGTCCTGGACAAGAGCCTGGACCGGCTGCGCCTGCTGGACATGCAGTTCGGCCGCCGGCTGAACACCGTCTATGCCAACGTGGACACCATCGAGCAGGCGGTGCTCGAGGCCGACCTGGTGATCGGCGCCGTGCTGGTGCCGGGCGCCGAGGCGCCGAAGGTGGTCACCCGCGACATGATCGGCCGCATGAAGAAGGGCTCGGTCCTGGTGGACGTGTCCATCGACCAGGGCGGCTGCTTCGAGACCAGCCGCGCCACCACCCATGCCGACCCGACCTATGTGGTGGACGGCGTGATCCACTATTGCGTGGCCAACATGCCGGGTGCGGTCGCCCGCACCAGCACCTTCGCCCTGAACAACGCCACCGCGCCCTTCACCCTGGCGCTGGCGGACAAGGGCTGGCAGCGCGCCCTGGCCGACGACGTGCACCTGCGCAACGGCCTGAACGTGTTCCGCGGCAAGCTCACCCACCCCGGCATCGCCCATTTGGGCCCCGTGGTGGCGCCGGAGCAGGCCATCGGCATGTGATCCCAGCCAGTTAGGTTGGGATGCGGAGCGGCCCGGCGGGGAGACCTGCCGGGCCGTTTTCGAATTCGAAAGTGCGATTCAGCCCTCCCCGTCCTTCCGGTACGGGCTTTCCTCGCCATAGGCCTGGATCGTGGCTTCCATGGCGGGGGTTTCCCGTTCCAGGAAATCGGCCACCGCCCGGCGCAGGCCCGGGTGGGTGATGTAGTGGGCGCTGTAGGTGGGGACCGGCAGGTAGCCGCGCTGGATCTTGTGCTCCCCTTGCGCGCCCGCCTCGACCCGCTTCAGGCCGTGCTCGATGGCGAACTCGATGGCGCGGTAGTAGCAGCATTCGAAATGCAGGTAGGGGTATTCCCCCGCCCCACCCCAATTGCGGCCGTACAGCGTGTCCGCCCCGATCAGGTTCAGGGCCCCGCCCACCCAGCGCCCGCCGTCGCGGGCCATGACTAGCAGAACCTTGTCGGGCATCGCTTCCCCCAGCAGGTGGAAGAAGCGCTTGGTCAGGTAGGGGGAACCCCATTTGCGGTCGCTGGTGGCACGGTACAGCTTGTCGAACGCGTCCCAGTGCTCCGGCTTCAGGTCGGGGCCGGTGAGGGACAGGATTTCCAGCCCGCTGTCCGCCACCTCCCGCCGTTCCTTCCTCACCGCCTTGCGCTTGCGGGAGGAGAAGGCCGCCAGGAAGTCGTCGAAGTCCGTGTAGCCCCGGTTTTCCCAGTGGAACTGGGTGCCCAGCCGTTGCAGCCAGCCGGCTTCCCCGAACTCCTCATGCTCCTCCGCCGTGGTGAAGGTGGCGTGGACGGAGGACAGGCGGTTCTGCCGGGCGATGGTGGCCAGGGCATCCATCATGGCGCGGCGGGTGCCGGCGGGGGCTTGCGCATGGGTCAGCAGGCGCGGGCCCGGCACCGGGGTGAAGGGCACCGACACCTGGAGCTTGGGGTAATAGCGCCCACCGGCCTGGTTCAGGGCGTTGGCCCAGCCATGGTCGAAGACGTATTCCCCCTGGGAATGGGTCTTCACGTACAGCGGCGCGCAGCCCACCAGCCTGCCCGCCGCGTCACGCACGGTCAGGTGCTGCGGGCCCCAGCCGGTCCCCTCCCCCACCGACCCGCTCTCTTCCAACAGGCGCAGGAAGGTATGGCCGACGAAGGGGTTGGCGGTACCGGCGCAGGCGTCCCAGTCGGCCGGGGGCACGTCGGCAACGCGGTCGACAAGGGCGACGGACAGGGTCTGGGGCTGGTCGGGTCCGGCGGACATGGGCCCTCGGGCTTCCGGGATGACTTCCCGCATGTAGCACGATGCCGGGCTTGGGCAAGGAAGGTAGTCGAGATGCTGACGCTACGGATCGCGCCATCCCGACTGCTTCCCCCGCGAAGGCGGGGGACCACAGGTCTTCAGCCACGGCACCGCCAAGCACCGGGTCAAGAACCGTGGACCCCCGCCTGCGCGGGGGAAACAAGGAAAGCTGCGGTGGGCCTGCGGCCCCCCCACTCACTGCACCTCGAGGATCGCCTCGACCTCCACCGCCACGCCCAGCGGCAGGGAGGCGGCGCTGACGGCGGAGCGGGCGTGCTTGCCGGCGTCGCCGAAGACCTCCTGCATCAGCTCGGAGGCGCCGTTGATCACCTTGGGCTGGTCGGTGAAGTCAGGGGTGGAGTTGACGAAGCCCACCAGCTTGACCACGCGGACCACCCGGTCCAGGTCGCCGTCCAGGGCGGCCTTGGCCTGGGCGATGATGTTCAGGCCGCAGAGGCGGGCGGCCTGCTTGCCGGCTTCCACGTCCAGCTCGGCGCCCAGCTTGCCGATGAACTTGACCTCACCGTTGAACACGGTGATCTGGCCGGAGGTGAACAGCAGGTTGCCCGTGCGGATGACCGGCACATAGGCCGCGACAGGGGCCGCCGCCTTGGGCAGCTCGATGTCCAATTCCTTCAGGCGAGCGTCGATGCGACCGGCCATGGTGTCCCTCCTTGGTTGGTTGTTGGGGCGGGACAGTAAGCAGGGCGCGACCTCCCGAAAAGGCCGGAATGCGCAACCCTCGTAGGTCGGATTAGGAGCCGGCAGGCTCCGTAATCCGACGGCCCCGCGTTGGACCTGGGATGTCGGATTACGCTTCGCTAATCCGACCTACGACGCAGGCGCCAGCGTGTAGAAGCGCAGGGTCGCCGGCTTGCCGCGGGAGTAGTTGAAGCCTTGCAGCTCGGCCACCTGCCGGGGGGACAGGCCCTTGGCGGACAGGGTCTGCTGGAACAGGGTTTCCTCCTCCCCCGTGGTCACCAGGCCAAGGGCGCAGGCGGGGTTGGTGGCCAGGTGGTCGGCGACCATGGCGCCGTTGCCGAGGCGGGTCTTGGTCCCCACCAGGAAGACCATGCTGGGCTCCGTATAGCCAGCGGCGGCCAGCAGGGTGTCCGGGCAGGGCTTGTGCTGGTCCACCACCGCCTTGACCTGCGGGCTGAGCCACATGGGGGTCAGGTTCGGCAGCACCACGCCGTGGACGGCGACATAGGTCAGGATGGCGCCGGCAACGCCGCCCAGCAGCAGGCGGTTGGGCTCCCGCCCCGTTTCCAGCACCAGCACGGCCACCCCCGTGCAGAGGATCACCGCCCCGCCCAGCAGGGCCAGCGGCAGCACGCTGCCGGTGAGCTGGTAGGGGAAGCCGGCGATGATGGCGGCGAACGCCAGCGTCACGGCCATGTAGAGGAAGCCGGCCAGGGCCAGCAGCCAGGGCTTGCGCACCACCCGGCCCGCGTGCCGGTCCAGCGCCGCGGCGGCGGTCAGGGCGGCGATGGCGGGGAAGGTGACGACGGTGTAGTGGGGAAGCTTGGTCACCACCGCCTCGAAGACCAGCCAGGTCGGGATGATCCAGGCGAGGCAGAAGCGCACCGCCGGCTCCGACCGGTTGCGCCAGATCCAGGGCAGCGCCAACACCGCCAGCAGCGACCAGGGCCAGAAGGTCAGCCAGAAGGTGGCGAGGTAATAGCCGGGCGGGCCGCCATGGTTCTCCTGCCCCGTGCCGGCCTTGCCGAGGAACTCGTGCCCAATGGCGTAGCTGAAGAAGGCGCCCTGGGTCTGGATGCCGATGGCCACCAGCCAGGGCAGCACCACCGCCAGCATCACCGGGATGCCGATGCCGGGGCGCAGGCGCCGCAGCCAGTCCGCCCGCCGCTCCACCGCCAGCAGGGCCAGGATGGTGCCGCCGGTGACCATGAAGATGATCGGGCCCTTGACCAGGATGCTGAGGCCCATGGCGAGCCAGAAGGCCAGCACCAGGCCCAGGGGCGGCGGGATGGGCTTTTCCCGGTCCAGGTAGATGCGGGCCAGCACGCCCTGCGCCGCCACGATGGTGGCCAGCAACACGGCGTCCGTCTTGGCCATGCGGGCCTCGACGCCCAGGATCACCGTGCAGGCCATGGCAAGGCCGGCGGCCAGCCCCACTGTCGCCCCGAACAGGCGGCTGGCGGTCCAGGCGGTCAGCAGCACGGCGGCGATGGCGCCCAGCAGGGACGGGATGCGGTACATCCAGATGGCGCCATGCTCCGCCCCGCCGGTCAGCAGGCTGACGCTGGCCGCCTGCATCCAGTAGATGCCCACCGGCTTCTTGTGCCGGGCCTCTTCCTGGTAGCGGATGTCCACGAAGTCTCGGGTTTCCAGCATCTGGTGGCTGGCCTGGGCATAGCGGCTCTCATCCCGGTCGAAGGGCGGGATGGTGGCGAAGCCCGGCAGGAAGCAGGCGAGGCTGACCAGGACCAGCAGGGCCCAATGGATGGGGGTCAGGCGGGTCAGCCGGTGGGGCGCGTGGGTCATTCGGCCGCCGCCTCCCGCACCGCTTCCTCCCGCGCGTCCACGCTGCCCAGGCGGCGCTTCTCCCGCCGGATCAGCACGATGTTGCGGCTGTAGATGACGAGGGCGGGCAACTGGCCGACGATGATCACCAGGTCCGGCCGCAGCACGCCATAGACCACCAGCATCATCCCGCCGCCCAGGCTGAAGTACCAGAAGGCCTCCGGCACCACGGACCGCCCCGCCCGCTCGCTGCTGACCCACTGGATCACGAAGCGCATCATGAACATGATCTGGGCGGACAGGCCGAACAGCACTAGCCAGCCCTTGTCCGCGATGGCGGCGTGCCACCAGGCCTCGATATGGGTCCAGATCATGGCTCAGACCTCGGGTGCTGCCGGCGGCAAGGTGGTCCGGCGCAGCAGCCAGACGACGCCGAACAGGTCGAACAGGCCGACGAAGGCGCGGCCCAGGTTGGTGTATTTGGACGTGCCCGCCGCCCGCAGCCTGTCGTTCACCAACAGGTTCGCGTAACGGTGGCCGTGGCCCTGCACCAGGGCCGGGAAGAAGCGGTGCATGCCGTTGAAGAAGGGCAGGCCCAGCAGCACGTCGCGGCGGATCAGCTTCAGCCCGCAGGCCGTGTCCGGGCAGGCGTCATGCAGCAGGGCGCGGCGGATGCCGTTGCCGGTGCGCGACGCGATCTTCTTCCACACGGTGTCCTGCCGCCGCCGCCGGTTGCCGGCCACCAGGGCCAGGGCGGGGTCGGCGGCGATGAGTTCCAGCATCCGGGGGACGTCGGCGGGGTCGTTCTGCCGGTCCCCGTCCATGGTCACCACCCAGTCCCCCCGCGCGGCGCGGGCGCCGCTGCGCAGGCCGGCGGACTTGCCCGACTTGGCCGCATGGCGCAGCACCCGGACCATGGGGAACCTGGCCTTCGCCTCACACAGACGGGCCGGCGTGTCGTCGGTGGAGCCGTCATCAACGAACACCACCTCGAAGGCTGGGCCGGCGGACAACGCCGCCACCAGCTCCTCCACCAGCGGCAGGATGTTGTCCTGCTCATTCAGGACAGGGATGACGACCGAATAGGAAACCAAGGGACCCTCACCCGGGACGGCGCGCAAGGCACCCCACTGCGCCGCGTCATAGCCCGAACGGACGGTACCGCGCCAGTGACGGTTTCCGGGGACGGCCTGCCATGGGGCGCATGGCGGGGGAAATCGCCAAGGTAGGTGAACCACCGTTGCCGCAAGAGACAACGCATCCCCCGCGAAGGCGGGGGTCCACGGTTTTTGACCCCATCAGCAGCGGAACCGTCGCAAAAGAACTGTGGGCCCCCGCCTTCGCGGGGGAAGCAGGAAAAAGCCTGCCGTGAGTCAACCGATCTCCCCGCTCTGCACCACCCCCACCCCCGCCGCCCGCAGCCGGGCCATGGCGGCGGCGAGGGAGCCGTTGAGGTCGATGGCGCGGCAGCCATCCTCCACGACCACCGCTTGGAAGCCGCAGCGAACAGCGTCCTCCGCCGAGAAGGCGACGCAATAGTCGGTGGCCAGGCCGGCGAAGACACAGCGGGTGAAGCCCCGTTCCCGGAGATAGCCGGCGAGGCCCGTGGCGGTGCGCCGGTCGTTCTCGAAGAAGGCGGAGTAGCTGTCGATGGCGGGGCGGAAGCCCTTGCGGATCACCAGCTCGGCCTCGGTCGCCTCCAGCCCCGGGTGGAAGTCGGCGCCCGCCGTGCCCTGGACGCAGTGGTCGGGCCACAGGGTCTGCTGGCCATAGTCCAGCCTGACCTCGGAGAAGGGTGCCAGGCCGTGGCGGCTGGCGAAGCTGGCATGTTCGGGGGCGTGCCAGTCCTGGGTCAGCACCACATGGCGGAACCGGCGCACCAAGGCGTTCGCAACCGGCACCACCGCGTCCCCGTCCGGCACGGCCAGGGCGCCGCCGGGGCAGAAGTCGTTCTGGATGTCGATGAGGATGAGGACGTCGGTGTCGGTGGGGTGCATGGACTTTCCTCCGTTCCTTCTCCTTGGGGAGAAGGTGGCGCGCCAGCGCCGGATGAGAGCCTGCCCCCGCGAAGGCGGGGGGAGGTGGGCGTAGGGCGAGACGCAAACCCTGTCGTCGGCCTGCTCCCGTCTGCCTCACCCGCCTCGCTTCGCTCGGCACCCTCTCCCCAGGGAGAGGGAACCTAGTACGGGATCTTGTCCGTCTTGTCCGCCCAGGCCTTGAACACGTCCAGCGCCGCGTCGGACGGCTGGTGGATGCAGGGGACGGCACGGGCGGTGGGGGGAAGGGCCACCTGGGCGTAGAGTTCCGCGTCGTCGAAGCCGATGTCGGCGGCTTGGTCCCGGGTGTTGGCATAGACGATCCGGTCCAGCCGGGCCCACAGGCTGGCGGCCAGGCACATGGGGCAGGGCTCGCAACTGGCATAGAGCACGCCGCCGCGCAGGTCGAAGCGGTTCAGCTTGGCGCAGGCTTCCCGGATGGCGACCACCTCCGCATGGGCGGTGGGATCGTTGGTGCTGGTGACACGGTTCCACCCCTCCCCCACCACCTGACCGTCCAGCACGACCACCGCCCCGAACGGCCCCCCGGCGCCGGAATCCATGCCCTTGCGGGACAGGTCGGCGGCATGGCGGAGGTAATGGGCGTCGCGGTCGGTCATGGGGCATCCCGTGGTCGTGCCGTAGGTCGGATTAGCGGAGCGTAATCCGACAGCCATCGGCTGGGCCAACGTCGGATTACGGTGCTAGCGCACCTAATCCGACCTACGGGCAGGGCGCAACCGCGTCGGCTTTGAAACTGTTTCGCTTCAGCTGAATTGCAGCATCGACGGGGCCTTGTGGATGATCTCTTCCAGGATCATCTCCGCCGTGTCCAGGTCGCCCTGGAGCTTGTCGCCCAGCTTGCCGGCATATTCGGGGCGCTTCAGCTTTTCCGCCGCCTCGTACAGGCTGCGCAGCTCAGACACGAAGATTTCCCGCGCGCCGATGGGCAGCATGGTCTTGGCAGACAGGACGAAGAAGAAGCGCATGCTGGCCCGCACCAGCACGCCCAGCATCATGGTGTCCAGGCGGGCATATTCCTCCTGAAGGTCGTCGGCGCGGACGGCCTCCAGGTTCTTCAGCCGGCCCTCGATCAGGATGCACAGGGCCTTGAATTCCCCCACCTTGGCGCGGAAGTCGTTATAGGCCTGGAAGCTGTCCTTGGCCGCCTCATCCTCCGCCAGCTTGGCCAGGCGCAGGGCGTCGCGCGCCTGGCGCTCCAGCGCGTTGAGCAGGTCCTGGACTTCCTTGCGGGTGTAGGTGCGCTTGATCACGGCATACCGGGGGTGGGCTGCGGGCGGCACTGTATAGCCCGTCCGGGCGGGCGGCGGAAGCAGGCGGGCGGCACCCCCGCCAGCCCATCGTTTGGACCTTGGCACCGAGCGCCGCGCGGGGGATGGATGGGGTGTCATGACCCTTCACCCCGCCTTGTCCGCCTTCTGTCTGGAGATTTGCCGGCCGGCCTTCTGGGCCTGCTTCGGGCTGTCGTTCCTGGCCAGCGCCGCGACCGTGCTGGCCGGGGGGGGCGGTGGCGCGGGGGTCGCGGCGAACAGCCCCGTGACGCTGGCCGAGTCCGTGGCGATCCTCAGCCTGTTCGGGCTGGCGATCCCGCAGCTGCTGCTGCCGGCCGAGGGCGGGACCGTGGATGGCGCCCGCTTCGCCGGCGCGACCGCGGCCGTCGTCCTGGCCTTCACGGGCGTGCCGCTGGGGTTGGCGGTCGGCAGTGCCCTGGGACCGTTCGGATCGGTGGAGACGGGTCCTTTCCGCCCCTGGGGCCACGTCGCGGCGCTGCTGCTGATGGGCTGGCCGACCCTGCTGCTGGCCTGCGCCCTGGCCTTCGCGGCGGGGCGGGTGACGGGCAATGCCTGGGCTGGGCGGCTGGCGATACTGGGGCTGCTGGCCTGGTGGCTGGGGGGCCAGGTCTTCATGGTGGGGCCGGACTGCCGCGGCACCGCGGCCCTGGCGGACCCGTCCGGCCTGCGCGCCCTGGCGGAGGCGACGCGCTATTGGTCGGTGCAGGAGCGGAACAGCCTGCCCGTGCCGCTGGAAGGCGGGCTGCTGCTGAACCGGCTGCTGTGGCTGGGGGTGGCCCTGTCGGCGATGGCGCTGGGCCTTGGCTTCGACCGGCTGCGCGCCCGCCCCGTCAGCCCGCCGCGCTGAGCGCCATGCCCTGCTGCCACGCCCGCACCCGCGGGTCCATCACCCGGTGCCAGAGGGGCGGCACCAGGGCCAGCAGGACCATGCCGGAATAGCCGGTGGGCATCTGCGGACTCTGCGGTTCCGGCTGCAACTCGGCGAAGGCCTTGCCGGCATGGGTATGGTGGTCGGCATGGAGGCCCAGGTTGAACAAGGTCCAGTTGGTCAGCCGGTGGGCCGAGTCCCAGCTGTGCCGGGGGCGCACCGGCTCATAGGCGCCGGGCCGGGTGGGCCGCCGCTCCAGCCCGTAATGCTCCACATAGTTCACCGTCTCCAGCAGTTGCACCGCCACTAGGGCCTGGAGCAGGAAGAACAGCAGGGCCAGGGGCCCGAGGAACGCCAGGACCAGGGCCGGCAGGCCGAGCTGGACGGCCGCGTACCAAAGCATCCGGTTGCGCCAGGACCAGGTTCCGTGGCCGCGGCGGGCCAGCCGCTCCGCCTCCAGGGTCCAGGCGCTGCGCCACTGGGCCGGGATGGTCCGGGCATAGAAGGCATAGACCCCCTCCCCCAGCCGGGCCGTGGCCGGGTCGTCCGGGGTGGCCACGCGGCGGTGGTGGCCGTGCACATGCTCGATCCGGAAATGGGCGTAGAGGGTGAGGCTGAGCAGCGCGACACCCAACCCCCGCTCCCAGGCATGGCGGCGGTGGACCAGCTCATGCGCCGTGTTGATGCCGATCCCGCCGGAGACCATGCCCACCGCCAGCGCCGTCGCCCACACCTCCCACCAGGCGAGGGGCACGGTGGCAACGATCCACAGGCCGTAGCCCACCACGAAGCCAACCACCGGCAACACCAGCCAGGTCAGCAGCCCCAGCAGGCCCTGCGTCACCGGCCCCACGCGTCGGGGCCGCAGGTCTGGCGGCACCACCAGGTCCAGCAGCACGGCCACGCCCAGGCTCCAGGCCGGGGCCAGGAAGATCCAGGGCCCGCCCCAGGTGAGGCCCAGCACCGCCAGGATCGGCGGCAGGAAGGTGAACCAGGCATGCAGGAGCAACAGCATCCGACCCCTCCCCCGGTTACCAACCGCCGGTCCGCAGCCAGTCCGCCACCTGGGGCAGCCGGTCCACGCCCCAGAAAGGCTCATCCCCCACCAGGAAGAAGGGGGAGCCGAAGACGCCCCGGGCGATGGCGGAATCCGTCTCCCGCCGCAGCCGGTCCTTCACGGCCGGGTCCTGCATGCCGGAGTCCAGGTCGTCCCGGTTGATGTCCAGGCTGGCGGCCACGTCCAGCACGTTCTCCGGCAGGGCCATGTCCCGCCCCTCCGCCCAATGGGCGGCGAAGACGGCCTTCGCCAACGATGATGCCAGGTGCGGATCCCGCTGCTCCGCCCAATAGACGGCGCGGGCCGCGGCCAGGGAGGCGAAGGGCGACGGCATGGGCAGGTGCAGCTCCACCCCCAGCCTGCGGGCGAAGCGGGGCACGTCCCGCAGCAGGTAGTCGCCCACCAGGGGACGCTGCAGGTTGGGCGCGCTGCCCGTGGCCCTGAACACCACCCCCAGCAGGATGGGCCGCCAGACCACGTCACAGCCGGTGTCGGCCGCCAACTGGTCCATCTGCGTCGCCGCCAGATAGCCGTAGGGCGACGCGAAATCGAAGTAGAAGGTCACGTTCTTGCGCATGGCCGCGCTTCCATCCCCGTTCGGCAGGTCTTTGGCCTGCCTTGGCCCTGATCCTGCGCCCCGCCGCGGCCTGGGGCAAGGGTCAGGCGCGGCGGATGGCCGCGCAGGGCACCCTAACCCTTTGGATCAATGACCGGCCAAATGACCCGTGGCATGGGTAGCCCGCCAACAACTTTGGATTTTAGGCAAAGACGACCTACGCCCGCCCCAGGGCGGGTCGCCCGCGCCGACGGAGCCGAACCCGTGAGCTACGACCGCATCCTGTCCGCCGTGGAAGACCTGGACGCCGCCCTCAGCCTGCTGGAAAGGGTGTCCCACCTGTCCCGCCTGCCCAGCCGCCGCGCCCTGGATGAGGCCGCGGCCCAGATGGCGGAGGCCGCCCGCCTGATCCAGGCAGCCAATTCCGGAATGGATCTGCGGGCGTCGGCCTGAACGACGCCCGCCGGGGGATCGGGTCAGGGACCGCGGGTCACCAGGGAATTTCGCGGCCGTCATGGCCGAAGAAGCAGCCAGTGACCTCCATCCCCGCCCGGGCGATGACCCGCCGCATGCCGGCGACGCTGTCGGTGGGCTTCACCGGGGCGTTGGCGCCGCCCATGTCGGTCTGCACCCAGCCGGGATGCAGGACGATGCAGCAGATGTTCCGATCCCGCAGGTCCACCGCCAGGCTCTTGTTGCCCATGTTCAGGGCGGCCTTGGAGACGCGGTAAGCGTACATGCCGCCGGATTCGTTCTCCCCGATGCTGCCGAGCTGGCTGGTGATGCTGGCCACCTTGGGCGCCTTGGACTTGGCCAGGTTCTCCCGCAGGGCCAGGACAAGCAGCAGCGGGGCCAGGGTGTTGACCCGCATGGTGTGCAGCCAACCCTCCACGTCGATGCCGTCCTTGGACTGGCGCGGGAATTCCGGCCCCATGACGCCGGCGTTGTTGACCAGCAGGTCTACCGCCTCCCCGCCCAGCCCCTGCGCGAAGGCCTGGATCGAGGCGGGGTCCGCGACCTCCAGCGCCCGTACCTCCACCCCCTTGGTGGCGGACAGGTCGGCGGCCTTGGCCGGATCACGGGTCGTGGCGATGACCCGCCAGCCGTCCGCGGCATACTGGCGCGCGAACTCCAGGCCGATGCCGCGGTTCGCGCCGGTGACGATGACGGTGGGCATGCTTCCTCCAAGGAACCTTGCGGGCGTTTTCCGGACAGCCTAGCGATGGCGCCCAGGGCTGTCACCCCGGGTTGAGCGGCCTTCCCCACCCGGCCCTTGTCCGGCCGCGCGCTTCCGGCCATGTTACGGCCCGGGGCGGGCACGGCACCCCGCCTTTCGAATTCGAAAAGCCGGGAGGGGTTTGCTCGCCATGATTCCGTACAACGCGCCGATCCAGGACATGCGCTTCACGCTCAACCATGTGGTGGGCCTGCCCAAGGTGGCGGAGCTGCCCGGGTTCGACGCGGTCACCCCCGACCTGGTGGACGCCGTGCTGGAAGAGGCGGGCAAGCTGGCCCGGGACGTGCTGGCGCCCCTGAACTGGGTGGGCGACCAGGAGGGCGCGACGCTGGAGAACGGCGTCGTCCGCACCGCCACCGGCTTCCGCGACGCCTATTTGAAGTATGTGGAGGGCGGCTGGAACAGCGTGCCCTTCAGCCCGGACTATGGTGGGCAGGGCCTGCCCTGGACCCTGGCCCTACCGATCCAGGAGATGTGGCAGAGCGCCAACATGAGCTTCAGCCTCTGCCCCATGCTGAACCAGGGGGCGGTGGAGCTGCTGACGGCCCATGGCTCCGAGGAGCAGAAGCGCCTGTACCTGGAGAAGATGATCACCGGGGAGTGGACGGGCACCATGAACCTGACGGAGCCGCAGGCCGGTTCCGACGTGGGTGCCGTCCGCACCAAGGCCGTGCCACAGGGCGACGGCAGCTACAGGATCAGCGGCCAGAAGATCTACATCACCTTCGGTGAGCATGACTTCACCGACAACATCATCCACCTGGTCCTGGCCCGCACGCCCACCGCCCCGGCGGGCATCAAGGGCATCAGCCTGTTCGTGGTGCCCAAGTTCCTGGTGAACGCCGACGGCAGCCTTGGCGACCGCAACGACCTGCGCTGCGCGGGGCTGGAGCACAAGCTGGGCATCCATGCCAGCCCCACCGCCGTGATGGCCTATGGCGACAACGATGCGTGCGTCGGCTACCTCGTCGGTGAGGAGAACCGCGGCATCGAGTACATGTTCACCATGATGAACAACGCCCGGCTGGGCGTGGGCATGCAGGGCGTGGCCATCGCCGAGCGCGCCTACCAGCAGGCCCGCGACTATGCCAAGGGCCGGGTGCAGAGCCGCGCCTTGACCGGCAAGGACCCCAACCCGGTCGCCATCATCAACCACCCGGACGTGCGGCGCATGCTGCTGTCCATGAAGAGCCAGGTGGAGGCGGCCCGCGCGCTGGCCTACCTGACCGCCTTCGCCCTGGACAACGCCCACAACAACCCGGACGCCGAGGCGCGCAAGCACTATGCCGGGCTGAATGACCTGCTGACCCCCATCTGCAAGGCCTGGTGCACCGACCTGGGCGTGGAGCTGACCAGCATCGGCGTGCAGGTCCATGGCGGCATGGGCTTCATCGAGGAGACGGGCGCCGCCCAGCATTTCCGCGACGCCCGCATCGCCCCGATCTATGAGGGCACCAACGGCATCCAGGCCAACGACCTGGTGTTCCGCAAGGTGATCCGCGACGGCGGGGCCGCCGCCTTCGCCCTGCTGGCGGACATCAAGAACGTGGCAGCCCAGGCCAAGGACGGCCCGGGCGACGACCTGGCCACCATCGGCACCAACTTGCAGGCCGCCGCCCACGCGGTGGAGCAGGCGACGACGTGGCTGCTGGAAGCCGGCAAGGCCGACCCGGTGGCCGCGGCGTCCGGTGCGGTGAACTACCTGCGCATGTTCGGCGTCACCATCGGCGGTTACCTGACCGCCAAGGGCATGATGGCCGCGGTGGAGCAGCAGCGCGACCCGTCCGCCGACCACAAGTTCCTGGATGCCAAGCTGGTCACCGGCCGCTTCTATGCCGACCAGGTGCTGCCGACGACCCTGGGCCTGCTGAAGCCCATCGTGGAGGGGCATCGCAGCGTCATGGCCCTGGCAGAGGACCAGTTCTGAGGTCACGCCTACGCGCCTGACGCGCGACAGTTGAGTTTCACCCTACACTAGGCGACAGTGGCGCACCCCCGCCGCTGTCGCCTTTTGCTTTGCGCCCTATCCTCCCTGCCTTCCTGTCCCTGCTTCTCGGCACGGCGGCCCTGGCCGGCGGGCACCCGGCGGCGCTGCCCGGCAGCCGGCCGGAGGGCTTCTTGCCGGATGTGGGGAGCTATTGGGTCGCCACGGAACGGGACGAGTTCGAGACGCTGGTCCTGGCCGGAGCCCGCCCGCTGCCCAAGCTGGGGCTGGCCCTGCGGCGGGGATGGCTGACGGAAAGCGTGGTGGACATCTCCTGGCTTGGGCTGGCGGAGACGCGGGACCGGCCGTCGCTGCTGCTGGCGAGCCATGGCTTGGGCAGCATCGGGGCGGAGCGGGCGGACGCGGTCATGCTGGGCAAGACGCTGGGGCCGATCCGGCTTTCCGGCGGCCTGGCCTGGTCCGGCGACCGGGGCTGGTTCCAGGGCAGGATGTCGCCGCTGCTGGTCGGGCGCTGGACACCGGAAGGCGGGGCCTGGTCCGCCGTCCTGGAAGGCGGGCGGTTCGGCCCGGTCAGCCAACCCCGGGCCATGCTGACCTACCGCCCCCTGTCCTGGATCGAGATGTCGGGTGGCTACCAGCCCGGGCGCGGCATCATCACGGGCCTGACCCTGCGCGCCGACGCGGACGGCCTGCCCGTGCCCGAACCGCGGCCGGCCCGGGCACGGGTGGCGGGGCCGGGCCGGGTGGTGCTGGGCGTGCCGGACCGGACCGACCTGGCCAGGCTGGTGGGGCGGGCCGCCCTGGGAACGCCGCCCTCCCGCCAGGGCACGGTGACGGTGGAGACCCACGCCCAGGGCCTGCCCGGGGTGCGGGTGGAGATGCTGGGCGCCGACCTGGAGCGGGCGAAGCGCCTGCGGGGCAGCCCGGCGGAGATCGCCCGCAACGCACGCTTTTCCCAGGCCGACGGCCCCGACGCCCTGGGGACGGAGCTGGACCTGACCTTGGACACAAGGTTCGAGCTGGGGCCCGGACCGGGCGATGCCGGTTGGGTCTATCGCTGGACGGCGGGCCTGGAAGCGGCCCTGCGCCCCCTGCCGGGAATCCAGCTCTCCCTCGCGGGCCGGGTGGGCCTGGACGATACCGCCCTGCTGCTGCCCCCGCCGGGACCCCGGCCGGTCCGGGGCGACCTGGATGCCTATGCGGCAAGGGTCGCCGGGCTGGAGCGGGCGAGCCTCGCCGCCTATGCGAGGCTGGGCGACGGGCTGACGGCCCTGCTGGACGCGGGCTACCTGGAGGAGATGTTCGCCGGTGCCGGCGGGGAACTGGAATACCGGCCGTTCCGCTCCACCTGGCGGCTCGGCCTGCGGGTGCACCAGGCCTGGAAGCGGGAACCGGGCTTCGGACTGCGGCAGGACACCGGGGTGACCACCGGCGCCGTCGGCATCAGGCAGGATATCGGCGACCCGGACACGGTCCTGTCATTGGCGGGCGAGCGGTTCCTGGACGGCGGCTGGGGCCCGGTGGCGGCGTTGGAGATGCGGCTGCCCGGCGGCGGGCTGCTGGAGGCGGAGGCGCTGCTGGCCGACGGGCTGGCCGTGGGGTTGGGCCTGAGGGTGCCCCTGGGGCGGTTCCTTGGGCCGGTGGAGGCGACCATGGCCGCCAAAACGAAACCGCTGGCCCGGGACACGGGCCAGCGGCTGGAACGTCCCCTGCGCTTGGCGGACCTGACCGACCGGATCGGTTATGGCCGTCTTGCCGCGGGGTGGGAGGGGTTGTTGGGCGACCCCGTCACTTGCGCTGCACGATGGTGCCGCTCTCCGGGTCCAGGACGACGCTGACCCAGTCGCCCTCGGCCGTCTTGGCCTCGGTGATGTAGGTCTCGCCCTCGCGGCGGAACTCGCGCACGTCGGCGAAGCCAAGCTGGCTGAAGCGGTTCAGCAGGGCGCGCTGGGTCTCCGCGGTCCGCTGGCGGGCGTTGCCCTTGGCGGGCTTCTCCACCTCGGCCAGGACCTGGGAGTCGCCCGAGCCGCTGGCGGCGGTGCTGCTGGTCCCGGACGTGGAGGAGCCGGTGTCCGTGGCGGTGGACCCCATGCCGCCCGTGGCCGCGGCGCCGCCCATGGTGGAGGTGCTGTCGGTCGCCGTGCTGCCGGTGGTCGGGCTGCCATAGGTCGTGGTGGTGCCGGTGTTGGCACCGCCGGGCATGGCATCGGTGCTGCCGGCGGTGCTGCCGGTGGCCATGTCGCCAGCGGTCGTGCCGGTGGTGGTGCCCGTGGTGGCACCGGTGGTCGTGCCCGTGCCGCCGGTGGTCATGTCCGTACCGCTGGTGCCCTGGGCGAGCGCCACCACGGGGGCGGCAGTCAGCATCAGGGCGGCGAGCGCGGTCCTGGTGGTCCGGTTCATCGGCTATCCTCTCCTTGCCAGGATATGGTTCGTTGCGCCCCTGGAACAGCACAGGGCGCCCCCTGTTCCCTGTGGCCGAACCTTCCCCCCGAAGGTTCTAGGCCAAATTAGCGAGAGCTATGTCCTTCTCCGGTTGTGGACTTGGGTTGCGTGTCAAAGTATTCCAGGTCAACGACCAAAAGGCGGAGATGACGATGAGCGAACAGCCTGTCCCTGGCCTGCGTGAGCTGGCCGTGAAGATCGCCACGTCCTATACCCGGGCAAACCCGACCTCCGTCGATTCCCTGCCGGGCATCATCCAATCGGCCTATCGGGGCCTGCTGGCCTGCACGCTGCCACCCGCCGCACCCACCACCGCCAAGTCCATCCGCGGCCCCCAGGACGGCAAGCGCCCGGGTCGCCGCCGCCGGGCCTGATCCCCCGCCCCACCTGACAGCATAGGCCGCCCGACCGGGACGGCATGGACAGCCCCCTCGCGGACACCGCGTGCCGGGGCTGGAACCTTTTCGGCAAATGCCACGTTCTCCATCATGAATGCCGCTGCCACCAGGTGGCGCCGCGGCAAGTCCCGATGGAGGAACGAATGCTTTATTGGGCCTTGATCTTTTTCATCGTCGCGGTGGTCGCCGGCGTGCTTGGATTTGGCGGCATCTCCTCGGCTACGGCTGGGATCGCGCAGATCCTGTTCTTCCTCTTCCTGGTCGTCTTCGTGGTTTCCCTGATCATGGGCCTGGTCCGGCGCCGCTAGCCCATGGGCATTGCCCCCCATAGGCGCCCATGCCCGACCCGGTTCCTGCCATGAGAGGGGGGCCGGGCATGTCGTAGTCGACTTGCCTCTCGATGATTGCCTCGTCCCTTCTGCGGCACCCTCACGGGTGCCGCTTTCTTTTTGGGATCGAGGGGTTCGTCAGGGGAGAAGCCCGCCGCCGACGATGCCGAGGCTTTGCGGTATGTCCGCCAGGATCTGCTGGGCCAGCAGCACCATGAGGCCGAGGACGGCCAGGGCCGCCGACAGCCAGCGGCGGCCGGCGGCGCGAACCGGGACCCCTTCCGCCGTGGGCCGGGGCTTAGCCTCGGCGGCACGCAGGGTCTGGAGCAGGCGCTCCGGGATCGGCTCGTTCAGGATGGGGTCGTAGAGGGCGTGGAGGCCCTCCACCTGGGCCTTGTAGGCCAGGGCGCGGCCAGCCACCGCGGGGTCACGCGACAGGGCCAGTCCCACCACGGCCGAGCGGTGGGACGGCAGGGCCCCGTCCACCCAGCCATGCAGGTCATCCCACCCCTCCCCGTCTTCCGGGGCGGGCGGTGGGGCGGACGGCGGAATGCCGGCGAGGCCCCCTTCGATGACCGTCAGGTATGGGCGGGACGGCGACCCTGTCTTGCAGTCCGGCAGGTCAGGCCGATTCACGTTCATGGATCGACTCATGGGCGTCCGCCCCGCCATCCATCAGCAGGCGCAGGGCCCGACGACCACGGGACAGGCGCGACTTCACCGTGCCGATGGAGACCTGCAGGATGTCGGCGGCCTCCGCGTAGCTGATGCCTTCCAGGCCGATCAGCAGCACCACCTCGCGCTGTTCCGCCGGCAGCTTGTCCAGGGCCCGGCGCAGATCGCGCAGCTCCAGCCGCACCACCTGGGAGCCATGGGCGCCGCCCAGGCCGGTCTGCACCTCGCTGTCGATGTCCACGAAGGTCTGCTGGCGGCGGATGCCGTTGATGTGCAGGTTGCGCAGGATGGTGAAAAGCCAGGCTCGCAGGTTGGTGCCCGGCTGCCAGAGGTGCAGGCGCGACAGCGCCCGCTCCAGGCATTCCTGGACCAGGTCGTCGGCCAGCGCGCTGTCCCGCACCATGGCGCGGGCGAAGCGGCGCAGGCGGGGGATCTCCTGCTCAATCTGCCCGATCACCTCAGGGCAGTTCTCAGCCCCGCGGGGGGCGGGGGCATCTGTCTCGGGGGTGGACGGGACTTCCAGCACCGGCGGCATCGGGGCGTCCGGACGCAGGGTCCGGTCCGGCGGGGCCTGGTGTTCGACACCCATCACGGGTCTCCCTATGGGTCTGTAACAGTCACCCATAGTATAGGGCGCGGCGCGAGAGCTGGTATGGGCGCAAAAGTAAGAGTGCGGGTGCCAATCGGCGCAGTTGAAAGGGGCCCATAACAAGCAAGTAACTAATAAATCCTGGATACAAATTTGTATTAGAGCCTAGCACATATTACGTCCTGGCCCATCCGACACCCAAAAATAAACGGCATAGGCCGATCCTCCTGCTACCATCATAAGCACACCACTTACGGGTAGTAACCCGTGTTTGTCCCGATCGAAAGTGGATAGTATAGGGAGAGGAATAGACCGCATGGCCCGGTTGGCCTCAGCATCGGCCCCATGATATCCGCCCTCAACCAACCAAGAACGGGGGACGTGACGATGCAGCATCTCAGGTGGATTCTTCCCATACTGGCAATTCATCTGGGGTCCTCCGCTCATGCCGCAATTTCTATTGACAGTGGGCGCAATGTAGCCTCCGCCTCGACTGCGTCCGAAAATGTCACAGATCATTTTAGTCTTGCCCGGGCCTATGAACGGGGCGTCGGGGTGGAGCGGAACGCCGAAAAGGCGGTGAAGCATTACTGCCTCGCGGCCCGGGCCGGGAATGATGAGGCCGCCTTTGCCATGGGCTGGATGTTCATGACCGGCAACGGCATCGGCGTGGACCGGAAGCAGGCGGCGGCCTGGCTGAAGCTGGCGGCCGACCAGGGGCATGACACGGCCCGCCGCATGCTTGCCAAGCTCCCCGCCCCCGGCAAGACCAAGCCCGCCTGCTCCGGCGCGGAGATCGCCCAGGCGGAGCACAAGCCCCCCGCCAACTTGGTGAAGCTGATCCGCAAGCTGGCCCCGAAATACGGGCTGGACCCGGAGCTGGTGATGGCGGTCGTGGCCATCGAATCGGGCTTCAAGCCGGATGCCGTGTCCCCCCGCGACGCCCAGGGCCTGATGCAGTTGACGGCGGAGACGGCGGACCGCTTCGGCGTGGCCGACCGGTTCGACCCCACGGCCAACCTGCACGGCGGAATGCGTTTCCTGCGCCAGCTTCTGACCGCCTTCGACGGCGACGTGGAACTGGCCATGGCGGCCTATAACGCCGGCGAGGGGGCCGTGCGCCGCCACGGCGGGGTGCCGCCCTATGCCGAGACCCAGGAGTATGTGGTCAAGGTCCGGCGCTACTACCCCCGCGACCGCCACCCCATCACCCCGAAGGACCCCTCTCAGCGCACCCTGGTGGCCAAGTCCAAGTCCGTGACGCCCACCGACCGTTCCCAGGTGGCACAAGTCCCCTGAGGAACGGGACATCCCTCCCCTTCCCCAGGTTAGACTGCCCGGCCACAATGGGGGAGGACGGGATGAAGTTGCTGCGTTTTGGATCGCCGGGCGCCGAGCGGCCGGGCATCCTGGACGGGGATGGGCGCCTGCGCGACCTGTCGGGTTTCATCCCGGACATCGCCGGTGATGCCCTGCTGCCCAAGAACCTGGACCGGCTGCGGGCGCTGGACCTGGGCACCTTGCCGCTGGTGGAGGGCACTCCACGCCTGGGCCCGCCGGTGGGCCGCGTGGGCAAGCTGATCGGCATCGGCCTGAACTATGCCGACCATGCCGCCGAGACCGGGGCCACGGTGCCGCCGGAGCCGGTGGTCTTCCTGAAGGCCACGAGTTGCATCGCCGGGCCCAACGACGCCCTGCCCATCCCCCGCGGCTCGGAAAAGACCGACTGGGAAGTGGAATTGGGCGTGGTCATCGGCACCACGGCCAAGTACGTGCCCGAGTCGACGGCCATGGACCATGTGGCCGGCTATTGCGTCGTCAACGACGTGTCGGAGCGCGACTTCCAGATGAACCGGTCCGGCACCTGGGACAAGGGCAAGGGCCATGACGGTTTCGGCCCCCTGGGCCCCTGGCTGGTCACCGCGGACGAGGTGCCGGACCCGCAAGCCCTCAGGCTCTGGCTGGAGGTGGACGGGCAGCGCATGCAGGACGGCAGCACCGCCACTATGGTCTATGGCGTCCGTTTCCTGGTCCACTACCTCAGCCAGTTCATGACCCTGCACCCCGGCGACGTGATCTGCACCGGCACGCCGCCGGGCGTCGGCATGGGCCAGAAGCCGCCCCGCTTCCTGCGACCGGGGCAGACGGTGCGCCTGTCGGTCGAGGGGTTGGGGATACAGGAGCAGCGGACGGTGGGGGCGTGAAGGTCCTCTTCGGCCGACGTGGAAGGACGCGGGGCGGAAGGACTTGGACACGGATGAACGGGATGATGGCCGGATTGTCCCGGATGGGGCGGAACGGCAGGGGCTTGTGCGCCGGCCATAGAGTTTTTTTGCCTGCGGCGCAGCCACAAAATCTTATCCCGGTTATCCGGAAACCATCCCGTTCATCCGTGTCCGAGTCCTTCCGCCTCGCTGTCCACCTCACAATCACCCCCTACTCAAACCGCAGCGCCTCGATGGGGTCGAGGCGGGCGGCGCGGCGGGCGGGCCAGAAGCCGAAGAACACGCCGATGGCGGCAGAGATCAGCACGCTCATGACGATGACGTTCGGCTGCACCAGCACCGGCCATTGGGCGAGGTTGCCGATCAGGTAGGCAAGGCCGATGCCCAGGCCGATGCCGATGGCCCCGCCGATGATGCAGAGGGTCACCGCCTCCACCAGGAACTGCAGCAGGATGTCCCCCCGCCTGGCGCCCACGGCCAGGCGCAGGCCGATCTCCCGCGTCCGCTCGGTGACGGAGACCAGCATGATGTTCATGATGCCGATGCCGCCCACCAGCAGCGAGACGGAGGCCACGGCTGAGACCAGCATGGTCATCGTCTGGGTGGCCTCGGTGGCCGCCGACAGGAACTCCGTCAGGTTGCGCACCTCGAAGGTGTCGGTGCCGCCAGGAGGAATGCGCAGCCGCTGGCGCAGCAGGTCCTTGATGTCCTCCACCGCGGTGCCCAGCCGGCCCCCGCTCTCCGCCTTCACGGTGATGGTGTCCACCCGTCGGGGCTGGATGCGGCTGTTGCCCAGGATGCGGCGGGAGGTGGGCAGCGGCACCATGACGATGCGGTCCTGGTCCTGGCCGAAGCTGGTCTGGCCCTTGGACTTCAGCAGGCCCACCACCGTGGCGGGGGTCCGGTTGATGCGGATGGACTGGCCGACGGGGTCGCTTTCCCCGAACAGCTCCCGCGCCACGGTCTGCCCCAGCAGCACCACCTGCCCGCCGGTCCGCACCTCCGAGCTGGACAGGCTGCGGCCCGACTCGATGGTCCATTCCCGGGCGACCATGTAGTCCTCGGTGATGCCCTCCAGCCGGCTGGTGGAGTTGGCATTGCCGGCGACGAGCTGGACATTGCCGCTGCGGGTGGGGGCGACGGCGGCGATGCCGGGCACCTCCCGGATGATGGCGGCCGCGTCCTCCTCCGACAGGATCGCGTTGCCGGAGACGGCGACGCCGCCGAAGCGCCGCACGCCGGGGGTGACCATGATCAGGTTCGCGCCGATGGAGCTGACCTGCTGCTGCACCTGGTCCCGGGCGCCGGAGCCCATGGCCACCATGGTGATGACCGCCGCCACGCCGATGACGATGCCCAGCACCGTCAGCAGGCTGCGCATGGCGTTGGCGCGGATGGCCGCCAGGGCCATGCGGATGCCGTCGATGATGGTCATGCCACCGCCTCCCCCGCCTCGTCATTGGCCGGCGGCAGGGCGGCCAGCTCCGCCGCCAAGTCGCGCGGACTGGCATTGCGCCGGTCGCTGACCAGCCGCCCGTCGCGGAAGGTGAGGACGCGGGATGCCGCGGCGGCCACCTCCGGGTCGTGGGTGACCACCACGATGGTGATGCCCTGCCGGTTCAGCCGCTGGAACAGCTCCAGGATTTCCATGCCGGTGCGCGTATCCAGGGCGCCGGTGGGCTCGTCCGCCAGCAACAGGGTCGGGTCGTTCACGAGGGCACGGGCGATGGCCACGCGCTGCTGCTGCCCGCCGGAAAGCTGGGAGGGGAAATGGTCGGTACGCGACCCCAGCCCCACCATCCCCAGGCACCGCTTGGCCCGCTCCGCCCGGTCGGTGACCGGCCGGCGGGCATACATCAGGGGCATCATGACGTTTTCCAGGGCCGAGGTCCGCCGCAGCAGGTTGAACTGCTGGAAGACGAAGCCGATCCGGCGGGAGCGGATGTCCGAAAGCTGGTCGGGGGAAAGGTCGGACACGTCCTCCCCGTCGATGGCGACCCGGCCGGCGCTGGGCGTGTCCAGGCAGCCAACCAGGTTCATCAGGGTGGACTTGCCGGAACCGGACGGGCCCATGACGGCCACGAACTCCCCGGCGAAGATGTCCAGGCTGACGCCGCGCAGGGCCTGAACCACGCCGCCGCCCATGGCATAGGTCTTCGCCACATCGCGGCAGGCGATGACCGGGCGGTCCGCGGCGGCGGCAGGCGGGATGGTCTGGATCTCGGCCATGCCCTTAGAACCTCATGGGCGGGCCGGGGGGCCGGCCGGAACCGGAGGCGCCCGAGCCGTCGGCACGGTCGGCGCGGAGGATGATCTGGTCACCGGGCTTCAGCGGGCCCTCCACGATCTCCACCCAATCCGTGTCCTGCAGGCCGAACTTCACCGGCACGGCCTTGGGCTTGCCGTCCTCCAGCACATAGAGGGTGCCCGGGGTCGGGCTGTCCGCCCCGGCGGCACCGGGCCGGGGACCACGCATGCCGCCCTCGCCACCCTGCCCGCCGGGGGCGGGGCGACGCCCCTCCTGCGCGCCGGGCTGCGGG
>MOEB01000059.1 GCA_001939945.1 Aerophototrophica crusticola | reverse complement strand
GCGGACGGCGGTGCGGGCCACCGGGTCCAGCCGGGCAAACCCCTGGTCCAGGCCCCGCATCCGGCGCAGGGCCAGCCGGTGCAGCGGGTGCTCCGCGCACCAAGCCTCGCAGGCCGCGCGCTGTTCCGCCCCGGCGGACTCGTCGTCCAGCAGGGCCGCCCATTCCGCGGCCCGGGCCACCATGGCCGCGGTCGGCCGCCCCGTCGCCGCCGCGCGCATCAGCCGGGGAAGGCGATGGCGTAGCAATGGGCGTAGGCGGCGGCGATGTGCCGCTTCACCGTCCGGTCGGACACGCCCAGCCGCGCCGCCACCTCCGCATGGGATAGCCCGTCCAGCCGCCGCAGCAGGAAGGCCTCGCGTGTCATGGCCGGCAGCCCGGCCAGGATGCGCTGGACCGCCGCCAGCAACCGCACCGCGCCGGCCACCCGCTCCGGCGTCAGCAGGTCGGTCCCGGCCTGGTGCAGCGCGCAGGCCTCCAGGTAGGCCCGTTCCACCTCCCGCCCGCGGATGTCGTCCACCAGCAGCCGGCGGGCCACCGTGGCCAGGAAGGGCCGCGGGTCCAGCGGCAGGGCACCCGCGTCCCGCTCCAGGACCCGGCAGAACGTGTCCTGCGCCAGGTCGGCCGCCCGCTCCGGGCAGCGGGTCCGGCGGCGCAGCCAGTCGCGCAGCCAGGGTCCGTGCGCGGCATAGAGGCCGCCCCAATCCCCCGCGATGACACCGTCCGCCATGCCCGCCCCCGCCCCGGCGGCGGCCCAACGGCCGCCTCCTCGCCCGTGTTGATAATCAGTCGCATTCGCTGTTCGGGTGATAATCGGGCCGGTGCACCGCGTCAAGCCCCGCCAACCTGGCGCCATGGCAAGGACCGGGAACCTGCAAGCGGTCTGGGCAAGGCCCGGGGGCCCGATGCCAAAAGTCGGCGCCAGGTGATTGCGAATGCTTCTTAGTTGCGGTATTGTCCCGCTATCCGCTCCTGGACCGACTGTCGGGGACAGAAGATGTTGGAGTATCTCGACCAGCCCCTCGCCAACCTTGGCGGCCCGGAACGCCTCGCCGTCCTGGGCCTGCGCGTCTGGGCACGGGCTCTTCGCGACGGCACCTGCCCCTCAAGGGCGCTGGCCGGCATCGTGGACCTGGCGGGGGCAGGACATGCCTTGGGCCCGGCCCACACCTTCTTTTCCTGGATGGTGGCCCATGCGGAGCACCAGCTGATGCTGGGCTGCCCCTGCTGCGGGCGGGTAAGCGAGGACGAGGCCTTTCTGCTCGCGGCCATGTTCGCGGCTGAGCCGGCGGCCGGATACGCGGCGGCCAGGGCCCTGGCAAAATCCGAGGCGGCAGTCGCCGCGGCCAGCCTCGCCCGTGTCCTGGGGCGGCAGCTCGCCCCCCTGCCCGCCCAGGCGGTGCCCGACCCCTATGCCGGCAGGAACCCCGGGGTGCCGCGCCCCCCGTCACGGCCGGGGGATACCGCCCGCGGCTAGGCCGGATCCCCAGTCCCTACTCCCGCTCAGCCAAGGACGGCAAGGCGACGGGTGACCATGGCATGGCGCAGGCGCACGCCGCGGGTTTGCTCCCGACTGCCCGGCGTCACCATCCCGGCCGGGGGAGCCATCTTCCCGAACAGCCGTCGCTCCAGCCGGTCCTCCACGCGCCGCCAGCGCAGGGCCTGGCGTGACCAGTGCCCCAGCGCCCAGCCCCAGCTCGGATCCTCCTCGGCCCGGCACGCAGCCACCTGGGCCAGGGCCTCGCTCGCCGACGCCTGGACCATGGCGTTGCGGTAGCGGCGGCTGAGCGCATCCAGGGCCGGCCCACGGCGCGTCGCCTGCAAGGTGAAGGTCGGTAGCATGGCGGGCCTCCCGAGTGTCGGACGAGCGGGAGCCTAGGGCCGGATTGGTGAACGGGAACTTGACGGACCCGCCGCCACGGCAGGCGCAAAAGGATCGGCTGTCGGGACGGGCGGGGTACTTCCTTGCCCTTTCCCGTCCGCCCGCTCCGACGCATTCGCCATCAGCCTGTCGAAGGGCTGGACGCCGCGGGCGGTGAACACCGGCTCCAGCTCGGCATGGACTTCCGCGATGGGGTGGGCGAACAGCTCCGCCGCCGCCGCCTGCTGCCCGGCCCCATAGGCGGCCTTGCCCGCCAGGTAATGGGCGGCCACCACGTCAGGGGCGGACACAGAGGCCACAGGGTCGGACGCGGCCTCGGCGGCGCTGACGCCCCCTCCCCCACCCTGGGTGGCCATGGCCAAGGTGGCGGGCGGGTGGTGCGGACCGTCCGCCTGTGCCGGGGGGGGGGTGCCGCCAGGACGGTCGCCCCGGTCCCGGCCCACAGGCGCAACGCGCGCGGTGCCATCATGTTCGGCCCTCTCGTTCCCGCCGGGGACCACGCCCCGGCCATTCCCTTCGCCGCTTCCCTTGCCCTGTCCACGCCCGCCCGTGAAGGCATACGGCCCCCTTCAGAACCGCACCTGCGCCCCCAGGGTCACCGTGCGGGGCGCGCCGGGGCTGACCCAGACGGGGCTGAAGGAGCTGACGTGGTAGGTGCGGTCCAGCAGGTTGTCCACGTCCAGGGACAGGCGCACCGCCTCTGTCACCCGCCAATAGGCCAGGGCCTTCACGTTGGCATAATCGGGCAGGGTGAAGTCGTTGCGGTCGGACACGCCCGTGCGCTCCCCCACATAGCTGAGCCCGGCACCCAGCCCCACCAGCCCGTCGCCGCCCAAGGTCCATTCCTTCACCGCCAGGGCGCTGGCGCTGTGCCGCGGCACGTTCAGCAGCCGGGTGCCGGGCCGCAGGGCGTTATCCCGCGTGACCTCCGCGTCGATGAAGGCATAGGCGAGGGTGAGGCGCAGCCCATCCCCCAGTTCCCCCACCAGGTCCAGCTCCAGCCCGCGCGACCGCGCCTCGCCCGCGGCGACGGAGAAGCCGGCGTTCACGGGGTCGGCGGTCAGCACGTCGCGCTTCTTCGCATGGAACAGGGCGGCGGTGCCCTGCCAGCGGCCGTCGGGGCTCTCGGCCTTCAGGCCCACCTCATAGGACCGGCCCCGCTCCGGCGCGAAGCCGCCCCCTTGCGCGTCCGTCCCCGTGTTGGGCCGGACGGAGCGGGAGGCGCTGGCATAGAGCGACAGCACCTCGTTCGGCAGCCAGACCAGCCCCGCCCGCGGTGACCACGCCGTGCGCTCCACGTCGGAGAAGGCGCCGGTGCGCCGGTTCTCCAGCGTCTGGGTGAAGCGGTCCCAGCGGACGGAGAACAGGGCCCGCCACTGCTCCCCCAGCCCCACCTGGTCCTGGGCGTAGAAGCCCAAATTGCGCAGCCGTTCGTCCGTGCTGGTGTTGGGCAGCGGCGTGGGTGCTGGCTGGCCGTAGGCCGGCTGGAAGATGTCGATGGCATAGGGCCGGGCGGCGGTGGGGTTGACCCGCAGCATCACCTGGTCGTTCAGCAGGCGGCTCGCCTCCGCCCCCACCAGCACCTCATGGCTGGCCCAGCCCGTGTCCAGTTTCCCCACCAGGTCGGCCTGGCCCAGCAGGTCCTGGCTCTCATAATCCCGGTAGCGGCGCTGGCGCCAGAGGGTGCGGTTGTCGGGGCGCAGGGACGACGGCTCGGTGGAGAAGCCCTCCAGGCTGCTCTCCTTCACCGACAGGGCCGCCCGAAGGGTCCAGTCCGCGGTGATCTCCGCCGCGCCACGCAGCTGGTGGGTCAGGTTCTCCGCCGTCATGCGGCCGTCGCCCGGCTCGCCCAGGAAGCGGCTGGCTGGCACGGCGCCCAGCCGGTCGCCTACGGCCACCACGCCCCGGTCCAGGGGGCTCTTGGCCCGCAGGTATTCCAGCTCATAGGTGAGGGACAGCCCTTCCCGCGGGGCCCAGGCCAGGACGGGGGCGACCAGCAACCTGTCGCTCTCCACCGTGTCGCGGAAGCTGGCCTTCTCCTCCACCGCCAGGTTGAGGCGGTAGGACAGCCCGTCCGCCACGGGGCCCGTGCTGTCCAGCGCCAGCCGGCGGAGCTGGTAGCTGCCCACCGACAGGTCCAGCGCCCGGGCCGGCGTGTCCAGGGGCTGCTTGGTGACGATGTTGACGATGCCGCCCGGCTCCCCCCGGCCATAGAGGGCGGAGGCCGGACCCTTGACGAACTCCACCCGCTCCATGCTGGCGGTGTCGCGGGGGATGGAGATGCCGCGGTTGGCGCTGAGCCCATTGACGAAATAGTCGGGCCCCCGGTTGATGTCCCCGGCGAAGCCGCGGATGGCGAAGTTGTCCCACAGGCCGCCGAAATTGTTCTGCCGGGTCACGCCGCTGGCATAGTCGAACGTCTCCTCGAACCGGGTGGCGCTGATGTCGTCCAGCAGCTGGCGGCCCAGCACCTTGACGTTCTGCGCCAGTTCCCGCAGCGGCGTGTCCGTGCGGGTGGCGCTACCGCTGCGGTCCGCGGCGTAGCTGCCCCCCTGGCGGCGGCCCACCACCTCGATGGCCTCCAGCTCCGCCCCGGTGTCGGCGGGCGGGGACTGGGCCGGGGCAGCGGCGGGCAGCAGCAGCACCGTGCCGAGGGCGGCGGCGCAAGCCGGGAGGGCGCGGGACATGGGGAGGTCTCCAGACGGGGCGAACGGAAAGGCTGGACGTTATGTTATAACATATTTAGAAGGGCAAGCCCGATCACGCAGCCCAGGCCCGCCCCATGACCCTCGCCCACCTCACCGACGTCCACCTGCGCCTCGGCGGCCGCCCCGTGCTGCGCGGCCTGTCATTGGAGGTGCGGCGGGGGGAGGTCCTTGCCCTGCTGGGCGGCAACGGGGCGGGCAAGTCCACCACGCTCCAGCTCCTGCTGGGATTCCTGGCGCCCGACTCCGGCAGCGTGCGCGTCACCGGCCTGGACCCGCGGCGGGAGCCGGCGGCGGTTCGGGCGCGGC
Organism: Aerophototrophica crusticola; assembly: GCA_001939945.1. Classification (GTDB taxonomy): domain Bacteria; phylum Pseudomonadota; class Alphaproteobacteria; order Azospirillales; family Azospirillaceae; genus Niveispirillum; species Niveispirillum crusticola. The sequence goes on along the minus strand of MOEB01000059.1, from coordinate 20,492 downwards.
TGGCCTATGTGCCGGAGAACGCGGCCCTGTACGGCCAGCTCACGGCGCGGGAGAACCTGTCCTACCTGCTGTCGCTGGCGGGCGCCGACCCAAGGCCCGGCGCGGTGGAGGACGCCCTGCGCCGGGCCGGCCTGCCGGCGGAGGCCTGGGACCGGCGGCTGTCCACCTTCTCCAAGGGCATGGCGCAGAAGGTGGCCATCGCCCTGGCGCTGGCCCGCGACGTGCCGCTGTTGCTGCTGGATGAGCCCACCTCCGGCCTGGACCCGGGGGCGACGGCGGAGTTCAACGCCCTGCTGGGCACCCTGCGGGACGCGGGCGTCGGCATCCTGATGGTGACCCACGACCTGGCCGGCGCCGCGGCCGTGGCGGACCGGGTCGGCCTGCTGCGCGACGGCCGGCTGGCGGAGGAGTTCCGGGCCGGCCCGGGGCCCCGCTTCGACCTGAACCGGCTGCATGCCGGCTTCTCCGCGCCGGCCCGGCCTGGGGAGGCGGCCTGATGCCCTCCCCCACCCTCGCCATCGCCCGGCATGAGCTGCGCACCCTGTCCCGCAGCCGCGGCGCCCTGGCCGCCGCCGGCACCACGTTGCTGTTGCTGCTGGCCTCCGCCCTTGCCAGCCTCGACCTCGCCGCCCAGGCCGCAGAATCCCGCGCCCGCCAGCAGGCGGAGGCGGAACGGCAGTGGCAGGCCCAGCCGGACCGCCACCCGCACCGGGTGATCCATTTCGGCACCTTCGTCTTCCAGCCCCTGGGGCCGCTGGCCGCCATCGACCCCGGGATCACCGCCCACACCGGCCACAGCCTGTTCCTGGAGGGCCACCGCCAGAACAGCGCCAACTTCGCGGAGGCGCGGCAATCCTCCGTGCTGCTGCGCTTCGGCCTGCCCACCCCGGCCTTCGTGCTGCAAGCCCTGGCCCCGCTGCTGCTGGTGTTCCTGGCCTTCGGCAGCGTGGCGGCGGAGCGGGAGCGGGGCACCCTGGCCCTGCTGCGCGCCCAGGGGGTGCCGGGCCGCACCCTGCTGGCGGGCAAGGCCCTGGCCCATGGCGGGGTGGCCCTGGCCCTGCTGCTGCCTCTGGCCCTCGCCATCCTGCTGGCCGCGGGGGGCGAGGCGGGGGCGCTGGCGCGGGGTGCGTTGATGCTGCCGGCCTATGGCGCCTGGCTGCTGGCCTGGTCCCTGGGTGCCATCCTGGCCTCCGCCCTGCTGCCCCGGGCACGGGACGCGCTGCTAACCCTGCTGGGCGCCTGGATCCTGCTGGTGGTCGTGGCACCCCGCCTCGCCCCCTTGGCGGCGGAGGCGCTGCACCCCGCCCCGTCCCGCCTGGCGGCGGAGCTGGCGGTGGCCGCGGACCTGGCCAAGGTCGGCGACCCGCACGACCCCAACGACCCCAACTTCGGCCCCTTCCGCGCCCGCGTCCTGGCCCAGCACGGCGTCACCGACGTGGAGGCCCTGCCGGTCAACTGGGGCGGGCTGGTGAGCATGGAGGGGGAGCGGCTGCAAGGGGAGGTGTTCCGCCGCCACATGGACGCCGCCCAGGCCCGGGAACGGGCGCAGGCCGCCACCCTGGACGGCGCGGCCTGGCTGGCCCCCGCGCTGGCCCTGCGCCGCCTGTCCATGGCCCTGGCCGGCACCGACCTGCCCGGCCACCAGGCCTTCGTCCGTGCCGCGGAGGAACACCGCTACGCCATGGTCCAGGCGCTGAACGCGCTGCATGTGCACAAGATCCGGCGGCAGGACGACCGGGCCCAGCGGGTCGGCCGCGAGCACTGGCTTGCCATGCCCGCCTTCCACCACGCGCCCCCGGGGCCCGACTGGCCCGCCCTGCTGCCGGCGGCCGGCGCGCTCCTGCTTTGGCTGCTGCTGCCGCTCGCCCTGCTGCCCCTGGCGGGCCGCCGCCTGGACCGGGAAGCACGGGCATGACCAGCCTCGCCACTCCCCTTCCCCCCGCCCGCGGGTACTTCCGGCAGGAACTGCGCCTGGCCCTGCGCGGCCGCGCCGTCGCCGCCGTGCTCGCCCTGGCGGCGGCGCTGACCCTGCTGTCCCTGGCCAACGGCCTGGCCCTGGTGGCGCGGCAGGAACGCGCCATCGCCGAGGCACGGGACGGCCAGGCCGACTACCTCTCCGCGGAGGCCGCCAAGTACGGCGCGGCCGGCAGCGCGGGCACCGCCGGCTACGCCACCTGGCACCTGACCTGGGACCCGCCCGGCCCCCTGGCCTTCGTGGCGCCGGGCCAGCGGGAGCTGCGCCCCACCGTGCTGCGCGTCCGCCTGCTGGGCCTCCAGGCGCAGCTCTACGAGTCCGAGCCGGTGAACCCCGAGCTGGCCCTGGCCGGCCGGTTCGACTTTGCCTTCGTCGCCACCACCCTGCTGCCCCTGCTGCTGCTGGCCCTTCTGCACGACCTGGTGTCGCGGGAGCGGGAGGCGGGGCGGCTGCGCCTGCTGGCCTCCCTGCCCGGAACCGGGCCGGGGCTTTGGGCCCGGCGGGCCGCGGTGCCGCTGGGGCTGCTGCTGGCGGCGGTGCTGTTGCCCTTCCTGGCCGTGGCCCTGTGGGCCGGCGCGCCTCTGGGCGGCGTGTTGGGCATCGCCGCAGCGGTGGCCCTGTACCTGGCCTTCTGGGCCGGGCTCGCCCTGGCGGTGGCCGCGCTGGGGCGGGGGTCCGCCGCCAACGCCAGCCTGCTGCTCGGCTTGTATGTCCTGCTGCTTCTGGTGTTGCCCGCCGCGGCCAACGCCCTGGTCACCCGCGCCGTGCCCGCCGGCCAGGGGGTCGCCCTGGCCCTGGCCCAGCGGCAGGCGGTCCACGAGGGCTGGGACCTGCCCAAGGAGGAGACGTTCCGCCGCTTCCTCCGGGAGCACCCGGAATGGGCCGACACCCCGCCGGTGACCGGGCGGTTCCATTGGAAATGGTACTTCGCCATGCAGCATGCCGGCGACATGGCCGTGGCGGGCGAGGTCGCCGCCTACCGCTCCGCGTTGCTGAGGCGGCAGGCCCTGGCGGACCGGGCGGGCTGGCTGCTGCCGCCCGTGGGGGTGCAGGCCCTGCTGCACCGGGCCGTGGGCACGGACGTGGACGCCCAGCTCGCCTACCAGGAACGGGTGCAGGCGCACCACACGGCGCTGCGCCGCTTCTGGTACCCCTACCTGTTCGAGGAGCGGCCCTTCACCGCCGCGGACTTCGCCCGCGTCCCCGCCTACCGGCCGGCACCGCCGCCCACCAGGCCCGCCGCCGGCCTGTGGCTGGCGCAGGCCCTCGCCGCCCTGGCGGCGCTGCTGGCCGCGGCCGCCGCGCTCCGGCGCGTCGACCCGTCTGGGGGGCGTTGAGCCATGGCCGGGCCCAACGAGGGGCTGTTGGGTGCCGCCACCTGGCGGCAGGCCCGGGCCGCCCTGCTGCACCCGCGCTTCTACGACGGCTTCCGCGACGGGCAGGCGGGCAGGCCCCTGGACTATGCCCTGCTGGACCGGCTGCCGCCACCGGACCAGGTGCGCTACGAGAACGGGCGGGAGCTGGCCGCCGAGTGCCGCCACGCCGGCATCGCCATCCGCTGGCCGAACTGGGGGAGCGTGCCGTCGGCGCTGAAGGGATTGGTCCTGGCCCGCGCTCGCCGCCGCGCCCTGGGCCTGCCCCGGACCGACCCCCACCGCGCCCGCCTGCCCCGCTGCGCCGGCTTGCCGGTGCCCGGCCATGGGTCCGGCGCCATGCCAGGCGGGGCCCCCGCCCGCTGACCGCCGCGCTTGCCCGCCCGCCCCCGGCCGGGGACCTCTCCCGCAACGTCGCCGGCACCGGGAACGACGCGCTGTCGACCTTCACGCGCCCCGAGACCGCCATCGGGCTCTGTTGCAAGATTGGCCGGCATCCGGCGGAATGACCCCATCGAGACAGGGGGCGGGGCTGTGTCGGATTTCAAGGGCCGCCACACCGGGGGCGAGATCGTGCTCTGGGCGGTGCGCTGGTATCGCCGGTACGGGACCAGCTACCGCGCCCCCGGGCAGATGATGGCGGAGCGCGGGGTGAGCGTGGACCACACCACCATCTACCGGTGGGCCCGGGGCATGCCCCGGGGACCGGGGGGCGGCTGCGCTGGCAATGGCGTTCCCCACGCCCGGCCAGCTGGCGGGTGGACGGGACGTACGTGAAGGTCGCTGGCAAGTGGGCTTACCTGTACCGGGCGGTCGACAAGCGCGGGAACACCATCGACTTCTACCTCTCGCCCACGCGGAACACCGCGGCAGCCAAGCGCTTCCTTGGCAAGGCGCTGGACGGCCTGAAGGGCTGGGAAAAACCTACGGTGGTCAACACCGATAAGGCGCCCACCTACGGGGCCGCCCTGGCGGAGCTGGAGGCCGAAGGCAAGGGCCCGGAGGACACGGGGCACCGGCAAGCCAGATACCTGAACAACGTCGTCGAGGCCGGCCACGGCAAGCCGAGGCAGCTGACCCGCCCCGTGCGGGGCTCCGGGGCGCTGAAGACCGCCTAGGCGACGATCGAGGGCTGCGGGGTGATGCGGGCGCTGCGCAAGGGGCAGGCGTCCGGCTTCAACCTCACCCGCGACATGCGGGGCGAGGCCCGCCTGGCGGGGCGCGCCTTCGGCCTCGGCCCCTGCGCGCTAACCGAGGCCGCGCAGTTCATCAACCAGCGCCCCGGGCCCCAGGTCGCTTGACCCTGGCTGCCATGCCGGTAGATGGCCTCACGCGAACCCAGCTAAAGTTTGCAACAGAGCGCGGCCAGGCACGCCCCAGGCCCGAATTGGCATGGCCTTGGGTTAGGGCGACATGGCGGTGGCCCCCGTCACCTCGGCCCACCCCGCCGGCACGGGCGGCCCCCCGTCGCCTAAGGAGCGCACCGACGCCGCCATCCGCCCCGGGGCAGCTGCCCAGCCGCCCGGGTCATGCGGCATCGCCGTCCCCTCCCCGGGCCCCCGGCGCGGCGTGCAGGGCCATGAAGAAGTGGCAGGTCTCCGGGTAGCGGAGCGGCCGGTCCTGCCCGCGCCCCGCCTGCTGCTCCCCGGCCTGGAAGGCGTTCCAGTGGAGCTCCAGCCGCCGCTCTGGGTCCCGAGCCTGCTTGGCCGCCTCACGCAGCTGGGCGGCGATGGCGTCATAGCCCAATCCAGCCATTCCGTCACGTGGGGTCAGACCAACCGGGCCTGCTTACCAGAAGGAAATAGCCGACTCACTACCCCGACAGGAGCATTAGTATAGGACTTCCTATCGTATGCTGCGGTTCGCCTGCGTCCACGAGGCGTCGGGCTGGCGGGGCCAAGCGACGGGGCGGCCCCGCGACGGTCCTGGCGGTGTGGGCTCCCCGGGCCGCGACACGCGCCCTGCCGGGCGGCGCAACACCCCCGGGGAGGGTGGCGTCCCGGGGTGCTCACCGCCCAGCCAGACGGCTGCCACGCCCGCGACCCGGGCAGCCCCTGGCGGAACGGAGCGGCGGGGAACGCCGACGGTCGCCGTCGAGTGCCCCGGGCTCCTGGGGCTAGGGCGCGCCGCGGGAAGTCGCAGGCTGCCTTGATGCCACCCCGCGCCGGCGCCCTGGCCAGGGTGGCGCCCGCCTGCCACAGGGACGTCGACCAGGACAGGAGCCCCGGGTGCCGCGAGGCCCTCAGCGGGACGCGGCCTGGAGTTGGTCCTCCACCTCCCGAAGCTTGTCCTTGCCGAAGTACAGCTCCCCGCCCACGACGAAGCTGGGGATCCCGAAGGCGCCTTGCGCGAAGACCTCCTGCGTGTTGGCGGCCAGCCGGGTCCTTCACCGCCTGCTCCTGCGCGCCGGCCGGTATCGAAACGGAACGGAGTCAATGGCAGACTGCCGGGCATGCGGTGGAATGAGCTGTCATCAGAAGACTGCTCCCTGGCCCGGGCCCTGTCAGTGGTGGGGGACCGGTGGACCCTGCTGGTCCTGCGGGACGCCTTCCTGAAGGTGCGCCGGTTCGAGGATTTCCAGACCCGGCTAAGCATCGCCCGGCGGGTGCTGACCGACCGGCTCGCCGGGCTGGGGCGGGACGGGGTGCTGGAGAAGGTGCCCTACCAGGAACGCCCGACCCGCCACGAATACCGGCTGACCCGCAAGGGGCTGGACCTCTACCCCGTCATCCTGTCCCTGGTGCACTGGGGCGACACCTACCATGCCGGGGCTGGGGGACCGCCCGTGCTGCACCGGCACAAGGCCTGCGGCCACGACTTCCGCCCGGTGCTCACCTGTTCCGCCTGCGGCGGGGCGGTGGGGGCGCGGGACGTGAAGGCGCGCGCGGCGGGGACGGGGGCGGACGGCCCCTGAGCCTCCCCGGGGCACGCGGGCCCTTGCCCACCCCGGGCCCGGCCCACCGCCGGCGCGATCGGGACGCCCGCGGGTGCGGTCCCCGCCGGGCGGCCGGCGCCTGGCTTGTCACGGGGGACCGGGCGGTGCCTCCCCGTCCGGCCCGTCGCCCGCGAGGATCGCCAGCGCCTCCTCGCAGGTGGCGACCCATTCGGCCTCGTAGGCGATGCCGGCCTTGAGGACCAGGTGGCGCAGGCGCTGCTCCCGCGCGGTGGGCGGGGTGGGGAAGTCCTTGGTCTCGATGGCCCGGAAATGCGCCAGCTTGGCCCGGTGCCGCCCCAGCCGCTCCGCGAGGACATCCGCCAGGCCGGTGGGGCCGACCACCGCCTCCGCCCGCAGGGCCACCATCAGGTCGTCCCGGATCGGGCGGGGGTCGCGCGCCTCCCCCACCCAGCGGCGCAGCTCCTCCCGCCCGGCGGGCAGCAGCCGGTAGGCGCGCCGGCGGCCCCGGCCGGGGCCGGGGTCCAGGGACTCCACCCACCCGGCCGTCTCCAGCGCCGCCAGCTCCCGGTAGATTTGCTGGTGGGTAGCCTGCCAGAAATAGCCGATGGAGCGGTCGAAGCGCCCGGCCAGCTCCGACCCGGAACAGGGCCGCTCAGCCAAGGCGGTCAGCAGGGCATGGGCAAGGGACATGGGCTGTTCGTGTTCCCCAAGGCACCGGCGGACACCGCCGGCACCCCGACTACGGCCGGCGCGGACCCTGGCCTACCCCTTGAACGCCGGCAGCAGGTGGCCCAGGCGGGCGCCCATCTCGGCACCCAGCGCCTGCAACCCGCTGAGCGGCCGGACCATCACCTCGAAGTCGGTGATGCGCCCATCCTCCCCGAAGCGGACCAGGTCCACGCCCTTCACCTGCTTGTCGCCCACCCGGGCGCTGAATTCCAGCACCACGTCCAGCCCGTCGGCGGAGACGAGCTGGCGGTGGTAGGCGAAGTCCTGGAACACGGTGATGACCGTGCCCAGCGCCAGGGCCAGCGCGTCCGCCGACCTGTAGGGGCTGTGCGCCATGGGGGAGCGGAAGGTGGCGTCGGGATGCACGATCTCCTTTAGGCCCGAGAGGTCCCGGGCGCGCACCATCCCGTGCCAGCGGTGGAGGGAGGCGGCGGCGGCCGGGTGCAGGCCGGGCAACGTGTCGGTCATGGTCTGCTATCCCTTTCTCAAACCACGGCCGCGAGGCGCATGCCCTGGTCGATGGCGCGCTTGGCGTCCAGCTCGGCGGCCAGGTCGGCGCCGCCGATCAGGTGGACGCGGATGCCGGCCCGCTCCAGCCCGTCATGCAGCTCCCGCTGCGGCTCCTGGCCGGCGCAGATGATGACCGTGTCGGCGGGCACCAGCTTGTCCTGGCCGTCGATGGTGACGTGCAGGCCCTCGTCGTCGATGCGGCGGTAGGCGACCCCGCCCTGGGAGCGGACGCCACGGGCGCGCAGGGCGGTGCGGTGGATCCAGCCGGTGGTCTTGCCCAGCCCCTCCCCCGGCTTGCCGGCCTTGCGCTGGAACAGGGACGTCTCCCGCGCCGACGCCACCGGCTCCGGCGCGCGCAGGCCCCCGGCCGTGCGGTATTCCGTGTCGATGCCCCACTCCGCGTTGAACCGCTCCAGGCTGGGCTTCGCGTCGGCATGGGCGTGGGTGACGTAGTCGCAGACGTCGAACCCGATGCCGCCGGCCCCCACCACGGCCACGCGCTGGCCCACCGGCTTGCCGTCGCGCAGCACGTCCAGATAGCCCAGCGCCTTGGGGTGGCCGGTGCCCGGGATGTCCGGCACCCGCGGCTTGACGCCGGTGGCCAGCACGACCGCGTCATAGCCGCCCGCGGCGAGGTCGTCGGCCGTCACCCGCGTGTTGAGGCGCACCGTGACGCCGGTCAGCTCCAGCCGGCGGCGGAAGTAGCGGACGGTCTCGTCGAACTCCTCCTTACCCGGCACCTTGCGGGCGATGTTGAGCTGGCCACCGATCTCCCCGTCCGCCTCGAACAGGGTGACGTCGTGGCCCCGCTCGGCCGCCGTGGTGGCGAAGCTCAGGCCCGCCGGGCCGGCGCCCACCACGGCCAGGCGCTTCCTCTGCGCCGCCGGGGCGATGACCAGCTCCGTCTCGTGGCAGGCCCGCGGGTTGACGAGGCAGGAGGCCACCTTGCCGCTGAAGATGTGGTCCAGGCAGGCCTGGTTGCAGGCGATGCAGGTGTTGATCTCGTCCCCCCGGCCCTGGCGCGCCTTGCGCACGAAGTCCGGGTCGGCCAGGAAGGGGCGGGCCATGCTGACCATGTCGCACCAGCCCTCCGCCAGCAGCGTCTCCGCCACCTCGGGCGTGTTGATGCGGTTGGTGGCGACGAGGGGGATGTTGACCTTGCCCTTGAGCTGCTTGGTCACCCAGGCGAAGGCGGCGCGGGGCACCTTGGCGGCGATGGTGGGGACCCGCGCCTCATGCCAGCCGATGCCGGTGTTCAGGATGGTGGCGCCCGCCGCCTCGATGGCTTGGCCCAGCCGCACCACCTCCTCCAGCGTGGACCCGCCCTCCACCAAGTCCAGCATGGACAGGCGGAAGATGATGATGAAGTCCGGCCCCACGCGCTCCCGCACCCGGCGGACGATCTCCACCGGGAAGCGCATGCGGTTCCCGGAGCTGCCGCCCCACGCGTCGTCGCGCTGGTTGGTGCGGGCCGCGATGAACTCGTTGACCAGGTAGCCCTCCGACCCCATCACCTCCACCCCGTCATAGCCCGCCAGCTTGGCGAGCGCGGCGCAGCGGGCGAAGTCCTCCACGGTCTGCGCGACCTCCTCGCTGGTCAGCGCGTGGGGGACGAAGGGGTTGATGGGCGCCTGGATGGCGCTGGGGGCGACCAGGTCCTTCTGGTAGGAGTAGCGGCCGAAATGCAGGATCTGCAGGCAGATCTTGCCACCCTCCGCGTGGACCGCGTCGGTGATGGCGCGGTGGTGTTCCGCCTCTTCCTCCGTCGCCAGCATGGCGCCGCCCTTCACGGGCCGCCCCCGCTCGTTGGGGGAGATGCCGCCGGTGACGATCAGCCCGACCTCCCCCCGCGCCCGCTCCGCATAGAAGGCGGCCATGCGCCCGAACCCGCCCGGCGCCTCCTCCAGGCCCAAATGCATGGACCCCATGATGACCCGGTTGCGCAGGGTGGTGAAGCCGAGGTCCAGCGGCCTCAGCAGCGCGGGATAGGGGGCCATGTCCGCCTCTTCATGCAACAAGTTGCACAAAGCTAACCCAGCCGCCGGGGCGGCGCAAGCGGCTATGGCAGGCGGACCCTATCCCTGGCCCATGCGCAGGAAACGGCAGCGGCGTTCGGCCCGCAGCGCCTCCCGCGGCAGGCCGTCCAGGGCTGCGAGTTCGGTGGCGATGGCGACGCCCAGGCGGCGGACGGCCAGGCCGGGGTCCCGGTGGGCGCCACCTGGGGGCTCATAGACGATGCGGTCGATGACGCCCAGCCCCAGCAGGTCGGTGGCGGTGAGCTTCAGCGCCTCCGCCGCGTCCGGCGCCTTGGACGCGCTGCGCCACAGGATGGACGCGCAGCCCTCGGGGGAGATGACCGAGTAGACCGCGTGCTCGAACATCAGCACCCGGTCGGCGGCGGCCAGGGCCACCGCCCCGCCGGAGCCCCCTTCCCCCACCACCACCGCCAGCAGGGGCACCGTCAGGCGCAGGCACTTCTCCACGCTGCGGGCGATGGCCTCCGCCTGCCCCCGCGCCTCCGCCTCCACCCCGGGGAAGGCGCCGGGGGTGTCCACCAGGGTGATGACCGGCAGGCCAAAGCGGTCGGCCAGGTCCATCAGCCGGATGGCCTTGCGGTAGCCCTCCGGCTTGGCCATGCCGAAGTTGTGGTGGATGCGGCCGGCGGTGTCGTCGCCCTTGGCATGGCCGATGACCATCACCGACCTTCCCTGGAAGCGGGCCGGGCCGCCGAGCATGGCCTTGTCGTCGCCGAAGGCCCTGTCCCCGGCCAATGGCGTGAAGTCCTCGAACAGCGCGGCAACCAGCTGCTGGAAGTGGGGCCGGGCGGGGTGGCGGGCCACCTGGGTGCGCTGCCAGGGGGTGAGTTGCCCATAGAGGTGGGCGAGCTGCCGCTGTGCCCGTTCCTCCAGTTGCGTCGCCTCCTCCTCCCGCCCGGGCTCCCGGCGCAGGGTGGCGGCGTTCAGCTCCAGCGTCTCCACCGCCTTCTCGAAGGGTAGGTACTCGACCATGGGTCTTTCCGTCCTCAGGCGCGGGTGCGGGTCCCCGCCGGCCGGGAACCCGCCGGTCGGTCAGACGGTCATGGACATGCCGCGGTAGATGCGGGCGCGGTAGCGGCTGTCCTCCGCGTCTGGCAGGGGGGCGCCCACCAGCAGCACGCCGCGGGCGAAGCGGCGCACCTCCTCCAAATGCTCCTCCAGGTCCCGCGGCTCCTCCGACCGCACGCGGCGGGTCAGGTTCACCTGGTTGACCGGGACGTCATGCACCAGCCGCTCGTTCTCCACCGCCAGGGTGGCGGTGAAGGCGTGCAGGGTGGTCTTGATGAAGTTGGCCAAGGCGAAGGCCGGCGACTTGTCGCCCATGGCCACGTCGGGCGTGGCCAGCACCAGTTGGCAGTCGTCATAGAGGGATGCCTTGCGCGCCACCCGGAAATGGTGGGTCAGGTTGTCGGCGACCACCTGCCGGAACTCCTCCGGCGTCAGGGGCTGGTCCGCCTCGAACAGCCGGGCCGGCAGGGGCACCAGGGGCGTGGACAGCACGGTGGTGGGGCGGCCCCAGCGGGCCAGGGCCGCGTCCATCGCCGCCTCGAGCCCGTCGCCGCAGGGCATGGCCTCGATGCTGGTGCCGGGCAGGTCGGACAGCTCCGCCTTCAGGGCCGCCGCCCCCTCCTCCGTCCGGGTCAGGAAGACCACCCTCGCCACGTGGCAGTCGGTGACGAACTGGCGCGCCGTCTCCGCCAGGTAGTCCACCAGATGCTCGCCGATGACCCAGACGGTGCGGCCGCGCATCTGGTCCAGCCGCTCCTGCTTCGGGCTGCCGAACAGCTCCCGCTCGGTGGTGGACCGCTCCACGTTCAGCCCGCCAGAGGGCATGAAGGTCTCCCCGCTGACCGCGCGGTCGGCCAGGAAGAAGACGGTGGCCTGGGCCACCTCCGCCTCCGTGGGCATCTTGCCGAGGTAGAGCTGGGACAGCACGCCGTTGCGCACCTTCTTGGCCTCCACGGCGATGCGCTCGGCCGGGAGGAAGGGCACGTCGTCGGGGGGCAGGCGCAGCAGCCAGTCGGCGTTGGCCTCCTTCGTGTCCGGCCGCTCCGCCCAGCCGGGGCTGTCCAGGAAATAGCCGGCGAGGCGCAGCCGCGACACCAGCCGCCGGGCGATGGCCGCCGTCATCAGGAAACGGTCCCAGGTGCAGACGCCGTCCCCCTCCCGCGCGCAGGCCAGCGCCAGGTCGCGCAGTTCCCTGGGGTTCTGGGTGTCGTGGGACATGCGGATGATGTCGTTGCGGGCGAGGCGGGTCAGCAGCGCCTCCACCCGCACGCCGCGGCGGATGGCCTTGATGACCGCGGCGTGGATCATGTTCAGGCGCCGGTTCTCCAGGATCAGGCGCCCGCGCCGCTCGAACAGGCCGGGCCGGCCGCCGGTGCCGGACAGGCGGTCGCCGTCCACCGGGCCGGGGGCGATGGCGTTGAACTGGATCTCCGGGCCCAGGTAGCGCGCCAGCGCCTCCACCATGGCGCGCTGTCCGGCCTTGGACACGGCGTAGTCCGCCCGGTTCGGGTAGGCCACGGCCAGGTACTTCTCGCCCCCGAAATAGCTGGAGACGTTGAGGATGTAGCCGCTGCCCTGGCTCTTCATCAGCGGCACCACGTGGTGCATCAGCAGGTAGTTGGAGACCAGGTTGGCGTCCAGCGTGTAGGTCCAGGCGTCGACCCCCATGTCGACCACCATCTCCTCCGCCCCCGCCACGCCGGCGTTGTTGATCAGGTAGTCGATGCGGCCGAAGGCCTTCAGCGTCGCCTCCACCGCCCGCTTGAGGGAGGCGAGGTCGCTGACATCCACCCCGGCCAGGGTCTGCACCCGCCGCTCCACGCCGGCGAAGCCGATGTCCTCCAGCTCGCTGACGATGCGGGCGCGGGCCACGGCCAGCTCGCTGTCGCGCCGGGCCACCATCATCACCTTGGCCCCGGCCAGGGCCAGCAGCCGCGCCACCTGCCCGCCGATGCCAGCGGAGCCGCCGGTGATCAGCGCCACCTTGCCGAGGTGCAGGCCGGTGATGTTCTCGCTGAAGCCGGGCATGGCCTTGCGGGCGCCCGTCGCCTCCCCGATGCTCTGGGGCACGTAGAGGGTGACCTCCCGCACCTTGCTTTCCTTCAGCAGGATGCGGGCGGTGTGGCCGGCGGCGAAGCGCAGGTTCTCCGGCTCCTCATTGCCCCAGCGGATCACCTGGTTGCCCCATTCCTGCTGGCGGCGGCGCCCTTGGGCCACGTCCGTCTCGGACTCGTCGCGCCATATGCGCACCAGCTGCTCCAGGGCGGAGCGCAGGATGTTGGCATAGGCGTTGCCGCGCCGGTCGCTGGGATTGGACAGGAAGACGAAGCGCGGGTCCTGCAGCAGCGTGTCATGCCGCTTCCAATAGCGGCTCGAGGACCGGGCCAGGGCGATGGCGCCGCGCAGCTCCAGGTCCATGAAGCCGTTGACCTCCTCGTCCGTCGCCTCCACCAGGGCGGCCGCCATCTGGCCCTGGGGATGGTAGGGCAGGAAGACGGCCCCGGTGACGGGGGTGCCCGCCTCCGTGTAGGCCTCCAGCGCCGCCTCCATGGCCGCGGGCTCGTTGCGGTTGAAGCGGGTGATGGCGAGGCGGTCGCCCAGGTTCTCCGCCTTCGCCCTGGCCTGGGCCACGGCCACGTCGGCCTGGCGCGGCAGGCCCAGCAGGACGCGGGCGCCGCAGCCCATCTGCACCTTGGCGACCTCCAGCGCGTCCTCCCAGTCGTCGCCGGCGGCGACCAGCACGGCAAGGCCGGCCCCGTCCAGGGAGCGCATGGCCGGCCGGGTGGTGTAGACGGACCGCTCCTCCTTCCGCACGGTCATGCCGTGGGTCACCTCGAAGTCGTGGCCGTTGTAGGCCGCGGCCTCGTCGCTGCCCAGGAACACGCAGGTGGCCGCCACGTCGTCCGGCGTGGGGAAGGTCTTGGCCCGCGGGCCGCCGTCCACGCCGCGCTCCAGCGACATGATGTCGAAGAACTGCTGCGCCGTGCTGCCGGAGGCCGCGCCGCGCATCTTGTCCATGGCGGCGAAGACGGTGCGGATGCGCTCGCTGGCGATGGGGCCGGGGAAGACCAGGTTCACCCGGATGCCCCTGGGGCCCAGCTCCAGGGACAGTTCCCGCGACCAGGCGTTCATGGCCGCCTTGGGCACCACATAGGCCATGCGCCCGTAAAAGGGGGTGCGGGAGAAGATGGTGGAGACGTTGATGATGCTCGACCCCTCCCCCATGTGCGGCGCGCAGGCGCGGGCCAGGTTCCAGGCCACGCCGAAGATGTTGCGGACGGCGTCGCCCACCGTCTCATTGTCGCTGAAGCCCTTGGCGCGCAGGGCTTCCAGCTCCGCCGCGTCTAGCGGCAGGTTCTCCAGCGGCTGCTTCGGCCCGGCGGAGCCGGCGTTGTTCACCAGCACGTCGATGCGGCCGAAGCGGCGCACCACCTCCGCCACCCCGTCGCGCACGGACTGGGGGTCCGCCCCGTCCAGCACCACGGTGGCGAGGCGTGACGGGTCCACGCCCGTGTCGGTCAGCAGGGAGGCCGCGGCGGCCTCCACCCGCCCCTGCGTCCGCCCGGTCATGACGACGGTGGCGCCTTCCCGCAGGTAATGGCGCACGATGTAGCCGCCGATGTTCCCGGCGGCCCCCGTGACCACGGCCACCTTGCCGTCCAGCCTGCCGGCCGGCCTCGCGAGGGGGAGCGGTGCTGCCTGCACCGGGGTGGTCACGACCGTCGTCTCCTTCTTCGGCATGGCGGCGCTCTCCCTCGCTTCGTTGGGCTTTGGATGGTGTCGGGTGGTCAGGACTCCTTGGCTGCCCAGAGTTCGAGCAGCGCGTCACGGCTGCGCAGGCCCAGTGCGGGCAGCGCGTGGTTCACCACATAGGTCGCCCCGGCATGCCGGTTCTCCCACATGGACTGGTGCGCCTCCGGCAGCCCCTCCCAGGGGACCACCAGGGGCTCTGTCACCTCCAGCAGGCCCGCGGCGACCATGTCGTTCATCCGCGTGACCTCGAAGGCGTTGCATAGGTGCGTGCCCAGGATGCTGGCCGTGGGCATCAGGATCTTGCGCTGCCGGGTCCAGACCTGCGGCGCATAGAAGGTGAAGCGCCGGCCCGCCAACTCCTCCGCGTACACCACCCGGCCGGTGAAGGGCTTCACCAGCGCGGTGGAGACCCCAAGCGTGTCCTGCCGCGCCCGCTCGATGACCAGGTCGGGGGCACCCCGCGGGTTGTCGGGGGAGCGCAGGATCTTGCCCACGGCGCTGCCGAAGGGCTTCAGCACCGTGTCCTGGTAGTCGCGGACGGCGGCTTTGAAGGTCTCGATGTCCTCCTTGGCCGAGGGCAGGCGGGGCATGGTGTCGGGCCAGGCGAAGTTCTCCCCCTCCCGCCGCTTGATGCCCTCCAGGCTGACGATGCCCTCGATGGCGTCTTCCAGGCCCAGGGACTGCAGGAACTCCCGCTGGCCGTCGGTGGTGGTCGCCACTACGGTGCGCGCCTTGAACAGGCGGGCCGCCTCGATCATTTCGAGACCGGTTGTGTCCAGCAGGTCAGACGTTCCGGGTCCGTAATAGACCAGCACCGCCTCCCCGCCCCTCAAGCCCGCCTTCCGTAGCATCGCCTCGGGCGAGGCGGTCCCCGGCTTGCCCATGAAGCTGAAATGGTAGCCGGAGGAGGCGCCGTAGAAGGCCAGCGTGCCCCCCTCCGCCAGCAGTTGGAAGCTGCGGGGGAACGCCGTCTCACCCGCGTGGCTGACCGCGTAGTCCGCCAACTTGCCGCCGTTCAGGGCCCTGTAGGCCTCCAGGATCGGCTGGCCCGCCGCCTCCCACGCGTCCCAGGCGCTGGGGTCCTCCGGCACGGGGGTGTAGGCGTCCTTCCAGGCGGGGTCGGTGCGGTTGATGGCGCCCACGGCCCCTTGCGTCTTCACGAACCCGGCCCGCGCGTCGCTGGAGACGAGGCCGGTGGCCTGCAGGCCTGTCCGCACGGCGCTGCGCAGGGCGTCCAGGCCCGTGCCGGTGGCGGCCCCCTCCACGAAGATGGTCCGCCCGGGCTCGATCCGCAGGGTGGTGAACAGGCAGCGGCTGATGGTGCCCAGGTTCAGGATGTAGCTGCCCGCCTGCTCCAGCGTCAGGTCCGGCGGCACGGGGTGGAGCTGCGGTGCTTGGGTGAGCAGGAACTGGGCGTGGCTGCCCGTCTCCGTCTCATAGCCCTGGATGGCGAAGCCCGCGAACATGGGGTCGTTGCCGGCGAGCGGCGACAGCAGGTCCGTGGTGCCGGAATAGACGGAGACCATGTCCCCCACCTTCAGCCGGCCCTGGCGCTTCGCCTCGCTGCCCAGGGCCGCCACCAGCCCGATCCCGCCGGACCCGGTGGTCTGCACGTCCTCCTCATGGTTGTCGAAGGGGCTGACGGGGATGCCGGTCAGGGCCCAGATGTCGTTGAAGTTCACCTCCGAGGTCAGCATGTAGACCAGGGCGTCGTTCGGGCCCGGGCTGGGCACGCGGACGACCAGCTCCTTCTCATGGCTTGCCGGGGGGCCGAAGCGGGGGGCGCCGGTGTCCGGGTCGCGGGCGATGCCGAAGGCGTACTGGAATTCCGGGATCGGTGTGACGCCGGGGAAGAAGGGCGCGCCCACGGGTAGCAGCCTGCCCTCCTCCTGCAAGGCCTTGGCGCGGGGCTGGTGCTCCGTGTCGATCCACACCCCGTCCCGCCGCACAGGCAGCGGCGGGCTGGTCTTCTCGATGAACTGCCGGATGCCGGTCTTGCCACCGTCCGGGTCCACGATGGCTTCGGCGAACAGGGTCGCCTCCCGCGCCAAGCCCGCGGTCAGGCCCTTCTCTAGCCCCATGCGCACGGCGTCCAGCGCCCGCGCGCCCGCCGTGCCGCGGCCGGCCCAGTCAAGCTGGCGCAGCACCCGGCGCAGGAACCCGTCCTCCAGCACCCCGTCCAGGTCGATGCCGGCGGGCTGCTCCCAGCGCCGGGTCATCTCCTGCCGGGCGGCGAAGGCGTGCCCCAAGGCGCTGCCCGCGGGGTCGCGCACATAGGCCCGCACGGCGGCATGGGCCTCCGACAGGGCGTCGCCGCCCCCCACCAGCTGTTCCACCAGCCCGATGCGGTGGGCGGCCTCCCCGTCGATGCTGCGGCCGCCCAGGATCAGGTCCAGCGCGTCGCGCACGCCCAGGGGCCCGTGCTTCTCCGCCAGCAAGCGTGGCAGGCGCTGGGTGCCGCCATAGCCGGGCAGCAGGCGCAGGCGGATCTCCGGCTGGCCGAAGCGGGCGAAGGGCTCCGCCACCCGGTAGTGGCAGGCCAGCGCGAACTCCATGCCGCCGCCCAGGGCCACCCCCTGCACCGCGGCGACACAGGGCTTTCCCATGGTCTCGATCAGGCGGAAGGCGAGCTGCGCGTTGTTCGGCAGCACCTTGGCTTCCTCGACCGAGTGCACCTCCTCCAGCATCTGGCGGATGTCGGCGCCGGCCACGAAGCTGGCGGTGCCCTCCCCGGTGAAGACCACGGCCGCCACGTCGTCCTTGGCGGCCAGGTGCTCCACCACGATCACCAGCTCATCCAGCGCCCGCTCGTTCAGGGCGTTCACCGGGGGATTGGTGACGGTGACGGTGGCGACCCGCTTCCCCGGGGCGACGGCGTTGTACTGGACCAGGAAATAGCGGTAGCGCTCGAACAGGGTCTGCTCGTCCGACAGGCGCTGCTTGCGCTCCCAGTCGCCGATGGCCTTGCGCAGCTGGTCCAAGGCGTCCGGGTTGCGCAGGGTGGTGACGTCGCCCACCTCCCCGCCCTCCACCAGGGCGCGGACCATGCGGCGCATGTATTTGCCGCTGCGGGTCTCCGGGAACTGGGGCACCTCGATGAAGTCCTGGGGCACGGCCACGGCCCCCTTCTCCGTCCGCACCAGCTCCGCCAAGCGGCGGCGGTCCACCTCCGTCAGCTTGCGCCCCGCCACGGGGACGACGAAGGCCAGCGGGGTCAGCCCCTTCTCCCGGTGGGGCGCGCCGATCACCAGCACGTTGCCCACGGGGCTGTCGGGGTCCAGCGCCTTGTCCCGCAGGATGGCGCCCTCAATCTCCTCCGTCCCCATCCGGTGGCCGGAGACGTTGATCACGTCGTCGCTGCGGCCGTGGAAGCTGAAACTGCCGTCCGGGTGGCGGATGGCGAAGTCGCCTTGCGTGTAGGCCCACACGCCCTTCCACCGGGCCCAGTAGCCGTCGCGCCAGCGCTTGGCGTCGCCCTTCCAGCCGGAGGATACGCTGCCACCGTCCACCCGGAAGTTGCCCATGTCGCCCCAGACCGTGCGGGCCAGGTAGGGATAGGGGGCGGTGACCACCACGTCGCCCTTCTCCCCCGACTCCGCCCGGCGCCAGACCACGCCCTCCGCCTCGCCCCGCGTGAATGGCGCGTCGGCCCCTGCCCCGCTGGTATCCTCCACCCACACATCGCCCACGATCCATGGCAAGGGGTAGGCATGGGCGTCGGCGCGCAGGGGGAAGTCGGGGTTGCCGAAGAAGTGGGTCCAGGCGATGCCGCCATGCTCCGTCGCCCAGTAGCTGTTGATGTACTGGGGAACCACGTGCCGCATGCCGAAGGCCTGCACCGACGGGCTGGTGGGCTCCGCGCAGAAGGTGGCGACGCGCAAGGACGAGAGATCGTACCGCCCCACGTCCCGCACGTTGGCGGGGTCGGACATCACCGACTTCAGGAAGGTGACGCCCGCCTTGAAGATGTTGGCCAGGTGCCGCTCGATGATGCTGGCGAACCGCCCGGCATGGGGGAAGACCGGCGACCCCTCCGTGATGATGGTAGTGACGCGGCAGGTGAGGCTGGCGGAGATCAGGTAGCTCTGCCCCGTGATCCAGCCGGGGTCGGCGACCACATAGATGGTGTCCCCGCCCTTGGCGTCGAAGGACACGGCCATGGTGTGGGCGATGCCCGCGGTGTAGCCGCCATGGCAGTGCACGACACCCTTCGGCTTGCCCGTGCTGCCCGAGGTGTAGATGAAGAACAGGGGGAAGTCGGCATCCACCGGCAGCGGCCTGGACGCGGCCCAGACGGCGCGGACGAAGTCCCGGTCGGGCAGGGCCAGCAGGTCCGCCTCGCTGGCCACCGTGAACCCGGCCCCTTGCGCGGCGGACACGATCTCCCGCCCCGCGGCATCGGTCAGCTCATGGCTCCAGCGGTCCCGCTCCGGTCGCCAGACCATGTTGGGCTGGTTGGTGTGGCGGACGACCACCACCGCCTCCACCCGCGGCGGCAGGGTGACCAGCCGCCCGGCGATGGCGATGCGCACCCGCGCCGCCTCGGCCGGGTCCAGCCGCCCTGCCTTGGCAAGCTGGGTCAGGGCGCGGCCCACCCCGCGCATGACGTCGGACCGCTCGACGGTGGTCTCCCCCCGCAGCGTCTCCGCCACCGCGTCCTGGATGGTGGCGGCGTCCTCCGCCGGCAGGCCAAGGTCCGTGTCCGCCAGGATGGCCAGCGCGGTGCCCACGGGCACGTAGTTGTCCAAGGCCGGGTCGGTGTAGGCGTTCTTGAAGGGGGCGACCTGGGCGTTGCGGTAGCTGCCGTCCGCCGTGACCACCACCTTGGCCCCGGCGTCGCAGATGCGGTCGGACAGGGTCTTGTCGCTGAACCCGCCGAAGACGGGGGTATAGAGCACGCCCGCCCGCTTCGCCCCCTCGATCCAATAGACCTGCGGCACGATGCTGGGCATGTTCAAGGCGATGCGGTCGCCGGCCTTCAGCCCCAGCGCCTCCAGGGCCAGGGCGCACTTGGCCACCTCCAGCAAGAACCTCTTGCGGGACACGGCGAAGCAGTCCACCGGCCCGCCGCGGCCATTGTTGGCGGACGCGTCCCAGCGGTCCCCCTCGAAGATGAGCGCCGCCTCGTCCCCATGCCCGGCCAGGACATGGCGGTCCACCTCGCTGAAGCAGGCATTGGTGCGCCCGCCCACGAACCAGCGCCAGAAGGGCGCGTCGCTGCCGTCGAAGGCCTGGGCCCAGGGCTCGAACCCCTCCGGCAGGTCGGGCGCCACCGGCTCGGCGGTCACGGCGTCCCAGCCGGACCAACGGCCATCCTCGCCCTTGGACAGCCAGGCCCCGCCCTCGCCCACGCCGGCCACGTGCCAATGGATGGTGCGGGCCGCGATGTCGCCATGGAAGCCGCCGGGGTCGGCCAGGCAGGCATCCCGCATGGCCTGCCAGTCCCCGGCCGTCCTGACGGGGTTCCGCCGTGCGTGGGGGACGGGCACGGCCGCCGCCGAATTGTCTTCCCGTGTCATGGTCGCCTGCCCCATCCGAAGGACCGCCCAAGGCCCCGAGCAACATTAGTTCGGAACACCGAATGTGAAGGGTGGGAATGTTACACCGTCCGACCTGCGGACGTTCCCCGCCCAGAGGGGGCAACGTACCCTCCTTGGGGAGGGCTGGCATGGGGGGCCAACCCTGACGGTGGCAGCAGGGCCGCGCCTTCCGCCCCGACCGCAATGGCACCATGGCGGGGCGGGAGGCTCCGGGCCCTTGGTCCGGGCGCCGCGGGCCGCCAGCAGGCCTTCCGGTGGTGTCGCCCCCGGCTAGGCGGCCGGGGCAGGTTCGCGGCTTGCCACGCGTGGCTGGGCCCGCGCGTTGGAAGTCGCTGCCGGAGCGTGCCTGCGTCCCCCGAAACCACGCTTCAGGACCCGGCCCACCGGGCCGGCGCCAGCTCTGCCACCCGCCGACCAGCCCTTCGGGCCGCCCCCGGCGGCGCGCTTGGCGGCTCTGTTGCAAGGCTGGCCGGGAGGCGTCGGAATGGCTGGACGCTGGAGGGAGCCTAGCCGTGTCGGGTTTCACGGGGCGCCACTTCGGGGGTGAGATCGTTCCCTGTGCGGCGCGTTGGCACTGCCGGTAGGGATCAGCTACCGCGACCCTGGGCAGATGAGGCTGCCGGGTCGGCCCGCCGTGGCCGCTGCCCATCCCGGCTCGCCCCCGGTCATCCG
>MOEB01000058.1 GCA_001939945.1 Aerophototrophica crusticola | reverse complement strand
CCCCGCCGCCCGCGCCTCGTCCACCGCATGCTGGATCAGCGGCCGGTCCGCCAGCGGAAGCATCTCCTTCGGGATCGCCTTCGTCGCAGGCAGGAAACGCGTCCCCAATCCCGCAACCGGGAACACCGCCTTGCGTACCTTCTTCATCCGGCACCTCCAGCTGACAGGCCAGTGCGGGGAAGAGTCCCCTGGATGGGCCACTGTGTCCCAGCACGCCTGGCCACCGTTGGCGTCTTGAGTAGCCCACCGGTTGGCGAATGTCAGCAGCAAGCTCGCCCCCCGGAACTGGCAACGCTGGGAGGGGAAGCGGAGAGTCAGGCCGGCGACGGGGCCGGTTGTGACATTCCTGGTCCATCGGAACGTTCGCCTGAAGGGCGCCGATCCGTTCCATCCTGGTTTCCAGGGTCTTGCCATACCCAGGATGGAGGTCTGACAGGCTCCAGCATCCCCATTCAGGGTGGCTGTGGCATGCTTGAGACATTTATAGGGTTGACGTTGTGACCAAACCGGGTATCCATGGAGGAGAGGGTCAGGGTGGCAAACCCCGACTATCGCAGATTGCCAGCGTCAGCCGTTGCAGGGGCTTCCATTGCACGGTCCAGGGAATGCGGGCCTCTAACGTCTCTTCTGCTAAGGGATTGAGATCATGAAGAATGTCACCATGGTTGCGGCTCTTGCCCTGGCCCTCGGCTTGGCTCCGAGCCTTGCTTATGCCCAGGGCGCCGGTGCCGGGAGCGGCGCGTCGGGCGCTAGCGGTGCCGGTGGTGCGGGCGCGTCTGGCGCCGGTGCGGGTGGTGCCGGGGCTGGCGCTGGCGCCGGTGCGGCGGGTGCCGGTGCTGCGGGCGCCGGGGCGGCTGGGGCTGCGGGTGCGGCTGCGGCGGGTGCCGCCATCGGCACGATCACGACCGTGGCGGCGGTGAGCGCTGTTGCCGTGGCCGGGGCAGTCGCCGCAGCGGCCAGCGGCGGCGACAACGACCAGGCCCCGACGGCCACCTCCACGACGACGACGACCGCCACCACCACGTCGACCCGTTGATTGTTCCACATCCTGTTTGGCAGGGGAGGGCGTTTGCCCTCCCCTTCTTTTTTGGTCGGCCCGGGGCAACTGCTCCGCCCGAGCCGAGGGGGCCGGCCGCGCTGTCCTTTGCCGGGGTTTGCAGCTTTACGCCTTGAGGTCCCTGGCGGCCTGCGGGACGCGCGTGTTGATCCGACGTGCCTTGCCGTCGATCACCATTCCCCGCGGGATATCAGCCAAGCGGGTCCCCGGCTAGACGATGTCACATCGACATAGCAATCGTGCCGGAGGAGATGTTCCTGACTGGCCGGATCGGCGCCGCGCACCCAGGCGACATCAGCCATAGGGGCGGAGGATTTCGATGTTCAGTTGCGGCTGCCCGGGGATTGGCGTCTGTATGCTTTTCCAAACTAGGCCATTCGCCCTGTCCAAATAATATTTGTTCGTGACTTTGGCGACCCTCCCATAAGACGCGACCTCTTCGACCACGGTCACGTCGTGGGCCCGTTGCAAAATTGTGATGGTCTCATCCCCCAACCGCCGAAATGTCGACGTGACGTCCAGATTGAAGTAGCCCTGCGATCGGATGTCCACCGACCGCTTCAGGACGCCGGAAAGCGGAACGGTGGGCGGCTCGCCATCGGGAAACTGCGTGGCATCCAGGTTTGTCTCAAGCCCGACGGTCTGGACGACGAACGCGCCCTGCGTGACGATCGCCCGGCGGTCGGCCGAGAGCCAGATCAGGCGACCGGCGGTCACCTGGCTCAACACCATGAAAGCGGCTGGCGCGTCGTCGAACCAGGCCAGGATCGACGCATAAGGGACGCGGTCCACATAGGCACGGTCCACGGGCGAGCGTGACCTTTCCTGAAAGCTGGACATGGCCGTTGCCCAGAGTGGAGATTCAGTGTTACCCAATCCGCAGCTAGCGAGCGGCAGGGGCAATAGCGCGGCCAACAGGTCACGCCGACGGAGCTTCGGCAGGCGATCAAGCGTTCCGGACATGGGGATTCCAAAGTGGTGCCGACATTGCGTCATAGCATTAGCCTTCTCGGCATGGTTTCCGCACTTGCTTTTTTCTCGGTCCCTCAGCGGACCATGGCGCAGACCGTGGACCTTCCGCCCGCAGCAGCCAATGAAATCGCCAACCAGCTGAAGTCGCTCGACCGCGGGCAGACCGGGACGAAGCCAAGTGTCTCGGACCTGGACAAGCTGCGCGCCGAGTCGGTGAAGGAGCCGGCCGAGGCCGCGCCCCGGGATGACGCCACCCCGTCGTCCCGCCTGGAACTCTCCTACAGCACGCGGGCACGGGCCAGCCTGTTGCAATATGGCTACCGGGACATCTCCGGTGCCAGCCCGGCCGGTGCCCTGCTCAATGGCAGCGTGCCCGATGATTACGTGCTGGGGATCGGGGACGAACTGGTCGTAACGCTCCGCGGCCAGGTGAACCGTTCGCAGGTGCTGCGCGTGGACCGGGAAGGCCGCGTCGCTTTCGAGAACCTGCCCCCCATGGCCGCCGCCGGGCAAAGGCTGGACGAGTTCCGGGCCGAGCTGGGCGCGCGCGTCGCCGCGGCCTATGTCCAGACCGATGCCTTCGTCTCGCTGGGGTCCGTGCGCAGCATTTCCGTCGTCATGACCGGCGAGGTCACGCGGCCGGGCCGGCGGACCTTGACGAGCTTCTCCTCGTTGCTGGACGCCATCATCGACGCGGGCGGCGTCACCCGGTCAGGCAGCCTCCGGTCGGTCACCCTGGTGCGCGACGGGAAGAGCACGCCGCTGGACCTCTATGGCATCCTGAAGAGCGGGCGTGGCGCCGTGGATGCCCGGCTGGCCGACGGCGACCAGATCATCGTCGGGACCATCGGCCGGACCGTCGCGGTCTCCGGTGACGTCAACCGGCCCGGCATCTTCGAGCTTCCGCCTGACTCCGACACCATTTCCATCGCAGCCGCGCTCGAACTCGCCGGCCGCACGATGCGGGCGAAGGGCAACCGTCTTCTGGTGCTGCGCCTGGATGCGTCGGGCCGCGATACCCTGATTGCCATCGAGCCGACGGCGAGCCTTCAGCCCAACGACATCCTGATGGTGGACCGGCCGCCCGGTGCCGTCGCCCTGGACGGTGCCGTCAAGCTGCCCGGCGAACGGTCTATCGGTGCCGTCAAGACCGTGTCCCAGCTGTTGCGCACCCCGGATTTCCTGCAGCGGGACCCCTACCTTCCCTTTGCGGTCCTGATCACGGAGGAGCCGACCCTCAAGGTACGGCGGTTCGTCCCGATCAACCTGGACATGATCTTCGCCGGCCGCATGGACATCAGCCTACGGTCGGAGGATACCGTGGTCGTCCTCAGCCGCGACGACGTCCGCTATCTCTTCTCCGCCGACGTCCAGGCCGTCCTCGCCGGCCGCCCGCCGCCGGGTGCCGGTGTCTTCGGTGCCACGGGTACGGTCGTCACCCGGGGTGAGACCCGTGAGGACGGGTCGGGCATGCCGTCACGCGGCCCGACCGGCGAAAACGTGATCACGAAGCTGGACGCGCCGACCTCCACGAATGCCACCCATTGCGCCGGGCTGCGCTCCCTGTCCGAGGTAGCGGGGGCCGGCACGGCTGTCCGGTTCACGGCTGCTTCCCGCTTCCTGGAGACGTCGGCGAACGCCGTCGTCGCCAACGTGCGGCCCTGCCCCGACATCTTCAACCGGCATCCGGACCTGCTTCCCTTCGCCTTGGAGTACGCCGTCTCGGTCCAGGGTGAGCTTCGCATCCCCGGCGTCTACCCGGTCCTCCCGGACACCCCCATCGATACCGTCATCCGCGCCGCCGGCGGGGTGACGCTTGAGGCGGATGCGAAGGGTGTCGAGATTACCCGGTCGGTCGGGCTGCGCGAGAATGCCGCCCTCCTCACGGCGACCACCCTGACCGTCAGTCCCGGCGATTCCCTGCGGATCAGCCAGCGGCAGACCGAGCGGGAGCTGGGGTATGTCGAGGTCAGCGGCGAGGTGCTGCGCCCCGGGCGGTTGGAACTCCGCCGCGGCGACAGGCTCTCTGACGTCCTCGCCCGGGTGGGCGGGCTCGGGCCGTCAGCCTACACCTACGGCACGGTCTTCACCCGTGAGCGGATCAAGGCTACGGAGCGGGCGAACAACGACAAGCTGGCCCGTGAGCTGGAAGCCGCGCTGCCGGCCATGATGCTCGCCTCCTCGTCCGAGCCGGGCAGCCAGGCACGGAACGCGCTCCCGGTGATCCAGTCCTTGGTTGCCTCGATCCGGTCGGCCCCCACCATCGGCAGGCTCACGGTGGAGGCCGATCCGGCCATCCTCGCCGTGAAGCCGGAATTGGACGTGATCCTCGAGGGCGGTGACCGGATCTACATCCCCAAGCGCCCCACCCATGTCACCGTGTCGGGTGAGGTCCTCAACCCCAGCAGCCTCATCTTCCGGTCTGGCATGACGGCGGACGACTACATCCGGTTGGCCGGTGGCGTGAAGCCCTCCGGCGACCTGTCCAGCGCGTTCATCATCTTCCCCAATGGCGAATCCGCGCCGCTCAGCGTGGGTCGTTGGCGGAGCGACGCCACCATCATCCCGCCGGGCTCGACCATCCTGGTGCCGCGTGACCCGCAGCCCTTCAATTGGGTCAGCGTAAGCAAGGACTTCCTGGCCATCTTCCGTGACCTGGCCGTCTCCGCCGCGTCAATTGCAGTTATCGGGAAATGAAGCGGCACGTGAGTTGGCAGTTGCCAGGGTGGGGTAGGGTCGGCAGCACCGTCATGGTCGGCACGATGGGGATCGCCTTGCTTTCCCCCCCTTCCGCTGCCGCCGACACGGCGGCGCTGGTGGGCGACTATGGCTCGTCGGGCCTGTTGCAGACCCCCACCGCCCGCATGGGAACCGATGGCTCGTTCTACGGCGGGTTCAGCTATGCCAGCCCGTACTCGCGCTATTTCATCACCTTCCAGGTGCTGCCCTGGCTTGAGGCTACGCTGCGCTACACCAGCATCAGCAACCGCCGATACGGCCCCGTGGAGTTCAGCGGCGAGCAGAGTTACAAGGACAAGGCCGCGGACGTAAAAATCCGACTGCTTGATGAGGGGATTTACCGCCCATCCATCGTCCTGGGCTTCCGCGACCTTGGCGGTACCGGCCTGTTCCAGACCGAATATTTAGTCGCGAACAAGCAGTTGGGTGATTTCGACGTTTCGCTTGGCGTCGGTTGGGGATATCTGGCCAACCGCGGCATCGTCAAGAACCCGTTCGGCTTGGTTGCCGACAGCTACAAGCGGCGGGACGCCGGCTTCGGCCTGGGCGGCACCCTCAACAACAACTTCTTTAAGGGGGAGAATATTGGCCTGTTCGGCGGCGTCTCCTACCAGACCCCGATTAAGGGCCTGTCGCTCCAGGTCGAGTATGACAGCAACAATTACCAGTCGGAGCCGCAAAGCAACCGGTTCGCCGTCTCCAGCCCGGTGAATGCCAGCGTGGTCTACCGCCGTGCCGACTGGTTGCAGGCGTCCGTCGGCATCGAGCGCGGCAACACCCTCATGCTGCGGCTGGTCGGGACGACCAATTTCAACCAGGACAGCAAGTTCCCGAAGTACGATCCGCCGCCGTTCCCCCTCCTGGGTCCCCGCCCGCCCCTGGCCGTGGAACCGGTTCAGCCCGTTTCGCCCGCCCCTGGCGGCGGGGAGGAGAAGCCTTCGGGTACGGCCCTCGACAGGGGCGCCGACATCACCAGCGCCGTCAAGGCGGCCGCGTCGCTGTACGGCCTGAAGATCGGCGACGTGGTCGTCACCGGCGACCGTGTCACCATCCAGGTCGCCGACGGGCGGGAGTGGCTCGGCACAGAAATCCCGGGAAGCCTGGCACGGCAAGTGGCCCAAGCCGCGCCGCAGGTTCGCGAGGTGACGGTCAAGGGACGGGACCGCGACGGCCTTACGGCAGAGATCACGTTCGACTCTCAGATTCTTCGCAACGACAGCCAGACCCGGCAACAGCAGGCCGACCGCCCCTCAGGCGCCGCCGCGGGTCCCCCCAAGCAGTCCCGCGAGCTTCCCCAGTCCGTCATCGACCCCATCGCCAAGGCGCTGGCGGAGCAGGGGGCGACCTTGCATGCCCTCAGCGTAGACGGGCAGACGGCCCGTGCCTATGTCAGCCAGCGCCGCTATCGCCAGATCGGGCAGGCCTTCGGGCGGGTCGGCCGCGTCCTCTCTGGCCTGCTGCCGGGGAACGTCGAACGCATTGAGATCATCTTCCTGGAGCGGTCGTTCGAGGTGATCTCCATCACCTTCCAGCGGGAGAAGCTCGAAAAGGCGGCGCGTCGCGACGGCAGCGGCTCCGTCGAGGAACTCTGGGCCTCCTCGGAGATTGCCACGCCCACCAGCGACTGGTCTACGGCGGACTACGTGGTCCCCAACCAGTACCCGATCTACAATTGGAACCTGGCGCCGCGGCTGCGGCAAACCCTTGGCCGGCCGGAAGCGTTCGTCCTGTACCAGCTTTGGGCCCGGTTGGACGGCGAGGTCCAACCGCTGCCCGGCCTCACCTTCAACGCCGGCCTGGGCGTCAACATCTACAACAACTTCAACAAGCTCAGGGAAGGCTCCGACAGCAAGCTTCCCCGGGTCCGCTCCGACGTCAAGGAGTACCTGCGCGAGGGCACTACTGCCCTTGTGAACCTCCAGGGCGAGTATGCGTTCAACGTTGCCCCGAACACGTGGGGGCGTGTCTATGGCGGCCTGTTGGAAGAGATGTTCGGCGGGGTTGGGGGAGAGTTCCTCTACCGTCCCGTCAATTCGGATTGGGCGATCAGCGCCGACATCAACTGGGTAAAGCAGCGCGATTATGACCAGTGGTTCTCCTTCCGGGATTACCAGACCATCACTGGCCATGTGGTCGGCTATTACCGGATCGACGCCCTCGGACTGAACACGTCGTTGCGGGTCGGCCGTTACCTGGCCCGCGACTGGGGCGCCACGGTCGACGTCTCTCGGACCTTTGACAGTGGCGTGACCGTGGGCGCATTCGCCACCAAGACCAACGTCTCGGCGGAGCGCTTCGGCGAGGGTAGCTTTGATAAAGGCATTTATCTGACCATACCGCTTGACCAGATCTTTGTCCGCTATTCCCGTGGCGACATGGCCTGGGTCTATCGGCCGTTGACCCGTGACGGCGGCCAAGTGCTCTCGACCCGTCGGCCGTTGATCAGCACGACCGTCGGCGCCGATGGCTCGGAGCTGAAGCGGACCTGGCGCAACGTCCTCGACTGACCGGGTCCGGGGACGCGACCAGGCATCAGCCCTGTTGAACCGGGGCGCAGCCAGCCGTAGCCGCCATCCCGAGCAGAGGATGGGGCGGGGCGCTCTGTTCCTACCGCTTTCCCGGAAAACTGGCAGCGTCGGGTGGTCAGCCAGCGGCACTCACCACAGCGGCCTCACAGCCAACGCCGACGCCACGCCTGGAACATCAGGATGGTCCATAAGGGGAAGCTGCCATCCCGTCGGCCATCCAGATGGGCCTTCCAGACGGCCTGGACGGGGCCTGGGTCGAGCAGGCCCTCTGACCGCATACGGTCGGGATTCAGCAGATCCTCGGCCCAATCGCGCAAGGGACCCCGCAACCAGGGCCCGACCGGGATGCTGAAGCCCGACTTGGGCCGTTCCAGAAGGCTTTGTGGGACATGGCGGTGTGCCACCTGCTTCAACACCCACTTGCCGACGCCGTTGCGCCGCTTGAGGTGGGGCGGGAGCGCCCAGGCATACTCGACGACCCTGAAATCCAGCAGCGGCACCCTAGCCTCCAGCGAGACAGCCATGCTCGCGCGGTCCACCTTGGTCAGGATGTCGTCCGGCAGGTAGCTGAGCGTGTCCGCGTGCTGCATCTCCTCCCCGTAATCGGCAAACCCGCCGGCGGCCCGGTTCAGGGATGTCACGTTCTCCGCGCCGCACCCGGTGAGCCGGGACGGGGCCGGCCAATGGGAGATCATCGCCTCGTAAAAGGAAGAGCGGGACAAGGCGCACCCGAGCAGCCGCGCCTTTTCCAGTGAGCGGGATGTCGGGACCCGGCTTGCTGCCGACGCCCAGTCGAAGGCGGCCCCAGGCAGCGCTTGCAGCAGCGCCGCTCCGGCCGCCCGAAGCGGCCCCGGGATCTTGTCGATGCGCCCCCACCGGGCCATGGCCTCGGCATACCGCGTATAGCCGCAGAACAGCTCATCCCCGCCGTCGCCGGACAGGGCCACGGTCACCGACCGCCGGGTCAATTCGGACACCAGGAAGGTTGGTATCTGTGACGAATCTGCGAACGGCTCGTCGAACATGTCCGGCAGGGACGGAATCACCCGCAGCGCGTCGTCAGGCCGAACGTAGAGCTCCGTGTGTTCGGTGCCCAGGTGCTTGGCCACGGCCTTGGCATGGATGGCCTCGTCGAACCCCGGGACGTCGAACCCCAAGGTGAAGGTCCTGACCGGCCGGCTGGACTGCGCCTGCATGAGCGCGACCACCGTGGACGAGTCGTAGCCGCCGGACAGGAACGCCCCCAGCGGGACGTCGGCAACCATCTGCCGGCGGATGGCGTCCTTGAGGATGGCCTCCAGCCCGTCGATGGCCATCGTGTCCGATAGCACACGGTCCCGGCCCGCCAGCTCACGCGACAGGCGGTCGAAATCCCAGAAGCAGCGGATATCCTGTCGGCCGTCCCGCCCCACCCTGACGAAATGGCCCGGTTGCAGGCGCTGGATTCCCTTGTAGATGGTGCCTTCGCCGGAGACATAGCCCAGGCGCAGGTAAGTGCCCAAACTCGCCAGGTCGATGGCGGGAGCAGTCCCGGTCACGGCCCGCAACGCCTTCAATTCGGACGCGAAGCTGACGGTGTTGCCTGTGCCCGACCAGTACAGCGGCTTGATACCCAGATGGTCCCGCGCTAGGACAAGGGTCTGGTCCTTGATGTCCCACAAGGCGAACGCGAACAGGCCGTTCAAGCGCGGCAGCGTGCGCTCCACGCCCCAGGCGGCACAGGCCTCCAGCAGGACTTCCGTGTCGGAATGGCCGCGGAAGACGCAGCCGGCCGCCGCCAACTCATCCCGCAGATCTTCAAAATTATAAATCTCGCCATTGAAGACGATGGCCAACCGACCGTCATGGGAAATCATCGGCTGCCGCCCCGTGGGTGACAGGTCGATGATCGAGAGGCGCCGGTGCCCCAGCGCGATGCCGGTCCCCGCATCGACCCAGCAGTCACCCGCATCCGGCCCGCGGTGGACCAGGCCGTCGGTCATCCGCACGACGGTCCGCGACAATGCCTCCGCGCCGGTGGCTGCCTTTAGGTCCCAATAGCCCGCGATCCCGCACACGTCTTCCACTCCGGGGTTGCCGGCCGGCTTCTGCAACCGGTCGGATTTGACGATCCCAGGGGAGCTGCCCCCGAAATGAATAGCTTACCGCACTCCGCCCTTGCCGCGCATTCCCTCGGCGATCAGGTCCACCGCGCGGCCCATGACGTGCTTGAACCGGTAATCCCGGATGACACGGCGATAGGCGTTGCGTGCAATCCGGCAACGCTCCGTCTCATCCGCCAAATAGCGGTTGATCTTCTCCACGAGGTCGTCGGCATCGGTGAAAGCCACAATCTCTTCCCCCGGCTCGAAGAAGGTTTGCAGATAGACCCCCCCATCGGAAATCTGCATCACCCCATTGGCCGCCAACTCGTAAAGCCGGTAATTGCCGACCGTGTAATCGCCACGGTTATGGACGTTGAAGCCGATCTTGCTGCGCTGGTACAGCGGCACGTAGTCCTCGAACCGGATGGGCCGAATCCAACCCGGGAAGCCATACTTCACATTAAAGTAAGCATTACGCTTCCAGTTGGTCAGGCCATGCATGCGGCAGCGTGAGCCGTACTTCTTCTTGACCGACGCCAGGATTGGAAACTTGCCTGGAACCATGCCGCCGACGAACACGAGGTCAACAGACCGCGCCTGCCGCATCACCGCGTCCTCATCCAAGTCGGGCCGGAACGCGACGTCGAATAGCCCGAGGGGAAGGAAGTCGGCACGCTTCGCGCCGCAATAGGCAAGCTTCTCCGCCATCGTCAGGTCGCGGCTATAAGCCGGGGTGTGGTAAAGGACGTGATCATAGGCATGCAGATAGGCAAGGTCCCGATCATAGGCTGAGATCGGGCCATCCGTCGTCCTGATCACCTTGTATATGTTAAGCCGCCGCAAGAATTCAGGATGATACGGAAAGCAATTGTCCACAAACAGAACGTCAATCTTTTCCTTCTCGATGAGGTCCCCGACTGTCCGGTAGAGGGAGAGGAGTGAAGGGTCCTCATCGAAATACAAATTGTCGAGAGCCTGCGCCCGCAAGTAGCGCATAGGGTTACAGATTGCCCCATGGTTGAAGGGGATGAACTGGTAATCGCTGCTGCTGGCAGCCGCCACCTCGCGTGTCCAGAAGCGCTCCTCGAAACCGGTCTTGTTGAACGAATACAGGATTTTCATCGTGTTTACTTCCAGACACGCGGAGGTCCTACGAGGGCCGACGGTCAGATCAGGGTGTCGTGAGACCCGACGGCGCGGGGTGAAGGGATGGGAACGCCCCGCGCTGACCCCTCACCGTCCCGCATAGGCGGACTGGGCCAGTTTCTCCGCAGGGATGGCAACGACGTTGACAGAGACCGTCATTTCCTCGTCACCGCTCGGCAAGCGATTCTGGATGTCCTTCCAGGTCGGATACCGGGTTTTGCTTTTCGGGTCGAAGTAGACGTATCCCAGCGCGTCGAAAATCTCGAACAGGTTCTCCCCGGGGCGCTCGAAGTGGGGGCTGCATGCCTCGGTGAGGATGAAGGGTCGGCTGCGCGCCAAGGTCTCGCGCCCGCCGTTCATCACGCGGTACTCGAACCCGTCCACGTCGATCTTCATCACGTCGATGACCGGCCAGCCGGCCTCGGCCATCCAATCGTCCATCCGCACGAACTTCACCTTGCACGGGCCGTCCTTCCGGCCGCCGGCGGTCCGCCAGCTCGCCCGAAAATCCACCACCGCCTCGCCCGGCTGGTCGGAGAAGGCGAGTTGGTGCGGTTCGACATGGTTGAGGCTGTTGAGGCGCAGGTTCGCCATCAGCTTCGCGAAAGCATACTCGGTGGGCTCAAACGCCAGCACACGTCCCGTCGGGCCCACATGCTGGGCGCAGGGCAGGGCATGCGCCCCGATGTTCGCGCCGATGTCGGCGACCACCATGCCGGGCTTGCAGATCTCCTCCAGGAAACCCTTCACGTCGGGTTCATAGGATCGCAGGAAGATGTTCAGGTCGATCAGTTCGCCGAGGTCGAGGTCATACCGGATGCCGTTGACGTCGGTCTTCAGGCGGACGCTCCGGGTCGCGCGCGCCACCGCGTCGACATAGAATTGGCGGACCGACGGGCTGCCCGTCGAATAGTAGACCTTCTTGGCCACCCGCAAGAAAATCGGCGTCATGATGTGATCCCTTTCAGTCCTGACTTGTACGTCGCAACGCTACCGGCGCAGCCTATCTTTGACCCGGTCGAACATGATGGATGACGCCGTGGCCGAGTCTTCCCTGAACGCATAGTGAATAAGCGAGAACGCGGCACCAACATTCCCCCGTGCCATGGCGATGGCACAGCGGACTGCGTAAGTGGTCAAGATTTTCCGCTTCAAAGCCAGGCAGTCTTCCCGGGTGATCAGGGCGCCCAACGACCGGAACGCATTGGTCAAGGGCTTGCTGCTGGCGGGCAGGGGCAGGACGTTGGAATTGTTGACCCTCAACCAGGCATCGAGCCAGGCACTGCCATCCATGTCGTCCGGCAGGTTGGGGGACCGGCCGGCCATCCGGTCTAGGTTCCGCCTGAGCACGTCACGAACGCGCTCCAGCATGTCCGGCTTGTACCCGCGGGAGACGGCCCCGGTATGCCGGCGGAAGTTGATCAGCGCGTCTGTAAGGTTGCGGCAGGGATAGTCGTGTACGACCCGGCTCCAAAGCTCGAAGTCCTGGCTGGTCCGGTATGCCTCGTCATAGCCGCCAAGCCTGTCCAGGATGATGTCGCGGCGGTACATCACCGCGCCATGATAGAAGGCGGACTCGAACATGGACTGCCAGCGGATGCCCTCCGGCACGAGCATCTTGGGCCAGTCCACCCCATGGACCGCATTCCCCGACTCGTCGATCACCCGGGCCTGCGACCCCACGATCGCAAGGTCCGCCTGTTGTGTGAAGGCGGCGACCTGGGCGCCAAGGCGGGTCGGCTCGGACACGTCATCGGCATCGTGGCGCGCGATGAGCGGCGCCTTCGCCTCCCGCAGGCCGCGGTTCAGCGACTTGGTCAGGCCGATGTTGGCGGGGTTCCTGAGCACCCTGAGCCGCGGGTCCGAATAGGATGCCAACATCTGGGGCGTGCCGTCGGTCGACCCGTCGTCGATCACCAGCAGCTCGAAATCGGCGAAATCCTGGCGAAGGATACCGTCGATGGCCGGGCGCAGGAACCGCTCGCCGTTGTAGACGCCCATCAGGACCGTCACGGCGGTCATCGCGTGGGTGCCCTTTCCCGCCGCTCCAGCCACAGGCCGAGGGTCAGGAGCATCCAGGTCTGGTAGGTGGCCGGAAGCGGCCACCGCGGCTCCAGGCCGGGCAGGAGGTTGCGAAGGTCGCTGCCGGGTGCCAGGACGCGGCGGAGATGTTCCTCGACATCCGGGCGCCGCAGCCAGGTGGGGTAGGGCGCACCGAAACCCTGCTTGCCGCGCTGGTGCAGGGACTGCGGCCAAAGCTCCCGGCAGGCGGCACGTAGGACCGCCTTCGTCTCCCCCTCGCGCAGCTTCAGCGTGTAGGGCAATGACAGGCAGAACTCGGCCACGTCACGGTCGAGGAACGGCGCCCGCGTCTCCAGGCTGTTGGCCATCGCCGCGCGGTCCACCTTCACCAGGATGTCGCCGGGGAGGTAGACGCCCGCATCATAGGCCAGCACGTCCTCGAAGTCGCCGCGCGGCGGCACCGGGGGGGTCGGCTGCCAGCCGGCCTGGGAGGCGCGCCACGCCTGCCGGGTGGCATCGGGCGTGTAGGTGTGTACCTTGGCCGCCCGACGCCATGGCTCCTTCGGCCAGCGTGACGCCACGCCAAGAATTTGTGACTGCCGGTCGAGCCCATGCCAGCGATGGCCCAGGGCCGTGCTGAGCCCGCGGGCGACCAGCCAATGCAGCCGGCTCGCGGACTTGCCCTCCGCTGCGGCCAGGGTCGGATACCAGGAATAGCCCCCGAACAGCTCGTCGCCGCCATCGCCCGACAGGCAGACGGTGACCTTGGTCCGGGCGAACTTGCTGACCAGGAAGGTCGGGATGTGGGAGGTGTCGGCGAAGGGCTCGTCATAGATGTCGGCCATCTGGACGACCAAGTCGCCGACCGGCAGGGGGCCGACATCCAGCTCATGGTGGTCGGTCCCATACATTGCCGCCACGGCGCGGGCGAAGGGCCGCTCGTCGATCTCGTCACCGAAGGCGACGGAGAAGGTCTTCACCGGCTGCGTCGAGGATTGCTGCATCAGCGCCACGATCGTGCTGCTGTCCAGCCCGCCGCTGAGGAAGGCGCCGAGCGGGACATCCGCGACCATCTGGCGACGGACGGCGACCTGGAGCAGCTCTCGCAGCCGCCCCGCCGCCTCGGCCATGTCGATGGGTCTCGGGTCCGGCACCGCTTTCCAGTAGGGGCGGACGGCCACCCCGGTGTCGGCGTCCCAGGTCAGGTAATGGCCGGGGGGCAACGTCTGGACCGCTTGGTAGATCGTCAGGTCCGGGGGCAGGTAGCCGAGGGCGAGATAGGCGTCGACGCCCTCGCCGCAGAGGTCGCCGGGGATGCCCCCGGCGGCCCGCAACGCGGGTATCTCCGACGCGACCGCCAAGCCACCCTGCCGGCGGGCGAAGTAGAGCGGCTTCTCCCCGAACAGGTCGCGGGCGCAGAACAGCCGCCGCCGTTCAGTGTCCCAGATGGCGAAGGCGAACATGCCCCGGAAGCGGTCGACGCACTGCTCGCCCCACTGGGCGAAGGATGCGAGCACCACCTCGGTGTCGGACTTCGACCGGAACGTCCACCCATGCCCTTCCAGCTGGGCGCGCAGGTCGGCGAAATTGTAGATCTCGCCGTTGAAGCTTATCCAATACCGCGAGTCCGCACTGGGCATCGGTTGGGCGCCGCCCGCGAGGTCCACAATGCTCAGCCGGGCATGGCCGAGATGGCAGCCCTCCAGCAGCGTCACCCCGTCCCCGTCGGGACCCCGATGGCGCAGCTTCGCGACCATGGCCCGGATGGTGCGATCACCTCCATCCATGTGCACGCCCATGATGGCTGCAATGCCGCACATTCCTGCCTCCGCCCCGACAACAGCCTCAAGGCACCACCGATGTTCAGCCCACGACTTTCGCGTACAGCAGGCGATAGATGCGGAGCCAGATGGAGAAGGAGATTTTGTAGAACCATGATTTCTGCGCCGGGATGGCAACCAGGTCCCGCAGCGGCGCAGGCACCATCTGGATGCGGCCCTCCCGCATCTCCACCCCGCTCCAGACCATCCGGTCGCACCCGGCCAGCTTCAAGGTCCCGTCATAGAGCTGGTACAGGTACGTCAGATGCTCCGTGTCCGTCCGCATCACGTCAGGGCGGTTGTCGGTGATGCCGAACTTGGGGAAAAGCTCCGCCAGGACGAAGATGGCGTTGGTCGTCGTCGTGGCGACCAACTCATAGCCCTTCTCCTTGCCAAGCTCGACGAAGGCGCGGAGGGAGCTTCCCTGGTTGACGGCGAAATCGGAGGGCTGGACGAAGACCACATGGTTCGGGATGGTCTGGTTGTACTCAATGATTACGACCTGGGGGCGATAATTCTTGAGGCTTTTCCAGATGTGATAGTCATTCCCGTCGATATCGATGGAAAGAAGGTTGAAATCCTTCGGCAGCGGCGTGGTCGCCAGGATGGCGTCCAGGTTGGAGGGCGGCCCGAAGGTGATGAACCGGTTGACGCAATGGACGTCCTTGAACCGCCTCATGTTGGCCTTCAGGACTTCGGCCCGCTTGCTGTCCCCCTCGATCAGGACACCGCCCCAACCCTTGTTGCTGATCAGGTTATAGGTGTTGCTGAGATAGATGCCGTCCCACGCGCCGAACTCGACACACATCCCGCGCTCCACCCCGAGGGTGGAGAAGATCGCCTCCAGGATTCCGTCCTCGCCGAACTGCGAATGGACGTTCTTGGCATGGCGGGAGAGGGGATTGACTGGCGGTTCCATGGGGATGGCCCTTGATGTCGGCATATTTCAGTATCGGCGTGGCGAACGGGGCTTGGCGCCCCGTCCGCGCCGGCGGGATAGCCCGGGGGGGCTGTCATGTGGGAATCCGATCAACCTGCTGTTCTTGCCCACGCGCTCATCGGACCTTGTGGTAATCGACGAACCACTCGATGAAGTTCTTCAAGCCAACGTCGATGCTCGTCCGCGGCTCGAAGCCGAGGTCGCGGCGGCTCGCCTCGATGTCGGCCGACGTGGCGGGCACGTCGCCCGGCTGCAGGGGCTCGAACTGGATCGTCGCCTTGCGGCCAAGATAGGTCTCGATGTGGCCGATGAAGTCCATCAGCCGCTCAGACCGGCAGTTCCCCAGGTTGTAGACGGCATGGGGCACCTTGTCCTGGCGCCCGGCTTGGGCGGGCCGGTCCAGCGCTGTGACCACGCCCGCTACGATGTCGTCCACATAGGTGAAGTCGCGCCACATGTTGCCATGGTTGAAGACTTGGATGGGCCGCCCCTTCACGATCGCGTCGGCGAACAGATAGGCGGCCATGTCCGGGCGCCCCCACGGCCCATAGACCGTGAAGAAGCGCAGCCCCGTCGCCGGGACGCCATAGATGTGGCTGTAGGTCCTGGTGATTAGCTCGTCAGCCCGCTTCGTCGCCGCGTAGAGGGAGACGGGCAGGTCGACCCTCTGGTCGATGGAGAAGGGCTGGGTCTCGTTGCCGCCGTAGACCGACGAGGAGCTGGCGTACACGAAGTGCCGCAGGTCGGGAAGCCGACGCGCGGCTTCCAGCAGCACGACCTGCCCCATCAGGTTCGACTGGATGTAGACGTAGGGATCGGTCAGGGAGTGGCGGACGCCCGCCTGGGCCGCGAGGTGGACGACGCCGGTGATGTCCGGCCTCGAGGCGAACAGCTGGTCCATCGCCGCACGGTCACTGATGTCCGCCTTGACCAGCGTGAACCCCGGGTGCGCCTCCACGCGCGCCACGCGGGCGAGCTTCAAGTTGACGTCATAGTAGTCATTGATGTTGTCCACACCAATGACCTGTTCCCCTCGGGCCAGGAGGTGCAGGCAGACATAGTGGCCGATGAAGCCGGCTGCCCCTGTGACCAAAACTGCCATTCTGCTGTCCTCGCTCGCGCAATCGCCGACACCCGGCGTACGACCTGATGTGGGGGTCGGTAGACTCAGCCGAAGTTCAGGTTCGGCAGGGATTGCGGGTCATGCTCCAGGGCGGAACTCTGCCCGCCGGCCCCCATGAGCCGCATGTCCGCTGTCATCATCTCCTGGACAAGCTCACGGAAGCTGGTCCGGGGCTGCCAGCCTAGCTTCTCCTTCGCCTTCGTCGGATCGCCAAGCAGCAGTTCCACTTCGGTCGGCCGGAAGTAGCGCGGGTCGATCTGCACCAGGACCTGGCCAGTGGCCGCGTCCACGCCCTTCTCCTCCACGCCTTCGCCCTGCCAGCGGATTTCCCGGCCCACATGGCTGAACGCCAGCTCGACGAACTCCCGCACGGGATGCGTCTCCCCGGTGGCAAGCACGTAATCGTCCGGGGTCGCCTGCTGCAGCATCAGCCACATGCCCTCGACATAGTCCCGGGCATGGCCCCAATCGCGGCGCGCATCCAGGTTGCCGAGGTACAGCTTCTCCTGCAGGCCGTGCTGGATCGCGGCGACGGCCCGGGTGATCTTGCGCGTCACGAAGGTGGAGCCGCGCAGCGGGCTCTCATGGTTGAACAGGATGCCGTTGGTGGCGTGGATGCCATAGGCCTCGCGGTAGTTGACCGTGATCCAATAGGCGTAGAGCTTTGCCGCGGCGTAAGGGGAGCGCGGGTAGAAGGGGGTCGTCTCCTTCTGCGGCGTCTCCTGCACCTTGCCGTACAGTTCCGAGGTGCTGGCCTGGTAGAACCGGGTCTTGCCTTCCAGGCGCAGGATGCGGATGGCTTCCAGCAGGCGCAGAGTGCCGATGGCGTCGGCGTTCGCCGTGTATTCCGGGGTGTCGAAGCTGACCTGGACG
The DNA here is from genome assembly GCA_001939945.1 of Aerophototrophica crusticola. Classification (GTDB taxonomy): domain Bacteria; phylum Pseudomonadota; class Alphaproteobacteria; order Azospirillales; family Azospirillaceae; genus Niveispirillum; species Niveispirillum crusticola. The sequence continues at coordinate 8,116 of MOEB01000058.1, read as the reverse complement.
TGGCTCTGCGCGCCGAGGTTATAGACTTCGTCCGGCTGGGTTTCCTGCAGCAGCCTGATGAGGTTCGTGCTGTCCGTCAGGTCGCCATAGTGCAGGTGCATGCGCACCCCCTCGCCATGGGGATCCTGGTAGAGGCCGTTGATCCGTTCCGTGTTGAACGACGAGGACCGGCGCTTCACGCCATGGACCTCATACCCCTTGCGGAGCAGCAAATCCGCCAGGTACGCCCCATCTTGACCGGTGATACCCGTAATCAGTGCCACTTTCCGCGTCATACCAAAGCTCTCCAATTGAAAAGGCAAGCAGGCCGTCCACCCTTCCCGGAACTCGGCCGCCATGCCGAGACACAAGCAAGGTGCAAACCCCGGACCCGGCCGCTAAGGGGCAGCGTAAGGGACCGGTCTGGAAGACATTCCTGTCGCCTAGGTTTTCGGGGTACCACAAAAAGGAGGGCGGTGCGAGGGGCGAGAATGTGGACAGAACCCATCCTGGCGGATGGTTCCCAGCCGATTTCTGCATGCGAACCCGCGATCATCACCCCCTTGGCGAACTGGCCTTCACAGGCTCCAATAGGACAGTCCCGGGAAGTCGCCGGCGTCGAACATCGACTTCACGTCGATCACGACGCCACCGGGGCGGACCATGGACCTGATCGCCTCGGCCCCGAGCCCACGATAAGCGTCATGGGAGACGGCGATGACCACAGCCTCCAGCTGCTTGAACTCGCTGAGCGGCGACAGGGAGATGCCGAACTCCTCATGCGCCTCCTCGGGCAGCGCCAGCGGGTCGTGGACCAGCGGCGAGATGCCGAACTCGGACAGCTCGGTCAGGATGTCGGCGACCTTGCTGTTCCGCAGGTCCGGCACGTTCTCTTTGAAGGTGAAGCCCAGGATGCCGACGCGGGCTTCCCTGACCGGGAGGGAGCCGTGGATCAGCAGCTTGGCAAGCTTGCCCGCGATGAACGCGCCCATGCCGTCGTTGATGCGCCGACCCGCCAGGATCACCTGCGGGTGATAGCCGATCTGCTCCGCCTTCGCGGTGAGGTAATAGGGGTCCACGCCGATGCAGTGGCCGCCCACGAGGCCCGGTGAAAAGCGGAGGAAGTTCCACTTGGTGCTGGCTGCGGCGATGACGTCACGGGTGCGTAGGTTCAGCCGGTCGAAGATCAGTGCCAACTCGTTCATCAAGGCGATATTCAGGTCGCGCTGCGTGTTCTCGATGACCTTGGCGGCTTCCGCGACCTTGATGGAGGACGCCTTGTGGACGCCCGCGGTCACGATGGCGGCGTAACAGTCGGCCACCCGTTCCAGCGCCTCCTCATCCTGCCCGGACACGACCTTGACGATGCGTTCCAGGGTGTGCTCCCGGTCGCCGGGGTTGATGCGCTCCGGGGAGTAGCCGAGCTTGAAGTCCACCCCGCAGCGCAGGCCCGAGACCCGCTCGATGATGGGGCCGCAGACATCTTCCGTCACGCCGGGATAGACGGTGGACTCATAGACGACGATGGCGCCGGGGCGCACAGCCCGCCCCACCGTCTCGCTCGCCCGCGACAGGGCCGTCAGGTCCGGCTGCCGGCTCTGGTCCACCGGGGTCGGGACGGCCACCACGAAGAAGGTGCAGCCCTGCAACGCCGCCGGGTCGTCCGTGATGGTGATGGGGGTGGACCGCAGCTCCTCAGCAGACACCTCACCCGTGACGTCATGCCCGTCGCGCAGCTCCTCGATGCGGGAGCGCTTCACGTCGAAGCCGACGGTGCCCGGGAAGCGGCGGGCAAACGACAAGGCGACCGGCAGGCCAACATAGCCCAGGCCGAGGACAGCGATCTTTTCCATACGTCAATCCCATTCCAGCGGCGGTGGATCCGAAACCGCCCACATGGCCCATCGGGTTACGCTTTTAGAACAAATGGCCACACCAAAGGCAAGCGACATTCTTCCTTGCTGATTATCCGCCCCGGCTGACCCAACCCTATTGCGACGCTCCTTCCGTAGGAGCATCTTGCCGCCGCTAGCAGTTTTGCCGATGACTTTGACACGAGGTAAATCGCCTTTGTGTCGACGAGAAATTCAACATTTCGTCCGGAGATGAATGTGCAGGTTGCAGATCTTTCGGGGCGGCCGACAGTGGCCGCCGGGGTGCGGGACGTTCCCATCCTTGTCGTTTCCTGCGATGCCTATTCGGACCTCTGGCCGGTATTCGCCTTCGGGCTTGAGACGTTCTGGCCGGATTGCCCTTTCCCAGTTTTCCTGGGCACCAACCGAAAGGAGTTCGACCATCCGTCCATCCGTTCCCTGAAATCCGGGGAGGACCGGAGTTGGACAGAGAATGTCGCCAACTACCTCGACCAGCTCGGTACGGACCATGTGATCTTGATGCTGGAGGATTTTTTCATCTTCGAGCCGGTGGACACGGGCCGTATCCGGGGGATCGTCAAGGCAGCCCAGGACAGCGACGTCGCCTCCATCCGGTTCTCGCCATTGCCGCCTCCGACGCCCCTGCCGACGGACGCCGTCCGGAACCATCCGGGGCTCTGCCGCGTGGCGCGGGGAGCCGCCTATAGGGTGTCCACGCAGCCGGCGGTCTGGCGCACGTCGGCGCTGCGCCGCCTGCTCGTGCCCAAGCTGTCCGCTTGGGAGTTCGAGCATCTGGGCACCGCCCTCAGCAATACGCTGGACCTGGATTTCTGGGGACCGACAGATGCCAACCTGCGGTACGACCATGTGGTCGAGAAGGGGAAGTGGAAACCTTCCTGGCTGGATGCCATCCGGTCCCTTGGCTTCGAGCCGGACCTCTCGCGGCGGGATGTCTTCGCGCCCGAGGTCCTGGACGCGCTGCTGAGCGTCCCGACTGCCGGGGCGGGCGCAGCCCTTGCCCGGCAGCGGGCGACAGAGGCTGGCTATCGCGGGGACAGACGGGCGGTGGTCGGTAGTTTGGCCCCCGCCCTTCGCGAGCAGCCGTTGGACGCGCGGAATTGGGGTCTCCTGCTCGTTGGCCTCTTGGGGCCGACAGCCCTGGGCCGGCTGGAGCGGTGGCGGGTTAACCGCCACCTCGCCCGGAAACCGGCCTGAGCCCGTTCCCGGTCAGGTGCGGCGCTGCCGAAGCTCGCGCACCACGCAGAGGGCGGCCCCCAGCATGCAGCCAAGGACCAGGCCGAGCAGGGCCATCTTCGACCGGCCCGGGCCGGAGGGGAGCAGCGGCGGCACGGCGGGATCGATGATCTTCAGGGCATAATCGGTCTGGCTGCTGGCCAGGGTCGTGTTCTGGAGTTCCCGCGTCATCAGGCGATACACCATGTCCCGGTTCTCGGCATTGGTGCTGCGGGCCAGCTCGCCCTGGAGATAGTCGTACCGCCGCCGGCTCTCGTCGATCGCGTCCTGCTGCGTGTGGGCGTTCAGCAGGGCCACCACATCGTTCGCCCAGGCCGCCGCGAGTGCCGGGTCCTGCCAGGTGAAGCTGACCGAGATGACGCCACGCCGCCGGTCATGGGAAACCGTCAGCCGGTTCTGGAACAGGGCGACGGCGCGCTTGGCCGCCATCTCCCCCGGCGTGTCGGGCCCGGCGCGGTCGGCCGTCGGGCTGCTCGGCTGGAACAGGCCCATCACCCAGCCCTTGGCGCCGGCGATGGCCTCGCCGATGAACGAGCCTTCCCGAACCCGCCACTGATTCTTCTCGGCGTCCCAGTCCTTGGGAAGCAGGACCGGCGCCAGGTTCTTCTGCCGGACCAACTCGTCGACGAAGCTGCGCGCCTGCATGACGGCCAGGTATTCTTCCACCTGGGTACTACCCTGGAGCGCCCTCAGCCCATAGGATTGTGCCACCATGCCGAGGCCCGCGGGCTCGGCGCTGGCGCGAGTCGCCTGGGTGGCGATCACCGTCGCGGTGTAGGTCGAAGGAAGGGTCAACGAATAGATCGCCGCCAGCAGGGCACAGGCGAAGGCACAGCCGGAGATCAGCCAGCGGCCATCCCAGGCCATGCCCAGCAAGGCGAGGGCGCCGGAGCCTTCAACACCTTGCACGACTCCCGCCGCTGGGGCACGGGATGCGGGGTCGTTCATGCTCATGTCCATGGCGGGGCAAGCCTCAAGCAACCAGAATATGCACGTCGTCCGTGCCGATGGGGCAGGGCCGCAAGACGGAGGTGCCGGAATAATAGTCGGAACCTACCCTCAAGAGGTTACCCCAGTGCGGCGCACCTTAGGCGAAGCGCCAAGCGATGGCAACTTTGTGCTGCCCATGTCCCACAGCAGCCACACGCCGACCCGCGAGGGCGCGGGGCAAAAAGCGGGCCGGGGTTGTCGCCGGGAAGTCGGCCTTGATTACCTCCTTGCGCAAAGCCCTGTGCCCTGCCACACCATGCCGGTCGTGGTACACCGTCTGACAAAGAAGCCGTTGATGCTTGGATCGACCCAGACAACCGTCGCGTTGGGATCTGCCGTCGCCATCATCGGCATATTCCTGGGCTTCCCCGACGGCGAGCTGGAGATCACGATTCGGCTTGCGGTGTTGACGGCGCTGGTCGGGACCTACCTGTCCCTGTTGGCCCGGCAAGAGGGCCGCGTGCCCTTGTTCGACCCGGGGACACTCCTGTTGATGTTCACCCTGGCCTATGCCGGGGTCACGCCCCTGCAATATCTGTTGAATGACAACGGCTTCAACGTTTTGAGCGACGCCCGTCTGGTCTTCTACGATCCCAAGCCATACGAGTTGGGTGCCTACATCGACTATTACATCCTGTTCATGGTCGGGTTCGCGATCACCTACCTGTTGTTCCGGCTGCGCGCCCCCGTCAAAGGCGCGGTCATGGCCCCCCTCGACAGGGACTACGGGTCGGCGGTCATCATCTATATCGTGATGATCTTCGTCGCCGGGCTCCTGCTCAGCATCGCCATCGGCGGCGGGAGTGACGGGTCCTATGACGATGACTTGGCCGAAGCCTACCAGCGGTTCCTGGCGCTGCCGATCCCCGTCATCATCGCGTACAACATCCTGAACAACCTCAAGCTCTTCGCATCGACACTACTCGTGCTCCTGATGTTCTGGTACCGGGACCGGCCGGTGTACCGGCAACTGGCGGCGGCCGTCTTCCTCTTCATGCTCGTCCAGAATTTCCTCATCGGCGGCGAGCGGACGACGATGGGCATCCTCCTGGTGTCGGCGCTGATTTGTTTCCATCAGTTCGTGAGGCCCTTTTCCTTCGCCTCGCTCGTGCTGCTCAGCGTGACAGGATTTGCCTTCTTCACGCTCTACGGCGTCCTGCGGGGCGGCAACGCGGAGCTGGTGGATTTCGTCGCCTCGCTGGACTTGAACCCGTTGGCGACGAACAACGAATTCCAGAACATCTTCGCCGGCGGCTTTGAATTGCACATGATCCGGGAACGGGGCCTGCCCATCGACCCGCCCTGGACCATCTATTTCCAGGACATCCTGATATTCTTCCCGAAGGCGATCTTCCCCTGGGAAAAGGTCAACCCACAGGACTGGTATCTCGCCAATACATACCTCCAGACATTCAACTATTTCATGTTCCACCCGGTCGCCCAATCGGCCCTGGGCCTCGGCCCGGTCGAGGCCTTGATCCGCGGCTGTGTCGCCGGAGGTCTGCTCGGCGCCCTGCACCTCTGGTATCGCAAGCGGACGTCCGACTTCATCGCGACCTGCGTCTATGTCTTCTGCATCGTGAATGCCTTCGTCATCATTCGCGGGGGACAGTACCAGCTCCTGTTCAACGCCGTGTTCGCGGTCGTGCCGAGCCTGATCCTCATCGACCTGTTGCGCGCCCTGATCCGCCGCCGACAGGGTCAGGCCCTGGCGTCGTAGCCCCCTTCTGCTTTGAAATGGCGACCCAATCGATGCCTTCTGACCTTTCGATCCTGCTGTGCATCTCCAGCCTGATCACCGGCGGCGCGGAGCGGCAAGTCCAGCTGGTCGCCGGAGGGCTTGTCGCGCAAGGTGTGGACCTGCACATCGCCTACCTTGCCGGCTCGCCGGTGCCGTCCTGCCTGCAGCGCCCCGGCATCACGCTGCACCCGCTGCCGGCGCGCTCGAACCATGACCCGGGCCTCGCCTGGGCGCTGGTCCGGCTGGTGCGCGGGCTGGCACCGGATTGCGTCCTGACCATGTTGCCCCAGATGGATGTGCTGGGCGGGATCGCCGCGAAGGTCTGCGGGAGGCCGCACATCCTGTTCGAGCGCTCGTCAGGGGACTGTTACCCGGTTGGGCTCAAGACCTGGCTGCGCCAGGCGGTGGGCAAGCGGGCGGCCGGGGTCCTCGCCAATTCCGAGGGGGGCAGCGCCTACTGGGCGCCGTCGCGGCCCCATGACCCGCCCCGCCTGGTGCCGAACTGCATGGACATCACCGGCATCGAGCAGAGCCCCATCCCGGACGTGCGCGACCACGGCCTGCCGGAGGACGCGAAGATCGTCTTGTCGGTCGGGCGCCTGAGCCCGGAGAAGAACCCGGCCGTGGTGGTGCGGGCCATGCCCTTGGTGCTCGCGCGCCACCCGGGGGCACACCTCGTGCTGTTCGGCAACGGCCCGCAGGAAGGGCTGATCCGGGGGATGGTGGAGTCGGCCGGGCTGGGCGCGAACATCCACCTCATGGGTTTTTCCGGAGCGGTCTGGGGCTGGATGCGGCGGGCTGACGTCCTGGTGGCACCGAGTCATTTCGAAGGGGCGCCGAACGTGGTTCTGGAGGCGATCGCCGCCCGGGCGCCTTTGGCTGTTTCGGACATCCCTGCCCATCGCGAAATACTGGATGAGAGTTCGGCGTGTTTCTTCACGCCGACGGCGGCTTCAGAAGTTGCTGCCGCCATCGACGGAGTATTGTCCGACCCGAACAGTGCCCGGAAACGCGCAACTAACGCCGAGGCAAAGCTTCTCGGCCGCGGCATCGACGAAGTTGCTCGAGAATGGATTTCGCAAATCCGTATCGTTGCGGGTATCGGAGTGTCATGATGAGAGAAAAATTTGAGATAGCATGCAAATATACGGGTCAGAAACTCTAGCGCCTTCACTTTAATCTTTAGTTCGAAAGCGCTTAATCTCCGGTTCGAGAGAGCTTCTGAAGCCGGGTATCCGAGAAGTGGAAGAACCTGATCAGTTCCGATGATACTCACCCCGCATGCGAATGGATTTCTCTTGCTGAAGATGGGTGTCACAGATATAAATCTGACTATATGAACAGGCAAGCGATGCCTTTGTTTGACATCTGTAAATCCTCTGAAGGAAACGTGGGCACCATGGGTTTGGCATCTCTCTTCAGCAAAGCACTGGAGCGCATCGCGATACGTTCTTTGGAGAGAACATCCTACATGTACGTGGGTGGGCACGGGCGGATGCTGAGAAATCTCGGACTGCGGGAGAACCCCGTGATCTTCGACATCGGAGGCAATCTAGGGCAGTCGGTCAGAGAGTATCGATCCCTGTTCCCAAAAGCTTTTATTCATAGTTTCGAACCAGACCCCGCCTGTTATGCCGAACTCCAGAAAGTCTGCGGCAGAGATGGTCAGGCCATAGCCAATCATTTAGGAGTTGCCGACTCGGTGGGCAGCTTGGAGCTGAATAGAAATAGCTCCAGTGCTACTAATAGCTTTGTTCCGCTGGATATGACTTCCTCGTGGCGAGCGAGTATTCAATCAGTAACTATTGACAAAATCGAGGTTCCGGTAACCACCATAGACGCATATTGTATTAACAACAATATAGATTGCATTGATTTGCTTAAGATTGATACGCAAGGTTACGAGGTAGAATGTTTAAGTGGTGGTTTAACTATGTTATCACAGCGACGAATTAAATTTATAAGAGTTGAGGTCATCCTCGCTTCTTTCTATCAAAGAAGGGTATCGTTTGGCGATATCGAAAATGTATTAGGTAAGTATGGTTACGTTTTATGGGGGATTTTTGATTTACATTATTCGTCGGACGGTCAATTGTGCCAAGCAGATGCCCTTTATTGTTGCCCTTAATTGGGGGGGTCGATGCTGGCTCCTCCCCTCCAGTAAGCCCCCGAGATCCCCCATTTGCACGCCAGTAGGAATAATGTGCTCACGACCTGCTGGTCGCATCTGCGGTGGCGGTGCTGCGAGTTCGCCAATGCCGACTCGCTGGTGGTGATA
>MOEB01000057.1 GCA_001939945.1 Aerophototrophica crusticola | reverse complement strand
CGCTGGTCATCGATCCGGCGGCCCTGGTGATCCGGGCCAACAGCCTGCGCCGCCAGGTGCGGGAGCCGAACCCGCCGTTCACGGCGACCTACGAGGGCTTCGTGAACGGCGATACGGCCGCGGTGGTCAGCGGCCTGTCGTTCCAGACGACGGCGACCCTGGAGTCCCCGGCTGGGGAGTATCTGGTCACCCCGTTCGGGGCCACGGCCCAGAATTACAGCATCAGCTATGTGGACGGCCTGCTGGTGGTGGAGCAGCGGACCGGCGAGTTGCCGTCCTCCGCCAGTGGCATGGCCCCCGTGACGGTGGTGAACGCCCTGGCCAAGCCGCCCGGCGCCCCGCCGCCACCCCCGCCGCCGCAGCAGCAGGTGGCGGCCCCGCCCCCGCCGGAGCCCCCGCCCCGCCGGCAGGAGGCCGCCGGCCCGCGGCCCGGCATCGACCGGCCGCCGGAAGGTCCGCCCCCGGTCAGCGGCAGCCTGGCGGAGGAGGAGACGAGCACGGAGGTGCTGGTGCCCGGCCTGTTGGCGCAGCAGCGCCGCACCCGCCCGCCGGCCACCACCGGCACCCCCGGCCTGGACCAAGCCTTCCCCGGCCTTGGGCGCGGATGGTGATGCGCATGACCCGACCCTCCACCTCCCTGCTCACGCTCGCCGCCGCCCTGGGGCTGGCCGCCTGCGCCAACCAGCCGGTATCGGACAAGGCCGCGGACCCGGGCGCCGCCCCGCCCAAGGGCGCCGTCGCCCTGGGCAACAACGCCATCGGGGAGGCCTGCCGGGCCGAGCCGGTGGCCGCCCGGGGCAGCCTGTCCCTGTTCGACGTGTTCTGCGGCACCTGGGACGAGCCCAGCGCCCAGGTCTGGTCCCAGACGGTGCCGGCGGCGCTGCCTGTGGACAAGGCCGCCTGGCAGGCGCAGGTCCTGGCCCTGTCCCAGCGCACGGACTGGGCGGCCCGGCTGGCGCGGAAGGCCAGCTGCCATGACCCCGTCTGGACCGCGGACGGCACCACGCTGGTCGCCACCTGCCAGTTGCGGGAGGGCGGCTGGCCCCATGTGGGCATCACCACCGTGCAGGGCGGACGGCTGGTCCAGGCGGACGGGCTGCCGTCCGTGGCGGACCTGGTCACCGCCTCCTTGCCCCTGCTGGCCGGCGGGGCACCCGCCGCCGTGGCGGAAGGCGCGGAGGCCCCCGGGGTCGGCGGCAAGGTCGCGGGCGTGCTGGGCGCCAGCGCCACCCGGTTCGGCAAGGGCGACCTGAAGAGCTACCAGTCCCTGACGGAACAGGGCCGGCTGGGCAACAGCCTGGAGAACTTCTCCGCCGCGGAATCCGCCTATCGCCGGGCGCTGGAGGTGCAGTCCCGCATCCTGGGGGAGGACAGCCCCGGGGTGGGCGACACGCTGATGAACCTGGCGCTGGAGGTCAGCAACCAGGGCCGCATCCCGGAGGCGGACGGCCTGTTCCGCCGGGCGGACGCCCTGTTGCAACGCTCCTTCGATCGCAGCGCGCGGGCGCAGCTCGTCAGCTACCGGGCTTTCCATGCCCTGAACGCCGGCGACGCGCAGCGGGCCCTGGCGGTGGCCAAGGAAGCCAGCGCCGTGCGGCGGGACATCGTGCGGGAGCTGGAGGGCGACGACCCCACCGGCCAGAACCGCGCCGTGCTGGGCAACCTGACCGTGGCGCGGGGCGACCTGATCCACAGCCTGATCCTGGAAGGCACCATCGCCGTGCGGCTGAGGCAGCCGGCCCTGGTGGAGCGGGTGGCGGCCGAGGCGCAGCGGGTGTTCGACCGGACCCCCGGCCTGCCGGCCTGGTGGCAGAGCCGCATCCATGGCCTCCGCGGCCTGGGCCGGGCCGCGGGCGGTGACCTGGACGGGGCCGAGCGGTTCCTGGTGGACGGGGTGCAGGCCAACCGGCAGCTGTTCGGGGAGACCTGGCCCACCGCGTCCCTCATGCTCGACCTGGGCAAGGTGCAGGCGGAGGGCGGGCGCACGGCGGAAGCCCTGGCCAGCTTCCGCGCCGCCTTCGCCATCATCGCCGCGGCCGACCAGCCGCCGGCGCAACTGCCCTTCGACCGGATCGCCCCCTTCCTGACCGCCGCCCTGGCGGAGGCCGGGAAGCACCCGGACCAGGCGGCGGCCCTGCATGCGGAGATGTTCACGGCCGCCCAGCTGGTGCGCGAGGGGGCGGTGGGCCAGACAATCACCCGCGCCTCCGCCCGCTTCGCCACGGACGACCCAGCCGTGTCCGACCTGGTGCGCCGCCAGCAGGACGCGGCCCGCGGGCGTGACCGGCTGCGGCTGGAGCTGGCGGCGGAGACGGCGCGGCCCGATGCCGAGCGCGACGCCGCCCGCGCCCAGTCCTTGAAGGACCGGCTGGACGCGGTCAGCCGGGAAGCGGTGGAGCTGGAGCGGGAGATGCGGGCCCGGTTCCCCGACTATGCCCGCCTGACCCGCTTCAAGGCGACCACGGCGGAAGAGCTGCGCGCCGCCCTGTCCCCCGGCGAGGGGGTGGTGCTGTTCTCCCTGGCGCAGGAAGGGTCCTTCGGCTTCCTGGTCACGCGGGACGCGGTGACCGCCTATCCGGTCCGGCTTGGCCGCGCCGACGCGGGCAGGCGGGTGGAGGCGCTGCGTGCCGCCTTCGTCCCCCGCCAGGGCAAGCTGCTGCCCTTCGACCTTGCCCAGTCGCACGAGCTGTACCAGCGGCTGCTGGGGCCGGTGGCGGCGGAGCTGAAAGGGGTGGAGCGGCTGGTCTTCGTCCCTTCCGGCCCGCTGCTCAGCCTGCCGCCGGCGGTGCTGGTGACGGCCCCGGCCAGGGGTGAGGACTATGGCCGCGCGGCGTGGCTGGCCCGGGACAAGGCCCTGGCCGTGGCGCCGTCGGTGCCCGCCTTCATCAGCCTGCGGAAGCTGGCCAGCCGGCCCGCGGCGCCGCTTCCCTTCGTCGGCTTCGCGGCCCCGCCCTTCCAGGGCAAGGCCGGGCCGGGCAGCGCGGGGGAGGGGCTGTCCGCCCTGGGCCGGGAATGCCGCACCGGCGCGCCGGTGGACCCGGCCCTGCTGCGGGCCCTGGCGCCCCTGCCGGAGACGGCGGACGAGATCCGCTCCATCGGCCGCCAGCTCGGCGCCACGCCGGACAGCCTGCTGACCGGGGCGGCGGTGACCAAGGCCGCCGTGCGGGGCCTCTCCTTGCGCGACTACCGGGTGCTGTACTTCGCCACCCATGGGCTGCTGCCCGGCGAGCTGCGCTGCCAGGCGGAGCCGGGGCTGGCCCTGGCCCCGCCGGCCGGCATGCCCAAGGACACCGCGGACGACGGCCTGCTGACCGCGTCGGACGTGGCGCTGCTGCGGCTGAATGCCGACCTGGTGGTGCTGTCGGCCTGCAACACGGCGGGCGGCGATGGGCGGTTCGGGGGTGAGAGCCTGTCGGGCCTGGCGGAATCCTTCTTCTTCGCCGGGGCCCGCAACATCCTGGTCACCCACTGGCAGGTGCCGTCGGAGCCCACCGTGGCCCTGATGCAGGGCCTGTTCGCCGGCGCCCTGGACGGGGGCAAGGCAGACGCGGCCGGGGCGTTGGCCCGCTCGCAGATGGCCCTGGCCGCCCGGACCGGCACCGGCCACCCCTTCTTCTGGGGCGCCTTCACCGTGATCGGCGACGGCGTCCTGTCCCCATCCACCCTGGCCGGCGGCACCCGCGCCGCCGGCCTGTCCCTTCCCCCCAAGAACGTCCGCTGACAGGTCCCGCCATGCGCCGTCCCCTCCTCGCCGCCCTGCTCGCCACCGCACTGCCCGCCGCCGCCCTTGCCGCGGAGCTGGTGGTGGTGGAGTCTTCCGGCACGTCCCAGCAGCCCGGCCAGACCCTGGATGACGGGGCGGAGCTGTCGCTGCCCGACGGTGCGCGGCTGGTGCTGGTCTCCGCCGAGGGGGCGACCCTCACCCTCACCGGGCCTTACAAAGGCAAGCCCGCCGTCTCCGGCGGCGGTGCCAATGGCGGCGTGGTGGTGGCCTTGAGCACGCTGGTCACCGCCCGCGCCGCCGACACCAGCTCCCTCGGGGCCGTGCGTGCCGCCAACCTGAGCCAACCCCTGCCGCAGCCCTGGCTGGTGGATGCGACGATCAGCGGCCAAGCCTGCCTGCCGGCGGAAGGGCCGCCCGTGCTCTGGCGGCCGGACGCCAAGGCCGCCGCCACCCTGACCCTGTCCCCCGCCGACCGCTCCTGGACCGCCAATACCCCCTGGGAGGCCGGGCAGCCCACCCTGGCCCTGCCGGCGGAGGTGCCGGTGGCGGACGGGGAGGCGATGCTGTTCGAGATTGGCGGGGAGACGGCCGCGGTCACGCTGCACCGGCTGCCCGCCAGCGTGTCGGGTGACAAGATGACCGCCGCCTGGCTGATGGCCAAGGGGTGCGAGCGGCAGGCGGTGGCGCTGGTGGGGAAGAAGTAGGCGCGGGCCTCCCCACCCGCGTTGCAACCCCGCCCCGTGGGCAGGGGGCCGACCTTTGGCCCGCGGAAGGACCGGGTACTTGAGCCCAAGCTCAGCCCGCTATGGGGGGTAATACCAAGCGCATGAGTTTTTGACTCATGCGCTTGGAGGCCGGCGACCGCCGGCCCGCGGGCTCATGCCCGCGTGAGCCAAGCCGCCGGATGGCGGCGCCCGGCGCCTGAGGGGCCGTTGATCGGTCACGATCAACGGCGGCTGGTATAACCTGACCGACCGGGGGCCTGTCCAGGCCCCCGGCCGAAGGGGCGGTCACTCCAGCCCGGGCTTATCCAGGTCCAGCTTGGCGGCAGGGATCACCCGCAGGGACGGGTACTTCTGCTTCAGGCCTTCGGCGAAGGTCTCCGCGTCACCGACCACGACGAGGCTGGCGGCCTCCGGGTTCAGCACGGTCTGCGCCGCGGCCCGCACCTGCTCCGCCGTCACCGCCTCCACCGCCGGCATGTAGCGGCCCACCTCCGCCAGGGGCACGCCCTGGATGGCCAGGGTGCCCAGCAGGCCGGCGAAGCCTTCCGTCGTCTCCAGCGCGCGGCCGAAGCCGCCCACCAGCACGGCCTTGCGGCTGGCCAGCTCCGCCGCCGGGATCGGCTCGCTGCCCAGGCGCTTCATCTCGGCGAAGATGATCTCCGCCACCTCCGTCGCCGATTGGTTCTTGGTCTGGGTGGAGGCGGCAAGGGGACCCGGCTCCCGCCGCACGTCCAGGCTGGAGCGGGCGCCGTAGCTGAGGCCCCGCTTGATGCGGATCTCCTGGTTCAGCCGGGCGCTGTAGCCCACGCCCAGCACCGCGTTGGCCACCAGGGCGGGGTAATAGTCCTTGTCGTCCCGCGCCAGGCCCGGCCGGGCGACGACCACGGCCGCCTGGCCCGACTTGGGGAGGTCCACCGCCAGCACCTGGGGCGTCGCCAGGGGCTTCACGTCCGGCAGCTTCGCCAGGGGGGCCGAGGGCTTCTGCCAGTCGCCGAACAGCTTTTCCGCCAGCTTGAACCCGGCCTCCGGCGTCAGGTCGCCAGCCAGCACCAGGGTGGCGTTGTCCGGGCGCCACCAGGCCTGGTGGTAGGCCGCCACGTCCTTGGTGGACAGCTTCTCCAGCGACGACGGCGTCCCCGTGCGGGCATGGCCATAGGGGGCGGCCCCGAACACGGCCCGTTGCGCCACCAGCGAAGCCAGGGTGCCCGGCCGCTTCAGGGCGACGGTCAGGTCGTCCAGGGCCTGCCGCCGCAGCCGCTCCAGCTCCTCCGCCGCGAAGGCTGGGTTGCGGGCCAGGTCGGCCAGGATGGCCAGGGCGGGTTCCGCCTGGTCCGCCTTCACCACCAGCGACAGGTCGGACCCGTCCCAGCCGGCCGCACTGCCCAGGGTGCCGCCCAGCGCCTCCACGGCCTGGGCGATCTCCGTCGCGCTGCGGGTCCTGGTGCCCTTGGTGAGCAGGTCGGTGGTGATGCTGGCGACACCGGGCAGCCCCGCCGGATCGGTGGCGGCACCGCCGGCCACACTCAGCTCCACGCTCAGCAGCGGCAGGTCCGCGTCGCGCACCACCACCACCCGCAGCCCGTTGGGCAGGGTCTTCTCCGCCGGGGCGGGCACGGCCACGCTGATGGGCTTGCCCGGCTCCGGCACCTTCTCCCGCTCCGCCTCCGGCGCCAGGGTGAAGATGGTCAGGTCCTTCGGCGGGACCAGCGGGGCGGCCTGCACGGTGGCCGGCGTCTCGATCACGTCGCCCTTGGCGTCCGCGGGCTTGCCCTCCTCGGGCAGGTAGCGGATGGCGACGCGCTTGTTCTCATCCAGCCAGGTCCGCGCCACGCGCTGGATGTCCGCCGGGGTCACCGCCTGCACCCGGGCCAGCAGCGTGTCGGCGGCGTTGGGGTCGCCGAAGACGACGGCCCCGCGGGCCAGTGCCCGGGCCTTGCCGTCCGCCGTCTCCCGCTCCCGCAGGGACTCGGTGACCAGCTCGTTCTTGGCCTCCGCCAGCTCGGCGGCGGTGACGGGCGCGTCGCGCAGCTTCGCCAGCTCCGCCAGCAGGGCCTTCTCCCCCTGCTCCGCCGTCTTGTCGCCGGCCAGGATGGCGCCGATGGCATAGAAGCTGGGCTGCTGGCTGATGGACTGGAAGGCGATGGGCTCCTGCGCCACCTGCTGGCTGTAGACCAGGGACTGGTACAGCCGACTGCTCTGGCCCTTGCTCAGGATGGCGTCCAGCACCACCAGGGCCGGGATGTCCGGGCTGGTGGCGGCGGGGAAGGGGAAGCTCAGCAGCACCGCCGGCAGCGGCACGTTGGGCTGGTAGGCGGTCAGGGTGCGCGGGCCCTTGCGCTCCGGCTCCACCGCGGTGACCCGGGGAATGGCTGTGGCGGGCTTCTTCAGCTTGCCGAAATACTGGTCCACCCAGGCGTCCAGCCGGGCCGGGTCGAAGTTGCCGGCCACCACCAGGGTGGCGTTGTCCGGCCGGTAATAGGTGGCGTGGAAGGCGCGCACGTCGTCCAGCGTAGCGGCGTCAAGCTCCTCGATGCTGCCGATGCCGGGGCGGGCATAGGGGTGGACCTGGAAGCTGGCCTGGGTCAGCATCAGGTAGAACAGCCGGCCATAAGGTTCGGCGAGCACGCGCTGGCGCAGCTCCTCCTTCACCACGTCGCGCTCGCTGTCCATGTTGCCCTGGTCGATGACCAGGCTGCCCATGCGGTCCGCCTCCGCCCACAAGATGCGCTCCAGGTGGTTGGCGGGGACGATGCTGTAATAGTCGGTGTAGTCGTCGGCCGTGCTGGCATTGTTCATGCCGCCCACGTCTTCGGTCAGCCGGTCGAACTGCTCGGGCACCATGTTGCGGGTGCTCTTGAACATCATGTGCTCGAACAGGTGGGCGAAGCCGCTGCGGCCCTTCGGGTCATCCTTGGACCCCACCCCGTACCAGACCTGGACGGACACGTTAGGCGTCGCCGTGTCCCGCATGGCATAGACGGTCAGGCCGTTGGGCAGCACCCGCTTGGTGAAGGACAGGGGCGCCACCGCCGTGGCGGCGGCCGGCGCGCCCTGGGCCAGGGCGCCGGGACCGGGGAGGGCGGCCGCGCCCAGCGCCAGGACAAGGGCGAGCGCGGTGGCGGCAGGGCGCAAGGACTTCAGCGGCAATGGTTCCTCCCTCGGGACCGTCGGGCATGACAGGCCCGGCTACCCTGCCCCAGGTCGGATGGCAAGGTCCATTGCATCGGCGAGGAAAAGGCCGCCCTCAGATCCCCGCCCCGTCCTGCAAGGCATAGATGTCGTAGGAGGCCAGGGCGCGGGCGATGTCGGCGATGGCCTGGTTGGCCGTCTCCAGCACGCCGCCCATGGTCAGGAAGCCGTGGATCATGTCGGGGTAGGTGCGGTGGATCACCGGCACGCCCGCCTCTGCCAGCCGGCCGGCATAGGCGCGGCCCTCGTCCAGCAGCGGGTCCAGGCCGGCGGTGATGATGACGGCCGGGGGCAGGCCGCGGAAATCCAGGGCGCGCAGGGGGGACACCCGCCAGTCCAGCGGCGTCACCCGCTCCGCCAGATAGTTGCCGATGTAGCCCAGGTACTGTGCCCGGGTCAGCAGGTACCCTTCCGCCCGCACCTGGTGGGAGGCGGAGGTGGCGACCAGGTCGGTGCAGGGATAGGCCAGCACCTGCACCTTGGGCGCCGGGCCGCCGCTGTCCCGCGCCTCCAGCGCCAGCACGGCGGCCAGGTTGGCCCCGGCGCTATCCCCCGCGATGCCCACGGCCAGGGGGTCGATGGCCAGCAGCCTTGCATGGGCCACCAACCAGTGGAAGGCGGCACGGGCGTCGTCCAGGGCGGCGGGGAAGGGGTGCTCCGGTGCCAGCCGGTAGTCCACCGCCACCACCACATGGCCGGTGGCCTGGGCAAGCTGGCGGCACAGGGTGTCGTGGCTGTCCAGGTCGCCCACCGTCCAACCGCCGCCATGCAGGTACAGCAGCGCCGGCAGGGGCCGGAAGCCGAAGGAGGGCCGGTAGAGCCGCAATTTCAGCGGCCCCGCGGGGCCCAGGATCAGCTCCTCCCGGACGGAGGCGAGGTCGGGCGGGGCGGGGCCCAGGGCGCGGCGCACCTCCGTGAAGACCCGCCGCGCCTGGGCCAGGTCGGCGCCGGGCGGCAGGCTGCCGGCCACCCGGCGGACCACGTCGGCCACCTCGGTCGACAAATCGTCAGCCACGGTGAAGTGGGGCTTTGCCGGGACGGCGGACAGGTGCGGGGCGGGGATGGACATGGCCCTTCCTTTCGGGCGCGGGGACCCGCGGGCCCCCCGGCGCTTTAGCGGTTGGTGACGCGGCGCAAGCTGCTGGCTCAAATCCCGCGGGTCCCGTCATCGGCCGGACCACACCGTGCTTGTTGGATTAGGCTCCGGTATCTACAGCATGGAGTCAAGGGTATTTGTTATATAACACGGCACTTTTGTTCAATAACGGTGCGGAAGCAGGCGCCCCGGCGATGCGGGGGGCGAACC
Source organism: Aerophototrophica crusticola (assembly GCA_001939945.1). Lineage (GTDB taxonomy): Bacteria > Pseudomonadota > Alphaproteobacteria > Azospirillales > Azospirillaceae > Niveispirillum > Niveispirillum crusticola. The sequence continues at coordinate 16,864 of MOEB01000057.1, read as the reverse complement.
CATCCTGACGGGGCGCGATCCTCAGGCCGACAGCTTCGTCCCGGCTGCGGCCGCCGGGCCGTTGGCGGCCTGCTGGTAGGCGCGGGTGACGCCGGGCGCCGGGGGCAGCGGGCCCGGCAGGTCGAAATCATAGCGGGAGGGGGCGTCCCGCATAGCCTGCACCTGCAAGATCGTCTCTGGGGCGGCGGGCAGGGTACCCGGCGGCTCATACCCATAGCGGGTGGGCAGGTTCCGCGCGGCCTGGAGGGAGCGGACGTTCTCCGGCGCCTGCGGCAAGTCCATGGGGTTCGCTTCCCGGCTGTAGCGGGAGGGCGCGGACCGCATGGACTGGAGTTCGGCGATGTTCGCCGGGGCCGACGGGAGGGTGGCGGAGATGCTGGTCATGGCGCTTGGGGCGGATAGCACGGGCTGGACCTGTCCCAAAGTTATACGTCGCCTGAAGTGGCCGGGCAACGCCGGCTCGTGCCCGTAGCCTGTTCCAAAAGGTCAGGTTGTCCCTGGCCCGCGTCGGGTCAGCGCGCGGCTGGCGTCGGTTGCAGGGCCAGTCGGAACGGCCCCGCTTCCCCCACCACATAGCCCAGGCTACCGGGATAGCGGGCGGCGCAGCGGCGGCGGGCCTCCGCCGGGGTGGGTGCGGACACCAGATAGACCCGCCCCCGCTTCCAGGCCTGCACCAGCGGGTCCCGCTCCCCCCGGCCGGGGGAGACCTCAAGAAAGTCGGGGTTGCAGACATCCACCTCCCACAGGGGCGTGTCCGACAGGGTGTGCCGGTCGAACACCATCAGCCGCGCCCGCGGGGTGGCGTCCAGGGCGTGCAGCTCCGCCTCCGCGGCCTTGCGCTCCTCCTCCATCTCCGCCAGCTCGGCCCGGGCCTGGGTGATGGAGGGGCCAAGCTCCTCCACCCGCCGGGCCATCTCCTCCGTCTCCTCCTTGAAGCGCTCGGCCATCTGCCGGCGCTTGCGCAGGGCCAGTTGCCGGCGCTGCCGGGCGTCCTGCAACTGGCCGAAAAGCTGGGCCAGCTTGGCCGCCAGGAAGGTCGCCAGCAGGGCCAGGGCCCCGGGCAGCAGCAGGGACCCGTCAGACATCATCGGCGTCCCCCTGCCGCAAGGGCATCACCGCCAGCAGCGCCGCCCGCGGCGGGAAGTGGAAATCCAGCAGCCGCCGGGCCGCCGGCTCCGACTCGGCATGCACCACCGCCATGTGGTCCAGCCCTGCCAGCAGGGGTGACAGGGTGGCCTCCGACCCATGGTTCACCACCAGCCGGGCCAGGTAGGCGGTCTTGTCCTTGGCCGGTTCCCCCACCTGGTGGGTCAGGACGAAGTGCTTGGACCGGCGCTGCTCCAGCTCCGCCTTCACCTGGCGCATGCGCCGGGCATGGGAGGCGCGGTGGGAGTCGATGTCGCGCAGCTCCGCCAGGGACGACTCATAGAACACCACGGTCTGTGACTTCTCCGCCGCAGCCCCCTGCACCAGCTTGGCCGCCTCCTCCGCCTCCACGCGGGCGGCACGGGCGGCCAGGCCCCGCGCGGCGTACACGCCCAGCATGGCCAGCAGCAGCACGGCATTGACGACAAGCAGGCTCTCGACCATGGGGCTCCCGCGGGGGACCGTCGCGCCCCGCCACTTTCCGCCGGGACCGGGCGGAAGGCACCTATCCTGAAGGTCAGCCGCTGCCGGCCCAGGACTTCACGCTGTAAAAATTTGTGGACAGGAACCGGCTGAGCGACAGGGCCTCCCCCGCCGCCTCGTCCCGGTCGGTGCGCAGCGTGGCCCAGCGGGGCGGCAGGTCGCCCCAGCGCATGGTCTCGAAATGCAGGGCGTCGCGCAGGCGGCGCAGCTTCTTCACGGTGGCTTCCACCTCCCGCAGGGCCTTCACCGGGTCGGCCACCAGCGCGTCGGCATCGTCCAGCACCTTCTGCAGCTTCTGCACCGGCGTCTTCAGCAGGTTCTGGGCGCTGGTGAGTTGGTCGGCGAAGCCGCGGTCGCGGGCATGGGCCTTGGCGATCTCCCGCAGCTTGCGGCTCATGTCGAACACCGGCTTGTAATAGCCGCGCAGCGCCTCGATGAAGGCCATCTCCCCCACCAGCAGGTCGGCCCGGTCCACCACCTCCTGGCGGCGGGAGGGCTCCAGCCCGATCCGGCGGGCGATCTCCTCCGCCACGTCGCGCACCTGGCGACGCACCGCCTCCGCCGTGTCGGAGGTGCCCTCCAGGGCGCCCAGGTCGGCGCGGCCGATGGTACGGAACAGCGGGCCGACGATGCGCAGGGCCGCCATCTCCTTGTGCCGGTCCTCAATGGCCCAGCTCGCCTGGCCGGTGACCACCTCGCTGGGGATGCGGTCGCCGTGGCGGATGGCGGGGACGTGACGCAACGCCACCTCCACCTTCCGCAGCAGCAACCCGTCGGGGCTGTCGGGTTTGATGTCGAAGGTGGCCGCCACCTGCCGCAGGGGCACGGTCCCGCTGGACCCGCCCAGCCGCACCCGCATGACCGGCTCCAGGCTGCCGGGCTGGAGCGTGAAGAACGCCCCTTCCAGCCGCAGGGCGGGGTGCTCGAAGCTGAAGCTCTCCAGACTGCCGGGGGCGGCAGCCGGGGCGCAGGGGGCTGTGGCGACGTCGGACATGGCGGGACCGGACACGGGGACCGGCGCAACAATAGCGCTGGAAAGCGAAGGGGGTAGCTGTCTTCGCGGATAGTGTGGATTTGTCCCAGGCAGAGGTGCCCGTCATCCCCGTATCCACGGCCAACCCGCGCGGCCCAGCCCTATCTTCCCGGCGCCAACTCCTTGATCCCCACCTGGTCGCCTGGGGAAACCAGGCCCGACGGGGCGCCGTCGAACCAGCCTTCCAGGACCGTGCCCTTGGTCAGGTCCTCCGCGAACACCCACATGCGGGGACCGGGCTCCACGGTCTCGTCGCGGCGGATGCACCCAACGGTGGCCTGAACCGGCGTGTCCACCGCGATGGGACCGCGGTGGCTTGCCGTGACCACCCCCTCCACCCGGCAGTCGCGCCCGTCCAGGCGCTTCATGGCTGTAACGCGGATTTCCAGATGGTGGGCCGCCCCGTCGCGCGCTCGGGCATAGTATTCCGGCGCCAACGCGGACAATGCGGGTGCGGCCAGGAACGCCGCCATCCCGGACACCACGACCAACCGCACCAGGCACCCGGCCATCCCCACCCCCTGATCCCTCCGATCAAAAAGGGTAGCCCAGCGGGACCCGGGCCGCCAAGCCGTCCGTTACCGCCGCCCGCCCAGCCGGGCTTCTTCCTGCACGCGCAGGCACGAGCGCTCTTCCAGCGCGTAAAGCCAGTCGGACACCTGCCCGGCGACGGGCCCGCCCCGCAACGCCTCCGCCGCGAGGCCGATCAGGCCGTCATCCCGGTGGGGGGTGGACCATTCGAAGAAGGCCGCATGCAGGTCGGCGAACCCCTCCGTCCGCGGCGGGGCGAAGCGCAGGACGGGCAGGGGATCGGTCAGGCGCCTTTCCAGCAGGCTGGCCACGAGGGTGATGTCATGGACAGGCTCCCCCGCCCGGCGGACTAGGCGACGCTTCAGCCCGTCGAACATCCGGCCCAGGGGCAGGCCCAGCAGGTCCAGCCCCAGCATGGCCCAGGTCACGGACCCGGTGCTCGTCTCCCCGGCGGCGAAGGCGGGGTCCCACAGCACCTCCAGGTAACGGTCCGGGTCGCCGGCCAGGGCGGCGGCAAGCAGGATGCCGCCCATGCAGTCCTGGGAGGCCGACTCCCGCCCCATGGCGATGACCCGGTCCACCAAGCCCGGGTCCCCCGTCTTGCCCGCCAGGGCCGGCAGGAACTCCGGGAACAGGTTGCGGCCGGCGCAGGCCAGGATCGCCTCCCGGATCGCCCCCTCCAGCCCGCGGCAAGGCAGGTGCAACAGGCCCAAGGCCGCGCTGGCCCCCTCGCTGCTGCCAAGGCGGCCGTCCGCCTCCCGGGCATGGTGGAACAGCAGGTTCTCCGTCTCTTCCAGCCCGTGCCAGCCGAAGCCCCAGAGGACGTCCGCCGGCATCCCTTCCCGCAGCCGCCCGTCGACGACGGCGGCCGCTTGGATGCGGCGCATCTCCGCCGGGCCGCCGAGCAGGACCAGGGGCGCCAACAGCACCTCCCGCCTGCCGGGGTCCGCCAGGAAGGCGTCGAGGAGCGCGGGGACATCCGCGGCAGTCCCGTCCAGGGCGATGGCCCGGGCCAGGGCACCGGCCCGCGTATGGGGGAGCCGGTCGCCATCGAGGAGCGCCAGGAGGACAGGGGTGGCAGGATGCATGGGCGGGGTCCGGTGGCTGGGGATCGTGCCACCATGCCATGGCGGGTTGGAAAGGTCCTCGGTCCTGGACTTTCGAATTCGAAAGTACCCCCATGCCCGCGGGTGCGGCGGCGCCGGGGGTGGCGCCCGGTGCCTGGAACCTCACCCCTCCCCGATGCGGCGGCGCAGGGCGGTCCAGGAAGCGGGGCCGACGGCGGCCAGGTCGCCGGCCAGGGCGTGGCAGGCTTCCCGGTCGCCGCGGATGGCGGCGTCCCGCAGGGCACCGGCCAGCATGGACAGGCGCGCCATGCCCAGGTTTCCGGACATGCCGATCAGGTCATGCATCTCCCGCCGCACCTGGGCCAAGTCGGTGGCGGCGAGGTGGCGGGCGAGCCGCTCCAGGCTGTCGGCGCCCCGGGCCGCGACCTCCCGTACCAGGGCGCGCATGCGTTCCGCGGGCAGCGCCACCTCCAGGGCGGACAGCGTTTCCTCATCCAGCAGGGCCGGCCCGGCGGCGGAAGGCAGCGGCGGGGCGGCGGTGCCGCGGCGGCACCAGCGGGCCACGACCTCAAGGAGGTGCTGGTGGCGGAAGGGCTTGGCGATGAAGTCGTCCATGCCGGCGGCCAGGTAGGTTTCCCGCATGCCGGCCATGGCGTTGGCGGTCATGGCGATGATGGGCACCCGGGGGCGGCCCTCCGCCGCCTCCGCCGCCCGGATGCGGCCGGTTGCCTCCACCCCGTCCATGACGGGCATCTGGATGTCCATCAGCACGGCGTCGAAACGGTCCGTGGCGCAGGCGGCCACGGCCTGGCTGCCGTCCTGGGCCAGCAGCACCTGGTACCCCTCCCTCTGCAGGATGGCGGTGGCGACGGCCTGGTTGGTGGGGTTGTCCTCCACCAGCAGCACCCGTTTCCCGGTCGCGGGCGGGGCCGGGCGGGCGCCGTCGTCCCGGAGCGGGGCGGCCGGTTCCTGATGCGGGGCGAGGGCGCGGCCCACGGCGGCCACCAGGGCGGCGCGGCGCAGGGGCTTCGACAGGGCAGCGTCGAAGCCGGTGGTGGGGGCCGCCGCGCCGGACGGCAGCAACAGCACGACCCTGGCCGCCCCATGGCCCGGCTGCCCCTTGGCCCAGGCGGCCAGCGAATGGCCGTCACCCCCGGCAAGCCGCTGGTCCAGCAGCAGCAGGTCGAAGGGCTGCCCGGCCGCCGCCTCCACCGCCCGCCGCACCTCCCCCCCATCCGCCGCAGTCTCCACCCCGAAACCCAGCGAGGCGAGGTACTGGGCCGCCACGTCGCGGTTCACCATCGCCCCGTCGGCCACCAGGGCCCGCCGTCCGTCCATCCGGCCCAGGCCCGGCACGTCGGCCGCGGCCGGGGCCACCGGGTCCAGGGGCACCTGGAACCAGAAGGTGGAGCCCTGGCCGGGCGTGCTCTCCACCCCCAGCTCGCCCCCCATCAGCCAGACCAGCTCCCGGCTGATGGCAAGGCCCAGGCCGGTGCCGCCGAAGCGGCGGGTGACGCTGGCATCCGCCTGGGTGAACTTCCGGAAAAGCCGGGCCCGCTCCGCCTCCGTCAGGCCGATGCCCGTGTCGCGCACGGTGAAGCGCAGCAGCCGGGCACCGAACTTGGCCTCCTGCCGGTCCTCCACCTCGATCAGGACGCTGCCCGCCTCGGTGAACTTCACGCCGTTGCCGGCCAGATTCATCAGGATTTGCCGCAGGCGGGTGGGGTCGCCGCGCCATGTCCCCAGCACCCCCGTGCGGACCAGGGCCGCCAGCTCGAGCCCCTTGGCCCCGGCCCTGGGGGCCAGGATGGACAGGACCCCGTCCACCAGCTCCTCCAGGTCGAAATCCACCTCCTCCAGCTCGACCTTGCCGGCTTCCAGCTTGGAGACGTCCAGGATGTCGTCGATGATGCCCAGCAGGGCCTCGGCGCTGTCCCGCACCGTTTCCGCATAGCCCCGCTGCTCCGCATCCAGCCGGGTGGCAAGCAGGAGCTGGGTCATGCCCAGCACCCCGTTCATGGGTGTGCGGATCTCGTGGCTCATGTTCGCCAGGAATTCGGACTTGGCGGCGTTGGCCGCCTCCGCCGCGCGCTTGGCCTTGTCCAGATCCTCCGCCAGCAGCGCCAACTCCGCCGCCTGGGCCTCCAGCCGCTCATTGGCCCGGCGTGCCTCCGCCAGGGTGCGGTTGCGCTCCCGCAGGTCGGCCAGCACGCCCACGAACAGGGCGCCGGAAGGGCTGGGGACCTGGGCCAGCGACAGTTCCACCGCAAGCAGGCTGCCGTCGCGGTGCACCGCCTCCAGCTCCCGCCCGCTGCCCACGGCGGCGCCATGGGCCATCTGGCCATAGCGGCCGACGAAGCCGCCCTGCGGGTCCCGCTCCCCCTCCGGCAGCAGCAGCCGGACGTCGCGGCCCGCCACCTCCGCCGCGGACCAGCCGAACAGCCGCTCGGCGGCGGGGTTGAACAGCCGGATGCGGTTGGCGCCGTCCACCACCACGATGCCCACGCCCACCGTCTCCACCAGCGCGGCAAGGCGGGCCTCGCTCTCCTCCAGGGCGGTGGCCTTGCGCTTGGCCTCCGTGATGTCGGCGAAGGTCACCAGGAAGCCGTCGCCGCCCCAGGGCGTGGCCTGGATGCGGAACCAGCTGTCCAGGCCGTCATGGGCGTAGCGCTGCTCCAGCAGCATCGGCCGGCCCGTCTCCACCACCTTGGCATAGGCGTCGAACAGCCCTTCCTGCCGGTTGCCCGGGAAGACGGAAAGCAGGCTTTCCCCCAGCAAGTCGTCGGCGCTGCGCCGCGTCATGCGCTCCCCCGCCTGGTTCACCAGGGCGAAGCGGAAGTCGGTGATGGCGCGCCGGCCGTCGCGCACGGCGGTGAAGGCCATGATGCCGTCCTGGGCCGTGTCCAGCACCCCGCGCAACAGGGCGCCACGGGCCTGCAACTCCTCTTGCTGGGCCAGGCGGCGGGCCGCACCCCGGGCGAAGACCTCCGCCGCCGCGGCGATGGCCAGGCTGGCCAGCAGGCCGCCGGCGATGACCTGGGCCACCAGGCGGCGCCAGGGGGCCAGAACCTCCACCACCGCCCGGCCGGCCAGCATGACCAAGGGGAACCGCTGCACCGCCTCATAGGCGAAGACCCGCTCCACCCCGTCGATGCTGCCACGGGCCACGTAGCTGCCGCTGCTGTCTGCCGGAAGCAGGTCGAACACCGGCGCCCCGACAGCGGAGTTCCCCAGGCCTGCCGGGTCCTCCGGCGTGCTGGTGGAACGGGCGCGGACGATGCCGTCCCGCCCCAGCAGGGCCGCCACGCCGCCCGGCCCCAGGTCAATGGACCGGTACTGGGCCGACAGGGCCATGGGGTCCAACGACACCACCGCCACCCCGCCGAAGCCGCCGCCCGGCGCCTCGATCCGGACGGAGGCGGGCAGGGACCATCGGCCGGAGTTGCGGCCGATGACGGGCGGGCCGATGTACATGCCGCCCATGCCGTCGTCCATGTGCGCCTTTACATGGGCCCGGTCCAGGTAGGTGGTCCGGTCCCCCGGCCGGACGCCCAGGTTGGAAGCGGCGAGGAAACCGTTCCCGTCGATGACGGATACCTGGACCGCGATGTCCGGGGGCAGGGGGTGACGGGCCAGGGTGGCCGCCAGGTTGAAGGGCTCGGACGGCTTCTCCGCGTCGTCCTTCACGGCGTTGAGCACCTGCTCCACCGTGGCGAACAGCCAGTAGGTCTGCCTCTCCAGCGCCAGGGCCAGGTTGGACAGCTCCCGCTCCGCCCCCGCCAGCGTGCGCGCCCGCTCCAGCCAGAGCAGCCCGGCCAGCCCCAGCCACAAGGCTGCCAGGACGGCCCCCAGGGCGATCAGGCGTCGGCCGCGCAACTGGACCATGCACTCTCCCGGGTCAGGGTCGCCGGCACCTTCTGATAGGCGAAACCGACGTCTTGGCACCAGGATAGACCAACTTCCCCAACGGGACTACGCCATCGGAAGTATGGTATTGGGACAAGGGATGGAGGGGCTTTGACCGGTCAAGCCAGCTCCATCACCTCCGCGTCGGGCACGGCGGACAGGCCGGTCCGGGACAGGGTGGCGCGCAGCTTGCCCAGCGCGGCGGCCTGGATCTGGCGCACCCGCTCCCCCGTCACGCCAAGGGCGCGGGCCAGGGATTCCAGCGTCTCCGGCGACTCGCTGAGATAGCGGGCGGTGATGACCTGCCGCTCGCGGGAGGTCAGGGCCCCGAGGGCCAGGGTCAGCTCCTGCCGGGTGCGCCCGGCCTCCCGCCGGGTTGCCAGCCAAGCCTCTGCATCGGGGCGTTCGTCCGCCAGCAGGTCCGCCAGGGCGCGGGACTCCCCGTCGTGGGCGGGGCTGTCCAGGGGCAGGTCGGCGGGCAGGGGCAAGGGCGCCTCCACCCCGGCGCGGCCACCCTGGAAGAAGGCGCGGATATGCGCCTCCCCCATCAGCGGGCGGACGACGGAGGCGTTGCGGTAGACCGCTTCCTGGATCGCGGAACGGACCCACCAAGCGGCATAGGTGGACAGCCGGGCGCCGCCGTCGGGCCGGAACTTGGCGATGGCGCGGGCGAGGCCCAGCACCCCCTCCTGCACCAGATCCTCCTGCGACAGGCGGTGGCCGCGATATCGCGCCGCGATGGCCAGCACCAGTTTCAGGTGGGACAGCAGCAGCCGGTCGAAGGCCCGCCGGTCCCCCTGCCCCAGCCAACGGCGGGCCAGTTCCGCCTCCTCCTCCGCGGCCAGCAGGGGATGTTCCCCGGCGCACCGCGCCAGGGCCGGGCCGCGGCCGGGGACACGGGGGTGGCGGCGGGTGGCCGCCGGGGGTGGCTTGCCCGCCCGTGATCCCGTCCGGCTTGCCGCTGCCATCGTCATGTCCCGCCCCTGCCGTGGTCCAAAGCCCGTGGCCAGGGTGGGGCAGGGACCCCGGCAGGTATTCCAGGACGTTGCCGCATTTTCCGTCCTGTTGCGTAATCGGTGGTAAGTTACCGGGGCCGACCGTCACCGCTGCCCGCCCGCTTGGTCCAGGCGCCGGGCCAGGTCCGCCAGGGGGGCGGTGTGCAGCACCAGCAGGTGGGCGGTGACCTCGTCCCCCGTGGCGCGGGCGATCAGGCCGACGGCGTCGAGGTCCTGGCCCAGCACCAGCAGGGAACCGGGCAGGCCGGCGGGGTCACTGGGTACCGAGGACATCTGCAGCAGGGCCCCCAGGGAGGCCGGGCAACCGCCGCCCAACTGGTGGAGGCGCGCGGCCAACTGGTCCGCCAGGTCCCGCAGGAAGCGGGAGAGTTGCCCGAGGTCCCGCATGGTGCCGACGCAGCCCGGCCCGTCCCAGGACCAGACGCGGAGCCGTGCCGCCGTGTCGAGGACGTGGGCGTCGGCCAGCAGGCGACCCAACCCGCCGCAGACCGCCGCCCTGTCGGCATCGGCCACCCCGCGCCCGCCCATGGTGTGCCTCCTGGCCCCCGGGGCGGACGGTGGCAGCCGGGCCTTGCCACGTCTTTCCTTAACTTGCCTTGCCGTGTCCTGCGGCCCGGTCCGCGAGCGCTATTTGCGGGGTGAGAAGCCCGCGCCGATGGCCACGGCGATGGCCGGCTCCGTCCCGCCGCAGGTGGGGTGGCCCCAGCCGCTGCGGCTGGCCGGGTCCTTGTTGCCGCGGGCCAGGATGTCATAAACGATGCCGTCGTCCCCGTTGGGGCTGGGGCCCGCCTTGGCCGGGTCGAACAGGTTCAGGGCGACGCGCACCCGCCAGGCCACGTTGTGGTCGGCGCAGGAGCTGTCACCGCTGACGCCCAGGCCGCCCACCACCCTGCCGCCCTTGTACAGGGCGAGGCCGCCGCCGAAGACGTTCACGCCGCCGATCTTGCCGCCCACCATGGGGTCCTCCACCTGGCCGTACTTGGCGCTGTCGGCGGGGCCGCCGGCATAGGCGGTGGCAGGGTTGACCACGTTGCTTTCCTGCAGGCCGAACAGGGAGCCGCCGGGCTGCACCGCGGTGTACAAGTTGGCGGTGGAGATGGCGAAGCCGTCCAGGCTGAAGGCATTGGCCGTGTTCGCCTTCTGGGCGGAGATGATGCGGCTGCCCGGCCATTGCGCCCCACGGTCGCTGCCGCTGAAGGCGACCGCGCAGACGAACCCGTCCCGGTCAACCAGGGTTGCCCACATGGGCAGGTCGAACCCGCCGTTCAGGCCGGGGCCGACGCTGCCCTGCAAGGCCGTCTTGAGCTGCTGCCAGTTGGGAAGGTCGTTGCACGACGCCATGGCGGGCGCCGCGGCCAGGGAGAGGAGTGCGGCCGCGCCGAGACGGCGGGCCCAGCGGACGAGGGCGCTCATCGGGTGTTGCCTCCTGCTACGGCACGCCCTTGATAGGAACCCCGGTCACAGGCAAAAGGAAGCCGCCCACGCCAAGGCACGGCATGCCAGTTTTGAAAGAAGTTGTCGATCACCAGATAGAAAAAACCAGGAAATGCCGGCCCGGTTTATTTCCGTATTCATGTTCCGATGATTTACGATGAATTGCAAATATTCTTCCAGTAACTTGGTCGGTAAGCCAGTCAGCAGGCCCTGATCGGCAAATATACCGTTTCGATATGGGCGCGGACGTGCGTTCGGGTTGCGCCCCCTTGTCCCTCCGGAACCGTCCGCTCAACCCTCCGCCGTGGTGGGGTCGAGGACGCGGAAGATGCCGCCGGCCTTGGCCACGGGCGTGCCGTCGGCGGTCAGCAGCGCCTCCGCGAAGCAGAGGGTCCGGCCGGTACGCAGGGGCCTGCCGGCCACCTCCAGCCATTGCCCGGGCTTGGCCGCGCCCATCAGGTCAAGGGACAGTTGGACGGTGACCAGCCCCGCCTTGCCGCCCAGGGCCAGGGCACAGGCGATGCCCATGGCATTGTCCGCCAAGGCTGACAGCAGCCCGCCATGGGCGAGGCCGCGGCTGTTGGTGTGGGGGCGGGCGATGGTCAGCCCGATGGTGAAGGCCTCACCGTCCCGGCGGGAGAACAGGGGCTCCCATGGCTCGGTCAGGGGGCTGCTGCGGGTGTGGCGGGCGAAGCCGGGGGGCGGGGTGTCGGTCATGGGCGGGGCTCGGGCAAGTCGCGTCGCCCCCGAGGGTACGCCCCGCGAAGCAAAGGCGGGAGATGGCGCCGGCGCAAAACCGCTTTGCGGGAACGCGGAGCCGGGGCAGGCCGGCCAGATGGCAAAAGGCCTACTGGGTGGCCATCGCGACCGTCGATGGCTTCACCGCGGGAGCGGCGGGCAGGGTGTCGTCCAGGCCCGCCGATGCCAGGGCCCAACCGGCGCCACCCGCCTTCTTGGCGCGGTACATGGCCTGGTCGGCCTGGAGCAGGCAGCCCTCCAGGTCCGCCGCCCCGGCCGGGGCGATGGCGATGCCGATGCTGGCTCCCACCTGGACCTCCCCCTCTTCCAGCGGCATGGGCCGGGCCAGGGCGGCGACGATCCGGTCCGCCAGCACCGCCGCCCGCCCCGCCACCGCGTCGGAGGGCAGGGAGGCCAGCACCACGAACTCGTCCCCGCCGAGCCGGGCCGCGGCATCGCCAGCCCGCAGCACCCCTTCCAACCGGGTCGCCACCAGCCTGAGCACGGCATCGCCGGCGGCGTGCCCCAGCCGGTCGTTGACGGGCTTGAAGCCGTCCAGGTCGATGAACAGCAGGGCCAGCGCCTCCCCCCGCCGGTCGGCCGCCGCCGCGGCCCGGCGGAACAGGTCGGCGAACAGGGCGCGGTTCGGCAGGCCGGTCAGTGTGTCGTGCAGGGCCAGCCGCGCCACCTCCTCCTGCAGGGCCCGCCGCTCCGTCACGTCGGTGCCGACGCCCCGGTGCCCCATGAAGTGCCCGGCCGCGTCCAGCACGGGCACGGCGCTGAGGCTGACATGGCGGGTGCCGCCGCCAGCCAGCGGCAGTTCCACTTCCAGCCCGGAGAAGGCGCCGGTCGGGTCCCCCTGGTCCAGCCCGTGGCGCGGCCGGCCCAGCAGGTCAGCCGGGTCGATCCCGACCCGCGCCACCCCGTCGGAGACGAAGCTGTAGCGGTGGTCCGGCCCGGTTTCCCAGAACCAGTCGGAGGCGGCGCGGGCGAAGTCGCGGAAGCGGCGCTCGCTGGCGGCGAGGGCCTCCTCCAGCCGGCGGCGCTCCAGGGCGTAATGGATGGCGCGGTCCACGATGAAGCCGTCCACATGGCCCTTCACCAGCACGTCCGCTGCCCCGGCGCGCAGGGCGGCGCAGGCCATGTCCCCATCCCCGTCGCCGGTCAGCACCACCAGCACCGCCCCATTGAGGCAGGGCAGCAGGGCGGACACCGTCTCCAGCCCCATGCTGTCCGGCAGGCCCAGGTCCGACAGGACCACGTCGAAGGCCGTCGCCGCCAAGTGGGCCTTGGCCTCCCCCAGCGAGCCGGCAAGGATGCAGCGATAGGCGCCCGGCCCCCGTCCGTTCAGCCAGGACCGCAGCAGCAGGGCGTCCGGCGGACTGTCCTCGACCACCAGCACAGATATAGGCCGCATCCCATTTCCCTCTCAGCGTGCGCGGTCGGCACGTCCGGGGACCATCCCCAGTGGTACGGGGTTTACCTACGCCATGGTCGCGGAAGACGGGATGATCTGGATCAGAAGGGTAGGGCAGGTTCAACTGGCGAGCAGCCAGGTCGGGAAGATCGCCCGAACCGTGGTGCCCTGGCCGTAGCGGCTGGCCAGCTGCACGCTGCCGCCCTGGGCCTCCACCAGCGCCTTGACGATGCTGAGGCCCAGGCCCGTGCCTTCCGTGTTCCGGGTATACACGTTGCCAGCCCGGACGAAGGGCTCGAACACGTCCTGTTGGTCATGGTCGGCGATGCCGATGCCCGTGTCGGCCACCGACAGGTAGGCCGGGCCGCCGGGGTCGATGCCGCAGGCACAGGTGACCCTGCCGGGGGCGGGGGTGAACTTGATGGCGTTGGACAGCAGGTTCAGCAGCACCTGCCGCACGGTGCGCGGCTCCACCCGCAGCCAGAGGGGCTGGTCGGGCAGGACCACCTCCAGCTCCAGGCCGCGGGCCTGGACCTGGGTCTCCACCAGGTGGCAGCACTGGCGCAGCTCCTCCGTCAGGTCGGTGCGCACCCCCTCCGGCGCCAGCGCCTCCCCATGCATGCGGGCCAGGGTCAGCAGGTCGTTCACCACCGACAGCAGGTGCCGGCCCGACGTGAGCACGTCCTTGGCATAGCCCTCGTACCTGGCGTTGCCCAGGGGACCGAAGACCTGGTCCGTCATCATCTCGCTGAAGCCGATGATGGCGTTCAACGGGGTGCGCAGCTCATGGCTGGCGGCGGCCAGGAACCGGCGCTGCCGGTCCATGGCGTCCTCCGCCCGGCGGCGGGCGGCGTCCATCGCCTGTTCGGCCTGCTTGAAGGGGGTGACGTCGTGCAGGCTGATCAGCGCCAGCCGGGTGTCCCCCTCGGCGGAGCGGATGTTGAACACGGTGCGCCGCTCCATGGAGAACCAGCGCCGGCCCCCATCCACGGCCCAGACCTCCCGCACCAGGGGGAAGGTGGTGTAGGCGGGGTCCGCCAGTTCCGCGGGCAGGCCCACCTTGGAAAGGAAGGCGTCCAGACGCTTCGGCAGGGTCTTGGCGTCGCCGACGCCGAAGGTTTCCCGGAACAGCCGGTTGACCGAATGAATGTGCATGTGGTCGTCATCGCGGACGCTGGCCACAAGCACGATGCCTTCCAGCAGGGCATCCAGCACCTCCCGCCGCAGGCCGGGGCTGCTGGCGAAGCGCTGGCGCAGCCGCTCCACCTGGGCTAGCAGGCTGTCCCGGTCGGCGGCAACGCGGGAGGCCAGGGCATCGCCCACCTGCCGCATCAGCCGCACATCTTCCAGCCGCCAGGGACGGGACTCCCCACGCACGGTCTGGCGCCACAGCTCGAAGCTCTTGCGCGGGGACAGGCGGCCACGGCTGGGGTCCCAGACGGCTGCCTTCTCCGGGTCGCCGCCCCAGGTGACCACCGTCTCCAACTCATCCGCGAAGGCGACCAGCACGGCGGGCAGGTCCGGGTCCAGCACCTGGGCCAGGAAGCCGGCGGCCATGTTCCCGGTGGGGGGGAGGCCCGGCACGTCACGCGCCCGCCGCTCGCTCTGCACCAGGCCGGGGCCCTTGCCCGCCACGTCACGGGCGAAGGCCGTCAGCCAGGACGGGTCCGGGCAGCGGCCGGTGGCAAGGCTGGTGTCGCCGATCACCAGGGCCAGCCCGTCGGCACGCAGGGTCCCCGCCAGTCCGGAGCGGGACAGGATCAGCTCCTCCACCACGTCGTCCTTGCGGCGCAGCAGGCGCTTCAGGCGGCCCATGGCCCGGTTCGTGGCGGCATCGGCGCGCTTGTGCTGCCAGCGGCTGTCCCGCTCCACCACCCGCGCCAGCGCCTCGGACACGGCGGCAACGGCCCCATGGATGGTGGGGTCCACCCAGCGCGGGCTGTTGTGGTGGCAGGCGATCAGGCCCCACAGCGCCCCCTCCACCACCACCGACGCGGTGAGGGAGGCCGCGACGCCCATGTTGGTCAGGTATTCCAGGTGGATGGGGGAAAGGGGGCGCAACACGGCAAGGCCCATGTCCAGCGGCTTCCCCGTGGCCGGGTCGTGCCGGGGGACGAGGGGTGAGGCGGGGGTATGGGTGTTCACCACCTGCCGGGTGCCGCAGGCCAGGTACAGCCGCCGCGCCTGCTCCGGGATGTCGCTGGCCGGGTAGCGGAGGCCCAGGTAGCTGGCCGCCCGGTCATCCCGCACTTCCGCCACCACCTCGCCGGTCTGGTCGGGGTGGAACATGTAGACCATCACCCGGTCATAGCCGGCCAAGGCGGCCACCGCCTCCGCCGCCAGCTGGCAGGCGCGGAACAGGTTGGGCTCCAGGGCGAAGCCCGCGACGGCGTCACGCACCGCGGCCGGGGTGGGCGGGGGCGGCGCTGACGGGGGTTCCGGCTCCAACTCGACCAGGGTCAGGCCGTCATGGTCATGGGCGGTGACCCAGACCGCCTGGCCGCGCAGGCGGGGGAAGCGCCGGGACCGGCGGCCGGGCTTCCCCGCCCGGGCCGCCACCCAGTCCGCCACGGCACCGCCGACCGCCTCTGCCAGCGGCACTCCCTGGAGGGCGGCGGCGGCCCTGCCCAGCAGCGGCTCCACCGACGTGCTGGCCTGGCGCACCCGGCCGTCCGGACCGACCGAAAGCAAGGCGCCGTGCGACTGGACGGTGCCGGGGATGTGGATCGGCTCCCGCGCGCAGGCGGACAAGTCCCTGGCGGGGGGATGGGGGGTCGATGTCTGGGTATCTGGGAACTGCCCCGTCAAGATCCGCCCCTTGTCGGCGGGTGCCCACCGGCATGGGCACCTCCCGCTGGAGTATAGGCCATAGGGGTCGGAGCCTGTCCATTAACTCTTTCTGATGTTCGAGCTGTAAAGGCAGCCTTACGTCGCTGCTGGCGAAAGCTGGACATTCCGGCCGAGTCGTACCCGATCTACCACTTTCAACCTATGTCTTATTGTGTAAAGAAGGTTAGTATTCGGCCGCCTTTGGCGTAAGGCGGGTCAAGCATTCAAAACAGGCCTTTGGGCGGCCCCGCCAGTTCCTGCCACCCCCGGCCCATAACACCTGCAATTCGCCTGAATATCAGAGAACGCTTTCTATTCAGGTTCCATGCGGCCCGGCGCGCGCCAGCATGGGAACCAACATGGACGGCGACTCGAAGCCCCACGCAGTCGTCTTTTGCCGACCGGGAAAAGCATGGCAGGGGATGGCTGCCACCCGAATTAGTTCACTGGGCTACACGCACGAATTCGCATAAGTTCAGGGGACCTTAACGCCAGCGGGGCTACCCCTGGGCGCCCCATTCCCCGCCTGGATAGCCCCATGCGCAAGACCGTCGTCGTTGTCGAGGACAACAGCCTGCTGGTGAAGCTGTACGAAGCCGCACTCGGCCCTATGGGCTTGCGGGTGGTGCATGTTGCCCGCCCTGACGCGGTGGTGGGCGCCGTCACCCAGGCGAAGCCCAGCCTCGTGATCATGGACGTCCAGCTCCAAGGCGGCTCGGGCATCGACGCGGTGCGCCGGATCCGGGAGCAGCAGGGCCTGGAATCCCTGCCCATCCTGGCCGTGACGGCCCAGCCCGCCGCCTTCCCGGCATTGAGGGAGGCGGGGGTGCAGCAATGCCTGGCCAAGCCGATCCAGGTGGACCGCTTCGTCAACATGGTGCGCTCCATGGTGGCATGAGGCGACGGTACGGGGGGAACCGATGCAGGAAGCGACGAGACCGTTCGCGGAGGTCATGGCCGGGCTGCGGCGGGAGTTCGAGGCGGGCCTGCCCGACCGCGCCGCGGAGATACGCAAGCACGCGCCCGCGGCTCTCGCCGGGGACCCGGCGGCCCTGGCGGCCCTGCGCGTGCCGGTGCACGCCCTGGCTGGGACGGGGGCGACCTTCGGCCATCCCGCCATCTCCGACGCCGCCCTGGCGTTGGAGAACATGATGGACCAGCCGGACGACCTGCAGGACACGATGCCGGCCGGTCTGGCCACCGTGCTGAACATCCTGGACAACACAATCAAAAGTGGCGGGGGAACGTGATGGGTCTGTGGCTG
>MOEB01000056.1 GCA_001939945.1 Aerophototrophica crusticola | reverse complement strand
CCGGGCGGAGGCCGACCTGGACAGCCAGCAGGTCCCCCTGCCGCCGGCGCGCCTCGCCGCCCTCTGGGGCGGGGAGGGGGCGGCGGGCCGGGCGGGCTTCAACGACCAGCTCCACCAGGTGGGCCGCGGCGGGCTGTGGGAGCGGGGCCGCGCCCTGCTGGACAGCCTGGCCCGGGTCGGCAACGACGCCGAGCCGCCGGACCAGGCCGCGTGACCGGCCCGCTGATGTCACACCGTCCCAAGCAATCCTTCATCCTTCCCGTGCGAGAAACCGACCCCACGATGTCCCGCAAGTCCGGTGCCCCCGTGCAGCCCACCCGCAAAGCCATAGCCCTGTCCGCCCTGTCGCTGCTGTTGCTGGCCGGCTGCTCCATCAAGCCGGAGCCCATGACGGAGGGGGAGCAGGCCTACCGCGCCTACCTGGTCCGCTCCGCCCTCTTCCAGGACCAGGAGCCCATCACCGGCCCCATCTCGGTGCATGAGGCGGTGGCGAGGGGCCTGCGCTACAACCTGGACCGGCGCCTGGCCCTGATGGAGCAGGCGTTGCAGGAGCGGCAGCTCGACCTGACCAAGGTGGACCTGCTGCCGCGGCTGGCGGCCAACGCCGGCTACACCCTGCGCAACAACGTCTCCGCCTCCTCCAGCTTCTCCATCCTGTCCGGGCGGCAGTCGCTGGAGCCCTCCACCTCCACGGAGCGCGAGGGCATCACCGCCGACCTCACCTTCTCCTGGAACCTGCTGGACTTCGGCCTGTCCTACTACCAGGCCAAGCAGCAGGCCGACCGGGTGCTGGTGACGGCGGAGCGCAAGCGCCGCGTCGTCAACAACATCGTGCAGGAGATCCGGTCCGCCTTCTGGCAGGCCGCCACGGCGGAACGCCTGCTGCCCGCCATCGACCCACTGATCCGGGACGCGGAGCAGGCGCTGGAGCGCTCCCGCGCCATCGAGCGCGACCGCGTCGGCACGCCGGTGGAGCAGCTGGAGTACCAGAAGAGCCTGCTGGAGGTGCTGCGCACCCTGCGCGCCCTGCGCACGGACGTGGTCACGTCCAAGGCGCGGCTGGCCTCGCTGATGAACATCGCCCCGGGCACGGAGTTCAGCCTGGCCCTGCCGCCGGACCAGGAGCTGGAGCCCAAGCGCATCGACTCCGAACTGCGGCAGCTGGAGATGCTGGCCCTGGTCAACCGCCCGGAGCTGCGGGAGGAAGACTACCAGATGCGCATCGGCATGGCCGAGGTGGACAAGGCCCGGCTGCGCTACTTCCCCTCCTTCAACCTGGTCGCCGGCGGCTATTGGGACGGCAACCGCTTCCTGGTGAACAACTTCTGGGCCGATGCCGGCGTCCGGATGAGCTACAACCTGGTCGGCCTGCTCTCCGCCCCCACCGGCAAGCGCCTGGCGGAGGCGCAGATCGAGGTGGCGCGCACCCGCCAGCTCGCCCTGTCGGTGGCCATCATCACCCAGGTCAACATCGCCCACGCCCAGTACGCCCAGGCCATGGAGAACTACCGCCAGGCGGTGGAGCTGGACGACATCGAGAAGCGCATCCTGCGCCAGGTCGCCAACGCGGAGGCCGCGGACGCGCAAGGGTCGCTGGACCGCATCCGCCGCAAGGTCCAGTCCGTGGGCGCCGAGCTGCAGCGCGGCCGCGCCCTGGCGGAGATGCAGACCGCCTACGCCAACGTCTTCACCTCGCTCGGCGTGGACCCGCTGCCGGAGACGGTGGAGGGTGCCTCCATCCACGACCTGTCCGACGCCCTGAAGGCCGTGGCCGAGCGCTGGGGCCGGGGCGAGCTGCCGTCCATGCCGGAGGCCACGCCACCGGAGGACCTGGACAAGTTCCCGCACGTCACGGCCAAGGCCCCCTGACCGCCATGCCATCCCGCGCCCGCCCCCTCCTGGCCCTGGTGCTCGCCCTGCTGGCCGCCCCGCTCGCCGCGGCGGCCCAGGCGCCCCCCCTGACGGTGGTGCCGGAGATCCGGGCCCAGCTCAGCCCCAAGCGCAGCACCGTCATCGCCAGCGAGGTCCCCGGCAAGATCGCCGAGCTGCCCTTCCGCGACGGCGACCGCTTCGAGAAGGGCCAGCTGCTGGTGGGGCTGGACTGCTCCCTGACCCGCACCCGCCTCGCCGCCGCCAACGCCACGCGGGAAAAGCTGGAACGGGTGCACGAGACCAAGGCCCAGCTCAACCGCATGCAGTCGGTGGGCCGGCTGGACGTGGACGTGGCCGCCGCCGACCTGGCCCAGGCGGAGGCGGAGGCCAGCCTGATGCGCCAGATGGTGGAGCGCTGCACCATCAACGCCCCCTTCTCCGGCCGCGTGGCCGAGGTCAAGGCCAAGCGCTGGCAGTACGCCCGCGAGGGCGACCCGCTGCTGGAGATCCTGGACGACCGCGACCTGGAGGTGGAGATGATCGTCCCCTCCCGCTGGCTGCGCGGCGTGAAGGAGGGCTCCACCTTCACCCTGGCGCTGGAGGAGACGGGCAAGACCTACGGCGGCAAGGTCACCCGCCTGTCCGGCCGGGTGGACCCGGTGAACCAGTCCATCCGCCTCTATGGCGAGCTGGAGGGCAAGCCCCCCGAGCTGATGGCCGGCATGAGCGGCCGCGCCCTGTTCGACGGCGCGGCCCAGGGGGTCCCCGGCCAATGAGCGGCGCCGCCTCGCCGCAGCCCCAGCCGCGCGTGCCCTCCGCCGCGGAGACGGGGCTGAACCGGCAGCTCCTGCGCATCACCGCCCTGCTGCAACTGGAGCAGCGCGCCCGCCGCGCCGCCACGGCGGAGGAGCTGGGCTTCGTCATCGCCAACGAGACCCATGCCCTGGTCCCCTACCGGCAGGCGGCCCTCTGGCGCCCGGGCCCGGCGGGGGACCTGGTGGGCGCCAAGGTGGCCGCCGTCTCCGGCGTCGCCGTGCCCGACGCGGACGGGCCCTACGCGGCCTGGCTGAGGCGCCTGTTCGCCCACCTGTGGGAGCGGGACCAGGACCCCGCCCCGCACCCGCTGCTGCCCGCCGCCCTGCCGCCCGCGGTGGCGGAGGGCTGGGGGGAGTGGCTGCCCGCCCACGCCCTGCTGGTGCCGCTGCCCGCGCCCCGGGGCGGGCGGGCCGGCCTGCTGCTGCTGGCCCGGCCGGAGCCGTTCGGGGAGCCGGACGGCGTCGTGTTCGACTACCTGGGGGAGGCCTACGGCCACGCCCTGGCCGCCCACGGGCGCGAGAACCTGCTGCGGCGCGGCCTGCCCAAGGGGTGGAAGCCCTGGGCCGCCGGCACGGCCGCGGCCCTGCTGCTGCTGCTCGCCGTGCCGGTGCGCCAGTCCGCCCTGGCCCCGGCGGAGGTGGTGGCCCGCACCCCCACCCTGGTCCGCGCCCCCATCGAGGGCGTCGTGGACCGCGTGGTGGCGGAGCCCAACGCGCCCGTGAAGGCGGGCGACCTGCTCCTCGTCCTCGACCAGACCAAGCTCAAGAGCCAGCTCGACATCGCCCGCAAGGGCCGGGAGGTGGCGGAGGCGGAGTACCGCAGCGCCGCCCAGCACGCCGTCTTCGACGGGCAGGTCAAGGCCAGCCTCGCCGCCCTGCAGGGCAAGCTGGAGCAGGCCCAGGCGGAGGTCGCCTACCTGGAGAGCCAGGTGGGGCGGGCGGAGGTGCGCGCCCCCCATGACGGCATCGCCGTGTTCGACGACCGCAACGACTGGGAGGGCCGGCCCGTGGCGGTGGGGGAGCGGATCATGCTGCTGGCCGACCCGGCCGACCTGCGGCTGGACGTGCACCTGCCGGTGGGCGACGCCGTCACCTTCGAGCCGGGGGCGGAGGTCAAGCTGTTCCTGAACGTGGCCCCGGACCGGCCCGTGGCGGCCGTCCTGGAATCCTCCGCCTTCCGGGCCGCCGCCATGCCCGACGGCACCCTGGCCTACCGGCTGAAGGCCGCCGTGGAGCCGGCGGACGTGCCGCGCCTGCGCATCGGGCTGAAGGGCACGGCCAAGGTCTTCGCCCACCGCGTCCCGCTGGGCCTCTACCTGCTGCGCCGCCCCCTGGCGGTGGCGAGGCAGTGGCTGGCATGGTGAGCGCCCTCGCCGCGGCCCCGGGCGTCGCCCCCCTGGGCGGCGCGCCGGCCCCCGCCCGCCTGCCGCCCCTGCGCGACGACCTGACCCTGCTGCCGGGCCCGCCCACGCCGGACGGCGCCCCCACCTGGACCCTGCACGACCCGGCGGCCAACCGCTGGTTCCGGGTGGGCTGGCTGGAGATGGAGGTGCTGACCCGCTGGCCCCTGGGCACGGCCGAGTCCATCGCCGCCGCCATCGGCCGCGACACCACCATCGCCGCCACGCCGGAGGAGGTGGAGGAGGTCGCCCGGTTCCTCATGGGCAGCGGCCTGCTCCGCCCCCAGGGGCCCGCGGGGACGGAGGCGCTGCTGCGCCAGTCCGCCGCCCGGCGGCTGTCCCCGGCCATGTGGCTGCTGAAGAACTACCTGTTCATCCGCATCCCCCTGGTGCGGCCGGACCGGCTGCTGGGCTGGCTGGCGCCGCGCCTGTCCTTCCTGTTCACGCCCGCCTTCCTGGCCTTGGTCCTGCTGGTGGCCCTGGCCGGCGGGGTGCTGGTGGGGCGGCAGTGGGACAGCTTCCTGCACGGCTTCCCGCATTTGTTCACGCCGGAGGGGGTGCTGACCGCCGGTGCGGCCCTGTTCGCCTCCAAGGCCCTGCACGAGATGGCGCACGGGCTGACGGCCAAGCGCTTCGGCTGCCGGGTGCCCACCATGGGCGTGGCGCTGCTGGTGCTCTGGCCCGTGATGTACACCGACACGTCGGAGGCTTGGCGCCTGACCAGCCGGCGGCAGCGGCTGGCCATCGGGGCGGCCGGCATGGCGGCGGAGCTGGCCCTGGCCGCCTTCGCCACCCTGGCCTGGGTCTTCATGCCCGACGGGCCGCTGCGCAGCGCCTTGTTCGTGCTGGCCACCAGCACCTGGGTCATCACCTTGGCGGTGAACCTCAGCCCCTTCATGCGCTTCGACGGCTACTACCTGCTGTCGGACCTGCTGGACGTGGCCAACCTCCAGGACCGGGCCTTCGCGCTGGGCCGCTGGAGCCTGCGGGAGCGGCTGTTCGGCTTCGGCGAGCCCCCGCCGGAGGCCTTCGCCCCCCGCCTGCGCCGGCTGCTGGTCGCCTACGCCTGGTTCACCTGGGCCTACCGCTTCTTCCTGTTCCTCGGGATCGCCATCCTTGTCTACCACCTGTTCTTCAAGCTGCTGGGCATCTTCATGTTCGCCGTGGAGATCTGGTGGTTCATCCTGCGGCCCGTCATGGCGGAGCTGAAGGGCTGGGCGGAGCGGCGGGACGCCTACCGCCTGAACCGCCGCACCGCCGGCACCCTGGCGGGCCTCGGCCTGCTGCTGCTGGCGGTGCTGGTCCCCTGGCCGGGCCGGGTCGCCGCCCCCGCGCTGGTGCAGCCGGTGGGCCAGGCCGTCCTGTTCGCCCCCCGCGGCGCCCAGGTGGCCGCGGTCCACGCCCGCGAGGGGGAGCGGCTGGCCGCCGGGCAGCCCGTCATCACCCTCGCCTCGCCGGAGCTGGACTACCATGAGGCCGCGAACCGCGCCCGCCTGGCCGCCCTGCAGGCCCAGATCGCCGGCCAGAACACGAGCACCGACCTGGCCCAGGACACGCCGGTGCTGGAAAGCGGCCTGCGCCAGGTGGCCGCCACCCTGGCGGGCCTCGCCGCCGAGCGGGCCAGGCTGGTCCTCCGCGCGCCCGCCGACCTGGTGCTGGACGACCTGCCCGACGCCCTGCGGCCCGGGAGCTGGGTCCAGGACCGGGAGCCCCTGGCCACCCTGCGCAGCCGCGGCCGCATGCAGGCGGTGGCCTACGTGCCGGAGGCCGCGGTGGCGCGCCTGTCCCCCGGCGCCGGGGCGCGCTTCGTGCCCGAGGACCTGTCCCTGCCGCCGGTGCCCCTGCGCCTCGCCAGCATCGCCGCCACCGCCACCCGCGACCTGGACGAGGCGGAGCTGGCCTCCACCCATGGCGGCCCCATCGCCGCCCGGCAACTGCCGGACAACCGCCTGGTCGCCGACGGCGCCGTCTACCGCCTCGTCCTCCTCCCCGCCGGGGACGCCGCCCTCCCCGACCGCGCCGTGCGGGGGGAGGTGGTGGTGGAGGCCGCCTCGGAAAGCGTCCTCACCCGCGCCTGGCGCACCGCCCTGGGCGTCCTGATCCGGGAGATGGGGTTCTGAGGGCCTGCCCCGGTCAGCCGCCGCGGGCCGGGGCCACCCGCCACACCGTGTCCCCGGCGTCGTCGGCCACCAACAGGGCCCCCGTGGCGTCCAGCGCCAGCCCGACCGGGCGGCCATGGGCCTTCCCGCCCTCCTTGTCCGCCAGGAAGCCGGTCAGGAAGTCCTGCGGCGGGCCGCCGGGCTTCCCGTCCTCGAACGGCACGAACACCACCTTGAAGCCGGTGAAGTCGGACCGGTTCCAGGAGCCGCGCTGGCTGACGAAGGCGCCGCCGCGGTAGCGCTCGGGGAAGGCCTCCCGGTCGTAGAAGGCGAGGCCGAGGGAGGCGGTGTGGGCGCCCAGGGCATAGTCGGGGGTGATGGCCCGCTTCACCAGGTCCGGGCGCTTGCCGGCCATGCACGGGTCCTCGTTCCGGCCCCAGTAGCTGTAGGGCCAGCCATAGAACCCCCCCTCCTGGACGGAGGTCAGGTAGTCCGGCACAAGGTCGTCGCCCAGCTTGTCCCGCTCGTTCACCACGGTCCAGAGCCGGCCGGTCCGCGGCTCGAAGCCCATGCCGTTGGGGTTGCGCAGTCCCTCGGCCAGCACCCGTTCCCGCGACCCGTCCAGCGCCACCTCCAGGATGGCTGCCCGCCGCGCCTCCGTCTCCATGCCGTACTCGCCCACGTTGGAGGCGGAGCCGACGGTGACCAGCAGGCCGTCGCCCCTCGCGTTGGGCATGATGTTGCGGGTCCAGTGGTTGTTGTAGCCGCCCGCCGGCAGGTCCAGGATCTTCTCCCCCTTCCCCTCCACCTTGGTCTGCCCGACCTCGTAGGCGTAGCGCACCACGCCGTCGGTGTTGGCGACATAGAGGGACCGGCCGACCACCGCCATGCCGAAGGGCTGGTTCAGCCCCTCCAGCAGCACGTGCCGGCTGTCCACCGTGCCGTCCTTGTCCGCGTCGCGCAGCAGGGTGACCCGGTTGGCGCTGGTGCCGGCCGAGCCGGAGCGCACCTGGTTCTCCTGCTTCCGCTTGTCCTCCTCGGTCTTGGCCGGCTTCAGGTTGGTGGTCGCCTCCGCCACCAGCACGTCGCCGTTGGGCAGGGGCAGCAGCCAGCGCGGGCTGTCCAGGCCGGTGGCGTAGCGGGTGACGGTGAAGCCGTCCGGCGCCTTCGGGGCCGCGTCGGCGGGCCAGCCGGTGACCGACACGTACTTGCTGGCGTCATGGCCGGTGTCCGGCGCGGGGAGTTCCGGCTCCGGGCCGTAGCCGGGTGGCGCCGCCCGGCCGGCGGGCGCCAGGGCCAGGGCAAGCGCGCCAAGGGCGGCGAGGGGGCGCAGGGCTCGCGCCGTCATGCGGCGGCCGGTGTCTGGCATCGGGACGTCTCCTGTCGGGCAGGGAAGGCGGGAGGGGGGGCCGGGCCGGCGCGGTTCCGCCATGGCCCGGGGTCGTCGCCAGAACAGGGCGCGGGCGCCCGGCGTTCCGAGCCCGCTTGCCGCACCCCGCGGCTAGACCCGTTTCCCGCAGACTGGAAACGGGTCCAGCCTTTCGTGTCCCTCACACGCCGGCGCCGCGTCCGCGGCTTGGCTCACGCGGGCATGGGCCCGCGCGGCGGCAGTCGCCGCCGGAGCGCGTTTACGGTCGGCGTAAACACGCTCTGGGGTTTGCGCCGCGGCCCTCGCCCTGGCACCCTGGCCGCGAATTGGATGGGGGCACGGGGGGCGGGTTAGGGATGTCAAAGGCGACGCGCGCCACGCAGGCGCTTTCCAAGGCCGGGGTGGCCTTCCGTGTCCATGCCTATGATTACGACCCCGGGGACGGCAAGGTGGGCCTGCAGGCGGCCACGGCGCTGGGCGTGCCGCCGTCGCGGGTGCTGAAGACGCTGATGGCCGAGGTGGACGGCAAGCCGGTCTGCGTGGTGGTGCCCTCGGACCGGGAGGTCAGCATGAAGCGGCTCGCGGCGGCCTTCGGCGGCAAGTCGGCCGCCATGATGCGCCCGGCCGACGCGGAGCGGCTCACCGGCTACCATGTCGGCGGCATCAGCCCGTTCGGCCAGCGGAAACCCGTGCCCACCGCCTTCGAGGAGGCGGCGATGGGGGAGGCCACGGTCTACCTGAACGGCGGCCAGCGCGGCCTCCAGGTGGAGCTGGCGCCCGCCGACGCCCTGCGCGCGGCCGGCGCGCGGGCGGCAGCCCTGGTGGCGTGAGCGGCCCGCCACGCGGTCGCACCCCCTTCTCAGCCGGAAAGACCCGCGTTAGGGTAGGGTTAACTCGTACTTACGGCCTAGGCCATAAGCTGGAAGCCGGATCGGCCCGCGCCCTATCCCGTTGAACCGCACAGGAAACCTTGACCCGCTTCCAGAACCTCAGCCTGAAGCTGAAGCTGACCGTCGGCGCCGTCCTGCTGGGCGTGGCGCTGCTGCTGGCACAGTCGGTCCTGCAGTTCTACGCCCTGCGCAGCGAGGTCCTCGGGCGGATCGAGGCGCAGCAGTTCCACCTGCTGTCCGAGCTGGCCGGCCACCTGGACCAGGAGATCTCGGAGCGGCTGACCGCCGTCGCCCAGGCGGGCACGGTGGTCACCCCGTCGATGATGTCGGACCCGGACGGGCTGGAGGCCCACCTGCGCCGGGAGGCCGCGCTGCTCAGCCTGGTGGACGACCTCTACGTCTTCGATGCCCACGGCAGGCTGCTGGCGGACTGGCCGGCCAAGCCCGGGCGCCGCGGCCTGGACATGGGCGGCCGCGACTACGTCCGGCAGGTGCGCGCCACCCTGCGCCCGGCCATCTCCCGGCCGATCCTGGGCCAGGCCACGCGCCAGCCGATCATCGTGCTGGCGGCCCCCATCCTGGATGCCGACGGCCGGCTGGCCGGGATCATCGGCGGGGTGCTGAACCTCCACAAGCGGAACCTGATCGGCCTGCTGGCCGAGCGCCGCGTGGGGCGGGGCGGCTATTTCTACCTGGTGGCGGAGGACCGGACCACGGTCGCCCACCCGGACCGGGACCGCATCATGAAGCCCATCGCCGAGCCGGGGGCGAACCCCCTGCTGGACAGGGCCTTCCAGGGGTTCGAGGGCACCGGGGAAGGCGTGAACAGCCGGGGGCTGGAGGGGCTGTTCACGTTCAAGCGGCTGGAGACCACCCGCTGGGTCCTGGCATCGGTGATCCCCAGCGACGAGGCGTTCAGGCCGATCCACGTGATCCAGCAGCGCATGGTGGCCACGACCCTGCTGCTGGTCCTGGTGGCCGCCCCGCTGCTGTGGGCCGCCGCCCACCACCTGCTGCGGCCGCTGATGGCGCTGGCGGCGGCGATGCGCGAGGGCGCGGCCCAGATGCGGCGGCGGGAACAGGCGAGGCCCGTGGGCGAGGAGGGCAGCGAGGAGATCCGCACCGTCGCCCACGCCTTCAACGAGTTCCTGGAGGCCCGCAACCAGGCGGTGCTGGCCCTGCAGCGCATGGCCCACCATGACGCCCTGACCGGGCTCCCCAACCGCATCCTGCTGGCCGACCGGATGGAGCAGGCGATGGCCCAGGCGCGGCGCACCGGCCGGGCGGTGGCCGTGGGCTACCTGGACCTGGACGGGTTCAAGCCGATCAACGACCATTTCGGCCACCACATCGGCGACATCCTGCTGCAGGAGCTGGCCCAGCGCATGGGCGGCGTGATCCGGGCGGGGGACACCCTGGCCCGGCTGGGCGGGGACGAGTTCGTCGTGCTGCTGCCCGGCCTGGGCGGGCCGGAGGAATGCCACATCTTCCTGAACCGGCTGCTGGCGGCGGTGCGCCAGCCCATCCGCATCCCCGAGCTGGACGAGACCCTGTCCGTCACCGCCTCGGTCGGCGTCACCCTCTACCCCCACGACGACGCCGACCCCGACACGCTGCTGCGCCACGCCGACCACGCCATGTACGAGGCCAAGGGCGAGGGGCGGAACCGCTACCGGCTTTACGACGCGGAGGGGCAGCCGCGCCACGCCGCCGGCCAACCCGACCGGGAGCGCATCCGCGCCGCCCTGCGGTCGGGCGAGTTCGAGCTGCACTACCAGCCGAAGGTCAACATGCGCCTGGGCACCGTGGCCGGGGCCGAGGCGCTGATCCGCTGGAACCACCCGGAGCAGGGCTTCCTGTCCCCCAACGAGTTCCTGCCGCTGATCGAGGCTGCCAACCTGGAGGCCGAGGTCGGCGAGTGGGTGATCCGTGCCGCCCTGGCCCAGGTCGCCGCCTGGGCGGCGGAGGGCCATCCGGTCCCGGTCAGCGTGAACATCGCCGC
Source organism: Aerophototrophica crusticola (assembly GCA_001939945.1). Taxonomy (GTDB): domain Bacteria; phylum Pseudomonadota; class Alphaproteobacteria; order Azospirillales; family Azospirillaceae; genus Niveispirillum; species Niveispirillum crusticola. The sequence goes on along the minus strand of MOEB01000056.1, from coordinate 16,535 downwards.
CCCGCACCTGCTGCGGCCGGACTTCCCGGCCCGCCTGGGGGCCATGCTGGCGGAGTTCCCGTCCGTGCCGCCGCGCATGCTGCAGATCGAGGTGGTGGAGACGGCGGCGCTCGAGGACATCACCCACGCCAGGCTGACCCTGGACGCCTGCCGGCGCCTCGGGGTGGGCGGCGCGCTGGACGACTTCGGCACCGGCTACTCCTCGCTGACCTACCTGCGCCACCTGCCGGTGGACACGCTGAAGATCGACCAGTCCTTCATCCGCCACCTGGACGACAACGCCGAGGACTTGACCATCGTCCGGGGCATCATCGTCCTGGCCCGCGGCCTGGGCCGCGCCGTGGTGGCCGAAGGGGTGGAGAAAGCCGAGCACGGCACCACCCTGCTGGGGCTGGGCTGCGAGCTGGCCCAGGGCTACGCCATCGCGCGGCCGATGCCGGCCCCCGCCTTCCTGACCTGGGCGCGCGCCTGGGCCCCCCACCCGGCCTGGCGCCTGGCGTCGGCCCCGGCGGCCTGACCGGCGGCGCCGGCTACCCCTCCGCCCAGGCGGCGCACAGCGCGGCCGTGGCCGGGTCGTTGGGGAACATGCACTCGATGCGCACCTCCTCCAGGGTCACGTACAGGGGGGCGCCGAACTGGGTCAGGGTGGAGAAGAAGGACAGCTCCCCCTGCGCGCCGCGGAACCGCGTCGCCAGCGTCGGCATGGCCTATGCCGACGCCGGGGCCTCCGGCCTGTTCGTGCCCGGGCTGGCGGACGAGGCGCTGGTGGCGCGGGTGTGCGGGGCGAGTCCGCTGCCGGTGAACGTCATGGTCGCCAGCCCCGCGCCCGACCTGGCCCGGTTGGCGGTCCTGGGCGTCGCCCGGGTCAGCTTCGGCCCCGTCCCCTACCTCGCCGCCATGGCCGCCCTGCGGGAGGCGGCCCGGGCCCTGTACCAGCCGGGCTGAGCGGGCCGCCGCGCCCTGTTCCCCCGCCGGCGGGAGCCGGATCCCGGCGGGCAGCGGCGGGTCAGCACTCCGGCAGGTTGACGCTCACCCCGGCCTCCGCCGCCAGGCCGCCCAGGGAGGTCTCCTTGTAGTGCTCCTTCATGTCGGCGCCGGTGCGCCGCATGGTCTCGATCACCCGGTCCAGGCTGACATGGTGGGTGCCGTCGCCCATCAAAGCCAGACGGGCGGCGTCGATGGCCTTCACCGCGCCCATGGCGTTGCGCTCGATGCAGGGGATCTGCACCAGCCCGCGGATCGGGTCGCAGGTGAGGCCGAGGTTGTGCTCCATGCCGATCTCGGCGGCGTTCTCGATCTGGGCATTCGTCCCGCCCTGCGCCGCCGCCAGCCCCGCGGCGGCCATGGAGCAGGCGACCCCCACCTCCCCCTGGCAGCCCACCTCGGCGGCGGAGATGGAGGCGTTGCGCTTGTACAGCGCCCCCACGGCCCCGGCGGTCAGCAGGAAGGCGTGCCGCCCCTCCCGCGTGCCGCCGCAGAACCGGTCGTAATAGCGCAGCACCGCCGGCACGATCCCCGCCGCCCCGTTGGTGGGGGAGGTGACGACCCGGCCGCCGGCGGCGTTCTCCTCGTTCACCGCCAGGGCCCACAGGTTGATCCAGTCCAGGGCCGACAGGGGGTCGCGCAGCATGCGCTCCTGCCGCCGCACCAGCTCCGCGTGCAGGGCCGGGGCCCGGCGGCGGACGTTCAGGCCCCCGGGCAGCACCCCGGCCTGGCGGATGCCCCGGTCGATGCAGGCCTCCATGGCCTCGGCGATGCGGTCCAGGCCGGCCCGCACCTCCGCCTCCGGCCGCAGCGCCGCCTCGTTCTCCAGCATCAGGTCGGCGATGCTCAGGCCCCTCGCCTCGCAGCGGGCCAGCAGGTCGGCCGCGTCCACGAAGGGGTGCGGCACCTCCCGCGACGGCGGGGCGGCGTTGGCGCGGGCCTCGTCCTCGTCCACCACGAAGCCGCCGCCGACGGAGAACCAGGTGCGGGCCAGCAGCTCCGCCCCAGCCGCGTCCAGGGCGGCGAAGGTGACGGCGTTGGGGTGGAAGGGGTGCCGCTCCCCGCCCCGCCACAGGATGTCCCGTTCGGCGTCGAAGGGGATGCCCGGGCCGCCGGCCAGCGGCAGCCCCTCCCCCCGCCGCACGGCCTCCACCAGCGCCACCATCTCGTCCGGGTCCACGCTGGCCGGCTCCCACCCCGCGAGGCCCGCGATGGCGGCGGAGTCGGTGGCATGGCCCTTCCCGGTGAGGGCGAGGGAGGCGTAGAGCGACACGGTCACCCGCCCCACCCGCGGCAGCAGCCCGCCCTCCCGCAGCAGCCGCGCGAAGCGGCAGGCCGCCGTCATCGGCCCCATGGTGTGGGAGCTGGAAGGGCCGACCCCCGGCTTGAACAGCTCGAACACGCTCGTCTGCATGGCAATCCCGTCCCTGGATTTTTGTTCGTTTCCGGCCCCTCAGGCGCCGGGCGGGCGCATCCGCGCCCTTGGCTTACGCGGCCATGTGGCCGCGGGCCGGCAGTCGCCGGCCTCCGGCGGTATGAGGCTGCGCCCCATACCGCCGGCCGTTCAGGCCACCTTGGCCGGCGCCACCGGGTGCAGGCGCCGGCCCGCCCCGTGGCCCATCACCAGGTCGGCCGCCATGCGGGCGGTCGCCGCGGACAGGGTCCAGCCGAGGTGGCCGTGGCCGGTGTTGTAGAAGACTCCCGGCCGGCGGCCCGGCATCACCCGCGGCAGCATGTCCGGCATCATGGGGCGCAGGCCCGCCCAGGGCACCACGTCCCTTGTGCTGACCCCGGGGAAGTGGCGGCGGCACCAGGCCACCAGGGGGCGGATGCGGGCGTCACGGATGTCCCGGTCCTCGCCCGCGAACTCCGCCGTGCCGGCGATGCGGAAACGGCCGGGGCCCAGGCGGCTGGACACCACCTTGGCCGCGTCGTCCAGCAGGCTGACCCAGGGGGCCGCCGCCTGGCTCTCGTCGTCGTGCAGGTTCACGGTCACGGAGTAGCCCTTGACCGGGTAGACGTTGACCCGGTCCCCCAGCAGGGCCGCCAGCCGGCGGGACCCCACCCCGGCGCAGACCACCACGGCGTCGAAGCGTTCCCGCCCCGTGGCGCCGTCGCGGCGCAGCCCCAGCTCCACGCCGGCGCCGTCGGCCGCCGCCGACAGCACCTCCGTGTCCAGCCGCACGGTGCCGCCCCGCCGCCGCACGGCGCGGGCCAGCCCGGCCGTGTACTTGCGGATGTCGCCGGTGAAGTCCGACGGCGTGAAGAACCCGCCCGCGAACTCCCCGCCGAGGGTGGGCTCGATGGCGGCGATCTCCGCCGGACCCACCGGGTCGCGCTCCAGCCCGCCCTGGCGCAGCAGCGCCGTCACCCGGGTGGCGTGGTCCAGGCCCGCCTTGTCGCGGTAGACATGCAGGATGCCGCGCCGGACCATGTCGAAGTCGATGCCTTCCCGCTCCGCCATGTCCAGCAGGTGGGCGCGGGCCTCGATGGCCAAGCGTGCCGTGGTGACGGTGTTCTGCTCATAGCGCGGGATGGCGCGCAGGAACTCCGCCAGCCAACTCAGCTTGTGCCAGGTGGGCGCCGGGCGCAGCAGCAGGGGCGCGTCCGCCCGCAGCATCCATTTCAGGCCCTTCCAGACCTGGCCCCAGCTGTTCCACACCTCCGCGTTCGAGGCGGAGAGCTGGCCCCCGTTGGCGAAGGAGGTCTCCATCGCCGGGTGGGCGTGGCGGTCGATGACCGTGACCTCGGCCCCTGAGTCCAATAGCTGGTAGGCGGTGGTGACGCCGGCGATACCGGCGCCGATGACGGCGACCTTGGGCATGCTTCCCTTCCCCGCCCGACCCGGGCGGTCCCGCATGCCCCTCCCGTCATGGTGCCTGAGAGTTTCGCGCCCCGCCCGCCACGGGCCCGGCGCTTTCTCCTTCGGCGGGCGCGCGTCGGCGCCGCTCTCCGGGATATGGCCGCCCATACGGTCCCTTGTGCCTGAGAGGTTCCGGGGCGGTTGCTCCTTCGGCGGCGGCCGGCCCCGTCGCCGGGTCGGCCGCCCTCTCCCGCACGGGCGGTCTGGCGGCAAGGTAGCGGCCCCGGCAGCGGCACGCAAGACAAACGGTCGCAGGGCCGGTTGACACGGATCGAGAATTCGACAATCCTGGAAACATGGAAAACAGACAGGCCACGGAGGCGTTCGGCGCCCTTGCCCAGGAAACCCGGCTGGCGGCCTTCCGCCTGCTGGTCCAGGCCGGGCCCGGCGGCCTCACGGCGGGGGGCGTCGCCGCGGCGCTGGGCGTGCCCGCCTCCACCCTCTCCCACCACCTCGCGCACCTGGAGCGGGCGGGGCTGCTGCGCTCCTGGCGGGTGCAGCGCAACGTCCACTACGCCACCGACTATGAGGGCACCCGCCGGCTGCTGGCCTTCCTGATGGAGGATTGCTGCCAGGGCCGCCCCGAGATCTGCGCCGGCCTGGCCGCACCCGCCGAGACCGCGGCGGCCTGCGGGCCCGGCTGCCGCGACTGACCGCACCACGCCACCGACCCCAGGGGGACCCTGCCCATGGCCGACCGCCCGTACAACGTGCTGTTCCTGTGCACCCACAACAGCGCCCGCAGCGTGATGGCAGAGTGCATCTTGAACCGGCTGGGCCAGGGCCGCTTCCGGGCCTTCAGCGCCGGCAGCCACCCGACGGGCCGGCTGAACCCCTTCGTCCTGGACCTGCTGAAGCGGCTGAACTACCGCACCGACGACCTCTATTCCAAGGACTGGGCCGAGTTCGCGGTGGAGGGGGCGCCGCCCCTGGACTTCGTCTTCACCGTCTGCGACGCGGCGGCGGGGGAGGTGTGCCCGGCCTGGCCGGGGCAGCCCATGACCGCCCATTGGGGCTTCCCCGACCCGTCCTCCTTCAAGGGCACGGACCCGGAGAGGGCGGCCTTCACGGCCGACGTCTACCGCATGATCGAGCGGCGGCTGGACGTGTTCGTCAACCTGCCCATGCGCTCCCTGGACCGGCTGACCCTGCAGAACCGCCTGCGGGAGATGGGCCGTGCCCCGGCCGGCGGCATGGCGTGACCCCGTCGCCGCGATCCCCGGCCCCGACCGTCGCCATAAGCGGAACACCATGAGCAGCCAAGCCGCGCGCCCGCGCCTGTCCTTCCTGGACCGTTACCTGACCGTCTGGATCTTTGCCGCCATGGGGCTGGGCATCGCCCTGGGCACCCTGTTCGCCGGGCTGCCGGCGGCCCTGGACAGGCTGTCGGTGGGGACGACCAACATCCCCATCGCCATCGGCCTGATCCTGATGATGTACCCGCCCCTGGCGCGGGTCCGGTACGAGGAGCTGCCGAGGGTCTTCGCCGACAAGCGGGTGCTGCTGCTGTCGCTGGTGCAGAACTGGCTGATCGGGCCCGTGCTGATGTTCGCCCTGGCCGTGCTGTTCCTGCATGACAAGCCGGAATACATGACGGGCGTCATCCTGATCGGGCTGGCCCGCTGCATCGCCATGGTGCTGGTCTGGAACCAGCTGGCCTGCGGCGACAACCAGTACGTGGCCGGGCTGGTGGCCTTCAACTCCATCTTCCAGGTGCTGTTCTTCTCCGTCTACGCCTGGTTCTTCCTGGCCTGGCTGCCGCCCCTGTTCGGGCTGGAGGGCAGCGTCATCGACGTCAGCTTCGCCACCATCGCCCAGGCCGTCCTGGTCTACCTGGGCATCCCCTTCGCCGCCGGGTTCCTGACCCGCCGGGTGCTGGTGGCCCGCAGGGGGGAGGACTGGTACCGGGACCGGTTCCTGCCCCGCATCTCCCCCATCACCCTGGGCGCCCTGCTGTTCACCATCGTGGCCATGTTCAGCCTGAAGGGCGGCGACGTGGTCCGGCTGCCGCTGGACGCGCTGGCCATCGCCGTGCCGCTGACCCTGTATTTCCTCATCATGTTCCTGGTCAGCTTCGCCATGGGGCGGTTCATCCGGGCCGACTACCCCCGCACCACCGCCGTGGCCTTCACCGCCGCGGGCAACAATTTCGAGCTGGCCATCGCCGTGGCCATCGCGGCCTTCGGGCTGGCGTCGCCGGTGGCCTTCGCCGCCGTGATCGGCCCGCTGGTGGAGGTGCCGGTGCTGGTCCTGCTGGTCCAGCTCTCCCTCTGGCTCGGCCGGCGCTGGTTCCCCGCCGCCGCCGGGGGGTAGGGCTTGTTCCGGGTCACCGGGAAGCGGGCCTAGCCGCCGCCCGGCGGGACCTGGGTGCCGAGGCGGGAGGAGATCAGGGACGCCAGCTCCGTCTGCTTGTGCAGTCCCAGCTTGCAGTAGATCCGCCCCATGTGGACCCGCACCGTGTGGAAGCTGATGCGCAGCTGCCGGGCCGCCGACTTGCAGTCCTGGCCGCTGGCCACCAGCAGGGCGATCTCCAGCTCCCGCGGGGTGAGCAGGTCCAGCAGGCAGGGGGCCGGCGGTTCCGCCGGGACGGCCAGCACCCGGTACCGCCGCGCGTGCAGCTCCAGGTGGCCGACGCACTCGGCCCCGTCGCCCGGCCCCTCCTCCCCGGCCGCCACCACCAGGCAGACCGTGCCGCCGATCAGGAAGGACACGCGGGGCCCGCCGTCCGGGGCCGGCGGGGCCGCGTCGGCGCCCGTGCGCGGCGGGGCCAGGGAGGTCATGTCGTGCATGGCTCACTCCCGCAAGGCCACGACCTGGACCCAGCGCGCCGCCGGCGTGCCCCGGGCGCCGGGCACCACCGGCGTGACGGCCAGCGGCCCCAGCCCCGCCGCGCGCAGGTGGCGGGTGATCGTCCCGATCGGCCACCAGCGCTGGACGTGGCTTTCCCGCCAGGCGTGCCAGCCCGTCCCGGTCCATTGTCGGTTCAGCATCACGACCCGGCTCCCCTGGTTGTCCGGGAAAGGGGCGATAAGCCACTTGCCCCGGAAAGTCGGCAGGCGGATGTCCTGTACCAAGGCGGGCATGATCGGGCCAGCCGTCCAGCAGATCAAATCAAATATAAGATGCCCACCATGGCAGAGATTTTCTCGCAGCCGATTTACCATTTCTTGGATATCGTCCTGACGGGTGAGATAGTTCACCGTATCGAAATTGCACGTGACCAGGCTCACCGGGCGGCTTAACCGGACGTGGCGGATGTCCCCGCGGACCAGCGTGGCGCGCCGCCCGGCCAGCCGCCGCCCCGCCGCCTCCAGCATGGCGGGGGAGAGGTCGACCCCCACCAGGCGCGCCGCCGGCCAGCGGTCCGCCACCGCCTCCAGGAACAGCCCGGTGCCGCAGCCCAGGTCGGCGACGCTGTCGGGGGCCAGCCGGAAGCGGCGGGCGGCGCGCAGGAAGGCCGGCCAGACATGGCCGAACCCGGCCCGGCCCAGCAGCCGGTCATAGGCTTGCGCCCAGCCATAGGCGGGCGGAGCCGCGGCCCGGGCGGTCACGGGAACCGCACCATCCGCGCCGGCCCGGGGCGGGGCAGCGACGGGTCGCGCAGGGCGGCCACGACGGAGGGCAGCAGCCGGACGCCGCTGTTCCGGCTGCCGGGCGGGGCGAGGATGCTGCCGCGCTTGCAGCCGTGCGACCGCCCCTCCGGGTCCAGCAGGCCGGCGGTATGCACGCCGACGATGCCGGGCTCGCCCCCGAAGTCCGCCAGGATCGCGCTGCCGCTGTGGCCGGGGCAGGTGTCCACCGTGTGGTACAGCCGCCGCCCGTCGAAGGCGACGACGCGCTCGGCATGGCGCCACATGGTGCCCAGCGGCCGGTCGGACGGGTAGCCGGCGACCGTCACCCGGGCGCCCTCTTGCAGGCGGCGCAGCCCGGCGTCGCCCAGCGGCATCAGCCGGGCGAAGCGGTCGATGCCGGGCACCGCCCGCCCTAGCCGCACCAGGCCCCAGTCCCAGGCCGGGGAGCGGCCCTCCACGAAGCCCGCGGGCACCCACCAGTCCCGGGCGGGCACGGCGCCATAGGGCAGGGTCTTGCGGTCGCGCCGCCCCGGCATCACCAGGATGCGGGCGGGTGCCGCCTTGCGGGCCGCGCTCCACAGGCAGTGGGCCGCCGTCAGCACCCGCGTCGGGCCGATCATGATCCCGCTGCAGCCGGAGCAGGCGCCGTCGCCGAAGTCGCGGCACAAATGGACGATGGTGTTCCAGGGGAACCGCGTGGTCCGGATCTCCTGCACCCGGCCGTCCAGGGGCCCGATCAGGGCCGGGTCGAGCAGGCCGTCGAGGGGCTCCAGGTCCGGCATGTCACGCCCCCTCCGGCCCGGGCCCGCCCGGTGCCGCGCCCGTGCCTACGTCCACGCCCGGCGCGCCGGGCAGCATGGCGGCCAGCCGGCCCAGCAGCGCCCTCGCGTCGGGCCGCCCGCGCAGGAAGGCGGCGGCCTCGCCGATGAAGGCCTCAACCGGGTCGGCGGGGGGTGCCGCGGCCTGCGCCGCCGCCGGCCGGGCGCGTGGCCGGGAGCCCGCCTCCGCCAGCACGACCAGCACCATGCGGTCCAGCGGCTCCTGCCAGCCGTCGCCCTCGGGGTCGTCGGGCCCGGTCCTCATCGTCCGATCTCCTCCAGGACCGCGGCGTCCAGCGCCGCCTCCGCGCTCCCCTCGTCCTCGACGCGGTCGGGCCGGTTGATGCGGGCGTTGCCGCCGTAGATCGCCAGGCGCTCCGTCATCAGGGCGGCGCCCCGCGGGGCGGGGGCGAAGGCCGGGGCGCCGGGCCCGCCGCGCCGCACCACCACGTCGCCCGCCTGGAAGTCGAAGGCGCCCGTGCCGAGGGACGCGATGATGTCGTCCAGCAGGCGGGAGTCCCCCTCGCCCGGCAGTTTCGGCGCGCGGCGGTGCCGGATGGCGGCGTCCACCGCGTCCTTCGCCGTCCTGATGCCGGGCCGCCTGGTCCCCTCCCGCAGGTGGCGCAGGATGCGCCCCCGCAGGCCCCCCTGCACCCGCCCCGCCTTGCCGACATAGAGGGGCCGGTTGTCCCCCTTCAGGTAGAAGCGGTAGTTCCATTGCAGGCCGGGGTCCTTGTACCGGCCGTCCCCGCTGGCCAGGAAGTCCGGCAGGGGCATGCGCCGCCCGTAGCGCACGATCGGCCCCGCCCCCTCCGCCCCGGCGCCGGCCTCCGCGAACCGGTCCTGGGCGTGGCGCAGCGCCACGCTCAGCTCCCGGCCGACGATGCGGTCCAGGTCCCCGGCGCCGCAGCGCCGGCAGCCGCAGCCCTTGGCGCAGGGGGGTTCCGGCCAGTCCTCCCCCGGGTCGTGCATGGCGCGCATCACGGGATCTCCCACCAGATGGCCGAGGCGTCGTCCCACAGCGCGGCTTCCTCCTCGCTGGGGCCGGAGCGCCAGTCCAGGTCCTCCTCCCGCCCCAGGGGGCTGCCGCTCACCCGCGGCGCCGCCACGGCCACCACCGCCAGGCGCAGGCGGCGGCTGGCCACCGGGATGGCCAGCCCGCTGCGGGCCATGGCCGACAGCAGCGGGTCGCGGAACAGGGCCAGCATGCCGGGCTCGGTCACCTGCGGGCACGGCACGCCCAACGAGGCCAGGTAGCGGGCCGGGCCGGGCGCCGGGTCCCCGGCCCCCAGGGGCGACAGGATCACCGGGTGAGGGCAGGCCAGCGCGGCGGCGATGGCCACGGCGTCCCGCGCGCTGTCGGCGACCGCGTCGCAGGCCCCCTCCGCCGGGGCGCGGCGCCCGTCGCAGCCGGCGGCCAGGGCCTCGATCCGCTCCACCACGGTGGCGTCGCCGTCCTTGGGCAGCACCGACCCGTCCTTGCCGCAGTAATGCCAGTACAGGGCCTCGCGGCTTTCCAGGCCCAGGGCGTCGCGGGCGTCGCGCCAGCCCTGCACCGCGGCGGCGAAGGCCTGCTCGGCGCCGCCGCCGGGCGGCAGGCCGGTCAGCCAGGACAGGAGGCGCGGGTCGCGGCCGAAGAAGCCCGGGTCGTCCACGATGCTCCAATGGGCCTGGGGCAGCCACACCGGCACCACCCGGGCCAGGGCCAGCGCCCAGTGCAGCCCGCCCGGCCCCAGCGACAGGCCCACGTCCAGGACGCAGGGCGCCGCCGTCTCGATCCTCGCCCCGGCCGCCGTCGCGAGCATGGTCGTCCCTCCACCCGCGGTCCCCTCACACCGGGCTCATCCGGGCCTCGCCCGGCGGCAGCCCCACCGCCCAGCGCAGGTTCTCCGACACGCCCGGGAAGCGGCGCCCCTCCTCCGTCAGCCGGTAGGCGGCGATCCAGGCCTCGGCGCTGGCGCCCACGGACTGGGCCTCGGCGTTGAAGAGCTGCGGGTCGTCCAGCGTGTCGAACGCCCCGCCGGCCACATACAGCAGCACGCGGCGGCCGGCCTCGGCCATCTTGGCCCGCTGGGACAGCTCCCGCGCCCCGCTCAGGTGCCGGTTCATCACCTGCTCGATCACGTCCCACTTGTTGTTGGCGTCGAAGGACCGCTTGATGTCCGGCGTGTCGAACAGGTCCAGCAGCTGCTTCAGGTGCAGCCCCGTCTCCTGCGTCAGGGCGACGATGTTGCCGTAGCTGGACCGGTCCAGGGCGTAGCGCAGGTCCGTGGCCAGGCGCTGCACGGTCGCCAGGGTGCCGAAGGGCCGCTGGTCCAGGGTCTGGCTGCCGCGGATCACCTCGCCGATGGTCTGGTCCCGGAAGAACTGGGCCAGGGACGACATCAGCGCCACGAACTGGTAGTGGAAGTTCAGGTTGACGATGGCGCCGGGCGGCCGCGGCGCGCGGCCGTAGTTGAACACCCGCTTGTAGGCGACCATCCGGTCCCGCGCGCCATAGCGCAGTGGCTGCCACTTCTCCAGCAGGTACAGGCCGCGGGCGCCGGGGCCGCGCTGGATGCGCATGCGGCCCTCGCGGAACAGCCGGCGCAGCACCTCCGCCACCCGGAACACGCCCATGCGCTCATGCATGCAGATGAAGTACAGCTCGGCGGCGGCGTGGATCTGGCTCGGCACCACCGCCTCGTCGAAGTCGGCGGCCAGGCGCGGCCAGGCCACCTCCCCGAAGGGCACGGGGCCGCGGGGGCCCAGCCCCACCAGGTCCGCGAAGGCCTGCTGCCCGTCGCCCGCCGCGTCCTGGGTCAGGGCCCCGAAGCGGGATTCCAGCTCGGCCGCGACGCGCCGGCGCTCCTCCAGCGGCAGGCCCTCCAACTCCTCGCGGGCGAACCGCTGCCAGAAGCGCTGGATGGTTTCGAATGTATCGTATGCCATCGCCGTCCTCGCCGCTTTGAAGCCCCCACGGCCCTGTCCTGGGCCCGATACCAGCGGCATGAGCCCCCGGCTCGTGCCGCCTGGTGGCCGGCGACCGCCGGCCCGCGGGCCCGTGCCCGCGCAAGCCAAGGGCGCGGATGCGCCCGCCCGGCGCCTGAGGGGGCCGTTGATCGTCAACGATCAACGGCCACAGGAACCTACCCGCTGGTCGCCGCCGAGCCCTTGCCCCGCCGGTTCCGCCGGTCGTCGGGCGCCGTGTCCGTGCCGGTGTCGGCGGGCCTGTCCGTGGTCGCCGGCTGTTCGGCAGGCACGGTCGGGGAGGCGTCGCGCCGGACCCTCTGGGCCGCCCACAACCCGATGGCCTGCCGCGCCAGGCTGGCCCGCCGGGCGCGCGCCTGGGTGGCCAGCCCCGCCCTGCCCACCCGGCCCTGGCCGTCGGGGACGAGGGCGCAGGGGTGGGGCGGGCAGACGGCCTGTTCCCGGATGGCGGCGCGCAGCTCCTGCGCCACGGAGACCGCCGCCGCCATGGCCAGGGTCCATTCCCCCTGGATGGCCGTGACCCGGTGCCAGGCCTCCTCCACCGCCAGGCAGTCGAAGGGCAGGTCCGGGTCGTCGTAGCGGGCGGCCGTGGGCACCGGCGCCCGCGCCACCAGCTCGTAGAGGTCGAGCACACCGTCCCGGTAGGCCAGCTGCGCCTCCCCCGCCCGCGCCATGGCCTGGCGCAGCCGCTCCGCCAGGGCCGCCGCGGCGGCCGGGTCGGCGAAGTGCACCAGGACCTTCACCTGCGTCGCGGCATAGAGGGAGGCGGCGTCCGCCCCCAGCACCTCGCGGGCCAGGGCGACCTTGGCCAGGTCGGCGATGTCCGCCAGCGCGGACAGGAAGCGCGGGACCCCGCTCAGGGATTGCATGGGACTGGGCATGGCATGTCTCCTCGGCGCCGGCGGCACGGCCGGGTCAGGGGTTGTTGCCGTAGACGTCGTCGTAGAGCCGGCCGAAGAACCGGAGGGAGGACTCGGGCGTGGGCGGCACGTCCACCACCACCTCGGCGCACGGGCTGCCGTTCAGGGCGGCGATGGCCGTGTCCAGCAGGGCCGACAGCCGGGCCAGCGCCAGGGTGCCCGGCACGCAGCCGGGGGCCAGGGTGGCCAGCAGGCTGGGCAGCCGCTCGTCCGCCAGCTTCTGCATGCACAGCTCCCCCGTCACCCAGCCCAGGCGCTGCGCCGCGAGCTGGGCCGAGGCCCCGCCCACGGCGGGGTCCAGGGTGTTGGGGGTGGTGCCCTTGTCCTCCAGCAGCAGGCGGCGCACCTCCAGCAAGGTGGGCTCCAGCCCGGTCTTGGGCGCCTTCAGCCCCGTGGTGCAGCCCTTGCCCAGGCAGCCGCCGCCCTGCTCGAACCGGGTCATGAAGGCGTGCACCAGGTGCCCGAAGGCGGCGGCCCGCCATTCCGGCTCGCCGTTGCCGTCCGGGTCGCTGCCCAGCACGTACAGGTCGATGGCGCGGTCCGTGTCGTACAGCAGCTTGTCCAGGATCACCTGGCAGACCACCTCGTCCTCGCAGCACTCGCAGCCCAGGTAGCAGTCCAGGTGCTCGGCCAGGCGGCCGCGGGCGATGACCAGGCCCAGCAGGCGCTGGGTGGCCGTGTCCGGCCCGCCGATGCCGCCCAGCCCGTAGAAGGCGATGGGCGCCCGGCCCACGAACAGCAGCCTGTAGCCGCTGCGGCTGGCCCGGAAGGCGTCCAGGAACAGCTGGATGGACTTCAGGAACCCGGTCACCGCCGGGGACTGCGGGTTCACCTGCCGGTCCACCATGTGCAGCAGCCGGTGCAGCCGGTGCAGCGCCAGGTCGGCGGTGGCGCCCAGGGCGCGCAGGCCCAGCACGTTGCTCTGGCCCGCCCGCTCGATCAGCTGGTCCATCAGCCCGCCCAGCACGGACTCCTCCAGCAGGGCGCGCAGGTCCAGGTGGCCGCTGGCCTCCAGCAGGCGCAGCACCTCGCGCAGGCCGTGCAGGCCCCAGGGCCACTGGTCCTGGGCGGCGGGCACGTCCACCGTGCCCTGGAGGGTGCGCAGGGCGGAGAGGACGCTGTCCCGCCGGGCCTGCAGCTCGCTGGCCGGGACCGACAGCAGGAACCGGCCGCCGCCCAGGCCCGACCCGGCCAGGGATTCCCCCGCCAGGACCAGCAGCAGGCCCGCCACCTCGTCCAGGCTCTTGGCCAGCTTGCGGTAGGAGCCGTTCATCGTCGCGGTCAGCGCGCCGACGAACCGCGCCAGGCGGGCATAGTCCCCCAGCTGGCGCCGGGCCGCGAAGACCCGGTCCCGGGCGCGGGGGTCCAGGGCGAGGCGGGCGGCCGACGCGCCGTCGGCGATCACCGGCCGGATCGCCTGGCCCCAGCCCTGCAGCTCCGCCGAGATGTCCTTCAGCCGGTGGTCGGCGGCCAGCGCCTGCAGGTCGCGGTCCACGTCCGCCGCCGCCTGGGCCAGCTCCGCCCCCGTGGCGGCGGACTCCGCCACGCGCGGGCCGCCCCGCCCATAGCCGGCCGGCAGCGCCGCCAGGCCGGTGGACTCCAGGTCCTGGGCCCGGGCCTCGCCGGGGAACAGCTTGCGCAGGCCCTCGGCCACCGACGCGGGGTCGCGGGGGTCGCCGATGCGCAGGCGCTGGCGGATCAGGTTGTCCACCCGGATGGCGGCCGGGCTGCGGGTCCTGCCGAGGTCGGGCAAGGGGCCGCCGGAGGGGTCATGGGGGTCGAGCATGCGCGTCCTCATGCGGCAAGGGGTTTGGCGGCGGGCCCGTCGGCCGGGGCCAGGCGGGTCAGCAGCGCGATGTGCAGCCCGGGCAGGTCGGCGCCCGCCTCGATGGCGTAGCGGGCGGCGCACACCAGGTGGCGGGGCGGCAGGTCCGGGGCAGGGCGCCCGTGGCGCAGCAGCAGCCCGGCCCGGCGTATCCTGGCCTGGTCACCGCGGCCGAACGGGATCACCGTGGCCAGGGCCCGTTCCGCCAAGGCCCGCCGCGGCTGGTAGGCGATCTCGTCCACCACGGCGGGCACCAGCCGCGGGGCCTCGCGCAGCAGGTCGGCGGGGATGCGGTGGCCGCGGGCGGGGTCGTACAGCCGGCGCCAGACCCGTTCCAGCCGCCGCCCCTCCTCCGGGAAGCCCATGCGCTCCAGCATGGTGGCGAGGACCAGCGTGCGCAGGTAGCCGGTGGGGTGGGCGCCGCCGGGGCGGTAGGTCATCACCTTGTCCGCCGGGTGGGCCAGGAACTCCGCCATCCCCCAGGCCGCCGCCGGGCCGCCCAGCAGCAGGGCCGCCAGGTCGGCGAAGATCTCCTTCTGCCAGCGGCCGAAGATGCTGATGGCCCGGTCGCTGGCGCGCATCTCGGCCAGGCGCTGGACCACCGCGTCCCGGTTCTCCACCCAGAGGCCCAAATCGGCCTGCAGGTTGTGCGCCACCTCGTGCAGGAAGACGGCCTGCCAGGGCTGGTCCCGGTCGAAGGGGATGCGGATAAGGGGGAAGGGGTTGGTCTCCCCCAGCAGGCGCGACAGGGTCACCCCCCGCCGCATGGTCGCCGGGGAGTAGCCGTGCTCCAGGTAGGTGAGCGGCGGCACCAGCGGCCCGGCGAAGATGCTGGGGGCCGCCGCCCGCACCGCGGCGTAGCAGTCGCGGGCCACGGCGTCATGGGCGGCCAGGGCCCGGGCGAAGCCGGTGCCCCGCTGGGCGAACACCTCGAAGAACAGGCCGAAGGCCCGCCGTGCCCGGTCCAGCTCCCGCTCCACCATGGCCATGCCGTCCAGGTAGGCGTCGCAGCAGGCGGCGTCGGTGCTGGCGCGCAACTGCCGCAGCCGCGCCCGCACCTGCCGGTCGATGGCGGCCAGCCGCCGGTTCGCGGCGCGGAAATGCTCGGCGCCCGGCGCGTAGCGCAGGTCTTCCCGGCGCAGCCCCACGGACCCCGGCGTCAGCCGGCGCAGGGCGGTGGTCCGGCCCGAGAGGCCCCGGGCCTTGGTCAGGAGGAAGGCGCGCACGTCCGCTTGGCTGTCGCGCGCCCGTGGCTTGGCAGGCATCGCACACCTCGTCCCCCCAGGGGGGCTCAGCCGACGGTGATGGTGATGGTGGCCGGGCCGGGCACGCTGATGGTGCGGCCGCCCTCCCCCCAGCCCCCGCCCCCGCCGCCGCCGTTGGCGACCCGGCGGGCAAGGCGCTGGCCGGTGGGCGACGGCGCGCTGAGGCGGCGCATCAGGCCGGGGTTCTGCGCCACCTTGGCGGCGGTGTTGGCGACGACCCGGGGCTGCATGGCCACGGGCGTGCCCTGGGCGGCGGCGGTGCGGCGCACGCTCTTGGCGATCTTCGGCAAGGCGCGGATCGCCTTGGGCCCGCCGCTGCGCACCAGGGTGGTGGCGGCCCGGGTCATGGCCTTGGCCACCTGCTGGCGCTGGGCCTGCGGCATGGACGCGCCGCGGCCCTTGATGACCGAGCGGGCGGCCAGCCCGGCGACCACGGGCAGGGCCCGCGGGTCGCGCACGGCGATCTCCGCCACCGCCTCCAGCGCGTCCTCGGTGCTGGCGCCCTCGGCGCGGAGCTTGCCCAGCGCGTTGGCCACCTGCGACCCGATCTGCGCCGCCGGGTGCGGGATCATGGACAGGATCGGGGCGGCGCCGCGGGCCAGCTTGCCCACGATGGGGGCGGCCTTGCTGATCAGCTTCTTGGCGCCGCTGAACAGCTTGCCCAGGAACTCGTCCTCGTCCTCCGCCCCCAGCAGGCTGCCCAGGGCCTTGCCCAGGAACTCGTCGGCCTCGTCGGCCTCATAGTCGTCCTCGCCCATGGGGCCGGACTCGTAGTCGTCGGCCGACTCCCAATCGTCCTCGCCGAAGTTGTCGGACGGCCCGCCCATGTAATCGGACTCGTCCTCGCCCCACATGTCCGCCGGCCCCTCGGCTTCGGCATAGGCGAGATCTTCCATGACATCCTGCTGGCTCATCGACATGGCGTGCCTCTCCCGAAGAAGGCGGGCCGCCATCGCAGCCAGCCCGAACAGAAGCGTTGTGGGGGCCATGTTAGCCAGCATCGGCGCCGCGGCGATAGTCGGGCACCTGCCTTAAGGCATTTGCGTTACTTTGGCCTGCCCGGCATTACTTGTCCGGCACCACGGGGAACGCCCGTTTCCAGTGGCAAGTCCCGCCGCGGCGTGTGGATATACTTGGCGCCCGGGTCAGGCGTCCTCCAGCACCACCTGGTCGCGGCCGGCGCGCTTCGCCCCGTAGAGCGCCTGGTCCGCGCGGTGGAGCACCTGGCCCGGGGCCTCGTCGCCGGGCCGCCAGCAGGCCACCCCGACGCTGGCGCTCAGCGGCACCGCGGCGGCGGCGTGGCCGAAGCGGTCGTTGA